>NZ_QMEJ01000003.1 GCF_003390865.1 Tropicimonas sp. IMCC34011
CCCGCCGCGCCTGTTGACGGGGACTCTCCCATGCGGATACCCCTTGTTTTACTGAGGCAGAGCGCCGAGGTGAGGCCTGTAACGAGAACACAACCCAAGAGTGACCGATCTCCTGGGCACCAGTTCTTCAGGTAACTCCTTGGTTCTCCTCAGCTTTTCTTGAGCTGATCAGAGGCGTAGTACCATCCCATGGCTACGCTGCTGCGGTCAGCCACTTGGCCAGCACCTCCAGCGGGTATCCTCTGCCGTAGCCATGGCCAACGCCTTCAGTCTGCCACCCGCCGATCTGGTCTACGATGTCCGAGGGGCATTCGACTGCGCGGAGACGGTCGCGCATTGAGTGGCGGAAGCTGTGCATGGTGCAACGCTCAGGGACGTGCGGTTTCAACCATTTGTTCAGCGCGGCACTGGCTGAGTTCGCGTTGGTGGTCTCGCCCTTGTTGTACCGAGGGAAGGCGAAACGGTCTTCCGTCTGGGCTGCGACGATCCGCTCTGCCGCCCAACTTGCCTCTCCGACGAGAGGGACCAGGCGAGCACTGGTTGAGGTCTTCAAGCGCCGCCACGGATGCTCCTTGATGACCACATGCTGGACGGTTGCGGTTAGCTTGATATCGTCAACCTGAAGACCAGCCGCCTCGGCCAAGCGCATCCCCGTGTCGGACACCAGAGCGACCAGCCACCGAGCCTCGTCGTCCTTCACACGGCACTTCTCTTGAATGGCCCGAATGTCATCCAAGGTCAGCGGCTCGCGCTCTTCAACGCCAGCCTTCCGGTCGTAGTAGACGCCAGCGAACGGGTTGGTCAGCGTGATGCCGATCTCTGCAGCGGCAAAGTTGATGACGGACCGGACGGTGCCGAAGACCCTCGTGATGCTACTTCCCGATAGCTTGCGGGCGATCAGGTCGTCCCGGAAGGAGTTTGCATCGGATCGCGTGTAAGCGGTGATGTCCTTGTCACCGCACTTGTCTATGACATAGCCGCAGGAGCGCTCTGCAGCGCGATGGAACGTGGCAGGACGGTTCGCTCCCTTGAGTCGCAGGTACACCGCCACAGCTTCGCTGAGTGTGATCCCTGGCTCATCCTGCGGTGATTGCTCAGCGGCACTCGCTGGTCCCGCTGGGCGGTAACCACCCATGCGCAACATGTGCTTCCCTGGCAGGTCCATGTTCTGCATCCGCAGGAAGTGCCAGTGTTCGTCGAGCTGCTGGGAGGCCTTGGTCGCTCTCGCCTTGGCGACAGCGGTCCTCCGAGTGCGGAGCGAGAAGGAGATGCGGCTGCTTGTGTATTGGTCGCGAAGGTCGTTCGGGACCTTTCTCGCGAAGTAGAAGATGCCCTGTTTCACAAATGTGAAGGGAACCGTTTGGTACTCCATTTGGTACTACGCCTCTGATCAGCTCAAAAAAGCTGAGGAGAACCAAGGATTTACCTGAAGAACTGGTGCCCAGGAGAGGACTCGAACCTCCACGTCCATACAGACACCAGCACCTGAAGCTGGCGCGTCTACCAATTCCGCCACCTGGGCAGGTGTCGTGAGCGGGGGATCTATAAGGAGGGCGGGGGGCTGTCAACGGCGATTTGAGAGCTAATCTTTCGCTGCGGCGGAGCAGCGCAGATACGAAGCTTGCGACTTGTTCCCCGACGGGCCTACCGGTAATCCCTAACCGGTCAAAAGCAGATGGAGCGCGCGGCATGACCAGGCTGGTGACGATCTTCGGCGGATCGGGATTCGTTGGACGATACATCGCGCGCCGTGCGGCCGCGGAAGGCTGGCGCGTCCGTGTCGCCTGCCGCCGACCGGAGGAAGCGGGCTTCGTCCGCACCTACGGCGTGGTCGGGCAGGTCGAGCCGATCTTCTGCAACATCAGGGACGATGCCTCCGTCGCGCAGGCCCTCAATGGCGCCGATGCGGTGGCGAACTGCGTCGGAGTTCTCGACGAATCCGGCAAGAACACCTTCGAGGCCGTTCAGGACGAGGGCGCGACCCGCATCGCGCGGCTGGCCGCGGCCGATGGGGTCCGGGACTTCGTCCAGATCTCGGCCATCGGGGCGGAGGCAGACTCGGACAGCGCCTATGCGCGCACCAAGGCCGCCGGCGAGGCGGGCGTGCTGCAGCACATGCCGCAGGCCGTGATACTGCGCCCGTCCATCGTGTTCGGTGCAGAGGACGAGTTCTTCAACCGCTTCGCCGGCATGACGCGGTTCGGCCCGGTCCTGCCGGTCGTGGGTGGCGATACGAAGTTCCAGCCGGTCTGGGTGGATGATGTCGCTCGCGCTGCGATGGCGGGCCTTTCCGGGACGGCGAAGCCGGGCATCTACGAGCTCGGCGGCCCCGATACCCATACCTTCCGGGAGCTGATGCAGCAGATGCTGCACGTCATTCGCAAGAACCGGTTCGTCGCAAACGTGCCGTTCGGCATCGCGAACCTGATGGCCAGCGGCTTCGGGGCTGTGCGAGCGCTGACCTTCGGGCTGATCAAGGGCCCGATCACCCACGATCAGGTTGCGAACCTGCGGCAGGACAACGTGGTGTCCGGCACTCACATGGGGTTCGACGATCTCGGCATTCAGCCGGCCGCCATGGAAGCTGTCCTGCCGGACTACCTGTGGCGCTTCCGCCCGTCGGGCCAGTATTCGACGGTCAAGGAATCCGCGAAGAAGCTGCGCAACCAGATCTGAGGCGCCGCCTGGCGCTCAGCCGGCGCCGAGCCGCTCCCGCAGCTCCCTCAGGACCGGTAACGCGGTACGCACGCGCTCCGGTCCGATTTCCTCCACGACCTGCGCCACGATGGGCGCGATAGCCTGTAGCGCCGCATCCCGCGCCTTGCGACCGGCAGGGGAGACGGAGACCCGCTTGCGCCGGGCATCCTCCCAATCGGGGCGGACATGGATGTGCCCCGCCCATTCCAGCTTCGCCAGAGTGTTGCTCATCGCTGCCCGCGTGAGTTGGAAGGACTGGGCGAGCTGCGCGGGGCTGCGCTCTTCTTCCAGCCGGGCAAGGTGGTTGAGGACCGCGAAGTGACTGAGTTCCATCCCCCGCGGCATCGCGCGGGAAAGACGGTTCCGTGCAAGCTGGTCGACCGTGAAGATCTCGCTGAAGAGCGCGACAGCGAGACTGTCCGTCCGTTCGCTCAACGCCTCTCCCCCATGACCCGCACGTCGAATTCCGCGTCTGCGTGCACGGAGGGGACCTTGCGGCGGGCCTCGGCGACGGCGGCGAGGTCGATCTCGGCGAAATGGACGCCGGGCTCGGTGCCGGCATCGAGCAGGACTTCGCCCCAGGGGGACACCACGAGCGAATGACCGTGCGTCCGCCGCTCCCGGCCCGATGTCGCGCTGTGCGTTCCGGTTTGTGCCGGGGCGAGGACGAAGGCCCCCGTCTCGATGGCGCGTGCGCGCAGGAGCGGCTCCCAGTGCATCGGGCCGGTGCCGGGAGAGAAGGCGGCGGGGACGGTAAGGATCTCCGCCCCTTCCTGCGCGAGCTTGCGATAGAGATGCGGGAAACGGACGTCGTAGCAGATCGTCATTCCGATCGCGCCGATCTCAGTCCGTGCCAGGATCGCCTCGCTGCCGGGACGATATCCGGCCGATTCGCGGTACGTCTCCTCTGGCGAGACGTCCACGTCGAACATGTGGATCTTGTCGTACCGGGCCCGCACCTTGCTATCCGGCCCGATCAGGAAGGAGCGGTTGGCGAAGCGTCCGTCCGGATCGCCCGATTGCAGCGCCAGCGATCCGATCAGCAACCAGATCCCGTACTCCTTCGCGGCCGCCGCGAGGGCAGACAGGGTCGGATCCTCCTCCTCCCGCCGCAGCACGGAGGTTTGCCGGCTGCGGCTGGCGGAGACGCAGTTGGTGACCTCCGGGGTCAGGACGAACGTCGCACCGCCCCTGGCGGCCTCCACGATCATGTCGCGGGTGGCGGCAAGGTTTCGGGCAGGATCGTCCGACGCGTTGGTTTGGAGGAGCGCGATGCGCATCCTCTCAAGCCGTCAGGAGAGGATCGAGCTTGCCCTCCCGCTCGAGCCCGGCCAGCTCGTCGAAGCCGCCGATGCCCTGACCGTCTATGAAGATCTGCGGCACCGTGCGGCGCCCGCCGGCCTTCTCCATCAGACGCTCCCGCGCCTCGCCGTCACCGGTCACGTCGATCTCGGTGAACGGAACGTCCTTCTGCTTCAAGAGCCGCTTCGCCGCGTGGCAGAAGCCGCAGGTCTGGGTCGTGTAGATTTCGACAATCGCCATGGGTCGCCCTTCCTGGTCCTGGTTGGGTCTTACTTAGGCGCTGGGGAGGGCCCTTGCCAACGCCAGCACCGAAACCGAGGCCGCGCCACCGGCGAGACAGGCCTCCGTCGCCGCGGCGAAGGTCGCTCCGGAGGTCATCACGTCATCGACGAGGACGATATCGCGCCCCTCCGCCGCCCCTCCGCGTCGCGGATGCAGGGCGAGGCGGTCCATCACATTGGCGAAACGCCCGTCATAGCCGCGGCCCGCCTGCGTCGGCGTGTACTGGGTGCGGGTGAGGAGGTCTGGAACGCACTCTGCTTCCGCGTGGCGCGCGACGGACTGCGCGAGAAGGGCGGCCTGATTGTACCGGCGTCCGGCGAGACGGGTCCAATGGAGGGGAATGGGCGCGATCAGGGGAGCCCCGCTCAGCAGATCCGCCCCGGCCGCGGCCATCCAGCGGCCTGCCGGGCGTGCCAGTTCCGTCCTGTCTCCGTGCTTCAGACCGAGGACGATGCGCCGCGCGCTCCCGCCATAGACGAGCGCCGCACGACCCCTCGCCCATGGTCGCGCAAGGGACAGGCAGGCGTCGCAGATCGCGCCGGTCGCCTCCTCCTCGCCCCCGACCGGAGCACCGCACAGCTCGCAGATTGCGCCCGATATCACCTCCAGTCCGGACCAGCAGCCTGCGCAGAGGCCGCCATGGTCGGCCACCGGGGCGGGGCAGCAGAGGCAGTGCGGCGGATAGACTTGGCTCAGGAGGGTTTGCATTCGCGCCAGCAATGTCTAGCTCCGCTTGCATGAGTGAACGCCCGCTTCTGGCCGACCGCCCGGCCCTCGCCCTCAGACGCGACCGCGCCCTTCGCGCCGGTCTTGCCGATTTCCTGCACTTGGCCGTCGCCGACGAGGCCGATGAAAGACTGATGGACGTTAACAGGACGTTTACAGCGCCTGCCGTCATCTCCCCCTTTCCTGAACTCTGGTCCAATCTGCGGCCCGGAAGCATGTCCGTCGCGGATGCCGAGACGCTGCCGCTGTCGTCGGGGGCTCACGATCTGGTCCTCGACGCCCTGTCCCTCCACTGGTCGAACGATCCGGTGGGGCAGATGATCCAGGCGCGCCGCGCCCTGAAACCGGACGGGCTCTACCTCGCCTGCTGTTTCGGCGGCGAGACGCTGACCGAGCTGCGCACCGCCCTCGCTGCGGCGGAGGCAGAGATCGCCGGCGGCCTGTCCCCCCGCGTGGCTCCCATGGGCGAGATCCGGGATCTCGGCGCCTTGATCCAACGCGCCGGGCTGGCCCTTCCCGTGGCCGATCAGACACGGCTGAAGGTCAGCTATGGCAGCCTGAGCGCGCTGATGCATGACCTCCGCGCGATGGGAGAGACCAACGCCCTTGCCGCACGCCACCGGGCCGTGCCGCCCCGTTCCCTGTTCGAGCGCGCCGATGCGCTTTACCCGCGGGATGCAGACGGCCGCCTGCCGGCAACGTTCGATCTCGTCTGGCTGACGGGCTGGAGCCCGGATGCCTCCCAGCAGCAGCCACTCCGGCCCGGCAGCGCGCAGGTGCGGCTCGCTGACGCGCTCGGGACGGCCGAAGAGGCGTTGCATGATGAAGCCATGCCGGGCGAGGATACCGGGCCCGCGGGACAGCGGACGCCACGCAACTCCGAGGATTCGACACGATGAACGATATGACACCGTCCACCGCGGCGCATCTTCCTGCGGACCACCCGCCCGTCAAGCGCCCCAAGGTCGGCATCCTGATCGCCAATCTCGGCACGCCCGACGGCACCGATTACCGCTCCATGCGCCGCTACCTTTCGGAGTTCCTGAGCGACAGGCGCGTGATCGACTATTCGCCCTGGCTCTGGCAGCCGCTTCTGCAGGGAATCATCCTGTCCAAGCGTCCCTTCACATCCGGGAAGGCCTACCGCTCCATCTGGAACACCGAAGCGGACGAGAGCCCGCTCGCGACGATCACCAAGGCGCAGAAGGCCGGCATCGAGGCGCGGCTGAAGGCTGCGCACGGCGATGACGTGATGATCGACTACTGCATGCGCTACGGCAATCCCTCGACCGAATCCAAGGTCCGCGCGATGACCGAGGCGGGCTGCCACCGCATCCTCTTCTTCCCGCTCTACCCGCATTACGCCGGCGCGACCTCCGCCACGGCGAACGATGCGTTTTTCCGGGCCCTGATGAAGGAGACGTGGCAACCGGTTGCGCGCGTCGTCCCGCCCTATTTCGACCGGCCCGACTACATCGACGCGCTGGCCGGATCGGTGCTCGAGACATTGGGAGAGACGCAGCCGGACGTGCTCGTCTGCTCCTATCACGGGCTGCCCGAACGCTACCTCAAGCAGGGCGATCCGTATCACTGCCAGTGCCAGAAGACGACGCGCCTCCTCCGGGATCGCCTCGGTTGGGACAAGGATAAGGTGGTCACGACCTTCCAGTCGAAATTCGGTCCCGAGGAGTGGCTTCAGCCCTACACGGTCGAGGAGGTCGCGCGGCTGGCCAAGGCGGGCAAGAAGCGCATTGCGGTCATGGCGCCTGCCTTCTCCGCCGACTGCATCGAGACGCTGGAAGAGATCAACGAGGAGATTCGGGAGAGCTTCGAGCATGCAGGCGGCGAGAGCTTCACCTACGTGCCGTGCCTCAACGAGGGCGCCGCGCATCTCGACATGCTGACCCGGGTCATCGAGGAGAACCTGCGCGGCTGGGTCGACTGATCCCGTGGCCCCCGCGCCGCGAGGCGAACGCCGGACATGAAAAAAGGCGGGGAATGCCCCCGCCTTCTTCCGTAATATACGTCGTGAACCCGTGTCTTACGAGTTGGAGACGGCGGCTGCGATCAGAACGAGCAGCAGGATCGGAACAATGATGCCGCCGTTGGAGGACGAGGTGTCCTCAACGATGACTTCCGGCTCCATGATCGGCTCGGCGAGACCGCCAGCGAACGCACCGGTTGCAGCCACGGACAGAGCGGCGGCGAGAGCGACTTTTTTCATGTCAACCTCCAGTTAACGCACGGACACGGTCAGTGAGGATGCCCGCGCACCCAAGTAGTACCTCGTGTCCAAATCTGTTGCAGAGCGACCTCGCCATTGCAATTGCGCAAAGCTCGAAATTGCGCCTCCCGAAGTCGATGTCGTCAAATTAGCAACACCTGGGCGCCGGGGCTCACAAGCGAATAAAGTTCTGCGATATGCTCGTTGTAGAGGCCGATACAACCGCTGGACGAACGCCGGCCGATCTTGCGCGTGTCATGCGTGCCATGGATTCGGTAGTACTTCCACGACAGGTAGAGCGCATGGGTGCCGAGCGGATTGTCCGGCCCCGGAGGGACGTGAGCCGGCCATTCGGGATTGCGCTTGCGCATGTTCGGTGTCGGCGACCAGGACGGCCCCTCGACCTTGCGCACCACGGATGTTCGCCCAAGCCGGGTCAGATCCTCGGACAGGGGGACGGAGCTGGGATACAGCTTGTACGTCCCGCCATCGGCGGACCAGTAATGCAAAGCGCGTGACTTGGTATCGACCAGGATCGCCCCGCCGCGCAGGGATTTGAAGTGCCCCCGCCAGCCTTGCATGATGAAGGACGACTGGTTGCGGCTGGTGGGGTTGAGACCACCGATCGGGGTCGTGCTCTGGGCAATGGCCGGGGCCGCGAGTGTCGCAAGGCCGGCCGCGAGGAGCGCGCGCCGGGACAGGCGATGTGAAAGCTCATCTGACATGGGAGCCCTCCTGACTGATTGGGGACGAGTCAGTCTACGGCGGAGGGGCGCATGCGGCAACGACCAAAGGTTAACGCCACGTCAATGCGGTGCGAATACTGGCACGTCGGCATCATTCCACCACCAACGTCGCATCACTGGCAGATTCGTTTGAAGGTTCCGTTGGGCAAGGGTATGGGATCACGGTCTCATTTTGATGCCCAATCAGGACAGGTCCATGCTGCGACTATTCCCGGCGCTCACCATCCTCGCTCTCGTTCTTGCGGCTTGCGCCCCTGTCGCTCCGATCGACACGACCACGCCGGACGGCATTCGCGTCTATAACATCAGCGCAAAGGATGCCGGGGAGATCCAGTTCCGGGTTCTCGATTCGGTCAACACGCTCCGCTCGGCGCAGGGCCTGACGCAGCTTCAGCTCGACGCCTCGCTGAACGCCGCCGCCGCCACCCATTCGCGTGACATGAGCGTTCAGAACCGGCCCTGGCATTTCGGCTCCGATGGCTCCTCCCCGCTCGACCGGGTGCGCCGCGCCGGCTTCAATCGGCAGCTTGTCGGCGAAAACATCTCCGAGACCTACGAAACCGAGCTCCAGACCCTGTCCGCATGGATGTCCGAGCCGGATACGCGGTCGGTCATCATGGATCCGCAGGCCCGGTCCCTCGGCTTCTCCTGGTTCCAGGAGCGCAACGGCAAGATCTGGTGGACGCTGATCACCGGCGCCTGATCGCGCCCTGAACAGTGGACACCACCGCTCTTCTCGTCATCGCCGCCGGCATCCTCGCCTTTGCCCTGATCTCGCGCAGGGCCGAGGCCGGAATGGTGACGGCGCCGATGGTTTTCACCGCCTTTGGCTTCGTCGCAGGAAGCGGCGTCCTCGGCGTGATCGATCCGCAGATCCAGAGCAGCAGTCTTCAGACCGTCGCGGAACTCACCCTCGTGGTCGCGCTCTTCACCGATGCCGCCCGAATCGACCTGCGCCGCCTCGGCAGCGAACACGACGTGCCACTTCGCCTCCTGGGGATCGGGCTTCCGCTGACCGTGGCGGCCGGGACGGGCGCAGCGATGCTGCTCTTCCCGAGCCTTGGTCTCTGGCCGGCCCTGCTCATCGGCGTCATCCTCGCGCCGACCGATGCGGCCCTGGGACAGGCCGTCGTGTCGGATGCCCGCGTGCCGCAGCGCATTCGCCAGGGGCTGAACGTCGAGAGCGGCCTCAACGACGGCATCGCCTTTCCCGCCCTTCTCTTCATCGCGTCCTTCGCGGGCGGCGCGGTGGAGGACCTTGGCGTCGGCAGCGGCGAGATCGGTGCAATGGGCTGGGCGTCCTTCATCCTGGGCCAGCTCATCCTCGGCCCGCTCGTCGGTCTCGGTGTCGGGCTCGGCGGGACGTTCCTCATCACGCGGGCCCATGCCCGGGAGTGGATGAACGAGATCTTCGTGCGGATCTCCACCCTCTGCCTCGCCATCATCGCCTTCACCGCCGCCGAGCTGGTGGGCGGCAATGGCTTCATCGCGGCGTTTGCCGGGGGGCTAATGGTCGGGACGCGCTCCCGCGTCGTGCTCGACGGCGTCGAGGATTTCGGCGAGACGGAGGGACAGCTTCTGACGCTGCTCGTCTTCCTGCTCTTCGGGGCGGTCCTGCTGCCGGAACTCGAATCGCTCGGGCTGCGGCACGTGCTCTACGCGATCCTGTCGTTGACGGTGCTGCGGATGGTGCCGGTTGCGCTGTCCCTTGTCGGAACGAGGATGGCGCCCGCAACGGTGCTGTTCCTCGGCTGGTTCGGGCCGCGCGGCCTCGCCTCCATCCTCTACCTGCTGCTTCTGACAGAGAGCGGTGCGGTGCCAGGGATCGAGGAAATCCAGCGCGTCGTCTTCCTGACCGTGCTGATGTCCATCGTGCTTCACGGCGCGACGGCGGCTCCGCTGGCCGGGCGTTACGGGCGCTGGATCAAGACGCAGGACGACGCTCCGGAGCATCGCCCGACCTTTCCGTTCCCGGTCAGGATGCGCAGCATGCGGCAGAAGGCGGGCAAGACGTAGCCGCCTGCGACGTCATGGGAAAATGTCGATCGGGGTTCCGTCGCGCACCATGGCGTAGATGTGTTCCATCTGCTTGTCGGAGACGGCGATGCAACCGGCCGTCCAATCGCGGACGTTCTGGGGATCGCGGCCCTTGCGCGGCCCGCCATGGATAAAGATGTCCCCACCCGGAGAGCGATTGAGCGCCCGCGCCACCTCGATATCCCGCTCGTTGGGGTAGGAAATGCCGATGGACAGATGGAAGGCGCTGTTCGGATTGCGCTTGTCGATGGTGTAGGCGCCCTCGGGCGTGCGCCCGTCCCCCTCGTAGACCTTGTGGCCCACGGGGCTGAAGCCGAGACCGACATCGTAGGTCTTTAGGGGTTTGTCGTAGTGCCAGAGCACCAGCTTCCGCTGCGATTTGTAGAGCTGAACACGAGTGACTTCCGGGCCGTTATAGGTCCGGAACTTGCCTGCGCAGCCCGCGAGGAGGGCCGCGGTGCCCGCAAGGAGCATCGATCGCCGCGTGAAGATCATTCTTCGTCTATCCACTGCCCGTGTTATTTTCCGGTAAACCTAACCGAAAATGCGCTGACGTTGAAGTTCACATGCAAGTGAGCGCTTAGCCGCGCGACAACTTCGCGACGATCTCCACATGCGGGGACCAGCGGAACTGATCCACCACCCGCAGCCACTCAATTCGAAAGCCTGCCTCCACGAGAATCGCGGCATCGCGCGCGAAGGTGGACGGGTTGCAGGAGACGGAGGCGACGACCGGAACGTCAGACGCCGCGATCTCCCTCATCTGGGCTTCGGCGCCGGCGCGCGGCGGATCGATGACGATCCCGCCCACCTTCGCAAGTTCATCGGGCAGGAGCGGTCGGCGAAACAGATCCCGCGCGATCGTGGTGACCTTCTTCAGTCCGCTCGCGTTCCGCCATGCCGCGTCGAGCGCATCGATGGAGGCCCGCTCGCCTTCCACCGCGATCACCTCGGCGGTCCGTGCCAGCGGCAGTGCGAATGTCCCGCAGCCGGCGAACAGGTCCGCCACCTGCTCTGCCCCCTCCAGGGCCTCCGCTACGTCGGCCCGGATCGCGGCTTCGCTGGATGCGGTCGCCTGCAGGAATGCGCCGGGCGGGGGCGTGACGGCGATCCCGTCCACCCGCACCACCGGCGGCTCCTCCTGCGCGATGGGCTCGCCGTTCCACGTGAAACGCACGATTCCATTGGCCCCGGCGAGCCGTGCGAGGTCCGTCCTCAGGTCCCGGTCGAGGGGTTTTCCGCCGCGGACGGACAGGTCGATGCCGTTCTCCGCATCGATCACGGTCAGGGCGACCTCCCCGCTGCGCGCCCCCCCGGCCTGGACGATCTGCGCCAGCGCCGCCCGTGCGGCGAGGAGGTTCGGCGTGAGGATCAGGCAGCCGGGAATATCAGTGACCGTATCGCTTGCGGCTGCATGGAAGCCGATGAGGGCTCCCTTCTTCAGGCGGCGCCCCGAGAGCGTCGCCCGGCGCCTGCTGTTCGGCGGGACCACGTGGATATCCCGGAAGGGCGCGTCCAGACCCTGTGCCGCCAGTGCCGTTCGCACGACCTCCTCTTTCCAGGAGGCGACGAACGCATCCGAGGCGTGTTGCAGCGAACACCCGCCGCAGGCCTTGTAGTGGCGGCAGGGCGCCGCGATCCGGTCGGCGGAGGGCGTTTCGATCCGAAGCTGCGTCAGTCGGGAGCCCTCCGGCACTGCGGAGACGACCTCCCCCGGGAGCATCCGCGCGGCAAAGAAAGGTCCGGGCGCGATGCCGTCGCCGAGATGTCCCAGCCGCTCGATCTCTACGGTGATCCGATCCGACATTGCCTTACTCCGCTGCGTCCAGTCCGAGGAAACCACCCGACTGCTTTTCCCAGAAACCGGCATAGACCCCGCCGAGACGGAGCAACTCCGTGTGCGTGCCCTGCTCCACGATCCGGCCCTCCTCCATGACGACGATCCGGTCCATGTGAGCGATGGTGGACAAACGGTGGGCGATGGCGAGAACGGTCTTGTTCTCCATCACCCTCTCCAGCGCCGTCTGGATCTGCGCCTCCACCTCGCTGTCGAGCGCGCTCGTCGCCTCGTCGAGAACGAGGATCGGCGCGTCCTTCAGGATGGCGCGGGCGAGCGCGATCCGCTGGCGTTGCCCGCCGGACAGCCGCACGCCCCGCTCGCCGAGATGCGCCTCGTACCCGGAGCGTCCCTTGAAGTCCCTCAGATCGCCGATGAAGGAATGCGCCTCGGCCCGGTCCGCCGCCTCGACCATGTTCTCCTCGCCCGCGCCCGGCCTGCCGTAGAGCAGGTTGTCCCGCGCGGACCGATTGAACATGGCGGTCTCCTGCGTGACCATCGAGATCTGCTTGCGCAGGCTCTCTTGCGTGACGTCCCGCACGTCGTGTCCGTCGATGCGGATCTCGCCTTGTTCGGTGTCGTAGAGCCGCAGGAGCAGCGACACGAGGGTCGATTTGCCGGCGCCGGACGCCCCGACGAGGCCGACCTTTTCCCCCTCGTGCAATGTCAGCGAGATATTTTTCAAGCCACCGCCCGCGCCCGGCCCGCGGCCATACGTGAAGGTGACGTCGTCGAACTCGACTAGGCCGCGCACCGGAGGAAGCGGCCGGGCATCCGGCTTGTCGGTCAGGGCGTGGGGCGGGGTCAGGGTGCGGATCCCGTCCTCGATCTCGCCGACATTGGCGTAGATCCCCATCAGCGTGAAGGACACCCAGCCCGTCATCTGCGCGATGCGGATGGCGATGGCCCCGGTGGCCGCGATGTCCCCCGCGCTCGCCCCGCCGAGGGACCAGAGCCAGAGCGTGCCGCCGATGAGAAGGACCGGCAGGAACCCCGCCACAGCCATCAGGCAGAGCCGGAATGCCGAGGAGAGGCGACCGAAGGAGATCGCATCGGTGCGGTAGCGGTCCATCGTCTCGAGCGCAGCGCCGTCCTCGTGCTCCGAATGCCCGAAGAGCTTCACGGTCTTGATGTTGGTGATCGTGTCGACGATCTGCCCCGAGACCATGGCCCGCGCCGCCGCCCGGTCCTTCGAGCGCAGGCGAATGCGCGGCATGAACCAGCCGATTAGAGCGAAATAGACAACAAGCCAGACGATCAGGGACAGGGCCACCCGCCAGTCGATCCCGAGGAGGAGCACCCCCGCACCGATGATGGAGGCGAGCGCGAAAAGGATCGTGTTGACGATCTCGCTCACCACTTCGGTCGCCGCGCGCGCCGTCTGCATCTGCTTCTGGGCGATGCGGCCGGCGAAATCGTTGTCGAAATAGGTGACGGACTGGCCGAGCGTGTAGCGGTTGATGCGGGACAGGATGAGCGGGAAGACGTTGGGCTGGATGACGATGGCGTTCGCCGCGGCCGAGGCGCCGAAGGCGATCGGGCGCAGAAGGACGAAGAAGAGCGCGGCGAAGACGATAAGCCCCAGTTGCTCCGAGAAAACCGCGTCCGGTCCCGACACGAGCGCGCCGTCTATGAGCCAGCCGAGCACGGCCGCGCTGACGACCTCCATCGTGCCGACGAGGGCTGAGACGAGACCCGCGACGACGATCACGCCCATCGACCCTTTCAGCGCCCAGCGCATGAACGCCATCAAAGAGCGGGGCGGACCTCCATCGGCCGGCGTGAAGGGCCGGATGAGATCGGCAAGAGGTGTCATGGCGTGGGTCCGTTCGTGTCGGGATCGTCGTCCGTTCCGATGAAGCCACCGGATTGCCTGCGCCAGAAGCCTGCATAGAGACCGTCCCGCGCGAGAAGCTCGGCATGGGTGCCTTCCTCGGCGATGCGTCCGTCCTCGAGGACGACGATCCGGTCCATGTGGGCGATGGTAGAGAGCCGGTGCGCCACGGCGATCACCGTCTTGCCCTCCATGACGCCGTAGAGCGCGTCCTGTATCTCCGCCTCGGCCTCGGAGTCGAGCGCACTGGTCGCCTCGTCGAGCACGAGGATCGGCGCGTCCTCCAGGATCACCCGCGCCAGGGCGATCCTTTGCCGCTGGCCGCCAGAGAGCTTCACGCCCCGCTCGCCGACATGCGCGTCATAGCCAGTGCGCCCGTCGCTGTCCGACAGCTCCGGGATGAACCCGTCCGCGAAGGCGCGGGCCGCCGCGGCGTGCATCTCCGCCTCGGTCGCATCGGGGCGGCCGTAGAGGATGTTCTCGCGGATGGAGCGATGCAGGAGCGAGCTGTCCTGTTGCACCATGCCGATGGTGCGCCGAAGGGAGTCCTGCGTCACGCGGGAGATGTCCTGCCCGTCGATCTCGATCCGCCCGCCTTCGGTGTCGTAGAACCGCAGGAGCAGCTTCACGAGGGTCGATTTGCCCGTCCCGGAGCGCCCCACGAGGCCGACCTTCTCGCCCGCCGCAATCCTGAGCGTGAGCTGATCGAGCCCGCCCTGCCCCCGCCCGTAGTGATGGGAGACCCCCTCGAACGCGATCCTCCCGGGCCCGGGCAACAGCGGGGCGGCATTGCGGCGATCCGTCAGTTCCACCGGCTGCGCGATGGTCTCCATCCCTTCGGACACGACGCCGAGCTCGCGGAAGAAGGAGGACAAGGCCCACATGATCCAGCCCGTCATCGAGTTCAGCCGAAGCGTCAGCGCCGTCGCTGCCGCCACCACGCCCACCGTCGCCGTCCCGCCGGTCCACAGAAGAAGCGCCCAGCCCACCACGCCGACGATCAGAAGGCCGTTCAGCAGGGTCAGGGACAGGTCCATGACCGTGATGATCCGCATCTCCGTCATGAAGGTGCGCCGCGAGGTCTCTATCGCATCCTTGGCATAGCTCAGCTCGGTCTCGTGATGGGCGAACATCTTCACCGAGTGGATGTTCGTATAGCTGTCCACGATGCGCCCAGTCAGATGGCTCCGCGCATCGCTCGCCGCCTTGGAGGCCGGACCGACGCGCCTGATCGTCCACGTCACGAGAAGCGAATAGAGCGCGAACCAGATCAGCAGGGGCAGGACGAGCCTGGGATCGGAGCCAGACAAGAGGACGGCCGCGCCGATGAGGTAGCTGACGGAGTAGGTCAGCGCGTCGAACACCTGGAAGACCGCCTCGCCGGCAGCGGGCGGCGTCTGCATGATCCGGTTGGCGATGCGCCCCGCGAAGTCGTTCTCGAACCAGCCGACGGACTGGCGCAGGACGTGCTTGTGCGCCCGCCAGCGGATGAGCGCGGTCAGGTTCGGCAGGAGCGTGTTGTTCAGGACCGCAACGCCGATGCCCTGGACGAGCGGCCGCACCGTCAGGATGCCGAGCGCGACGAGAACCAGTTCGGTCCCGTGTTCCGACCAGGCCTCTCCCGGGTCCGTGCCGCCCAGCATGTCGACCAGCCGCCCCATGTACCAGATCAGGCCGACCTCGATGACCGCCACCAGCACGGACAGGATCGTCGCCACCGCCATGATGCCGTTGAAGGGCCGGGTATAGCTCTTCAGGAACGGCCAGAGCCGTTTCGGTGGCGTATCGGTCTCATCGGAGGACTGATACGGGTCGATCAGGGTCTCGAAATAGCGGAACACGGCGAACACGTCTCGTGGCTGGGAGTGTCTTGCGGAGAGCCGCTGATGTAGCGCGCGCCCGCCGGGGGGACATGGCGCCTAACCTTCCCCCGATGCAAGCAGAGCCTCGCGGGAGAGGGCGAAGCCGCTGTCGATCCATCTCTGTTCCAGCTCGGCGATCCGCTCGCCGAGGGCGCGGCCCTCCCAGGCCGGCATCAGGTCCCGCGCGGTGACGGGAAACCGGGCCGCCGCGCCTCCGCTCACCGCTGCCTCGCTGCCCGGCGCCGGGTGCGTGCCGATCAGGGCCGCGCGGAGCCGGAGGGCGGACAGTCCGTCCGCGGCGCCGAGCCGATAGCCCAGCGCGGCCGGGCGCTCCTCCTCCCGCGCGGCATCCGTTATCGCGCGGAGCCGTCGGCTCTCCGCCTTGGACAGCCTGAGCCGATCGGCCACGTCCTCCCCGCCGAGGGAGGCAAGACGTACGATCGGATCGCACTCGCCGAGATGCACGAGCCGCGGCAACGCTTCAGGATCCGCGCCGGGCAGGATCCTCCCGAGCGCGCCGCACCCGGCCATGGCGGCCACCGCGGGGCCCGGATCCGGCGCGGCGAGGAGACGCATGAATTCCGAGCCGATCCTCTCGCGGGATATGCCCTCCAGCCCCTCGGCATGGCGCGCGCAGGCATCGAGAGCGTCGGCATCCATCCCGCCGGCGGGATCCGCGTACCATGCATGAAACCGGAAGAAGCGCAGGATGCGCAGGTAGTCTTCCCGCGCGCGCTCGGACGCGATGCCGACAAACCGCACATGCCGGGCCGCCAGATCATCGAGCCCCGTTCCGAGCGGGTCGAGCACGTCCC
This sequence comes from Tropicimonas sp. IMCC34011, assembly GCF_003390865.1. Lineage (GTDB taxonomy): Bacteria > Pseudomonadota > Alphaproteobacteria > Rhodobacterales > Rhodobacteraceae > Tropicimonas_B. Next base: position 16,363 of record NZ_QMEJ01000003.1, read on the forward strand.
CCTCGGGGGTCGCATAAAGCGCGTTCATGGTGAAATCCCGGCGCGCCGCATCATCCGCGGGATCGCCGGAAAAGGTGACCCGGGCATGCCGCCCGTCCGTCTCGACATCGCGCCGGAAGGTGGTGATCTCGAAGCCGCGGCCTTCGGCAACGGCCGTCACGGTGCCGTGCTCGAATCCCGTCGGCACAGCTTTCAGCCCGGCCGCCTCCAGGGCCTGCACCGTCTCTTCGGGCCGCGCATCGGTCGCGATGTCCACGTCCCCGCCGCGCCGCCCGATCAGTGCGTCCCTGACGCAGCCGCCGACGAGGAGCGCGCGGTGCCCCGCCGCCTCGAGCGCACCCGTCACCGCCAGGAGGGCCGGATCCGTCAGCCAGTCCGCATCGAGGCGCGGGCTCACGGCGTCATCCTGTCAGCCAGCGCCCGGCAGATCCGAGCCGTCGCACCCCAGACGTAATAGGGCCCGAACGGCACCGCGTAATAATGCCGCCACTTCCCCTGCCACGTCCGGCACTCCACCCGGTAGCGCGCGGGATCTGCAAGGTGGGCGAGCGGGACGGTGAAGATCTCGGCCACTTCCCCCGGTTCGGCGCGCGGCACGAAACTCCGGCGGATCCGGCCGAGGACAGGCGTGATCGAGAACCCCGTTACGGTGAGATGCTCGGGCATCGTGCCGACGATCTCGACCGCGTCCTCGGGCAATCCGATCTCCTCGCGCGCCTCGCGCAACGCCGCGGCGACCGGCCCGTCATCGCCCGGATCGACCTTGCCGCCCGGAAACGCGATCTGCCCCGGATGGTGCCTCAGCATCGGCGAGCGCGCAGTGAGCCAGACGCGCTCCGCCCCCGAAGCTCCCTCCACCGCGATCAGGACGCCGGCGGGCCGGACGGTCTGCGCGGCCGGCCGTACGGCATCCGGGTTCAGATCGTAGTCGGAGGACGGGCGCCCGGACCGCGAGAGCGCGGTCCGCAGCGGATCCGTGGCCTCAGGCGCCCTCGCCGTCATCGGGTGCCTCCTCGGCCTCGAAGCCGAGCGTCCTGGGGTCGAGTTCGTAATGCGCGCCGCAGAACTGGCAATCCGCAGTCACGATCCCCTCCTCCGTGGTCATCGTCGCGATGTCCTTGGCGGAGTAGATGGACAGGGACGTGCGGACCCGCTCCTTCGAGCAGGTGCAGCCGAAGGTGACGGGCTGACCGTCATAGACGCGCGGGCTCTCTTCGTGGAACAGCCGGACCAGAAGGTCCGTCGGCTGAACCTGCGGCCCGACGAGCTCCATCGCCTCGACCGTGTCGAGAAGCATATTGGCGCGGGTCCAGTTCTCGCCCTCATCGCCGTCCACGATGTCCGAGGCGGACAGCAGGCCCTCCTCGCCGCTGCCGCCTTCGCCAGTGACATGGGGGCTGGCCTTCGGCATGTGCTGAAGCATCACGCCGCCGGCGCGCCACGTTTCCCCCTGCCCCGGGACGCGGGAGCGGCCGAAGGTCAGCTCGAACCGGGTCGGAAGCTGCTCGGACTGGGCGAAGTAAGTCTCTGCGCAGGCTTTCAGCGAATCGCCGGCGAGCGGAGTGATGCCCTGGTACGGCGTCATGCCCTGCCCCTGGTCGATGAGGATCGCGAAATAGCCCTTGCCCACGAGGTCGAACGGCTCGCCGGAGAGATCCGCCTCCTTGTCGTAGGAAGCGTAGGCGCGGATCCGGGCGGATTGTCCGCTTTCGGTCGGGCCATAGTAATCCGTCGCGATGAGACGCACCGGCCCGTCGCCCCGCACCTGGAGGGAGAGCTTCCACCGCAGCTTGATCGTCTGGCCGATCAGTGCCGTCAGGAGGGCCATCTCGGCGACGAGCGCCTCCACGGCGGGCGGGTAATCATGTTTGGACAGGACTTGGTCGAGCGTACCGTCCAGCCGTGCGACGCGCCCGCGGATATCCGAGCGGTCGAGTTGAAAGGGCAGAACGGTATCGTCCCACGCGATTTGCGAGCCGATGGTCATGGGTTTTCCTGCTTGCCGGGGGGTGGCATATCGCAGTCCATGTAGGGCCCGCAACGTTCGGGCGAAAGGGGGCGCGATGATCCCGAGATACGGCAGGCCGCCCGTGCGCGGCACGACGTACCGCCTGCGCCCCGGCGCCTATGCGGTTCTGGTGCGGGGACGGGAGGTCCTTCTGACCGCGACGGACGAGATCCAGTTGCCCGGCGGCGGGATCGATCCGGGAGAGTCCCCCCTGCGCGCGCTGCATCGCGAGGTGTTCGAGGAAACCGGCTGGTCGCTGTCCGGTCCCAAACGTCTGGGGGCCTTTCGCCGGTTCGTCTGGATGCCCGATTACGGGTTCCACGCCGAGAAGCTCTGCCACGTCTATGTTGCGCGTCCCGGTCGGTGCCTCGGCCCGCCGACGGAACCAGACCACGTACCGCTCTGGGTGCCGCTGCGCGATGCGGTTGGCGCGCTCGACAATCCCGGGGACCGCAGCTTCCTCGCCCGGCACCTGGGAAAGGCGGGGCTGGCGGGCTGAGGATCACGGCGCCTCGTCCGGCCCGCCGAACTCGAAAAGAACCGCCGAGACGTCATCGGCGAAATCGCCGTTCCCGATCTCGCCCAGATCCCGGTAGAGCGCCTCCAGGAAGGACGTCCCGGTCAGCGCCGCATTGAGCCTGATCAGCCTGGCGATGCCCTCCTCCTCGAGCGGCCTGCCGGAACTGTCCTCCCGCTCCGTCATGCCGTCGGACATCAGGAGAAGCCGGTCGCCCGGCTCGAGTTGCGCGGAGCTTTCGGAGAAATCCGCGTCCGGCAGAAGGCCGACGGGAATGCCGCCATCGCCGATGAACTCGATCTCGCCGCCGGCGCGCAGAATCGCCGGATGCGGATGCCCGGCCTGCACGAAGCGGAGCGCGCCGCTCGCCCGTTCGATCTCCGCGTAGAGGAAGGTGAAGTAGATCTCAGTCTGGAGGTCCCTCAGAACGATCGAATTGAGAAGCGCGGCCACCTCCCCAGGCGGACGACCCTTCAGGCGGCCATTCTCGTCCTGCAGCATCGCGATGTTATGATCGGTGGCCGTTTCGGAGAGATACCCCGCGAGACGCGCCGTCATGAGCGCCGAGGTCACGCCATGCCCCGCCACGTCGATTGCGAAGAGCCCGATGCAGCCGGGGCCGGTGGGAAACACGCCGACGAGATCGCCCCCGACATGCCCGCTCGGCCGAAGGAGGAGCGAGACGGAGGAAGTTCCGAATTCCCTGTACCGCTCCGTCACCAGAGATTGCTGGAGTCGCTTCGCCTCGATCAGGTCGTCATCCAGGGCCTTGTTCAGTGCCTGGATCTCGGCCAGCGTCCTCTCGAGCTGGGCGTTCTTCCGCGTCAGCTCCCGCTCCATCTCCAGGATCCGGTGCCCGGCATTGAGGCGCGCTCTGAGTTCCGTCGCCTCCACCGGTTTCAGCAGGAAATCGTCCGCCCCGGCATCGAGGCCCTCCGCGACATCGTGCGCCTCGGTCTTCGAGGTCAGAAGCACGAAGTACCCGTAGGACACCCCTTCCCGGGCGCGGAACCGGCGGCACAGCTCGGTGCCATCCATCCCCGGCATCATCCAGTCACTCACGACGATGTCCGGCGCCCTGTCATCGCAGAGCTCGATCGCTGCCTCGCCGCTGTCGGCCTCCCGCACGTCGTAGCCCCATCGCGTCAGCATGGAGGACAGGATCCGGCGCTGGATCGGATCGTCGTCCACCACGAGGACGCAGGCGGGGGAGGACGTCCCCAGTGCAGGCGCATCGGCCCGAATCTCTATGGAAGGTTGCACGACCCGATCCTTTCGATGGACCGAGTCCTTCCACATCCACCTTAATCGCGGGTGAAAGGTAGAATGCTCAGCATCCCGGCGCGGGCGGAAACCACTCGTTCATACCTCGGCGCGATCTTCCTCGACCTGTGGGGGGCGGCTGAACGGGGACCGTGGATGATCAACTGGGAATGTATTTCGGACCTGCGCAGGGACTTGGGGCAGGACCTGTTCGAGGGCCTCTTGCCGGATATTTTCGCGGATCTGGACAACCGCGCATACCAGCTGGAAACGGCGCCGGACGAAGATCTGGCGTTCTTGTTCCACGCCATGAAGGGGTCCGCGCTCAATCTCGGCCTGACCGAGGTGATCAAGCTGGCCTCGGCCGGGGAGCGGGATGCGTATAGGCAATGCACTTCAGCGCGGCGCCACGTCGCGCCTTGCCTCGCCGCGCTCGATACCGCGCGGCAAGCCCTGAGGGAGGAGTTGCTGCGCAGTTCCGCCGCCTGATCCGGCACTCTGCCGCGCGCTCAGATGACGAACTGGACCATCGTGTCGTCATTCGTGATGTCCCGCCAGACGAGACCGTTGCCGGCGAGCCGCTCGAAGAAGCGCTCGAAATTGGCGGGGTCGGTGGTTTCGATACCGAGGAGAACGGAGCCGAAGTTGCGGTTGGACTTCTTGAGATACTCGAAGCGGGCGATGTCATCCTCCGGGCCGAGCAGGTCGAGAAAGTCCCTGAGCGCGCCGGGGCGCTGCGGCATCCGCAGGATCAGGTATTTCTTGAGACCCGCATAGCGCTGCGCCCGTTCCTTCACCTCGGGTAGGCGTTCGAAATCGAAATTGCCGCCGGACGTCACGCAGACGATCCGCCGCCCGCGCACCCAGTCGCCAAGATCGCGAAGCGCATCGACGGACAGCGCGCCCGCAGGCTCCAGAACGATCCCCTCGGCGTTCAGCAGTTCCGAGATCGTGATGCAGAGCCGGTTTTCAGGCACCCGCAGGACCTGATCGGGCCGCACGGATGACAGGACCTCGAACGGCCGCGCACCGATCCGCGCGACCGCGGCGCCGTCCACGAAGCTGTCCACCTGGCTCAACGTCTCGGGCGCGCCGCCCCTTACGGCGGCCGCGAGGCTCGCCGCACCTTCAGGTTCGACGTACCGGATTTCGATCTCGGGGGCCTCCGCCCGAAGGTAGCGGGTGATGCCGGCGGACAGGCCTCCGCCGCCAACCGGCAGGATCAGCCCGTCAGGGCGTTCGATCTGGCTCAGGATCTCGGCCGCGACGCTGGCCTGCCCCTCGATCACGTCCGGATCGTCGAAGGGGGACAGGAAATGCCCGCCCTCTGCCGCGCACCACTCCTGCGCCTCGTCCAGCGTGTCGTCGAAATAATCCCCCGTCATGCGGACTTCGACGTGATCGCCGCCGAGCGTCACCGTCTTGTCGACCTTCTGGCGCGGCGTTGTCACCGGCATGAAGATGACCGCACGCACGCCGAAATGCCGGCAGGCATACGCCACGCCCTGCGCGTGGTTCCCGGCGGAGGCGCATACGAACAGGTTCTGCCCCGGATCGGCCTGCCGTACCTTGCGCATGGCGTTGAAGGCGCCGCGCAGCTTGTAGGAGCGCACCGGCGTCAGGTCCTCGCGCTTCAGCAGGATCTCACCACCGAACCGGTCCGACAGATAATCGTTGCGCAGCAGAGGCGTGGGGGGAAAGAGTTCCCGCATCGCGGCCTCTGCGGCCTGCGCACCTTGAATGAAATCGTCCATGCAAACCCCGTTAGCACCGCCGGGGCCCGCCCGAAACCGCCTTGCCGCGCCCCATGGGCGGCATTACACCGCTGCCGCCGGATGCAACGAGGAAAGAGGAAGCCGAAGATGACCGCGCCGAAGAAAGTCGTTCTCGCCTATTCGGGCGGCCTGGACACCTCGATCATCCTGAAATGGTTGCAGACCGAGTATGGTTGCGAGGTCGTGACCTTCACCGCCGACCTCGGCCAGGGCGAGGAACTGGACCCCGCCCGGCAGAAGGCCGAACTCCTCGGCATCAAGCCCGAGAACATCTTCATCGAAGACGTGCGCGAGGAATTCGTGCGGGACTTCGTCTTTCCGATGTTCCGCGCCAATGCCGTATATGAGGGGCTTTACCTGCTCGGCACCTCCATCGCGCGGCCGCTGATCTCCAAGCGCCTCGTCGAGATTGCGGAGGAAACCGGCGCCGATGCAGTCGCCCATGGTGCGACGGGCAAGGGCAACGACCAGGTCCGCTTCGAGCTGTCCGCCTACGCGCTCAACCCCGATATCAAGGTCATCGCGCCCTGGCGGGAATGGGACCTGTCGAGCCGCACGAAGCTCATCGAGTTCGCCGAAGCGCACCAGATCCCGATCGCGAAGAACAAGCGCGGCGAGGCGCCGTTCAGTGTCGATGCCAACCTTCTGCACACCTCTTCCGAAGGTCGCGTGCTGGAGGATCCGGCCGTGGATGCGCCGGATTACGTCTACCAGCGCACGACCCATCCCGAGGACGCACCGAACGAGCCGCAATATGTCGAGATCGGCTTCGAACAGGGCGACGCCGTCTCGATCGACGGGCAGCGGATGTCCCCCGCCGAGATCCTCACGAAACTGAACGAGCTGGGCGGCAAGCACGGATGCGGCCGGCTGGACCTCGTGGAAGGCCGTTTCGTCGGTATGAAATCCCGCGGGATCTACGAAACGCCCGGCGGCACGCTCCTGCTGGAGGCGCATCGCGGCATCGAGCAGATCACGCTCGACCGTGGCGAGGCGCATCTGAAGGACGAGCTGATGCCGCGCTATGCCGAACTGATCTACAATGGGTTCTGGTTCTCGCCCGAGCGCGAGATGCTGCAGGCCGCCATCGACCGCTCCCAGCGTCACGTAACGGGCACGGTGCGTCTGAAGCTCTACAAGGGGTCCGCGCGCACTGTTGGTCGCTGGTCCGACCACAGCCTCTATTCCGAGGCGCACGTCACCTTCGAGGACGACGCGGGCGCCTATGACCAGAAGGACGCGGCGGGCTTCATCCAGCTCAACGCCCTGCGCCTCAAGCTTCTCGCCGCTCGGGACCGTCGCCTGAAGGGCTGATGCGAAAGGGGCGGTCCCCCGAAAGGAACCGCCCCGTCGCTGCGCCGAGGTTGGCGCGGGTGCTCAAACGTTCAGTCGAGCTCTTATTCAGCCGTGATCACGGTGGTGACGAGGTCGCCATCCACGCGGATCGGGCCATCCTCTTCCGCGCCGAGGGTGTATTCGAAGATACCCGTCTCGTTGCCGCCGGCCTCGGAGTGGACCATGAGCATCAGCATGTCGCCTGCGGCGACCTCTTCGGTGAGGATCGCGGCAACGTCCTCGGTCGTGCCCATGCGGATCGGCGCGTGACCGACCACGGGACCGGGTGCCATTTCGGAATCGGTGCGGTGCACGACGAGCCAGCCATTCTCGGCGGCGGTGATGCTCTCCGCACTCACGACGCCGTTTTCGAGCGGCTGGTCGGATGCGGTGATGGAGGGGGTCATGTCCTCCTGGGCGAACGCGGCGCCCGCGGTGAGGGTGGCGATTGCGGTGATGGTTGTAAGGCGCATCATCTGTGATCGTCTCCTGATCTATGTGTCGACCCCCGGCCATCCTGGCCAGCGGCTTGCCCTAAGACACGCAGAGCCGCGCAAGGGAGTTGCGCCGGCGCCTTCAACTCTTTCGTGATCGTCACCCTTGCGTGAGTTTCAGGTCGCACTTGTTGCCGTGAGGAGGGCCGGGCCGCATCTTTCGAGACAAGGAATAAAAGGGAGATACACAATGACCTTCAAACCGCAAATCGCGGCAGCCGCCTTTGCCGCGCTGTCTGGCTTCGCCGGGCCTGCGCTCGCGCAGCAGACCGAAACCGCCGTCGTCGCCGGGGGATGCTTCTGGTGCGTCGAGGCGGACTTCGAGAAGGTTCAGGGCGTGAGCGAAGTCGTCTCCGGCTATTCCGGCGGCACGGTGGAGAATCCGACCTACAAGCAGGTGGTGCGAGGCGGCACCGGACATCGGGAAGCGGCGCGGATCGTGTACGATCCGGCCCAGATCGACTACGCCACGCTCATCAATCTCTTCCTGCGGTCCGTCGATCCGCTCGATGCGGGCGGTCAGTTCTGCGACAGGGGCGAGAGCTACACCACCGCCATCTTCGTTGGGAACGAGGAAGAGCGCCGCATCGCCGAGGAGCAGATCGCCGCGGCGGAGCAGGAACTTGGCAAGGAGATCGTGACGCCGGTCCTCGATGAGGTCGCGTTCTACGACGCGGAAGATTACCACCAGGATTACTACAAGTCCGACGAGCGTCTTCCGGTGACGTCGGTCGGACTCGCCGTGCCGAAATCGGTGGCCTACGAGCGCTATCGCAAGGGCTGCGGACGCGACGCGCGCCTCCGGCAGATCTGGGGCGCGGACAATCCCTTCATCAAGGGCGCGTCCTGACCGCCCGCCGCGCCTGACGGACAGGCCCGCGCCGGATGGTCGGCGCGGGCCTTTCTTCATGGCGACTAGGGGGCGACACCGATCTTGCAGGCCGCGATGGCAGCCATGTTGTAGATGTCGTTCACGGTGGAACCGGTCGAGCAGATCTGGATCGACGCATCGAGCCCCGCGAGGATCGGGCCCACCACGGTCGCCCCGGCCATTTCCTGCATCAGCTTGACAGAGATGGACGCCGAGTGCCGCGCGGGCACGACGAGGACGTTCGCGGGCCCGGTCAGCCGGCTGAACGGATAGGCGCGCATCTGCTCGGGGTTCAGCGCGACGTCCACGGTCATCTCGCCCTCGTACTCGAAATCGACACCCTTTGCGTCGAGCACCTTCGAGGCCAGCGTCATCTTCTCGGCCCGCTCCGAGACGGGATAGCCGAAGGTCGAGAAGCTGACGAACGCGACGCGCGGCTCGAGACCGAGCCCGCGGGCGACCTCTGCGGCACGCTGGGCGATGATCGCAAGGTCCTTCTCGTCCGGCCATTCGGCGACGAGGGTATCCGAGATCAGCACGATGCGACCTCGATGAAGAACCGCCGTCACGCCGGCGACGCCGGCCGCCGTCGTCGTGTCGTAGACCATAGAAATCTGCCGGAGCGCGTGGGCCGACTTGCGGGTGGCGCCCGTCACGAGGCCGTCGCCGTGACCATGGGCCAGCATCAGGGCCGAGAAGACATGCCGGTCCCGCGCGGCGAGGCGGTGGACGTCCTGCGCATCGTAGCCCTGCCGCTGGAGCCGCTCGTAGAGGAAGGACTTGTAGGTATCGAGATGCCGCGTGTTGGCGGCGTTCACCACCTCCAGCTCACGGACGGCTTCGCCGAGGCCCGCCGTCTCCAGCTTCTCCCGGACGTCAGGCTCGCGCCCGACGACCAGCGCCTTGCCGAGACCGGCGCGCTGATAGGCGATCGCGGCGCGCAACACCCGAAGATCGTCTCCCTCCGCGAAGATCATCCGCGCCTGCGCCGCGCGTGCCCGTGCCGCGATGGAGGACAGGACCGAGGCGGTCGGGTCCATCCGGGCCTGTAGCGTGTGGCGATAGCCGTCCATGTCGACGATGGGGCGGCGGGCGACACGGGTTGCCATGCCCGCTTCCGCGACGGCCGGCGGCACACGCCAGATCAGACGGGGATCGAACGGCGTGGGAATGATGTAATCGCGACCGAAGGAGAGCTTGCGCCCGTAGGCGATGGCAACCTCGTCGGGGACGTCCTCCCGCGCGAGTTCCGCCAGAGCCTCGGCGCAGGCGATCTTCATCTCGTCGTTGATCGCCGTCGCGTTGATGTCGAGCGCACCGCGAAAGAGGTAGGGAAACCCGAGGACGTTGTTGACCTGGTTGGGATAATCCGAGCGGCCAGTCGCGACGATTGCGTCGGGTCGGACCTCGTGAGCATCCTCGGCGGTGATTTCGGGATCGGGATTCGCCATCGCGAAGATCACCGGGTTCTCCGCCATGCTGGCGACCATTTGCTGTGTCACCGCACCTTTGACGGACACCCCGAGAAACACGTCCGCCCCGTCCATCGCCTCTTCGAGAGTGCGCAGGTCGGTCCGCGCGGCATGGGCGCTCTTCCACTGGTTCATGCCGTCCGTGCGCCCCTGGTAGATGACGCCCTTCGTATCGCACATGATGCAATTGTCGTGCTTCGCGCCCATTGCCTTGATCAGTTCGAGGCAGGCGATCCCCGCCGCACCCGCACCGTTCAGGACGATGCGGCACTCCTCCAGCTTCTTGCCGGTCAGATGCAGCGCATTGATGAGGCCGGCCGCACAGATCACGGCGGTGCCGTGCTGGTCGTCATGGAAGACGGGGATGTCCATCTCTTCCTTGAGGCGCTGCTCGATGATGAAGCACTCGGGCGCCTTGATGTCTTCGAGGTTGATGCCGCCGAAGGAGGGACCCATCAGCTTCACCGCCGCGATGAACGCCTCCGGATCCTCCGTATCGAGTTCCAGGTCTATGGAGTTCACGTCGGCGAAGCGTTTGAAGAGGACGGACTTGCCTTCCATCACCGGCTTCGAGGCGAGAGCGCCGAGGTTTCCGAGGCCGAGAACGGCCGTACCGTTCGAGATGACGGCGACGAGGTTGCCCTTGGCCGTGTAGTCGTAGGCGGTCTCGGGGTTCGCCGCGATCTCCTCGCACGGCACGGCGACACCCGGAGAATAGGCGAGCGAGAGGTCCCGCTGCGTGGTCATCGGCACCGTGGCGTTGATTTCGAGCTTGCCGGGCACCGGCTCGAGGTGAAACGTCAGTGCCTCTTCGCGCGTGATCCTCGATTTCGACATTGGCCTACCGGCTCCTCCCATCGGTGCTCAGGACCACCGTCATACCGCAGATCGGCCGTCGGGGAAGGCACTTATCTCGTGCCGACATAGCCAGAAATCGCGTGTGATGCCTTCAAACCGGAAGCCGGGACGCGGTAAGGTGCGCCTCGCTGCAATGGAGGCGAGATGACCGCGCAAATCACGCCGATGATGGCCCAGTATCTCGACCTGAAGGCCGCCAATCCCGGGACCCTGCTGTTCTACCGGATGGGCGACTTCTACGAGATGTTCTTCGAGGACGCGATCGCCGCCGCGTCCGCCCTCGACATCGCCCTCACCAAGCGGGGCAAGCATGACGGCCGCGACATCGAGATGTGCGGCGTGCCTGCCCATTCGGCGGAGAGCTACCTTCTCACGCTAATCCGCAAGGGGTTCCGAGTGGCCGTCTGCGAGCAGATGGAAGATCCCGCAGAGGCGAAGAAGCGCGGGTCCAAATCAGTGGTGAAGCGCGACGTGGTGCGCCTCGTGACCCCCGGCACCCTGACCGAGGACACGCTTCTCGAGGCACGGCGGCATAACTTCCTCGCCGCCTGGACGGAGATCCGCGGGGAAGGCGCTCTCACCTGGGCGGATATCTCGACAGGCGAGATCCGCGTTGCGCCCTGCCCCGCCGTGCGTCTCGGTCCTGAACTCGCCCGGCTCGGGCCACGCGAGGTCCTTGTCATGGACGGCACCGGGACCGAACTGGCCGAGATCGTGGAGGACAGCGGCGCCGCCCTGACCCCCATCGCCCGGTCCGCCTTCGACAGCTCGGGCGCCGAGGCGCGGCTCAAGGCGCTCTACAAGGTCGGCGATCTGGCCGCGTTCGGGACGTTCGGGCGGGCGGAACTGGGGGCGCTCGGGGCTGTCGTCTCCTATCTCGAAATCACCCAACGCGGCAGGCTTCCGCTCCTGCGCGCGCCGCTTCGTGAATCGGGCGCGCAGACGATGCAGATCGACGCGGCCACCCGGCGGAACCTCGAACTCGTGCGCGGCCCGGACGGGCGACGGGACGGCTCTCTGCTGGCAACGATCGACCGTACGCTCACGGCGCCGGGCGCCCGCCTCCTCGAACGCCGGATCTCCGCGCCGTCCCGCACCGTGGCGACAATCGCGGCGCGGCTCGATGCGGTGAGCTGGTTCTGCGAGGACACCGGGCGGGCGGAAAAGCTGCGGAGCGCCCTTGGAAAGGTGCCGGACATGGACCGTGCCCTGTCGCGACTCGCGCTCGACCGTGGCGGCCCGAGGGACCTTGCCGCCATTCGCGCGGGCCTCACACAGGGCGAAGCCCTGTCGCCGCACCTCGAAGACGCGCCCGAGCTTCTCAAGGAGCAGGCCGGCGCTCTCCATGGGCATGGCGAGCTGATCGACCTTCTGGATGCGGCCCTCGTCGCCGAGCCGCCCCTCCTCGCACGGGACGGCGGCATGATCGCGCCCGGCTATGACTCAGACCTCGACGAGGCTCGCACCCTTCGGGACGAGGGCCGTGGCGTGATCGCCGGGATGCAGGCGGAGTATGCCGAGGCAACCGGCATCGCGTCCCTGAAGATCAAGCACAACAACGTCCTCGGCTACTTCATCGAGACCACCGCGGCCCATGCCGAACGCCTCCGGGCGAGCCCCGAAGCGAGCCGCTTCATCCACCGCCAGACCACGGCCAGCGCCGTTCGCTTCACCACGACGGAGCTTTCCGAACTGGAGACGCGTATCCTCAATGCAGGCGGGCGCGCGCTGGAGACGGAGAAACGGATCTTCGAGACCCTCCGCAAAGCCGTCATCGACGCCGCGCCCGCCATCGGCACCGCAGCCCGGGCCCTGGCGGAGATCGACGTCGCCGCTGCGCTGGCCGACCTTGCGCGCGGGGAGAACTGGTCCCGCCCTAGAGTCGACGACAGCCGCGCGTTCGATATCGCGGATGGGCGGCATCCGGTGGTCGAACGCGCGCTCAAGCGCTCCGGCGAAAGCTTTGTCGCGAATGACTGCGATCTCACGGCCGAGGACGGCGCGACGATCCGGCTCCTGACCGGTCCGAACATGGCCGGTAAATCCACGTGGCTCCGGCAGAACGCCCTTATCGCCCTCCTGGCACAGGCGGGCAGCTACGTTCCGGCCTCGAGCGCCCATATCGGCCTTGTATCGAGCCTGTTTTCCCGCGTCGGGGCGGCGGACGATCTGGCGCGCGGCCGCTCCACCTTCATGGTCGAAATGGTCGAGACCGCCGCGATCCTCAATCAGGCCGACGAGCGCGCCCTCGTCATTCTCGACGAGATAGGCCGCGGCACGGCCACCTATGACGGCCTCTCGATCGCCTGGGCGACGCTCGAGCATCTGCACGAGGTGAACGGCTGCCGCGCCCTCTTCGCCACTCACTACCACGAGCTGACGGCCCTGGCGTCGAAGCTGCCGGGGCTGCGCAATGCGACCGTGGCGGTCAAGGAATGGGAGGGAGAGGTCATCTTCCTGCACGAGGTCCGGGACGGCGCTGCGGACCGGTCCTACGGCGTTCAGGTCGGGCGTCTCGCTGGCCTTCCGGCCTCTGTCGTGGCACGGGCGAGCGAGGTCCTCGAACGGCTCGAAGCCGGGGACAGGGAAGCGGGGCACAAGCCGGGCGCGATGATCGACGATCTGCCGCTGTTCTCGGCGGCGCCGCCAAGGCCGGCTCCTGCCCCGCGCCCCGAAGCCTCGCCGCTTCTCGAGCGGATTGCCGGGATCTCTCCCGACAATCTGAGCCCGCGAGAGGCGCTTGATCTGGTCTACGAGCTTCGGGCGCTCGCAGATCCGGACGCTTAGCCCGGATTGGACGACACGCCGACCTGAGCGGGGCGCAAGAGGCGGTCGTGCAGCATGAAGCCGGTCGCCATCACCTGGATGATCTCGCCGGCCTTCGTGTCAGGCACGGGGGCTTCGAACATCGCCTGATGCTGGTTCGGGTCGAACTTCTCGCCGGTCTCGGGCTCGATCGGGACGATGCCGTGCTTCGAGAAGACCGAGATCAGCTCCTTCATCGTCAGCTCGACACCCTCGATCAGCGCCTTGTTCGCCTCGCGCTGCTCCTCCGTCACCGTATCGACCGCGCGGCGCAGGTTGTCATAGACCGGCAGGATATCCCGCGACAGCTTGGAGCCACCGTAATTCTCGGCCTCCTTGCGATCCCGCTCGGAGCGCTTCCGGGCGTTCTCGGCATCGGCAAGCGCGCGCATGAAGCGGTCGCGCATCTCGTCGCGCTCCGCCCGCAGCGTCTCCACCTCGTCATCCGCCGGCGCGTCCAGGGGCGGTTCGGCCCCGGGCTCTTCCGGTGTCTCGTTCATCATTTCGTCCAACGTCTGGTGCTTTTCCGAATTCGACATTCCAAGTCCTTATGTCCGGTCCGCCATCAGCCGCCCAAGAAGCTGGGCGGTATAGTCCACGATCGGAACGATGCGGCCATAATTGAGCCGCGTCGGTCCGATCACGCCGACGGCCCCCACGATCTTTCGGTCGTTGTTCATATATGGAGAGACCACCAGAGAGGAACCCGAAAGTGAGAAGAGTTTGTTCTCCGAGCCGATGAAAATCCGCACGCCGTCACCGTGCTCCGCCAGGGACAGGAACTCGGCTATATCCCGCTTGCGCTCCAGCTCGTCGAACAGGTCCTTGATTCGCTCCAGCTCCTCCGGTGCCGTCCCCTCCCCGAGCAGATGTGCGCGGCCCCGCACGATGAGGCGATCGGAAGAGCCGCCCGGATCCTCGGACCAGGCGGCGAGGCCGCTTTCGATCAGGTCCCTCGCGAGGCCGTCGATCTCCTGCCGGCGCGCTGCGATCTCCTTTTCCATCATGCCCCGGACTTCGGTGAGGGTTCTGCCCTCGATCAGCGCATTCAGAAAATTCGCTGCCTCCCGCATGGAGGACGGCGTCTGTCCCGGCGGCGGCGCGAAGAGGCGATTCTCCACATGTCCGTCGGCGAAGACGAGAACGACGAGCCCTCGATCGTGGCCGAGCTGAACAAACTCGATATGTCGGATCGGCGCTTCGTGCTTGGGCGCGAGGACGAGGCTTGCGCCCTGCGTCGCGCCCGACAACGCAAGCCCGATGCGGGACATCACATCAGCGAGATCGTGCGAATTGTTCCCGAGCGTGGCGTCGAGCCGCTCGCGGTCTGATCCGTCCGGCTCGCGCATTTCCAGAAGCCCGTCCACGAACAGCCGCAGGCCAAGCTGGGTCGGAACGCGTCCGGCGGAGACATGCGGCGAATTGAGCAGCCCCAGATATTCGAGATCCTGCATCACGTTGCGGATCGTCGCGGCGGAGACCTTCTCGGTCAGATGGCGCGTCAGCGTCCGCGAGCCGACAGGCTCCCCCGAGGCAAGGTAGGATTCGACGACACGCCGGAAGACTTCCCGGGAGCGGTCGTTCATTTCTGAGAGCAGGGTGGATGCGTCGCCCATGAGACGTCGATTTCCTCCGTATATGGCGTGGCATGACCTCACGAATCTTGGGGTCTCGCGTCGCCGGGCGCAAGGTATCCGGAGCCGCACGAGGGGTTTCCCCCGTGCCGCCTTGGTGTCAGAAGAGCGGCGCCAGCGAGACATCAGGAGCCCCAGACATGCGTCCTTCCGGCCGGTCCCTCGACCAGATCCGCCCCGTCAGCATCGAGACGAACTTCACGCTCCACGCCGAAGGCTCCTGCCTGATCCGGATGGGCGACACGCACGTGCTGTGCACCGCGTCCATCGAGGACCGCGTGCCGCCCTTCATGAGGAACAGCGGCCTCGGGTGGGTGACGGCGGAGTACGGCATGTTGCCCCGCGCGACGCATACCCGCGGGCGCCGCGAGGCGAAGAACGGTCAGTCCGGCAGGACGCAGGAGATTCAACGCCTGATCGGCCGCGCCCTGCGCGCCGGCATCGACCGGGTCGCGCTCGGTGAACGCCAGATCACGGTCGACTGCGACGTCATCCAGGCCGACGGTGGCACGCGCTGCGCCTCCATCACCGGCGGCTGGGTTGCCCTGCGGCTCGCCATCGACAAGCTCATGGACAAGAAGCTGATCACGACGGACCCGATGACGGACAACGTCGCCGCCATCTCCTGCGGCATATACGGCGGTCAGCCGGTCGCCGATCTGGACTATGCCGAGGACAGCGAAGCGGGGACCGACGGCAACTTCGTCATGACCGGCAAGGGCCGCCTGATCGAGCTTCAGGCCTCCGCCGAGGGCGCAACCTTCTCGCGCGACGAACTGGACGCGCTTCTCGGTCTCGCCGAGGGCGGCATCGCCGAGCTGGTGAAGGCCCAGAACGCGGCGACCGGCCGATGAGCGTCGCGCGGAAGATCGGAGCGGAGCGGCTCCTCCTCGCCACTCACAACGCGGGCAAGGCCGCCGAGATCTCCGCGCTTCTCGCGCCCTATGGCACGGAGGTCGTGACCGCCGGGGATCTGGGTCTCCCGGTGCCCGACG
Source organism: Tropicimonas sp. IMCC34011 (assembly GCF_003390865.1). Taxonomy (GTDB): domain Bacteria; phylum Pseudomonadota; class Alphaproteobacteria; order Rhodobacterales; family Rhodobacteraceae; genus Tropicimonas_B. Next base: position 32,390 of record NZ_QMEJ01000003.1, read on the forward strand.
AAACAGGCACGACCTTTGCCGAGAACGCCCGGATCAAGGCGCTTGCGGGCGCCGAAGCCAGCGGCCTTCCCGCCCTCGCCGACGACAGCGGCCTCAGCGTGGAGCCTCTCGGGGGCGAGCCCGGCGTCTATACCGCCGATTGGGCGGAAACACCGGACGGCCGGGACTTTGCCATGGCGATGGAAAAGGTCCGCAAGGCCTGTGCGGAGAAGGGCGCGGAGCACCTCCCCGCCGCCGCGTTCCATTGCACGCTGTGTCTTGCGTGGCCTGATGGCGTGACGTCGCTGGTCGAAGGGACCGTCAGCGGGCACCTCGAATGGCCACCCCGCGGAGAGAACGGGCATGGATACGACCCGATCTTTGTCATGGACGGTGAAACCATGACGTTCGGGGAGATGGACCCGGACCGGAAGGCAGAGGTCAGCCACAGGGCGGACGCCTTCGCAAAGCTGGTGAAAGCGCATTTTGGCTGAGATCGTCGAAGGCGGGTTCGGACTATATATCCACTGGCCATTCTGTGCGGCCAAATGCCCGTATTGCGACTTCAACTCCCACGTCACACGAACGGTGGACCATGGGGCGTGGGCGGATGCGTACGTCCGGGAGATCGCCCGTCTGGCCGCCGAGACGGGCGACCAACGCCTTGATAGTGTCTATTTTGGGGGCGGAACACCGTCACTCATGGAGCCTGCCACCGTCCAGGCAATCCTCGATGCTGTCCGCGCCGGCTGGTCTGTGGCCAATGACTGGGAGGTGACGCTTGAAGCGAACCCGACATCGGTCGAGGCCGCGCGCTTTGCCGGCTACAGGGAAGCCGGGGTAAACCGCGTCTCCGTCGGCGTTCAGGCGCTCGACGATGCATCGCTGAAGGCTCTCGGACGGCTCCACAGCAAGGACGAAGCGCTCGCCGCGTTGGAGGTGGCGCGGAGCACGTTCGACCGCGTGTCCTTCGATCTGATCTACGCTCGACAGGGCCAGTCCCTCTCCGACTGGCGGGACGAACTCCTGCGCGGTTTGGACCTGGGTACGGACCACCTCTCGCTCTACCAACTGACCATCGAGCCGGGCACGGCCTTCTGGGATCGCAAACAAGCCGGTGGACTAAAGGGTCTTCCGGACGAGGATCTGGGCGCGGACCTTTACGAAGCGACCGCCGAGCTTTGTGCTGAACACGGCTTCGAGGCCTACGAAGTGTCGAATTTCGCTCGTGACGGCGCCCGTTCGACCCATAATCTGATCTACTGGAACGCCGGCGACTGGGGCGGGATCGGTCCGGGCGCTCACGGTCGGCTCACGCTTGGCGGTGAACGGATCGCGACGGAACAAACGCTCTTGCCGAAGGACTGGCTTGCCGGCGTGCCCGACGGACGACATGAATCCCGTCACTTGCTGAGCAGCCTAGACCGGGCGAACGAGTATCTCATGATGGGCTTGCGCCTCCGGGACGGGATATCGCTCACGAGGCTGGAGAGCATGGCCGGGCGTCCGCTGGATGCCAACCGTCTGACGGACCTCGAAGGCTATGGCTTGGTTGAGCGATCGGGCTCACGCCTTGCGGTCACAGAAGCTGGCCGCATGGTCCTGAACCGCGTGGTGTCGGAGCTGTTGCTGGAATAGTGCAATGAAGGCTGTGTGGATCCTTGCCGGATGGACCGCGATGATACTCGCGATCCTCGGCGTCGTCCTGCCGCTACTTCCGGCGACACCCTTCCTGCTTCTTGCGGCACTTTGCTTCTCCCGCTCCTCCCCGCGCCTCCACCGCTGGCTGACGGAGCACAGGCACTTCGGACCACCGATACGGAACTGGGAGGCACATGGCGCGATCTCGAGGCGCGCCAAGGCCTTCGCGATCGGCTCGATGTTGGCCGTACTCGCGTTTTCGATCATCATCGGCCTGCCGGCCTACGCCATCGCTCTACAGGGCAGCCTCATGGCAATCGGTGCCCTCTTCATCCTCACTCGCCCAGGGGGGCCGAGCTGAGGATCCTGCAAAGAGCGTCCAGCTGGTCGAGATTGCGATAGTTCAGCGTCAAGGACCCTCCCCCGTCGCCATCCTGATGTCGGATGTCGACCTTCAGCCCGAGGTTGGCAGACAGGTCGGATTCCAGCGCCTGGGTGTCGGCATCCTTCTCGACCTTGGCAGAGGAACGCGCCTTCTGCTTGGCAGGCGCCTCGGCCTTTGCAAGCCGTTCCGTTTCGCGCACGGACAGGCCCTTGGCGATCACCTTCCGCGCAAGTTCCGCAGGATTGTCCGCGGTAATCAAAGCGCGGGCGTGGCCAGACGTCAGCGAGCCATCCCGCACCATCGAAAGAACCTCGTCGGGAAGGTTCAGAAGGCGCATCGAGTTGGCGATATGCGAGCGGCTCTTGCCAAGCGAACTTGCGAGCTTCTCCTGCGTATGTCCGAACCTGTCGATCAAGGCACGGTAGCCTAACCCTTCCTCTACTGGGTTCAGGTCCGCGCGCTGAACGTTTTCGATGATCGCGATCTCGAGCACCGCAAGGTCGTCCAGCTCCCGCTCGATGATCGGGACCTCGTGAAGCTTCGCAAGCTGCGCGGCGCGCCAACGGCGTTCGCCTGCGACGATCTCAAACTTTCCGGACGCTCGCGGGCTTGGGCGGACGATCAGCGGTTGAAGGATGCCCTTCGCGCGGATCGAACTTGCGAGATCCTCGAGGGCATCACGCTTGAAATCTTTCCGGGGCTGGTCTGGGTTCGGCTCGACTGCTTCGATCGGAACGGTCCGGTCGGCCGTTTGAACCTTCTCGGGCGACCCGGTCGCTGTATCTTCATCAACCGGAACCTCCGCCATCAACGCGGACAGGCCCCGGCCCAAGCCTCTGTTTTTGCTCATCTTATTTACCTATGCCGCAATTGGGGCGTTGCGTTCCAAAAGCTCTTCGGCCAGCGCCAGATAAGCCTGACTGCCTTTCGAAACGGGATCGTAGTCTAGAACCGGCATCGCATAGCTCGGCGCCTCGCTGATGCGCACGTTCCGAGGGACGCGGGTCCGGAACACGAGATCGCCAAGCGCATCCCGGGCGTCCTGCTCGACCTGCTGAGACAGGCGATTGCGACCGTCATACATCGTCAGAACGATGCCCTCGGTTCTGAGAGCCGGATTTGCGGACTGCCGTATCTGCTTCAATGTCAGCATGAGTTGCGAGAGACCTTCGAGCGCGAAGAATTCGCTCTGAAGGGGAACGAGAACTGAATGGGCAGCGACCATGGCATTGACGGTCAGAAGATTTAGTGAAGGAGGACAATCGACCAGGATGTGATCGTAAGGCTCGCTCGCCTGCCCCACCAAGGCTTTGCGCAGCAGACGGATCCGGCCCTCCCGCTGGCCGAGTTCGATATCGGCGGACGCCAGATCCTGCGTTGCGGGCGCGATCATCAGGTTGTCCACCTGCGTCGGCAGCGCGATCTCCGCGAGCGTTCGGTCCCCCATCAGAAGGTCGAACGTCGTGTGCTGGCGGCTGCTCGGCTGGATTCCGAGCCCGGTCGAGGCGTTGCCCTGGGGATCAAGGTCGAGAATCAGGACGCGCTTGCCCAGACGCGCGAGCGCGGCCGACAGGTTGATCGCCGTAGTGGTCTTTCCGACGCCACCTTTCTGGTTGGCAACTGCCATGATTTTCGGCTTGCGGATGGGCTGCTCAGGCACGTTCGATGTCCTTCACGATCAGGATCGAGGCGTTTTCATTGGTTATAGAGGGGTAGGTGCTCAGATTGAAGCGCCACGTCTCCCGCGCGATGCCGATTTCGTCGTGCGCCTTGGCCCCCTTGGGAAAGAGACAAACCGTACTATCATGGCGAAGATGCTCGCTGAGGGTCAGAAGCTCTGTCAGCGGTGCGAGCGCGCGCGCGGACAGGATATCATACCCGGCAACGTGCAGATCCTCGACGCGTTTTGCCTCGACCTTGATCGGAAGTTGGAAGGTGCGAGCGGCGGTCAGTAGGAAGGCCGCCTTGCGCTTGTCCGACTCGACCAACGTGATCTGTGGGGGGTTCTGCATTGCGATCGCGCACGGAATGGCAGGAAATCCACCACCGGAACCAAGATCAATCCACGTTCCGGCATCGGCGGGTATGTGATCGATCAGCTGAAGTGAGTCTTCAATGTGCCTTGTTGCGACTTCTGGCTCACTGGCTCGCCCGATCAGGTTAATTGTACGGTTCCACTTGAGCAGAAGCTCAGAGAAGGCGTCTAGCCGAGATTCTGTTTCACGTGAAACATCGATTGCGTACGTCATGCGCTGTGGGCCAGCCCATCAATCGCCTGGCGCCGGCGCAGTCGTGCAAGGATGAGCGAGAGAGCGGCCGGCGTTATGCCGGAGATCCGTCCGGCCTGCCCCAGAGTTTCCGGCCGAGCCGCCTTCAACTTCGATCGCAGCTCCGACGTGAGGCCAGACATGGTGTCGTAATCAAGATCGGCGGGAATCCGGAGTCCCTCTTCGCGCTGCAGAGCCTGCTGATCGCGCATCTGCCGCTCGATATACGGCTCATACAGAGCTTCCGCGGCCAAGAACTCAATCACGGGGGCCGCCTCCTGCGGGACCTCCACGCCCCTTTCGGTCAACTCGTCCAGTGGCGTCTGACCCAACATCTCCCAGAGAGAGCGTCTCGCCGGCCCGGGTTTGCCGCCGGTAATACTCGCAGCCTCGGTCGCGCTCAGTGAACGGGCCCGTAGGGCATCCCGCCCCGCATCGAGCATTCCCCGCTTACGATCCCATGCTTCGATCAGCGTATCGCTTATTAATCCAAGCGAGCGACCCTTCTCGGTGAGGCGTTGATCTGCGTTGTCCGCGCGTAGGTTGAGGCGAAACTCCGCGCGCGAGGTGAACATCCGGTAAGGTTCGGTCACCCCTTGCGTCACTAGGTCGTCGATCAAAACTCCGATATAAGCTTCGGATCTCGACAGAACGGCGTGATTCTCCTGCCGGACGTAGCGAACAGCATTGAGACCCGCCATGAGACCCTGGGCCCCGGCCTCCTCGTATCCCGTCGTTCCATTAATCTGACCGGCCAAAAACAAGCCCGGGAGATTGCGAACCATCAGGCCGCGGGTCAGTGCTCTTGGATCGACGTAATCGTATTCGATCGCATATCCCGGCCGGAGCACTTCGACCTGTTCCAGTCCGACGATGGAGCGGACGTAGTCCAGCTGGACGTCCTCAGGGAGCGAGGTCGAGATTCCGTTCGGATAAACGGTCGGATCGTCGAGACCCTCGGGCTCAAGAAAAATCTGGTGCGAGTCCTTGTCCCCGAACCGGACGACTTTGTCTTCGATGGACGGGCAGTAGCGTGGCCCCACGCTTTCAATGTGCCCGCCATACATAGCCGATCGATCGAGATTTGCACGTATGATGTCGTGGGTCTTCGGGTTCGTGTGGGTGATGCCGCACGAAACCTGCCGCAGATGCGTTTTTGCAGTGCGGAACGAAAGGTACGTCGGAACCTCGTCACCCGGCTGCTTCTCCAGATCGTCCCAGCGAATGGTGCGCCCATCTAGCCGCGGTGGCGTCCCGGTTTTTAGGCGCCCGACGGGCAGGTCGTGGTCACGGATGAGGGACGCGAGACGTTGAGACGCGGGCGAATCCGCGCGACCGGCTGGATAGGACACGTCTCCGATGTGAACCACGCCGTTGAGGAAAGTTCCGGTTGTGAGAACGATGGCGCGTCCGTTGATCTCGCTGTCATCCGCCAGGACGACCCGAGCAGCACCGTCTTTGATCGAAAGGTCGACAACCTCGCCTTCAATCAGCGTCACACCGGGCGTGGCATCTAGGAGCGCGGACGTCGCTGCGCGGAACTGTTTCCGATCAGCCTGCGTCCGCGGCCCCTGAACGGCGGGACCCTTGCGTCGGTTCAGCAGCCGATATTGGATCGCCCCACGGTCTCCCGCTTCGGCCATGATCCCGCCAAGTGCATCAATCTCTCGAACGAGGTGGCCCTTCCCCAATCCGCCAATTGCAGGGTTGCAGGACATCACGCCGATGTCCGAGCGACGCATCGTGATCAGAGCCACATTTGCGCCCATACGGCCAGCAGCCGCAGCGGCCTCGACGCCGGCGTGACCGCCACCCACAACAAGAATGTCGAAATGTTTCACGTGAAACACCTACTTTCCGATGCAGAACGATGAGAATATCTTGTCCAGAAGGTCTTCTACCCCGATGCGACCAAGCAGGCAATCGAGGGCATGGGCGGCATTTCGCAGATCTTCGCCGATCAGCTCGATATGAGCGGCCGACCGCGTCATGGCGGATTCGAGCGAAACGAGACCATCTTCCAACGCGCGACGATGACGCTCTCGGGAGGCCAAGCCCGTGCCCGCAATCCTCTGCCCAAGTTCATTCGAGACCAAGGACAGAAGCTCCTCGACCCCCTGCCCCGTCAAGCCAGATACACGGAGAGCATGACTGTCGAATACGGACGCCAAATCAGCCTTGCCAAGTGCTTCGACGTCGCCTGGCCGACGTTCTACCCCCTCACTCTCGCTGCCGAGAAAGATCCGAAGATCCGCGCGTTCGGCTCTTGCCCTGCTGCGCGCAACACCGATCCGCTCGACCTCGTCGTCCGTATCCCGGAGCCCCGCGGTATCTAGAAACGTGACAGGCAGTCCGTCCACGTCCATACGTACTTCGATCACATCCCGCGTCGTCCCGGCGATTGACGAGGTGATAGCCGCATCGCGGCCGGCCAACCGATTGAGCAAGGTCGACTTGCCGACGTTCGGAGCCCCGACGATGGCGACCTCGAAGCCGTCCCGGATACGTTCCCGCGCAGAGACGCCGTCGAGCTCGCTCCGAATTGCTTCCTTCAACGCGGTTACTTCTGAAAGCGCTCCCTCGATCAACCCCTCCGGCAGTTCTTCGTCCGAGAAGTCGACAGACGCTTCGATCAGGGCGGCGGCCTGCACCAACCGCTCCCGCCAGGAACTGACCTGATTGGAAAGATCGCCGCCGAACGTGGCCATTGCCAGTCGGTGCTGCTCCGCGGTCTCGGCTTCGAGGAGATCGGAAAGACCTTCGACGCGCGTCAGGTCCAGACGTTCATTCTCGAGCGCGCGGCCGGTGAATTCCCCCGCATCCGCGGGCCTCAGACCCTCCATCCGCGACAGCGCATCGGACACGAGACGGATGACGGCGATACTGCCGTGCGTGTGAAATTCCACGACGTCTTCGCCGGTGAAGCTTGCCCCTTGCGGAAAGGTAAGGACGAGGGCCTGATCTAACACCCTGCCCGCCTCCCGGAGCGTACGGACACGCGCACGGTGGGCCTCCGGGACGTCACCGGCCAGCGCCCGACATGCGGAGAAAGCATCCGGTCCGGAGACACGGATCACGGCAACGCCCGATCGCCCTGGCGGCGTGGCTACAGCATATATAGTATCTGCGCCCAAGGACGCCACCAAATCAGGTATTCATGGAGTCGAAGAAGTCGGAGTTCGTCTTCGTCTGCTTCAGCTTGGAAATCAGGAACTCGATTGCATCCGTGGTGCCCATCGGGTTCAGGATCCGCCGGAGCACGAAGGTCTTCTGGAGGTCCGACTTGTCGGTCAGAAGCTCTTCCTTCCGGGTACCGGACTTCAGGATATCCATCGCCGGGAAGACGCGTTTGTCGGACACCTTGCGATCAAGGACGATCTCGGAGTTACCCGTGCCCTTGAACTCTTCGAAGATCACCTCGTCCATCCGGCTGCCCGTATCGATCAGCGCGGTTGCGATGATTGTGAGCGAGCCGCCCTCCTCGATGTTCCGGGCGGCGCCGAAGAAACGCTTCGGGCGCTGGAGCGCATTGGCATCCACACCGCCCGTAAGGACCTTGCCGGAGGACGGCACGACGGTGTTGTAGGCGCGGCCGAGACGCGTGATCGAATCCAGAAGGATCACGACGTCCCTCTTGTGCTCGACGAGCCGCTTGGCCTTCTCGATCACCATTTCGGACACCGCGACGTGGCGCGTGGCGGGCTCGTCGAAGGTCGATGAAATGACCTCACCCTTGACCGAGCGCTGCATGTCAGTGACTTCCTCGGGCCGCTCGTCGATCAGAAGGACGATCAGGTAGCATTCCGGGTGGTTCTGCTCGATGCTCGTGGCGATGTTCTGCAGAAGGACGGTCTTGCCGGTCCGCGGCGGCGCCACGATGAGGCTTCGCTGGCCCTTCCCGATGGGTGCAACAAGATCGATGATACGCGCGGAACGATCCTTCACCGTCGGGTCGCTCAGCTCCATCTGAAGCCGCTCGTTGGGATAGAGCGGCGTCAGGTTGTCGAAGTTGATCTTGTGCCGGGCGTTCTCGGGCGGCTGGAAGTTGATCTCCGCGACTCGCACCAGGCAGAAATACCGCTCGTTCTCCCGCGGGGCGGCGATGACGCCGTACACCGTATCCCCCGTGCGGAGGCCGTGCTGGCGGATCATCTCGGGCGAGACGTAGATGTCGTCCGGACCCGGGAGGTAGTTCGCCTCGGGGGAGCGGAGGAAGCCAAAGCCGTCCTGCATCACCTCGAGAACGCCATCTCCGGAGATTTCCCAACCGTCCTCGGCGCGTTCCTTGAGGATGGCGAACATCATGTCGCCCTTGCGCATCGTGGAGGCGTTGTCGATCTCCAGCTCTTCGGCCATCGCGAGAAGGTCCGCCGGCGTCCTGGATTTCAGGTCGGCGAGCGTCAGCGACTCTTGGGTGTCATCGTCAAGCATGGGATCACGTCTCTCCGGGCGTCCCGAACATTCGGGCAGCGCACATCGGTTCTGGCAGGAAAAGGCAACGGCCGGACGGCCGCGTCAGCTCGCACCTAGGAAACCCCGGCCGCCTTGTCAACGGAATCACGCGTAGCGGGTGATGACGGAGACCACGATGACGACGAGCGCGAGCGTCGGCAGCTCGTTCATCATCCTGTAGGATCGCCCCGAGATACGGTTCTTACCGCGCTCGAAATCCTTCCTGCGCTTCCCCAGCCAATGATGCAGCCAGGTGAGCGTCAAGACGCCCGCCGCCTTCGTCCATGGCCAGACCTGCGACCAGTCCACGATCCCCGGCGTGAAGACGAGGCAGAGCCCGAAGATCCACGTCGCGATCATCGCAGGGTTCATGATCGCCCGGAGGAGCCGGCGTTCCATGGTCTGGAAGAGCGCGTCGGTCCCGCTGCCAGTCTCCACCGCCTCGACGTGGTAGACGAAAAGCCGTGGCAGATAGAACAGCCCCGCCATCCACGCGACGACGGCGATGACGTGGGCGGATTTCACCCATGGATACGCGGCTGAGAGCAGATCGGTCATCGGTTGGCCTCGTCCGTTTGTACACGGCTGCGGTGAAGGGGCTTCGCTACTCTTCAATAAAGAAAGATTAAAGAAGGGTGGTTGTAATAGGGGGGTCTAACATCGGGATAAGTCAGATGGGGATCGGCTCATCCCCACAGCCCGGACAACTCGGGAGCATCTTATCCACAGGCTGGGACAAAGGGTAAAACTCCGCCGCGATTCCAAGCCCTTGGTAGATTAACACTTCGTTAACATGTTGGCGGAACGCTGTGCAGGACATCCAGGACGCGCTCCGAGTCGTCCACCGGGGTCGCACAGAGTCATTAAGACAGGACAACTTGGGCTCTCAGGCTCCCTTCTCCCCAGATCGGCCGGGGCTGGACGAGCGGGCTCACGGAAGTCACACAGATGCCAACAGCTATCCTCAGACTTATCCACAGGTTTGTACAATGACCGAGATCGTTCTCGCTTCCGGCTCGCGGACCCGGACGGAGATGCTGGCGAAGGCCGGCGTCGCGCACCGCGTGAGCCCAGTTCGCGTGGACGAAGACGCCGTGAAGATGGCGCTTACCGCCGAGGGCGCCCGGCCGCGGGACGTTGCGGACGCGCTTGCGGAGCACAAGGCGCGGCGGGGAGCGCAGCGGGATCCGGACGCTCTGGTCATCGGGTCGGACCAGGTTCTGGATCTGGAGGGCGAGATCCTGTCGAAGCCCGCAACTGAGGAGGCCGCGCGCGACCAGCTCGCCCGCCTGTCGGGAAAAACGCATTTCCTGCATTCGTCCGCGGTGATCTATCGCGGCGGCGAGCCCGTGTGGCGGCAGATCACGTCCGCCCGGATGACCATGCGGCAGCCGTCGGAGGCTTATCTTGATGCGTATGTCGCCCGGAACTGGGAGACGATTCGCCATTCCGTCGGCGGTTACCTGATCGAGGCGGAGGGCGCCCGGCTCTTCGCGCAGGTGCAGGGCGATCCGTTCACCATCCTCGGTTTGCCCCTCTTGCCCCTGTTGTCGTATCTCGCGCTGACAGGAGACATCGAAGCATGAGCGAGCGCATTCCCCTTGCCGGCGTCATCGGATCGCCGATCGGGCATTCGAAATCCCCGGCGGTTCACGGCTACTGGCTGAAGAGCCTTGGCCTGCGGGGCCACTACATTCCGATGCAGGTCAGTCATTCCGACCTGCCGCAGGTCATCCGGACGTTGCCGAAGATGGGCTTCGTGGGGCTGAACGTGACGTTGCCGCACAAGGAGGCCGTCCTCTCCCTAGCCGATCTCGTCACTGATCGCGCGTCCCTGATCGGAGCAGCCAACACCTTGATATTTCGGGAAGACGGCAAGGTTCACGCGGACAATACCGACGGCTACGGCTTCCTCGCCAACCTCCGCCAGAACGCGCCCGGCTGGGATCCTAAGGCAGGCCCGGCGGCCGTCTTCGGCGCAGGCGGCGCGTCCCGCGCGGTGATCACGGCGCTGATCGATGCCGGCGTTTCCGAAATCCGCCTGTCGAACCGCGGTCGCGCGCGCGCGGATGCCCTGCGCTCGGAGTTCGGCCCAAAGATCACCGTGGTGGACTGGGTGAAGGCCGGCACGATCCTCGAAGGAGCGGCGACCGTGGTGAACACGACGTCGCTCGGCATGGTCGGCAAGCCGGAGTTTCGCGTCCCGCTGGACGGGATCGAGCCGGGCGCGGTCGTCAATGACCTCGTCTACGCGCCGCTTCGCACCGACTTTCTGGATCGTGCCGAGGCGCGGGGCGCCCGCATCGTGGACGGGCTCGGGATGTTGCTGCATCAGGCCGTGCCCGGCTTCGAGCGTTGGTTCGGCACGCGCCCGCTCGTGGACGACGCGTTGCGTGACGCTGCACTCTCGGCATGAGCCGCCCGTTCCGCATCGGCCTCACCGGCTCCATCGGTATGGGCAAGTCCACCACCGCGCGCATGTTCGCCGAGGAGGGCGTCGCCGTGTGGGATGCGGACGCCGCCGTGCATCGCCTCTACGGCAGGGATGGGGCCGCCGTCGCGCCCATGAAGGCGCTTCGGCCGGACGCCATCGTGGACGGTGCCGTGAGCCGCGAGCGGCTGAAGACGTGGATCGCCGGGGATGACTCGGCGCTCGCGCAGATCGAGGCGGTCGTGCATCCCCTCGTTGCCGAGGATCGAAACCGATTTGCGCGCGAGGCCGCCGCGCCCCTCCTGCTCTTCGACATCCCGCTTCTGTTCGAGAATGGATCGGATCGCTGGATGGACATGACCGTTTGCGTGTCCACCTCCGCGCGGGAGCAGCGACGCCGCGTCCTGGAGCGGGAGGGGATGACGGAGGCGGCCTTCGAGCGCATCCTGTCGAAGCAGATGCCCGATTCCGAGAAGCGCGTCCGGGCGGACCGCATCATCGACACGACGACGCTGGACAGCGCGCGGGCCGGGGTGCGAGAGGTGATGAAAGACGTGGAGACCCGCCTTGCGTGAGATCGTGCTCGATACCGAAACCACGGGACTCGATCCCCATGACGGTCACCGGATCGTCGAAATCGGGGCCGTCGAGCTTCATAACCACATGCCCACCGGGAAGACGTTCCACGTCTACATCAATCCGCTGAGGGACATGCCCGAAGGCGCGTTCAACGTCCACGGCATCAGTTCGGAGTTCCTCGCGGACAAGCCCGTCTTCGAGAAGATCGCCCAACAGTTTCTGGACTTCGTTCAGGACGCCAAGCTCGTCATCCACAATGCCGAGTTCGACATGCGCTTTCTCAATGCCGAGCTTGGATGGTGCGGCAAGCGGACCTTGCCTGCGGATCAGGCGCTCGACACGCTCGCCATCGCACGGCGCCGCTTTCCCGGCTCGCCGTCCTCGCTCGATGCGCTCTGCCGCCGGTTCGGGATCGACAACTCCGCGCGCACGAAGCACGGCGCGCTGCTCGACAGCGAGATCCTCGCCGAAGTCTATCTGGAACTGATCGGGGGGCGTCAGCCGGACCTTGTCCTCGCGCCGGAGCGGGACGCGGCGTCCCGTGACCGGGAGGAGGCGAAGGCGCGGGCGCAACCGGGCTGGACGCCGCTGTCCCGCCCTGAGCCTCTTCCCCCGCGGCTGACGGAGGAAGAGATCGCGGCCCATGCCGCTCTCGTGGAGCGGCTGGGATCGGACGCCCTCTGGGCCAGCTTCGAGATGCCGGCGGCGAAGGCGTCCTGAGAGATCAGGCGGTGCCGACCGGCGCGTCCTGCGCCTCGGCGGCCTTCGCCTTGCTGCGGCGGACGAGATCCTGCCGGTACAGCTGGACGAAGTCGATGTTCTCCATGTTGAGCGGCGGGAAGCCACCGTCCCGCGTCACGTCTCCGACGATGCGGCGGACATAGGGGAACAGCATCCGCGGGCATTCGATCAGCAGGAACGGGTGCATCTGCTCGTTCGGAACGTTCTCGATCTGGAAGATGCCGGCATATTCGAGCTCGAGGAGGAAGAGCGTGGAGTCGCCTTCCTTGTTCTTGCTCTCCACACGGAACTTGAGGATCACCTCGAACTGGTTCTCGACGTTCCGCTTCTTGGCATCGAGATTCACCTGGATCTGGACGTCCGGCTTCACGTCGCCCTGCGCACCCTTCTGCGCGAGCATGTTCTCGAAGGACATGTCGCGAATGTATTGCGCGAGGACCTGCATCTTCGGCGCGGCCGGGGCGCTGCCATTGGTCTGGGGCTGCTGCGCGTCGGTGCCGGTATCGGCGGGGGTGTCGGACATGGGAACTCCTCGGGTTGTTCTGTAAAATCGTGAAAGTCGGGCGAGGGCATATCAAACCCTCGATGATCCCTCAACTGAAGGGCATTCGCGGCTCAATTTGCGGGATCAGGTCTTCGTCCAGCCGGATGAGCCCGAACGCGGAGGATCGGAGGGCGTCTCCTCGGGATCGGTCTCTTCGTAGTCGCCTTCGATGATCGGGCCGGGCCGGGGCGGCGTCCGCCCTCCCGGGCCCGCACCGAACCGCGGATCTCCGCCGGGCCGGGGGCCGGGACCGCCGCGCGGCGGTGCGCCGGGGCCGGCCCGCCGCGCGCCGCCGGCGCTCATCACGACAACGCGCTTGCCGATGCGGGACCAGGCCCAGTCCCGCACGGCGGGGATGCACAGAAGCAGACCCACCGTGTCCGTGAAGAAACCCGGTGTCAGAAGAAGCGCCCCGGCGAAGAGGATCATCGCCCCATGCGCCAGGGGCCGGGAGGGATCGCGCATCTCGCTCATGGAGAGCTGGAGCTCCCTGAGCACGCCGCGTCCCTGCTTCTTGACCAGCCAGGTCCCGGCGATCGCGGTCACGATCACGGTGAGCAGGATCCACCCGAGGCCGACGATCTCTCCGGCCTGAATGAAGAGTGCGATCTCGATCAGCGGCACGACGAGAAAGAGCAGGAATAGCGGCATCGTGATCCTTAAATGTCGTCAGCCGGGACTTCGCGTTGCGAAGCCGTGCCGGCCTCGGTGGACTTGGGCATGTGCCGACCTTACATAGGGAACGCGATGGGGGCTTACCAACCCCGACCCGAAACGAGGTTCCAATGAGTGCTGCCGTGATCCAGCTTCTCGTGCTGGCAGGAATTGCGATATTCTTGATTGTGCGCCTGAAATCCGTTCTCGGGACGCGGGAGGGGTACGAGAAACCCACACTCCCCGCGGGCGAGACGCCGAACAGCCGCCCGGCGAACCGGCCGGAATTCGAGGTGATCGAGGGCGGACCGGACCGTGACATCATCGACCACGTTCCCGAGGACAGCGAGAGCGCCAAGGCGATCGCGGCCATGAAGAACGCCGAGCCGTCCTTCAACGTCGGCGAGTTCCTGTCGGGTGCGCGCGGAGCCTACGAGATGATCCTGATGGCCTTCGAGCAGGGCGATCTGACGGAGGTGCGTCCCTTCCTCGCCGACGACGTCTACCAGGCCTTTGCCGATGTTGTCGCCGAACGCGACGCGCAGGGGCTGACCGTCGATGCGAACTTCGTCGGCCTGCGGGAAATCGGGATCGTCGAGGCGACCTACGATCGGGCCGAAGAGATGGCGGAGATCACCGTGCGCTTCGTCGGCGAGCTGACCTCTGTCGTGAAGGACGCCGCGGGCGAGGTCATCGAGGGCGATGCCCAGACGATCCGCCGCCAGCGCGATGTCTGGAGCTTTGCACGGAAGATGGGCGTCGGCGATCCGAACTGGAAGCTGGTCGCCACCGGAGAATGAGGCAGGGGCAGTCCCTGCCGGGCGATACCTTTGCACAGGTTGCGGTCGTGACCGGGCCGGCCTCCCACGCGGGGCCGGTCTTTTGCTGTGACGTGAGCGCATCGTGAGCCGGCGGCGGAAGCTCAGCGACGACGACCTCGCTGTCTGGCGCGAGGTGTCCGCCTCCGTCCGCCGCACGGCGCCGCTTCCAAAATCGATGCGCGCGCATGAGAAACCGTCCGAGGGGCCGCAGCCGCAGAAAGACTTCGCCCCCGACGCCCTGGCCCCGCCGATCCCGCCGTTCCGCCTCGGTGAGAGGTCAAAGGCGCCCCGCGGTCCCGCAACGACCAGCGCGCCGGCCATCGAGAGCCGCCTGCGCGCCGCGCCCGTCACGATGGATGCTAAGGCGCATCGCCGCATGGTGCGCGGAAAGCTGAGGCCCGAGGCGAAGATCGATCTGCACGGAATGACGCTGTCGGCGGCGCACCCGGTGCTCGTTTCCTTCATCCTGCGCGCGGCGTCGGACGGAAAGCGCCTCGTTCTCGTGGTCACCGGAAAGGGCAGGGACAGGCCGGGTGACGGACCTATCCCGGTGCCTCGCGGCATCCTGCGCCATCAGGTGCCGGACTGGCTCCGGCTTCCGCCGCTCGGACCGGTGGTTCAGCAGATCACCCCGGCCCATGAACGCCACGGCGGATCAGGGGCCTACTACGTCTACCTCGCCCGCAGGCGGGGGTAGGGGCTGCGACGGTCCGCGCTGTGCGGTCCGCCGCCGCGAGACCGGCGGGCATCGGGGAGAGGCCCGGACCCTATCCGATGACGCCGGCGAGACGGGCCCTCAGAGCACGTAGCGGCTGAGATCCGTGGAGCGGGACAGCTCGCCGATGTTCCTCTCGACGTAGTCCGCGTCGATGGTCACGTCCTCGCCGGCCTTGTCCGCCGCGGCGAAGCTCAGCTCCTCGAACACGCGTTCGATGACGGTATAGAGCCGCCGGGCGCCGATATTCTCGACGCTGCCGTTCACCTCCGCCGCGATGCGGGCGATGGCGTGGATGCCCTCGTCGGTGAACTCGACGGCGACGCCCTCGGTCTTCATCAGGGCGGCATATTGCCGGGTGAGAGCATTGTCCGTCTCCGTGAGGATCCGGACGAAGTCGCCTTCCGTCAGGGCGCTCAGTTCCACCCGGATCGGCAGCCGGCCCTGAAGCTCCGGAAGCAGGTCCGAGGGCTTGGCGACGTGGAAGGCACCGGAGGCGATGAAGAGGATGTGGTCCGTCTTGATCGGCCCGTGCTTGGTGGAGACGGTCGTCCCTTCGATCAGGGGCAGCAGGTCCCGCTGCACGCCCTCGCGGGAGACATCGCCGCCGCGCGCATCGGACCGGGCGCAGACCTTGTCGATCTCGTCGATGAAGACGATGCCGTTCTCCTCGACCGCCTCCTTCGCGGCGGCTTTCACGGTCTCGTCGTCGAGCAGCTTGTCGGCCTCCTCGCCGATCAGCACCTCGTAGCTGGCGGCGACGGTCATGCGCTTCTTCACGGTGCGCCCGCCGAAGGCCTTCCCGAAGATGTCGCCGAGATTCATGCCGCCCATTCCGCCGCCGGGCTGGCCGGGAATCTCCATCATCGGCATCGAGGGCGGCGCCTCGGCGATCTCCAGCTCGATCTCGGTATCGTCCAGTTCACCGGCGTGAAGCTTGCGGCGGAACATCTCCAGCGTCTGCGCCCGTGCGCCTTCGCCGGCGACGGCAGCCAGGACGCGGTCCTCGGCGGCCTCGCGAGCGCGGGTCTTGACCTCCTCGCGCATGTGTTCGCGGGTCATCGCGATGGCGGCATCCATCAGATCCCGGATGATCTGCTCCACGTCCCGGCCGACATAGCCGACCTCGGTGAACTTCGTCGCCTCGACCTTCATGAAGGGCGCCCGTGCCAGCTTGGCGAGGCGGCGGCTGATCTCGGTCTTGCCGACGCCGGTGGGGCCGATCATCAGGATATTCTTGGGATACACCTCGTCCCGCAGCTCCGGGCCGAGCTGGCTGCGGCGCCAGCGGTTGCGCAGGGCGACAGCGACGGCGCGCTTGGCGTCCTTCTGTCCGATGACGAAACGGTCGAGCTCGCTGACGATCTCGCGTGGGGTCAGGTCGGTCATTGGGCCTCCTTGGAAGCGATCAGGGTCCATGGCGGCAAGCGATCCTTGCCGGGAAAACGGGGTAGGGCGTTCATCAATCCGGCGCGCAGGCGTTCCCAGAACGCGCCCAGAAGGACGAGCCCGGCACCAAGCGCGATGACCGCGAGCGGCGCGGACTCGTCGAGGACGGTGAACGACAGCGCCACGACGTAGCCCACACCCGAAACGAGGAAGGAGCGGCGGTCGATGACCACGGCGAAGAGCGCGGCAATGGCGATGAAAAGCAGCAGAACGGCGTCGGAGCCGGCCCACTCCGCGTCGAGGAGAGACAAAGCCACGGAATTGACGATTGCGGGCGCCGCGACAACGTGCAGCCAGAAGGCCGTCGCCGCCCGCCGGGTGACGCGGTGCGGATCGGACAGGTCGAGCCGGAGCGCGAGAACGAGGGTGCAAAGGCCCACGCCGATGGTGATCCAGGCTGCGGGCCCGCTTTGCGACAGTAGAAGCAGGTCCGGCATCCGCGGCACTTCACCGACGAGGGCGGCGGAGAGCGTTGCGATGATACCGAGCGAAATGACGGCCGCGCCGAAGGGAACCCGGAAGAACAGGAAATGCACCAGCGCCGCCAGCGTCGCCGTACCCAGCATCACGGGCAGCCTGTAGGCGTATCCCGTGGCATCCATCAGCGAGGCGCCGAGCGCGACCCCGGTCAGCGTCGTCATGACGACGAGCGCGATGGAGGGCGCGACCATCCGGCGCCGGAGCGTGAAATAGACCGAAAGCCCGAAGAGCCCCGCGAGGAGGGCGAGCGCCCCGATCAGGTCGCCATTGCCGGTGAAGAACCGCGCCGCGAGGACGCTGATGCATCCGCCGTAGAGGATGCCGAGGCCGACGACGATGAAGATTTCGTTGAACCCCCGGAAGAGCTCGAACGGCTCGTCCAGCCCGTCCAGATTTTCCCGCGCGCCGCGCCGCGCATCGGACAGCGCCATCAAAGACGCGGCCTGCGCCTCGGAGATCATGCCGGCGCGCACGGCGGCGCGGATGTCCTCGGCGCCGACGCTCACGAAGAGGCGCCCTCGATCGTTTCCACGAGGACATTGCCGTTGGTGTAGACGCAGATGTCGGCCGCGATCGCCATGGCCTTCCGGGCGATCTCCTCGGCATCGAAATCGCCTTCCATCAGACCGCGGGCGGCAGCGAGGGCGAAGTTGCCGCCCGATCCGATGGCGGCGACATCGTGTTCCGGCTCAAGCACGTCCCCCGCGCCGGTGATGACCAGAAGTTCCGTCCCGTCGGTGACGATCAGCATGGCTTCGAGCTTTTGGAGGTACTTGTCCGTCCGCCAGTCCTTGGCGAGTTCGACCGAGGCGCGCTGGAGCTGACCGGGCGTCTTTTCCAGCTTGGCTTCCAGCCGCTCGAGAAGCGCGAAGGCATCGGCGGTCGATCCGGCGAACCCGGCCACGACGTCGGAGCCGCCGGGGGACAGGCGGCGGACCTTGCGGGCGGTACCCTTGATCACGGTCTGCCCCAGGGAAACCTGTCCGTCGCCTGCGACGACGACGCGGCCGCCCTTGCGCACGCCGATGATTGTCGTGCCGTGCCAGCCGGGAAAGTCGCTCATGAAGTCGCTCCGTTAATCAGTGCAGGGCGCTATATGGCCCCCCCTTAGGCTCCTCGCAACCGGGCGGGCCGGACGGACGGCGATCGGCAGCGCATTGAAAACGGGGGGTTCCAGCCGGTGGGGCGCGCGGGGCTGCCGGGGCGCGGCATGAAAAAAGGGGCGCCGAAGCGCCCCTTTCCATCAACTCGGATCAGCCTCGGTGGGCTCAGATCGACTCTTCGATCCAGTCCTTGAGCGCGGCCTTGGGCGCGGCACCGATCTTGTTGGAGACGACTTCGCCATCCTTGAAGAGGAAGAGCGCCGGAATGCCGCGGACGCCCATCGCCTGCGGCGATTGCGGGTTCTCGTCGACGTTGACCTTAACGATCTTCACTTTGTCGCCCATCTCTTCACTGATTTCCTCGAGCGAGGGGCCGATCTGCTTGCAGGGCCCGCACCATTCGGCCCAGAAATCGACGACCACGGGCAGGTCGGATTGCTTCACTTCGGCGTCGAAGGTCGCGTCGGTCACGGCTTGGGTTGCCATCGCGCTGTCTCCTGAAATTGAGGCGTTCATCGCCGGGAGGACCCCGGCTGAACTGACATGTTCAGAGGCCGAGATATGTCCGCCCCCCTGATGCGTCAAGCGAGCGGCGTCCGGGCGAGGGCATCGCGGGTGAGCCCGGCGGGCAGCGGCATGAGCTCGGGGGTGCGGGTCCAGAGGATCGCGGTGTCGATGCGCCGTCCGGGGTAAAGCGTTTGCAGCGCGGCGGAATAGGCGCCCATCTGGCGCAGCAGGCCGTCCGGGACGTCCTCCGCGCGCGCAGGAACGATGGCGTTCGTCTTGAAGTCCACCGCGGTCACGACTTCGGGCGTCACGATCAGCCGGTCGATCACACCGCGGAGACGCTCGGGGCGTCCCGGCAGATCCGCCGTGATCTCCACTTCCGCCAGCGCCTCGCTTGAAAAGAGCGGGGCGAGCAATTCGTCCGAAAGAACGCGCGCGGCCTCGTCCAGAAGGGCGTCCCACTCCTCCGTCTCCTCGCCGGCACTCCGCAGGATCGCCGGCGCGAGCCGTGGCCATTCGCCCCTCGGGTAAGCGGGCAGGTGTTCCAGCAGGAGGTGGATGCGGCGGCCGCGTTGCAGCGCCTCTTCTTCGGGCAGGGGAAGCGCGCCCTCCGGACCCGGCTCCGCCACCGGCAGGAACAGGACCTTCGCTCCGCCCATGTCGGACGGTGTCAGGACCGCCCGCGGGGCAGGCGGCGGGAAGGGTCGGCCGGGATCTCTGGCGTCCGGTGGTGTCTGCGCCACGGTCTCGGGGGCGGGTGGCAGCACTTCATCGCGCCAGAATTCCTCGAGCCGCAGCCCCTCGCCGCCAGGCATCTCGATCGAGACCGCACCGGCCGCCTCCAACCCTTCGGCCACCTCGGCGTACCAGGACGCGTCCTTCGGCTCCTTTCCGGCATGGCCGACGATCAGCCATTGCTCCGCCCGCGTCATGGCGACGTAGAGGAGCCGTCTGCGCTCCTGCCGCTCCTTCTCGAGGGCGGCTTCCCGGAACTCGGCGATGCTGCTGGACGCCTCCGCCTTGCTTGAGGCCCAAACGGGCAGGCCATCCGGCGTCGCGACCAGTCTCCCCCGCATCCGCTCGGGACGGAGCGATGTATCCGGCAGGAACACGACGGGCGCTTCGAGACCCTTCGCGCCGTGCACCGTCATCACGCGCAGTTTCCCGCCCCGCGCCTCGGGGCGGCGTTTCACCTTGAGATCCGTCCCCTCCACGGAGGCGAGGAAGGCGGTCAGCCCCGGTATGCCCTCCTCCTCGAACCTCAGCGCGCGGGTCAGCAGCGCCTCGATCGCATCCTCGGTTTCCCGGCCGAGACGGGCGACGAGGCGGCGGCGCCCGTCATGGCGCACGAGGATGCGGGTCAGAAGCTCGAAGGGGCGGAGGTAGTCGGCCTGATCGAGAAGGTCCCGCAGGATGGCATGGGTCTCGGGGTGAACCTCCTGCCGTTCCCGAAGCACGGCCCAGAGCGGCACGCGCCGTCCGTGCGCAAGGCGGAAGAGGTCGTCCTCGGACCAGCCAAAGAGGGGAGAGCGCAGGATCGCGGCCAGCGAGAGGTCGTCCTCCGGCAACGAGACGAAGGACAGAAGCGCAAGCAGGTCCCTGACCGCGAGGTCCTCCGTCAGCCGCAGCACATCCGCCCCGGCCACCTCCAGCTCCGCCTCCTTGCAGGCCGAGATGATCTCGTGGAACAGCGGCCCGCGGCCCTGGACGAGGATCAGGATGTCCCCCGGTCCGATCCGCCGCGGCGGATGCCCCTCCCGGGCCGGCCCCCACAGCACCTCCTCCCGGATCATCCGCTGCACTTCGGACGCGATCCGGCGGGCGAGGATCACGGGGGCCGAATGGCTGCCGGGCAGGTCCACGGGATCCGTCCAGTCCTCGTCCGCGGCGCTCTCCTCGGGCTCCACGTTGGGCCACAGATCGACGCGCCCCGGCATCTCGCTGTTGAAAGCGATATGATCGGTATAATCCCCCATCCCCTCGCGCCGGTCGCTTCGGAAGACGGTGTCCACGGTGCGAAGGATCGCCGGCGCAGAGCGGAACGAATGGGTCAGTTCGCTGCGCTGGAACGCGCGTCCGGCTGCCGTCAGGCGCTCCGAGAACCGCGCGCGCATCCGCTCGAAGCCCGAGGGGTCCGCGCCCTGGAAGGAATAGATCGACTGCTTGGGGTCTCCCACGGCGAAGACGGTGCGGGGCCGGTCCTCTCCCGCGCCGAGGCCTGCCGCGAACTCCGCCGTTAGACGGTCGATCACCCGCCATTGCTCGGGGCTCGTATCCTGCGCCTCGTCCACCAGGACGTGATCCAGCGAGCCGTCGAGCCTGTAGAGCACCCAGTCCGCAACGCCCTCCCGCGTCAGAAGCCGCTCGGCGCCCCGGGTCAGGTCGTCGAAATCGAGCCATCCGCGGGACAGCTTCGCCGCCCGCCACTCGGGCAGGAACAGCGCCGCGAAGGCGTGAAGCGTCAGCGTCTTTTCCGCGGCATCGAGGCATCGGAGCGTGTCGCCCGAGGCGATGCAGTCCTCGACGAGCTGATCGAACGTCTCCAGCCACGGCTCGATGTTCGGCCGGCGCTTCTCGGAGAGGACATTCTTGTTCATCCGGTCCCCGTCCCGGACGAGGAGCGCCTTCGTCAGCGCGCTTATCCGCTCGGGGGACGGGCCGTTGTTCTCCAGGTCGACCAGCGCGTCCGCCACCTTCTTCGAGGTCGCCGTCTGCGCGGCAAGACGTTCGGCCAGCCCTTCGGCCCCGCCGGGCGGGATCGCATCGAACGGGGCGGTGAGAGCTGCGTCCCGCGTCGTCCCTTCAGGCAGCCCGAGCGCGCGGAAGACCGCGGCCTCGCTGGCGTCGCCCGGCAGCTCGTCCTGAAGGCCGGTGATCTCGAGCGCGAGCGACATCGGGTCGCCGCCCCCGGGCAGCCGCGCAAGGCCGGCGAAGGCATCCGGATGGTCTTCCGCGAGGCGCCCGACGATACCCGCGACCAGCTCCGCCCCCGCCTCGTCATCGATCTCGGAGAAGCCGGGCGGAATGCCGGCCTCGACCGGAAAGCGGCGGAGGAGCCCCGCACAGAAGGAGTGGATCGTCTGGGTCTTCAGCCCGCCCGGCGCGTCGATGGCGCGGGCGAAGAGGCGGCGGGCCTCGGCGAGGGAGGCGGCGCGGTCCGGCGGCTCCTCCTCCAGATCGGCGAGCTTCGCCAGGAGCTCCGCATCCGGCATCATCGCCCACTCGCCGAGCCGCTTGAACAGGCGGTTCTGCATCTCCGACGCGGCGGCCTTGGTGTAGGTCAGGCACAGGATGTTCTGCGGCGGCACACCCCGCAGGAGGAGCCGCGCCACGCGATCCGTCAGCACCCGCGTCTTGCCGGAGCCCGCATTGGCGGCGACCCAGGTGGAGCGGTCCGGATCGCCCGCGCGGATCTGCCGGAGCGTCGCGTCGTCGAACCGGCTCATGGGCCGACCTCCTCGGGCCGTGCCTCATCCGCGATGGTCCATTCCCCATGGCGGGAGAGGTGGTCGTAATCGCCTTCCCGGGCGGTCGTCATCAGGGCGCGGCGGGCGGTGTAGCCCTGCGCGCGGCGGGCATAGCGCGCGATCAGCCGGTGCAGGCCCTCCCACGCGACGTCGGCGCGGCGCCGGCCTTCCTTGTCGAGCTCCCCGACGTTTCGGTCCTCGCCGTCCATCTTCAGGTAGGCGAGCGTCGCCACCTCCGCGGCGGGCAGCCCGTCGAACCCGCCACGCTCGAGCAGGGCGGCCGTCAGGGGCAGCTGGAAGTCGAACGCGGCAACCACCTTCTCGGACGGCACGGTCCCCGTCTTGTAGTCGTAGAGCGCGTATCGCCCGTCCGTCAGCCGGTCCACCCGGTCGGGCGTCGCGGTCAGGGTGAAGTCCTGCCCGGTGAGCGAGGCCCGGCCCTTGCGTTCCTGAAGCGCAGGTTCCCCGAGGGAGAGCCGCGCGACCTCGGCGGAGGCGAGCGCGGGGAGGTCGTCCGACAGCTGGGCGGCCCAGACAGCGCGCTCCATCGGCCAGTCCTCCGCCTCGGTCAGCATCTCCTGCGAGATCCGTTCGAGCACCACGGCGGCCTTTGCAGGATCGCCGCGCCACTCCTCCCGCGCCTTGAGAAACGCTTCCATCATCCTGTGCAGCAGGCTTCCCTTCATCCCGGCATCGGCAAGCGGAGCCAGCGGAGGCATCGGCTGGAGGCCAAGGATCCGGCGGGCGTAAATCTCGTAGGGGTCGCGGATCAGGCGCTGGACCGAGGTAACGGGCAGCTCCGTCGGCCGCGCATCCTCCGGTGGGCGCGGGGACGGGCGCTCGGCGGGCGGGACGGTCTCCACGGGCAGATCGAGGGCCTTCGCCTCCGCCAGCAGCGTCGCGCCTCGCCCGCGCATTCCCTCGAGGGCGGCTTCGCCGGACGGGCCGAGCCCGCCGAGCAGGTTCGTCAGGCGGTTGAGCCAGCGGGAAGGGACCGTCTCTGCCTCCGCATCCCGGAGCGGCCGGCTGAGCACGACCTCCGCGCCGCAGACCGCCATCTGGTAGTCATGCGCGGCAAGGCCGATCCGGCGTTCCGGCAGCAGGAGGCCGACCTGGTCCCGCATCACCCGGTTGAGCCAAGGATCGGGGGCAGGGGAGGCGGGCCAGACGCCTTCAGCCAGACCGCCGAGGATGGTGACGTCGGCACCGCCGACCCGTGCCTCGAGCGTGCCCCAGATCGCGACGCGGGGATCGGCGAGGCGCGGGTCCCGGACGGGAAGGGCCGCGAGCTCGCCAGCGAGGAGATCCGAGAAGTCCCGCGCGGGCATGGCGCCGCCGGTCTCTCCCGCGTCCAGCAGCATCTCGGCGACCGACCTTGCGGAATATCCGGCGGCCTGCTCCCAGAGGCCCCCCGATCCCGTCTCTCCGGGGCCGGCCGCCAGCGCCTCGGCGACGGCGAGCTGCGCGGCCATGTGCGTCCCGATGGTTGCTTCGGATGGCAGCGCGGACAGATCGGCGAGGCGCTCCGAGACCCACGCCGCCCACGCCGACTGTTCCTCGTCCCGGGCCCATTCGAAGAGGGCGTCCTTACCGGGATAGGGCAGGCCCTTCCGTCGCAGCCACGGCTCCAGCCGGCGGACGAGAAGGGTGTGCCTGCGCCGGTTCTCGCCGCCCGTCGCGACGAGCGGATGCTTCAGAAGCATCAGCAGACCCGCGAGCGGCAGACGCCCCTCGCCCGCGGCCTCGGCGATCTGCCGCAGGAGGCGACCGGGGGCGGACTGGTTCAGCGGGATGCCGGCGCTGTCATCGGGGCGGATGCCCCAGCGATCGAGCGCAGCGGTGACGCGCCGGCCCAGTAGCCGATCGGGCGTTACCAGTGCCGCGCTCTTGCCCTCGTCGATGGCGCGGCGGAGGCAGAGCGCGATGGCGGCCGCCTCCGATGCCGGATCCGGCGCCTCGATCAGGGTCAGGCCGGCGGCGGCGCGGTCCAGACCCTCCAGCTTCGGCCCTTCCTCCATCCAGCGGTCCGAGACGGGAGCCGGACGCAGCGAGAGCGATACGAGCCGCGCCCGCTCCGGCGAGGGGGACTGGATCGCTGTCCACGGCGAGATCTCTTCCGGCGCGAGGCCGAGCGCGCCGAGGAACGCCGCAAAGCGGTACTGCGGATGATCCTCCGCTTCGGCGGAGGAGGAGAGGGAAGACCAGACGTCGCGCGGCATGTCGAAGTCGAACCCGGGCAGGATGACGGCGCCGCGGGGCAGGGCGGCGACCGCTTCCATCAGCGCCCGCGTGGTCCCGCGCGAGCCGGTGGAGCCGGCGACGATGACGGGGTCTTCGGGCGGCCGCTCCGCCCAGCGTCGCTGCAGGGCCTCAACCACCAGACGCCGCCGCGCCTCGGCGGAGGGCACACGCTCCGCGCCGGTCCCGAAATGATCGAACGCGGCGGAGAGAATGACGAGGCTGCGCTGCCAGTGCGCGGCATGCGCGCCGACATCGAGGCCTTCGAGCGCTTCACGTGGAACACCTTCACCCGCCATCTCGTCGATCAGCGCGGCGAGACTTTCCGCAAGTCCGTTGGCGGCGGAGGCCGGGGCGAGGCCGGGATTTGCGTCGATCAGCCGCCGCATGAGTTCGGCAAGTTCGAGCCGAAGGTGCAGCGGGCGCTCGGCGTCCGGCAGATCGGGGAAGCCCGCGTCGGCCGCGAGATCGGTGATGAGCCGGATGCGCGGGAGCAGCCGCGGCGGCCCCTCCTCGAAGAGAGCCTTCAGCCGGCGCTGCATCCGGCCGGTATTGACGAAGATCGTGACGCGCGCCCAGTCCTCAGGCGGTGCGCCTGCGAGGCGATCCTCCAGCCCGGCAACCAACGCCGCCGGAAAGTCCACGCCGGGGGGCAGACCGAAGACACCGCGCTCAGGCATCTGTGCGCTCAAGCATTGCCTCGGCGAGTGCGATCCCTTCGGGCCGGCCCACATCGCACCAGCCTCCGGGGAAGACGATGCCGTGAAGCCGTCCCTCTGCCGCGATCTTGTCCCAGAGCACGTTGAGGGAGAACACGTCCTCCCCGATCGCGGACAGCCCGTCCGGCCGGAGGATCTGCGCGCCCGTGTAGATGTATCCCGGCCCGCGGGAGAGGCGGCCGTCCGGCGCCAGGGCGAAGTCTCCGGCGCTCGACGTGCCTTCCGCTTGGGCGGGCGGCACGAGGAGGAGGAGCGCGTCCATCCGGTCCGGGTCCCACGCGGCCGCGAGGGCCTGAAGGGGGTTCGGTCCGGTCCATATCGCGTCCGAGTTTAGCGTCCAGACCGGCCCCTCCCCGAGGAGCGGGCGCGCCGCGCGCAGGCCGCCGCCGGTGTCCAGCAGGACCTCCTCGCGGGAGATGGCGACGTCCTCGCCGGCCAGCGCGTCCTCGATCTGCTGGCCGAGATAGTGCGCGTTCGCAACGATGGGCGCAGCGCCGGCCGCCTGTCCGAGCCCGAGCGCATGGGACAGAAGGGAGCGCCCGGCGACCTCGACCAGCGGCTTTGGCCGGCTTTTCGTCAGGGCCTTCATCCGCGTGCCGCGCCCGGCGGCGAACAACATCAGAGGGAAGGTATCGTGCCGCATTGTGCCTCCATGCGGGACAGGCGCTCGGCCGTCGGCTCCGGCAGATCCCGCAAGACCAGCTCGCGGATGCGGGCGAGGGCCGGGTGGCCGAGGTCACGTTGCAGGTGATCCCAGACGCGGGGAATGAGCGGGATGTACTGCGTCTTGCCGTAATGCAGCGAGAGGCGGGCGAAGACGCCGAGGATCCTCAGGGCGCGCTGGGCGCCGAGGATGGCGGCGGCGGCCTCGAATTCGTCGGGCTCGAGACCTGTCTTCTCCATGTACCGCTCAGCCATCGCGGTCCTGATCCTCTCCGGCACATCGCGTCGAGCGTCCTCGAGGAGGGAGACGAGATCATAGACCGGATGAGCGGACATCGCGTCCTGGAAGTCGAGAAGGCCGACCCGCGCCGGCCCCTCCCGATCCGGAAGCCAGATCAGGTTCGCGGCATGGAAATCCCGCAGGGCGAGGGCCGACGTGTCGTCGGCAAGCGTCCGGACGATCTCTTCCAGCTCCTGCCGGAGTTCCGAGGCATCGGCCTCTTCCTCTCCGCAGCCGATGCGGTACCAGCGCCAGGGCAGGGCGGCGAGTTCGGCAAGACGGGGGGCATCGTAGGCCGGCAGACTGTCCGGCGCGGGGTGGCGATGAAGCCCGGCGAGGAGATCGACAGCGGCGGCGTAGAGCTCCTCCTCCTTGTCCGGGTGCGCCTCGACGACGTGGGTATAGAGTTCGTCCCCGAGGTCTTCGAGAAGAAGGAAGCCGGCGTCCTGGTCCGCCTTCAGGATCGCGGGGGCGGAGAGGCCGAGCGCGGTCAGGTGACGTGCGATGGCGAGGAAGGGACGGACATCCTCCCCCTTTTCCGGAGGCGCATCCATCAGGACGGCGGTGGAGCCATCCGCTGCCGTCAGCCGGCGGTAGGAGCGGTTGGAGGCGTCCCCGGCGAGGGGAGCGTTCTCGGCCGCGCCCCATCCTGCGGCGGCGATGAAGTCTCGTGCGGCGTCGCGTCGGCTCATTGGGCGCTCTCCGGAGCAAGGGTATCTGCGATGCGCTGGGCGCGCGGGCCGTGGGGGGTCAGCCGGACCATCCGCCCCTCACCGTCATGGGACAGCGAGACGCCGAGCGTGCCGCCGTCGAAGGGACCGCCGCCCAGCCTGTCCGGCCATTCGATCAGGCAGATGTCCCGCCCCATTGCGGCTTCGAGGCCCAGCTCCTCCACCTCGGACGGATCGCCAAGGCGGTAGAGATCGGCGTGCCAGACCTCTCCGCGCGGAACGGCATAGGTCTGGACGAGAGTGTAGGTCGGGGAGGGGACGTCCTCGATCGCGCCGCCTTCCACCGCCATCATCGCGTGAAGGATCGCACGGGCGAGGTGGGACTTGCCCGCCCCGATGGGACCCTCGAGCAGCAGCGTGTCCCCCAGCTGGAGCAGGGCGGCCAGATGCCGGCCCAGGGCCTCCGTCGCATCTGCGTCCGGAAGGGCGATCTGGGGAGAGCGGGAGGGGGCGTGCGCGATCATCCGGCGCATGATGACGATGGCGGAGTCCGGCTGCAAGCGGCCGAGGCCCGCCCTTGCCTCACTCGGCCGCTTCGGCTTCCGACTGAACGGCGTTCGCACTCGCGAGCTGGCGCATCCCTCGCGGCTGCGACTTCTCTGCAAAGCCCACGAGGAGTGTCCCGCCGGGAAGCGGCGTGAACCGGCATGACAGGCGCCGGCCGTCCGTATGAAGCGCAAGCGCGTGACGGGACTGGCGCTCCTTTCCCTCCTCCGCCCCGGCAAATGCCTCCCAATCGGGAGCCTCGGCGCAGAGGCTCTGCCAATGGCGCGCGGCGTCCTCCAGCCGGATCTCGCCGAGGTTGTGCTGCGTATCGCACTGCCAGAGCCTGTCATAGGCGACGTTCGACATCAGCAGGCTCCCGGTCGAGGAGAAGACCGCGATCGCTTCGGACAGCGAATCCACGATGGACTGCCCGAGCTCCAGTTCGGAGCGGAAGCGTCGGGTGATCGCCATTTCGGAGGTCACGTCGTCGAAGACGAACGCGATGCAGTCACCGGCATGGGGGCGGATGGTGACGCGCAGGGTCCGTCCGTCCGGCAGCGTCCATGTTTCGCTGTGCGACCCTGACCGCGCGGCCTCGAGCAGACTGGCGCGCCAGCTTCGGTAATCCTTCTGTTCAGGGATGCGGCGCCGGTCCCGCAGAGCATCGAGGAAGAGCCCGAGGGAGGGCTTGCCGTCCAGGATGCTCTCGTCCAGCCCGGTGATGAGGGAGAGCGCGGGATTGACCAGGGCGAGGCGCCATTCCCCGTCGAAGATCGCGAGGCCGGAGGGGATATGCGCGAAGATGGATGCGAGGGTCCGCACGATCCCGTCCCGTCCCCTCTCGGCCGCCACGTGATCGTCCGCCGGCGTGGCGAAGCATGTCAGGGTGCCGCCCCATCCGGGAACGGGCGAGGCGCCTTTCGCCTTCGGGGCCCGCCGCACGGTGAGGTCGAAGGCCTGCGCGAGGCCGTCGGGGCCGGGCAGGCAGACGCGGTGGGGCTGCGAGCCTGAAACCTCGGCGACGCGCTCGAAAAGGCGGGGCAATGGCCATCCGAGCTCCTCGTCCGGGCCGAGCCGGGTGCGCGCGAGATCGAGATAGGCCGTGTTCGCCCAGCGCACCGCTCCGTCGGGGTCCTCAGTCCAGATCGCCACATGGGAGGTGTTGACGACGGCGCGCAGGGTCGCGAGTTCAGCCGTCTGCGCGAGGTTCCCGGCCTCTGCCTCGGCGCCGGTGAACGCGTCGAGAGTGATCCGCATCACCCCGTCGAGCCACTCTGCCTCCAGCGTCGGTCCGCCGACGGAGGGATCCGGGCGAAGGAGGAAGTGGCCGGTTCGGGGAAGTCGCTCGACCCGCTCGGCGAGGCCGGGAAACCGGGGGGCGAGGCGGGCGGCGAGGCGCGGCCACTCTCCGCCCGCCTCCCGCACGTCGCCGTCATCGATACCGTCCGCCGCCACCCCGTCCAGAAGGCGCCGCGCCGCGGGCGTCGTATCAATGAGGTCATGCCCGTCGAACAGGAAAACGGCCCGCAGATTGCCGTCCGGCAGGGGCGGCAGCGTCGACCGGCGCCGGGACGGCATGAGGACCGTGATGAAGACCGCCAGCAGCGCCGAGATCAGGGACGTGCCGACCAGACCAGCCGCCATTGCGATATGCGAGGGAAACATGGTTTGCGACTCCCGGTATTCATCGGAGTCTTGTCTATAAGGCAGTTAACAAGACGTTAACTCGTCGCAAATTGCAAAAGTCAGGGCCACGCATTGGGTTCGTTCCGGCCGAGGCCACCGTCTTCCCGGCGCGGGGCGGCGATGGCCGAAACGGGCCAGGTCACCTGCACGCTCGCGCCGTGACGCACCGGCTCGTCGCCCGCATCGAACGTGTCGCCCGCATTGGAGAATTCCAGCTTCGCTCCGGTTCGCTCCAGAAGCGTCTTCGCGATGAAGAGGCCGAGGCCCATTCCCTCGTATCCCGGACGCCGCGCACCGCCAGTTGTCGTGCCGTCGCGCCGCCTTGCGACGAAGGGATCGCCGATCCGCCCGATCAGGTTGGGCGGAAAGCCCGGCCCGTCATCGGTGATGCGCAGCGTCACGCGCGTCTCCGTCCAGCGCACTTCGATCCAGACGCGAGTGGCGGCGAAATCCACCGCGTTCTGGATCAGGTTGCGCAGACCGTGGATGATTTCCGGCCGTCTCAGGATCACGGGTTGCCGCGGATCGGCACCCGGCGCCGGCGCGCAGTCGATTGCGATGTCCTTGCCGCGCTTCTCGTGCGGCTCCGCGGCTTCCCGCAGCACCCCGTCGAGCGGCGCCTGCCGGACATGGAGGTCGTCCTTCCCGGCCCGGCCCATCGACCGCAGGATATCCCGGCACCGGTCGGCCTGCTCGCCGATGAGGCGCGCGTCCTCGCCGTGTGCGGTGCTCCCCAGCTCGTCCACCAGCTCGGAGCTGACGAGCTTGATGGTGGCAAGCGGCGTGCCCAGCTCGTGCGCCGCCGCCGCGACGACGCCGCCGAGATCGGTCAGCTTCTGCTCACGGGCGAGGGCCATCTGCGTGGCGAGGAGGGCATCGGACATCGACTGGATCTCCCCCGAGACCTGGCGCACGAAGCCCGCGACGAAGCCGACGCCGATGACCGTCGCCGCCCAGAACCCGAAGAGGAAGAGGATCGGCAGGTGCAGCACCTCCCCGCCCTCGCTGCGAATCGGCAGGTAGACGAAGGCCAGGACCGTCAGCAGCGCCGTCGCCGCCGCTCCGATCATCAAGGCGGAGTCGAGCCGGAGCGCCGTGGCCGCGATCGTCACGGGCGCCAGCATCAGGAGCGCGAAGGGATTGTTGAGCCCGCCCGACAGCATCAGCAGAAAGCCAAGCTGCACCACGTCGAACATCAGCGTGAGGACCGTTTCCCCCTCGGTCAGGCGCGTCGTTTCCGGGTAGAGGAAGATCGCGAGGAGATTGGCGAGGACGGCCGTGCCGATTGCGGCGTAGCAAAGGAGCACCGGAAGCTCGAGGCCGAAGGCGCGCCGGCCGACCTCGATCGCCGCGATCTGGCCGAGGATCGCGATCCAGCGCAGAACGATCAGCGTCCTGAGACGAATGCGGTTCGTCTCCTCGCCGAAGCTGTCGAAGAGATCGGCTGACGGATCTGCCATGTCGCGTCTCCGGTCGGGGTGCGGGGGCGGGGGTCCGGCAAGGGTAAGGCCGGGCGCGGGCGGCGTCCATGGCCGGGCACATCGGGCGCTCCCGCGACCGTAGGCCCGTTTGACCCCGGCCCTCGAGGTGCTAGGACATGATGCAGCACCTTAAACAAAGGACCGCGAGCCATGAGCGAGCGTGAAGTGCCGGAGATCGGGCCCGATCCTTCCCTCCTGATCGTCGATGACGACGAGGCGTTCCTCCGGCGTCTTGCGCGCGCGATGGAAAAGCGCGGCTTCCAGGTGGAGCTGGCGCTGAGCGTGGCTGAAGGCAAGGCGCAGGCGAGCGCGAAGCCCCCGGCCTATGCCGTGGTGGATCTGCGCCTCGAGGACGGCAACGGCCTCGACGTGGTGGAGGCGATCCGGGAAAAGCGCCCCGATGCAAAGGTGGTGGTCCTGACAGGCTACGGCGCCATCGCGACGGCGGTGGCTGCGGTGAAGATCGGCGCGACGGATTACCTCTCGAAGCCTGCCGACGCGAACGACGTGACGGCCGCCCTTCTTTCGGGGTCCGGCGATCTTCCGCCCCCTCCCGACAACCCTATGTCCGCGGACCGGGTGCGCTGGGAGCATATTCAGCGGGTCTATCAGCTCTGCGACCGCAACGTGAGCGAGACGGCCCGGCGGCTCAACATGCATCGCCGCACCCTTCAGCGCATCCTCGCAAAGCGCAGCCCCAAGTGAGGCGCGTAGCCTTGGTCCTCGCGCTGGGCGCGGCGCTCGGTGGCTGTACCGCCAGCGCTCCCGACACATCCGTGGCCCGTGCGCCGTCAGGGCCGCCCCTGGTGTTGGCGCCGGACGGTCTGCGCGCCGGCGCGACCGGCATGGAGATCGGCTTCGGCCGGACCGAGGCAAGCACCGTGACGGCGGCAAGCCGCCTCGTCGGTGCGCGTCCGGTCAGCGTCCGGGATGTGTCCTGCGGCGGGCCGGCGCGCGCGTACGACTGGGCCGGCGGGCTGACCGCGATCATGCGCGGCGGCGCCTTTCTCGGCTGGTCCTATGACCGATCCGGCACGCCTGTCCAAACGTCCGCCGGGGATCGCAGCGACGCTCCGGCCCTCATCGGCAGCGACGCCATCCGCGTCGCTCCGGAGCGGCTGTCCGCCGGGCTCGCCTGCGCCTGAAGCGCAACCCGTAGGCGAGGGAGTGCCGCCCGCGGCATTGACAGCCTCTGCCCCATGCCGCATCCGACCGGACGCAAGGACAGGTTGGAAGAGCGAGGACGTCTGGCATGAAAATCGCGATGATCGGCACGGGCTATGTCGGCCTCGTTTCAGGCGTCTGCTTCTCGGACTTCGGCCACGAGGTCGTCTGCGTGGACAAGAACCCCGCCAAGATCGACATGCTCGAGCGCGGCGAGGTTCCGATCTACGAGCCGGGTCTGGATGATCTGATGGCGAGAAACGTCGCCGGCGGCCGGCTTTCCTTCACCGGCGATCTCGCCGAGGCTGTGGCGGGCGCGGATGCGGTCTTCATCGCCGTCGGCACGCCGACCCGCCGGGGCGACGGCCATGCGGATCTGAGCTATGTCTATGCCGCAGCGGAAGAAATTGCGGGGGCGCTGACCGGGCCGACCGTCATTGTCACGAAATCCACCGTTCCCGTCGGCACCAACCGCAAGGTGGGCGAGATCGTCCGCGCGGCGCGCCCGGATGCCGAGTTCGACATTGCCTCCAATCCCGAATTCCTGCGTGAAGGCGCGGCCATCGACGATTTCATGCGGCCCGACCGCGTCGTCGTCGGCGTCGAGACGGAGCGGGCGAAGACGGTGATGGGGGATATCTACAAGCCCCTGTTCCTGCGGGACTTTCCCATCGTCTACACCGACCTGGAATCGGCGGAGATGATCAAGTACGCGGCGAATGCTTTCCTCGCGACGAAGATCACTTTCATCAACGAGATCGCGACGCTGTGCGAGAAGGTTGGAGCGGACATCAAGTCGGTCTCGAAGGGGATGGGCCTCGACGGGCGGATCGGGAACAAGTTCCTGCATGCGGGCCCCGGCTACGGCGGCTCCTGTTTCCCCAAGGATACCAAGGCACTTGCCCGGATGGGACAGGACCACGCTGCGCCCCTGCACATCACCGAGACCGTCATCGACGTGAACGAGCAGATGAAGCGCCGGATGGTGGACAAGCTCCAGGACCTTCTGGACGGCTCCTTCAACGGCAAGACCGTCGCGGTGCTCGGCGTCACCTTCAAGCCCAACACCGATGACATGCGCGATGCGCCGTCCCTCACTCTGGTCCCGGCCCTCATCGGCGGCGGCGCGAAGGTCCGCGTGGTCGACCCGCAGGGCCGTCGCGAGGGCGAAGGGATGCTGCCCGGTGTCGAATGGACAGAGGATCCCTATGCCGCTGCCGAGGGCGCCCATGCCATCGTGATTCTCACCGAGTGGAACGAGTTCCGCGCCCTTGATCTGGACCGCATTGCCGGCTCGATGAGCTCCCCCCGCTTCGCCGACCTGCGCAATGTCTACTCCCGCGAGGACGTCGTTGCGGCGGGTTTCGAGGCATACGTGGCGGTCGGGCGTTAAGAACGGGCATTTGCCCATTTGGTTGGCAAACCTCCGCTGCGTCGCCCTGCTGCGGGACTGGACGAGGCGAGCAGCTCCTGAGTAACCTCTGCGTCATGAACGCCGGGCGGAAACCGATCCGGCGAGCTGCCGCGCCCGCAGGGCCGGTGGCATGATCGACAGGGAGTTACGGATGAAATTCGTACACCATCTCGCGGTGAGCGGCCTTGCGCTGACCCTCGCTGCCGGCGCCGCCGGCGCACAGACGCTGGTCTACTGTTCCGAGGGTTCGCCCGAAGGCTTCGACCCCGCCCTCTACACCTCCGGCACGACCTTCGACGCGTCGTCCCACACCGTCTACAACCAGCTTGCCGAGTTCGAGACCGGCACGACCAACGTCGTCCCCGGCCTCGCCGAGAGCTGGGAGGTGTCCGAGGACGGCACGTCCTTCACCTTCACCCTGCGTCCGGACGTGCAGTTCCACTCGAACGACATGTTCACTCCCACCCGCCCGATGAACGCCGATGACGTCATCTTCAGCTTCGAGCGGCAGATGGACGAAGAGAACCCGTATTTCTCCTATGCGGGCTCCTGGGAGTACTTCAACAGCATGTCCATGCCGGACCTGATCGAGAGCATCGAGAAGGTCGACGACATGACGGTCCGGTTCAACCTGACCCGCCCTGAGGCGCCCTTCATCGCGAACCTCGCGATGGATTTCGCGTCCATCATGTCCAAGGAATACGCGGACGCGATGGAAGAAGCCGGTACGCCGGAGATGCTGAACCAGCAGCCCATCGGCACCGGCCCGTTCGCGTTCCAGGATTACCAGACGGACGCCGTGATCCGGTACACCGCGAACGAGGAGTACTGGGAAGAGGACACGCCGAAGGTCGACAACCTCGTCTTCGCGATCACGCCTGACGCCTCCGTGCGCTACCAGCGCCT
The DNA here is from genome assembly GCF_003390865.1 of Tropicimonas sp. IMCC34011. Classification (GTDB taxonomy): domain Bacteria; phylum Pseudomonadota; class Alphaproteobacteria; order Rhodobacterales; family Rhodobacteraceae; genus Tropicimonas_B. Next base: position 66,373 of record NZ_QMEJ01000003.1, read on the forward strand.
GCAAGCCGGCGAATGTCACGTGATGCCCTATCCGAACCCGGCCGACATCCAGGCGATGATGGATTCCGACGATGTCGAGATGCTCCAGCAGGAGGGTCTGAACGTCGGCTACCTCGCCTACAACACCCAGATGGAACCGTTCGACAACCCGCAGGTCCGCAAGGCCCTGAACATGGCGATCGACAAGGACGCCATCATCGAGGTGATCTTCCAGGGCTACGGCGAGGCGGCGAAGAACCCGATCCCGCCGACCATGTGGTCCTATAACGACGCGGTCGAGGACGATGCGTACGATCCCGAAGCCGCGCGTCAGATGCTCGAAGAGGCCGGCGTCGAGGATCTGTCCATGAAGGTGTGGGCGATGCCGGTGCAGCGTCCCTACAACCCCAATGCACGCCGCATGGCCGAGCTGATCCAGGAGGATTTCTCCGAGATCGGCGTCGACGTGGAGATCGTGTCCTACGAGTGGGGCGAATACCTCGAGCGGTCCTCCGCGGAAGATCGTGACGGCGCCGTGCTCCTCGGCTGGACCGGTGACAACGGCGATCCGGACAACTTCCTCGCGGTCCTTCTCGGCTGTGACGGTGTCGGCGGCGCCAACCGCGCCCAGTGGTGCCACGAGCCGTTCGAGGAGATCATCCAGGAGGCCAAGACCCTGCCGACGCAGGAAGAGCGCGCCGAGCTCTACGAAGAGGCTCAGGTGATCTTCAAGGAGCAGGCGCCCTGGGCGACGATCGCTCACTCCGTCGTCTTCATGCCGGTTCGCCCGGAAGTCGAAGGCTACGTCGTGCACCCGCTCGGCGGCCACCTCTTCGACGACGTGAGCCTCGCCAGCGAGTAATCCTCGCGTCTTGACGACCGATAAGGGGGGCGGGCTTCCCGGCCCGCCCCTGTCCGCGGTTTCCCCGAGCGGGAGACAGGTCGGACGGCACGCCAGATCGCCTCAAGCGCCGACCAGCAGCCAACGGAAAGCCGGCCCATTGATCAAGTATCTCCTGTCGCGGCTCGCGACCTTCGTGCCGACGTTCCTCGGCGTCTGCATCATTTCCTTCGGCTTCATCCGCGTCCTGCCCGGCGATCCGATCATCGTCATGGCCGGCGAGAGGGGCATGACCCAGGAGCGGTACGAAACGCTGTCCCGGCAGTTCGGATTCGACCGTCCGCTTCCCGTCCAGTTCTGGGAGTATTTCACCGGCGTCCTGCAGGGTGATCTCGGCCGCTCCTTCGTGACCAATCGCCCGGTCTGGGACGAGTTCTTCTCCCTGTTCCCGGCAACGCTCGAACTGGCGCTCTGCGCGATCATCTTCGCCATCGCGCTCGGACTGCCGGCGGGGATCATCGCCGCGGTCTATCGCGGCAAGTTCTTCGACCGGGCGCTGATGTCCACCGCGCTCGTCGGCTACTCGATGCCGATCTTCTGGTGGGCCCTGCTCCTCATCATCGTCTTCTCCGGAAACCTCGGCTGGACGCCCGTTTCGGGCCGGATGGGGCTGATGTACTTCTTCGACGACGTGACGGGCTTCATGCTGATCGACTCGCTGCTGTCCGGCCAGAGCGGCGCCTTCAAGTCGGCGGTGCAGCACCTGATCCTGCCCTCCATCGTCCTGGGAACCATCCCGCTCGCCGTCATCGCGCGACAGACGCGCTCGGCGATGCTGGAGGTCCTGAGCGAGGATTACATCCGCACCGCGCGCGCCAAGGGCCTGTCCCCCGGCCGGGTGAACGGGCTCCATGCGCTGCGCAACGCCATGATCCCCGTCATCACCGTCATCGGCCTGTCTGTCGGCACGCTCCTCGCCGGGGCGATCCTGACAGAGACGATCTTCTCATGGCCCGGCATCGGCAAGTGGATGGTCGACAGCATTTTCCGCCGGGACTACCCGGTGGTTCAGGGCGGCCTTCTGATGATCGCGGTCATCGTGATGATCGTGAACCTCATCGTCGATGTGCTCTACGGCCTCATCAACCCCAAGATCCGGAAGCGCTGACATGGCCGACGCCTCGTCTCAAATCGCCAGTACTGTCCCGACGCGCCGCCCCGGCCGCCTTCGCGAGTTCTGGACGTACTTCAAGGAGAACCGCGGCGCCGTGATGGGGCTCTACGTCTTCGTCGCTTTCGTGTGCCTCGCGCTCTTCGCCGATCTCATCGCGCCTTACGATCCCTCGACGCAGTTCCGCACCGCGATCCTGCAACCGCCCGTCTGGCAGGACGGCGGGACGTGGGGCTTCCCCCTCGGTACGGACGCGCTGGGGCGGGACATGCTCTCCCGATTGATCCACGGGGCGCGGTTCTCCTTCTTCGTCGGCATCGTCGTCGTCGTCGTCGCGGCGACGGGGGGCATCTTCCTCGGCCTCGTCGCGGGCTTCGCGCCGAAATGGCTCGACACGCTGATCATGCGCCTGATGGATATCGTCCTCGCCTTTCCGTCGCTCCTCTTGGCGCTGGTGCTCGTGGCGGTTCTCGGGCCGACGCTTCTGAACGCCATGATTGCCATCGCGCTGGTCCTTCAGCCGCATTACGTCCGCCTCACCCGCGCCTCGGTGCTGAATGAGCGGACCAAGGACTACGTCATTGCCAGCCGTGTCGCCGGCGCCGGGCCGCTGCGGCAGATGTTCCTGACGGTTCTGCCCAATTGCCTCGCGCCGATCATCGTGCAGGCCGCGCTGTCCTTCTCCACCGCGATCCTCGACGCCGCCGCGCTCGGCTTCCTCGGCATGGGCGCGCAGCCGCCGACACCCGAATGGGGCACGATGCTTGCCGATGCGCGGGAATTCGTCCTCCGGGCGTGGTGGGTCGTGACCTTCCCCGGCCTTGCCATCCTCGTCACCGTGCTCGCGATCAACCTGATGGGCGATGGCCTACGCGACGCGCTCGATCCCAAGCTGAAGCGGAGCTGATTCCAGATGTCCCTTCTGACCATCCGCAATCTCTCGGTGGAGTTCACCACCGGCTCGGGCCGCTTCCGCGCGGTGGACAGCGTCGACGTGGACGTGCGCGCGGGCGAGATTCTCGCCATCGTCGGCGAGTCCGGGTCCGGCAAGTCCGTCTCCATGCTGGCGACGATGGGCCTTCTGCCCTGGACCGCGACGGTCACCGCGGACGAGATGAGTTTCGACGGGCGGGACCTCCGCGCCATGTCGGGTCCGGAGCGGCGCCGGCTCGTCGGCGCGGACCTGTCGATGATCTTCCAGGAACCGATGTCCTCGCTGAACCCGTGCTTCACCGTCGGCTTCCAGATCAAGGAGGCGCTTCGCAAGCATACCGATCTCGACCGCAAGCAGCGCCATGCCCGCTGCATCGAGCTTTTCGAGATGGTCGGAATCCCGTCGCCCGAAAAGCGCCTGTCCGCCTTCCCCCACCAGCTTTCGGGGGGCATGAACCAGCGGGTCATGATCGCCATGGCGATCTCCTGCCGCCCCCGCCTTCTGATCGCGGACGAGCCGACCACGGCGCTCGACGTGACGATCCAGGCCCAGATCCTCGATCTCCTGACGGGCCTTCAGAAGGAGACCGGGATGGGCCTCATCCTCATCACGCACGACATGGGCGTCGTAGCGGAGACGGCGGAACGGGTGGCGGTCCAGTATGCCGGGCAGAAGGTGGAGGATCAGCCGGTCGCCGATCTCTTCGCGACGCCGCATCACCCCTATACTGCCGCCCTTCTCGCCGCCCTGCCGGAGCGGGCCACGGAAAAGCGGCTGCCGACCATTCCGGGCGTCGTTCCGGGGCAGCACGACCGCCCGGAAGGCTGTCTCTTCTCGCCGCGCTGCAAGTTCGCTGACGAGACCTGCCGCATCGTGCCGCCGCCGGTGCAGCCGCGTCCGCTCGGCCTTGCGCGCTGTCACTATCCGCTGGAGGTGCCGGAGGGCGTCGTGCCGGCGAAGGTCGAAGGAGCGAGCGCATGAGCGCCACCGTCGTCACCGCGAAGGATCTGGGCCGCGACTACGAGGTCGGCGGCGGGCTGTTTTCGGAAGCCGGCATCGTTCGCGCCGTGGCCGGGACGTCCTTCGCCATCGAGGCGGGCAAGACGCTGGCCGTGGTCGGCGAGTCCGGCTGCGGCAAGTCCACCCTCGCGCGGCTCGTCACGCTCATCGAGGAGCCCACGAGCGGCACCCTGGAGATCGACGGGCGAAGCGCGACCAAGGCGGACTGGCCCTCCCTCAGGACCGACGTGCAGATCGTCTTCCAGGATCCCTACGGCTCGCTGAACCTGCGCAAGCGCGTCGGCGCGATCCTCGAGGAGCCGCTCAAGATCAACCGTCCGAAGATGAACGCCAAGGAGCGGCGCGCGGCGGCCAAGGAGATGATGCGCCTCGTCGGCCTGCGGGAGGAGCATTACGACCGCTACCCCCACATGTTCTCCGGCGGTCAGCGCCAGCGCATCGCGGTTGCCCGCGCGCTGATGCTGGAGCCGAAGCTCCTGGTGCTCGACGAGCCGGTTTCCGCGCTCGACCTGTCGATCCAGAGCCAGATCCTGAACCTGCTGAATGACCTTCAGGAGCGGCTCGACCTGGCCTACCTCTTCATCAGCCACGATTTGTCCGTCGTCCGGCACGTCGCGGACGACATCATGGTGATGTATCTCGGCCGGCCGGTGGAAGTCGGGCCGAAGGACGAGGTCTTCGCAGCGCCGCGGCATCCCTACACCAAGGCGCTCCTCTCGGCGACGCCCTCCGCTGAGCCCTCCAGCCGACGCGAGCGGATCAAGCTGGTGGGAGAGCTGCCGTCGCCGATGAACGTCCCCCCCGGCTGCCCCTTCGCGCCCCGCTGCTGGAAAGCGCAGGACAAGTGCCGCGCCGAGCGCCCGGTTCTCGAGGGCGCGCCTCACCCGGCGGCGTGCTTCTTCCCGGAAGCCTGAGCCTCAGGACAGACCGGGACGCGCCACCACCTCCTCGAAGATCTCGAGGAAGCGCGCCTGCGGGACGCTCGGAAGCCAGTCCGAGCGGTGCGCGTAGCCGATTGCGCGCGGGGTGTCCGGGATCTCGGTTTCGATGAGGGAGAGGCGCCCGGCCGCGAGGTCGTCCTCCACCTGTGTTCGCGACACGAGAGCCAGCCGATCGGACCGCGCGAGCAGCCCGGCGATCACGGCGGAAGAGCCGGTTTCGAGGGGGCGGGGGCAGCCGTCCGGCGCGAGGCGGGCCTGAAGCGCGTCGAAATGCGCGCGGGAGGGGGCGCCGCTGCGGGGTGCGATCCAGGGGAACCGGGCGAGGTGGGCGTCGGTCACAGCGCCGTAGGCGAGCGGGTGACCGGGCCGCGCGGCGATGCAGAGATTGTCCGAGAAGAGGATGCGCTCCGTTACGCCATCGGGCAGGTTCTCCTCGCGGAGCGCACCGATCAGAAGATCGATCCGGCCGTGGCGGAGATCCTGCGCGAGGGCGGGATAGAGCCCGTCCGCCACGCTGATCGCAACGGTCGGAAACTCCCCGGCAAACCGGCAGAGGGCTTCGGGGAGAAGCGCCGGTTGCGCCAGCGGCAGGCACCCCACGACGATGCGCCCGCCGAAGCTGCCCTGCCAGTCGGCCACGTCGAGGCGGGCCTGCTCCAGTTCGGCGAGGGCGAGACCCCCGAGACGGGCGAGGTCCCGCGCGGGCCGGCTCGGGGTCATCCCGTGGGAGGTTGCCTCGAAGAGCGGTAATCCGGCGAGGTCCGACAGACCGCGGCACCCGCGGCTGATGGTGGACGCCTCGCGCCCGAGCGCGGCGGCGGCGGGTCTGATCCCGCCATGCTCGACGGCCGCGATCAGCGCCGTGAGTTGACCGAGGCTCACCATCCGCCAGAGATTCGGCCGGCCTGCCGCCTGTCCCGCCCGGCGCAGGAGGGCGAGGCCCCGGTTGATGCGCCTGAGGTAGATTTCCCCGGCCTCGGTCGGCGTCATGCCCGAGCGGGCGCGCAGGAAAAGGGGCGTTCCGAGGCTTCGCTCGATGGCGGCAAGCCCTTGCGTCATGGCCGGTTGGGAGAGGGACACGGCGGCGGCGGCAGCGGAGAGGGTGCCCTCCCGCCCGATGGCCTCGATCCCCGCGACATGCCTGAGGTTCGGGATGACTTCGGATCCGTCCTGCACCACCGCGCCCTTCAGCCGAATACCGTTCCGTCCATCAGCTTCCGGGCGGTGCGCAGGATCGCCGTGCGGCTCACCTCACCGTCTTCCAGCGTCACGATGACGGTCATCTCGCCGGTCGGATGCTCGATGGAGAGGGCCTTCTCCGTCCCGTCCGGCAGCGTCGCGACGGCATGGGCAGGACTGCCCGGCAACAGCGCGGCGGTGCCGACGGTGGCCGCGCCGAGGACGCCGATCGCCTTGTGGCAGCGGTGGGGTATGAAGGTTCTGGTGGACAGGGCGCCGCCGTCTTGCGGGCGCGACACCATCGTCATCTTGGGGACGGATTTGTCAGTGACGTCGCCGAGGTTCATCATCTCCCCCGCCTTCAGCCGTATCGCCTCCAGCTGTTCCCGCAGGCCGAGATCGGCCTCCAGGTCAGCGGGGTCCTCGTTTCCCCTGATCCCCATCGCCTCGGCGCTCATCACGACGCAAGGCATGCCGTTGTCGATCAGGGTGCAGGCGATGCCGTCGATCTCGTCCACGGCGTTGCCGGTCGGCAGGAGCGCGCCACAGGTCGATCCGGCGGTGCCCTCGAACGTCAGCGGAACGGGTGCCGACGTGCCGGGCACGCCGTCGATCCGGGCGGTGCCCTCGTAGGTCAGGGCGCCGCCCGGTGTCTGCACCCGCGCCGTCGCGATCTGGCCGGTATTTTCCATGAAGATGCGAACGTCCGTTTCCTCGCCCGACGCCTGAACCAGCCCCCGCTCGATGGCGAAGGGACCGATCCCGGCAAGGATGTTGCCGCAATTCTGCGCATCCGAAACGGTGGCGCGGTCAACGAAGACCTGCAGGAAGAGATAATCCACATCCACCCCGGCCCGCTGCGATCGGCGGACCACGGCGACCTTGGAGGTCAGGGGGTCGCCCCCGCCCATCCCGTCGATCTGCCGCGGGTCGGGCGAGCCCATGGCGCGAAGGAGGAAGTCATCGCGGTCGTCCGGCAGCTCGTCCGCGAGGAAATAGCCGCCCTTCGAGGTGCCGCCCCGCATCCACATCGCACGCACTGCCCGCATCGCCGATCCTCCCTCAGATGTACTCAAGGCCCTTTTCGGCGAGCCGCGCGCGCATGTCGTAGATGTCGAGGCCGAGTTCGCCGGAGGCCAGTCGCGCGCGCTTCTCCTCTTCCCGGTCCAGACGTTCGCGCGCCTTTCGCAGAACGTCATCCGCTTCCTCGCGCGCCACGACGCAGACGCCGTCATCATCCGCGACGATGATGTCACCGGGGCGGACGAGCGCGCCGGCGCAGACCACGGGAACATTCACCGAGCCGACCGTTTCCTTCACCGTGCCCTGCGCGTGGACGCATTTCGACCAGACGGGAAAGCCCATCTCGGTCAGGTCCTTCACGTCCCGGACGCCGGCGTCGATCACGAGGCCACGGCAGCCCCGCGCCATGGCGGATGTCGCGAGAAGGTCGCCGAAATACCCGTCGTCGCATGGGGAGGTGGGGGCAAGGACGAGGATGTCGCCCTCCTGTACCTGCTCGATCGCGACGTGGAGCATCCAGTTGTCGCCCGGCGGGGCGGAGATGGTGACGGCGGACGCGCCGACCATCGCCCCCGCATAGATCGGCGACATGTAGGGGGCGAGAAGTCCCTTGCGCCCCTGCGCCTCATGCACCGTCGCGACGCCGCATGTGCCAAGCGCGCGGACGGTCTCCGGATCGGCGCGCTCGACGTTCTGAACCACGACGCCGCCCATCAGAGCTCGTCCACGGTGCGGGGGAAGACGGACTGGAAGCCCTCGGCATACCTGCAGTCACGACCGCCAGACTGGCCGCCCGAGTTGCGGCGGAAGTGGTTGCCGCGGTTCTCGCCGACGTTCTCGTAGTAATGCCAGAGATGCTCCTGCCCCTGCATGCACTGGATCGCGGCCCATTTGCGGTCCCAGACAGGGGTGATGTCGAGAAAGACGTCCGGCTTCCAGGCCATCTGCTCGGTCTGGTGCGGCTCGAAGAGGTAGACCTGCGGCGCGCCGAGGACCTTCTCTCCGGGATTGTGGCCCCATGCCTGGGCGATCATGCGCGCCTCCAGCGTAAGCTCGGACGCATACATGTGGTCGGTATTGTAGGGGTCGTACTTCGAATGCGTGAGGATGAAGCCCGGCTGCACCTTGCGGATCAGATCGACGAGCCGGAACTTCTCGTCCCGGTCCAGCTGGAGCGGGTAGTCCCCGCAATCGAGGAACTGGATGTCCGCCACGCCGAGGGCCGCAGCGGCGCTTTCGGCTTCCTTGCGGCGCTCGGTCTTCACCCGATCGAGGGTCATGCCCTCCTGCTTCCAGAGCTTGGCGCTTTCGCCGCGCTCCCCGTAGGAGAGGCAGACGACGGTCACGTCGATCCCCTTTTGCTGATGCAGCGCGATGGCGCCGCCGCAGCGCCAGACGAAATCGGCCGAATGAGCGCTGATGACGAGCGCGGTGCCGGTGTTCATGCGGTATCCCCCCGAAGGCACGCGTCCCGGAGCCGGGCGTGACCTCTCGTGTTTCAGTTCTGCCCCGAGCCTATGGCAAAGCGGGCCAAACCCACCAATCCAAAAGCACGCCCAAGTATTCAGTCCGTGCAACGGGCGCCCTGCTCACCGGCCCTGGTACAGCTCCCATGCTCCGCCGAGGACGAGGCGCACGGACAGCACGATCAGGATGAAGTCGAGAGCGAAGCGAAAGCGCTTGTCGTCGAGCCTGTTGAGCAGGAGCTTTCCCGCAAGCGTGCCAAGAAAGCCCAGCACCATCATCGCGACGATGAAGGGCAGCCATTCACCAAAGGCAAATCCCAGCAGCCCGAAGGCAATGGTCTTCACCCCGTGCTGAACCGTCATCAGGGCGGCGTGGGTGGCAACGTGGGAATGCCGCGGCAGCTCGTGGGACTTGGTGAACGTGGCGACGAAAAGGCCCGTCGCGCCGAAGAACATCGTCAGGAAACTGGAGAAGAGGCCGACGGCCAGCGGCCAGTCCCGAACACCGCGTGGCGGGCGGCCGAAGATCGACCAGATGATGAAGGAGCCGACGGCGATCTGGATCCAGGCCGGCGGAATGTTCACCACCAGAGCCCCACCCACGGCCGCGCCGATCAGGGAGCCGATGGTGAAGGCGGGCAGGGCGGGCCAGAAGATGTGCTTCAGTACGACAAGCGCGCGCCCCAGGTTGGAGCCGATCTGGATCATGCCGTGCGTCGGGATGAGGGCGGCCGGTGGCACGAGCGTCGCCATGATGGCCAGCAGCATCGCGCCGCCGCCTATTCCGAAAGCAACCGTGATGAAGGATGAAACGAAGCTTGCCGCTAGGAGAAGCAGAAGAACGAGGTGCGACATTCCGTCCGGCATGATCGCGTCATAAAAAAAATTCATTCCCGTGTTGCTCCAAGTGATTATTCGCTCGATATTAATTCGATGCGTAAGCGTTCCGAGTCCGGAAGGGGGCATGGTGAGGATTGACTACCTGGGGATCGAGGCGTTCCTCGCCATCGCGGATCACGGATCCTTCCAGCGTGCTGCGAAGTTTCTGGGGCTTTCGCAAGCCGCCCTCAGTCACCGTCTGCGAAAGATCGAGACCGATCTCGGGGTGCAGCTGCTGGTTCGAAGCAGCCACGCGATTTCCCTCACGGCCGCCGGTGAGGCGCTCCTTCCCAAGGCTGGAGCCCTTCTGAGCCAGCTTCAGGCGGTCTATGACAGTGTTCGCGTCCGTCAGGCGGAGCCGACGGGCAAGGTGGCATTCGCCTGTCTTCCGTCCATTGCGAGCGCATTGCTGCCGCAGGTTCTTTCTGAAGTCGCGGAAGAAAACCCATCTCTTGAAATTGACGTCATTGAAATTCCATTTCGCGAAATAGGAGAAAAGGTCAGGACCGGTCGTTGTGATTTCGCCATTTCCCTCGTCAGCGCGGCAAGCTCCGACCTGACTACGCGTTTCCTGCGCGAGGAGCCGTATTACGCTTTCATGCGAAACGACAATCGGCTTGCGGAGCGAAAGAGCGTTACCCTCGAGGATCTGGTGGAGTGGCCGATGGTTCGCCTCGCGCCGCACAAGCGCTCCCGTCAGATCATCGACAAGGCGCTCGAGGGAAAGTCGTCCCTGATCCATTGGCCCTATGAGGTGCAGTCCTCGGCGCTTGCGACACGCATCGTGTCGCAGAGCACGGCGATCTCGGTCCTGCCGATGTGCGCGATCGCATTGGCGCCGCGGAATGTCGTCTCGGTCCGGATCGACGACACCCGGATCGCACGGGATCTCGCCGTGATCACGCGCCGGGACAGTACGTTGTCGCCCGCCGGGGAATACGTTCTCGGCAAGGTCGAGAAGTATGTCGTCTCCATGACGACGCCCTGAGCGCGGCGACACCGCCCTCCGGTCAGGACAGGACCTCGGGGTTGATTGCGCTGTCCGGCTTTCCCGCACCATAGGCCAGCACGGTGCGGAAGATCGTGGAGAACTGGCCATCCAGCTCCTCCTCGGTGATGAAGCCGACATGCGGCGTCGGGATGACCCTGGGATGCGAAACGAGAGGATCGGCCGCATTCGTCACGGGTTCTGCATCGAACACGTCGAGCGCGGCTCGGCCCGGCCGGCCGGCGTTCAGCGCCTCCAGAAGCGCGCCCGGTTCGATCAGCGCCGCGCGGGAGGTATTCACCAGGATCGCGTCCTCGCGCATCGCCATCAGGTCGGCGCGCGTGATCGTCCCGCGGGTCTCCTTCGTCAGGCGCACGTGCAGGCTGACCACGTCGCAGCCGCCGAAGAAGGCCTCTCGGTTTTCCGCCGTCTCGATCCCGTCCGCGCGTGCGCGCTCCCGCCCCGCATCGCTGCCCCAGACGAGGACCTGCATCCCGAAGGCGCGGGCATACCCGGCGACGACCTTGGCAATCTTTCCGTAGCCGTAGAGGCCGAAGATGCGGCCGCTGGCGCGGCGCCCGAGCGGGGCGTCTCCCTGCCAGTTGCCGGCGCGGGCGGACCCTATCGCCTCGGGCAGGTAGCGCAGGGTGGAGAGGCCGAGGAGGAATGCAAGTTCCGCCGTGGAGACGTTGGCGCCGCCCGACGACATGTCCGAGCAGAAGAGGATGCCGTGCTTCGTCAGCCCCTCCACATCCACGTTCGGGTAGTTCCCGCGCATCGCGATCAGCTTCGTGTTCGGAAGTTTCGCGGCAAGGCTCTCCGTCACCTGCGTGCGGTCCCGGAAGAGCACGACCACCTCCGCGTCCCGAATCCGCTCGGCCAGGGCGTCCTCGCTCTCGGGCTTGTCGGACCAGATCGTGACGTCGTGGTCCTTCAGCATGTCCATCGCCGGGAGGCCGGCAAGGTCCCCGTACCAGTCGTCGAGGATATGGATCTTCACAGCAGTCCCTCCAGGGAGACGGGATGTTCGGTGCCGGAATGTCCCCCGGGATGCGCACGGCGCACGACGGGGGAGGCGATGCGGTCCGAGATGTGGAAGTCGAGCAGCATGGAGCCGCCTGACGCGCGGAAGGTCTCGATCAGGTCCGGCAGCTCCGACAGGTCGTCCACACGGTGCCCGCCCAGACCGAAGCCGCGGGCGATGGCCGCGAGGTCCGTCTCTCCGAAGACCGCACCGTCATCCGGCAGCCCCTCGTCCCGCAGCTTGTGGATCTCCGAGCCGTAGGCGCGATCGTTGTAGCAGCAGATGAGGATCTTGAGGCCCTCGCGCCGGATGGTCTCCAGCTCCTGCACGTTCATCATGATCGAGCCGTCGCCGTCGAAGAGGACGACGGGGTGCTCCGGATCCGACGCCGCCGCACCCATGGCATAGGGCAGGCCGTTCCCGATGGCGCCGTATTCGCGGATCGTCAGAAAGGTCTCGAACGGCCTCTGCATGTGGGCGGTATAGAAGGAGCAGTGCCCGGACGAGTTCACCATCTGCCAGTCCTGCGGCAGGGCGGCATCGAGGGCGGAGGTCACGTCCCTGGGATCGAGATACGCATCCTGCGGGAAGGTCGCGGTATCGCAAACGGCGCTATCGATCGCAGCCGCGAGGCGGTCGCTTCGCCATCCCCCGGCCTCCTCCACCGCATCCACGAGCGCTTCGGCGGTCAGCCTGGCATCCCCGCGCAGATGCGCCCCCGGCAGGACGAGACCCTGCGTGACCGATTGCGGGCGCGTGTCGACGCGCAGAAACTCGGCGTTCGGGTAAAGCTTGCCCTTGTCGAGATTGTGCGAGGTCAGCTGCGCCCCGAAGGAGATCACGAGATCCGCCTCGGCGAAGAGAGCGCGCGCAAGGGTGCTGGAGAAGCCGCCGGATATGCCGACGCAGAAGGGATCGTCGAGGAACAGACCCCGTGCCGGAAGCGTCGTCGTCAAAAGCGCGCCGAGCTTGGAGGCCAGCGCCCGGCAGGCATCGGACGCACCGGACGAGGCGGCGCCGAGACCGCCCATGACGACGATGCGTTTTGCGCTCGCGATGCGCCGCGCGGCAGCGGTGATGTCGTCCGGATTGGGCGGCATCGGGGACGGCCGGGCGATGATGTCGGCAGAGGGCGTGGGCAGATCGCCGCCGGGCCAGTCCTGCGACTGAAGGTCGAGGGGCACGCCGAGCACCACGGGCCGCCGTTCCTCGTGCGCCTGCACGAAGGCATTCCGGATCGCCTCGGGCATTCGCTTGATGCTGTGGAGCGGGACATAGGCCGCGCCGGTCGAGGTCACGACCGGGCCCTGGTCCAGCTCCTGATTGTACCATGCCGCGCCGATCGGGGATTCGCCCGCGAAGATCACCAGCGGGATGGACGCGCGGACGGCGGCGGGCAGGGCGGTCACGATCTGCGACAGGCCCGGCCCGCAGGTCACCGTGGCGACGCCGGTGCGGCCGGTCCGCCGCGCATAGGCCGTGGCGGCGGCGACGGCGGCATGTTCGTGCCGGGTATAGATCATGCGGGTCCCGCGCGCGGCGAGCGCCCCGGCCCAGTTCATGTTGGCATCGCCCAGAAGGGAGAAGCAGACCGGGGTGTCCTCTCGGCGGAAGACTTCCGCCAGGATCTCGTAGACCTTGCTCACCTGCCGGGCCAGATCGAGGCGGGGACCATGACCTCGCCCCGTGCCAGCAGCCGTGCGGTCCGGACGAGACCGGCCGATTTGAGTTCGAAGCCGTCCGCGCCGGTGTCGAAGGAGACGTTGACGTCGATCGTGCCCATCGGATGCTCGATCTTGACGAGTTCGGGGGATGTACCGCCGAGTCCCTCTCCGAGCCCGTCCGCAACGGTTCCGGGTGTCATCACGCAGGAGGCGATGCACTGCGCGCCGGTCACGGCCATCGTGGGGTGACAGGACCATGGCATGAAGTAGCGCGCGCTGACCGTTCCACCCCACCGCGGCGGCGCGAGAAGCGTGATCTTTGGCGTGACCGAGCTCGTCACGTCCCCCATGCCCATCCGCTTGCCGGCCTCGAGGCGGATCGCCTCTGCGCGTTCGTAGAAGGCCGTGTTGGCGTCGAGCTCTTCCTGCGTTTCGTGGCCGGTCAGGCCGAACGCGTCGGCACGGGCCATCATCACCGGCATGGCGACGTCCATGCAGGTCACCTCGATGCCGTCGATCTCGTCCCGGAGGTTGCCGGTCGGCAGGAGCGCACCTGTGACGGAGCCCACCGTGTCGAGGAAGTCGAGCGCGATGGGCGCGTGCGTGCCCGGAACGCCGGCGATCTCGGTATCACCCTCGTACTGGACCTGGCCGCCCGGCGTCTGGATCTTGGCCTCGATGCGTGCGCCGGTGTTGACCGCATGGATGCGGACCGTCGTCTCGCCGTCCCGCGCTTCGACCAGCCCCATCTCGATCGCGGCCGGGCCGACGCCCGAGAGGATGTTGCCGCAGGTCGGGCGGTAATCCACTTCCCGCTTCTGCACCGCGACCTGGGCGAAGAAATAGTCCACGTCGCAATCGTTCCGCTCGGAGCGGGAGAGCATCGCGACCTTGGTGGTCACGGCATTGCCGCCGCCGATGCCGTCGATGTTCAGCGGATGCCCGGCGCCGACCGCGGCCATCAGGACCTCGCTCAGCGTCTCGCGGTCCTCGGGCAGGTCCGAGCGCTTGAAGTAGGGCCCGCGCGACGAGCCGCCGCGCAGGAAGTGATAGGGAATCGCTGTCTGGGGCATGGGGATCGGGACCTCAGGTGAAGGGCCAGGGGAGATCGAAGTAGCTCTGCAGCAGTCCCGGCGGGAAGTCCCGTCCGAGGATGGCGCCGAGTCCGATGATGAAAACGAGACCGAGGGCGGTACACAGCGCGCTGCGGATCCAGCTGAACCCGCCGCGGGTCCGGAAGAAGGCCAGCAGGAATCCGGTCAGCGCGATGATCAGTCCGAAGAGGAACGTTCCGACCAGGAGGTAGCCGAACCACGCCAGCGTTCTCCACAGGCCGTGCGGCGCCTCCCCGTCCTCGCCCTGTTCGAGATCGATGAAGGCATCGTCCGTCGCGGGCTTCTGCACCATTCGCAGCAGCAGGACGGCACAGCCCGCCAGGGTGATGAGGCCGATGGTCAGCGGGAAGACCCGGTCCTGGAGGCGCGGCACGAGGGCCGCATCGATGGACGCCCAGGCGATGTAGAGCGTGACCACGCCGAGGAAGATCAGCGGCGCGCGCTTGCCGCCCGTCGGGCTGTCGATGTTCTCGCGGATGTTTTTGGACGCCTTGATGCCGACGACGATGGACACCAGCGTGATGACGATCAGACCGATGGTGATCGGGGAGAGCAGGTAGTCCCACCCGAATTCGGCGCCCCGGCGGAACCGCGCCCCGGCGATCTGGAACACCTGGTTGACGAAGATCTCCGACTGGTTCGCGAGCACGAAGCCGATGAGGAAGGCCGGGCGGGAGTAATCGAACCGGCGGAGCAGGATGCCGACGATGCCGATGCCGATCAGCGCGACGAGGTCCGCCGTGGACTGGCGGGACTGGAACGCGGCGAAGGCGATCAGCATGAAGAGGTAGGGCGCGACCACGGTGAAGCGCACCGTCGTCAGCCGGGCGATGTACTTCGACAGCAGGATGCAGAGGCCGGCGCCGAGGACGTTGGCGAGGGCCAGGGACCAGACGATGGTATAGGTCACGTCGAGGTTGGAGCGGACCATCTGGGGTCCCGGCGTCATTCCGAGGAGAGCGAGGCCGCCGAGGAAGATCGCCATGGAGCCGGAGCCCGGAATGCCGAAGATCAGGGTGGGGACGAGGCCGCCGCCCTCCTTGGCGTTGTTGGAACTCTCGGGCGCGATGACGCCGCGGATATCGCCCGATCCGAACATCGAGCGGTCCTTGGCGGTCTGCACCGCCGAGCCGTAGGCCAGCCAGTCCACGACGGAGCCGCCGAGGCCCGGAATGGTTCCGACGAGGACGCCGATCGTGGCGCAGCGGACGGAGAGCCACTTGTGCTGCCACCAGTCCTGGACGCCCTGGATCCAGCCGTCGCCGAGCTCACCGCTGTCGGAGATGGGCCGGTCCTGCCGCAGGAGCGAGACGATCTCCGGAATCGCGTAGATGCCGAGGCCGATGATGACGAGCTGGAAGCCGTCGACGAGGTAGGGGATGTCGTAGGTGGACATCCGCAGGCTGCCGCCCGCCGGGGCCGCGCCGATGGTGCCGACCATGAGTCCGAGGCCCGCGGCGACGATCCCCTTCAGCGGCACCCGGCCGGCGAGGATCGCGACCATCGACAGGCCGAGGACGGTGATCATCAGCATCTCGGGCAGGCCGAAGGCGAGGATCAGCGGTCGCGCGATGAAGATGAAGAACGTGAGGATGATGGCGCCGAAGAGCCCGCCGAACAGCGAGGAGGAGAAGGCCGCCGAAAGCGCCCTCGCCGCATGCCCTTGCTTGGAGAGCGGAAACCCGTCGAGCACCGTGGCTTGCGAGGCCGAGGAGCCGGGAATGCCCAGGAGGACCGACGAGAAGGTGTCGGAGGTCGGGATGACCGCGACGAGGCCGACCATGACCGCGAGGCCGGACACCGGATCCATCCCGTACATGAACGGAAGGACGAGGGAGAGGCCGGCGATGCCGCCAAGACCCGGAAGGACCCCGATGGACAGGCCGAGAAGAACGCCGGCCATCAACATCAGGATCTGGTTGGGTTGCAGGATAAGGCTGAACGCGTCCTGAAGGGCCGGGATCGTCGTTGTAATGAAATCCACCTGGGGGGCTCCTTGGTGAAGCAGGTGTGCAGGCGGACCTGCGTGGCAAGCGCCTGCGTAACAAGCGCCGCCCGGTCAGGAACCGGACGGCGCTGCAGTGTCAGATCGCGCGGATCATTCCACGCTGACGTTGTAGCTCTCTTGCAGCCAGTCGATGACGTACTGCTTCGCCTCGGGCGTGATCGAGGTTGCCTGCTCGGCGGCATTGCGGGCCGCATCGCCGGTCTGCTGCGGGTAGGATCCGAGGATATCCCCGGCCGCGTCGGCAAACCCGTCAGCGCTCACCACGGTGCGAAGGGATTCGGTATAGGCGTCGACAAGCTCCTGCGAGGCATCGCCGGGCAGGAAGATCATCTTCTGCGCCGCGAAGCCGGAGATGAAGAACGCTTTCCACGCGTCCCATGCGACGCCCTCGGTTTCGCAGCCCTCGGTCGCTTCGCAGACTTCCTTGAAGGTCGGCATGTCCGGGAAGGTCGGATCGCGGACGATGTTGCCGTCGTCGTCGAGCGAGCCCCAGGTGAAGATCGGGACCGCGGAGCCTTCCTCGACCAGAGGCGTCACGTTCGAGAGGTAGGCCGCCGTCGTCTGGTAGTCGATATTGGCTTCACCGCGCTCGAACATCAGACGACCGTCGCCCCGTCCTTCCACGCCGAAGACCGGATCGACCATCAGGCCGAGCATGTCGAAGGCGAGGAGCGGCACGAGATCGAGCGTGGTGGCGCCCTGCGAGCCGTAGAGGAAGAACTCGTCCTTCAGATCGTCGACGTCGCCGTCGAAGCGCTCGGCGAGTTCGGGCGGCAGGTAGACGACGCCGCCGGTGCCGGACGCGAGGACGACCTGCCAGTCGTTGTATTCATAGCGCACCCGCGGATCCCCGAGCAGGTACGGAAACTGGGTCGAGCCGGAGGTGCCGAAGATCAGCGTGCCATCGGACGTGCCCTGGTTCTGCTGGAACCAGTTCGCGCCCTCGGTGGACCCGGCGCCCGGACGATACCGCACGACGACGGTCGGCTCACCCGGCAGCGCACCCGACAGGCGCGGTGCGTAGAAGTTGGCCCAGGCAGCGGACCCGCCGGATTCGGAGAACGGAATGACGTACTCGACCGTCGCACCGCTCAGCGATACGTCCTGGGCCGAGGCCATGGAGGCGACGGAGCCGGCTCCGAGAAGGGCGGCGGTGCCGCCGGTCAGGATACTACGGAAATTCATGTCTCTCTCCCTGTGGTGACGGCGCGCGCGATCGGGCACGACGTCGTGCGAAAGTCATTCAAAAACATTCATGGTGAGATTTGCAAGCGTTAGTCGGGCCGCGGCGATCACCTTAATCCATTGCCGCGCTGCAGAAATACGGGTGTCGTTCGTGCTCATCGATCGTGCTCTGAGCCCTCCGCCGACCGCCGCTCCTTCACGCGGAGCGCCGCCGCGACGATGGGCGCTCCGGTAATGATGAGCGTGATCCGGGCCAGATGGTGGACGACGATGAATCCAAGATCCGCGCCCGCGATGATCGCAAGGACCGCCATCTCCGCCTGCCCGCCGGGCGCGAAGGACAGAAACGCGGAGAGAGGCGTGGCGAATCCGAGCCGGACGACGATCTCGGTGATGCCGAAGGTCAGTACCGCGAGGATGAGGACGAAGACGACGCCGGCCAGGACATCCTTGCGCAACTCCCGCATCGTCACCCCGACATAACCGACGCCGATGCCCGTCCCGATGAAGAACTGTGCCGCCAGGATGGCTTCGCTCGGCGGCCGGTGCTGGATCAGGCCGCCGAGGGAGAGCGCCGCCGTCAGGACCAGGGGTCCGAGGATGGGCGCGCCGAAGAGGCCGAGGCGCTGTCCGCCGAGCCAGCCGATCAGACAGGCCGCTGCCATGAGAAAGAGTTCCAGCGGCGGGATCGCCGAGGCGCTGTCCCCGAGCGAGCCTCGAAGCGACAGGTCGAACGCCTGCGTCATCACGATGGGAACGATTGTCACGACGATGAGTACGCGGGTCGCATGGATGAGCGATAGCGCCCGCACGTCCGCGCCCGCTTCCTCGCCGAAGAGCACCATGTCCTGAAGCCCGCCGGGCATTGCGGCGTAATACGATGTCGCGAGGTCGAAGCCGCACACCTTGCGGAAATAAGGCACGCCGACAGCCCCGATGATCGCGATGAAGAGGGGAACGAACATCACCGAGCCGAGCATCGAGGGGATCTGATGCATCACCGCGGGCGTGATGGAGGCGCCGACGGCCGCGCCGAGGATCGTCCGCGCCCCGCGGGACACGAGTGAGAAGTGCGAGAGCGGCACACCGAGAAGAGCGGTGACGAGACAGGCCGTCATCGGCCCGAAGAGGAACGGCAGGGGGAGGTGGAGCCACGAAAAAAGCGCCGCGCCGGCAAGGGCCATGGCGAGCGTCGCACAGCGCCGGATGAGGACGATGCGCCGGGCGGGCGGGGATTTAGCTTGGTCTTGACGCATTTGTATCCCGCTGTATACGACGGTACCCATGAAGGAAAGTAGCAACCTCGCGGGCGAACCGCGCAGCAGGGTCGGCCGGCTGCAGGGACAGGACGCCTACGAGCGGCTTCTTGAAGAGATTCGCCGGGGCGACCTCAAGCCCGGCGCCCGCCTGACCGAGACGGAGATCGCGAGTCGCCTCAACATCTCGCGCACACCCGTCCGCGAGGCGATCCGCCGGCTCGAGGCGGACGGGCTCGTCGCGCACGAGCCGCGGAGCGGGGCCACCGTCCGCACGCTCGACTATGCCGAGGTGATGGAGCTCTACGAGATGCGCACGGTGCTCGAAGGCACCGCGGCCCGTCTCGCCGCCCGCGCCGCGACCGATGTGGAGATGGCCGAGCTCGAGGCGATCAACGAGGAAATGCGCGAGGCCAACGGGGATGCCCAGAGGCTCTTCGCGCTCAATCAGGACTTTCACCGCGCCCTCATTCTCGCCGCGCGGAACCGCTTTCTCGTGCGCTCGGCCAATTCGGTCTACAGCGCGCTGATGATCCTCGGCCGCTCGACGCTCGAGGCGCCGGAGCGCGCCAGCGCCGCCGTGACCGAGCATGCCGCCGTCATCCGCGCGATCCGGGCGGGGCAGGGCGGCGAAGCGGAGCAGAGCATGCGGGCCCACATGGAGCGCGCGCAACAAGCCCGGCTTCGACTCCTGCGTACCAGCGGATCGCCGGTGCCCGCGCCGGAAGGAGACAACATATGACGACAACGACGGACCTGACGAAGACGACGTGGGACGTCGTGGTCGTCGGCGGGGGCAATGCTGCGCTCTGCGCTGCCATCGAGGCCGCCGAGACGGGCGCGCGCGTGCTGATGCTCGAGGGCGCGCCGAAGGAGTACCGGGGCGGCAATTCGCGCCATACCCGCAACTTTCGCTGCATGCATCACGGCGACCTGGGCCCCCTGATCGAGACCTACGACGAGGACGAGTTCTTCGACGATCTGCTCAAGGTGACCAAGGGCAAGACCGATGAGGGCCTGGCCCGCATGGCCATCCGCACCTCCGAGGAGTGCCTGCCGTGGATGCAGGCCCACGGCGTGCGCTTCCAGCCCTCCCTGTCCGGCACCCTGTCGCTCGGGCGGACGAACGCGTTCTTCCTCGGCGGCGGCAAGGCCCTCGTGAACGCCTATTACAACACCGCCGAGGATCTCGGCGTCACCGTCGTCTATGAGGCGCAGGTTCGCCACATCGGCATCGAGGGGACGCGCTTCACACATGTCGAGGTGGAGATCGGCGGCGAAAGGCTGCGGATCGAGGGGAAGGCCGCGGTCCTCGCCTCGGGCGGCTTTCAGTCGGATATCGACTGGCTCGCCCGGGCCTGGGGCGAGAGCGCTCGGAACTTCCTCATCCGGGGCACACCCTACAACAAGGGCGTGGTGCTGAAGGACATGGTCGATCAGGGCGCCGAGACCGTCGGCGATCCGACCCAGTGCCACGCCGTCGCCATCGACGGGCGCGCGCCGAAGTTCGACGGCGGGATCGTCACCCGCCTCGACTGCGTGCCCTTCTCCGTGGTGGTGAACCGCGACGGGGAGCGCTTCTACGACGAGGGCGAGGACGTCTGGCCCAAGCGCTACGCGATCTGGGGCCGGCTCGTCGCCGCGCAGCCCGATCAGGTCGCCTACTCGATCATCGACAGCCGGTCGATCGACCTCTTCATGCCCTCCGTCTATCCGCCCGAAACGGCGGACACGGTCGAGGGGCTGGCCCAGAAGATGGGCCTGCCCGCGCACAAGGTGAAGGAGACCATCGACCGCTTCAACGCGGGCTGCTCCGAAGGGGAGTTCAGCCCCCAGGAGCTCGACGGTCTCGCCACGGATGGCATCGAGCCGCCGAAGACGAACTGGGCGCGTCCGATTTCGGAGCCGCCGTTCTACGGCTATTCGCTCCGGCCGGGCGTCACCTTCACCTATCTGGGTCTGAAGGTGGACCACCGCGCCCGCGCCAAGGGCCCCGAGGGCTATTACCAGAACCTCTGGAGCGCCGGCGAAATGGTCGCCGGCAGCATCCTCGGGCAGGGCTATCTCGCCGGATTCGGCATGACCATCGGCACCGTCTTCGGGCGGATTGCCGGACAGGAGGCCGCAAAGCATGTCGCTTGACGTTACGCTCCAGACCGACCCCGAAGCCATCGCCGCGGACCCCATCTCCGAGGCGCGACGGCAGGTGGAGATCTGCAATGCCTGTCGCTACTGCGAGGGCTTCTGCGATGTCTTTCCCGCCATCACCCGGGACAAGGTGTTCGCCAAGGGGGACATCACGCAGCTCGCGAATCTCTGTCACAATTGCCGGGGCTGCTACTATTCGTGCCAGTACACCCCGCCCCATGCGTTCGAGCTGAACCTGCCGAAGGCGCTCGCCGCGGCGCGGACCGAAAGCTGGGAGCGCCTGGCCTGGCCGGGCGGCCTCGCGCGGACGTTCCAGAAGAGCGGCGTCGCTCTCGCGGCGGCGTTCGTCCTCGGCTTCGCGCTTCTGTTCCTCGCGATAACCGCGCTACCGGGCGAGGGTGAGGGCTTCTACGCCTATCTCGGCCACTCGGCGATGGTGGCGATCTTCGCGCCGGCCTTCCTGCTGCCGCTCTTCGCCATCGCGATCAGCCTCCGGCGCTACTGGCGCGAGGTCGGCGGGCGACGGGTCACGTGGGGCGACCTGAAGCACGCAGCGGGCCGCGCCGGGCGGATGAAGAACCTGTCCGGCGGACAGGGGCAGGGCTGCAACTTCGAGAAGGAAGACCGCTACACCGATGCGCGCCGTCATGCGCATCAGGCGGTGCTCTACGGGTTCCTCCTCTGCTTCGCCTCCACCAGCTCCGGCACGATCCTACACTACCTGTTCGACATCAAAGCGCCTTACGGGCTCGTCTCGATCCCGAAGCTCTTCGGCGTTCCCGGCGGCATCCTGCTGACCGTCGGCTGCGCCCTCCTGCTCTGGCTCAAGCACAGGTCGGACCCGGAACTCGGCACGCCCGGTCGCCGCTCGGGCGAATACGGCTTCATCTGGCTTCTGGGCTTCGTCGGCCTGTCCGGTCTCGTGCTCTACGCGGTGCGGGGGACGGGGCTGACGGGCGGGGTTCTGGCTCTGCACCTCGGCGGTGTGCTCGCGTTCTTCCTGCTGATGCCCTACTCCAAGATGGCGCACGGTTTCTACCGCTTCGCCGCGCTGGTGAAGGACGCGCAGGACCGGGCGCCGGCCCCCCTGCCGAAGGCACCGCCGCAATCACCCGAGCCGCCCGCGATGCCGGACGCGGCCAAGGGCGCCTGAGGGCAGCCTGCACGATCGAGGAGGAGACGACGTACCCATGAAAATCGCATTCATCGGCTTCGGAGAAGCCGCCCGCGCCTTTACCGACACCCTGCAGGAAACAGGCGATCACAGCTTCTCGGCCTTCGACCGGAAGACCGGTGATGACATGGAGGCCGCAATGGCCGCGCGGTCCGTACGGCTGGGCGCAAGCCCCGAGGAGGCGATGTCGGGGGCGGACTGGGTCTTCTCCGCAGTGACGGCGGACGAGAGCCTGAATGCCGCGATGTCCGCCGTGCCGCACCTGGTGCAGGGTCAGATCTTCGTCGACCTCAACTCGGTCTCCCCCGGGCGCAAGCGCGAAACGGCCGAGAAGGTCATAGAGGCCGGCGGGCGCTATCTCGACATGGCGGTGATGGCACCGGTTCATCCCCGTGGCCATGCCACGCCGGTGTTTCTTGCCGGTGCTGAAGCGGAGACGCTCTATGCCGACCTCGACGCCGCGGGCTTCGCGGCGGAGGTCGTCGGCACGGAGCCGGGCGAGGCGACGGCGATCAAGATGGTCCGGTCGCTTTTCGTGAAGGGGCTGGAGGCGATCACCGTGGAGGCGCTGCTGGCGGCCTCCGTGTCCGGCTGTTTCGATCGTGTCCTCTCCTCGCTGTCCAAGAGCTACCCTGCTCTCGGCTGGCCGGATCACGCGACCTATGCCTTCGAGCGCACCCTCCACCACGGCGCCCGCCGCGCCGCCGAAATGCGCGAAAGCGCGGCCACGCTCGACGAGCTCGGCCTGACGGGAGGCCTCGCGGCCCAGATCGCTGAGGTGCAGGACAAGCAGGGTGCGGCCCCGATGACCGATCTGCCCGACCTTCCTTTCGAGGAGGCCGTCGCCGCTCTGGCGCAGATCCGAAAGGGGGCGTGAGGCCCGCGACCGTCCTCAACACCACATGAAAGCACCGTGAGGATGCACTTGGCGGCTTGAGGCGCTGCGGCCGACGTGGCAGCGATGCGCCGACCTTTCCACAAGCGGCCCGATCGATGCTTCGTTTCCTCTTCTCCGGCCTTCTGATCCTTTTCGCGGCCCTTGCCGTGCCGCATGACGGGGTGGCTCAGCCGTTCCCGTTGCCCGGGCTTGGCCTCGGGAGCGGTGACGAGGCGGCCGCTCCCGAAGAGGAGGCGCCCGCGACCGAAGCGGAGACCGGGGAGGCCGGTGGCACCGATGCCGCTGATCCGGCCGAGGAGGCGATCGCCGCCAATCCCACGCAGGCCCTGATCGACATCCTCCGCGACGATGCCGCCCGCGATGCGCTGATCGCCGAGCTCGAGCAGGCGCAGGACGCGGCGAGCCTCGACGTCGCTCCGGCGGCGCCCGAGGGCGAAGCGCCGGGCGATACCGGCGGAACGGCGGACACCAGCGAGCCGTCCGACCTCGTCGAACCCGCCGCCGAGGGCGATGTCGCGGATAGCACGCCCAGCGTCGCCGGGCGGTTCGTCGGCTTTACCGAGGGGATCCTGGGAAGCTGGGCGGCGAGCATCTCGGATTTCGCGGACCGCGCGCAGCGCATTCCGCGTACGATCGCCCTTGCCTGGCGCGCGTTCGACCGGTCCCTGATGGAGAAGCTGGTTCTCGATCTCGGCCTCCTCTTCACCCTGACCTACGGCACGCTCCTCGTCGTGCGGCTGCTCGTGCGGCCGATCAGACGGCGCCTCGCCGCGAAGGCGCACAAGGCGAGCTGGGCCCGCACCTTCGGGATGCGTCTCATCGCCTCGCTGCTCGACATCGTCACGATCCCGGTGGCGTCGGCCATCGCCGTGACCGCGATCGTGCTGAAGCAGGGCGGACCGGAGACGATCACGACACTTCAGCAGATCTTCATCAGCGCCTTCACCGTGGTCGAGATGTCCCGCATGGTCGGGCGCTTCGCCTTCTCGCCGCGCACCCCTGACCTGCGTCTCGTCACCCTGTCCGACGCCGCGGTGGTGAGCATCTGGCGCGTGGTGCAGATGCTGATCTACCTCCTGGGCTACGGGCAATTGCTGCTCGTGCCGGTGGTGAGCGAATCCATCTCTCCCTTCGTGGGGCGGGCGCTCTCGACCGTGCTCGGCGCCATCGTCGTGATCTTCCTGATCTTCTACGTCGTGATGCGCCGCGCAAAGGTGGCGCGCTGGATCTTCAGTCCGCCCGAAGACGGCGGCTACTTCGACACGCAGCGCGAACGGCTGGCCCGCATCTGGTACTGGCCCGTCGTCATCTACCTCGTGTTCCTTCTCGCCATCGTGCTGACGCGGCCGGGCAACGTCCTCCTGCCGCTGCTGTGGTCCACGGCGCTCGTCGTCGCGGCGGTCATCATCGGGCTCATGATTTCCACTGCGCTCACGCGGACCATCGGGCGGCGGGTGACCGTGCCGACCGGCCTGACCCGGCGCATTCCGACGCTCCAGGCGAGGCTGAACGGTCTGATCCCGATGATCCTCAGGGTCCTGCGCCTCGTCGTGGTCCTCCTCGTCATAGCCGTTGTCGTGGACCTCATCGGACTGGTGGACATCAGCGGCGGCCTCGCATCCGAGCGGGGCGTCATGATCATCGGCCGGATCATCAGCTTCGGCATCGTGATCGCGATCACGGGCGCCATCTGGCTCGCGCTCGCGTCCTGGGTGGATTACCGGCTCAATCCCTTCGTCGGCTCCGTTCCGACGCCGCGGGAAACGACGCTGCTCACCCTGTTCCGCAACGGCGCGACCATTGCCCTCGTGATCGTCGCGCTGATGGTGTCGCTGGCGCAGCTCGGCATGAACATCGGACCGCTTCTCGCCTCCGCCGGTGTCCTCGGCCTCGCGATCTCCTTCGGTGCGCAGAAGCTGGTGGAGGACATCATCACCGGTGTCTTCATCCAGTTCGAGAACGCGATGAATGTCGGGGACGTGGTGACCGTAGGCGGCGTGTCCGGCGTGGTGGAGAAACTGACCGTGCGGTCCGTGACGCTCCGCGACCTGTCCGGCGTGGTGCACATGATCCCGTTCAGCTCGGCGTCCATGGTGTCCAACTTCATGCGCGATTTCAGCTATTACCTGTGCGACATGGGCGTCGCCTATCGCGAGGACGTCGAGGAGGTGAAGCGCGCGATGCACGAGGCCTTCGACGAGCTTCGCGCGGATTCCTACTTCGCGGACCTGATCCTCGACGATCTCGAGATGATGGGCCTCGACAGCTTCGGGGACAGCGCCATCGTCGTTCGCGCGCGGATCAAGACGCTGCCGGGATCCCAGTGGGAAACGGGCCGGGCCTACAACGCCATTCTCAAGCGCGTCTTCGATCGGTACGGCATCGAGATCCCCTTCCCGCACCAGACCGTCTATTTCGGCGAGGACCAGCGCGGCGCGGCCCCGCCCGTTCACGTGGTCATGGAGCACGGATCGGGCCGCGGGCCGGGGACGGAGCCCCCGACGCCCGAGACGAGCGGCCCGATGCCGCGGGATGCCGACGTCGCGACCCCCGAAGCGCCCGACGGCAACGTGGCGCGGGACTAAAGGGGCAGGGAAGCGGGCGAACGCCGGAGATGCCGGGCGTCCGCTTCCACTCCGCCCGCCCCGTCTTCATCTTCGCGCATCGCCCCGCATCGACGGCCCCCCGGCGGCGTGCTACCTCATGCCCATGTCTGATCTTCCCACAAAGGCGCAGGTTCTGGACTGGATCTCGGAGCATCCGACCCAGACGTCCAAGCGCGACATCGCCAAGGCCTTCGGCGTGAAGGGCGCGGCCCGGATCGACCTCAAGCGCCTGCTCAAGTCGCTGGAGGACGAGGGCAAGCTCGAGAAACGTCGCAAGACCTACCGCGATCCCGATGGCCTGCCGCCCGTCACCGTGCTGACGATGATGGCGCCGGATGCGAATGGCGATCTCTTCGCCCGGCCGATGGAATGGCATGGCGAGGGGCCGGAGCCGCGGATCCTCTACCTGCCGCGCACCGCGGATGCCGCTCTCGGTGCCGGGGACAGGATTCTCGGGCGCCTGACCGAGGTCAAGGACGAGGACTACCGCTACGAGGCGCGTCTCATCCGCAAGATCGCCGCCTCCCCGCGCCACACGCTCGGCATCTACCGCAAAGGGGCCGAGGGCGGGCGGATCGTCCCGATCGACAAGGGCTCTGACAAGGAGTGGCACGTCTCTCCCGGCCACGCGCTCGATGCGAAGGACGGCGAGCTGGTCGAGGCGGAGCAGGCCGGTCCCCGCGGCCGCATGGGCCTGCCCGCCGCGCGCATCGTGCAGCGCCTCGGCGATCCCTCCGCCCCGCGCTCCGTCTCCCTCATCGCGATCCATCAGCACGGGATCCCGAACGTCTTCCCCGAGGAGGTTCTGGAAGCCGCGGATGCCGCCAAGCCACAGGGCCTCAAGGGGCGCGAGGATCTTCGGCATCTGCCCCTCGTCACCATCGACCCCGCCGATGCGCGGGACCATGACGACGCGGTCTATGCCCATGCGGACGACGATCCCAAGAACGAGGGCGGTCATGTCGTCTGGGTCGCGATCGCCGATGTCGCCGCCTACGTCCGTCCGGACTCCCCGCTCGACCGGGAGGCCCGAAGCCGCGGCAACTCCACCTATTTCCCCGACCGCGTCGTGCCGATGCTGCCCGACCGGCTTTCGGGCGATCTCTGCTCGCTTCACGAAGGCGTCCCCCGTGCCGTGATCGCCGTCCGCATGCGCTTCGATGCGAGTGGGGCGAAGGTGGATCACACGTTCCACCGGGGCCTCATGCGCTCCGCCGCGTCCCTGACCTACGAGGACGTGCAGCAGGCGATGGACGGCACTCCCGGCGACAAGGCCGGCCCGCTGATGGACGACGTGATCGCCCCGCTCTACGCCGCCTACGATGCCCTCAGGACCGCGCGCGCTCGGCGGCAGCCGCTGGAACTGGACCTGCCCGAACGGCGGATCATCCTCGATGACGACGGACAGGTGCAGTCCGTCGCCTTCCGGGACCGGCTCGACGCGCACAAGCTCATCGAGGAGTTCATGGTCGCGGCCAACGTCGCTGCCGGCGAGACACTGACGGAGAAGAAGACACCGCTTCTGTTCCGGGTTCACGAAGAGCCGTCGCCCGAGAAGCTCGAGGCGCTGCGTGAGGTGGCAAAGGCGTCCGGCTACGGTCTTGCGAAGGGGCAGGTCCTGCGCACCGCGGATCTGAACCGTCTCCTCGAGCAGGCGGCCGGGAGCGACACCGCCGAGCTGATCAACCTCTCCACCCTGCGCTCCATGACGCAGGCCTACTACTCGCCGCAGAACTTCGGCCATTTCGGCTTGGCCCTGAAAACCTACGCCCACTTCACCTCGCCCATCCGCCGCTATGCGGATCTTATCGTCCACCGCGCGCTCATCACGGCGCATGGCTGGGGCAATGACGGTCTGTCCGAGCGGGAGATCGAGGAGATCGAGGCGACCGCGAAACACATCTCGGATACTGAGCGCCGCTCGATGGCGGCCGAGCGGGACACGATCGACCGCTATCTGGCGGCTTATCTCTCGGACCGTGTCGGCACCGAGGAAACCGGGCGGATCAGCGGCATCGCGCGCTTCGGCGTCTTCGTGAAGCTGGACGAGAGCGGGGCGGACGGGCTGGTGCCGATCCGGTCCCTCGGAAACGAGTTCTTCCACCACGATCCCGAAACGCAGACGCTGATGGGCGCCGATACCGGCCGGGAGATCGCCCTGGGGCAGCGTGTCCTCGCGCGGCTGGTGGAGGCGGTGCCGATCACCGGCGGCCTGATGCTGGAACTCCTCGAGATCGAGGGCGAAGGCATGGGCGGCGGAGCGCGCCCCGGCCGCGGATCCAAGCGACGCGGCAAGCCCGGCGGAGGCCCGGTGCGGCGCAAGCCCGGTCAGGCCAAGGCCCGCAGCGACGCGACGAAGAAGAAGAGCGCCCGGAAGGTCGTCCGCAAGCGCAAGTAGGGCCGCCCGTTCACCGCGCTTGACGCAACGTCCACCGTCTGCCTCTAATCGGGGCATTCAGAGGACGATTTGTCGATGCTCAATTTTCCCGCTGCCCGGATGACGGACACGCATGTCTGCGCGCTGTGCCCCGCTCCTGCCGGCCCGATCCTGCCGCCCTGCTGCCCCACCGTCCTGACGGCGAAGCTTCCGCAGGCGCGGATGACCGACCGGCTCCTGTGCATCCCGCCCCTGCCCACCGGCTCGGATGTCATCATCTTCGGCTCGCCCACCGTCCTCGTCGGCAAGCTTCCCGCCGCGCGGATGTTCGATCCCGTCGTCAAGCTCGGCGTGATCGCGAAGGGGGAGCCGACTGTCCTCATCGGCGTCATGGGCATTTCCTTCCCCGGAACGCTCGGCCTCCTGTCGACCTGGATGCTGCGGCAGCTGAGGGACATCGTCCTGAAGAAGCTCGAGACCTTCGAGGACGACGACGACGATTTCGAGATCGAGATCTTCAAGAACGACTGGCTGAAGATCGGGTCGGTGAAGTGGACGTCGGAGGCGAAGGCCGAGGGCTGGCTCGGCAAGTTCTCGGGCAAGTTCGAATTCGTCTGGGTCGAGCTCGACGGCGTCGGCCACGTCGATGTGCCGTTCATCGGCGGCGTCGGTGTGGCCGGGAAGTATCAGGCGGTTCCGGTCGAGGTCAGTCTCAAGGGCGGCATCGTCCACGGCGCAGACATCGAGGGCAAGGCCGGGATCGCAGGTGCGAAGGGCACCGCGGGCGGCTTCATCGGCAGCGATCCGAACAACCCGGCCTACGAGGTGGGTGTCGCGGGGAATTTCCTTCAAGCCGAGGCGCACGGGCAGGGGGTCCTCGGCGAGGGGGGGTACTATACCGGCATCGGTGCGCGCGGAAAGGCGGCGGCGGAGGTCGCCTCGGGCGATGTCTACGAAGAGCGCAATGTCTTCGTCACCGAGGACACGACGGTCAGCGAGCGCGCGAAGGCCAGCGGCGCGCTCGGAACGGCCGGCGGCGAGGTCGGCGGCTGGGCGGTGCAGAACAAGGAGACGGGGCGCGTCCATACGGGCGGCACGGGAGAGCTGAAGGTCGGCGCCGGGATTGGCGTCTCGGGGGATGTCTCCGCAGGCAAGCCCTACACGGATCGGGGCAACAGGCCCATCTGACGCCAATGGATATCCCGGTTCCCTTTCTGAAATCCCTCACGATCCCGGCGGACCAGCTCCGGGGGACGCTCGTTCAGGTGCCTTACGTCAATCCCGGTGCCCCGGAATTCGGCTTCACGGTGAACGTGCCGGCCAACTGGGACATCAGCACCTATCCCGAGGAAGCGCCCTCGCCCGATCTCTCCCCCCGCCTCCTGCTCCATGCCAGTCCCGATGCCGGGCGCCAGATCGAACTCTGCATCTTCGCCACCGTCCTGACGCGGGAAGTGAACCCGGTGGACTGGGCCGACGGGTGGCTGGAGCTGGGCGGCCAGGGCATCGTCCATGCGCGCACCTGGAAAACCGAGTACGGTATCCTGATCGATGCGCTGACCCATGCCGCCGACAGGGACGTCAAAGGCGTGCGCCGGTTCATGACGATCAAGGACGGGCCTCGCCTTTTCGTCATCGAGGCACGGATCCGGGCGGAGGATGCGGGCGCGGCAAATTTCGTCCAGAACGTCCTTCTCGCAGCGATCCAGAGCTTTGCGCTCAGCCGGGCCACGAAGGAGCGGTTTGCCGAGCCGTTCGACATGAAGGCGCTGCCCGGGCGGGTTCCCCTCGTCTTCCCGTTTCCGTCCTCATGGGAGGAGAGCGAGATCCCCGACGCGCCGGAGGGGGGATCCGGGCTTCTTCTCGACAACGCCGGGGCCGGCTCGATCCTCGTCGTCTCGGCGCCCGGATGCGATGCGTCGGAAGAGATCGAGGACGCGGCGCTCGACCGGATCGGTGCCCGGATCGACGTGAAGAGAATGGACGACGCCTACATCGCGGTGCCGAGATCGGTGATGAACGTCATCTCCCGGCAGGGTATCGGCCAGCAGGGGGATGCCATGGTGACGCTCGTGACGGGACGGATCGAGACCCCGGACGTCTCTGCCGCCGCCATCCTCGTCGCCCCCTCGCAGGATACGAGTCCCCAGGGCTTCGCCATCGCCCGCCGCGCCTTCGAAGTGCTGGTCGAGGAGATGCAGCCGGCACGATGAGCGCCGCCTTTGCCCATCTGGGCGCCCTCCGCCCTTTCATCTTTCTTCAAATACCCCCGCCGGAGGCGGTCCGCCGCTGGCAGCCGGCGCGTCTGCCGGCCCGGGGCGTGCGCGTCGCCACAGGCTTTCAGGTCCTTAACCATTCTCACAGCTTCGCGAGTTTTGCCCCGCCGCAGCACGGCTCTCCTTCCGCGATGGCCCGTGGGTGCGTATCCTCGCCGAAAAACACGCTGCACGAGCAGTGACAATAACGAGGGCAGAGACATGAAACGAATGATGGCGACGGGATTGATACTGGCTGGCGTGGCGTTCGGGCCGATGGGCTGCGCCGGACCGGTGGAAACGTCGATACGGCCGGGGGCTCGGCCAGCCGGAGGGCCTGTGAGCATTCAACCGACCCGCAACGCGGGATTCGACCAGTGGATCGCCGGCTTCACCGCGCGGGCGCAGAATCAGGGCATCCGGGGCGAGACCCTGTCCCGCGCCTTTGCCGGCGTGACCTACGATGAGGATGCGATCCGGCGGGACCGCAGCCAGGCCGAGTTCCACAAGGCGATCTGGGAGTATCTAGACGGTGCGGTCAGCACCGCCCGCATCGCGAACGGCCGCGATGCGCTGGCCCGGCATCAGGGGACCCTCTCGGCCATCGAGGCGCGGTACGGCGTTCCGGCCGAGGTCGTCACGGCGGTCTGGGGCATGGAAAGCGCGTACGGCGCGATGCGCGGCTCGTCGGACATCGTCAGCTCCCTGTCCACCCTCGCCTATGACGGGCGGCGGGGCGAGTTCTTCGAGGCACAGCTCATCGCCGCTCTGAAGATTCTGCAGTCGGGAGACGTGGCGCCACGCTCCATGACCGGCAGCTGGGCCGGGGCGATGGGCCATACGCAGTTCATGCCGACCTCCTATCTCGATTACGCCGTGGACTTCAGGGGAGACGGCCGGCGGGACATCTGGTCCGACGATCCGACCGACGCGCTCGCCTCGACCGCGAACTATCTCGCGAAGCACGGCTGGAACCGGGGCCAGCCCTGGGCCGTCGAAGTGGTCCTTCCGCAGGGCTTCGACGCCGCGCTGACGGGGAAGGAGACGAAGCGGCGACCGTCCGACTGGGCGCGGCTCGGCGTGCGGTCCGTTTCGGGCGGCTCGGTCCCGGATCACGGGCAGGCGTCCATCCTCATCCCGGCGGGCATCAACGGTCCCGCCCTGATGATCTTCGACAACTTCCGCGTCATCGAGCGCTACAACTCCGCCGACGCCTACGTGATCGGCGTGGGCCACCTCTCCGACCGCATCGCGGGCTCGGGGCCGATCCGTGGTGCCTGGCCACGGGGGGAGCGTCCCCTCGCCCTCACCGAGCGCAAGGAGCTCCAGGAGCGGTTGACTCTGGCCGGCTTCTCCACCGGCGGTGTCGACGGGAAGATCGGGCCGGACACGACCGCCGCGATCCGCCAATGGCAACGCTCCGTCGGCCTCGCACCGGACGGGTTCGCCTCCGCCGCGGTCCTGGCAAAGCTGCGCTGAGGCCTGCCGGAGATGACTTCGCCGGGTGTTCCCAAAGGGTTGAAATTAGGCGTTTTATCAGGTCAGGCGGTGTTCGGTTTGTCCAAGCTGTGTGCAGGCAGAGTACAATCTTGTATCCGGCCCTGGTGGCGCTTTGGTCTCCCTTCCGAATGTGAGATCGACCATGATCTCGGCTGATCGATGAGGATGACTGGGCTACGGCCTTCGTCTACTCTTCGAGCGTGGAACTGGGCGGTCGGATCGCATGGGGCATCGTCCATGCACGAGCTCTTCCGCACGCACCGCTCGTCTCGAAGCATGCGTTCCAAGTCGTCGCCGAGCAGCGTTTCGGTGAGCATGCGGGCAGTGAAGAGCGAGAGTGCGAGGAGGTGCTCGTTATCGAGAACTCAGGCGTGTCGAAGATTGGATGCCGGCTCCATGACCTGCCGCACATGATCGCCGGCACCGCTGAAGATCGACCCGATCAGAACCCGTTCCGCGGCGCGGCCGGCCGAAAGCGCGGCGATGCGGGCGGGATGTCCTGCTGCGGTCTATGTCGAACTGCCGGTTACCGAGCTGCAAGGGCTGGCCGTGGCCGACCCGCCGCCTATCCACTGTAACCAGTTCGATCGCATTCGGGTCGCCCAGTCCCGCACCGAGGCGATACCGCTCCTGACCGCCGACGCGCAGGTTGCGGCCCATGGCGGCCGGGCTGAACGGGTTGCCTGACCGTTCAAGCGGCGCGCCAGGTTTTCCAAGCATCCTCGGTGAACTCGACCCCATGGCCCAAACAGTCCGGAACGACGATGTGGCCATCCTCAATCTGCAGCGCGTGGACCAGCAGGTCGTCCATGAACGGGTAAAATTCCAGCCAGGAGGGGCGCGGCGTGGCGGCGGCGAGGTGGATGTGCAGCACCGTCATGAAATGGGGTGCCACGGCGAGACCCATGCCGTCGGCCAATTCGGCCACTTTCATTGCCTCGGTGAAGCCGCCAATGAAGCAGAGGTCGGGTTGCAGGATGTCGAGACAGTCGCGACCTGCGAAGTGGAAGAACGTCCGCCGCGAATGGAAGTGCTCGCCCCCGGCCACCGCCATCGGCAGCTCGGCTCGAAGGCGGCGATAGCCGTCCAAGTCATGTGCGTAGATCGGTTCCTCGAACCAGTAGATATCATGGTCTGCCAGGGTCCGCCCGAGGCGCAGCGCCGCTTCGAGCCCAAGTCGTTCGTTTGCGTCGATCATGATCTTGGGCGACGGGCCGATCGCCTCGCGCACGGCGGCGAGGCGGTGCGGATCGGCCGAGGTGTCGCGCCCGACGCGCACCTTAACCGCGTCGAGTCCGTCACGGATATAGTCCGCCGAGGTCTCGACCAGGTCCTCGAGCGGCAGGGACGGGCTGGCCTTGCCGCTGCCGTAGCAGGGCACCCGGTTTCGCACCTGACCAAGCGCCTTGGCGACCGAGATGCCCTGAAGGCGTGCGTGCAGGTCCCAGAGTGCGACGTCGATGGCCGAGATCGCCATGGAGGTGATTCCGTGGCCGAGCCGGTGGGTGAAATGGAACAGCTCGCCGTTCAGAGCGCGCACCTCCAGCGCTTCGCGCTGGACGACGCGGGGCAGCAGCACGGTATCGAGCAGCGCCTTGATCGCCGCGCCTCCGCCGTAGTCCGAGGTGAAGGTCCAGCCGGTGCCCTGCATGCCCGAACTGTCGGTCATGGTGACGCCGATCAGCTCGAACTCCTCGTCGGCGCGTTCGGCGGCGAGGCGGTTCGAGGGAAAACGCAAGATCCAGCTCTCGGCGTTGATGATGGTCATGGGCGGTCCTCAGTCTCGTTCCAGGATGACGGTCTTGGCCTCGTCGAAGCTCAGGATGACGGATTGGCCGCGCTCGGCGCGCAAGGGCGGGACGGCCTGCACCCGCAGCTCCAGCCCGGCGGCGGTCGTGACAAAATAGTCGATGACGCCGCCGGTGAAGACGACATCGCGGACGGACCCGGCGATCGTGTTGCGCCCCTCGGGGGGGTGGGTCCCCTCAGGGTCGATCGCGATCTCGGACGGACGGACAGAGACGCTGGCGGTATCCCCCGCGACGGCAGGGGCGCCCTGTGACGTGGCGGTGACGGAGGTGCCGTCCTCGAGCCAGCCGGTGACGGCACGGTCCGTGTTTCGCACCCCGGTCAACGACAGGATGTTGGTCAGCCCGATGAACCCCGCGACGAAAGCGTTTCGGGGGCGGTCGTAGATCTCGCGCGGGGCACCGGTCTGGACGATGACGCCGTCTTTCATGACGACGATGGTGTCCGACAGGGCCAGCGACTCTTCCTGGCTGTGGGTGACGTAGACGCTGGTGATCCCGAGCTCTTGCTGGAGATTTCGAATCTCGAAACGCATCTGTTCGCGCAACACCGCGTCGAGGTTGCTGAGCGGTTCGTCGAACAGGAGGATGTCGGGCCGCGAGGCAATGGCGCGGGCGAGGGCGACGCGCTGCTGCTGGCCGCCGCTCAGCTCGCTCGGGTAGCGGCCGCCATGTACGGCCATGCCGACCATCTTCAGCACTTCGTCCACACGGGAGGCGATGGCGGCCTTTTCGTGGCCCTTCTGCTTTAACCCATAGCCGATATTGCGGGCGACGGTCATGTGCGGCCAGAGCGCATAGGTCTGGAACACCATGCCCATCTCGCGCAGCTCGGGGCGCACGACGCTGGCACCGTCCGACAACACGCGGCCATGGCCGATCACCTTGCCCGAGGTCGGGGTTTCCAGACCCGCGATCATGCGCAGGGTCGTGGTCTTGCCGCAGCCGGACGGGCCGATCAACGACACCATGTGGCCGCGCGGCACGGCGAGATCGACGCCGCGAATGGCCTCGAAGGCGCCGAACCGCTTGCGCAGGTCGACCAGCTCGAGGCCCGGCGACGTGTCGTCGCCGATGCCGGGTTCTTGGTGCGAGGTGGACATGTCGCTCAGTTGCCCGTGGCCTCTTCGAAGGCCTCGATCTGGGCCTCGCGGTTCTCGGCGATCCAGGTCGAGTCCACTGCCACGATGTCCACGTCGCCCACAGCGGTACCGTCGGGGAAGCTGTAGCCGATCTCGGTCAGGACCGGCGCGCAGCCAAGAGCGTCTGGCATGATCGCCTGCGCCTCGGGGCTGACAATGAAGTCGAGCCAGGCTTGCGCCGCCTCGCGGTTGGCAGCGCCGTCCAGCATGGCGAAAGACGACACCTCGCCCGGCGAGCCTTCGGTCGGCCACACAAGGCTGGTCGGATCGCCCCGGTTGGCCGAGGTTTGACCGTTGGCCAGCAGCTGCACGGCCAGCGGACGCTCGCCCGCCGCGGTCAGGTCGCGGATCGTGCCGTGCGAGCCTTCGAGCCTTACCCCGTTTTCCGTCAGTTTGCCGAAGTAGTCCCAGCCGAAGTCGCCGTTTCCGTTCTGGGGCAGATATTCCGAGATGAACCACAGGAACGACTGGATCGACTGCGAACTGGCCGGATCGGCCATGGCTACTTGGTCGGCCCACTGGGGATCGGTCAGGTCCATCCACGATTCAGGCGCCTCGTCTTCCGAGATGGCGTTGGTGTTGTATTGGATCAGGTAGACATTGACGCAGGCCGGCACCGACAGCCCCGAGGCGTCGCGCAGGTTCTCGCGCACGTTCGTCAGGCCTTCGGGCCGGTATTCGGCGAAGGCGTCGTGATCGGCCGCCAGCGCCGCGATGGACGCCTGGTTCAGGCCGACGAGATCGGCCTGGGGGGCGTTGGCCCTCAGCTCGAGCTCGAGCGTGGACAGAAGCTGTTCGCCCGGCTGCACCGAGACCTGCACGTCAACATCGGGATATTGTGCGCCGAAGCCCTCGATCAGGGCGGCCATGTGCTCGTCCGGGTAGGCCGAGTAGATTCGCAGGTTGCCGTCCTGGGCGAGGGCGGGCAGGGCGCCCAGAAGCGGGATCGCCGCGACCGCGCAGCCTCTCGCGATGGAATGTCTCATGGTCTTTCCTCCTCCTTGTGATGGGTCGTCAGTGAGTCGCGGCGGGGGCCGCGTCGGCCTGTCCGCCCCATGCCGCGGCAAGGCGCCGGGCCAAGAGGGCGAGCAGGAACAACAGCGAGACGGTGACGAAGATCGAGATACCGTAGGCGCAGGCGACGGCGAGGCCGCCATTGCCGTTCCACACGCTCAGAACCGACGTGGCGATGGTCTGTGTGTCGAACCCGCGCAGCACGATGGACGCGCTGAGCTCGGGGATCGCCAGTACGAAGACCAAAAGGAACGTGTAGACGAAGGCCGGCAGGATCAGCGGCAGGGTGATCCTGAGCAGCGTGGACAACTCGCCCGCGCCGAAGACGCGCGACGCCTCCTCGAGCTCGGGTGAGACTTGCAAAAGCGCGGACTGGCTGTTGCGCACGCCAAGCGGGATGAACCGCGCTAGATAGGCCAAAAGCAGGATCGCGGGCGTGCCGTAGAAGCCAAGCAGGCGGAACGGCTCACTGAGATAGATCACGATCAGCGCGAAGGCGAGCGCGGTGCCCGGCACTGCCAGCGGCAGGACCGAGATGTAGTCGAGTATGGCGCGGCCGGGCTGACGGGTGCGCACCACCACATAGGCGACGATCACGCCGAATACCGCGACGACAGCGGCGCTGGCCGCGGCAAGCCGCAGGCTGAGGAACACCGCCTTGCGGATCGAGTCGTCGCCGAGGATTGTGGAGAAGTTGGCGAGCGTCCAGTTGTCCGCCGTGAAACCGTTGCCGATGCTCTTCATCAGGCTGACGGCCAGCATGGTGCCGTACGGCAGGATCAGCGCGACGCCGACATAGAGCAGCCCGAACGCAGTCAACAGGTGCTCGGGCCAGCCAAGATCCAGCGTTCGCGCGGCGAAGGCCTTGCCTGAAATGGTGCGGTAGCGTTCGGGATGGCGGATCCCATAGCGCTGGAGTAACAGCGCAAGGATCGAAATGCCGACCAGTACCACGGCCGCGACCGACGCTTCGTCGAAGTCGAGGCCCAGCAGTGACTCGCGGATTGACACGGTCAAGACCGGAATCCCCAGCATCTCGGGCGGGCCGTACATCGCGAGGCTGGTGGCAAAGGCGAGAAGCGTGCCCGCCAAGATCGCGGGCCGCGCAAGCGGCAGGGTGACGGTCGCGATCGTGCGCAGGGGCGAGGCGCCCTTGAGCCGGGCTGCATCCTCCAGCGCGGGGTCCATCGAGCCGAAGGCAGGCACGAGCGCGAGAAAGACGAAAGACACCCCGCTCGGCAGGGCGGTGAACACCAGTCCCCAGAGCGTGTAGATGTCGAAAGGTCCGGTGCGCACGTCCATACTGAACAGTTCGCGCAACACAATGTTCGCGTAGCCGACGTTCGGCCCCGCCAGCAGGATGTAGCCCATCGCCAGCAGGAATTCGGGGCTGATGAGGGCGAGGATCATGGTGACCCGCACCAGCCCCTTGAAACGCATCCGCGTACGCGCCACCCCGAAGGCCAGCGCGGTGCCGATCACCGCGCTGAGGCCGGCCAACCCCATCGCAACGAGGATGCTGTTCCAGGTCGCCGTCCGCAGGGACCGGCTTGCGAGAAACTCGGCATAGGCCGACAGTCCGCCATCGCCCTCAAGGAAGCTCGTCAGGAAGATCGCGCCGAACGGCAACAGGATCAGCCAGACGAGCACCAGGGCCGAGACGGCATAGGCCGCGCGGCTCCATATGGCGACGGTGCCGCCCTGGGTAGTCTCCGGCGCAGCGGCGGTCATGGGGCGCAGAGCGCGACCAGCGCCCCGATGTCTTTCGCGCGCGGCAGGTCCGCGACCGCCGCGATCACGTCGTCGGCCTTGGCGCCGGTCATGACCGAGGACAGAAGGTCATGCGCCTTGGCACGCACTTCTTCGAGGGTCATGGGATTTCCCATTCGGCCTTTGACCATCAGTCCCTGCCGTTCCGAAAGGGCGCCCTGCGGCGTGTCGACCTCGATCCGCGCCTCGAACCGGTCCTGGCCGTCCTCAGGCGGCAGAAAGGCGATACGCTCCGCCACGTCGAGGATTGCCGGGTCCTCCATGCGCGCCCCGTCATGAGTGGTGGCGAAGTCGAGCTTGCCGTTCAGCAGCGTGGCGGCAAGGCAGTAGCGCAGGTTGAGGTCCGCCATGCGGTTCTCGTCGCCGATGACGTTGTACCAGTCGAGGTGGTAGCGCACCCGCAGGGCCGAGACGGCCCCCGGTGCCAGCCCGTGCGTGTCGATCAGTGCCTCGAGTGCGGCGACGGGGGCGGCTATTGGGAAGCCGACCGAATATTTCTTGATGTCGGTTTCGAGGATTCGGAACGAATCGTAGGGCGGGTCGAGCCGCGAGATATCGCAATCGGGCGAGATGGCGTCGAAGATATTCCGGTCCGACGTATCTAACACGTCGCCGTCGCCGGTGAAGCCCGCATCCACCAGCGCAGCGGCGCGGGTGCCGTTGGCGGCGGGCATCCCCGAAAACGTATAGCTTTTAAGGGTGTGCGCAGTGTCGAGGCGCCAGGTGGTCAAGCCCGACGCCTCCTGTGCGAGGTAGTTCGCAAGCACGCGGAACTGGTCGGCGCGAAATCCCATCAAGCTGCCCGCCGCGAGGCCTGCGCCGAACAGGCCTGTATGCGCGTGGCAGGACCGGGACGAGCGCGCGAAGCTCATGGCGGGCGCGACCGCCTCGCCGAAGCGGATGATCAGTTCATAGGCCATCCAGGTGGCGCGCAGCACTTGGTCGCCGGTGCTGCCGCGCGCTTCGGCCACGGCCAACACCGCCGGCAGGATCGCGCATCCGGGGTGGGTCTGGCTGGTCTCGTGGGAATCGTCGGATTCGTCGGCATGGGCCGACATGCCGTTGGCGAAGGCCACATCGACCATGGACGCCTTGATGCGGGTGCCGAGTATAGTCGCGTCGCCCCGTCCACCAAGCCCCGTGACGTAAGCCTGCGCAGCGCGTCCCGCTTCGAGCGCCGCGCCCGAGACGATGGCGGCCACGGTGTCGAGAACCTGCATTTCAGTCTTGGCGCGGACGTGGTCCGGCAACTCGGCGGTCCGGGCCGCTTCCGCGAAGGCGTAGAACACGGCTCCGCGCGAGGGTTCCGCACCGGTGCTCTGGTCTGCGCTCGCCAATGGCCGTTCCTTCGCCTTGCCGTCCCGCCAAGGTGTGACCGGACTGTATATGTAAGCGGTTACATATTTGGTTTCCAACGATTGGGCAAGACTGGACGATGATACAGGCCCAGATTATCCATAAATCGGGTAGAAGAGTGAAATATTGGGGGGTCGACCGATCGGTGGGGGCTAAGCTCAATTCACTTTGAGCGCGCTTACATCGGTGTTATCCAGCCGTGAGCTCAACGAAGAAGGACAGATCGAATGCCTGCCACCATTGCCGATATCGACGCGCGGCTCGTGTCGCTGCCAGTCGCAGCCGGCTTCGCCGACGCGACGCGGACTGTGGAAACCGTCGGGATGCTCGTCGTGCGCGTCCGCACGTCGGACGGGCTGACGGGGATCGGCGTGACGTACCACGAGGTCGGCGGCGAAGCGACGCGCGACCTGATCGAGCGGACGTTCCGCCCCAGGCTGGTCGGGCGTGACCCGCTCGAGACCGAGGCGATCTGGCAGGAGTTGTTCCACTACCTGCGGGGGATCGGGCGCAAGGGCCTGACCTTCGCCGCCTTGAGCGCGGTGGACACGGCGCTTTGGGA
Organism: Tropicimonas sp. IMCC34011; assembly: GCF_003390865.1. Taxonomy (GTDB): domain Bacteria; phylum Pseudomonadota; class Alphaproteobacteria; order Rhodobacterales; family Rhodobacteraceae; genus Tropicimonas_B. Next base: position 105,656 of record NZ_QMEJ01000003.1, read on the forward strand.
CCTCAAGGGCAAGCGGTTCGACGTGCCGATCTACCGCCTGATCGGCGGCGACCGCACCGAGGTGCCCGTCTACGCCAGCGGCGGCTGGACCTCCTACGACGACGACGCGCTGATCGAAGAGATGACCGGCATGGTCGCCGAAGGCTATGGCATCGTGAAGTTCAAGGTGGGCGTCGAGGGCGGACGCAATATCCGCCGCGATGTCGAGCGGGTACGCAAGGTTCGCGAGGCGGTTGGCCCCGACATCGGGATCCTCGTGGACGCCAACAACGCCTTCGACGCGGCGACGGCGGTGCAATTGGCCAACCGCATCCGCGAGTACGACATCCTCGCCTTTGAAGAGCCTGTCTTTGCCGACGACATTCCGGGCCTGCGCCGCTTCCAGCAGGGGACCGACGTTCCGGTGGCGACGGGCGAGCACGAATATACCCGTTTCGGCGTGCGCGACTTGATCCTGGCCGAAGCGGCCGACATCGTTCAGGCTGATGGCGCGCGAGCGGGCGGCTATACCGAGATGCTGAAGATCGCGGCTCTGACCCAGGCCTGGAACCTGCGCTTTGCCCCGCACGCGATGGAGAATATTCACCTGCAACTTGCGGCGGCGACGTTCAACGTGCCCTTCCTCGAGAGGCTGAAGCTGTTCGAGCCGATCACCGCCCATGTTTTCAAGGACGCGCCGGTGCCCGTGGGCGGCATGATGCACGTGCCGGACCTGCCGGGTCTCGGGCTCGAGCTGAACGAGGATTTCATCCGCGAGCACGAAGAGCGGGACTGAGGCAAGGGCGGCTCCGGCCACGGGGCCGTCAGGCGTCGGCCACCGGCACCTCGGCCCCGTCGCGGCGCAGGCTGGTTTCGGCCGCTTCCAGAACCGCGATCAGATGCAGCGCGAAGGACAGCGAGCGTTCCAGCGGGCCAGAGCGCACCTGCTCGAGCAGTGCGTCGATCCCCCGCCCGAACGCGGTCGGACGGTCATACTGAAAGTTCCCGATCTCGATCGGTCCGGCGGGCGTCTCGAAGCTATAGGCCTCGAGCAGATCGACGGTGGCGTCGTTCAGGTTGAGCTCGAACCGCGATGCCGAACCGCCCTCGTGGGTGGCCTCGATCACTACGCCTCCCTCGCCGTCAGGATTTGCGGTCAGGTGCGCGATCGGTCCCAGAACTTGTTCCAACACGCTGAGCCCGTGCGGCGCCGCGTCCCAGAGCGCGCCGTATTCCTCCTGCCGCCAAGCGGACTGGCTGTAGGGGCTACCCGACAAAAGCGCGCCCGACCGGAACCGGGCGAGGCCCGAGGCGGCCTTGCCTCGAGCGTGCGCGACGAACTCCTGCACCCGGTCGATATAGAGACGGGTCAGGAAACAGATCGCGCCCACACCTGAGGCGCGCACCGCATCGGCCAGCCGCGTCGCGGCGGCAAGGTCCCCCGCCAGCGGCTTTTCCAGGATCAGGTGCTTGCCCGCCTCGGCCGCGCGGATCGCAAGATCGCCCTGCGCTGCGGGCGGGATGACGAAGGACACGGCATCGACGCTGGCGAGAAGCGCGTCGAAATCGTCCATGGCCCGGATGCCGAACGTATCGGCTACCTCGGCAGTGCGATCCGGGTCGCGGCCCATGACGGCAACCAGTTCGGTGCCGGGATGGGCCTTGAGGGCGGGAAGGTGAACGGCGCGCGCCCAATGGGCTGTGCCGACAACGCCGAACCTGAGGGGTTTGGTCATGCTGTCTCCTGTGGTCAGCGTCAGGGGCATCCTAGCTGTTCGGCGAGGTCCGCGAAGTCGCGGCACACGAAATCGGCGCGGTCGTCGGCTTCGGGGAATTGCGGGGGCTCGTCGCCCCATTGCTTGGGCCTATGGATGAAGGCCGTGCGGAATCCATAGGAATGCGCCGCGATCAGGTCGTTGTTGTGGCCGGTCACCATGAGGATGTTCGCCGGAGCGACCCCGAGCCAATGCGCCGCCGTGTCATAGGCGGGGCGCTTGGTCTTGTAGGTGCCGATCATCTCGCACGAGATGATGCAATCCCAGTCCAGCCCGCCGCGTCGCGAGGTCTCGATCAGCATGGTCGTCTTGAGGATGGTGAAGGGCGCCACGCGGAATTTCGCGCGCAGTCGCGGCAGGGCGCGCCGCACGTCCGGCCACGGATCGAGCCTGCGCCACATAGCCAGAAGCTCGGCCCGAGTATCGGCATCGGCAACGGGCAGTCCGAATTCCCGCCAGGTCTGTTCCTGCGTGATCCGGAGCACGTCGTCGAAGTCGAGTGTGGCGATGCCGTTCTCCTGCGGCATGCCGTCATCGACCATCACCGTGGACAGGCGCCGCCAGCGTTTGGCCACCGCCGACCAGTCGGCGGTCAGGCCGCGCGTCCGACCGAACTCCTGAAGCTCGCGCAGGATACCCGAGTACCAGTCAAGAACTGTGCCGCCGGTATCGACGGTCAGGGCGCGGATCGTGGGGGGCAGGGCGCTCATCTCGATCCCGCGTCAGAACAACAGGTTCGGAAGGAAAAGCACGAGGGCCGGGATCAGCGCGATCACGACGTTGATCAGCATCAGCATCAGCACGAAGGGCAGCACGCCCTTTGACGCCTCGGTGATCGATATTCGCGCGATGCCCGCCGCGATGAAAAGCAGCGTGCCCACGGGCGGGGTGACGCCGCCAATCAGGCAGGCGATGACGATCGCGACGCCCGAATGGACCGGATCGTAGCCTATCCCGGCACAGACCGCGGCAAGCGGTGCCGCGAACATGATGAGCACGGCGGTCGCGTCGATGAAGAGCCCGAGGCAGATCAGCGACAGCAGGATCAGCATCATCTGGATTTCGGGGACGCCGCTGACACTTTCCAGAAGGCTGATGAGCGTCGACTGGAAGCGTGCGCGGGTCAGCATGTTGGCGAAGACCGTCGAGGCACCCAAGATCAGGAAGACCATCGCCGTCGTATAGCCCGCCTCGAGGAAGGCGCGGCGCAGGGACCGCAGGCCGAAGCCGCCGTAGACGAGCTGGCCCAGGAGCAGGACTACGACCACGGCGACAACGCCCGCTTCGGTCGGGGTGAAGACGCCGCCGACGATACCGCCCAGGATGATGAGCGGGATCAGGAGCGCAGGGCCGCATTCCCGGAACACGCGGGTGAACCCGGCGAGGCTGCGCTTCTCAAGGTCGGGATCGACCCCGATGCCCAGCCGCACCGCCTGGATGTGCGCGGTCAGCATGAGCCCGAGGCCCACGAGCAGGCCGGGAATGGCGCCGCCGAGGAACAGCCGGCCCGTCGAGACGCCGGTGAGGTAGCCGTAAATGATCATCAGCGTGCTCGGCGGGATGATCGAGCCGATCACCGACGCGGTCGAAGTGATGGCTGCGGCATAGGACGGCGGGTATTTCTTGGACGTCATGCCGGGGATCAGGATCGAGCCGAGAGCGGCGCTTTCGGCGACGGCGGATCCGGTGATGCCCCCGAACAGCATCGCTGCGACGATGTTGCAATGGGCAAGGCCCGCGCGCATCTGCCCCACGAGGTAGGCGGCGAGGCCCACCACCTTGTCCGTCAGCGAGCAGGACGTGGCCAGCGTGCCGGTCAGTACGAAGAACGGGATCGCCATCAGCGGAAAGGAGTCGATGCCGCCGAACATGCGGCTGATGACCAGCGTCAGAGGGACGTTGCCCTGCATCAGCATGGGAACCATCGCTCCGAGACCGATGGCGACTGCGATGGGCACGCCAAAAACGAGAAGGATCAGAAAGGAGCCAAAAAGAGTGCCAACCATCGTGTCGCTGTCCCGGAAATAATTATCAGTGAATGAAGCGGAGATCAGTCCGCCGATGCCTCGCCGCCGAATTCGCGCGGCTTACCCTGGATGTCCCTGATGGCGAGCCGCAGCGTCTCGAAGATCATCAGCGCCCCGCCGACGGGAATGGCGATATGCACGTAGGTCATCGGCATGCGCAGCGACGCCGATTGCTGTGCGTAGTTCGAGATCGCCAGCTCCCAGCCGAACCAGACCAATACGCCTGCGAAGATCAGGAACGCCGCATGGCTGAACATCAGCAGCGGCAACCGCAGGGCGTGGGGAACCAGTTCGAGCACGATGTCGACGCTGAGATGGACGCCGTAGCGAACGCCGAGCCCGGAGCCGAGGAAGACGACCCAGACGCTTATGTAGCGCGTCACCTCTTCGGCCCAGTAGAGCCCCCCGTAGCCTACGACCCGCATGGCCGTGGAGGTAAACGTCATAGCGACCATCAAGACGAGGCCGAGAATGATCATTGTTTCAATCGTATTGCGATAGATCCTGTCCATCTCGCCCTCGCCTCAGGTTCAGCCTTGGGGATCAGTCTTCGTCCGATCCGGCGACTTCCAGCATCTTCTGGTAGACCGCGTATACGTCGTCACCCTTGTCCTTGATGTACCCGTCCATCGCAGCCAGCACCGGTTCCCGGAATTCTTCGATGTTGTCGGGCTCGATGATTGTGACGCCCTCTTCCTCCATCCGCGCGATGGCGGCATTGGCGGCTTCGGTATGCAGGCCAAGCTGGTATTCGGAGGCGCGCGCGGCGGCGTCCTCAAGGATGGCGCGCTGCTCGTCCGTAAGGCCGTTCCACCAATCGAGGTTCACGACCATTGGTTGGGGATAGAAGTTGTGCCGCGTCAGGGTCAGGTTCTTGACCTGCTCGCTGAAGCCAGACGTAACCATGGATTCCGCGGTACCGTCGATGGCGTCCACGACGCCGTTCTCAAGCGCGGTGTAGGCCTCGGAAAAGGCGATCGCCGTCGGCGTCGCGCCCCAAGACTGGGCAAGCGTGACGAAGAGCGGCGTCTGCGGGATCCGCATCTTCATGCCTTCGATGTCGGCAAGCGTTCGCACCGGCTCGTTGGCGAGCAGGTTGCGCGGCCCCTGGTACATGGCGCCCAGCATGTGGAAGCCCTGCGGCTCCATAAAGCCGTTGAGATCGGGCGAGATCGCTTCGACCACGCGGGCAAGGTCTTCGACATCGCCATAGGTGTAGAAGGCTTCCATCACCTCGAGCTGGGGCACGAATGCGCCAGTCCCGGGCAGGCCCGACAGCACCATCTCCATGCCGCCGGCGCGGGTCATCTCAGCCATCTCGCGCTCGGTCCCGAGCTCTTCCGAATAGAACGGCTGCACCTCGATGGAACCGCCTGATTCCTCTTCGACTATGCGGGCGAACTCAGCGGTGCCTTTCGAGATGGTGTGGTCCGGCTGGTACACGGTCCCGACGCGGATAGTCAGGTCCTGTGCAGCCGCAGGCAGAGCAATACAGACGCTGACACCAGCCCAGAGGGCTGCGGTGATTGGTTTCATTATGCTTCCTCCCTTGCGCGTCTCACTTATTGTGAAAGCGCTTCTCCTATTTGTGCCTAACACATAATGTATCACTATGTCATATGGGTACATTATTTATGTAAGCGGTTTCACGATGAATGTTCGCATCGTGGATGTCAATCGGGCTTCCGGGTTTATGCGCTGATCGGCGGTCTCCTTCATGATCGCGAGGCAGGCGGCGAAATCATCGGTCATCCGTTGGTGAACGCGTTACTTTCGGTTGTGATAGGCGGCGACCACACCGCCCCTTGGTTCGATGACGCGGGCCGGGCCGTTCATGCTCGCCATATTCACCATAAGGTCGGGGGCAATCCCCGCCGCTACCGCCCCGAGGATCGTCGAGCCGAGCAGCACCGGTTTGAGCTGGTCGGGCGCGATCACGGGAAGGCCGGTCGCATCGGCACTTTTCGCGCCGGTACCAGGGGTTCTGCGCCAGTCTGCCTCTTGCCACGAGTGCCCCGATCTTGCCGCCCTCGGCGGCGCGCATCGCTTGGGATATGGCGCGGGTGAGGTGGGGCCAGCGCCTGGATCGTGGCGAACCTGCGCCGCACCAGCGTCTTATCTGACAGGGCCATGTGTGCCGGGCAGGCTGCGCTTGAGCCAGTGCGTCTTGAACACCTCCATCTCTAGCAAGATGCGCCCGCCCACCCGGTCGAGGACGGCGGCGTTGATGTCCTAAGCCTCGCCCCCCGGCGCGGTGGTCCAGCCCTATCATAATGTCCCAGCCTTCGCGCCGATTCGGGTCGGCCGACAAGGGGCCCTCATCCGCGCAGGGGACGACCAGCGAGCAGCTGGCGTCGAAGCCGATGCCGCGCGGCGTGACCGGACCGGCAGAGGCCGTCGCGGCCGAAACCGATTGCGCCACGGTCGACCAGATGTCAGCGCTGTGCCAAGCCCTCACCGGGTTTGTCGATCGGGACCACGGCGTTTTCAGTGGCACTCAAAGCGCCGGTCAGGTCATGTGACGAAAGCCTCCATCAGATCCAGAAGTGTGGCATTGCCCGACACGTCCACCGTCGGCAGCGGCGCTCGCGTCACGGCAAGAGACGGATCGCCCAGCCGGTGGGCCGTCAGTGCCTTGACCGTCGGCACAACCGGCAGCTTGCCGATGGCGTCGTAGAGGCGGGTCAGGTGCCCATAGGCCGGATCGCCGCCCGCATCGGGACGGCAGAGCGCCTTCATCTGGCGGGGCGCGATATTGCCGAGGCCCGAGATCGCGCCGCGCGCGCCAAGCTCCATGGCGCGGGGCAGGAAGATCTCGTTGCCGACGAAGACGGACAGGCCGGGCAGGCCCGACAGCGACGCTTCGACATGGGCAAGGTCAGGCACGCTGTCCTTAAGCGCCCAGATCACGTCGCCGTGGCGCTCGCGCAGGTCGGCGATCACGCCCTGCGGAACCTCGACTGAGACGACGCCCGGGATGTCGTAGATCACAAGACGCAGGTCGGCCCGCCCGATGCCGGCGATCACCGCGTCGAAGAACGCGGTCAGACCGACGGCACCAATGCCTTTGAAGAAGAACGGTGGCAGCAGCAGTTGGCGCAGGCACCCCTTGTGGGCGGCGTGACGCCCGAGGCTCACCGCGTCGGGCAGAGCCGCGGCGCCAATTCCCACGATCAGCCGGTCGGGCGCGATTCCCCCCTCCAGCAGGGCGTCGAATACGGCCATCCGCTCGGGCACCGAGAACGATTGCGCCTCGCCCAGCGTGCCGAACAGGACGAGGCCATCGGCGCCCTCCTCCATCACGCGCTGGGCGAGCATTACCAGTTTGTCGGCGTCTGGCGCCCCGTCGGGACCAAGCGGCGTGATGAGCGGAACGTGTAGCTCACCCGTCTCGGTCCTGGTGTCGGAGGTCATCAGGCTGTCCCTTTCGACTCGGCGGCCGAAACGAGAAGCCCTGGATTGACGGTTTTCAGATCATCGCGCACCGCAACGGGGAACGGGATGCGGTCAAGGATATCGCGCTGCACGTCGATGCCCGGCACCACTTCCTCTAGCGTCAGCCCGTCCGGCGTCAGTCCGAAGATGCCGCGGTCGGTGACGATGGTTGCGGTCTTGCCGCGCGCCGTCCACGCCCCGGCATTGAAGGTGATCTGCTGGACCTGCTCGACGAACTTGGTGATCCGCCCCTCGGTGGCGATTGACACGCCGTCTGCCGCCACCGTCTCGTCCAGCCCGCCAGTCGTCAGAGTGCCGCAGAACACCAGATTGCGGATGCCATGGCAGATGTTGATAAACCCGCCGCAGCCCGGAAGCATGCCCCCGAGGCGACTGACGTTGATATTGCCGTGGCGGTCCACCTCGCCGAAGGACAGGATGGTGTAGTCCGGCCCACCGCCTTCGTAGAACTGGAACACCTCGTTCTGGTCCAGGATCAACTCGGGGTGGCGCGAGACGCCGCCGACCTGCGGCCAGCCGCCCATCGGGCCCTGTTCGACCGTAAAATAGATATCGTCCCGCTTCATTGCGCGGGCGGCCTCGGGCACATCGTACATCGGCAGTCCTGCACCGAGGTTGACCATCGCGCCCTCGGGCATGCGCGCGACGGCGAGGCGGGCGATCAGGTCGCGCGGCAGGTTGCGCGGCGCCGGCGGGTCAAGTTCGGGGCGCGCAGCGCCGGTCAGGTGGGGCGCCTCGGCATCCTCCCAGACCTCGGGGTTGACGACGATGCCGTCCACCAGCGGGCCGGGGATGCGGCCCATCCGGGGATGCACTTCGCCCACGGGGACGATTCGGCCCACCTCGGCGAAAACCTTGCCACCTGAATTGTGCGCGGCCATGGCCAGTTCGATCGTACCGTGATCGAAGGCGGACGTGTCGAAATAGAGATTGCCTCGCTCGTCCGCGGCGCTGGCACGGATCAGCGCCACGTCCACGGGCAGGCGCGGATACCACAGCTGCTCTTGGCCGCCGAGCGTAACCACTTCGCAGATATCTTCGCGCGCGGACGTATTCACGCGGCCCCCGCCGAGCCGCGGGTCGACGAAGGTGTCGATGCCGACCGGCGTAGCGAGGCCCCTCCGCCCGGCGGCCGTTGCGCGTAGAAGCTGGACCAGCGTGCCCATGGGGATGTTGTAGGCGGCAGTCTGGTCCGACTCGATCAGCTGGTTCAGTTCGTTCGACGAGGCGCGGCTGAAGCTTGAGGTTATGACCCGCCCCATGAGGCCCTTTCGGGCGAGCGCGTTCAGTCCGCTCGCAGCGCCGCCTCTGCCGGCACGCGCCCGCTCGACCATGGCGATGGCGATCACCGTCAGATTCGTCGGCGCGCCGGAGTCCGCGAAGCGCGCCGCCACGGCCTCGATCAGTGTTTCCGGCACGACCCGGTAGCCGCCACCGGACACGGCCAAGGTCGCCCCGTCCGGGATTTCCTTGGAAACGCTTTCAGGAGTCATTTGGACGACTGGCATGGTCTGCGCGGTTCTTTCGTGATTTTTTCAGTGATTGGTACGGTATGACGAACTTATAGGCTTATACAAGCATAGTTTCCTTTCAGTCCGGTGGTTCGCGGGGCGAGGGTCAGCAAGACGGTTCAGAATGTAAGGGCTTACATTTATCAATTCTGGGGGCTAAAATTCGCGAAACCGGGCGCCTCGCCCGGCCCGGGCCCGAGGGGCGGGCCGACCAGAAAGAGACGTCCCGCCAAGGAGATGCAAATGAACGCGACTTTTCAATCGGGCTTGATTCCGGCCATTGTCATGCCGTTCCAGACGGACGGGTCGATCGACTGGCAGACCTACGACACCTATATCGCCGGGATCGCCGACACCGGGCCGGAGGGCATCGCCGTCAACATGGCGGCGGCCGAGGTCACGTCGATGACTTGGGATGAGATGGCCGAGGCGGTCGAGCGTGCGCGGCGCGTCGCGGACGGCACGAAGATCATCGCCGGAATATCCCAGCCGAACACCGCCGCCGCCGTCGATCTGGCCCGCCGGATGGAAGACAAGGGCGCCGAGGGGCTGGTTGTCTTTCCGCCGCTGCCGATCTTCATGTCAAAGCCGTTGCCCGCCTCGATGGTCACCGACTTCCACGGGGCCATCAACGACGTGGTGGACCTTCCACTGATCGCCTTCCAGACCGCCAACGCCGCTTATCCGCCCGGCGCGATCAAGGCCCTGGCCGACATCGACGGAATCGTCGCCATCAAGGACGCAGCCTTCGACATCGAGCGGACGGCCGAGATCCTTGAGGAGGTGGAAGATGTCCGCGACGATTTCGCGGTTCTGACCGGCAACGACACCTTCATCCTCGAGGCGCTTCTGCTCGGCTGCCGGGGCGCGCTGATTGGCTTCGGTGCCACCGCTACCGCCGAGCTGTCGAGGATGGTCACGTTGGCCAATGACGGCAAGGCGACCGAGGCCTACGAGATCTGGAACGCACTCGGCCCGCTCGCCCGGTTCGTCTGGAGCAATCCGCTCCGCGATTACCGCGCGCGGATGAAATACGTGCTGCATCGGCAAGGCGTCTTTCCCGAACTGACCTGCCGCGCACCGCAGGTGTCGGTCAGCGACGCCGACCGCGCGGCGATCGACCGGATAATGGACCGGCACGGCCTGTCGGACACGCGCTATCTGCCTTCGGGGAAGGGACAATGACCGTGGACCAGACCGACAAGACCGGTGACCAGACCGACAAGATCAGGCTCGAACGGCCGGCTCCCCATGTCGCGCTGATCCGCATCGACCGGGTGGAGAAGAAGAACGCGCTGCACAGCTCGATGGTGATCGAGATCGGGCGCCTTCTGGACATGCTCGAGGCCGATGACGAGGTGCGCGCCGTCGTCATCACCGGCGGCGAGACCATTTTTGCGGCGGGCGCCGACATTAAGGAGATGCTTGAAAAGGGCCCCGATGGCACCGCCAACAATCTGGCCCGTGTCGCCGCTTGGCGCGGTATCGACGCCTTCAAGAAGCCGCTGATCGCCGCCGTTAACGGCATCGCCTTCGGCGCGGGCTGCGAGCTGGCGATGGTCTGCGACTTCATCGTGGCGGGCAGCAACGCCCAGTTCGGCCAGCCCGAGGTCAAGATCGGTGGCATGGCGGGCGACGGGGGCACGCAGCGTCTGCCGCGGCGCTTGGGGCAGGGGGTCGCGTCGTGGATGCTGTTCTCGGGGGAGCCCATCGACGTCGAACGGGCGCATCAGCTCGGGATGGTGGTCGAAATCTGCGACCCTTCGGACACCGCCGACCGGGCCGTCGAGATGGCCTCCATCATCGCCGAGCGTGCCCCGGTCGCGGTCCGCAACACCAAGGCCTGCATCCGCGCGGCGGTTGGGGCGACGCTGGAAAACGGCATTGCCGTGGAGCGCGACGCGATCTGGCGCAACAACATGACCGCCGACAAACGCGAGGGCACACTGGCCTTCGTCGAGAAGCGGGCGCCAAAATTCACCGGCAAATGACGCTCAGCCCGTGAGAAAGGCCGATCCGCGGCGATAGGGGCGCCACCCGGCAATTGGGCGCCCCGCATCCGCCGCCATGGCGGCGGCCAGCGCCTCGAGTGCGGCGCGCTCATCTTCGGCCAGGGGGCTCGTCTCGATGACGACCCCTTCATGCAGGACCCGGCAGCGCAGCGTCCCGATTTCCGGAAGCAACTCGCGCCCGGCGCGCTCGACAGCGTGGATGAAGCGCAGGTCCTCGGCCCGGATCGGCAACCCGGTCTCAACCCTGCTAGACAGGCAGGGCTGGGCCGGAAGCTCGGCCACGTCGCCGAGCCCGAGACGGCGCGCAAGTCGCCGAACCCCCGCCTTGTCGATGCCCGCCTCGATCAGCGGATGGACCACGCCGCGCCGCCGCGCCGCGTCGAGGCCGGGGCGGTAGTCGCCCAGATCGTCGGTATTGGCGCCCGACGCGATAGGGCCGTCCGTCAACGTCCCAATCCGGTCATAGAGGTTCGACTTGCAGAAGAAACACCGATTAACCGGGTTGCGCAGGTAGTCTGGGTCGGAGAATTCGCCGGCCTCGACCACCCGGAGATCCCAGCCCAGCCCGTGAGCCATGTCGCGCAGCCGCGCGGTCGCCTCGATCGGGACGGCTGGGGATTCGGCGTGGACCATGCGCGTGGGGATGGTGCGGTGGGCGAAGGCCGCCAGCGTCATGCTGTCGACGCCGCCGCTGACCGCGATCGTGAGGTCCGGATGGCGGCGCAGCGCGGCGGCCAGTCTTTCGGCCTCAGGAGTCATCGCCGCCCCCCGCCACGTCCCGTTCGATGGCGGCGGCCTCGGCCCGGCGGCCCGAAAGGGTTTCGGCCCGCAGCCCGTCGGCATCGGCCTTGGCGGTCAGGTCTCCGGACCGCTCCACGATCTTGGCGCGGCCCCGCTCCTGCCGGGCGAGCACACGGCGCCGTTCAGTCCGGTGGCGCAGCCCGATGGTGGAAGTCTGGGTGAAACAGCCCTCGGCCACGGCGTCGAGCGCTTGCGGCTCGACCAGAAGCGAGAAACGGCAGGCGGGGCGGGATTTCTTGCCAATGATCTGGCCCAGCGACAGGTCGCGCACGCCGGCCATCTGTCGCAACCGTTCGGCGGCGGTCGCGATCTCCTCGCCGGTCATGTCGTCCACGTCGAATTCGAGGACTGCGATCACGTCATCGTCTACCGCCGTGTCCGTGGCGAAGGCGCTGACCCGCAGGACGTTGGCGATGCCCGGCAAGTCGCGCGTGCCCGCACCGAAGCCGGTGGCCACCAGCCGCCCCAGCGGTGTAGGGGCGCGGTCCGCCGGGGCGACAAGCACGTTCAGGATCGCGGCGCCGGTGGGCGTGACGCGCTCGCCCGCGATGCCGTCGTCGACGAAGTCGAAACCCTCGAGCAGCTCGAGCGTGGCAGGCGCCGGGGCCGGCAGAAGACCGTGCTGTGTCGCGACCCGACCGGACCCACGCGGCAGCGCCGAGACCTGCCAGCGCGCCCCGCCAAGCGCGGCGGCAATGCTCCCCGCCGCGACCACGTCCATCAACGAATCCCAATCCGCGACTTCGTGGAAATGCACCCGCTCGAGGGTGGTGCCGTGTACGCGCGCCTCGGCTCCGGCCAGCGCACGCAGGATCGCCGCCGCGCGTTCGGCGGTGCCCGGCGACAGGTCCGCCTGCCGGATGCGCGCGTCGAGATCGGTGTAATGCTGGATCACGTCCGGTGCGGCCTCAGCCCCGTGCATCGTGAAATGGCGCGCCCTGAGACTGCCGCGCATCACCTCGGACAACGTCGCTCCGAGCCCCTCGGGCAGGATCGCGGCCACGTCCGACTGCACCTGCGACCACAGGCCCGGAAACGCATCCAGAAGGGCGGCCGCGAACATGTCGCCCGCTATCCCTCCGACGGTATCAAGGTGCAGCGTGCCCGCGAATCCCGCTGGTTGGTCTTGCGCCATCGTCGCCTACCGCATCTTTCCGAGCTGGACCTGGATTGTCTTGAGATGGGTGAACTCCTCGACTGCGAAGCGGCCGCGTTCGTGACCGGTGCCGCTGGCGCCGTGGCCTGACAGGGGGAGCTCGGGCGCGCCCGCAAGGAAGGTGTTCATCTCGACCGTTCCCACCTTCAGCTTTCGAGCCATCTGCAGCCCCCGGTCGATATCGCGCGTCCAGAGCCCGGCCGCCAGCCCGTATGGCGTGTCGTTGGCGACGTGGATCGCCTCCTCGGGGCCGTCGACCTCGATCACCGACAAGACGGGTCCGAATATCTCGTCCTGCGCGATGGTCATTCGCGAGGCGACATCGGTGAAGACCGTGGGCCGCACGAAATGGCCGGGGAGATCAGGCGTGTCCATTGTCCAGCGCCGCGTTGCGCCTTCGCTGTCGCCCGAGGCGATATAGCCTTCAACCCGCGATTTCTGCGTGTCGCTGACAAGCGGGCCGAAGGTCGTTTCGGGGTCGAGCGGATCGCCCACCTTGAGCGTCTCGATCTCGGCAATGACGGCATCGACGAAGTTCTTCGCGATCGAGCGGTCGACCACCAGCCGGGAGCCCGACACGCAAGCCTGGCCCGCGTTCCGCGTCGCACCGAGCGCGACCTTGGCAGCGGCGGCTTCGAGATCGGCGTCGTCCATGACGATATGCGCACCCTTGCCCCCGAGTTCGAGCGAGACCTTCTTGAGCCCTTCGCCCGCCTGGCGGCCGATGATGCGGCCGACCCGGGTCGAACCGGTGAAGGACACCATGTCCACGTCGTCCGAGGTGCACAGCGTCTCGCCCAGCTCCTGACCGTAGCCTGGCAGAATGGTCACGACGCCCTCGGGCATTCCCGCCTCGACCAGCAGCTCGGCGAGGCGAAGCGATGTGCCCGAAGTCAGCTCGGACGGCTTCAGGATCGCGGTGCAGCCGACGGCCAGCGCGAACGGCAGCTTTTGGCTCGCGATCATCAAGGGATAGTTCCAGGGGGTGATGAGGCTGACAACGCCCACCGGTTCGCGAAAGATGAGCCCCATCGAGTCACCGCCGAGCGTGTCGTAGGTGTCGCCGTAGGTGTGGCGGGCCAGCGTCGCGGCGTAGGTCCAGTGGGCGATGGTGCCACCCATCTCGCGATCGACGAGGCCGATGGGCTTGCCGGTCTCGAGCGCCTCGATCTCGCGCAGCTCGGCCCGGTTTTCCTCAATAAGGCGGATGACCTCGCGCATGGTCGCCTCGCGCTCGGCGCCCGATAGGCGCGACCAGCGGCCGTCGTCGAAGGCCTCGCGGGCGGCGGCGATGGCGGCCTTCGCATCATCCGGCGTGGCGCGGGGGTAGCGCGACACGACGGTGCCGTGGGCGGGGTTTGCCCTCTCGATCACGTCGCGCTCGCGGGGGGCGATCACCTTGCCCCCGATCCGCATGGAAAACTCTCGCGGGCTTTGGGGCAGGGACAGGCGCCGAATCGTCATGGGGTCACTCCTCCGGTCGCCGCAACTGGCGCGCCGGGGCGCCGCCATCGCGGTCTTCTAGGATCATGTCGGCCATTTTCTCGGCCAGCATGATGGTGGGTAAGTTCGTGTTGGCACAGGGAATCGTAGGGAAGGCCGACGCGTCGACCACGCGCAGGTTGGTCGCGCCGCGCAGCCGCCCGCGGGGGTCGAGCACGGCGAGCGGGTCATCCTCGGGGCCCATCCGGCACGAACACGAGGCGTGCCAGACTCCGACCGCCGAGCGGCGCACGAAGGCCTCGAGCGCGGCCTCGTCCCGCAGCAGCACGTCGATCGGATCGCCTTCGAGGATGAAGCTATCGATCAGCCTGGCGCGGAGTGCGGCGGGGCCGTCGAGCATTTGCGCCAGCGTGGCGGTCAGGACCTTGTTGCGGGTCGTGACGGCGGCGACCTGGCGGACCTTGTCGCTGTAGCTGGCCGGAAAGACATCGGACACGACGCCGTCCATCTCGGCCGACAGGACGATGCCCGCCAGCATCCGGAAGGCGGCCATCAGTCGGTCCACGTCGCGCGCATCGGTCAGCAGGTTGAAGTCGACAAGCGGCGGGCGGTCGGGATCGGTTGAGGACAGGCGCACGGTGCCGGTTTCGGAATAGGTCTTGTTGACCCAGATGTTCACAGTCGAAAGCTGGCTGCCCACGTCGTGCCACGCAGACTTGCTGGCGATCGAGGCGGCCATGTCGCCACGCGGCATGCCCGGCAGCCCGGACGAGAAGCGCAGCCCCAGCATCAGGTGGCGTCGGGTCAGGCCCTTGATCCGCGCCTCGGGATGGATGAAGCCCGCGACGGCCACCGCCGGGTGGTCCATCAGCCGCCGGCCGACACCCTGGCTGTCCAGCACCACCTCGACGCCCGCGTCGCGCAGATCGTCGGCGGGTCCGATCCCCGCGCGCAGCAGAAGGGTCGGGGTATGGATAGCGCCCGCACAAAGCAGCACCTCGCCCGCCGCGACCTCGCGCGTCTCCCCCTTGTGGCGCAGGCGCACGCCGGTGCAGCGCGTGCCGTCGAAGGTCAGCCCGATCACGTCGGTGCGCGTCATCACCGTCAGGTTGTCGCGCATCCGCACCGTCGGGCCCAGATACGCGGTCGAGGTCGAGACCCGGCGGTCATAGACGTTCGAGATCGGGACCGGATAGTAGCCGTCGCCGAACTCGCCATTCTGGTCGGCGATGTAGTTAAAGCCTGCCTTGTCCAGCGCACGCGCCATCGCCTTGGCATGGCCCGGCCAAATGTCCGGAAAGAGGCGCGAGATCGCCATGGGCCCGTCCTTGCCGTGCAGGGGACCGCAGAAATCGTGATCGCGCTCAAGCTTTCGGAAATAGGGCAGGACGCTGTCCCAGTTCCAACCGGTGGCGCCCGCGCGTTCCCATTCGTCGTAATCGCCGGGCAGGCCACGGTTGGCGAGCTGGCCGTTGATGGACGAGCCGCCGCCGAGGACGCGCGCTTGTTCATACTTGCGGCGGCGCGGCTCGAAATCGGGGTCGTTGTGGCGGATCGGCTCGGTCGAGGCCTTGAGATCGTTCCACAGGAATCGCGAATTTAGATAGGCAAGGCCCGCGAAGCTGTCCAGAAGCTCGGCTGGGACGCGGCCATAGGGGGTATCCTCGCCGGACTCGCACAGAAGAACGCGCACGCCCGACCGCGCCGACAGGCGGTTGGCCAACACGCAGCCCGCGCTGCCGCCGCCGACGATGACGTAGTCGTAATGCTCGCTCATGCTACAACGCCTGTTGGCACCCAGCCCTCATAGAGGGGGTGCTCGGGTCCGATCGGCAGCGCGACCTGCGTTCCGGTGCTGCTGGCATGGAACAGGGCGGTGACCAGCTCCATCGACCGGCGCGCCTCTGACAGGGACACGGCGAAAGGACGGCCCCCTTCGATCGCGGCGTGGAAGTCGCGGAACTGGCCCTCGAAATCGGTGCCGGTGTCGGGGGCTGCGGCCATGATCGCCTTGGCCTTCGCCTCGATCTCGGGCGTACGGCCGATCACGGTCCAAGGGTCGAGCCCGGGTTTCGGCGCCTCGGCGTCGAAGCATTGCCGCTCCACCGTCAGGTTTTCAAAGCAGAAGCGCAGGCGCGTGACGGGCCGCATGGACCCCAGCGTCGCGGTAAGCGTCGCTAGCGATCCGTCCGCCATCTTAAGGCTCGCGACCGCGCAATCCTCGACCTCGATAGGGTTCACACGGGTGTCGCGAAAGGCGTTCACGGCCGCCACGTCGCCGCGCAGGTCGAGAAAGATGTCGTGAATGTGGATTGCCTGGGTCAGAAGGACACCGCCGAGCTCGGTCGCGAACTTGCCGCGCCACGGTACCTCGTAATAGTCTGCGCCGCGCTTCCACGCGGTCTCGACCGACGAGACGAAGGCGCGCCCGGGCAAGTCGGACCGCAACAGCGCGCGAATCTTCGACAGGCCCGGACCAAAGCGATACTGGAAGATCGGCATGACGCGGCTCGTCGCGTTGCCCTCGCGGCGGATCAGGTCGTCCGTCAGCGCCAGCGAGCTGGTCAGCGGTTTCTCGGAGATGGCATGTTTGCCCGCCTCGAGCGCGGCGACGATCATCTCATGGTGCAGCGATGGGGGCGTGCAGATGCTGACCACGTCCACGTCGTCCCGCGCCAGAAGCGCGTCGTAATCGGGGGTGGTGGCGGGAATGCCGTAGGCGGCCGCAAAGGCGGCTGCCTTGTCGGGGGTGCGGTCGCAGCAGGCCGTCACCTCAAAGAGGTCCATCAACTGCGAAAAGCCCCGCTCGACCTGGCTTCCGGCGACCCAGCCGCAGCCAACGATGCCGATCCTGAGCCGGCTCATGCGCCCGCCTCGTCCGCATAGGCACGGGTCAGAAGTCGCCCGGCATCGTCAAAGCGGATGTCCTGCCATCCGCCAAGATCGGCCCCGCTCGGAAGATCGGCCGCCAGTGCGGGCGAGACGAGGATCTCATCCAGATGAAGCGTCGAACGGATGATGCAGAGCCGCGTTTCGGGGTCGCTGGCCGACCATGACGTGGCAACAGTGGCGCGGATCGCGGCGCGGTCATCAGGAAGGACGATCGGGATGCGCGACTTCTCGGCCATCGTCGAGGTGATCGAGTTCATGTAGATCTGCTGAAGGTCGATCCGGTCAACCGTGTCAGCGGTGGTGAAATCGGCCAGCCCGATGCCAAGTCCGTTGCCGCCCGTCGACTTGGTCAGGCCGAGCACCGCAATCCGGCTGACGAATGGCTTTTCGGGGTTCGGGATCGACCGCAGATCGGCGCGCCCGGTGATGGCGAAATCCATGCCTGCCCCGCTGATATCCTTGCCGATCCGTTCGACCACCAGAGCGTCGATCTGATCGAAGGGCAGGCGGGCCAGCAGCGACTTCGCATGTTTCAGCAGCCGCTCGTCGGCCGAGAAAAAGTCCTCCGGCGCCACCCCCTCGAGTGCGACGATCTCCTTCGCCGCGTTCTCGACGATGGCGATCCCGAGCGAGATCGGCGCGTGATCCAGCGCGACCTTCGCCAGCGCGGGAAGCGTGTCGCTGAGCGCGGTGGGCCCGGTGCGGTGCACCGACCGCGCGCCCTCGGCCTTGCCGAGTCCGACCGCCACCATCTTGACGAGCCCGCTTTCGATGGGCCGGTCGAAGGTTGTGTGCGACTTCACTCGATTAACCACGACGATACCATCGGCCCCGGCGGCGTTGCGGTCGAACTTGCAGCGCGCGCCGCCGGGCGTGGTGCCGTAATCGACCACGTCCATCGTCGCGCGGATCGGGGCGCCGAGGCTGTCCTCGGTCATCCCTAGATTGGCTAGAACCTCGCGTTGCCCCTCGGCTGTGCCGCCGCCATGGCTGCCCATCGCAGGTACCACGAACGGTTCGAGACCCATTCCGCGGATCGTCTCGATCACGGTACGCGCAATGACCGGAATTGCCGCAATGCCGCGGCTGCCGATCGCCACCGCGACCGAGGACCCCGCGGGCAGGGCGACAAGGCGCGGGGCGGCGCGCACGGACTTGCGCACGGCGCCGGGAATGTCGGCGATCGCCTCGCCCTCGGGATGGGACAGGCGGGCCCGCGCGACGCGGGGCAACGCGACGTCGTCGAGATTGGCAAAGTGGATCGCCGGAAAGCTGGCCGATGGCATTGTGTCCGCCTCCTATACGTCCAGCGCGGGGGTGCCCTTTGGCACCATGCGCAGGAAGTCGAAATCGCACCCGTCCTCGGCCTGGTTCACCTCCTCGAAATAGAGCTTGGCGTAGCCGCGCCGCTCTTCGGTATGGGCGGGGGGCGCCCACTGAGCGCGGCGGCGGGCCAGCTCTTCTTCATCCACCAAAATCTCGATCGTCTGCGAGGGCACGTCGAGCCGGATCGTGTCGCCGTTGCGCACCAGCGCCAGCGGGCCACCCACCGCCGCCTCGGGCGAGATGTGAAGCACAATGGACCCGAAGGCCGTGCCGCTCATCCGGGCGTCGGAAATGCGCACCATGTCCTTGACACCCTGTGCGGCCAGTTTCTTCGGGATCGGAATATAGCCCGCCTCGGGCATACCGGGGGCGCCCTTTGGCCCCGCGTTCTGGAGCACCAGCACGTCATCGGCCACTACATCGAGGTCTGGATCGTCGAGCCGGGCCGCCATGTCGGCAAGCGAGGTGAAGACCACCGCGCGCCCGGTATGGGTCATCAGTTCGAGGCTGGCGGCGGCCTGCTTGATCAGCGCGCCCCCGGGGGCGAGATTGCCGCCCAAGACGCGGATGCCGCCGCCTGTATAGATCGGGTCCGAGATCGGGCGCACGACGTCCTGCGGGAACAATTCGGGCCCGCTGTCGATGATCTCGCCGAGCGTCTGGCCCGTGATCGTGGTGCAGTCGCGGTCCACCAGATCGCCCAGTTCGCGCAGGATGGCTGCGAGTCCCCCCGCCTTGAAGAGGTCTTCCATGTAGTGCTGGCCCGAGGGCTTGAGATCGACCAGCACCGGCGTTTCCTGCCCCATCCGGTCGAAGAGGTCGTAGTCGAAATCGAAGCCGAGCCGCCCGGCCAGCGCCGCGAGGTGCACAACCGCATTGGTCGACCCGCCGATGGCCTGGAGGACGCGGAACGCATTGGCCATGGATCGTTCGTTCAGGATGTCGCGGGGGCGGATCGGGTTGCGAGCCAGCTCGACCGCGCGCCTCCCCGTCGCCTCGGCATGGCGCAGCCGGTCGCTATGCACTGCAGGGATGGCGCCGCCGCCGGGCAGCATCATTCCCATAGCCTCGGAGACGAGTGCCATGGTGCTGGCGGTGCCCATGACCATGCAGGTGCCTGCGCTTGGCGCAAGCTTGTCGCCGATCTCGCCGATCTCGGTTTCGTCCACCTCGCCGGCGCGATGCATCGCCCAGAACCGGCGGCAATCGGTGCAGGCGCCGAGCCGTTCGCCCTTGTGGCTGCCTGTGATCATGGGGCCGGTAACCGTCATGATAGCGGGCTTGTTCACGCTCGAGGCGGCCATCAGCAGGGCGGGTACGGTCTTGTCGCAGCCACCGATCAGCACGACCGAATCCATCGGCTGCGCGCGGATCATTTCTTCGGCATCCATGGCCATGAGATTGCGCAGGAACATGCTGGTCGGATTCGAGAACGCCTCGTGCATCGAGATCACGGGGAAATCGATGGGCAGACCGCCGGCCAGCATGACGCCGCGCTTGATCGCATCGATCAGCTCGGGAACACCACGATGACAGGCGTTATAGCCGGAATAGGTGTTGGTGATCCCGACGATGGGCCGATCCAGCGCGTCGTCCGAATACCCCATCGCCTTGATGAATGCCTTGCGAAGGAACCGCGAAAACCCGGCATCGCCGTAGTTCGCCAGTCCTTGGGATATCCCGCTCTTGCCGCTCTCGGTCAAATTTGCGACCTTTCCTACAGTTTCGAATACAGTCGTATGATAAGCAGACAACCATGTCCAGACAGCCACCCGCGCGCGGCGCGAGCCTTGTCACTCATGTCGCAACCGAGATGCGGGATCGCATCCAGGCGGGCGAATTCGCGCCCGGACAGATGCTACCACCACTGCAATCCATGGCCGATAGCTGGAATGTCAGCCGCACCGTCGTTCGCGAGGCGCTGTCGCAGCTATCCTCCGAAGGGCTGATCCATTCGCGGCAGGGCCTGGGCGTGTTCATCCCCGACGTGCTGCCCCCGCAGAAGCTCGAGTTGCCTATGGGCGGTGATCCCGAAGATATCATCCGCATTCTCGAGATCCGGCTGGGCTCCGAGACAGAGGCGGCATTCTTGGCCGCGCGCCGCTGCACCACCGAGGATTTGGAAACGATGCGCGACGCCCTGGTCCGGATGGACAACGCCCTCGCTGCAGGTGACGTGAAATCGGGGATCGACGCCGATCTCGATTTTCACCGGGCCATCTGCGCCGGGACCCGGAATCCGCATTTCGTCGCCCTGTTCAACTTTCTCAGCCAGTTCCTGTCCGAGAACATCACCGCCGCGCGGCACAACTCCGCGACGCTGGCAGGCCGAGGGGCCGACGCGCAGGCAGAGCACCGCACCCTGTTCAAAGCGATCGAAGCGGGCGATTTCAACGGCGCGCGGCGCAGTGCACGGACCCATGTACTGATGACGGGGAGACGGCTCGGGTTGACGCTCGACGACGGCGAGCTTGCGGGCGATGACTGACCGCGTTGACCCCGATCACCGGCTCGACTGGGCGCGCGAGGCGCGTACCGGCCTGCCCGAGGCGATCCTGGCGGACGGCAAGACGTCCGGGCAGCTTGATGCGATCGTACAGACCGTCATCGCCGAAGGCCGCCGCATGCTGATGACGCGCCTCGGGGCGGATGAGGCGGCGCGTCTGACGTCGAACTTCAGGCACGGTGTGGTGTTCCATCCCGCGTCCATGACGGCAGTGATTGGTCTGCAGGACATCCCCCCGGCCCAGCCCGGCCCGCCGGTCGCCATCGTGACCGCGGGTACGTCCGACCTGACTGTCGCGGAAGAAGCCCGCGCCACGCTGCATTTTGCCGGGGTCCCCGGGGGCATCGTGGCCGACGTGGGGGTAGCCGGTCTATGGCGGCTGCTCGACGTCGTCGACGAACTTCGCAAGGCGCCGGTCGTCATTGCCGTCGCGGGGATGGAGGGCGCGCTGTTCAGCGTTCTGGCTGGGCTGGTGCCCGCGCCGCTCATCGCCGTGCCCACGTCGAAGGGCTATGGTGTCGCCGCGGGCGGACAGGCCGCGCTGTCCTCGGCCCTGGCGACCTGCGCGCCCGGGGTCACCTGCGTGAACATCGACAACGGGTTCGGCGCGGCCTGCGCCGCGATCAAGATGCTCGCTCTCAGGGGGCCGCGCCGGGATGAACTGGCGCGGGACCGGCAGGTGTAGTAGGACTGTTCGATAGAGTTGAACAGCAAGACATAGACAGATTTGCCGGAACGATCGAACGACCGCGGTGGAACAGACCGCAAGACGCGGCCGCGACGGTCCGGGAGTTCGCATGTGCGGCTCGAGGATGTCGCGCGGCTGGCGCAGGTCTCGACCGCAACTGCCTCACGGGTCATCAACTCGCCGTCCTCGGTCCGCGGGGAAACGCGCCAGCGCGTCGAGGCCGCGATCGAGCGGCTCGGATGGATCCCCCACGGCGCCGCCAAGGCGCTGGCGAGCTTTCGCACCCGGACCGTGGGCGCGCTGATCCCGACGCTGGGGCACCAGACCATCGCCACGATGCTAGAATCCCTGCAACGGGGCCTGCGTGCTGAAGGCTTCACCTTGCTGCTCGGCAATCCCGACGAGTCCGATCCCGACCTGACAATAGCCCAGGCCGAACGGATGGTGCAGGCCGGCGTCGAGGGCATGGTCGTCATGGGTGAGGATCATCCGCGCCAGTTGTTCGACCTGCTCGAGCGTCGAAAGCTGCCCTTCTTGGTGGTCTATACCACGGGCGAGACCTTCCCCGAACGCTGTGTCGGCTTCGACAACTTCGCCGAGATGGCCGAGCTGACGCGTCACCTGCTCGATCTAGGGCATACGCGCTTCGGCTTGATCTCGCGCGATTACCAGCGCAACGATCGCCTGCGGCTGCGGGTCAACGGCGTTCGCGCGACCTTGGCCGAAGCGGGGATCGCACTGCGTCCCCAACACGTCAAGACAGTCAGCGGCTGGAACATCTCGCGCGGTCGCGAGGCGATGCGCGCCATGCTGTCCGAGGACATGCGCCCAACGGCGATCATCTGCACCAACGACTACCTCGCCTTCGGTGCGGTTTGCGAGGCACAAGCGGCCGGGCTGTCCGTCCCCCGCGACATCTCGGTTACGGGCTTCGACGACGTGGAGCTTGCGGCCAACATGCAGCCGCCGCTGACCACCGTGCATGTCCCCGCAACCGGGATGGGCGCCGCCGTGTCGCGCGCCATCATCCACGAGATCGAATCTGGCAGCGTCTGCCGCGAGGTTGTGAAGGGCACGCTGACTGTGCGCGGCTCGACCGGGCCGGTGCCGCCCTCCTGATCAGCGCCCGGCGGCTGCGCGCGCCAGCCGCGCGAAGGCCATCATGCCGGGATCGGGCATCCCGACCGACCGCTCGCCGTACATCCGCGCGCGCCCGACGTTGTTAGGCTTGTCACGGAACGCCTCGACCTCGGCGTCGGCCGCATCCGCCAGGGCGGGGCCGACTGAGCCACTTGCCTCCCGCGCCGCCCGGGCCGCGGCATCGAGCGAATCCGCCACCGTCTTGTCACCGAGCGAGGCCTTCCCCCGGGCCAGGATTGCGTCCCTCGCAGTGTCCATAAGCGCGGCGATCTCGCCGTCCTCGAAGGTCTCGCGACCCTTCAGCGACTTGCCGCAGGCGACCAGCGCCGTGGCCAGAAGCGTTCCGAAGCTCGAGCTGGAATGCTTCGACACCGTGCGCGCCATGTCGAGACAGGCCGCCCCCATGTCGTCGGGCAGATCGCCTGCACCTTCCGCCAGCGCGCGGAAGGCGTTCAAAAGCGTGATGCCGATATCACCGTCGCCGAGCGCGGCATCCGCCGCGTTCAGATCGTCCGCCGAATTCTCGAGATCGACGGCGACCCGGCGGACCGCGCCGCGAAGCTCATGGATGCCGATCGCCATCAGCCCACCTGCCAGAACGCGCAGCGGGCCGGGCGGGTCAGGTAGGCCTCGAGCTCCTCGTCGAGAGGCAGCACCGTGACCGACGCGCCCGCCATCTCCATCGAGGTGGCATAGCGCCCGACCAGGGGATGCACGATCTCGATTCCCGCGCCCCCGAGCGCGTCGGCAAAGTGATCGAAAAGGATCAACAGTTCCTCCACCGGCGTCGCGCCGAGGCTGTTGACCAGGATCGTCGCGCGCTGGCTCGACCCCGTAGCGATTTCCTCGAGGATGGGGCCGATCATCCGTGTCGCGATCTCGCCCGCCGTCGCCAGCGCGCCGCGCTCGATGCCGGGTTCGCCATGGATGCCCATGCCGATCTCCATTTCGGATTCGCCGATGGAGAAAGTCGGCTTTCCGGCCTGCGGCACCGTGCACGAGGTCAGCGCGACGCCCATGGTCCGGCAGCCGTCCGCCGCGCGCTGTGCCACTGCCGCGACGCCTTCAAGGTCGAGCCCAGCATCCGCTGCCGCGCCCGCGATCTTAAACGTGGGCACCATCCCCGCGACGCCCCGGCGCTTGGCGCGCTCGGCCAGCGGGGCGCTGGCCACGTCATCGGCCAGAAGGACGGTCCCGGTGTCCATGCCCGCAAGTTCGGCGGCCATGTCGAAGTTCATCACGTCGCCGCCGTAATTGCCGTAGAGCGCGAGCACCCCCGCGCCGCCATCCGCCGCATTCATGGCCGCTTCGATTTCGTCCGAGGAGGGCGAGGCGAAGACCTCGCCACAGGCGCAGGCATCGAGAAAGCCCGGACCGACATAGCCGGTGAAGATCGGCAGGTGCCCCGACCCGCCGCCGGTGACGATGCCCACCTTGCCCTTCACCGGACCGTCGGCGCGCGCGATGACGCGGTCATGGCCGTCGACCCGGTGATAATATTGCGGAAACGCGCGGCAGAGGCCCCTGAGCGCGTCCGTCGCATATGTCTGCGGATCGTTGAGAATCTTTTTCATGTCCCGCTCCCGCTCAGTCGCCGCTGACGTCGGCAAGGGCCGCATCGGCGCGCTTCAGGGCGGCGCGGATACGTTCAACCTGTTCGTCGGGCACGCGGTGAAACGGCGCCCGGCAGGGGCCGACCTGGCGGCCTTGGAGGTTGAAGCAGGCCTTGATGCCGGCAGGCCAGTTGTAGCGGCTGATCTGGCTGCAAACGTCCGTGACCGCGAAATGCATCTTCTGCGCCGTAGCGATGTCGCTGCGCTGGATCGCGTCCCACATCACTAGGCAATGCTGAGGCAGGATCGCTGCTGCCCCCGAGATCGAGCCACGCGCCCCAAGGGCTAGACCCGGATAGAGCAGCCAGTCGTGCGCCCACGTTACCGAGATCCTGTCGCCGATGGTCTCCAGCAGCTCGGTCAGCGTCTCGAGTGAGCCGCCGATACTTTCCTTCGTGCCGATCAGGCCGGTCTGTTCGAGATTATCCGACATGCGCTGCATCAGCGCCGGGGTCACGCCCGCGTTCACCAGCACGTTGTAGACCACGATGGGCATCCCCGACTCGCCGTGGATACGCGAATAGTAGTCGAACACCCCGTCATCGGAGCAGATCTGGTAGATCGGCGGCGTCACCATGACAGCCTGCGCACCCGCGTCGCGCGCGGCCTTCGCGCGCTTCACCGCCTCGCGCGACGAGGTGGTTATGATACCCGCCATGACAGGGATCTTGCCTGCAAGTTCCTCCTGGGCGGCGGCGACCATGTCGGCAATCTCCTCGGCGACGAGCGCGTGGCCCTCGCCGGTCGAGCCGCCGATGCAAACGCCGGTGACGCCCAGTTCGAGATTGTAGCGGATTTCCTTCCTGAACGCGTCGAGATCGAGTTCCTCGTTTTCGTTGAAGGGCGAGATTACCGGCGGAAAGATTCCGACGACGTCATCCTTGGTCAGCAGCCTTGTCATGCGATGTCCTCCTCATTTGACCGCAATGCTGACATTAAGTCCACAATGTGGTCAATTGGAAAACGCCTTCACGATCGCTTGCCGGTCCGGGCACGGGTCGCTAGCCTGCGCCCGCGTGCACAGCCAACGGTGCGCCGGCTGGCCAATCCGCGAAGACATGTCCGACAAGATAAAGATCCTGACCAAGATGACGGCGGTGCTCGACTGCTTCACGCCCGCGCGTCGACGTCTGACCGTCGCCGAGCTGGCTGAACGGACGGGGTTGCCCCGGCCGACCGTCCACCGCATCGTCGCGGCCCTGCGTGACGACGGCTTCATCGAACAGGACCGCAAGCGAGACCAGTACCGGCTGGGGATTAAACTGTTCCAGCTCGGCACCACGGTCCTGTCTAGCCTCGACCTCAGGCGTGACGCCGCCCCCGTGGTCGAGGAGTTGACCCGTGCCACGGGCCAGACCGTGCACCTGTCGATCTTCGACGGGCTTAACTCAACCGTAATCACCCGCTCGAGCCAGGGCAGGGCCGATACCAACACGCTCTACGTCCTCGACGCCTCGCCGGCTCATGCCACCGCATCGGGAAAGGTCGCGCTCGCCTACCAGGCCGCGCCCGCGATCGCGCGCTTTCTCGAAAACCCCCGCGCCCAGCTTACGCCAAACACAATCGTGGATGAATCCGCTCTGCTGGACGAGCTCTCCCGTATCCGCGACCGCGGCTATGGGCGCGACGACGAGGAACTGCGCTTCGGCACGAAATGCTTTGCCGGACCGATCCGTGGACCATCGGGCAAGGTCTTCGCGGCGATCAGCGTCAGCGGCGCCTCGGCCGATCTCGGCCCCGAGACCGAACCCGGCTATGCCAAGCTTGTGATCAGCGCGGGCGACCGTGTCTCGCGGCTCCTCGGACACGAGGAGTGACGCAAGACCTTTGAAGCTATCCAAAAATGCCACCCGCCTGCAAAGCCCCAGTCGCTCTGCGGATTCCCGTTACCGCATGATCCTGTCTAAAGGCTCTGTTATGCGAAGAGCGCGAAGCTGGGACCGCCCCTTTCCCCGGACGCACTTACCCCACGGGTCCTGAGAAGATCATGCCTGGCGAGGTGTAGCCATTCAGGGCGGCGGCACGAACCTCGAGTTCCGCGCCTGACGATCGAAGTCGCATGCCGTGGGCCTCTGCCCCGGGACCGTCACGCATACGCTCAGGAAAGTCGTGGCTCCGGCGAGACCTACCTGAGCGACAGGGTCTCGAGGGCGCGGCCGGTGATCGTGCTCTCCAGATCGCTCGTCGAAGCGAGTTGAACGCGCTGGGCGTCGATGTTGACGATGGCGACCAGCGCATTCTCCGCTTCCGCGTCCGGCAGGGCGACGAGCCGCAGGTACATGAGCCCGAGGGAGGGGATCCGGTAGGTTCCGATGAGCTGACGCCCGGCGGTGCCCCCGATCTCGATGTCTTCGAGGGTGATCTGCTTCGCTTCCGGGAAATCCTGGACCGCGAGGGGAAAGGCGTCCTGCGTGAGGAGACGGTCGAGAAGCGCGGTCCCGGCGCCGTCCTCCGCCTCCGGCAACGTCGCGGTGAGGATGTTGAGATTCTCGAGAAGGCGCATCCGGCCTTCCTCTCCGCCGAGGGCGAAGCTGATCTTCACGACGCCGCCGGAGGGGGCGCTGTCGATCAGCGTGAGGAACCTGTCCGAGACGGGAATATCGAGCGTGAACGGAACCGGGATGTCACGGCCCGTCGCCTCCGCCAGTGCGGCATCGGCGGTGAACGTCTCTTGCCGGAGCGTGTCGTCGCCCGCGAGGCTGGCGGGATCGAAGGTCGCCTCCTGCGCGATGGCCGCGGTGGTGACGAGGCAGGCCGCGAGGCCTGCGGCGAGGACGGTGGCGCGGAGTTGCATCGCGGGGAATGACCTTCGTTCAAATCGCTCGACCCTACGTTAATCCGGGGGGCGATTCGGCGCCAGTCTGCCGTCAGTCCGTGTCCGTGCCGTCTTCGGGGGCGTCTTCCGTCTGAGCATCGGGACCCGGGTCGAGGAATTCCAGCGTGCCCAGGGTCCACCCGCTATAGGTATCCGCGAACTGGTCATCGTTCGCCACCGGCATCATCGCCGGCCGGATGTTGGAGATCGCGACCAGCGCATCGGTGCCGTCCGGCTTCATGAGACCGACATGGCGGAACAGGATCTCCCCGGCCTGCGGCTCGGTGAAACGCCCCACCATCTGCACTGCATCGAACCCTTCGAATTCGGCGGGGCCGAACGCCAGGATCTCGGCATCCGGGAACACGTCCCTAAGGGCCGGAAAGCTGCGCAGGACGAGAAGGTTGGCGAGGGCGAACTGGCGCCCGTCCTCATCCTCCGCCTCGATCTGTGCTCCGGTGATCGACAGGCTTTCGATGAAGGCGCCATCCTCGGTCAGGAAATTGACCGCGAAGAGCCGGGCCGGTCCGGGGTCCTCCTGCACCACGACGCCCTCGGCCCTCGGCACCTCGAGCGCGAACGGCTGGTCCACGTCGAGATCGCTTATCGCGTCCGTGATCTCGGCCCGGTCGGTCTCGAGGAGCCCCATGGCGGACAGGAACTCCGGACGCGGCGGACGTTCCGTCTGCTGGGCGACGGCCGGGAGGGCGGCCGCGGAGACGGCGAGCACGGCGAAGAGCTGGCGAAGCGTGGTGTGTCTCATGCCGCGGAGCCTACCCGCGCGCAGGCCGGGGGCAAGAGCGCGCGGACGCGGCTCCCGGCCCTTCGCTGGCGGCATCAGCCGCACGTGACGCGCACCACCGTTCCCGCGCCGTCGGTGAAGAAGTTCACGCGGCGGGGCAGGTAATCCTGCGTCACTATGGCATCCGGCGGGATCACGCGGACCGGGCGCCCGGACACGCTGGACTCCGCCACGGTTGCCGGCTGACCTGTGAAGCTCCTGAACTCATCGATCTGGCAGGTATCCGGCTCCCGCGTTTCGAGGCCGCTGCGGGACTGGTCGATGCCGCTTCCCGTCGCCGGCGGCGTCGTGGGGTCGAAGGTCGATCCGGAAGGGGGCATGTCCGATCCCTCATCGATGATCGAAGATGTGCAGGCCCCGAGGATCGCGGTGGAAGCGATCACGATGGGTAGTGCGCAGCGTCTCATTCGTGCCTCGTCGTTGGTTGCTTTCAAGCGTCGTCTCAGCCATGCCTTAGCTAGAACGGCGGCAGAGGGAAACGAACATGAAAACACGCGCGGCAGTAGCATTGAAGGCCGGAGCACCGCTTGAAGTGATGACGGTCAACCTCGAAGGACCGCGGGACGGAGAAGTCCTCGTCGAGATCATGGCCACCGGGCTGTGTCACACGGACGAGTTCACCCGCTCAGGAGACGATCCTGAAGGGAATTTCCCCGCGATCCTCGGCCACGAGGGCGCCGGTATCGTGCGCGAGGTCGGACGCGGCGTCACCTCGGTGAAACCGGGCGACCACGTCATCCCGCTCTACACGCCCGAGTGCCGCGAATGTGAATACTGTCTGAACCCCAAGACGAACCTCTGCCAATCCGTCAGGACGACCCAGGGGCAGGGCCTGATGCCGGACGGAACGAGCCGCTTCACCACCGAAGACGGCGATCCGATCCTGCATTACATGGGCTGCTCCACCTTCTCGAACTTCACGGTGTTGCCGGAAATCGCGGTGGCGAAGGTCCGTGAGGACGCTCCGTTCGACAAGATCTGCTACATCGGGTGCGGCGTCACCACCGGCATCGGCGCAGTGGTCAACACCGCCAAGGTCGAGCCCGGCTCCAACTGCGTCGTGTTCGGCCTCGGCGGCATCGGTCTGAACGTGATCCAGGGTCTGCGGATGGTCGGCGCGAACAAGATCGTCGGCGTGGACCTGAACAACGACAAGAAGGAGATGGCCGAGCGCTTCGGCATGACGCACTTCGTCAATCCCAGCGAAGTCGAGGGCGATCTCGTTCCCTATCTCGTGGACCTCACCGGCGGCGGCGCCGACTACAGCTTCGAGTGCATCGGCAACACCAAGGTCATGCGCCAAGCGCTCGAATGTGCGCACAAGGGCTGGGGCGAGAGCATCATCATCGGCGTCGCCGGAGCGGGTCAGGAAATTTCCACCCGTCCGTTCCAGCTCGTCACCGGCCGGTCCTGGCGCGGTTCCGCCTTCGGCGGCGCGCGCGGCCGGACCGATGTGCCGAAGATCGTCGACTGGTACATGGACGGCAAGATCGAGATCGATCCGATGATCACGCACCACCTCAAGCTCGAGGAGATCAACAAGGGCTTCGAGCTGATGCACGCGGGCGAGTCGATCCGCTCGGTCGTGGTCTACTGATCGCAGGCATGACGCCTGCAACCGGCACCATCATCCTCGGGACGGGAGCGCGGAGGGCGGGTACGACCTGGCTCTACCGCGACCTGCCCGGGGGCGATTGCCGAGCGTCCCGGGCCTATCGCGTCCGGGACTCCTCTTCGCGTCCGAGGCCATCCTCATCGGCATCCAATAGCGGCGTACACGCATGCTGCGGCGACCGGTGCCCCGAGACGCTCGACCTCCCCACAGGATACAACGCCCCATGACAATGACCATCCGCCGCGCCGGGGACGCCGACAGGGCCGTCGTCTGGTCGCTCCTGAAGCCGGTGTTTCGCGCCGGGGATACCTACGCCATTGATCCCGAGATTACCGAGGCCGATGCGATGGCCTACTGGTTCGGCGGGCAAGTGGCGCTGGTGGCTGAACTGGACGGGGAGATCGTCGGAACGGCGTACCTTCGGCCGAATGCGGCGGGTGGCGGATCCCATGTCGCCAACGCGGGCTTCGTCACCTCCTCCGCCCACCGCGGGCAGGGTATCGCCCGGCGGCTGCTCGACCGCGTTCTCGCCGAGGCGACCGAGGCGGGCTATGCCGCGATGCAGTTCAACTTCGTCGTCGAGGCCAATGCCAGGGCCGTCACGCTGTGGACCATGAGCGGCTTCAGCGTGATCGGGCGCATTCCGCAAGGCTTCCGGCTGCCCGACGGGACCGTCTGCGACGCGCTCATTCTGCACAAGACGCTCTGACGCCCGCGCATCGGGTGCGAAAGAGCTTTCGCGGATGCGACGGGCGCGTTACGGGGGGCCATGGCCGAAGATAGACCCCTCCTCGCCGTCCTCATCGATGCGGACAACACCTCCCCCAAGCACGCGGGCGCGATCTTCGACGAGATCGCCACGCTCGGGGAGGCCAGCGTGCGCCGCTGCTACGGCGACTTCTCGAGCCAGCAGATGTCCGGCTGGAACCGGGTTCAGGCGGATCACGGCCTCGTCCCGCACCACTCTCCGGCCAACACGGTGGGCAAGAACAGCTCCGACATCAGCCTCGTGATCGACGCGATGGACCTGATGCATACCGGGCGCTTCGACGGCTTCGTCGTCGTGTCCTCGGACAGTGACTTCACCCGCCTCGCCAGCCGCATTCGCGAGCAGGGTCTCGACGTCTACGGCATCGGCCAGAAGAAGACGCCGGACGCGTTCCGAAAGGCTTGCCGCCGGTTCATCTTCCTCGAGAACATCGGCGCGCTGCCCGACACGCCGGACAAGCAGGAGCAGGCAAAGGCATCGGAGACGCGCCCGGCGACGGATGCGCGGGATCTGTTTCTGAGGGCGATGGATGGGATCGAGCAGGACGACGACTGGTATCAGCTCGGCCAGCTCGGCCAGTTCATCATGGCCGCAAATCCCGATTTCGACGTCCGGACCTACGGCAAGAAGAAGCTGTCCGACCTCGTTCAGGCGATCAAGCTCTTCGAAACGCGTCGCGGCACGAACAACCAGCTTCTCGTTCGCCGGATCGACTGAGAGCGGCGGTTCGGCCGGACGGGTCCTGCATCACGATAGGGGAGGCGGCTCGCTTGGCGCGCGTCAGCTCCCCTTTGCGGCGGTGCCGTAGCGAGCGAGGAACATCTCGACGGCGCCGTTGACCACCCGCTCCCGCTCCGCTTCGTCGAAGCCGGTGCAGAGCCCAGCCATCAGTCGCGAGAAGAGATCCGCCTTGCACAGCTCGATGAACTGGTCCGCGGCGAGGGAATGATCCTCCACCAGCAGTTCTCCCCGCTCCTCGGCCGCGGCGATGTATTCCATCAGGATTCCGCGGACGCGCTGCGGGCCCGAAGCGTAGAACTGGTTGCCGAGCTCCGGGAAGCGCTGGCACTCGGCGACGCAGGTCCGGAAGAGGTTGGCCCCGAAGGGGGACGTGAAGAAGGCGACGAGGCGGGTGGCCGCCAGCGTCAGCACTTCTCCCGGCGCGGCGGACAGGTCCACCTCGCACATCGCGTCCGCGGTCTGCATCTGGCATTCGCCGATGCCGATCTCGATGAACAGGAGGCGTTTGTCGGGGAAGTAGCTGTAGAGCGTCGCCTTGCTGACCCCGGCCTCCCGCGCGATGTCATCGACGCTCGCGCCCTCAAACCCGTCCCGCAGGAAGACCCGGCGCGCGCCGTCGATCACCTGATCGTACTTCCGGCCTCGTCTGATCTTTCCGGTGGGCGCGTTCATGAGGTCCTCCTTCTACCGGAAGATAGTGATCCGGAGCCCTGTTCGGCAAGGGTCAGCCTGCGGGTCGGACCTCGACCGTGACATCACGGCTCACGGCGGGGGCAGGGGACACGCTCTGGCTTTCGCCGTGCGGCCAAGTGAGGTGCGGCAGGCTGATCGTGAGCGGGCCGGCGCTGGCGGCGGAGGCGGCTCCGCCGAGGACGAGGGCGAGAACGAGGGGCTTGAGGGCTTTCATGGCAGGATCTCCTTTGACCGAAAACTAAACTCGACAGTTCAGATATACGTCGCGGCGATCCGTGCAAGGGGAGAAGTGAACCAATCGGTTTACCTTTTTGACGCACCCTCGGAGGGGCCGCGCTGGCGAGCCCTCCCCGCCCGTGCTACCGCCGGGTGCAGCCATGATCGCGATCTTCCTCCAGACGCTCCCGTTCTTCGGCCTCGTCGGTATCGGCTTTTTCGCCGGTCGGTCGGGGTTCTATTCCCGCGCCGCCAACGACGCGCTGACGCGGTTCGTCTTCTTCTTCGCGCTCCCGGCCATGCTCATCGGCTTCGCCGCGGACCTTCAGATCGGTGAGGTCTTCTCCTGGTCCTTCGTGGCTGCCTACCTGTTCGGCACGGCGCTGGTCTATGCTGCCGCCACGGGCGCCGCTGTGATGCGGCGGCGGGGCATGGCGGAGGCCGCCGTGGAATCGCAGATCGCGGTGATCGGAAATACCGGCTTTCTCGGCATCCCGATGCTGACGCTCCTCCTCGGCGAAGCCGCGATCGGGCCGCTCTTGATGATGCTGGCGGTGGACCTGCTGGTATTCGCGACGCTCTTCGTGATCCTGCTCAGTGCGAGCCGGGGCGGTGGGCTGACGCCGGCCGTCATCGGACGCGCGCTTCTCGAACCCTTCCGCAACCCGATGGTGGTCGCCATCGGCGTGGGCTTCATCCTCGCGGGGCTCCGCGTGCCCCTGCCGGATCCCGTGGCGGAGATCGTCCGCATCCTCGGGGCGGCGGCAACGCCCTGCGCGCTCTTCGTCATAGGCGGATCCCTGGCGCACAAAAGCGCGGAGCGGCTCAGCGTCGCCACCTGGCTCTCGGTCTGCAAGCTTCTGCTCCATCCCGCGGCGGTCGCTGTCATGGCGCTGGTCGTCTTCGAGGTCGATCGCTACGCGGCGGGCGTGATGATCTCCGCCGCCGCGCTGCCGGTCGCCGGCAACGTCTACATGCTCGCGCAGCACTACAAGGTCGCGCCAGCTCGTGCGTCCACGGCGATCCTCGTCTCCACCATCGCCTCGATTCTCACCATTCCTGCGATTGTCGCCCTCGCCGCGGCGGGCTGAGGCTTGCCCGGCAGGCGGACGGTCGTTACGCCGCGAAGGGTGATATCGGGATGGAGCGACGCGTAATGGAAACCTTGTCCGAGAACCGCAGCTTCGGCGGCTGCCAGGGGGTGTACCGGCACACGTCGGAGGCGACCGGAACCGAGATGACCTTCGGCCTCTACCAACCGCCGCAGGCGGAGTTCGGCAAGGTGCCGGTCCTGTGGTTTCTCTCCGGCCTGACCTGCACCCATGAAAACGCGATGACCAAGGCCGGCGCGCAGGCCTTCGCCGCCCGGCACGGCATTGCCGTCGTCTTTCCGGACACCTCGCCGCGCGGCGAGGGCGTGGCCGATGACGAGAGCTTCGACATGGGGCAGGGCGCGGGCTTCTACGTCGATGCGACCGAGGGGCCGTGGGCCGAGCATTTCCAGATGCGAACCTATGTCGCCGAGGAGCTGCCCCGTCTCGTGGTGGATCGCTTCCCGATCGAGAAGAACCGGCAGTCCATCACCGGGCACAGCATGGGCGGGCACGGCGCGCTGACCCTCGCGATGACGCTGGAGGACCGCTTCGCCTCCGTCTCCGCGTTCGCGCCGATGGCGCACACGACGCAGTCCGAATGGGGGCAGCGGCAGCTCGCCGCCTATCTCGGTGACGATCCGGCGGCCCACGCGAAGGCCGATGCGACGCTCCTGATGCGCGATGTCGGCTTCAACGGACCGGTGCTCGTCGACCAGGGGACGCAGGATCAGTTCCTCGACAAGCTGAAGCCGGAGGCGCTGGCCGAAGCGATCGCATCGAAGCGCCAGCACGGGACGTTCCGGATGCAGCCGGGCTACGACCATTCCTACTTCTTCGTCTCGTCCTTCATCGAGGATCACCTGGCCTTCCACGCCGCGGCCCTGCTGCCGTGACCATCTACGTGGACGGGGATGCCTGCCCCGTGAAAGCCGAATGCGAGCGGGCGGCCACGCGGCACGGGGCCGAGATGAAGATCGTCTGCAACGGCGGGCTCAGGCCGTCGGCCAATCCTCTGATCGAGGTGGTGTATGTGGATGAGGGGCTCGACGTCGCGGATCGCTGGATCTCTGAGCGCGCGGGGAAGGGCGATATCGTGGTGACCGCGGATATTCCGCTCGCATCCGATTGCGTGGCCCGCGGCGCGGCGGTCCTCAAGCCGGACGGCGAGGCGCTGACGGAGCGCAACATCGGCAACGTCCTCGCGACGCGGGACCTCATGACCGACCTGCGCTCGGCCGATCCCTTGCGGCAGGGGGGCGGGCGCCCGTTCTCCAAGGCGGACCGCGCGCGGTTCTCGGCGGCGCTCGATCAGGCGTTGCGGAAGGCGGCCGGGTAGGGCGATCGAAGACGGCCGAGGCCCGGCTGAACGGCCGGTCTGACTAGGGCCTGCCCCGCCTACCTCAGGAACACTTCCGCCCGCGCGGCTCGCCCCTCCGCGTCGATCACCGAGAGGGACAGGAACCCTGGGCCGGGCGCGTCGATCACGGTTTCCCGGCGGTGCTCCCCGGTCGCGACGGGCGCGCCGCCTGCCAGCCACGTGAAGGGCGGCGTCCCGTCACGCACCTTCAGAACCAGCAGTCCCTCTGCCTCGATTTCCGTTCCATCGCGCGGGAAAGACAGCTGCGGCGCGTCCGCCTCCGGCCCCCCTTCGGCTCCGAAGCGGCGAAGGGGCGCGGGAAGATCCGGTCCGAGAAGCACGGAGGACGGCGGCTGGGGCAGGGGGTCCGTCCGGGGTTTCAGGCGCCCGAACGCCTCGAACAGGATCGGCGCGGCGAGATCGCCGCCGAATGCGCCCGGCACCGGCGTTCCGTCCGGCCGCCCGAGCCAGACCCCGATCACGTGACGCCCGTCATATCCGATGGCCCAGGCGTCCCGGTGGCCGTAGCTCGTGCCGGTCTTGTAGGCGAGGCGGATGCGCGGGGCGGCCGGGGGCGGTGCGATGCCGGAGAGGATATGCCCCACCTGCCAGGCTGCGCCCTCGGGCAGCACCTCACGCCCCTGCGACGGCACGGCTGTACCGTAGCTCAGCGGCATCTCCCGTCCGCCGCGCCCCAGCGCCCCGTAGAGGCGCACTAGGTCCTCGAGCGAGAGCCCCACGCCGCCCAGGGCCACCGCAAGACCGGGCTCGCCGCCGGGCAGGCGAGGGGAGGCCCCGGCGCGGCGCAGATGCGCGAGGAGGCGAGCGGGGCCGACGGCTTCGGTCAGCGCAACGGCCGGAATGTTGAGCGAGAGCTGAAGGGCCTGCCGCACGCGGATCGTGCCGCGCCAGGCGCCGTCGAAATTGGTCGGGGCATAGCCGCCGGCGAAGGTGGTGGGGCGGTCCTCGATCAGCGTCTCGGGATGAGCGAGGCCGCGGGCGAAGGCGAGGCCGTAGATCAGCGGCTTCAGCGTCGACCCGGGGGAGCGGACGGCGCGCGTCATGTCCACCGCGCCGCCGCGGCGCACCGAGAGGTATCCGGCGGAACCGACGCTGGCGAGGACCTCGCCGGTACGATGATCGGCCACGAGGATTGCCGCGGACAGCCGGTCGCCCCCGTCCCGTGCGGCGCGCGTGGCGAGGGTCTCGAGGCGGGTCTGCAGGTCGAGGTCGAGGGAGGTGCGTATCGTCTGCGCCGATGGATCTTCGCCCCTGAGCCGATCCGCCAAATGCGGCGCATGGGCGGGGAAGGCGCGACGCCTTGTGGGCACGGGGCTTCGCATCGCCGCCTCCGCGGCCTCTGCGTTCAGCACACCCGCCCGGACCGCGTGCAGCAGGACCCGGTCTCGGGCGGCGCGCGCGGCAGCGGGATCGCGGTCCGGGCGGCGGGCCTCAGGGGATTGCGGCAGAGCGACGAGGAGCGCGGCCTCCGCCGGGGTCAGGCGGCGCGGCTCCTTGCCGAACCATGCCAGCGTCGCCGCGCGCACGCCTTCGAGGTTCCCGCCGAACGGCGCCCGGTCGAGATAGAGGCGCAGAACCTCGTCCTTGGACATTCGCCGCTCCAGGGCAAGCGCCACCCGGGCCTGCCTGATCTTGCCGGCCCACCGCCCCGTCCCGCTCTCCTCCAGAAGGCGCGCCGCCTGCATCGTCAGGGTCGAGCCGCCTGAGACCACGTGGCCCGCTTTAACGGCGGAGAGGGCCGCGCGGAGCATGGCGCGGGCATCGATGCCGGGGTGATCGCGGAACCGCCTGTCCTCGTAGGCGGTCAGCATCGCGATGTAGAGCGGATCGACGTCGGGCGCGCCGGCCCCCAGGCGCCAGCGCCCGTCCGCCACCGTATAGGCGCGCATCAGGCGGCCTTCGCGGTCCAGCACTTCCCGGGACAGCTCGGCCGTCAGGGGCGGCAGGACCGTACGATCCACCCAGCGATCGAGCCCGTCCCGCAGACCCGCCCCGAGGCCCAGCACGAGGGCGAGACCCGCAAGGCCAAGGGCGGCTTTCCTCACTCGGTCACCGTGACGGTTCCAACGCCGGTGCGCCCGCGGAACTCGGGCCGATACATGTCCTCGACCAGCGCGGCGGGGTGACGGTAGGTGCCGGGGGAGACGGCGCGGACGATGTAGGCGATGCGGAACGGATCGCCGGACCGCCAGTCCACCTGCGCGAGGAACCGATCCTCCCGGAACTCCGCATGCTGCGTCTCGGCAGGCTCCAGCCAGGGAAGTTCCCGGATGTCCCCACCGCGGAGGAGGTTCGGATTGTCGATCTCGAAGCCGGCGGGCAGCGGATCGTCGACCATCAGCCGCGCTTC
Organism: Tropicimonas sp. IMCC34011; assembly: GCF_003390865.1. Taxonomy (GTDB): domain Bacteria; phylum Pseudomonadota; class Alphaproteobacteria; order Rhodobacterales; family Rhodobacteraceae; genus Tropicimonas_B. Next base: position 142,454 of record NZ_QMEJ01000003.1, read on the forward strand.
CTGATCCCCGAAGGGCGTCACGGTCAGGACGGCGACGAGCCGCTCCCCCTGCGCCACGGTGGACGGATCGGCGGGCGCACCCTCGGTCGTGTAGTACTCCCGCTCGATCCGGTAGCCGGAGCCGCCCTCCGGCTCGTCCGCCTCCGGAACGCCGAAGGCCGTGAGCGTGATGTCCGTCTCGGTGCTGCCGCCATTCGTGACGGTCAGGGGGGAGCGGGCCGCGTCGTCCTCCAGCACCCGGACAAGGGCATCGCCCGCGGGGGAGCCGTTCACCTCGAGGCCGGAGGCGGCGACGGCATCGCCGACCGCCCGGGCGGCCAGGAGCGTCCACACGGCTTCCTGCGTCGATCGGGTCCGGCCCGGCGCCGTGACACGGGCAGCGAGGGCGTCCGTGTCGACCGCCTCGCTCCCGGCGCCGGCGGCAAGGGCGAGAACGCCGGCCGCGTCGCGCAGGCTTGTGCCGTAATCGCTCCGCCAGACCGCGCGCTCCGGCTCCTCTACCGGGTCCAGCATCGAGGCGGCGCGGGCGAACATTGCATCCGCGCGCTCCGGGTCGCCATACATCGCCAGCGCCGCGCCGATCTGGGCCGCGGCGAGGGGTGTCCCGAAGTCCCGCCCCTTTGCATCGGCATAGTAGCGCAGATCGCCGATGGCGGCCTTGCCCTCCCGCGCCAGGACCATGAGCGCATAGGCCAGATCGGCTCCGCCCTCGTTCGTGTCGGCGTCGAAATCGGGGGCGATGTTGACCTGGTTCTGAAGATTGTCGAGGGCGCGGGTGAAGGCTTCCTCCGGAACGTCGATCCCGCCAGCGCGGGCGCGGGAGAGAAAGTCCGTCGCATAGGCACCCAGCCAGAGATTGCCGTCCACCGGCTGCCACAGCCCGAAACCGCCGCTGGCGGATTGGCGGGCGAGGGTGCGCGTCACGGCCCTCTCGATCCGCTCCTGCACCGGCTCCTGCCCCGGCAGATCCAGCATCGACGCCATCTCGGAGAAGTAGAGCAGCGGCATGGCGGCGCTCACCACCTGCTCAGTGCAGCCGTAGGGGTATCGGCCGAGCGCCGTCAGAAGACCCGGCGCATCGAACCGGGCAACGGGACCCAGCGCGACGGTCGCGGTGCCGGTGCCGGGGACGAACCCGGCGAAGGCGTCGGCCCCGAGCGTCAGCGTCTGGCCGGGCGCGAGGGAGAGGCGGGTGCGGCGTGCGATCTCGGGATCGTTCACCTCGACCGGCAGGGTCAGCGGCTTGTCCAGCCAGGTCTCGGCGCCGGGTGGCAGGAGCGAGACCTCGATCGTCGCCAGACCCGGATCGCCGGCCGTCACCGGGATCTCGATCACGCGCGACTGCCCCTCGGCCAGCTCGACCTCACCGAAATCATCGGGCAGATCGAGCGACGCTCCCTCCGCCGTAACCCTGACCCGGGCGGTGCCTGTGGGCCCCTCCGCATGAGTGACCTCAAGCCGCAGGCGCGACGTGTCCCCCGGCGCCATGAAGCGGGGCAGGCCCGCATTCACCACCACCGGATCGCGCACCAGAACCTCGGCCTCGGCCGACCCCACACCCGACGCCGACCATACGACGGCCATCAGTTTCACCTGTCCGTTGAAGCTCGGCATGTCGAACGTCGCGCGGGCCGTGCCGTCCTCGCCGACTTCGACGGGGCCGGAGAAATAGGCGACCAGTTCCTCCTGCGGCGGTGGCGCCTGCATTCGCAGCTGCGCCATCGCATCGCCGCCGGATCGGAGCGCGCCCATCTCTCCCGTCCGCCCGTCGATCAGGCGGCCGTAGATGTCACGCAGGGCCACGCCGAGGCGCTGCTGCCCGAAATAGTACTCGCGCGGGTCCGGCGCCTCGAAGGAGGTGAGGTTCAGGATACCCTGGTCGACCGCGGCGATCGTGGCATAGGCGGTCTCGCCGGGGGCGACCCCCGTCACGCTCAGGGCAACGTCGAGTGGCGTCCGCGGGCGCGCCGTCTCCGGCGCCTCGATGGTTGCCGCGAGCGCACGGGATCCGGGATCGACGGAGGCGTGGGCAAGGCCGAGCGCGCGCACCGGATCGCGGCCTTCCGTTTCCGACACGCCCCGCACGAGGGACGCCGCGACATAGGCGCCGGCGCCCCATTCCTCCGTCACCGGAAGCTCGATGACGGTCTCTTCCCCGGCCTTCGCCGCGACGGTTTCCATCCCGACCAAACGGTTCGTCAGCACCGTCACGAGGGCGGTGCCGTCGAAGCGCGGCACGATGCGCAGGCGCGCGGTGTCGCCTTCGGCATAGCGCTCCCGGTCGAGCGAGACTTCGAGCATGTCCGGCGTCTCGGAGGCGTCGGCCGCGGCATACCACCCTGCGCTGAACTCCGCGGAGGCGGCGGCATAGGCCCCGTCCGTTCGCTCCACCACCAGCTCGTACTGCCCCCATTCGACGGGGGCATCTATGCCGGCAGGCTCCTCTCCGAGCGCGACCTGTCCGGTTGCGACCCGCACCCGGCGCGTCACCGGCTCCCAGGACCAGTCGCCGTATTCGGAATACCACTGGTACTGCGTTTCGAGGCGGTTCAGCGCCCACTCCGCCTGCATCGGAACCGGTGCGCCTTCGGGGCCGACCGCGATCACGTCGAACCCGGCGGGGCCACCCTCCGGGGCCGTCTCGTCGAAGCGCGTTCGGATGCCGATCACCGGCGCCTCGCGCTCGATGGGGGCCGTGATCCGTCGCTCGACCGGGCGCCCGGACCCTTCGGTCACGCGCACCGTCACCCGCGCTTCGAGCGGAAGCGGCGGCGGCACGAAATCGGGGAACTCGAGGGGGATCGCCACCGCCCCGTCCGCGCCCGTCCGGGCCGGCGCGAGGGAGGCCGCACGACCGGAGAAGCTGTCATCGGGCTGCCCGAAGACGTAGCCCGGCCAATCGTCCAGCGTCCGTCTCGCGGCGATGAGCACCTCGCCCTCGACGGACAGGTCCGCCCCCGGCGCACCGAACAGGTAGTCCGCCTGGACCCGGAGCGGCGGCCGCCCGTCCAGCGCGAGGGGCCCGTCCGGCAGGCTGGGCGTCACGTCGATCCGCTCGGGCAGGAAGTCCTCCACCAGCAGGGGTTGGCTCGCAAGGGACGGCCGATCCGGATCGACATGAATATCGAGCCGCCAGGTGCCGCGCGGCGCTGCCGCTGCGACGGGAAGATCGAAGACATGCCCGCCGGCGACACCGTCCGTGGAGGCGATGCGGGAGTACTCGACGCCGTCGGGCCGGATCAGGATCGCGGTGAGCGGCAGATCACGGACCGCGTCCGCCTGTCCGTCCCGGACGAGGGCCGTTGCATGCACCGTTTCGCCGGCGCGGTAGGCGCCCCGGTCCGTGGTCAGGAACACATCGAGGGGCCCCGGCGCGTCGCGCCCGGCGACGCCACGATCGGCGAGGTCGAATTCGGGATCGGTGAGGGAGAGGAACGCCATGTCCTCGGCCCCTCCGTCCGTCCTCGCCTCGGCCACGACGAGAGCCGGCGCCGCCCCGTCCCGGCCCTGCGACAGGCCCGGCGCAAAGACCGCGTGACCCGCGCCATCCGTCTCCGCCTCGCCGAGAACCCGGTTCGACCTGGAGACGAGCTGAACGGACAGCCCCTCCGCCGGTGTTCCCTCGGCCAGCGAGCGGGCGAAGACATGGGTGCCGTCCGTCCCCTCATATGTCGCCAATCCGATATCGGAGATGACGAACCATTGCGTCGCGGGCGGCGTATCGTAGGGATCGGCGCCCGGAACCTTTGCCTGCAGCGCATAGAGGCCGGCGGGCAGGGCGCCGATGGCCTCGCCCATGGGCAGCCGCGTGGTCACGTCCGCGTTCAGCTCCTCGCCCACCTCGCCCGTACCGGACCAGACCAAGTCGGAGAGGGTGCCTTGCAGCTCCTCCTCGTTCCACGGCTGGAGGTTGCGGCCGAACAGGTCGTCCACCATCAGTTCGCGCAGGTTGCGATCCGGAATGCTGTAGAGCGTCAGGTCAATTTCGGAGAGGTTGACCGTGACCACCGGCAGGCCCGGATCGCCTGTCTTCGGCAGCACGTAGGCCCGCCCCGGAAAGCGCACGCCGGGTGTCCTGTCCCGCACGTAGAGGGTGACCGTCGCGTCTTTGGCCATGGTCTGTCCGTCTTCGGCGGGAAGACCGGCGCGGAAGGTGATGCTGTAGCGTTCTCCGTGGGAGACGCCCTCGAGACACAGGTCCCGATCCTCGGCCTCGACCGTGACCGACGTGCCCGGAACCTGGACGTAGGGTTCGAAATCGACGCCCCGCGCGAGGGAGTCGGAGAAGGTGGCGCAGATCCGCGGCATGGCCGGATCGCTCTCGGCCCGCGTTTCGGTGATGCGGAAGCCGAACTGGCCTATGGCCTCGTTCAGGGCGGACTCGCGCGCCTCGTCGGGGGCGAGGTCTCCCGCCAGTCGACGGACCGGGATCGTGTCGCGCCCCCGGCCGGATTGCTCAAGCGCGTCTGCGAGGGTGTCGAGCGCCGCGGCGCCGAGGGAAGGCTCGTCCGAACGCAGGTAGGCGTTCAGCGCGGCGTTGATGGCTGTCCGGGCGTATTGCCGCGGATTGTCGTCTTCCTGCGCCGCAGCCAGGGCTGCCTTCGCATGGTCGAGCCAGAGATCGGCGCGATCGGTCCGCGCCGCCCCCTCGCCGGTCAGGGCAAGGGCGGCTGCGGTGTCGTTCCGGCTCCGCGCGTCGGCCGCCAGAGCGATCAGCTCGGGCACGTCTCGCTCTGTCGCGGGATAGCGGCGGGGCAGGGCGAGGGCCTCCTCCCGTGCCGCCTCCAGGTCGCTTCGGGGCAGATCGCCGAGATCCGACGCCCTGCGCTCCGCCAGCGCGATGGTGCCCGCGCCGGCCTCGACGAGCCGCGCGGAGAGCGCGCCCTCATAGGGCGCCCGCCCCTCCACCGATCGTTTCGGGAAGCACGAGTTCGAGCGCGTGTTGAAGGTGAAGGCGCCGCATTCGGCATCCGCCGCGCAGGCGCTCTGGCACGCCTCGAACGTGGTGTCGAAGATCGAACGCAGATCGCCGCCCGGAAAGTCCGTGCCCTCCTCGACCACAATGCGCCGCTCCGGGATCGGCGGCGCATCGGACGGTCCCTGCGCAAGGGCGCCCGTGGTCAGCGCGGCAAGTGCGAAGGTTGCAAGGATGGGGCGAAGCATGGCGGATCCTCCCATGATCCGGGCCGCGCCAGAAAGGCCGGGCGCCGCTCTCGGCGCGGAGGATCGCAAGTGCCGCGCCCGCTGGCAACGGTTTCCTCTGGGAACAGGGCCGCCGCACGTTCATCTTTCCGGCAAGTCCCCCCTGTCTGCCGGGCAGGGCTCCGGTCTCTCCGTGGACAGCTCCGGCCCGCGTTTCGGTCCTCGAGGACCCGGCCCCGAGACCTCCCGCGACGTCCCGGCGCCGCCCCGACCTTGCTTGTCCACCGGGCATCCCCTAAATCGTGCGGCATGGCGATCAGACCGATCCTCATCCACCCGGATCCCCGGCTCAAGAAGGTGACCGCGCCCGTCGCGGACATCACCGATGATCTGCGGACACTCGCGGACGACATGCTTGCGACGATGTACGATGCTCCCGGCATCGGCCTCGCCGCGCCGCAAATCGGCGTCATGACGCGGCTCATCGTGATGGACTGCGTCAAGGACGAGGGGGCCGCACCGCAGCCCACCGTGATGTTCAACCCCGAGATCGTGGCCAGGTCCGACGAGCGGCGCGTGCACGAGGAGGGGTGCCTGTCGATCCCGGAACAGTTCGCCGATGTCGAGCGTCCGGCCGCGGTGCAGGTGCGCTGGATGGACAGGGACGGCAAGGCTCAGGAGGCCGAGTTCGACGAACTCTGGTCCGTCTGTGTCCAGCACGAGATCGACCACCTCGACGGCAGGCTCTTCATCGACTACCTCAAGCCGCTGAAGCGCCAGATGATTACCCGCCGGATGCAAAAGCTGAAGCGGGAAATGGCCCGCGCCTGATGCCGCCGGAGCCTCGAATCCGGCCTTTGCGCCTCGGTTCTGCGGTGGTTGCCGTGGCCGGGGATCGCGGGCCGAACAACGCCGGACCGAAGGCCGGCGAGGTCGCCGGCTGGCGGGCGCATGTCGGCATTTTGTGCTCGCGCCGGGCTCGACCCGTGTACGGCAGGGCCTGTTTCGAAGCGATGATGTCGGGCGCGCCCGACCCCGTCACAATACTGGCAGGCACGATGCCCGCCGCCTCAATATGAAGGACAACGCATGATACTTCCCATTCTGAACCACCCCGATCCCCGTCTCGCCAAGGCCGCCCCCGAGAGCGGCGGCGTGACGAGCGATCTTCAGATCCTCGCCGCCGACCTTCTCGAGACCATGTATGCCGCGCCGGGCCGTGGCCTTGCCGCGACGCAGGTGGGCCGCGAGGCGCGCATGTTCGTGATGGACACGTCCGACTGGCAGGACGGCGGCCGCCGGCAGCCCTATGTCTGCATCGATCCCGAGATCACCGAGCAGGGGTCCGAGACGGCTTCCGAGGACGAGGGCTGCCTTTCCATTCCTGGCATCACCGCCTCCGTCGAGCGCCCCGAAACGGTCACGCTGGCCTGGACCGACCTCTCCGGCAATCGCCAGACCGAGGAGCTGTCCGGCGCGAAGGCCCGCGTTGCCCAGCACGAGATCGACCATCTCGACGGCAAGCTCATCCTCGACCGGATCGACCCGGCCGAGCGTGAACGCCTCGAAGCGGCCTCGGCCGAGTGAGCGTCCGGCCGATCCTGCGCTGGCCCGACCGGCGGCTCAGGACGGCCGCGGACCCTGTCGCCGGGGTGACGGACGAGATCCGGACTATCCTCGGCGACATGGTGGACACGATGGAGGCGATGCCGGGCGTCGGCCTCGCCGCGCCCCAGATCGGCGTCATGCTGCGCCTTGCGGTGGTGGACGCCTCCGAGGCGCGGGGCGAAGCGATCCGGATGATCAACCCCGAGATCCTCCATTCCTCCATCCAGCCCCGGACCCATGACGAGGCGAGCCCCTGCCTGCCCGGCGTTTCCGCCAAGGTGGAGCGGCCGCGGGCGGTCACGGTCCGCTTCCTGAACACGGCGGGGGAGATTGAGGAGCGCGACCTCGTCGGGCTCTGGTCGACCTCCATGCAGCACCAGATCGACCATCTGGACGGGAAGATGTATTTTGACCGTCTGAGCCGCACGAAGCGGCAGATGCTCCTCAAGCGCGCGGAGAAGCGGACGGCATGAGACTGATCTTCATGGGAACGCCCGACTTCTCGGTCCCTGCGCTCGATGCGCTGATCGAGGCGGGGCACGATATCGCCGCTGTCTACACCCAGCCGCCCCGCCCCGCGGGCCGCGGCAAGAAGGACCGTCCGACGCCGGTCCACCGCCGTGCCGAAGAGGCCGGCATCGAGGTGCGCCATCCGGTGTCCCTCAAGCCCGAAGAGGAGAAGGCGCGCTTCGCCGAGCTCGGCGCGGAGGTCGCGGTCGTGGTGGCCTATGGCCTGATCCTGCCGCGGGCGATCCTGGACGCGCCGGAGCGCGGCTGCCTCAACATTCATGCCTCGCTCCTGCCGCGCTGGCGCGGGGCGGCGCCCATCCAGCGCAGCGTGATGGCCGGGGACGATGCGACGGGTGTCTGCATCATGTGCATGGAAGCGGGGCTCGATACCGGCCCGGTCCTTCTGCGTCAGGAAACCCCCATTGGCCCGACCGATACGGCCGGCGACCTGCATGACCGGCTGGCCGGGATCGGCGCCACGGCGATCGTCGCGGCGCTCGACGGGCTGGCGGGCCTCACCCCGCTGCCGCAGCCCGAGGACGGCGTCACCTACGCGGCAAAGATCGACAAGTCCGAGGCGAAGATCGACTGGTCCCGCCCGGCCGAAGAGGTGGACCGGCAGATCCGCGGCCTGTCTCCCTTCCCCGGCGCCTGGACCGAGATCGAGGGAGAGCGCGTGAAGCTCCTGCGCTCCCGCGCGCATCAGGGTGACGGCGAACCGGGTCAGGTCATGGCGGGCTTCACGATTGCCTGCGGGACCGGGGCCGTGGAGGTTCTGGAGGTTCAGCGCGAAGGCCGGAAGCCGCTTGCCGCGGAGGAGGTCCTGCGCGGCCTCGTCCTGCCGGGACGGATCGGCTGAGATGACGGCGCCCGCGGACCTGCCGGCCGCGTGGGTTGCCGCTGGGCGAACGGAGTGCAGGGGCGCGGCGGACGCGCTCTTCCCGTGGTTCAGCGTCACCAAGACCGCGATTGCCGCTGCCGCGCTGAAGCTTCACGAAGCGGGCAGGCTCGACATCGAGGCGCGGCTTCCTGGCAAGCCGTTCTCCATGGCCCAGCTTCTTCAGCATCGTGCCGGCCTGCCCGATTACGGCGGCCTGCCGGAGTATCGCGAGGCCGTTGCCCGCAGGGAGCCGCCGTGGCCGCGGGAGGAGCTGCTGCGCCGCGCCGGGGCCGGGGCGCTCGTTTATCCGCCGGGGCAAGGCTGGCGCTATTCCAACATCGGCTACATGCTCGCCGGCCGCATCGTGGCGGACGTGACGGGAGGGACGCTCGCAGAGGCGCTCCGAACCCTCGTCGCGGGTCCGCTTGGCCTCGAGACCATGCGCCTCGCGGACGCCGACGACTTCGCACAATTGCATTGGAGCGCGGACGGTTACGATCCGGGGTGGGTCTATCACGGCTGCCTCGTCGGCACGGCCGCGGATGCCGCGCGGATGATGGACGGCATTCTCGGAGGCGGGCTCCTGCGACCGGAGACGCTGGAGCGGATGCTACGGCGCCATCCGCTCGGGGATGGCATTCCGGGCCGCCCCTGGACGCGGCATGGCTACGCGCTCGGCCTGATGTCGGGTGAGGTCGCGAGGCTCGGGCGGGCCGTCGGTCATTCGGGCGGCGGGCCCATCGGGAGCTGTGCCGTCTACCGCTTTGCCGATCTTGCGGCGCCGGTGACGGTCGCCGTCTTCTCGCCGGGCACCGATGAGGGCGTGCCCGAAACGGAGGCGGTGCGCCTCGCGTCCATCAGGGCTTGAACGGCTTCATCCCGGCGCGGGCCAGCTCGTCCGCCCGCTCGTTCTCCGGGTGGCCGGCATGGCCCTTCACCCATTCCCACGTCACGTCATGGGTATGCTGCGCGGCGTCGAGGCGCTTCCAGAGCTCCTCGTTCTTCACCGGCTTCTTGGAGGCGGTGCGCCAGCCGTTGCGCTTCCAGCCATGGATCCAGCCGGTCACGCCGTTCTTCACGTAGGCGCTGTCCGTCACGACGGTGATGCGGGTCGGACGCTTGAGGCTTTCGAGCGCGTGGATCGCGGCCAGAAGCTCCATGCGATTGTTGGTCGTGTTGGCCTCGCCGCCCTTAAGCTCCTTTTCCCGCACGACCTCTTCCCCCTCCTTTGCCTGGAGTAGGGCGCCCCAGCCGCCGGGGCCGGGATTTCCGGAGCATGCTCCGTCGGTAAAGGCGAAAAGATGAGGCATGGCGCGGGGGATAGAGCGGGAGCGACGCGGCGTCCAGCCCGTCAGGCCAGCGCGGCGACGAGGCCGAGGCTGATCGTGACGATTGCCGTCAAGGGAATGCGCAGGGTCATCCACCATCCGGGCGCCAGACCGGCGCGCTGGTAGAGCCAGTCTAGGAGCAGAAGGGCGAGGAAACCTGCGATCACGGCCCGCGCGGCATCCGCCCCTCCGCCGCCTGTGAAGAAGAAGGCCCAGAGGGCCGGGAGGACCGAAAGGGCGTACCAGTGCCACTGGGCACCGGCGTCTCGCGCTGCGAAGCCCCAGAGCACGCCGGACATGAAGCAGAGGATCACGACGCCGTAGAAGACGGCAACGTAGGGCGCGGTGAAGCGTCCGCCGAGGGACAGATAGGCCCAGTCGTTCAGCGCGGGGACAAGGGCGCAGGCCAGGCCCCACAGGAATGGAAGGAGCCCCGCGGCACCGAAGAGGGCCGCAGGGAGCGGGACGGCTCTCACGCGGGCTCTCTCAGGGCGCGGGGGACTTTGAACTCCACCCGCTCCACGGCCGTCTCGACCAGTTCGATCCGGAGGTCGTACCGCGCGCGGAACGCGTCCACGACCTCGTTCACCAGAACCTCGGGGGCGGAGGCGCCGGCGGTGATGCCGAGCGATTCGATCCCCTCGATGGCACGCCAGTCGATATCGGAGGCGCGCTGGACGAGCTGGGAATAGCGGCAGCCGGCGCGAGCGCCGACCTCGACCAGGCGTTTCGAGTTCGACGAGTTCGGCGCCCCGATCACGAGAAGCGCGTCGATCGCCGGCGCCATCGCCTTCACCGCCTCCTGGCGGTTGGTGGTGGCGTAGCAGATGTCTTCCTTGTGCGGCCCGACGATGGCGGGGAAGCGCGACGTCAGGGCCTCCACGATCTCGCGGGTATCGTCGATCGAGAGGGTGGTCTGGGTTACGAAGGCGAGGCGCTGGGGATCGCGCACCTCCAGCGTCGCCACGTCGGCCGGCGTCTCGACCAGGAGGACCTCACCGTCCGGGAGCTGCCCCATCGTGCCCACCGTCTCGGGATGGCCGGCATGGCCGATCATCACGATCTGGAGACCTTCCTCCGAATGACGCGCCGCCTCGATATGCACCTTCGAGACGAGAGGGCAGGTCGCGTCGACGAAGATCATCTCCCGCCGCGCGGCTTCGGCCGGGACCGCCTTCGGGACGCCATGGGCGGAGAAGATCACGGGGCGATCCTCCGGGCATTCCTCGAGTTCCTCGACGAAGATCGCGCCCTTCTCCCGCAGGCCGTCAACGACGTAGCGGTTGTGGACGATCTCGTGCCGCACGTAGACGGGAGCGCCCCATTTCTCGAGCGCCATCTCGACGATCTTGATCGCGCGGTCCACGCCGGCGCAGAAGCCGCGCGGGGCGGCGAGATGGATGGTGAGCGGGGGGCGGGGCATCTCGGTCATGGCCCAAGAGGTAAGGCCGCCGGGCCCTGCCGTAAAGGCGTCAGCCGAACGTCCTGATCGCGCCGTCCACGAGTCCGGCGAAGACGATGTATCGTCCGGTCTTGGCGATGGCCACGAGAATGAGGAAGACCGCGAACCGGGTCCGGAAGATGCCGGCGGCGACGGTTATGGCATCCCCGAGCGGCGCCCAGCTCAGCAGGAGGGACCAGATGCCCCAGCGCGAATACCAGTCCTGCGCGCGGGCCAGCTGCGCCTCCGAGGCGGGAAACCAGCGCCGCCCCTTCAGCCGCTCGATGCCGAGGCCCATGACGTAGTTGACCACCGAGCCGAGCGTGTTGCCGACGGACGCGACCGCGATGATGACCCATAGCGGGGCGGTCCCGGCCGATTGCAGCGCGGCGAAAACGATTTCGGACTGAAACGGAAGGATGGTCGCCGCGCCGAATGCGGCGAGGAACAGGATCGCGAGATCGGCGAGGGGATGGCCCGTGGTCACGGGAGGCAATCTCCCCCTGCCGTCAGCTCCGGGACAGGGCCTCTGCGCCCTGCGGTTCGGGGCGGGGCTCCCGCGGGGGGCGGCCGATCACATCCTTCAGTTCGTCGAGTTCGATGAAGTTGTCTGCCTGACGGCGCAGTTCGTCCGCGATCATCGGCGGCTGCGAGCGGATGGTGGACACCACCGACACACGTACTCCGGAGCGCTGGAGGCTCTCGACCAGCGGCCGGAAATCGCCGTCTCCGGAAAAGAGAACGATGTGATCAACGCGCGGAGCCAGCTCCATGGCATCGACTGTCAGCTCGATATCCATGTTGCCCTTGACCTTCCGGCGGCCCTGGCTGTCGATGTACTCCTTCGCGGGCTTCGTCACCATGGAGAAGCCGTTGTAGTGCAGCCAGTCGACGAGGGGACGGATGGGCGAGTAGTCGTCGTTCTCCAGAAGGGCGGTGTAATAGAAGGCCCTGAGGAGCTTGCCGCGGCGCATGAACTCCTGGCGGAGCAGCTTGTAGTCGATGTCGAACCCGAGCGACTTTGCCGCGGCATAGAGGTTCGAGCCATCGATGAAGAGCGCGAGGCGCTCGTCGCGGTAAAACATTCAAATGCCCTTTCAAAATGCGTGGCAGACCGAAAAGGGGCTTTGTCTGCCCATACGATCAAGAGCTAGGGAAAGCGCATGGTGCTGCAAGTCAATGAACGTCACGTTATCGACACAATTGGGGGTGTCGCACTGGGATCGAATGCCGCATCGCGCGCCGGTTCGCCCGCGCGGACGGTGACGGCGGCCATGCGCGCGATGGAGCGCTGCGGCTTCGTGATCCTGCGTCGAAGCCGGCTCTATCGCACCGCGGCCTTCCCCGCCGGCTCCGGCCCGGACTTCGTGAACGCGGTGGTCACGGTCAGCACGACGATGGGACCTCGGGACGCCCTCGCCGCGCTCCATGAGATCGAGGCGGCCTTCGGGCGGCGGCGGCACAGGCGCTGGGCGCCGAGGGCGCTCGATCTCGACCTGCTCTGGCTGGGAGACAGCGTGCTGCCCGGACGCTCAGAGTGGCAAAGGTGGCGCAAGCTGGCGCCAGAGCGTCAGCGGGCCGAGGCACCGGACGAGCTCATCCTGCCGCACCCGCGCATCGCGGATCGGCCTTTCGTGCTCGTGCCTCTGGCGGAGGCGGCGCCAGACTGGCACCATCCGGTCACGGGCCAGACCCCGGCGGACATGATCCGAAGCCTTCCCGCCGGCGCGCGGGGCGGACCTCGAGCCATGAGCCTCTCCCTTGCAAACCGGCCGGCAAGGCGTTAGAGACGCGTTTTCCGCACTCTGATCGCTGGAGAGTCGTTCCATGGCACGCGTTACCGTCGAAGACTGCGTCGACAAGGTCCCGAACCGCTTCGAGCTCGTCCTGCTCGCCGCGCACCGTTCGCGTGAGATCTCCTCGGGCGGCAAGCCCAGCGTGGACCGCGACAACGACAAGAACCCCGTCGTCGCGCTGCGCGAGATCGCCGACGAGACCCAGCAGGCGGATGATCTGCGGGAGCGGATGATCGAGTCCAACCAGACCCAGATCGAAGTCGACGAGCCCGAAGAGGACAGCATGTCTCTCCTCATGGGCTCCGAGAGCAGTGCCGACCGTCCGGCCGATGACGACATGTCCGAAGAGAAGCTGCTGCGCGCCCTGATGGAAGCGCAGGAGCAGAAGTAAGACGAGCGACAGCGCCCATACGCTGGCCGCGCCGCATCACGGCGCGTCCCTCGACGTCGAGGATCTCGTCGAGCTCATAAAGGCGTACAACCCGCGCAGCGACACCGATCTGATCCGCGCCGCATATGCTTACGGCGCGGACATGCACGAGGGTCAGTTCCGCGATTCGGGCGAACCCTACTTCATCCATCCCGTCGCCGTCGCCGCGCTGCTGACCGAGCAGCGGCTTGACGATTCGACGATCGTGACCGCCCTTCTGCACGATACGATCGAGGATACGCGGGCGAACTGGACCGATATCTCCGACCGGTTCGGCGCCGACATCGCCGATCTCGTGAACGGCGTCACCAAGCTGACCAATCTCCAGCTCTCCTCCTCCGAAACGCGGCAGGCGGAGAACTTCCGCAAGCTCTTCATCGCCATGTCCCGCGATCTGCGGGTGATCCTGGTGAAGCTGGCGGACCGGCTTCACAACATGCGCACCATCCGCTTCCAGCGCCACGAGAAGCAGGTGAAGAAGGCGCGCGAGACGATGGACATCTATGCCCCCCTGGCCGGGCGGATGGGCATGCAGTCGATGCGGGAGGAACTCGAAGACCTCGCCTTCCAGGTGCTGAACCCCGAAGGCCGCCTATCCATCATGCGTCGCTTCGTGCGGCTTCAGAACGAAACCGGCGACGTGATCCAGAAGATCACGAGCGACATACGGCTCGAACTCTCGAAGGCGCAGATCGATGCGGACGTGTTCGGCCGTGCGAAGCGCCCTTACTCGATCTGGCGCAAGATGCAGGAGAAGAGCCAGGGCTTCTCCCGCCTGTCGGACATCTACGGCTTTCGCGTCATCGTGGATACCGAGAGGGATTGCTATGCCGTCCTCGGCGCGATCCACCGCCGCTGGTCTGCCGTGCCGGGCCGCTTCAAGGATTACATCAGCCAGCCCAAGTCCAACGGCTACCGATCGATTCACACCACGGTCTCGGGCCGGGACGGCAAGCGCGTCGAGGTGCAGATCCGCACCCGGCAGATGCACGAGGTCGCCGAGGCGGGCGTTGCCGCGCACTGGTCCTACCGCGACGGTGTCCGCGCGCAGAACCCCTTCGCCGTCGACCCCGCCAAGTGGCTGTCCACGCTGAACGACCGCTTCGGAGATACCGATCACGAGGAATTCCTCGAGCATGTGAAGCTCGAGATGTATTCCGACCAGGTGTTCTGCTTCACCCCGAAAGGCGAAGTGGTGAAGCTGCCGAAGGGCGCGACGCCGCTCGACTTCGCCTACTCGATCCACACGCGGATCGGCGATTCCTGCGTCGGTGCGAAGATCGACGGCATCCGGGTTCCGATGTGGACGCGGCTGAAGAACGGCCAGTCCTGCGAGATCATCACCGCCGAGGGGCAACGACCGCAGGCGACCTGGCTCGATATCGTCGCGACGGGCCGCGCGAAGTCCGCAATCCGCCGCTCCCTCCGCGAGGAGAACCGCGAGCGATACATAAAGCTTGGGCGGGAGCTCGTCAGGCAGGCCTTCGAGCAGGTCGGGCGGACGGCGACGGACAAGGCCCTGCGCATGGCGGCGAAGAAGCTGACCCTGCCCGATGCGGACACGCTTCTCGCGCGTCTCGGCAGCGCGGAGCTCTCCGCGCGGGACGTCGTGACCACGCTCTATCCGAAGCTTGCCGACAGCGGCGGCGAGCGGGAGCCGGTGGACCAGACCCGCGCCGTCCTCGGCCTTGCGCCCGACCAGACGCCCCAGCGGGCCTCATGCTGTCAGCCGGTGCCGGGCGAGCGGATCGTCGGCATCACGTATCGTGGGCGCGGCGTCGTGGTGCATGCCATCGACTGCCCACTCCTGGTGGAATTCGAGGAGGAGGCCGAGCGCTGGGTCGACCTGCACTGGCATTCGGGCCCCCACCCGCCGGTCTATACCGTTCGTCTCGAGCTGGTGCTGGCCAACGCGACCGGCGCGCTCGGCCGGATCTGCACCCTTGTGGCCGAGCAGAAGGCGAATATCTCGGACCTGCAGTTTCTTGATCGCAAACCGGACTTTTACAGGTTGCTGATTGATGTGGACCTGCGAGACGTGGAGCATCTGCACATGGTCGTGACGGCACTTGAGGCCGATAGCGATGTTGCAGAGATATCGCGGATGCGAAACCTGGAACGCGGACCTGCATGATGCGCCGGTCCCAATCGAACGAGGCCCTCTGGACGTGTTCAAGCGGAGAGAAAAGCGGAGCTGGGCCCGAATCGCATGGTCAGCGATCTGGCCGCGCGGCGGTTACGGCCGCGCGTTCCAGTACGTCCAGCACCGCGTAAGCCGCATTCCGGACCGGCCCGAGCGCATCGCACGAGGTATCTTCGCGGGCGTGTTCGTCTGCTTCACTCCGCTCTTCGGGCTTCACTTCGTGCTCGCGCTGCTCATCGGCCGGATCCTGCGGGCGAACATCTTCGCCGCGCTCATCGCAACCTTCTTCGGCAACCCGATCACCTTTCCCGTCATCGCGTGGGTGAGCCTGACGCTCGGGCACTTCATCCTCGGCACGCAGTTCAAGGACGAGGTGCGCAACTCGCTGTTCGAGAAATTCGCTTGGGCGATGTCGGACCTCTGGGCCAATCTCGGCGCGCTCTTCACGCCGGACAAGGCGAACTGGCTCGGGCTCCACAGGTTCTATTCCGAGGTTTTCCTGCCCTATCTCGTGGGAGGGCTGCTCCCTGGCCTCATCGCCGGGATCATCGCGTTCTACCTCTCCCTGCCTGTCGTTACCGCCTATCAGAAGCGCCGCAAGGGCCTCGTGAAGCGGCGAGCCGCGCGGCTGCGGGGCGCCCACCAGCCGGATAACGGATAAGAAGACCGGGCGGGCTGCCTTATTCGTCTTCCTGCGGGGCCGTGCCCGCATCTTCGTCCATGTCGTCCTCCGGCAGGTCGCAGATCGCGCGGAGGGACTGCCACTCCTCCTCCGACAGGACCGGGGCGAAGGCATCGCCTTGCGTTTCGGCAGATCGGGCCGCCTCGGCGCGGCCGGCGAGACTGGGATGGCTGGCGACGTATTCCAGAACACCGCCCATGTCCCCGTGCTCCTCCCGCAGGCGGTCGAAGAACTGGGCGATGGCTTCGGAGGGAAGTTCCGCCGCTGCCAGCATGTCGAACGCGAAGCGGTCCGCCGCGGCCTCGGCCTCCCTGGTATAGGCTGCGGAGGCCACCTGCTCGGCAATCACCGCGGCGGCGGCACCGCCTGCGAAATCGCCGATGACGAGTGACAGGATCCCGGCCGAGCCCGCGGCCCGCAGCGTCAGCCGGAGAGGGTCCCTCGACGCGACGTGACCGAGCTCATGCGCCAGGATCCCGGCCACTTCCTCGGGGCTCTCGGCGGCATAGATCAGTGCCGAGAAGATGACGACATGCCCGCCGGGCGCCGCAAAGGCGTTCACCATGCCGCTGTCGAGGACGCGGATCTTCACATCGTAGGGCACGTCGAGATCGGCGATCAGCCGATCCCGCATCTTTTGCAGCGCCGCATCGCCCTCGGCGGTGGAGCACATCGCGTCCTCCCCGCGCGCGCCGAAGGCCCGCTCCACCTGTGCGACGACGGTGGTGCCGATCTGCTCCTCCCGGTCGGGCGGGATCATGCGGGCGATGGTGTCCGACAGGCGGGGCAGGATGACGAAGAGGATCAGGAGGATGGCGCCGATGGCGGCAACGCCGCGAACCAGGATCCTGCGCGCGGTTCCGGGCGGCGTCGCGCTGGCCTTGCGGTTTGGACATAGCGCGGCGAGCGCGGCGACGTCGCGCGCCGCCTCCACGACCAGACGCGCCTCGTCCGTCCCGGACAGGTGAAAGACGCCGTGGCCCTTCGATCCGGGGTCGCGCACCTGCCGGACGTCCTTCAAGGGCCAGATCGCGAGGGGCGCACCGCTTTCGGCGAGGATCGTCATCCGGCCGGACCCGGCATCGGCAACCGCGCGCACGGCGCGCTCTCCGGCGGTCCGGCCGTCGTGGAAGAGGGCCGGAACCGAAGTCTGACCGTGAAGAGAGGACCCCGTCATCCCGCTCAGAAGCCCGCGCCGATATCAAGGGCGTCGGCGAAGCCTTCGGCATCCACGACCTCGTCCCGCTCCCGCTGGGTGATGAGATCGAGCCGGCCGGCGTTCAGGATCGTCAGCGTCTCGATATAGTGCCGCAAAATCGGCTGGGTGATGAAGACGACGGCCAGCGCTCCGGCCATGAGAATGGCGCCGACATAGGCGACGCTCGTCAGGATCACGAGGCCGAGGCCGACCACCTCCTGGTCCACGTAGGCAAGTTGCTCGAAGCCTCCGGAGGCGAAGACCAGCATGACCGCCACGATGATCAACGGGATCAGGATCGCCGTCACGCAAAGGCCGAGCAGCATCGTTCCGCCGATATAGATGCCGATGACACTGCCGGTCCTTGGCTGCGCGTCGAAGCGGATTCCGTTGCCCAGTTCCTTCTCGGCCGCCATGAGGCGGAAGGACTGGACGGAGTAGGAGACCGCGCCGACGGAGATCCAGACGTAGCCGGCCGCCAGCAGCATCATGCCGAAGCCCGTCAGGAAGGAATAGCCGGCCGGGCCGGGGGGAAGCATGGTGCCGAAGCCGACGCAGGCCGCGCCCGCAATCAGGATGGCGAGCGCGATGAAGATCTGGCGCATGGCACGGTAGAGCATTGTCCACTTGCCGTGCTGCTCGAAGCGCGCCGTGCCGTAATAGGTCCTGTCGATCATGTACTTCTCGAGCCGGAAGGTCATGAGCGGCAGCAGCAGACCGAAGCTCAAGATTGTGGCGACGGCATAGAGAACGGCGCGCCAGGTATAGCCGAGGGCGCCCTTCTCGATCCCGAACCGGATGCCGCGCCAGCGCGTACGGGCGAGCTGGTAGCGCCGTGCCCGGTAGCGCGCGAAGAACAGCAGCGGCGCCACGGCGGCGAAGCTGAGCAGGGACGTCGCCATCTGCGCCATGATCGCCGCGTCCGTGGTGCCGCCGGAGAACATGGAGAGACCGACGGCGAAGAGGATCAGCTGGAAGACGCCGAGATAGACCGCCAGCACCACCACCGCGAGGAGAAAGCCGAGCAGCATCTCGAGGCCCGTGCCGGTATATTCGAACGGCGAACCACCGGGCCGGATCGAGGACCAGAGATAGCGGCGGATCCGCGTCTTGGCCCAGAAGCGATAGATACCGAGCGTGATGAGGGTGAGAAAGCCGGTCTTGAGCGCAAGCCAGAAGAGCGGGCCGCCCTCGCCATCGTATTGCGCCTTGAGGGCGTCCCCGAATGCGGAGGAGGGCTCCGTACCTGTATCGCTCATCGGAAATGCCTTTCGCGGAAAATCGCTTCTGACGCAGGGGCAATCCTAATGCCGCGATCCCTCCCGCGTCACTTATCCGTGTATGCCCCGCAGCCTGATGCGGCAATGGGGTCACCCGGCGGTCAGGCGGGGAGGCGCCGGCTCAGTTGAAGCGGTTGTCGCGCGGGAAGCCGCGGGGGGCCATGCGTCCCGAACCGGCGCGCTTGCCGACCCATTCGGAGAGATCCCGCTCGGTGCGCGTCCGGCCCGCAGGATCGGTCCAGGACAGGCCGTTCTCCAGCGTCAGCGTCGTCGCGTCGGACATCCCGCCGTCCTTGTACTTCTGGAGGCGCACGCCCTTGCCCCGCGCCATCTCCGGCAACTCGGTCAACGGGAAGACCAGCATCTTGCGGTTCTCTCCGACGACGGCGACGTGGTCCCCGTCGATGGCCTTGCAGAGCGCGGCAGCCGCCGGGGCCTTCACGTTCAGCACCTGCTTGCCGGCCTTGGTCTGTGCGAGGAGCTCGTCGGCATTGGCGACGAACCCGTCGCCGGCGGTCGAGGCGAGCAGGAGCTTCTGACCCTTGCGGTGGATCCGCAGCGCGGTGATGTCCGCCTCGTTGGGCAGATCGACCATGAGGCGCACCGGCTCCCCCATCCCGCGCCCGCCAGGCAGGGAGGTCACGGGAAGGGTATAGACGCGCCCGTTGGAGCCGAGGAGCAGCAGCTTGTCCGTCGTCTCGGCATGGATCGCGAAGCGGCCCTCGTCCCCGTCCTTGAACTTCAGCGGCTGATCGGCGGCGACGTGGCCCTTCATCGCCCGGATCCAGCCCATCTTCGAGCAGACCACGGTGACGGGCTCGCGCTCGATCATCGCCTCCACCGGCACCTCTGCCACGGCCTTGGCCTCGGCGATTGCGGAGCGGCGGGCGCCGCCGGGGCTATTCTTGCCGAAGGTCTTGCGGACCTCCTTCAGCTCGGCGGCGATGCGCTGCCACTGGAGCTCCTCGCTGCCGAGAAGGTCCATCAGGCCGGCGCGCTCCTCGGTCAGCTCGTCGCGCTCGCGGCGCAGCTCCATTTCCTCGAGGCGGCGCAGCGACCGCAGGCGCATGTTGAGGATCGCCTCGGCCTGCGTCTCCGTCAGGTCGAACTCGGCCATCATGACCGGCTTCGGCTCGTCCTCGGTGCGGATGATCTCGATCACCCGGTCGAGGTTGAGGAAGGCGACGATGTAGCCTTCGAGAATGTGCAGCCGCGCATCGATCTTGCCGAGGCGGTGGCGCGAGCGGCGCAGAAGGACGTCCCGACGGTGATCGAGGAACGCCCGCAGCACGTCCTTCAGCGAACAGACCTTCGGCGTGCGCCCGTCGATCAGCACGTTCATGTTCATCGAGAACCGCACTTCGAGGTCCGAGTTGCGGAACAGCATCCCCATCAGCACGTCGGCATCGACGGTGCGGGAGCGAGGTTCAAGAACGACGCGCACGTCCTCGGCGCTCTCGTCCCGCACATCGGCGAGGATCGGGATCTTCTTGAGCTGGATCAGCTCGGCGAGCCGTTCGATGAGTTTCGACTTCTGGACCTGGTAGGGGATCTCGGTGACGACGACCTGCCACTGGCCGCGCCCGAGTTCCTCGATCTCCCACCGGGCCCGCAGGCGGAACGCGCCGCGGCCGGTCCGGTAGGCTTCGGCCATGCTGGCGGGCGGCTCCACGATGACGCCGCCCGTCGGGAAGTCCGGGCCCTGGACGTAGCTCATCAGCGTATCGTTCCGCGCATCCGGGGTCTTCAGCAGATGGAGGCAGGCGCCGAGAAGCTCGTCGATGTTGTGGGGCGGAATGTTCGTCGCCATGCCGACGGCGATGCCGCTGGATCCGTTGGCCAGAAGGTTCGGAAAGGCGGCCGGCAGGACGACGGGTTCCTGGAGCGTGCCGTCGTAGTTGTCCCGGAAATCGACGGCATCCTCGGTCAGGCCGTCCATCAGGGCTTCCGCGGCGGCGGTCAGGCGGGCTTCGGTGTAGCGCGCGGCCGCCGGGTTGTCTCCGTCGATGCTGCCGAAGTTGCCTTGGCCATCGACCAGCGGGTAGCGGATGGAGAAGTCCTGCGCGAGGCGCGCCATCGCGTCGTAAATCGCGCTGTCACCGTGCGGATGATAGTTGCCCATCACGTCGCCGCTGATTTTCGCTGATTTTCGATACCCTCCAGCGGAACTCAGCCGAAGTTCGCGCATTGCATACAGGATACGGCGATGGACTGGTTTCAGCCCGTCGCGCGCATCGGGAAGTGCGCGGTTCATGATCGTGGAAAGGGCATACGTCAAGTAGCGCTCGCCGATGGCTCGGCGAAGCGGCTCGGCAAGTGCCGGCGAAGGGTGGTCCGGCTCGTCGGCGCTCTCGCTCATACGGTCTGAGTAGCGAAGCCTCTCGGTGGCTACAAGGGTAACGAAAAAGGAGCGTCCGTCTCGCGGGGCAGGACATTACGGCAACAATGCAGAAACACGCGTTCGATAATTTTTCCATCCAGGCACGTTCGACCCAGGCGGAGGCAAAGTAATGCTCGGTAAGTATGTTGCAGGAACGCTCCTCGTCCTCGGTGGTGCGATGCTCATCGTCCCGGAAACCGGTGATGTCGACGTGACCCGTGCCGCCACGGCACCGTCCGCCCTCGCCGCGCCCGTCGTTCAGGCCAGCGCCGAACCGGCCGATCTCGATCAGGCCCGGAATATCGTTCAGGCGGCGGTTCAAGGCTCCGTCGGGGCGAAGCCCGCTGTCGCATCCGATGCGCCTGATTCCGCCGCTCAGGCCGAAGCCAACCCCAGCGGCACGCTTGAGCTTTCCGACGAAACGCGGCGCGTCCTTGCTGCTGCGGGCGGCGTTGTCGACGCTGATCGCGATTGGGAGGCGCTCGCCGCCGACCCGGCCGCGGATGCCCAGATGCTGGAAGTTTCCGGCTCCCGCGTGAATGTCAGATCCGGTCCGTCGACCGGCCACGGTGTCATCGACTCCCTCGTTCGTGGCACCGATGTCGAGCTCGTTTCCGAGGACGCATCCGGATGGGCGAAGATCCGGATGTCCGGCGGTCGCGAAGGCTACATGGCCCGCCGCTTCCTCGACGAGATCGGCTGAACCGTCTTGCCGTCAGGCAACCGGGCGTAGAGGGTGGCGGCTGATCCCGCCACCCTTTCGCGTTTCAGGCTCCAAGTGACCAAGAGATCCATCCTCATCACGGGTTGTTCCTCCGGCATCGGAGAGGCCACGGCCCGGGGCCTTAACGCCGATGGTTGGCGCGTCTTTGCGGCCTGCCGACAGGAAGCGGACGCAGAGCGGCTGAGGGAGGAGGGGCTGGAGGGGATCCGCCTCGATTACGACGATGCCGATAGCATCGCCTCCGCGGTGGCCCATGTGACGGACGTAACGGGCGGGCGGCTCGATGCGCTCTTCAACAACGGGGCCTTCGCACTGCCGGGCGCCCTTGAGGACCTGCCGACGGACGGTCTTCGGGCAATCTTCGAGACCAACGTCTTCGGTTGGCACGAGCTGACGCGGCAGGTGCTTCCGATCATGCGGGCGCAAGGGTCGGGCCGCATTCTCAACTGTTCTTCCGTCTTGGGTCTCGTTCCGATGAAGTGGCGAGGGGCCTACGTTTCCACCAAGTTCGCGCTGGAGGGAATGACGGACGTGCTGCGGCTCGAGATGCGCGACACACCGATCCGGGTCGTCCTGATCGAGCCCGGTCCGATCACGTCGAAGATCCGGGTCAATTCCATCCCCCATTTCGAACGCTGGATCGACTGGGAAGCCTCGCCGCGCGCCGATCAGTACCGCGAAACGCTGCTGAATCGTCTCTACGAAAGCCGCGGGAAGGACACGTTCGAGCTGCCGCCCGAAGCGGTGGTGAAGGCAGTTCGCCGGGCGCTGAGCGCGAGAAACCCGGCGCCGCGCTATGCCGTCACGGTCCCGACGAAGGCGATGGGGGTCTTGCGACGCATCCTGCCCGGCCGGGCGCTCGACAGGATCATTTCCCTCGGCTGATCGGTCGCACTGGCGGTCCGCCGCATGGGTGCTACGTGCGGGTCAACATTCGACATGAGGCCGACATGAGAGACGATCCGCTGTTCATCGCCATCGCCCTGGCCGGGCTCGTGGTCGTCGCGATCCTCGCGGTGGGGATCGGCACCTTCGCCAAGGGCGGCGAGTTCAACCGCAGGAACGCCAACAAGATCATGCGCCTGCGCATCCTCGCGCAGTTCGCCGCGGTCGTTCTCATCCTGCTGTTCGTCCTGATCCGGAGATAGACCATGGTCGTTCTGAGCAAGATCTACACCCGCAGCGGCGATGGCGGCGAGACGGCGCTTGGCGATGGCACCCGCGTTGCGAAGACGTCCCTGCGCGTCGAGGCCTACGGCACCGTGGACGAACTGAATGCCGCGATCGGCGTCGCGCGCCTTCATGCGGAGGGGGAGATGGGCGAGCGCCTGACGGTGATCCAGAACGATCTGTTCGATCTCGGCGCCGACCTTTGCCGTCCGACCGCGCCGGGAGAAGAGGAGGCGGAGTATCCGCCCCTGCGCGTCACCGATAGGCAGACCGCGCGGCTCGAGACGGAAATCGACGCGATGAACGCGGACCTCGCGCCCCTGCGAAGTTTCGTCCTTCCGGGCGGCTCCACCCTCGCGGCACACCTGCATGTCGCGCGAACCGTCGCGAGGCGGGCCGAACGCATCGCCGTCGCCCTCGCGGACGAGCAGAGCGTGAGCGGCCCGGTCGTGCGGTATCTCAACCGCCTGAGCGACTGGTTCTTCGTCGCGGCACGGCATGCCAACGATGGCGGGGTGGGTGACGTCCTCTGGGTGCCGGGCGCAAGTCGTTAGCGGTAGCATCCGGAAACGTCGCGTTTCCAGCGCCATTCGCCGATATTCGCGGTTTTTCATGAGGCCGGTGCAGGCTAAGTCTTGCCCCAAGATCAAGGCGAGCGGCCTGCGCTCGACAGAAGGAGGGAGAGCCGGATGAAGATCCTGGTGCCCGTGAAACGGGTAATTGATTATAACGTGAAGGTTCGGGTCAAGTCGGATGGATCCGGCGTTGACCTTGCGAACGTCAAGATGAGCATGAACCCGTTCGACGAGATCGCCGTCGAGGAGGCGATCCGACTGAAGGAGGCCGGCAAGGCCGACGAGGTCATCGCAGTGTCCATCGGCGTGGCCAAGGCGCAGGAAACGCTTCGCACCGCCCTCGCGATGGGAGCGGATCGCGCGATTCTCGTCACCGCATCGGACGACGTGCACGAGGATATCGAGCCGCTCGCGGTGGCGAAGATCCTCAAGGCCATCGTCGACGAGGAGAAGCCCGAGCTGGTGATCTGCGGCAAGCAGGCGATCGACAACGACCTGAACGCGACTGGCCAGATGCTGGCGGCGCTTCTCGGCTGGAGCCAGGCGACGTTTGCGAACAACGTCGAGCTGGGCGATGGCGATGCGACCGTGACCCGCGAGGTCGATGGGGGTCTGCAGACCGTGAAGGTCAAACTTCCGGCCATCGTCACGACCGACCTGCGGCTCAACGAGCCGCGCTACGCGTCCCTTCCGAACATCATGAAGGCGAAGAAGAAGCCGCTCGATCAGAAGACGCCCGAGGATTACGGCGTCGACGTCGCGCCGCGCCTGAAGGTGGTGAAGACGGTCGAGCCCGCTGAGCGCAAGGCCGGCATCACCGTCGCGTCGGTCGACGAACTTCTCGACAAGCTGAAGAACGAAGCGGGGGTTCTCTGATGGCTGTTCTGCTCATTGCCGAAGTCTCCGGCGCCGACCTCGTCCTCGATGCCACCGCCAAGGCGCTGACCGCGGCGAAGGAGCTCGGCGACGTGACCGTCCTCGTCGCCGGCGAAGGGTGCGAGGGCGCTGCCGAGGCCGTCTCGAAGCTCGACGGCGTCTCCAAGGTTCTCTGCTGCTCCGATGCGGCCTACGGGCATAACCTGCCCGAGGCGACCGCACCTCTCGTCGTCGGCCTCGCGGGCGATTACGAGCATATCTGCGCGCCGGCGACGACGAGCGCCAAGAACCTGCTGCCCCGTGTCGCGGCACTGCTCGACGTGATGGTCATCACCGACGTCTCCGGCATCGTGAACGGCTCCACGTTCGAGCGCCCGGTCTACGCCGGCAACGCCATCCAGACCGTGGAGAGCCGGGACGCCAAGAAGATCCTCTCGATCCGCACCTCGACCTTCGATGCAGCGGGCGAGGGCGGCTCGGCATCCGTCGAGAAGATCGACGCCGCCGAGAATCCGGGCCTCTCCGAATGGGTCGAGGACAAGGTTGCCGAGAGCGATCGTCCCGAGCTCACCTCCGCCTCCATCGTCGTGTCGGGCGGCCGGGGCCTCGGCTCCGAGGAGCAGTTCGAGCTGGTGGAAAAGCTGGCCGACAAGCTGGGCGGCGCCGTCGGCGCGTCCCGTGCCGCGGTCGACTCGGGCTACGCGCCGAATGACTGGCAGGTCGGTCAGACCGGCAAGGTCGTGGCGCCCGATCTCTACATCGCCATCGGCATTTCGGGTGCGATTCAGCACCTTGCCGGGATGAAGGATTCCAAGGTGATCGTCGCGATCAACAAGGACGAGGAAGCGCCGATCTTTCAGGTCGCCGATTACGGCCTCGTCGGCGATCTCTTCGAGCTCGTCCCGGAACTGACCGAGAAGGCGTAAGTCAAAAGGCGGCGCGGGGGCCATGATCTCCCGCGCCGCCTTGCCGCACTGCCCCTGCCGCCATAGATGATCGGCATGGCTCTTCCTCCCCCCTTCGGCCCCAAAAAGCCGACCGTCTCCGTCGTCCGCCTCACGGGCATGATCGCCGCCAACGCGCGCGGCCTGAACGACGCCACAGTGGCGCCGCTTCTCGAGCGGGCCTTCCGGCGAAAGCCCAAGGCTGTCGCGATCTCCATCAACTCGCCCGGCGGCTCGCCCGTGCAATCCTCCCTCATCGGTGCGCGGATCCGCCGTCTGTCCGAGGAGAAGGAGATCCCGGTCATCGCCTTCATCGAGGATGCGGCGGCCTCGGGAGGCTACTGGCTTGCGGCAGCGGCGGACGAGATCTTCGTCGATCCGAGTTCCATCGTCGGCTCCATAGGCGTGATCTCCTCCTCCTTCGGGTTTCAGGAGTTCATCGACCGTCACGGCGTCGAGCGGCGGATCCACACCTCCGTCGGCTCCAAGTCCTTCCTCGACCCGTTCCGGCCCGAGAAGGAGGAGGATGTTGAGCGCCTCCGCCGCCTGCAGGACGAGATCCACGAGGCATTCACCGCGCATGTCGTGGCAAGGCGGGGCGCGCGTCTGACCAGCGACGAGGACCTGTTCACAGGTGAGTTCTGGACCGGCAAACGTGCCGTCGAGCTCGGCCTCGCCGACGGGGTGGGGCACCTCGTGCCGGAGATGAAGCGTCGTTTCGGCGACAAGGTCCGGTTCAACGTGCAGGCGCCCAAGCGCAGTCTCTTCCGGCGGATCGGCCTCGGTGCGGCGACGGAGCTGCTGTCCGCTGCCGGCGACCACGTGGAGGAGCGGGCCCAGTGGGCGCGCCTCGGCCTCTGAGATGATCGTCAAGATCGTCACCATCTTCCTCGTCGCGATGATCGTCCTTGCGATGTTCGGTCGCCTGCGCTGGCCCGGCCATGCGCATCGCAGCGCCCGAAAGCCCGCGCGCCCGCCGAAATGCCGCGCTTGCGGCGCGCCCCGCATCGGCACCGGCCCGTGCCCCTGCGGAGAAAAGTGACATGATCGTCGATATCCTCCTCGTCCTCGTCGGGCTGGCGGTGCTCCTCTTCGCGGGCGACGCGCTCGTGAAGGGCGCCGTCAATCTCGCGCTCAGGATCGGCATTCCTGCGCTGATCGTCTCCCTCACCGTCGTCGCCTTCGGCACATCGGCGCCGGAGCTTCTGATCTCCGTCGCCGCGGTTCTCGACGATGCGGCCGGACTGGCGCTCGGCAATGTCGTCGGCTCCAACATCGCCAATGTGCTCCTTGTGGTCGGCGTGCCGGCGCTCGTCTTCGGGATGAGCTCCATGGGGCCAGACTCGAAGCGGTCGTTCGTCGTGATGCTGGGGGCGACGGCGATCTTCATCGCGATGGCCTTCACTGGGCCGTTCACCTGGATCCACGGCCTGATCCTTCTGGCGCTCCTCGCAGCGGTGCTGACCGACTCCGCGCTCGATGCGCGGCGCCACCGGAAGGCAAGTAAGGCGAAGGCCCCCGAGGAGGATCTTGAAGGTGCCGATGCGTCGATGTCCGGCAAGAAAATCGCGCTCTACCTCGTCATCGGCCTCGTCGGCCTTCCCATAGGCGCGCAGATCCTCGTGACATCCGCCGTCTCCATCGCCGAGACGCTGAATATCCCGGACACGGTGATCGGCCTCACGCTCGTTGCCATCGGCACGTCGCTGCCGGAGCTCGCGACGACCTTCTCCGCGGTGAAACAGCGGCAGGCGGACGTGGCGATCGGCAACGTGATCGGCTCGAACATCTTCAACCTGCTCGGCATCATCGGCGTCGCGGCTCTCGTCGGCCCGATCCCCGTCGACCCCCAGATGCTGCGGGTGGACCTCTGGGTCATGGCGGCCGCCGCGCTCCTGCTCCTGCCGGCCGTGATGTGGCAGAAACGCATGGGCCGCGTCTTCGGCGGCGTGCTCCTCGTTCTCTACGCCGCCTATCTCGTGGCCGTCGTGGCATGAAGCGCGCGCTTGTCACAGGCGCCGGCCAGCGGCTCGGCCGGGCGATGGCGCTCTACCTCGCGGGGCGGGGCCTCGACGTTGCTGTTCACTACAACGGCTCCGGGCAGGAAGCGGAGGCCGTGGCGGGCGAGATCCGCGCAATGGGGCTGACGGCCGTGACCGTCCAGGCGGACTTCCTCGATCGCGCAGCCGTCCGCGGCCTCGTTCCGGATGCCGCCGACGCCCTTGGGGGGCCGCTCGATCTTCTGGTGAACAACGCCTCGATCTTCGAGTATGACCGCCTTGCAAGCGCGACGCCCGAGAGCTGGGACCGGCACATGCGCTCCAACCTCGAAGCACCTTTCTGGCTTCTGCAATCCTTCGCGGAGCGTGCTTCCAAGGCGGAAACGGATGCGGCCGGCGAGCCCGTCTCCCGCGCGCTATGCGTGAACATGGTGGACCAGCGCGTCCGCAAGCTGACGCCGCATTTCGCGACCTACACCCTCGCCAAGGACGCACTCTGGACGCTGACCCGAACGGCCGCGCGGGACCTCGCGCCGGATATCCGCGTCAACGCCATCGGCCCCGGGCCGACGATGAAGGCCGCCGGCCAGTCCGAGGAGCACTACCGCCGTCAGCGGGCTGCCACGATCCTCGGGCGCGGGGCCGATCCGGACGATATCTGCGCGGCGCTGGGGTATTTTTTGGACGCCAAGGCGGTGACCGGCCAGCTTCTCTGCGTCGACGGGGGACAGCATCTCAACTGGCGAACGCCGGACATGGCTGGCGGCGACTAGCCGGTATCCGCTGCCCCGACGGCAAGAAGTTGCCAAGACGGCAGAAGGGCGTCCTCGCGGACCCGTTTATTGGCAAATCTTTACAATAGGTTAACGCCAACTGGATAATAAATGACATGGAATCAATGACTTGTGTTTGGACCATCTGTCACAGAACCGTCACTTAGCGCTTGACCCGGGCGGCGCGATGAGGCTGGGGCGGGCGTTATCCCCCGGCTTATCCACAGAATCTGTGGGTGGCTTCCAGACTTGTCCCCCGGCCTTTGATCTGGCCCTTCAGGATTGGAGCACGCGATGACGGATCCCCGCGCCACCGGCGAAGCGCCCATGACCGAGGACAGCCGCCCGGCGCCCGACGGCCCGCGTGGGTATGAGTGCGTCAAAAGCTATCTCAGGACGCTGGACAGCTCTCCCGGCGTCTACCGCATGCTCGATTCCGAAAGCCGCGTTCTCTATGTCGGGAAGGCGCGGAACCTCAAGGCGCGGGTCTCCAGCTACTCACGCCCCTCACCGCAGCACTCTCCCCGGATCTCCCGCATGATCCTGGACACCGCCGCGATGATGTTCCTCACGACGCGGACGGAGGTGGAGGCGCTGCTGCTCGAGCAGAACCTCATCAAGCAGCTCAAGCCCCGTTACAACGTGCTGATGCGGGACGACAAATCGTTCCCGAACATCCTCGTCTCGAAGGACCATGCCTTTCCGCAGATCAAGAAGCATCGCGGCGCGCGGACGGAAAAGGGCTCGTATTACGGCCCCTTCGCGAGCGCCGGCGCCGTGAACCGCACGCTGAACCAGCTGCAGAAGGTCTTCCTGCTCCGCAACTGTTCGGATTCGGTGTTCGAGAGCCGCACGCGTCCATGCCTGCTGCACCAGATCAAGCGCTGCAGCGCTCCCTGTACCGGTCATATCGACGCCGAAAGCTATACCGGCCTCGTCCGCGATGCGGAGCGCTTCCTTCAAGGCAAGAGCACCGACGTGCAGGGCCAGCTCGCGAAGGAGATGGCGGAGGCATCCGAGGCGATGGAGTTCGAGCGCGCAGCCGCGATCCGGGACCGGATCCGCGCGCTCACGCAGGTGCAGGGCGTTCAGGGGATCAATCCAAGGGGCGTCGCTGAGGCCGATATCGTCGCGCTGCACATGGAGGGAGGGCAGGCCTGCGTGCAGGTCTTCTTCATCCGTGCGCACCAGAACTGGGGCAACCGGGACTACTATCCCCGTCTCGGCGGCGTGGAGAGTCCGACAGAGGTCCTCGAAGCGTTCCTCGGCCAGTTCTATTCCGGCAAGGAGCCGCCCCGGCAACTCCTGCTGTCGCACGACATCGAGGAGCGGGAGCTGATGGAGACGGCGCTTGGGGAGAAGGCCGGCCGCAAGGTCTCCATCCTCGTGCCGCAGCGCGGTGAAAAGGCGGAGCTCGTCGAGAGCGCGTCCCGCAACGCCCGCGAGAGCCTGGCTCGGCGCATGTCCGAAAGCGCGGCGCAGACGAAGCTTCTCGCCGGGCTGGCGGAGGCGCTGGACCTGCCGGCGCCGCCCTCCCGCATCGAGGTCTACGACAACTCTCACATTCAGGGCACGAACGCCGTCGGCGGCATGATCGTCGCGGGGCCGGAGGGCTTCCTGAAGAGCCAGTACCGCAAGTTCAACATCAAGGGCACCGAGCTGACCCCCGGAGACGATTTCGGGATGATGAAGGAAGTCCTGACACGTCGGTTCCAGCGCCTCCTGAAGGAGGACCCGGACCGGCAGGGCGAGACCTGGCCGGATCTTCTGCTGATCGATGGCGGCGCGGGGCAGGTCTCTGCAGTGGCCGAGATCATGGCCGACCTCGGTGTCGAGGATGTGCCCTTCGTCGGCGTGGCCAAGGGCATCGACCGCGATGCCGGCAAGGAGGAGTTCCACCGGCCGAGGGGCCGACCCTTCGCGCTCCGCCACAACGATCCGGTGCTCTACTTCGTGCAGCGGATGAGGGACGAGGCCCACCGCTTCGCCATCGGTGCGCACAGGCAGAAGCGGGCCAAGGGCGTCGGCGCGACCCCGCTCGACGATATCCCGGGCGTCGGCGCGGGCCGCAAGCGCGCGCTGCTGACGCATTTCGGATCGGCGAAGGCTGTCTCCCGCGCGGACCTTGCCGATCTGAAAGCGGTGGACGGGATCAGCGCTGGCCTCGCGGAGAAGATCTACGACTTCTTCCACGAGCGCGGCTGATCAGGCAGCGCGCCTGCTTCGTCATGCGGAGCGAAAGACGCTCGCCGACGGCACGAAAGAGGCGCGCCTAGTCCGTGCTCTCGAGGCAATGCCGGCGGAAGGCCCGCTTCAGCATGTCCAGTTCCGCGCGCAGAAGATCGATCTCGGCGCGCAGGTCCTCGTCGAGCGGCGCGCCGGCGACTATGGCGAAGCTTGCGAGCATGTCACCCGTCTCCTCGTCCCGCACGACGATGGTTCGCACGCCGTCCGACAGCAACTCGGCGGGGATGGCCAGCCGCGCCTCCCAGGTGCCGGGGCGGCCGGGATCCGCGGTCACGTCCGGTGCGGGCAGCGCGTCGCCGGCGCTTTTAGCGGCGAGGCGCGGCGGATCGGTGCGGCCGTTCCCCTCGAGGGTCGCGATCCAGGTTCCGGCGCGGAGGGCGGACGCGCCCAGCGTGAGGGTCATGGCAGGTCCTTTCAGAGCTCGGCGCGGCGGCGACGGGTGAAGGTCAGGTCCCGGATCAGGATCTGGTTCAGTTCCGGCCCCTCGAAGATCAGATCGATCCAGGCCTGCTCCACCCTTTTCTCGTTCAGGTCGGAATATGCGAGGTCGAACTCCACCATCGCCTCGTCCCGGCCGAGCGGAATCTCCCGTACGAGCTGCTCGGTGTTGGGCCCGTGGCGCACGTTGAGGCGCGCGAACAGCTCGAGCGGCTTCTCCGTCTCGGCCGCGATGCGAAGACCGAGGAGGTGGCGGCGGGTGAGGCCGCTGGCGGCGTCTCGAGGCAGGTTCAGGACGAGGCTGAGGAAGGAGCCGTCGAAGGCGAAGACGTCCATCCTCAGACCGAACCGCGCGAGGTCGAGAGCGCCGGTATTGCGGACCTGACGCAGGCTGAGCTCGCTGACGCGGCAGTCGTGGAAGACCGTGAGTTCGGAGCCGACCGCCTGCCGGCTCTCGATGGCGGCGAGGCCGGGCGGATGGACCGGCCCGGTCCAGAGTTCGGGGCGCCAGGCCCAGTCCGTTCCGAGCGGCTTTTGGATCGCACCGTGCGCTTGCCCGCTGAGGCCCAGCCGTCCCTCGGCTGCGTGCAGGACGCGGTCGAGCTCGCGGCGCAGGACCCGCGCTTCGCTGCGCGCCCGTTTGAGCTCGGCGGGCTCCATGGTCGGGGCGGTCTCGGCGGCCCGGCGCCAGCGCCTGAGAGCGCGCTGTCCCGCGATCCGGTCGAGTCCTGAGCCGAACCTGCCTGCCATGCCGCCGCGCCTTCACCGCATTGAGACCGATCTTGCGCGGGTGCCTCGCAGAGCCGCGCAAGATCGGAGGGTAACGTGAGCCTCTTAAAGGTCCATGTAAACGTGGGTCTCGGCGGACGCGCCGGGATGCGTGACCGCGCCGTACCGCGCTCCGCCGACGAGCTGGGCGAACTTGAAGAGCGCGCCGGAGGCGTAGTTGGTCGGCTTCGGCCCGGCCCACTCGTCCTTCCG
The DNA here is from genome assembly GCF_003390865.1 of Tropicimonas sp. IMCC34011. Lineage (GTDB taxonomy): Bacteria > Pseudomonadota > Alphaproteobacteria > Rhodobacterales > Rhodobacteraceae > Tropicimonas_B. Next base: position 174,000 of record NZ_QMEJ01000003.1, read on the forward strand.
CGCGGCGAGGTCGGCCTCGGAGAGGTCGACGTCGATCTTCCCGGTCACCGCGTCGATGGTGATCATGTCACCTGTCTTCAGCAGAGCGATGGGGCCGCCATGGGCCGCTTCGGGTCCGACGTGACCGACGCAGAAGCCGCGCGTGGCGCCCGAGAAGCGGCCATCGGTGATGAGCGCGACCTTCTTGCCCATGCCCTGCCCGGAGAGGGCGGCGGTGGTGGACAGCATCTCGCGCATGCCGGGGCCGCCGGCGGGGCCCTCGTTGCGGATCACGATGACCTCGCCTTCCTCGTACTCGCGGTTCTGCACGGCCTCGAACGCCTCTTCCTCGCATTCGAAGACGCGGGCGGGGCCGGTGAAGACCTGCTCTTCGGCGGACATGCCGGCCACCTTCACGATCGCCCCGTCGGGAGCGATATTGCCGCGCAGCCCGACGACGCCGCCGGTCTTCGTGATCGGGGTCTCGATCGGGTAGATCACCTTGCGGTCGGGCTCGCCGGCGGTGCGGTCCAGCTCTTCGCCGATGCTCAGGCCGGAGGCGGTGATGCAATCCTCGTGGATGAGGCCGGCCTTGCGCAGCTCCTTCATGACGACCGGAATGCCGCCGGCATTGTAGAGATCCTTCGCGACGTACTGGCCGCCGGGCTTGAGATCCACGAAGTAGGGGGTGTCGTGGAAGATCTCGCAGACGTCGAAGAGGTCGAAGTCGATCCCGGCCTCGTTGGCGATGGCCGGCAGGTGCAGGCCGGCATTCGTCGATCCGCCGGTGCAGGCGACGACGCGGGCGGCGTTTTCCAGGCTCTTGCGGGTGACGATGTCGCGGGCGCGGATGTTCTTCTCGATGAGGGACATCACCGCTTCGCCCGAGGCGGTCGCATACTGGTCCCGGCTCTCGTAGGGCGCGGGCGTGCCCGAGGAGTTGAAGAGCGCGAGGCCGATGGCCTCGGAGACACACGCCATCGTGTTCGCGGTGAACTGTCCGCCACAGGCGCCGGCCGACGGGCAGGCGACCCGCTCGAGGATGGCGAGAGCGGCGTCCGACAGGGTGCCGTTCTGGTGACGGCCGACCGCCTCGAACATGTCCTGCACGGTCAGGTCGCGGGTCGCGAAATCCTCGGGCACGTCGGCGCCGGCGGGGACTTTCCCGGGCAGGATCGAGCCGCCGTAGATGAAGACCGAGGGAACGTTCAGGCGGACCATCGCCATCATCATTCCGGGCAGGGACTTGTCGCAGCCGGCGAGGCCGACGAGCGCATCGTAGCAATGCCCGCGCATGGTCAGCTCGACCGTGTCGGCGATGGCCTCGCGGGAGGCGAGCGAGGAGCGCATGCCCTCATGGCCCATCGCGATGCCATCGGTGACGGTGATCGTGGTGAACTCGCGCGGCGTGCCGGCGGCGGCCTTGACGCCGAGCTTCACTGCCTGCGCCTGACGCGACAGGGAGATGTTGCAGGGCGCGGCTTCGTTCCAGCAGGTGGCGACGCCGACGAAGGGACGGTCGATCTCCTCCTCGCTGAGACCCATCGCGTAGTAATAGGAGCGGTGTGGGGCGCGGGACGGTCCTTCCGTCACATGCCGGCTGGGCAGTTTGGACTTGTCGCTCTTGCTCTTCAGCATGGCTCGGCTCCCCGGGGTCTGACGCTCTCGTATGATCCCGCGTGGCATAGACCCGGCCTCCAAGCGGAGCAAGCGCGAAGGGGGGAGGGCAGGGGCGATCCGGCCGGACGGCGGCCCGATGGCCCGTCCGGACGACCGCGATGCGACATGCGGACGGCAGGCCGGGATCGGATCGCCCGCGGTTCAGGCGGAGGCCGCGCCCCGGCTGACATGTCCCGGCCGCCAAAGGCCCGTTGCCGCGCCGGCGCCGCTCGCCTAGGCATCGGCGGATGAGACACCGCCGCCTTCGAGATTTCGCCGCACCTGCGCGCCAGGCCTGCGCGCCGTGGCAGACGGTGGCCGGCGCGCTGATTGCGATCCTGTCGGGAATCGCGCTCGTCCAGCTTCTGATCATGACGCTGACGTCCCTGACGGCCGGCTCGGCGCAGGGCTGGTTCACCGGGCCGGGACCGATGCCGGCTGTCATCAATATTTCGCTCTTCGGTCTCTTCGCGGCCGGGCTCGCGATTTCGCTCCGCGCGATCCACGACCGGGGGCTGCTCTCCGCCGCCGGCTCCCTGCCCGACGCGCTCGACGATGCCCGGCGGGTTGCCGTGCCGGTGGCGTTTCTCGTGGGGCTGGTGCTGCTCCTGCCGCAGGCGGGCGGAACGGCGCGCACGCCGCTTCCCTTCGGGGCCTGGCTCCTGCTTCTGCCGCTGTCCCTCGCCGCCGTGATGCTGCAGGCCGCGACGATGGAGATCTTTTTCCGTGGCTACCTCGCGCAGCAGATCGCCGCGCGCTGGCCCGAAGGTCCGTGGTGGGCCGTGGTGCCCGCGGCGATCTCCGCGCTGGCCTATCTGCCCTCCGGCGGGCCGCCCGAGGCGGCGTGGCTGGGACTGATCTGGGGCGGCGCCTTCGGCCTTGCCGCGGCGGATCTGACCGGGCGGACGGGGACGATCGGGGCGGCCGTGGCGCTGACCGCGGTGGTGAACGCGGCGGGACTGGTCTTCGTGACGTCGGGCGCGTCGATGTCCCCCCTCGCGCTCTGGCATGCGGGGTCCGCGCTTCAGGAGGCCGGTGTGGTCCTGACGGCGGCGACGGACCTCACGCTCCTTCTCGTGCTGTGGCTGGCGGCGCGGCTGGCCCTTCGGGTCTGAGCCTAGTCGAGCGCTCCCCCGCGGGCCGGCCCCACGCCGTCGCTTGTCCCGTCGCCCGCTTCCGTCCGGAGCGTGGAGCCTTCGAGCACGCGGACCTCCCGCTGCGGGAAGGGAATGGTGATGCCGTTGTCCTTGAAGGCGTCCCAGAGTGCCAGGAAGACGTTGCCGCGGATGTTCGTCAGACCGCCGGTCGGATCCATGATCCAGAAGCGCAGGATGTAGTCCACGCTCGAATCGCCGAAGCCGACGATGTGGCAGACGGGCGGGCGCGCGGAGATCACCCGCTCCGTCCGTGAGGCGGCCTCGATGGCGAGGCGACGCACCAGATGCGGATCGTCCCCGTAGGAGACGCCGAAATAGACGTCGAGCCGGACGAAGTTGTTGGTATGGGACCAGTTCACCACCTGCTGGGTGATCAGGTCCTCGTTGGGAATGAGGTATTCCTTTCCGTCCCGCGTGGTGATCGAGACGTAGCGGGCGCCGAGAGAGTTGATCCAGCCGAAGGTGTTGCCGACGGTGATGACGTCCCCCGGCTTGATCGACTTGTCGAGCAGGATGATGATGCCGGAGACAAGGTTGGAGACGACCTTCTGCAGGCCGAAGCCGAGACCGACGCCGATGGCGCCGGACAGGACGGCAAGGCCGGTGAGGTCGAACCCGACGGCCTTGAGCCCGATGAAGAGCGCCGCGCCATAGAGCGCGACCTGCAGGAACTTCACCGCCAGAACCTGCATCGAGGGGCTGATCTCCTCGTTGCGACGGATCCGGCCCGAGATGGCGCCGGCTATGAACCGCGCGGCCGCGATCAGCAGGCCGACAATCGCCACCGCCTTCACGATCATCAGAAGGGAGAGGCGGAACTGCCCGAATTCCAGCGCCATCCCGTCCAGTACGCTGGACGCGATGTCGAGCAGGCCGAGGTAATAGAGCGTCACGACGATCCACGCGCCCCACGCCACCAGCCGCCGCAGCACCACGTTGCGGATGAGCCGCGCGGCGAAGCCGACGACGAGCCAGGCGGTCGCGATGGAGGCGGTGAGCTCCAGCAGGTAGCGGGAGGACGGCCAGGGGCTGATCTCCGCGACGACGAGGTTTGCGACATAGATCATCGCGACGAAGGAGATGATCCGGATTCGCTGCTGGATCGTGAGGAGGACGCGCAGGCGCCACTTGGTTTCGCCCTCGAGGGTGCGCATCCAGGACCGCATCCTGGGCGAGAGCCACATGCGGATCAGCTGCGCGATCAGCGCGAGGACGGCGATTACGCCGATCTGGTAGAGCTGCTTTCGCCCCGTGAGCGTGCCGGCGAAGCCCGAGATGTCGGACCACGCGCTCAGAAGGAGCCTGGAGAAGTCGCTGTCCATCTGAGGTCCGGCTCCCCGCATTCCACATGTCGAGCGCTCTGCGGAGTTAGCCTGCCACGAGCGGCGCGCAATGCTCAAGCGCGGGAACGGATCAGCGGGGAGCTTGCTCGGGCGCCGTGACCGTGCTGTCGGCGGGAAGCGGCGCCAGCGCCTCCGGACCCTGCACCGGGCCGCGGCGCTGCCACGCCCCGTTCGTCACCGCCACGACGCAGGCGCCCGCGACGAGACCCGCGATCAGCACGACATGCGTGAGGTTGTAGACGTGCCTCGTCATGGGGGCGGGCTCCGGTGCGCTCGTGTCCTTCTGAAGACGCAGTCTAGCCGACGGGCGCGCCTGTGCGCCAGCGCGCGGCCCTGCGGCGGGCTGTCCTCCGCCCGCCGGCGCCCTTGCTCGCGGGCGTTTTGCCGCCGGTCGCGGGACGCCCCTTGATGATGAGGGGCGAAGGGCGTATTTCCGCCGGCCATGACACGCGTCTTCGACATGGATGACCGCGCGCGCCTGCCTTGGCGCTTCTACGGCGCGCGCCTGACGATCCTCGCGCACCTATGAGACAGGTGCGGCCCCTCGCGTGCCGCCCGATCGCCTTAGCCCAAAGCCAGCCAATTCCGGGAGAGGACCGATGTCCCCCAAGACGCTCTATGACAAGATCTGGGATGCCCATGTCGTCGACGAAGCCGAAGACGGCACCTGCCTGCTCTACATCGACCGCCATCTCGTCCACGAAGTGACGAGCCCGCAGGCCTTCGAAGGCCTGCGCATGGCGAACCGCAAGGTGCGCGCGCCCGAGAAGACGATCGCCGTGCCGGACCACAACGTCCCCACGACGCTGGACCGCGCCGGCGGCATCCAGAACGAGGAGAGCCGCATCCAGGTCGATGCGCTCGACCGCAATGCCCGCGACTTCGGGGTGAACTACTATCCCGTCAGCGACGTGCGGCAGGGCATCGTGCACATCGTCGGCCCCGAACAGGGCTGGACGCTGCCGGGCATGACCGTCGTCTGCGGCGACAGCCATACCGCGACGCACGGGGCCTTCGGCGCGCTGGCGCACGGGATCGGCACCTCCGAGGTGGAGCACGTCCTGGCGACCCAGACGCTCATCCAGCAGAAATCCAAGAACATGAAGGTCGAGATCACCGGGAAGCTCGCGCCGGGCGTCACGGCCAAGGACATCACCCTGTCCGTGATCGGCGAGACCGGCACCGCTGGCGGCACCGGGCACGTCATCGAGTATTGCGGCGAGGCGATCCGCTCGCTCTCCATGGAAGGGCGGATGACCGTCTGCAACATGGCGATCGAGGGCGGCGCCCGCGCCGGCCTGATCGCGCCGGACGAGACCACCTACGCGTATGTCGAAGGTCGCACCCACGCGCCGAAGGGCGCCCAGTGGGACGCCGCGCTCGCCTGGTGGAAGACGCTCTATTCCGACGACGACGCGCACTGGGACAAGGTCGTGACGATCCGTGGCGAGGACATCGCCCCCGTCGTGACCTGGGGCACCAGCCCCGAGGACGTGCTGCCGATCACCTCCACCGTGCCGGACCCGTCGAGCTTCGAGGGCGGCAAGGTCTCCGCCGCGCAGCGCGCGCTCGACTACATGGGGCTGAAGGCCGGCCAGAAGCTGAGCGACATCGAGATCGACACGGTCTTCATCGGCTCCTGCACCAATGGCCGGATCGAGGATCTGCGCGCCGCGGCCGCGATCCTGAAGGGCAAGAAGGTGAAGGACGGGCTACGCGCCATGATCGTTCCCGGCTCCGGGCTCGTGCGCGCCCAAGCGGAGGAAGAGGGCCTCGCGGACATCTTCACCGAGGCGGGCTTCGAATGGCGCCTCGCCGGCTGTTCGATGTGCCTCGCGATGAACCCCGACCAGCTCTCCCCCGGCGAGCGGTGCGCGGCGACGTCCAACCGCAACTTCGAGGGTCGACAGGGCCGCGGGGGTCGGACGCACCTGATGTCGCCCCAGATGGCTGCGGCCGCCGCGCTCACCGGGCGTCTGACAGACGTGCGCGATCTGATGTGATCAGATGACAGCGGGCGCGTCCGGCGCGCCTTCCTCATCAAGAGGGCCGGTCCGTTGCCGCGGACCGGCCCTTTTCATTGGGCGTCCCCCTCGGAGCCGGTCGCGGTCCACTGCGTCACGTGGAGATGGCCATTGGCCGCTTCCCTCCGAGGCCTAGGTATCGCGGCAAAGGAGACGTCCCATGCTGTCCTGGAAACGCTGGCTGTTCGCGGGCATCCTGTCCTCGGCGTTCGGCATCGTTGCCCTCGCGAACGTGATGGCGGCCGCCATCGCCGCAGTCACGCTGACGGGCGTCCTTCTGATGCTCGCGGGCGCGGCGCAGATCTATGCCGCCTTGGCAGGCAACGACAACCGGGCCGTCTCCCTCATCCTGGGAAGTCTGACCTTCTGTCTCGGCGCTCTGCTCATCGCCGATCCCTTCGCCGGCACGTTCACGCTCGCGCTTCTGTTGACGGCGATCCTCGGGGTTGCGGGGGGCGTGCGCCTCCTCCTCGCGTGGAGCATGCGGCGTACCCGGATCTTCTGGATCTTCCTGCTGACCGGTGCCGCCTCCGTCCTGATCGCGGGCGTGATCCTGGCCAATTTCGCTGAGGTCTCTCCGATCCTCGTCGGCATCCTCTTCGGCGTCGAGCTTCTGGGCAACGGAATCGCGCTGATCGCGCTGTCGCTGTTCCTGAGATTGGGCGGTTCGCGCTGATCGCGGGGAACCCGCCGCGCGCGCTTCGGTTGATCGCCGGTTCCAGAACAAACAGGCGCAGCACATGACGGATCTCATTCTCGTCGGGATCGGCGATATCGCGAAGAGCAAGCACGAGCCGGCCATCGCGGCCTCCGAGGACTTCACCCTGCGCGCCGCCGTCTCCCGTCATCACACCGTCGAGGGCGTGGAGAACTGGAGCGATTACGACGACTTCCTGGTCGATGGCCCGGAGGGCGCCCTCTCTCTGACCGCTCCGCCCGAGGCGCGCCTCGCGATGACGCGCAAGGCCATTGCCGCAGGGCGGGACGTGATGATGGAAAAGCCCCCGGCGCCGACCGTCTCGGCCGCGCTCGATCTGGCGCAGCGCGCCCGGAAGGCGGGAACGGCGCTCCTCGGGAGCTGGCACATGCGCCACGGTATCGCCGTGCTCGAGGCGCAGCGCTGGCTCTCCGGACGGCGGATCCGGCGCGTCGACGTCGAGTGGTCCGAAGACGTGCGCAAGACCCATCCGGGGCAGGACTGGGTGTTCGAGGCGGGCGGCTTCGGGATCTACGACAACGTGACCAACGCGTTCTCACTGATGACCATCCTGCTGCCGGATGCCCTTTGCGTCACGTCCGCGACGCACGAGATCCCCGAGAACCGCTCGCAGCCGATCCGCACCGACCTCGAGATGGAAGCGGGGGATGCCCCGGTTGCGCTGAAGGCAGACTGGCGACACGAGGGCGAGCGCATCTTCCGGATCGAGATCGAGACCGACCGCGGCACGCTCGTTCTGCCCGATGGCGGTCACGCGCTTCAGGCGGACGGAAAGACGTTGGTCGAGAAGGGAGAGGATCGGGAGTATCAGGCGCTCTACGCATCCTTCGCCGGCGTCCTTGCCGAACGCCGCGTGGACGTGGACGTCCGCCCGCTTCAGCTCGCCGCCGACGCGTTCCTTCTCGCGGCCGCGACCCGGACCGACGCCTTCGACTTCTGAACCTTCGGCCGGAGATTGACCACGTACCGCCCGCCGCGCTATCGCCGCCGCTCCGATCTGCAAGGGAAGGTGTCATGGCACGTCGACGCAAGGGACGCGATATCTCCGGTTGGCTGGTGGTGGACAAGCCCGCCGGCCCCACCTCGACGGACGTGACGAACCGTCTGCGCCGCCGTCTCGACGCGAAGAAGGCCGGACATGCCGGTACGCTCGATCCCGCCGCGACCGGGATCCAGGCGATCGCGTTCGGCGAAGCGACGAAGACGCTGCCCTTCGTGGCCGATGCGGACAAGACCTACCGCTTCTGCGTCCGCTTCGGGGCGCGGACCGAGACCGACGATGCGGAAGGCCGGATCATCGAGAGCTCCTCCTCGCGCCCTTCCATCGAGGCCATCGCCGAGGCCCTGAAGGGCTACGAGGGGGAGATCATGCAGATCCCGCCCGCCTATTCCGCGGTGAAGGTCGAGGGCGAGCGTGCCTATGCCGTCGCCCGCGGCGGCGGTGAGGTGGACCTCGCGGCGCGCCCCCTGTGGATTGAGGAGATGTCCCTTCTCGAGCGGCCCGATCCGGATCATGTCATTCTGCGCATGGTCTGCGGCAAGGGCGGCTACGTCCGCGCCATCGCCCGCGACCTTGGACAGGATCTCGGCTGCCTTGGCCATGTCCTGTGGCTCCGTCGGGAGGAGGCCGGACCCTTCGCCGAGGAGGACGCCCTGACGATGGAGGAGATTGAGGCGGCGGAGGATCCCGCGTCCCTTCTCCTGCCGCCCGAAGCGGCGCTGGACGGCATTCCCGAACTCCGGGCGACGGCCGAAGGCGCGGTTCGGCTGCGCAACGGCAATCCCGGTGCCGTCCTTCCGGGCGATGCGGAGTACGGGGATACCGCCTGGGCCTCTTATGACGGTCGCTGCCTGGCCATCGGCGAGTTTCGGGGCGGGATGCTGCATCCCACGCGCGTTCTCAACCAGCCCGGAGAATGAGCGGCGTCGTTCTCAGGCGCTTCGTCTCGGATGGTGTCGAGAGCGAGGCCTCCTATTCCCCCTGCGAGCTCTACCGCTACCACCTGGAGCGGCGCTGGGCGGAGGGGCGGCGGCTCTGCGCCGTCCTGCTGAACCCCTCGACCGCGACCGAAACGAAGAACGACCCGACCATCGAGCGCTGTGTCCGCCGGGCGCGGAGTCTTGGCTATGGCGCGATCCGCATCTGCAATCTCTTCGCCCTGCGCGCCACCCGGCCGCAGGATCTCAAGGCGCACGGCGATCCCGTCGGCGGCGCGGCTGCGGATTCGGCACTGCGAGCGGGAGCGGCTTGGGCGGACGACGTGCTGTGCGGCTGGGGCGCGCATGGCGCCCATCTGGGGCGCGGGGAAGAGGTCGCGCAGCTCCTCGCGACATGCGGCCGACCGCTTCTCGCCCTCGGTGAGACCAAGGCAGGCGCGCCGAGGCACCCGCTCTACGTGGCCTATTCGGTCCACCCCGCGCCCTGGCGCCGTTAACTATCTGTCCCGAATAGAGCGGATGTCGGAGGGGAACGGCGCCATAGTCCCGTAAGCGGCAACATCGAATTCAGATTCGTCTGCGGATGGTTGTCGAGGGGGCTACTGCAGAGGGAGCGGGCAGATGCTGGCGCTATTCGGTGCAATGAGCGCGCTCGTCGCGGGGGCTTTCATCCCACTGACGTTCGGCGGAAATGATGATGAGGACGAACCCGACACCGATGAGGTGCAGGTGCGGACCGGCGGCATTCCGGGCAATGAGACGGATGGCGGGTCCGGCGGCGGTGACCTTCTGGACAGCCTCGAAGGCCCGGACGCGCCGGGCGATGTTGCGGCAGACCCTGCAGGAGCGGACGACGATCTCGACATGCTCGGGGAGGACCTCGACGTCGCCAGTCTCGACCCGACCGCGGCGGCGGAGGACGGGCCCGTTTCCGGTGTCATCTCCATCGGTACGACAGATCCGGATGGTGACGCCGACGAAGACATTCCGGTCGGTCTCGATCCGACCTTGTTCGAGGATGCGGCGTCGGTCGACACCGGTGATAGCTCCGATAGCGACAGCGGAAGCATCGACCCCGAGGCCGTTCTCGATCCGATCTGGGACGAGGACGGCGCGCCTGAGGATCCCGGAACGGCCGATACCTTGGGGGGCACGGACGGTGCGGACAGCATCGATGGCGGCAAGGGAGCGGACGACATCCGTGGCGGCGCCGGCCGCGATTCGCTCCGCGGTGGCGAGGGCGACGACACGATCCGCGGCGATGAGGGGGACGATTATCTCGACGGCGGCCACGGCGACGATACGCTCACCGGCGGAGCCGGGAGGGACTCGCTCAAGGGCGGGTTCGGGGACGACCACCTCGACGGCGGCGCGGGTGCGGATACCATGAGGGGCGGCGCCGGTGACGATCGGCTGGACGGTGGCGACGGCAACGATGCTCTGTCCGGCAATCATGGGGATGACGTTCTAGACGGCGGCGCCGGGATGGACGTGATCTCCGGCGGCGACGGGGATGACGTGCTCATGGGCGAGGAAACCGGGAGCACCCAGATTGTGGACTTCCTGAACGGCGGGGCGGGGAACGATACCCTTGTCCTCGGCGCTGGGGATGTCGCGACCGGCGGCGACGGTGCCGATGTCTTCGAGATGGCAGCGGAATCGGACGGCGACGTGATGGAGATCATCGACTGGACGCCGGGCGAGGACAGCATCGTCGTGGTCTACGACGTCATGGGTGGCACCCTGCCGGAACTGAGCCTTTCGGAAGACGGCACTGCAACCTTCGTGGAGGCGGATGGCGTACCTCTCGCCCGCGTCGAAGGCGGGGCGCTCTCGCTGGAGGACATCATGCTCGTCGGCACCGTAAGCTGACACGGGGGTGCGTTGCCCCGAGCGCCACATCGGCTCTCTGACCCTACGCCGGTCCGGTCATCCTCGGGCCGGCGCATCGCGTTTCAAGTCATGGCGATCCCGCTTTCCTTTTCGCCAATTTTCCCCTATACGCCCCCATCCGCCGCGCTCCCGGTTCGCGGGATCGGCGGTCACTCTCCATGGGCCTTGCTGGACGACATCCCGGCTCGCGCCATCCACACGAACTCACGAAGGAGCCCCCGATGTCGATTACTGTCGAAGAAAAGCAGCGCGTCATGACCGAATATGCGACCAAGGAGGGCGACACCGGCTCTCCCGAGGTCCAGGTCGCGATCCTCACCAGCCGTATCGTTACGCTGACCGAGCACTTCAAGACGCACAAGAAGGACAACCACTCGCGTCGTGGTCTTCTGAAGCTCGTGGCCCAGCGCCGCAAGCTCCTGGACTACCTGAACGCGAAGAGCCCCGAGCGCTATCAGGACCTGATCAAGCGCCTCGGACTGCGCCGCTGATGGCCAGCGGGGCGACCGGTATGGCAGGGCCGCTGAGCGGCCGGGCCTTGCGCCGCCCCACGTGATATTCTGGTGTCGGGCGCCCCGCGGGGCGCCCGTGCCGTATGAGCGCCCCTTTTGCTGGGGAGCCGAACGACACACCCAGCCGCCGGGCCCCGCGGCGCGGGTGCCACGAGGAGGGGGCCTCGCGCGATCCGCAAGGTGCGGCGCGCGGACGTGATACGGCCGCGGCGGGGATACGCCCCGGCGGCCGGAACAAGGATACGAGATGTTTAACGTTAGCAAGAAATCCATGCAGTGGGGCGACGAGACCCTCACGCTCGAGACGGGCAAGGTCGCCCGCCAGGCCGACGGCTCCGTCATCGCGACGCTGGGCGAGACCTCCGTCATGGCGAACGTCACGTTCGCCAAGGAGCCGAAGCCCGGTCAGGACTTCTTCCCCCTGACCGTGCACTACCAGGAAAAGTACTACGCCGCCGGCAAGGTCCCCGGTGGTTTCTTCAAGCGCGAGGCCCGGCCGACCGAGAAGGAAACGCTGACCTCCCGCCTGATCGACCGTCCGATCCGGCCGCTGTTCGTGTCGGGCTTCAAGCACGAAGTTCTGGTCATCTGCACCGTGCTCAGCCATGATCTCGTCAACGATCCCGACATCGTCGCCATGATCGCGGCCTCCGCGGCCCTGACGATCTCCGGTGCGCCGTTCCTCGGCCCGATCGCCGCGGCCCGCGTCGGCTTCTCGAACGGCAACTACGTTCTGAATCCCGACGTCGCCGACATGGACCAGCTGCGCAACAATCCCGAGCAGCGGCTCGACCTCGTGGTCGCCGGTACGAAGGATGCGGTGATGATGGTCGAATCGGAGGCCTACGAGCTTTCCGAGGACGAGATGCTGGGCGCCGTGACCTTCGCGCACGAGCAGATCCAGCCGGTCATCGACCTTATCGTGGACCTCGCCGAGGATGCCGCGAAAGAGCCGTTCGACTTCCAGCCGCCCGAATACGGCGCGCTCTACGAGACCGTCCGGGCCGCTGGCGAAGACAAGATGCGCGCAGCCTACGGGATCACGGACAAGCAGCAACGCGTGGCCGCCGTGTCCGCCGCGCGCGAAGATATCCGTGCGGGTCTCACGGAAGAGCAGCTCGAGGATCCGAACCTCGGCTCCGCCCTGAAGAAGCTCGAATCCGCTGTCCTGCGCGGCGACGTCGTCCGCAACGGTCGCCGGATCGACGGCCGGGCCCTCGACGAGGTGCGCCCGATCGTCTCCGAGACAGGCTTCCTTCCGCGCACCCATGGCTCCGCCCTCTTCACCCGCGGCGAGACGCAGGCCCTCGTGGTCTCGACCCTCGGCACCGGCGAAGACGAGCAGATCATCGACGCGCTGCACGCCAATTACCGCTCGAACTTCCTGCTGCACTACAACTTCCCCCCCTACTCGGTGGGTGAGGTCGGCCGGTTCGGCCCTCCGGGACGCCGCGAGATCGGCCACGGCAAGCTGGCCTGGCGCGCGCTTCAGGCGGTTCTCCCCGCGGCGACGGATTTCCCCTACACGATCCGTCTCGTCTCCGAGATCACCGAGTCGAACGGCTCCTCCTCGATGGCCTCCGTCTGCGGCGGTTCGCTGTCGATGATGGATGCGGGCGTTCCGCTCAAGGCGCCGGTCGCCGGTGTCGCGATGGGTCTCGTGCTCGAGGATGACGGCGAATACGCGATCCTGACGGACATCCTCGGTGACGAGGATCACCTCGGCGACATGGACTTCAAGGTCGCCGGGACCGAGAGCGGCATCACCTCGCTGCAGATGGACATCAAGGTCGCGGGCATCACGCCCGAGATCATGAAGGCCGCCCTTGCCCAGGCGAAGGCCGGTCGCATGCACATCCTCGGCGAGATGGCCAAGGCCCTGACCGAAGCGCAGGACTTCTCCGTCCACGCGCCGCGCATCGAGACGATGCAGGTCCCGACCGACAAGATCCGTGAAGTGATCGGCTCGGGCGGCAAGGTCATCCGGGAGATCGTCGAAGTCTCCGGCGCCAAGGTCGACATCAACGATGACGGCATCGTCAAGATCGCGTCCCCGAACGGCGAGGCCATCAAGAAGGCCTACGACATGATCTATTCGATCGTGGCGGAGCCGGAAGAGGGCAAGGTCTACAAGGGCAAGGTCGTGAAGATCGTCGACTTCGGCGCCTTCGTGAACTTCTTCGGCAAGCGCGACGGGCTCGTGCATGTCAGCCAGATCGAGAACCGCCGCCTGAACCACCCCTCCGACGTTCTGAAAGAGGGTCAGGAAGTCTGGGTCAAGCTGCTCGGCTTCGACGATCGCGGCAAGGTCCGCCTGTCGATGAAGATGATCGATCAGGAGACCGGCGAAGAAACGAAGAGCGAGGAGACCGCCGAGTAAGGCGTTCTCTTCCTATCGGATCGAGGAAGGCCCCGGCAGAAATGCCGGGGCCTTTTTCGTTTGCTGGTCCAAAGAGGACTATCGTTAAAAAACCGTTACGATATACAGTAACTTATTGAGTGCATTGGAAAAAGGTCACCCGGTCTTTCCCTCGTTCACGGCAGTGTCACATCGCGGCCCTATCCCGGCGCCGATAACAATCGCCGCATATCCGGGGGACTTCCGATGAAAGCGACACTCACCGCCATGGCTACCGTCCTGGCCGCCACCGCTGCCGGCGCGCAGGACCTGCCGCAGGCCGACAGCCAGTGGTACACCGATGCCCAAGGCGTCCTGAACGACATGATCGAGCGCCAGCAGAACACGAACCGCGCGCTCAACGTGATCCTCTTCGTCGCGGACGGCAACGGTGTCGGCACCAACTACGCCACGCGCATCTTCGCCGGCCAGGCAGAAGGCAAGCTCGGCGAGGAGCACGTCCTCCCCTACGAGACCTACCCGAACCTCGCCCTCGCCAAGACCTACAACATCAACGCCCAGACGCCCGATTCCGCGCCGACCGCCGGCGCGATGAACACCGGCGTCAAGCAGGTCTTCAACACGATCAACCTCAGCGAAGAGGGCATTCACGACCAGTGCGAGTCCGAAGAGGGCAACAAGCTGACGACCTTCGCCGAGCTGGCCTCGGACGCCGGCAAGTCCGTCGGCATCGTGACCTCGGCGCGCATCACGCACGCGACCCCCGCCGCGGTCTTCGCCAAGACGGCGAACCGCAACTGGGAAGGCGAGGCCCCCGAGGGCTGCTCCGACATCGCGACGCAGCTCCTCGAATCCATGCAGTCCGGCGTGGTCGACATCGCGCTCGGTGGTGGTGCCCGCGCCTTCGCCCCCGAGGGAACGGATCTCGGTGACGGCATGATGGGCAGCCGCGCGGACGACGTCGATCTCGTCGCGATGGCGAAGGAAGCCGGTGCGGCTTTCGCTTACAATCTCGAGACGCTTCAGGCGATCAACCTCGAAGAGGGCGCCCCTGTCCTCGGCCTGTTCGGCGCTTCCCACATGTCCTACGAAGTGGACCGCCCCGAAAGCGAGCCGTCCCTCGTGAACATGGTCGAAACCGCGATCGAGTACCTCTCGAATAATGAAGACGGCTTCTACCTCGAGATCGAATCGGGCCGCGTCGACCATGCCAACCATGCCGGCAATGCCTATCGCGCGCTGACGGACGGCGTCGAATTCGCGAATGCCGTGGCGCTGGCCGACGAGATGACGGACGACTCCGACACGCTCATCATCGTCACCGCCGACCACGAGCACTCCATCGCATTCAACGGCTATTGCGGCCGCGGTACGCCGATCCTCGGCCTCTGCATGGACATCGCGGCGGGCCAGGTCGAGCATTCGGGTGAGCCCGTGCTGGCCGATGACGGCCTGCCCTACACGGTCATCGGCTACCTCAACGGCCCGGGCTCCGTGCTGAAGCCGGAGATGGACGCCGATGCCGGCTCCGAGGCCGAGACCGCCGCTGACGTTCAGGCGAGCCAGCCCACCGACGAAGCCGAGGCCGAAGAGCCGCAGGTTCCGGTCTTCTCCGGCTCCCGCGGTGAGCTGACGCAGGAGGATGCGACGGATATCGACTACCTCCAGCAGGCGCTGATCCCCAAATCCTCCGAGAGCCACTCGGGCGAGGACGTGGCGATCTACGCCAAGGGCCCCTGGGCGCACCTGATCGACGGCACCGTGGAGCAGAACTACATCTTCCACGTCATGCATCACGCCGCGATGGGCGCTGACCAGTAACCACGCCGCTTCGGCGTGACGACACCGGGGGAGGGGCGCCGCGCGCGGTCCTCCTCCGCTTCCGTTCCGGGCAGATGCCTCCCGCACCCCAAGAGGATCCCGACATGTATCGCAGAACCCTCCTTGCCAGCGGCATCGCGACCCTCGCCATGCCACGCCTCGCCCGTGCCGCCGAGACCGTGAAGCTGAGGGATCTCTACCGAAAGGACGGCAGTTTCACGGATCTCGCCCTGTCCCACGAGGGGAAGCGCGTGACGGTCGAGGGGTTCATGGCCCCGCCCCTCAAGGCCAACTCGCAGTTCTTCGTCCTGACCAAGCGGCCGATGGCGGTTTGTCCGTTCTGCGAAAGCGAGGCGGAATGGCCGGACGACATTCTCGCCGTCTATACCAAGCGCATCGTGAACCCGGTCTATTTCACAGTGGACATCGCGGCGACCGGTGTGCTCGAACTCGGCGCGATGACGGATGAGGAGACCGGCTTCGTCAGCCGCGTCCGTCTTGCAGATGCTGCGTGGAGCGCCTGATCCCGTGCCACTTTCCCTCGAGATCAATGACCTTGTCGTCCGGGGGCGACGCGGCGGTCGCGAACTGGTCCACGTGCCTCGCCTCGTCATCGCCGCCGGTGAAGCGGTCGGGGTGCGCGGGCCGTCCGGCGCCGGGAAGTCATCGCTTCTGTTCGCGCTCGCCGGGCTTTCACCGTTCGTCGAGGGGGAGGTGCGCTGGGGCACCGAGAACATCGCCGCGATGAGTTCCGCCCGCACCGCCGCGTTCCGGCGAAGCCATGTCGGCATGATTTTCCAGGATCACCTTCTCTTCGAGGAGCTGGGGCCGGAGGCGAACGCCTCCATTGCCGGGGCCTTTGCGCGGCGAGCGGAAAGGGCAGGGCGCCGCGAGCGCGCGGCCGCGGCCCTCCGTCGCCTCGCCGTTCCGGAGGGCGCGCGCAACGTGGAGACGTTCTCGGGCGGCGAGCGTCAGCGCGTGGCCGTGGCCCGCGCCCTCGCCGGGGCGCCGTCGATCCTGCTTGCGGACGAGCCGACCGCCAGCCTGCCGCGGGAGGCCTCGGTGAAGCTGACCGAAGATCTTCTCCATGCCGCGCGGGACAGGGGGGCGACTCTGATCGCCGTGTCCCATGATCTCGCTCTTCTCGATGCGATGGACCGTGTGATCACGATCGAGCACGGCCGGATCCTGGAGACGGCGCAATGACCGATCTATGGTTTTCCCTTCCTGCCTTTGCGCAGGATCTGTTGATCCTCGTAGCGCTCCTCCTGCCGGCGATTCTCACGGGCGCCGTCCTCTGCGTCGGCTTCGCCCCCGGTCCCCTTGTGCGGGCGATGATCGGGCGGTTCCGCTGGGTGTCCCTCGCCTTCGTCCTGCTCATCGCGGTCTCGGTCGGGATGGGCACCGGCCTGACCTCGCAGGAGCGCAGCCTCCGCACCGGCCTCGCCGCCGCGGCCGACAAGTTCGACATCATCGTCGCGCGCCCCGGCAGCGACATCACGGCGCTTCTCGCCGCCGTCTATCTTCAGCCGTCCGATATCGGCCTGATCGGCGGGGAGGCGTATGACCGCGTCGCCAGTCATCCGAGGGCCGAGATCGCCGCGCCGCTGGCCTTCGGCGACAGTTTCAAGGGCGCGCCCATCGTTGGCACGACGGAGGATTTCGCTCTTTACCTTGCGGACGGCGCGCTGGCCGAGGGGCGGATGTGGGAAGATGTGCCCGAAGCGCTGGCGGGGGCCCGCTCGGGCTTGGCGATCGGCGATATCATCGTGCCGTCCCACGGCCACGGTGCCGCGGCCGATTCGGAGGCCCACGCAGCCGTCGAGATCGTCGTGACCGGGCTGCTGCCGCCCTCCGGCTCCCCGTGGGATACCGCGATTCTGGTGCCCGTGGAGCAGGTCTGGGAGACGCACGGTCTCGTCAACGGACACGCCATCGGGGAAACGCATCTGGGCCCGCCCTTCGACCCCGCGAGCTTTCCCGGAACGCCGGCCATCGTCGTTCATGCCGCGGACCTGGCCTCCGCCTACGGACTGCGGCAGACCTTCGACAATCAGGACGAGACGATGGCGTTCTTCCCGGGCGCGGTGCTGACCCGGCTCTATGCGATCATGGGGGACGTGCGGCAGGCGATGTCCCTGATGGCCGTGACGACGCAGGCGCTCGTCGCGGCGTCGATCCTCCTCGGGCTCTTCATCCTGTCGCGGCTCTTCCGGCGGCAGGTCGCGCTCCTCAGGGCGCTCGGTGCGCCGTCCCGGTTCATCCTCGCGGTGGTCTGGTGCTTCGGTGCAGCGCTCATCCTTGCGGGAGCGCTCATAGGGTTGGCCCTGGGCGTCGGTGCGGCGCAGGTGCTCTCCGCCATCGTCGCGGCGCGCACGGATGTCGCGATGGCGGCTGGGATCGGCTGGCCGGAGCTGCACCTCGTTGCGGGCTTCCTTTCGCTGGTCTCGCTCGTGGCGCTCCTGCCCGCATGGGCGGTGCTGCGCCAGCCCATTGCCGCATCCCTCAGGGGCTAGGCGGAGAGGCCCTGCATCAGGCGGGGTCGGTCGCCCGAGAGGCCGGCCGCCTCCCGCATCACCGCGCGGCGCAGGCCCGGCACCCGCGTGACCGCTTCCATGCCGAGGTCCCGGAACGCGCGCAGGAACGGATCGTCGTTGGAGAACAGGCGCACGAAGGCGTCGGTGGCCGTCGCGAGCGCCGCCCGGTCGAAGGAGCGCCAGCGGCGGTGCCGTTCCAGCACGTCCGCCGCGCCGATATCCTCGCCGCGCCTGCGCGCCTCCGCGATCACCTCGACCAGCGTGGCCACGTCCCGCAGGCCCTGGTTCAGGCCCTGTCCGGCAATGGGGTGAACCGATTGCGCGGCTTCCCCGACAAGCGCCAGCCGCGGCTCAACGATCCGGTTCGCCAGCGACAGCGCCAGCGGGAACGCGGCCCGCGCGCCTTCGATCGAAAGCTCGCCGAGGAACCCGCCGACGCGGGGGCGAAGGGCGGCGAGAAAACCCGGGTCGTCCAGCGAGGCGAAATGCTTCGCGATCCCCTCCGCCTCCGACCAGACGATGGCGCTCCGCCGTCCCGTCAGGGGCAGGATCGCGAGCGGCCCGCCGGGCATGAAGAACTGGTGCGCGATGCCCTCGTGGTCCCTCTCGTGGGAGATGGTGGCGACGAGGGCCATCTGGCGATAGCGCCAGCCGGTGCGGCTGATCTTCGCGCGCGAGGCGACACCGCTTTTGCCGCCATCGGCGCCGACGAGAAGGGCGGATGAGAGCGTCCGTCCGTCCGCGAGCGTCACTGTGGCGCGGGAGCCGTCCGTCGACTGGGAGCTGATCTCGACGCCGGTGATGACCTCAATGCCCTCTGCCGCGTCGATGGTCTCCCAGAGCGCCCGGCGCAGGACCGCATCCTCCACCATGGCGCCGAAGGGACCCTCCTCCAGCTCTCCCGAATCGAGGATGAGCGCGAGGGGAGAGGCGCCTTCGCCGGCGCGCCCGTCGCTGGCGCGGACGCCGAGGATGGGCTGCTGGCCGTCGCCGGTGCGGGACCAGACGCCGGTGGCGCGCAGCACGTTCACCGATCCATGCGCGAGCGCGTAGGCACGTGGGTTCTCCCCGGCCTGCCGGGGGTTCGCCTCCCGGTCGATCAGGGTGACGGTCAGCCCCGCATCGGCGGCGGCGAGGGCGAGGGCGGGACCGTTCAGGCCACCGCCGACGATGATGAGATCCGAGTCGGTTTTCATGGCGGTGATACCTACGCCGGGTGCCGGGATTGTCCATGCACCCGTGCGCCGGTACCGTCAGACCCTCGTGAACAGAAGCAGGGAGAACACGGGCGCATGGCGGCGAACTGGCAGGACATGACCGCATCAGGGCTCGGACGCGGGATCGAGGCGGGCCAGATCGATCCGGTGGAGCTGACGGAGATGTACCTGTCCACCATCGAATCGCATCCCGAAGGGGCGCGCATCTACGCCCGCCTCACGCCGGAGCGCGCCCGCGCCGAAGCGGAGGCCGCAAGCCTGCGGGCGCGACAGGGGGTCAGGCGGCACTTCCTCGACGGCGTCCCGCTGAGTTGGAAGGACCTGTTCGACAGTGCGGGGACGGCCACGGAAGGCGGAAGCGCGCTTCTGAAAGGCCGCGTGCCGGAGCGGGATGCGCAAGTTCTGGCCACGGCAACGGCAGGTGGGTCCGTCTGCCTCGGCAAGACCCACCAAACCGAACTCGCCTTTTCCGGGCTCGGCGTGAACCCCTCGACGGCGTCCCCGCCGAATGCGCTCGATCCAGGCCGTGTCTCCGGCGGGTCGTCCTCCGGCGCGGCCGTGTCGGTGGCGCTGGGGCTCGCGCCGGGCGCCATCGGCTCCGATACCGGCGGCTCGGTTCGCGCGCCGGCGGCGTTCAACGGCCTCGTTGGGCTGAAGACGTCCGTGGGCGCGCTGCCCATGGAGGGCGTCCTGCCCCTCGCGCCCCGGTTCGACAGCATCGGTCCGCTCGCCCGGTCGGTGGAGGATGCGGCCGCGATCCTGTCGCTTCTCTCCGGCCGCAGGGCGCCGGATCTTTGCGGGGCGAGCCTTTCGGGCATGCGCCTCCTGATCTGCAGAGAGGTGGCCTTCGACGGGATCGAGGACGGACCGGCGGAGGGATTCGATCATGCGCGGCGCGCCTTCGAGGCCGCCGGAGCCCGGGTCGAGGAGGGAGAGCTGCCCTTCGTGCGAGACGCTGCCGGACTTTCGCCGAAGCTGTTCGCGCCGGAGGCCTACGGTGTCTGGAAAGACGCGATCGAGGCCGATCCGGAGGCAATGTACCCGCCGATCCTCGAGCGCTTCCGCGGCGGGCGGGACCTTCCGGCGGCGGAGTACGTGGCCGCCTGGCGGGAGCTGGACCGGATTCGCGCCGAATGGACGGCCGCGACGGCCGGATACGACGCCGTGATCCTGCCCACCGTTCCGATTCTGCCGCCCCTGCTGAAGGACATGCTCGCCGATGAGGAGGCTTTCGCGGAACGCAACCAGCTGAGCCTCAGAAATACCCGGATCGGCAACCTGATGGGATCCTGCAGCCTCACCCTGCCGGCGGGCCCAGCGATGACCGGCGTCTCGCTCCTGATGCCGCCGGGCAGCGAAGCGCGGCTCCTGAGGCTCGGTGCCGCGGCGGAGCGGGCCATCGGCGCGCGCTGATCCGGACCCCGGCCTGTCGGCCCGAAAGCAACAATCTTATCGCGGGGGGTGCCACAATTCTGGACCGGCGCCCCGCGCCCGGTTACTTTCCTCACAAAGAGCGGGGCGCAAACGATCCCGCATGAGGCAGACAGCAGTGACGCAGTATAGCGCATGACCTTCCCCGGGCGCTTCTCAAGCTTGCCGGATTACGTGTTTCCGCGGTTGCGGAAGCTCCTCGACGGACGTGCGCCCGGCGCCGAGCCGTTCGACATGACCATCGGCGAGCCGCGCCACGGGATGCCCGATTTCGTCGCGGAGATCATGGCCGAGGAGGTCGGCGGCTTCGCGCGCTACCCGAAGAACGAAGGCACCGAGGCGCTCCGCGAGGCGATCGCGGGCTGGCTCGGGCGGCGCTACGGCGCGGCCCTCGACCCCGATAGCCAGATCATCAGCCTCAATGGCTCCCGCGAAGGCCTTTTCCACGCCGCCCTCGCGCTCTGCCCCGAGGAAAAGGCCGGCCAGCGCCCCGCGATCCTGACGCCCAATCCGTTCTACGGCGCCTACACGCTCGGTGCGCCGGTGCTCGGCGCGGATCTCCATTTCGTTTCCGCGACCGAGGAGACAGGCTACCTTCCGCGCTTCGATGCGCTGCCCGAAGAGCTTCTGCAGCGCACGGCGCTCGTCTATGTCGGCTCGCCCTCCAACCCGCATGGCGCGGTGGCGAGCATGGATTACTGGGAGGCGCTTCTCGGCCTCGCGGAGCGGCATGGCTTCACCGTGCTGGCGGATGAGTGCTATTCCGAGATCTATCGCGATGTGCCGCCCCCCGGCGCGTTCGAGGCGATGCAGCGGGCCGGGACCGATCCCGAGCGGCTCGTCGTCTTCAATTCGCTGTCCAAGCGGTCGAACCTGCCGGGACTGCGCGCTGGCTTCGCCGCGGGCGGCAAGGACGCCATCGCGCGCATGAAGCTCCTGCGCGCCTGGGGCGGTGCGCCCTTGCCCGGCCCGATCCAGGCCGTCGCCGCGCGCGCCTGGTCGGACGAGACGCATGTGGAAGGAAACCGGCTTCTCTACAGGCAGAAGTACGACCTTGCGGACGAGATCTTCGGCGAGGTTCCGGGCTACGCGCCGCCGGAGGCCGGCTTCTTCCTCTGGCTTCCGGTGGACGATGGCGAAGACGCCGCGATCCGGGCGTGGGAAGGCCAGGGACTGCGCATTCTTCCGGGCGCGTATTTCGCGCGGGGCGATGCGGACGGCGTGCTTCCGGGGACCGGTCGGGTCAGGGTGGCTATGGTCGCCCCGGTCGATGATCTTCGCGGCGCGCTGCACCGGCTGCGCGACGTGCTCTACGACTGAATCGAGGGACGGGAATGGCTTATCAGGCAAAACACCGCGATCCGCTGTTCGACAGCACGATGCAGGAAGCCATCGAGCGGCGCGGCCGTGAGCTCGTCGGTCTGGTGCTGATCGGGCTCGCCCTCGCCGGCGCCGCCATGCTCATCAGCTACGCCCCCGACGATCCGTCGTGGATGTCCTCCATCGATGCGCCGGCGCAGAACTGGCTGGGCCGCGCGGGCGCCTCCGTCTCGGCGGCGCTGATGATCGTGGTGGGGCAGGGCGCCTGGGTCGCCGTCATCGGCGCCTTCGCCTGGGGCATACGGACGATCCTGCATCGCAGCACGGATCATGCGCTCGGCCGGGCCATCTTCACACCTCTCGCGCTGGCGACGGCATCCGTCTACGCCGCGACGTTGACCCCGTCCTGGTCGCATTCCTTCGGCTATGGCGGTCTCTTCGGGGATACGGTCCTCGGCGCGCTGATCACGCTGGTGCCGGACTGGGCCCCGCTCGTCGTGCGCCTGCTCGCCGTTCCGCTGGGATTGCTTGCGCTTGTCGCGCTGCTCTTCGTCTGCGGCGTGACGCGGGCCGAGGCGCGCCGCTTCTGGCATTACGTCACGCTGGGCATCATCCTGATCTACGCCGGGATCGTGAAGCTCCTCGGGCGCGGCGCCGGCAGCGCGGCGGGCGCGGCGCGCGCAGCGGCGCAGCGCCGGCGCGAGGCGAAGCTGGCGGTTCGCCCCGCCGGGGCTGTCTCCGACGATCTGATCGACAGCGATGACACGGACGACGCGCCGGCGCCGAAGATCGGCCTGCTGTCTTCCGTCTCGACGCTGGTGCGTCGTCCGGTGGAGCGGACGCCGGAGCCGGAGATCGTCGATCCCGAACTACCCGATTACGATGGCGTCGAAGCGCCTGAGGAAGACCGTATCAAGGAACGCATCAACGACGCGATCCGCCTCCGCGCACGCGGCGCCCGGCGCGTTCTCGCGCCCGGTGCATCCGAAGGCACCGCCCAGGGCGGCCTGACGGGTGGCCGCCGGCATCGCCGCGAGCCGCTCCTCGTCTCCAAGGTGCCGGGCGCTGTGCCGTCGGCGCCGATGGCCGAAGTCGAAGTGCCGGATCTCGACGCCCCCGGACCGCTCGTCGCGCCGGCCCCGATCGCAGCGCCCCGCTCCGCTCCGCAGCCCGCACCCGAGGCCCGCGCCGATGCCGTTGTCGAGCCGGATGAGAGCGACGAGTTCGACCCGCTGGAGGCGGCGCCGGCCTCGGTGCCCTCTCCGGAGGCCGCGCCGCGCCAGACGACCGTCGTGCCCCGCGCCGCGCCGCCCGAGACCCGCTCCGTGGTTCAGCACCCGGTCCGCAAGCCCGTTCAGGCCTCCACCCGCGCGCGGGCCGAGGCGCAGCCCTCCCTGTCCTTCGAGGACAAGGTGGACGAGTACGAGGTGCCGCCGCTCTCCCTCCTGACCAACCCCGACACCATCGCCCGGCATCACCTCTCCGAAGAGGCGCTTCAGGAAAACGCCCGGATGCTGGAGAACGTGCTCGACGATTACGGCGTGAAGGGGGAAATCGTTTCGGTCAGCCCCGGCCCCGTCGTCACCATGTACGAGCTGGAGCCGGCGCCCGGTCTCAAGGCCTCCCGCGTCATCGGTCTCGCGGACGATATCGCCCGCTCCATGTCCGCCCTCTCCGCGCGGGTCTCGACCGTGCCCGGCCGCTCCGTCATCGGCATCGAGCTGCCGAACGCCAACCGCGAGAAGGTGGTCCTGCGGGAAATCCTGTCCGCGCGGGATTACGGCGACAGCTCCCAGAGCCTGCCGCTCGCGCTCGGCAAGGATATCGGCGGCCGCTCCATCGTCGCGAACCTGGCCAAGATGCCTCACCTGCTGATCGCGGGGACGACCGGCTCGGGCAAGTCCGTGGCCATCAATACCATGATCCTCTCGCTGCTCTACCGGCTGAGCCCCGAAGAGTGCCGCCTGATCATGATCGACCCCAAGATGCTGGAACTCAGCGTCTACGACGGCATCCCTCACCTGCTCTCCCCGGTCGTCACCGATCCCAAGAAGGCCGTCGTGGCGCTGAAATGGGTCGTGGCGGAGATGGAGGACCGCTATCGCAAGATGTCCAAGATGGGCGTGCGGAACATCGAGGGCTACAACAGCCGTGTCCGCGAGGCGCTGTCCAAGGGAGAGCTGTTCTCCCGCACCGTGCAGACGGGCTTCGATGACGAGACCGGAGAACCCGTCTTCCAGACCGAGGAATTCCAGCCCGAGACGATCCCCTTCATCGTCGTGGTCGTGGACGAGATGGCGGACCTGATGATGGTCGCCGGCAAGGAGATCGAAGCCTGCATCCAGCGCCTCGCGCAGATGGCGCGGGCCTCGGGCATCCACCTCATCATGGCGACGCAGCGCCCGTCGGTCGACGTGATCACCGGCACGATCAAGGCCAACTTCCCGACCCGGATCTCCTTCCAGGTCACGTCCAAGATCGACAGCCGGACCATCCTCGGGGAGATGGGGGCGGAGCAGCTTCTCGGCATGGGTGACATGCTCTACATGGCCGGCGGCAGCCGCATCACCCGCGTGCACGGTCCCTTCGTCTCGGACGAGGAAGTCGAGGAGATCGTCAACCACCTCAAGAGCTTCGGCCCGCCCTCCTATGTCGGAGGCGTGGTCGAGGGCCCGTCCGACGACAAGGAAAGCGACATCGACGCGGTGCTCGGGCTCTCCACCGGCGGCAACACCGACGGCGAGGACGCGCTCTACGACCAGGCCGTCGCCATCGTCATCAAGGACCGGAAGTGCTCCACCTCCTATATCCAGCGCAAGCTGGCCATCGGGTACAACAAGGCCGCGCGTCTCGTTGAGCAGATGGAGGACGAGGGGGTCGTCTCCGCCTCGAACCATGTCGGCAAGCGCGAGATTCTCGTCCCCGAGGTGCAGTAAGGAGGCAGGCCCCCCGCGGGGCCCCGCCCCCTCCCCTGCCGGACGCGCGCGAAATTGAGCGGACCGTGAAGAGACGTGGGATGAAACCCGAGAGCCACTTGCGTAGTTTGGGGCTCATGAACAGACGCATGTTGATCACTGCCGCCTTCGCTGCTGCCGTTGCAGTCGGGTCGGCCGTCCCCGCCGCCGCCAAGGCGTCGCTGGGAGAGCTGTCGAGCTACCTGAACTCGATTCAGAGCGCGACCGGGGAATTCACACAGGTCAATCCGGATGGGACGATCTCCACCGGCCAGATCTATATCAAGCGTCCGGGCCGGGTTCGGTTCGAATATGCGCCGCCGACCCCGAGCCTCGTCATGGCTGGCGGCGGTCAGGTCGCGGTGTTCGATCCCAAGTCGAACCAGCCGCCCGAACAGTATCCGCTGTCCCAGACGCCGCTGAACCTCATTCTGGCGCAGAATGTCGATCTCAACCGCGCCAACATGGTCCGCTCGCATACCTCGGATGCAACGACGACCACGGTTCTCGCTCAGGACCCGCAGCGCCCCGAGTACGGCACGATCGAGCTGAAGTTCACCGACAGCCCCGTCGAGCTTCGCCAGTGGATCATCACGGACAGCTCCGGCGCCAAGACGACGGTTATTCTCGGCGGTCTGAAGAAGGTCGGCGATCTGCGCCCGTCGCTCTTCAACATCGTCCAGGAAGCCCAGAAACGCGGCTTCCGCGGCTAAGGCGCGCTTCTTTTGAATTGAGGAAGGGCTCGCGGCACCGTGCCGCGAGCCTTTTTCGTGAAAATGGGTGGCGCAAAGATCGGATAAGGCGCCGTCCGGCCCTATCCCGCAATTGCCCGAAAGCGTTCCCCTCGCCTAGAAAGGGGCAATCGATCCCTGGAGACCGTCCGCCCCATGAAAACCATCCTCGCAGCTGCCGCGTTTCTCGCGCTCCCCGACCTCGCCGCCGCAGAGGAGTTCACCCTGCGGATCCAGCACTTCGTCTCCAACAGCTCGTCCAATCCGAAGTACTTCCTCATCCCCTGGGCTGAGAAGATCGAGGCGGAGTCGGGCGGCCGGATCGACGTGGAGATCTACCCCCTCATGCAGCTCGGCGGGAAGGCACAGAGCCAGTACGATCTCATCCGCGACGGAGCCATTGATGCGGGATGGGTCGTTCCGAGCTATCAGCCGGGCCGCTTCCCGGAAGCCGAAGCGCTGGAGCTGCCCTTTCTCACGCCAAAAAGCGCCGAGGTCGCGAGCCGCGCGGCCTGGCATTTTGCCGAAGAGCACCTGATGGACGATTTTGCCGACGTGCGCCTGATCGCGGCGCACATGCACGGCCCCGGTATCGTTCACAAAAAAGGGGGCGCGCTGGAGACCGCGGAGGATTTCGACGGTCTGAAGCTGCGCGGTCCCTCCCGCCCGGCGACGCTCCTGCTCGAGAAACTGGGCGCCGTGCCGATCGGTATGCCGGTGCCGGCCTTCCCCGAAGCGCTGGCGCGCGGGGTTCTCGACGGGGGCGTGATCACGTGGGAGATGGCGCCCTCCCTCAAGCTCGACGAATTGGCGGACAGCCACACCGACGTCGCGGGGGATCGCTCCTTCTACAATCTGTTCTTCATCTGGGCGCTGAACGAGGAATGGTACCAGTCGCTCCCGGAGGACCTGAAGGCCGTGATCGATGCCAATTCCGGTCTGATGGCCAGCGAATGGGCCGGGCGGGCCTATGACCAGGGGGATATCGAAGCCCGGGCCATGCTGGAGGCCGCGGGCAACACTGTCGCCGAACTCGGCGAGGCGGAAACGGAGATCCTGCGCGAGCTTGGCCGCGAGGTGACCGACGCATGGATCGAGGATGCGACCGGGCGAGGGCTTGATGGGGCCGGTCTCGTCGCCGACGCAAGACGGCTGATGGACGCGTCCGAGGCCGAGTAGGGCAAAGCGGGATCACGCCCCGCCCGGCGCCCTCAGGATCGTGACATGCGTGGTGCCCCAGCTACGGGTGTCGAGCAAGTCCCATCCCGGTGGCGCGTCCATCGCGGCGTCCTCCTCCCATGACACGAGCGCGCCCCCGGCGATCCAGCCGCCTGCGAGGGCGGCCTGGAGCGCCTTCGCGCCGAGGTCCTTTCCATAGGGCGGATCGAGAAAGACGAGGGAGGCGGCCGGCCCGGTTCGCTGCCCGAGCTTGAGCGCATCCCGTGCGACGATCTCCGCCTCTTCGCCGAGACGCAGCTTCTCCGCGTTCCGCCGGATCAGGCCGAGCGCGTCGCGCCCCTTCTCCACGAAGATCGTCCGGGCTGCCCCGCGGGACAGCGCCTCGAACCCCATCGCACCCGTTCCGGCGAAGAGATCGAGCACGGTGCTGCCTTCCGAAGGCGCGCCGTGGCCTGCGAAGAGCATGGAGAAGAGGGCCTCCCGCACGCGGTCCGGCGTCGGGCGGAGCCGCAGCGCCTCCGCCGCGCCCTTGCCCGGGCCGGTCAGCGCCGTCCCCCTGAACCGTCCCGCGACGATGCGCATCCCGTCAGGCCATCAGGGTCTTGAGGTCGGTGGATGGGTCCGCCACCGCATCCGGCGCAGGGCTTCTGCCCGCCTCCAGCAGACGCTTGCCGACCATGTAGGCGCGCGGGTCGTTCATCGCCTCGACCGACAGGAGCGTCTCCCCCGAGAAGTACCAATGGGACAGGCCCGAACCATTGCGCACGATCACCCGGTCATGCCTGCCGCCGAGGCCGACGATCTGCAGCTTGGTGTCAAACTGGTCGGACCAGAACCAAGGCATCGGATCGTAGGGCGCGCCGGCGCCGAGCATGTTGCGCGCCGCGGCCTCCGCCTGGTCGATGGCATTCTGCACGCTTTCGAGCCGGATGCGGCGCCCGCGCCACGGGAAGGACGCGCAATCCCCGGCGGACCAGATCGCCGGATCGGACGTCCGGCCCTCCGCGTCCACCGCGATGCCGTTCTCGATCTCGAGGCCGGCCGCCTCGGCCAGCGCGGTGCCGGGGGTGATGCCGATGCCGACCACGACGGCGTCCACGGGGATTTCGGTCGCGTCCGCAAGTTCGTTTCCGCTGACGATCCGCGCCCCCGCAACCCGGCCCGCTTCTTCGTAAAGGCGGTCCAGACCGGCATTCTCCAGGATGTGCACGCCGGCATCCTTGTGCAGATTGCGGACGTATTCGGAGGTTTCCTCGCAGGCCACGCGTCCGAGGATCCGCGCGCCGGCCTCGAGAAGCGTCACGTCCATGCCGAGGGTGCGGGCGACCGCCGCCGCTTCGAGCCCGATATAGCCGCCGCCGACGACGAGAAGATGCCCGCCCGGCCGCACCTCCTGCGCCAGCGCGTCCGCATCGGCGAGGCTGCGCATGGTGAACACGCCGGCGATCCGGCCGCCCATCGCCTCAGGCAGGGTCTTCGGTGTCGAACCGGTGGTCAGCGCGAGTGCGTCGTAGGGGAGGCGCTCGCCGCCTTCGAGCAGGACGTGGCGGGCGTCCCTGTCAATGGCGACGACCCGCGCGCTCATGCGCAGGTCGATGTCCTTGTCGGCGTAATAGCTTTCGGGCCGCAGGAAGAGCCGCTCCCGGTCGAGCTTGCCGAGCAGGTAGCCCTTGGACAGCGGTGGGCGCTGGTAGGGCGGGGCGGGCTCCTCGCCAACGAGCGTGAGGCGGCCGTCATACCCTTCCGCGCGGAGCTTCGCCACGAGGGCGGCGCCGGCCTGACCCGCTCCGATGACCACGATGTCCTGCATGACGCCTCTTCCCTGCTGGCGCGTGAAGAGCAAGATCCTACATGCCCCCCCGTTCGAGAACAACAATGGGACCTTTCGACATGGCCATCACCACAGGCGACACCCTGCCCGGAGCGGCGCTCTTGAGGCTCGGCGAGGAGGGACCGGAGACGGTCCGGCTTGAAGAGAAGCTGAAGGGCCGCAAGGTCGCGATCTTCGCGGTGCCGGGCGCGTTTACCGGCGTCTGCACCACCGCGCACATGCCGAGCTTCATCAGAACCAAGGAGCAGTTCGCCGAGAAGGGCGTCTCCGACGTCCTGTGCATCTGCGTCAACGATCCCTTCGTGGCGCGGGCCTGGGCGGAGGCGACCGGTGCGACGGAGGCCGGGATCGAAGTTCTGGCGGATCCCGAAGGGGCGTATACGGCGGCGATCGGCATGGATTTCACCTCTGCTGCGGCGGGCCTCATAGGGCGCTCACGGCGCTACGCGATGCTTGTCGACGACGGCACGGTCACGGCGCTCCATGTCGAGGAGAGCCCCGGCACCTGCGAGGCGACGGCAGGTGAGGCGCTTCTCGCCGAACTCTGACGCGAGGGCAGACCGCCCGGACCGCCGGGCGGCCTCTGCGCCCGGCCGGCGTCACTCCACATCCCCCGTCGCGGCGACGGTGAAGAAGAGGCGGTTCCTGTCGCTTCTTCTTTCGTAGCTGAGATCCCGGGTCAGGCTGCGGATGAGAAACCATCCGTAGCCCCCCTCCGACAGCTCCTCCAGCGGGCAATCGACGCTCTGCCCGTGGCCGGGGGGCAGAGCGAGGCCCGGCATGGGGGAGCCGCGGTCGATCACGCGACATCTCACATCGCAGCCCGCCCTCACGGTCACGTCGATGGGAGCCGCGAAATCTGGCCGGGCGTGTTCCAGGATGTTGTTCAGCACTTCGGCGAGAACAAGCTCCGTCGAGGTTCTGAGCTCTTCGCAGACCTCCGAGCGATCCATCCACTTCTCGAGGGCGACGAGAAAATCCCGCACGGCGGGGGGATGACTGGCAAGACGTGCGCTCAGGAGCCCGCTGCGGAAGACGGCGATCACCGGGGGCAGGCGCGCCTCTCCATCCGTCCGATGCAGAACCGTCGATGCCGGACAGGGGGCCATCGGCTCAAGCCGCGTCCGTCGCGCCGGCCGTGTCGCGCGCGCTGCCTGGGTCGGGGATCGGGGTCACGATTTCGAACACGGTATCCATGCGCGTCAGCCGGAAGACCTTCTCGACGGCGGGAGTCACCCCCGACAGCATCAACCGGCGGTCCGGCTGGGCGCACTTCAGCACCGCGACGAGCGCGCCGAGGCCGGAACTGTCGAGAAAGCGGACGGAGGACAGATCCAGAAGAACCTCGCGCGGTGCCGCGGACAGAATCTCCCGCATCCTGTCCTTGAAGCCGATGGCGACCGGAGCATCGAGGCGCTCGCAGGTGCAGGCGACGGTATAGGGCACCGCGCCTGAATCGATCTGCAGGTCCATGTCATTCTCCCGTGCGGTGGACGTCGCTGAGAGCCTAGGGCAAGAGCCGTGAAGGACCGGTTAGCAGGAGACGGGCAGGATGGACGATCGCTGCGATTATGACGACCTTGGTAAACGCATTGCGGCCCTGACAGAGGGCGAGACCGACGAGGTCGCGCTGATGGCGACCCTCGCCTGCGAGATCCACCATTCGGACGCGCGCTTCGACTGGACCGGGTTCTACCGCGTCACCGAACCCGGCCTTCTCAAGATCGGGCCGTACCAGGGCGGCCATGGCTGCCTCGTGATCCCGTTCGAACGCGGCGTCTGCGGCGCTGCCGCGCGCACCGGGGAGGTTCAGCTGGTCGAGGACGTGGACGCCTTCCCGGGGCACATCGCCTGCGCGTCCTCCACCCGCTCGGAGATCGTCCTTCCGGTGACGGACGGGGCAGGGCGGCTGATCGCGGTGCTCGATATCGACAGCGACCGGCCCTCCGCCTTCGACGCGCGGGATGCCGAGGCGCTGTCAGCCATTCTCGGATCGGTGTTCGGGGGGCGGGCGCTGACCTGAGGACGCCCTCACCCTTCCCGTGTCGCCCTCGCCCGCTTCAATCCTCCTCGATCCAGATCGCGCCGGTGCGCGCGGGCAGGTTGCCGGTGACGGGGCCCGAGGCGATATCCGGGACGCGGTCGATGGGGGTCTCGAACTCGCCGGGGCCGAAGTTGAAGACGCAGAGCATGCTTTCCTTGACGCCGTCCTTCTCCCCCGAGCGGCGCAGGATCAGGACCTGATCGGTTGCCTTCACCACCGTGCAGCCCGAGCCGCGCAGGGCGGGACGCTTGCGGAACTCGATCAGTCGCCGGAAGAAGGACAGGGCGGAGACGGGGTCGTCCTCCTGCTGCTGCACCGGGATGCCGGCACGGCGCACCATGGAAAGCCAGGGCGTTCCCTCGGTGAACCCGTGATGCGTCTTGTCGTCGTCCCAGGGCATCGGGACGCGGGTGCCGTCCCGACCGGGATGGACGGGGTAGAAGAACCGGTCGTAGAGGTCGATGATCTCGTTCCGGGTCAGGTCCGCCTGCGGCAGACCGAGCTCGTCCCCCTGCCAGAGAATCCACGGTCCCGGCATCGCGGCGGCCACGAGGCCGAGGAACTTGGCGTCTCCGATGGAGCCATCGCCCTGAGCCGTCACGATCCGGGGGGTATCGTGGCAGCCGAAGCAGAAGGCGTAGGCATTGTCCATCTGCCGCTCTTTCAGGACCTTCGCGATGTTCTTCGAACTGATCCCGCCGGCGCTGAACTCGACGCCGTAACAGGCGTCCATCTTCTCCTCGCCGGAATGAAGCTCGCAGAGTTCGACGCCGCGGATCAGGCTGTTCATCTCACCCAGCATGTACATCTCGGGCCCCGCGGCCTTGCGCAGGCGACGGGCGACGTCCTGTCCGCGCTGGGGAAGCATGTCCCACTCGTGAAGCTGCCAGGCGAAGACATTCTCGAGGCCGACCTGCATGGAGGCGCGTTGCTCTTCCGTGGCGGGCGGGTTGTCCTTCAGCTCGGGGTCCGTGATGAACGAGCCGAGCGCGTCGAAGCGGAACCCGTCGATGCCGCGGGCGGCCCAGAAGCGGACGATCTCATTCTGCTGCTCCTTCACCTCGTCATGTTCGAGGTTCAGCGAAGGCTGCGATTCAGCGTATTGGTGCAGGTAGTACTGGCGGCGGTACGGGCTCCACGTCCAGGCGGGACGGCCGAAGATCGTCACCCAGTTGTTGGGCGCCGTGCCGTCGGGCTTCGGATCGCGCCAGACGAACCAGTCGGCGTACTGGTCCTCCCCCTCGACCGATTTCTGGAACCAGGGGTGCTCCGAGCTCACATGGTTCAGAACCTGATCGATCATCACCTTCAGGCCCAGGTCGTGAGCCGTCTCCACCATCTCGTCGAAGTCCTCGAGGGTGCCGAACCGGGGATCGACGGCGAGGTGGTCCGAGATGTCGTAACCGCCGTCCTCCATGGGCGAGCAGTAGAACGGCGCGACCCAGATCGCATCGACGCCGAGGGAGGCGACGTAGGGCAGCTTCTCGGTGATCCCCTTCAGATCCCCTTCGCCGGAACCGGTGCTGTCATAAAAGGATCGCGGGTAGATTTCGTAGATCAGGGGGTTGCTCGGCCACCCGTCCCGCTTCGGTGTGTAACGCTCTGACATCTTGCCCCTGGTCCTGCACTGCTCGGTTGCCGGATCGGGTCCTCTGCCCGTCGGCCCGGCTCATCTAGCGCGCGAGACCCGCGCGTCCCGCGACCGATTGACCGGGGGGGCGGCGGCGAGCGCCGGCCCGAAGACGTGAAGCAGCGAAGCGGCGCGGGACATACGCTTGCACGGACAGCCTCCACGCCCGATACCGGCTGGGCATGGTCCCGGTCCTGTTGGCTCGGCGCACCGCCATTTCGGAGATGTGAGACTTGGACAGCAGGGGACGCACCGCCATCCGGCTCGCAGGGCGCCCGGTATGAGGATCGCGCCGCCTGGCGGTGGGGTCTATACGCCGCCCCACGGCCCTATCCATATCCTCCACGACGATGCCGCGCTTCTCGCCGTCTCCAAGCCGCCGGGACTGCTCTCCGTGCCGGGGA
Source organism: Tropicimonas sp. IMCC34011 (assembly GCF_003390865.1). Lineage (GTDB taxonomy): Bacteria > Pseudomonadota > Alphaproteobacteria > Rhodobacterales > Rhodobacteraceae > Tropicimonas_B. The sequence continues at coordinate 206,681 of NZ_QMEJ01000003.1, forward strand.
AGACACCGGACCTCGAGGACTGCCTCCTCTCCCGGCTATTTGCCCTGCGCCCCCGCACCCTCATCGTGCACCGCCTCGACCGCGACACCTCGGGCGTCATGGTCTTCGCTCGCACCCCGTCCGCGCAGCGCGACCTCAGCGCTCAGTTCGAGCGACGGGGCGTGTCGAAAACCTATCTCGCGGTCACTTCGGCGCCGCCCGCCCACCGGTCCGGCATCATCGACAGGGCCATGCGGTCCGACTGGCCGAACCGGCCGAAGCAGATGGTGCACCCCGAGGGGCGACGGGCGGTCACGCGGTTCCGGGCCCTCGGCACGGGCGGAGGCGGAACGCTCCTCGCGCTCAGGCCGGAGACCGGCCGCACCCACCAGCTCCGCGTCCACCTCGCGGCCATCGGCTGCCCCATCGACGGCGACCCGCTCTATGGCGGAGCCGCCGCCCCGCGCCTGATGCTGCATGCATGGCGACTGAGGCTGACGCATCCGGTGACGAAGGAGCGGTTATGTCTCACGGCGCCCTTTATGCCCGGGTTCGCCCTGAGGAGGTGATCGGGCGCCCGCTTCGGTCGTCATCGCCATAAAAGAACAGCCTTCCGCCCTGATCGCGGCAGCCGAACGAGCGTCCTGCCCCGGCGCGACCCCGCGAAACGCACCGCCCCCCGGCCGCCCGCACCCCGCCGCCGCCGTTCCCGCCGAAAGGCATGGCGGGATACCGCGCACCCTTTCATCCCCGGCGTGCCGGCATATCTTGCCGGGCGAGACATCACACGACGAAGGGCCAAGCATCATGGCATTGCGCATCAACGACACCGTTCCCGACCTCGCCTTCGAGACGAACGAGGGCCGGATCGAAAGCTTCCACGACTGGATCGGCGACAGCTGGGCGATCCTCTTTTCGCACCCGAAGGACTTCACGCCCGTCTGCACCACCGAGTTCGGGGCCGTGGCGACCCTGAAGGACGAATGGGAGAAGCGCGGCACAAAGGTGATCGGCGTTTCGGTCGATGGCGTTGACGACCACCGCAAGTGGATCGGCGATATCGAGAAGTCGTCCGGCGGATCGGTCTCCTTCCCGATCGTGGCCGATACCGGTCTCGAGGTCTCCAAGGCGTTCGACATGCTGCCCGCCGAGGCCTACCTGCCCGATGGCCGCACCCCGAACGACAGCGCCACCGTGCGCTCCGTCTTCATTATCGGGCCGGACCGGAAGCTGAAGCTGTCGATGACCTACCCGATGACCGTCGGCCGCAACTTCGGCGAGATCGTCCGCGCTCTCGACGCCCTCCAGGCCACCGCGAAGCACGGCGTCGCGACGCCGGCAGACTGGACCGTGGGACAGGACGTGATCATTCCGCCGGCGGTAAACGATGAGGACGCCAAGGCGAAGTTCGGCAGCTTCGATGCCGTCCTGCCCTACCTGCGCAAGACCAAACTCCCGGCCTGACCGGCCGCAAGACCAGCTCGACGCGCGGCGCGGAGGATCAGTCCTCCGCGCCGCCTTCCGTTCGGGAGAGGGGAACCCGGCGGCGATAGGTGGCCACCCGGTAAAGGTAGATCGCCACGATGATGACGACGACGCCGGTCGAGACGGGGTTCAGCCACGCGGAGACGCGCTCGTACTGCGATTCCAGCATGTACCCCGCCACTGCGAGGAGCGACGTCCACGCCACGGTGCCGACGGCGGAGTAGGCGAGGAATTTCGACAGCGGCATTCCGGACACGCCGGCGGGCACGCTGATGAAGGTCCGCACCGTGGGGATCAGGCGGCCGATCAGGACCGCTTCGCCGCCATGCCGCGCGAACCAGTCATTTGCCTGATCGAGCTCGTCCGGGCTGATCGTCAGCCAGCGACCGTGCTTCCGGGTCAGTGTCTTCAGCCGGTCCATCCCGATCTTCTGGCCGATCCAGTACCAGAGCCACGCCCCCGCCAGCGAGCCGAGCGATCCCATGATGATCACGGCGACGATGGACATCTCCCCCCGCGCCGCGTTGAAGCCTGCAAGCGGCATGACGAGCTCGGAGGGGATCGGCGGAAACACGTTCTCCACGAACATGAGGATCGCGACGCCGAACGAGCCGACCGCGTTGATGATACTTGAAATCCAGTCAAACACGTGCGTCCCGTCCTGTTCGTGGTGCGGGCGGTGCCGCTGTCTTGCTCGGGCAACCGTTTCCGAAGGCTGTCAGTTCCGGGCAAGCTTGGCGCGCGCTCCCGATACACTATCGTTGAGACGCCCCTCGACGAACGGGGGACGTGCGAAAGGACAGACGGCCTCATGCCGACACGACCGACCACCCCGACCGTGATCGGCTGGCGCGAACGCGCCGGACTGCCGGATCTCGGCATTCCCGAACTCATCGCCAAGATCGACACCGGCGCCCGGACATCCGCGATCCACGCGACCCGCATCGTTCCCTTCGAGAGAGACGGTGAAGCCTGGGTGCGCTTCCACGTGCCCCATGCCGGTCTGCCGCGCGCCTTCGATTGCGAAGCGGTTTTGCTGGATCGGCGCGAAATCACCAATACGTCGGGAAGTCCCGAGCTGCGCCATGTCATCTCGACAGGGCTCGTCATCGCCGGTCGGCGGTGGAAGATAGAGCTCTCCCTTGCCCATCGCGGCGGGATGCGGCATCCGATCATTCTCGGTCGAACCGCGATCCGGAAGCGAAACATTCTCGTGGATGCCGGCCGGTCTTTCATGACCCGCCCCCGCCCGACGCACAAAGCCAAGTCACCCTCCGACGCGAAGGACGCGATATGAAGCTCGCCATGATGGCCGTTAACCCCAAGCTTTACTCCCATACGCGCCTCGTCGAGGCCGCAGAGGCGCGGGGGCACGAAATCCAGGTGATCAACACGCTGCGCTGTTACATGAACATCGCGTCTCGGCGCCCGGAGGTCTGGTACAACGGGGAGAAGCTGCCCCGCTTCGATGCGGTGATCCCGCGGATCGGCGCGTCCGTAACGTATTACGGCACGGCTGTCCTGCGGCAGTTCGAGATGCAGGGCGTCTTTCCCCTGAACGAGAGCGTCGCCATCGGGCGCAGCCGGGACAAGCTGCGCTCCATGCAGCTCCTTGCGCGGGACGGGATCGGCCTTCCGGTCACGCTCTTCGCCCATGATCCGAAGCAGACCGAGGAGGTGCTGAAGCTCGCAGGTGGCGCGCCGATGGTCATCAAGCTTCTCGAAGGCACGCAAGGGATCGGCGTGGTCCTCGCCGATACCGACCGGTCCGCAAAATCCGTGATCGAGGCGTTCCGCGGCGCCGGCGTGAACATCCTCGTGCAGGAATTCATCAAGGAAGCCGGCGGCACCGACATCCGGGCCCTCGTGGTCGGTGGCAAGGTCGTCGCGGCGATGAAGCGGACCGGGGCCGAAGGCGAGTTCCGTTCCAACCTCCACCGCGGCGGCAGCGCGGCGCAGGTCAAGATCAGCCCGGAGGAGCGCTCGACCGCGATCCGCGCGGCCAAGACGATGGGCCTGAATGTCTGCGGCGTGGACATGCTTCGCTCGAACCACGGCCCCGTCGTGATGGAGGTGAACTCCTCCCCCGGTCTCGAAGGTGTCGAGAAGGCCACCGGCCTCGATATCGCCGGCAAGATCATCGACTTCATCGAACGCACCGCGAAGGAGGGCAAGACGCGCACGAAGGGTCGCGGATGATGCCCAAACGCGGCGATTTCGTCATCGCGGGTCACTCCGTCGCCCCTGGAACGCGGGCGACGGTGGAGTTGCCCGTGGCGGTGATGTCCGACCATACGCCGGTGACGATGTCCGTCCATGTCGTCCATGGGCGCAGGCCCGGCCCGGTGATCTTCGTCTCCGCCGCGATCCACGGCGACGAGGTGATCGGCGTCGAGATCGTGCGGCGACTGCTGAAGTTGCGTCAACTCGGGTCGATCGCCGGGACGATCCTGGCGGTGCCCATCGTGAACACGTTCGGTTTCCTCAACCACTCGCGCTACCTTCCCGACCGGCGCGACCTGAACCGCTCTTTTCCCGGCTCCGCCGGCGGTTCGCTGGCCGCACGGCTCGCGCATCTGTTCCTGACCGAGGTGGTGATGCGGTCCGATATCGGGATCGACCTGCATTCCGCCGCGATCCACCGGATGAACCTGCCGCAGATCCGCATCGCCGGACAGGACGAGCAACTGATGGAGCTCGCGGAGACCTTCGGCGCGCCGGTGATCCTGACGTCCGGCCTGCGGGACGGCTCCCTCCGTGCGGAGGCGGCGAAGCGCGGCCGGCCGATCCTGCTCTACGAGGCGGGGGAGGGCCTGCGTTTCGACGAGATGGGCGCGCGCGCCGGCATGCGCGGCATCTTGCGGGTGATGCACAAGATCGGAATGGTCGGCAGCCGGGGCGTGTCGAAGCCACGCTCCGCGCCGCTGCGCTGCCGCAAGTCCGAATGGCTGAGGGCGCCGCGTGGCGGCCTTCTGCGGGCGTTCCGCACCACTGGAGATATTGTCGGGGAGGGGGACGTGATCGCCGCTGTCGCCGACCCGTTCGGCACCGTGGAGAGCGAGATCCTCGCGCCGCGGAAGGGGATCATCGTCGGTCGGGCCAACATGCCCGTGGTCAACGAGGGGGACGCAATCTTCCACCTTGCCGAGATGCAGTCCATTGCCCGGGCCGAAAGCGCGATGGAGCAATACTCCGCCCAGCTCGAGGCGGACCCCCTCTTCGACGAGGACGAGATCATCTGAAACGCTGCGATCGGACGACGGTTCGCCCTGTCAAGATCAGTTTCAGGAACTTTGTGGACACTTCGGCATTAACGACTCAAAGAGCTGCCAGACTCTGACATTCGATCTGCCCGGAGACATGTGATGATCCCCCGCCGACATTTCCTCGCCACCGCGGCCGCTGCCGCGACGACCCTTCCCGCCGCCGCACGCGCCGCCACCTCCCAGGGCTTCACCCTGCCGGATGTGTACAAGGCGCAGGTCGTGGAGGTTCTTCCCGAGTTCCGCCCCGGCACGCTGCATGTCGATGTGCGGAACAAGGTGATCTACTGGATCACGGGCGAGCGTCAGGCGATCCGGTACGGCGTGGCCGTGGGCGAGCAGGGCCGCAACCTCAGCGGCACCGTCACGGTCGGTCGCAAGGCTGAATGGCCGAGCTGGACGCCGACGGCGAACATGATCCGCCGCGAGCCGAACAAGTACGCCCAGTTCGCTGGCGGGATGCCGGGTGGTCCCGAGAACCCGCTCGGGGCGCGTGCGCTCTATCTCTATCGCAACGGCCGCGACACGATGTACCGCGTCCACGGAACGCCGCAGCCGTGGTCCATCGGCCAGTCCGTCAGCTCCGGCTGCGTCCGTCTGATCAATGCGCATATCGAAGATCTCTACGAGCGGGTGCCTGTCGGAACCCAGGTGACCATTCACTCGTAAGATTTGACAGCTGTCAGATCGAAGAAGGCCGGGGCATCTCCCGGCCTTTTTTCGTGTCGTCTTTCATGTGGTCAGGTTGCCGGCCATGCGGCCCGGCTTGGCGTCAACCGGATCAGTCGTCGAGACGCCGTGCTTCGTCGACCAGCATGATCGGAATGCCGTTGCGAACGGGATAGGCGAGGCCCGCGTTCTTCGAGACGAGCTCCATCGTCTCCGCGTGCCATGCAAGCTGCGCCCCCGTCTGGGGGCATACCAGCGCTTCCAGCATCTTGCGGTCGAAGCCGGGGCTGGACACGTCGCCCTCTTCGGGCCCATCGATCACCGGGCCCGCCTCGGGCCCTCTGATTTCGGTCGTCATTGCAGCATCTCCTCGCCACCGTCGCCCCGCCGTAGCGCAAATTCCATCAGCGTGACCAGAGTTTCCCGGCGCGTCGCCAGGGTCGGTGCCTCCAGAAGGGCCTGCTTCTCCTCCACATCGAAGGGGCAGAGCATGGAGAGCGAGTTGATCAGAAGCTCGTCCTCGGCGTCCTTCAGGCTGTCCCAGTCCGTCGAGAGACCGCGCGCATCGAAGAAGCGATTGAGCTTTGACATGAATTCCGGGCGCGAGAAGCGCGGATCTGTCTCGGCGTGGCCAAGATCGCGGGCGAATGGCGTCCACTCGACATCGGCCGTGAGATAGGGCGCGAAGCTGTCGTTCTCGGACAGGATGCGGAAGCGCGACACGCCGGTAAGCGTGATCATGTAGCGCCCGTCCTCCGTTTCCGAGAAGCCGGTCAGGCGCCCGGAGCATCCGATCCGGTGAAGCTTGCGCGCCTCACCGCCGGGCACCTCGCGAGGCTGGACCATGCCGATGAGACGGTGGGACGTCTTCATCGTATCCTCGAGCATCTGCAGGTAGCGCGGCTCGAAAATATGGAGCGGCAGCCGGGCGCGCGGCAGCAGCAGCGCGCCCGGAAGCGGGAAGATCGGGATCGTCTTTGGAAGGTCGCTGGCTGATAGCATGGCTCAGACCTAGCGGGACGAGGGCGTCAGGCAAATATCATCGAAGAGAGCCGCCGACGGCCCTTCTGTACCACGGGATCCGTCGGCTTGAGGCTGTCGAAGATGGTGAAGAGCTGCGTCTTCGCGGCGCCGTCGTTCCACTCCCGATCGCGCCGGAACAGCTCGAGGAGTTCCTCCACCGCCGCCTCGGTCTCGCCGCCGGCCTGCAACGCCGTCGCCAGGTCGTAGCGGCCCTGATGGTCATCGGGGTTTGCCTCAACCTTTGCGCGCAGGTCGGCGACGGGGCCGGCATTCTCGGCCTGCCGCGCGAGGGCCACCTGTGCGCGGGCCGCTTCGAGGGGGGCGGACTTGAAGATCGCGTCGGGCGCGGTGGACAGAACCCCCTCGGCCTTGTCGATATCGCCCATCGCCAGATGCGCGCGGGCCAGGCCGCCATGGGCCTCGGCGTTCTCCGGCTCCTCGCCGAGCACGGCGGCGAAGGTCTGCGCGGCATCCTCGGCGGCCCCTTCGGCCAGCATCGCCTCCGCAGCCTCGACGGCCTCGGCCAGACCGCCGCCCTCTTCAGCGCCGCCCGCCATGTCGACGAGCCGCTTCACGAAGGCCTGGATCTCGGATTGCTGCACGGCGCCCTGGAAGCCGTCCACGGGTTGCCCCTGGAAGAACGCGTAGACCGTGGGGATCGACTGCACGCGAAGCTGCGCGGCGATCTGCTGGTTCTGGTCGACGTCCACCTTGGCCATGCGGACCTTGCCGCCGGCGGCGCGCACGGCCTCTTCCAGCATCGGGCCCATCGTCTTGCACGGGCCGCACCAAGGCGCCCAGAAATCGACGATGACGGGGATGGTCTGGCTCGCCTCGACCACCTCCGCCATGAAGGTTGCTTCGGTGACGTCGCGGATGACGTCGTCCGCCGTGTTGGCCGCATCCTGCGGCGAATTGCCGAAACCGATCATGGGGATCCTCGCGTGGCGTTGAACGCCGCATTAGATGGAGCAGCAACCCCCGTCTTGCAACCCGGCCGCGTCAGCCCGCGGCCCTGTCAGAGATCGAAACTCGCGAAGACGGGCGCATGGTCCGACGGCTGCTCCCAGCCGCGCACGGGGCGCAGGACGCGGCTCGAATGCGCGGCGCCGGCGATATCCGCGGTGGCCCAGATGTGATCGAGCCGGCGCCCCTTGTCCGCCGCATCCCAGTTCGGGGAGCGGTAGGACCACCAGGAGTAGAGCTGACCGTCGGGGATATGTGCCCGCGTGACGTCGACCCAGCCGCCGGCCTCCTGCGCCTGTCTCAGATGCTCCACCTCGATGGGTGTGTGCGAGACGACCTTGAGGAGCTGTTTGTGGGACCAGACGTCGTCCTCCCGCGGGGCGATGTTCAGATCGCCGACGAGGATCGCCTTTTCGGGACGTTCGGCGCGGAACCAGTCCCTCATCTCGGTGAGGTAGTCGAGCTTCTGGCCGAACTTCACGTTGCGCTCCCGGTCCGGCACGTCGCCGCCCGCCGGGACGTAGAAGTTGTGGATCGTCACGCCGTTCTCGAGCCGCCCGGCAACGTGCCGCGCATGGCCGAGCGAGGCGAAATCCTTGTCCCCCACATCCTCGATGGGCAGTTTCGAGAGGATGGCGACGCCGTTGTACCCCTTCTGACCCCGCGCGATCATGTGGGTGTAGCCAAGCGCATGGAACGTCTCCGCCGGGATCTTCTCCACCGGCGACTTGCACTCCTGCAGGCACAGGATGTCAGGCACTTCCTCCGTCAGCAGCCGCGACACCAGCGCGGCCCGCAGACGGACGGAATTGATGTTCCAGGTGGCGAGGGTGAAGGACATCGGCGCGCGCTCCTCTGGCAAGGCGGGAGGCGCTACGTATCCCCGTCCGGGCGGGAAGGTCTAGCCGGGAGGGTCGGCTCGGGGGCGTCCACCGGTCTGGCCCGCGCAGGAGATGCGGAGCGGCGGCCGGTGAGGGGGCGGCCGCCGCCCTGGAGGGAACCGCGCCGCCCTCTCCGGGCGACGCGCGTGGTCTCTGGCCTCGATCTGCCTCAGGCGACCAGGCGGTATCCGCCGCTTTCGGTCACGAGGAGGCGGGCGTTGGACGGGTCCGGTTCGATCTTCTGGCGGAGGCGGTAGATGTGGGTCTCGAGCGTATGGGTCGTGACCCCCGCATTGTAGCCCCAGACCTCGTGCAGGAGGACATCCCGCGGGACCACCCCCTCGGGGGAGCGGTAGAGGAACTTCAGGATGTTCGTCTCTTTCTCCGTCAGGCGGATCTTGCGGTCGTTCTCGTCGGTCAGGACCTTCATCGAGGGACGGAAGGAATAGGGCCCGAGCTGGAAGATCGCGTCTTCGGACTGCTCGTGCTGCCGAAGCTGGGCCCGGATGCGCGCCAGAAGCACCGGGAACTTGAAGGGCTTGGTCACGTAGTCGTTCGCGCCGGCGTCGAGGCCGAGGATCGTGTCAGCGTCGCTGTCCTGCCCGGTGAGCATCAGGATCGGGCACTTCACCCCCTGCTTGCGCATCCGGCGGCACAGTTCGCGGCCGTCGGTGTCCGGCAGGCCGACATCAAGGATCACGAGATCGTAGAGCCCCTCCTTCGCCTTCTCCATCGCCTGGGCGCCGTCTGCGGCCTCGAACACGTCGAAATCCTCGGTCGACACGAGCTGCTCGCTCAGCGCCTCGCGCAGGTCCTCGTCGTCGTCGACGAGCAGGATCTTCTTGAGCTGTGCCATTACTGCTGCCTCGCATTTTTCCTGTTGTGATCGTGATGTCGGCGTGAAGCGCGGACCCGGCAAGAAATGCTGCAACCATCTCACACCGATGTGTCGCAGAGGTGGATAATGTTTCAAATTGTGTCGGATCGGCATAGGACAGCGACGCAAGACCCCCTGAACGAGCTGTCGCCATGAGCCTTAATCCCACCCCGCTGGAACTCAGAGCCCGCGCTCGCGCCGACCTGCGCCTCGGCCTCGCCGTCGCCCTGCGCTCGAGGGGAGAGACCGCGCTCGTCGCGGCGGTGGAGACGGTCACGGAGACGCGCTTCGAGGGGATGCGGGAGGCCGGCGGCGCGACGCTCGCGATCACGGCCCGGCGGGCGGAGACGCTGAAGGCCCGGGCCTATGACGGCGATCTCGCGCGTCTCGCGTTCCCGCGGACGGCCGGCGTTGCCTGGGCGCGCGCCGTGGCCGACCCGTCCGGGGATCTCGAAACGCCGATGAAGGGCCCGTTCACGTCCGAGCGGGGCGGCGAAGCGACGCTCCACCGGGCCGCCATCGCTCTCGCGAAGGAAGCGCGCCTCCTGCCTGCCGCCCTCGTCCTGCCGCTAGAGGGGGCGGCCCCGGAGGATGTCACGCTGCTCGATCTCGACGTCGCGCCGGCCCGCCATGGCCCGCCGGACTTCGACCGTGTCGTGTCTGCGCGCCTTCCGATGGCCCTCGCCGGGGCAGGGCGCCTCCATGTCTTCCGGCCGACCGATGGCAGCGAGGAGCACTACGCCATCGCTGTCGGAAAACCGGACCCCGCACGGCCCGTGCTCACGCGTCTGCACTCCGCCTGCTTCACCGGCGATCTCCTCGGCTCCCTCAAGTGCGATTGCGGTCCCCAGCTCCGCGGCGCGCTGGCCGCGATGGGAGAGGAGGGGGCTGGCATCCTGCTCTATCTCAACCAGGAAGGCCGCGGCATCGGACTGGCCAACAAGATGAGGGCCTACGCCCTTCAGGATCAGGGCTTCGATACCGTGGAGGCGAACCACCGCCTCGGCTTCGAGGACGACGAGCGGGACTTCCGCATCGGCGCGGCGCTCCTCGATCGCCTCGGGATCCCGGCAGTGCGGCTGATGACGAACAACCCCGCCAAGGTGCGGATGATGGAGGATTGCGGCGTGACGGTGACCGAACGCGTCCCCCTGATCCGCGGCGCGACGGCGGAAAACGCAGCCTATCTCGCGACGAAGGCTGCCAAGTCGGGGCACCTCTTGTGAGCCCCCGCGACCTCGTCCTGACGCCCCGGGGCTTGCGGTTCGCCGGACGCCTCTGGCCCTGCAGCATCGGCAGGGGCGGCGTCACGGGACAGAAACGCGAGGGAGACGGCGCAACGCCCCGCGGCACGCACCGCGTCGTCGGCATGGCCTATCGCCCGGACCGCATCCCGCGCCCGGCGCACTGGGCGAGACCGATCGGTGCCCGCGACCTCTGGTGCGACGATCCGGGGCACCCGGCCTATAACCGCCCGGTGCGCGCGCCCTTCGATGCTTCACATGAAACACTGCGCCGGGCGGACCCGCTCTACGATCTCGTCCTGATCGTGGATTGGAACCTGACCGCGCCTGTCCCTGGCGGCGGCTCCGCGATCTTCATCCACCAATGGAGACGTCCGGGCTATCCGACGGAGGGCTGCATCGCGCTGGAGCGGACAGATCTTCACGAGATCGCCGGCCGCATCCGTCCCGGCGCACGGCTGATCGTCCCTTAGGCGCCCATGGTCGGCGGCCATGGCCGGGCGGCATCCGCGTCGCCCCACGCCACGACCCAAGGGGGCAGCTCCGGCGAGGCGCCGAGACCGAGCTCGCTCGCCACCTCCGTCGCCGCCTTCATCCGCCCGCCTGCGAGGATGGCGACCCGCAGGAGCGCGTGGCTTGCGCAGTCGCCCCGGCTCCACGCGCCCTGCTCGACATAGAGGAACCGCGCGTCCCAGCCGATCACGCGGGAGCGCAGTTCGAACCGCTGGAACATGGTCAGCCGCTTGCGATACCGCACGCTCGCGCCGGCAATCGCAGCCCCCCAGCCATGCTCCCGCATCCGCTTCACGGCGCCCGACCGGGTGAACAGCCCGATCCGTCCGAGATCATAGAGCGTCAGCGTCCGCCCGTTGTTCAGTTCCTTCCAGGGATCGATGTCCCACGGCAGCACGACGTGGTGGGAGACATGCATACCGTCCATGCCGAGCGGCGGCATGCGGCGGGCGCGCAGAACTTCTCTGGCAAGGCGGACAAGGGGATACATGTCACCGACCTGTCCTGCGCCCCGGCGAGCGGTCAAGCGTGACGACGCGTCGAATTGCGCAGGTCCCGCTGTTGCGCGGCCGGGCCCGCGGGCTTACCTACGACCGGCCCGAACATGCCATGCCCGAGGAGCCGTCCTGCCCATGTACGCGATCTACGAGATTCTCCAGCTCATCCTCGGCGCGATCTACTTCATCATGATCGTCCACATCATCATGAGCTGGCTGCTCAATTTCGACGTGCTGAACTATCGCCAGCCCCTCGTCGGCTCGATCTGGACGGGTCTGAACAAGCTTCTCGAGCCGGTCTATACGCCGATCCGCCGTGTTCTCCCGGATACCAGCCCGCTGGACCTCGCGCCCCTCGTGGCCTTCCTGATCGTGATCGCGCTTCGCACGATCATCCTGCCTGCTGCCTTCGGCCTGCGCTGACGTCATCCTCCGCGGAATACTCCGGGGGGAAGCTGCCGCGCCGCAGACGGGGGCGCTCTTGCCCCTTCCGCGCCCGCGTGTGACAGAAGGCCCGCCCCTCCCAGACCCCGGCTCCCCATAGCATGACCGGCACAGCAGACCTTCTTCGTTCCGTCTTCGGATTCGACGATTTCCGCCCCGGTCAGGGGGAGATCGTGACCGCCGTGGCGGAGGGGGAGAACGTCCTCGCCATCATGCCGACGGGTGGCGGGAAATCCCTCTGCTACCAGCTTCCCGCGCTCGTCCGGGATGGTCTCACGGTCGTCGTCTCCCCCCTCATCGCGCTCATGCGAGATCAGGTCCGCGCACTGAAGGCCGCCGGCGTCGAGGCCGGTGCGATCACGTCGGCCAGCACGGAGGAGGAGCGGGACGAGATCTGGCGCGGCCTGGAGGAGGGCACGCTCAAGCTCCTCTACCTCGCGCCCGAACGGCTGGGGTCGGCCGGGACGGAGCGAATGCTCCGGCGCGCGGGCGTCTCCCTCATCGCGGTGGACGAGGCGCATTGCGTCAGCCAGTGGGGCCACGATTTCCGCCCCGATTACCTCCGCATCGGCGCCTTGCGCGAAAGCCTCGGCGTGCCGCTGGCCGCCTTCACGGCGACCGCCGATGCCGAGACAAGGGCGGAGATCGTCACCCGCCTCTTCGCCGGGATCGAGCCCGTCACGTTCCTGCGGGGCTTCGACCGGCCGAACATCCACCTCGCCTTTGCCGCCAAGAACAGCCCCCGTCGCCAGATCCTCGATTTCGCCGCCGCCCGTCCGGGACGTGCCGGCATCGTCTATTGCGGCACCCGTGCGAAGACGGAATCCCTGTCGCAGGCCCTGCGGGAGGCCGGCCACGAGGCCTGCTGCTACCATGGAGGGATGGACGCGGAGCCCAGGCGCCACGTGGAGGAGCGGTTCCAGACGGAGGACGGCCTGATCGTCGTCGCCACGGTCGCCTTCGGAATGGGCGTGGACAAGCCGGACATCCGCTGGGTCGCCCACGCCGACCTGCCGAAGAGCATCGAAGCGTATTACCAGGAGATCGGCCGCGCCGGGCGGGACGGTGCGCCGGCCGAAACCCTGACGCTGTTCGGCGCCGATGACATCCGCCTCCGCCGCAGCCAGATCGACGAGGGCCTCGCTCCGCCCGAGCGCAAGGAAGCCGATCACGGGCGGCTGAATGCCCTGCTCGGACTGGCCGAAGCCCTCGAATGCCGCCGCCGCACGCTCCTCGGCTATTTCGGGGAGGAGGTGGATGCGCCCTGCGGCAATTGCGATCTGTGCGACAAGCCTCCGGCGACGTTCGACGGCACCGACGCCGTCCGCAAGGCGCTCTCGGCGATCCTGCGCACCGGCGAGAGTTTCGGCGCGGGACACCTGATCGACATCCTCACCGGCAACGAGACCGACAAGATCCGCCAGCGGCAGCATGACGCGCTCCCGACCTTCGGCGTCGGCCGTGACCTCGGCAAACCGCAATGGACCGCCGTCTTTCGCCAGATGATGGGCCGGGACCTTGTCCGCCCCGATCCGACGCGCCACGGCGCGCTGCGGATGACCGAGGCCGCGCGGCCCGTGCTGCGCGGCGAGGCGCCCGTCACGCTCCGCCGGGACGCCATGGAACGCAAATCCTCCGGCCCCGTCGTGCGTGCGCTGGTCGCCGATGAGGATGCGCCGCTCCTGTCCGCCCTCAAGGCCAAGCGTCGTGCGCTGGCGGAGGCGCAGCGCGTCCCGGCCTATGTCGTCTTCAACGACCGGACCCTGATCGAGATGGCGCAGACCCGGCCCGAGAGCCTCGACGCGATGGCCCGGATCGGCGGTGTGGGGGAGAAGAAACTCGAGCGCTACGGTGCCGAGTTCTTGTCCGTCATCGCCGGCGAACGGGCGCCCGATGCGCTCCACCCCCAGCGCATGCGCCTGGCCGGCCGCCCCGAGGGGGAGCTCTTCGACCGCCTCCAGGACGTTCAACTCCGCCTTGCCCGTGGGGAGGACGGCTCCGGCAAGTACCTGACCCTCTCTCCCGCAATCCTGCGCCGTATCGCCGAGCGCCGGCCCGCGAGCCTCGATGATCTGGAGCGCGTGCCGGGAATGGATGCCGCCAAGACCGAGCGCTTCGGAGCCGCTCTCCTGTCCGAGATCGACGCCGGGGCCTGAGCGGCGCTCCCTTGTGCCGGGCGCCCCGTCCGCTAGGGTCCGGCGACAACGACAGCACGAGCAGACGGAGACCTCTCATGTCCTTCGACGATCCCATCGAGCGGCGCGGCACCCATTCGGCGAAGTGGGACATGATGGAGAAGGTCTACGGCGTCTCCCCGACGGACGGCATCCCGATGTGGGTCGCGGACATGGATTTCCGCCCGCCCGACTGCGTGCGCCGGGCGGTCGCCGACATGGCCGATCACGGGGTCTTCGGCTATTACGGCGATGACGCGTCCTACCGCGATGCGATCACTTGGTGGATGGGCGAGCGCCACGGCTGGACCGTCGATCCCGCGCACATCCTGACCACGCACGGCCTCGTCAACGGCACCGGCATCTGCGTCCAGAGCTTCACCGCTCCGGGGGATGCCGTCGTCCTGATGACGCCCGTGTATCACGCCTTCGCCCGCGTCATCGAAGCCGCGGGGCGCAGCGTCACCGAATGCGACATGACGCTGACGGATGGTCGCTACACCTTCGATACGGATCAGTGGGAGGCGACGCTGACCGGGCGGGAGACGATGTTCGTCCTCTGCTCCCCCCACAATCCCGGTGGCCGTGTCTGGACGGCGGAGGAACTGGAGGCCATCGCGGAGTTCTGCCGCAAGCATGACCTCATCCTGATCAGCGACGAGATCCACCACGACCTCGTCTTCCCCGGCCGGACGCACATCCCGATGGCCACGCTGCCGGGCATCGAGGACCGGCTGGTGACCATGACGGCGACCACCAAGACGTTCAACATCGCCGGCAGTCATACCGGCAACCTGATCGTCGCGGATGAGGCCCTGCGCGCCAAGCTCTCGGGCACGCTCGCCGGCCTCGGCCTCTCTCCCAACTCCTTCGGCCTGCACATGGCGGAAGCGGCCTACTCTCCGGAGGGCGCGGCCTGGGTCGACGAGCTGATCGCGTATCTCGACGGCAACCGGAAGATCTTCGACGCCGCCATCGCGGACATTCCCGGCCTCGCCTCGATGCCGCTCGAGGCAACCTATCTCGCCTGGGTGGATTTCGGCGGGGCTGGAATGAGCGCCGAAGAGGCCGCGTCCCGCGTCGAGGGTCAGGCCCGCATCGCGGCGAATCACGGACCGACCTTCGGCTCCGGCGGCGGCAGCTTCCTGCGGTTCAACTTCGCCACGCGCCGCGCCCTCGTCGAAGAGGCGGCGGAGCGGCTGAAGAGCGCGTTCTCGGACCTTCAGTAAGCCTTAGTAGCCAGGCAGAAGCCCCGCTGGCGGCTCCGGCGCATCGGCGAAATCGGCCGGCGGCGCGGTCATGGCGGTGGTGGAGGACTTGATCTCGAAGATGCGCTCTCCGTCCGCTTCGGCGCTGCTCATCACGAGCGCGCGCAAGACGTGGGCCTGTCCGTCATAGAGGTCGACATGGCCGCGCAGGCCGGGTGCCTCCGTCGCATCGAGGGAGAACCCGCCATCCCAATGGCGCAGGATCCTGAAGGTGCGGTCGCCTGCCTTCACCCGCATCCGGGAAGATTTGAGTGACCGCGCGCGCCGCGCCTCGTCGAGCCCGCGCAGGACTGCATCTGGAAGAATATCGTTCATGGCGTGACCTCCCCCCGAATTCGCGGCCCGCTCCGCCGCTACTCCCTTTGAAAATGCGCGCCATGATTTTTGAGTCAAGCTTCCACCTTCAAGTTTCATGGAAGGTTCACACGAGGGCGTAAACGTCGGGTAAATGATCGCGGTCAGCCGTCCAGGCCGCGGCCCATCGCGATCACCGCTGCGGCGGCCATCGCGGCCCCGCCCCGCCTGCCTCGCAGCGTGATGAAGTCGCAGCCCCTCGGCCGGGCCGCGAGCTCCGCCTTGCTTTCCGCGGCTCCGACGAACCCGGCCGGAAAGGCCAGGATGACGGCGGGCCGCGGCGCCCCTGAATCCAGCGCTTCGAGCAGCTTGAAGAGCGCCACCGGATCACTGCCGATGGCGACCACGGCGCCGCCGAGTTGGTCCGGCACTATGCCGGTTCGGGTCTGGGCCGTCGGAAGGCCGGCGCGGATCCCGGCCGCCACCATCTCGCAATCGCAGAAGACAGGCGCTTGGTCCGTCATCGCCGCTCTGCCCTGGGTCGCCGCACCGCCCGAGAAGGCGAGCCGGTCAGCCACTTCCGCCATGCCGCAAGCCTCGATCAGACGCACGACCACGGCCTGCATGTCGGCTCCGAAGTGTTCCAGGCGCGCCTCCGACCGTATCGCGGAAAAGCTCTTCGCCCGGATCGTCGCCGGATCGGTATCGTAGCGCCCGGCCACGCCCTCGGCGGGCCCCGGAATGGGCGCCGGCCGGTCGATGGCGGTCTGCAGGGCCGTCTCATGGCCCAGACCGAGGATGCTCGCCTCCTCCCGAAGGGCCTTCCGCGGTAGCTCGGCGCGCTCTTCCAGCATGCGCGCCAGCCGCCCTTCGAGATCCAGCCGCGCGAATCCGCGCGAGAGAGCGGCGACCTGCGCCGCATCGAGGGGCCTGCCCGTCAGCGCAGGCACCTTCACCATGGATGGGTAGATTTCCACGAAAACAGGAGCGAGATCCTCGCCCGCGCCGTTCGTCTTTCCCGAAATACCCCCGCCGGAGGCTCCCGCGGCCTCGGATAGCTCCCCCGCCAGCACCTCCTCGAACGGCCAGACGAGGGCGCCCATCTCCAGCCGGATACGCTCGAGCGCGGCGATTCCCGTCAGGGTCTGCCCGCCGACGGAGCCGATACCGTTCAGCTTCCAGACCTCCTGAGACCCGGTCGCGCGCGCCTCGGCGTGACGCAGGCGCGGCAACGGCCCGGCTTTCGGGCGTGTTCGCGGCAGCCCGTCCACATCGCGCTTGAGCCCGTTGCCCCAGAACGGCCCGTCTCCCTCGAATGCGCCGTTCAGACGCGCGGCGAAATCGAAGCGGTCGTTCGCGTTCGCGGGGCCGTCGGTCAGGCCTGCGGCGATGGCGGACCAGACGCCGCGCCAGTCCCCGCCGAACGGGGCCGCGAACCCTTCGGGGTAGCCGAGCGCGAAATCGAATCCCGCGAGGACGCGTCGGCCAGCGCGCCGTTCCTCCGCGATCATGGCGAGGATCCGGTCCGTCGCCTCCGCCCGCGTTGCGGGGTTCTCCAGCTCCGGCCGGACCTCGCCCGCTCTCAGGCGGGCGATCCAGATGCTGTCAGGCCCGGTACGAGGCTGCGCGGCAGCGGACCAGTCGACCATGAGGTAGGCGCCGAAGACCTGCACCGTGCCGGCTCTCCCGCCGGTCCGGCTCAAGCGCCCCGGTTGTCGGCGGTCTCCCTGGCTTCCTCGGCCTCCTCGGCGCGCCGCGCCTTCACTTCCCGCCAGACACCCCAGGCGAAGAGCGCGATCGCGATCCCGATGGCCGCGCCAGCGATCCAGTGGTCATGCCCGGCGGACGTTTCGGCGATATGCCCCGGATGGGCCCCGGCGGCGGTCGGCAGAAGGAGGGCGGCGGGAAGTGCGAGTGTCGTGCGAATCATGGCATCCTCTTGGAGCGAAGCCGCGGCGACGGGGGAGGTGTCACGCGTGCGCGCGGCGGGCCCGCCGATCTAACGACAAGTCCGTCGCGGTCGCAAACGGCTTCGTCCCCGTTCGGGCAGGCCTGCATGGATTAACTACCGTCATCGGCGCACTTGCCCAGACATTGCCCGATTGCGAGCATCAAAAGGTCCGGGGTGACGTAGAGACAGGGGGCGTAGCTGCTAAGGCTTCCCTCGGTGCCGCGTCGTTATAGCCCCCACCCAGTGCGCGGCGCCGAGGACTTCCCTCCGGGACGTCAGTTCAGCTGGAAGTGCAGCGGATAGATCCCGTCCTCGAGGTCCCCGAAGAGCTCGGGCAGGTCGGGATGGTCGACGGGTTCGCCGGAATTGTCCGGCTCCAGATTCTGCTCCGAGACATAGGCCACGTAGTAGCTCTGATCGTTCTCAGCGAGCAGGTGGTAGAAGGGCTGTTCCTTCTTCGGACGGTTGTCCTCGGGAATCGAGTCGTACCAGTCCTCGGTGTTCGAGAATTCGGGGTCCACGTCGAAGACCACACCGCGGAAAGGATGCTTGCGATGCCGGACGATCTGCCCGAGATGATATTTCGCGCGGCTGTGTTCCATCGTGCCCTTCTGCACCGGTTGCTGTTGATGTTTATTAAACCGGTTCAATAATTCGACCACGTTTGGCGGCCGAAAACAATGTGCTTGCGCGGTTCGACGCGCGACCGTCAAAATCGTGAGCGAGCAGGGCGTTCCAAAGTGCGATGTTTGGCGCTAAGCTCACCGGCAATCACAAACGGACGATGCCCGTCCAACGAGGCGGGCCAACGAGCGGGCAGACATGAAACTTCTTCCGATGCTGACGATACTCGCAGCGCTCGTCCTGACGGGCTGCGCTGGCGACAAGACACCACCGAGCCGGCTGGACAACGCCTGTGCAATCGTCGCCGAGCGCCCCGCCTACCTGAGGGCCATGCGTGCGACGCAGCGCAAATGGGGCGTTCCGGTCTATGTCCAGATGGCCGTGATCCACCAGGAAAGCAAGTTCGACGGCGATGCCCGGACGCCCTACCAGTGGGCGCTCGGCGTGATCCCGATGGGACGGCAAAGCTCGGCCTACGGCTACAGCCAGGCGCTGGACGGAACGTGGGACGAGTACCGCGAAGAGGAGCGGCGGCGTCGGGCCAAGCGCGACAAGATCCAGGACGCGACGGACTTCATGGGCTGGTACATGAACAAGACCGTGCAGCGGAACGGCATCCCCCTGACCGACGCGCGCAACCAGTATCTCGCCTACCACGAGGGCCATTCGGGCTTCCGCCGCGGGACCTACAACAGCAAGGGCTGGCTCGTGGGCGTAGCGGACAAGGTCCAGTCCCGCGCCTACATGTATCGCGGTCAGCTCGCCTCCTGCGGCAAGCTCTGATCCGGTGAATGCACGCGGCTGCCCTTGGGCGGCCGCATCGCTCTTCGGCTCGTCCCGGCGCGGGGGCCGGAGGCCGCGTCAGGCGGGCCGGGTCGGATGAAAGAGGCCGCCGGGCGAGAGGGTGAAGATCTCCGCGCCGTCCGACGTAATCCCGATGGAATGCTCGAACTGCGCCGACAGGGACTTGTCCCGCGTCACCGCGGTCCAGTCGTCCGCCAGAACCTTGGTTTCCGGGCGGCCGAGGTTCACCATCGGCTCGATCGTGAAGAACATGCCTTCCTCGAGCACGGGACCGACGCCGGCTCGCCCGTAATGCAGCACGTTCGGCGGGGCGTGGAACACGCGGCCGAGGCCGTGGCCGCAGAAGTCGCGAACCACGGACATGCGATGCCCCTCGACGAAGGTCTGGATCGCGTGACCGATATCGCCGAAGGTATTGCCTGGCCGTGCCGCTTCGATCCCGATCATCAGCGCATCATGGGTGATCTGGATCAGCCGCTCCGCCTTCCGGGACAGCTTGCCCGCGACGTACATCCGGCTCGTGTCGCCATACCAGCCGTCCACGATCACGGTCACGTCGACGTTCAGGATATCCCCGTCCTTCAGCTTTTTGTCGCCCGGAATGCCGTGACAGACGACATGGTTGAGCGAAATGCAGGAGGCGTGCTGATAGCCCTTGTAGCCGATCGTGGCCGAGGTCGCTCCGGCGTCCTCGATCATGCCGCGGATCGCGTCGTCGATGGCACCGGTGGTCTGGCCCGGTTCGATCATCGGGGCGATGCGGTCGAGGATGTCGGCGGCAAGGCGACCGGCCGCATGCATCCCGGCGAAATCCTCTGGCGCGTAAAGGCGGATGCCGTCCTTCGTCAGTGTCGTGCGGAGATCGTCCACGCCGGGCCTCGTCGGTGCTGATTGGTCGGTGGCAAGATAAGGCCGCGGTCCGCAGATTGCCAGCCGACAGCGCAGGCCTCAGCGCTCGACGGGGAGGGCGGGGCCGAACTCGACCCCTTCGGGGGTGATCGCCGTGCCATGGCAGAGCATCTCCACCCCCGCATCGCGCGCCCGGTCGAACGCGGCGCCGTAGCCGGGATCTATGTCCCGGGCGAGGGCCATGGCGTCGCAATCCGTTCGCTGCACGATGTAGAGCATCACGGCGCGGGCGCCCGCCCTGGCAAGGGCCGCAAGCTCGTCCAGATGCCGGGCGCCCCGCGCCGTGACGCAGTCTGGAAACTCCGCCAGCGTTCCGTCCCGCGAGAGGTGCACGTTCTTCACCTCCACCCACGCGTCCGGCAGGCCCGGCTCGGACAGCAGGAAGTCGATCCGGCTCTTCTCCCCGGTCCGGACTTCGGGCCGCACCCCCGTATAGGCGGCAAGCGCTGGAACGGCTCCGGCCATCAGGGCTTCCTTCGCCACACGGTTCGGCACGGCGGTGTCGATCCCGGCCCAGTGCCCGCCTGGAAGCTCGACGAGGCGCCAGCCGTGGGACAGTTTCGCCGCGGGGTTTCGGTTCGGCTCCAGCCAGACGCGCATCCCTTCGCCCGCAAGCCCGGTCATCGCGCCCGGATTGGGACAGTGGGCTGTGATCACCTCCCCCGTCTCCTCGAGGCGCACGTCCGCGAGGAAGCGCTTGTAGCGGCGGATCAGGCGGGCGGGGACGAGGGGGCTTTGAAAGCGCATGATGCGCGCCCTATACCTCTGCGGGGCCGACACGCCAATCGGCGCCAGACCAAGAGGGAGCTTTCGTCATGGCCAATCCGCGCGCTGCAATGCTGGTCATCGGGGACGAAATCCTCTCCGGCCGGACCCGCGATTCGAACATGCACCATCTCGCAGGGGAGTTGACCGCCCGCGGGATCGATCTTGTCGAGGCACGCACGGTGCCTGACGTGCACGACACGATCCGCGACTCCGTCCGCGCGCTGTCGGACGCCCATGACATCGTCTTCACCTCGGGCGGCATCGGTCCGACCCATGACGACATCACCGCCGATGCCGTGGCCGATGCGTTCGGCGCGGCGATCGACGTGCGCGAGGATGCCCGTGCGATCCTCGCGGCCCATTACGACGCGCGGGGGACCGAGCTGAACGAGGCGCGTCTGCGGATGGCCCGCATCCCGGACGGCGCCGCGCTGATCGAGAACCCCGTCTCCGCCGCGCCCGGCTTCATCCTGCGCAATGTTCACGTGATGGCCGGCGTCCCTGCCATCTTCCAGGCGATGCTCGCCTCGGTCCTGCCCGGCCTGACGGGCGGTGCGCCGCTGATGTCCCAGTCCCTGCGGATCTATCGCGGCGAGGGGGATATCGCCGGGCCCTTGCGGAAGATGGCGACGGAACATCCGGATCTCTCCTTCGGCTCGTATCCCTTTCAGAAGGACGGCGTGCACGGCGCGCAGGTCGTCGTGCGCGGAACCGATGCGGGACAGATCGCCGATGCGATGACGTGGCTGTCCGATACGTTCGGCGGCGACACCGAATGAACACGGGTGCCCTCTGGCGCGCGGCGGCGGCGACCTGGCCTCCCGCCCGGGTGCTGGAGGTCGAGGGCTGGCAGGTGGCGGACGGGCAGGGCGGCGGCAAGCGGGTCTCTTCGGCGCGGCCCCTCGCCCCCGGTGCCGTGCCGGAGCTTGCCGCGATGGAGCGTGCACAGGGCGCGCTCGGACAGAGGCCCCTCGTGCAGGTGAGGGACGGAGAGGATGCGCTCGATGCCGTGCTGGAGGCTGCCGGTTACTCGGTCGTGGACCCGACGCGCCTTCTCGTTGCCGATGTCGCGGCGCTGCCGACGGACGGCGAGCCGGACGGGCGTTACATCATCGAAGATGCGCCGCTGCCGCGCCAGCGCGAGATCTGGGCCGACGGCGGGATAGGAGCGGCGCGCCTTGCCGTCATGGCCCGCGCCGCCTCTCCCCGTGCCAGCCTGATGGGGCGGGTGGAGGACGACGTGGCCGGCACAGCCCACATCGCCGCCGCCGAGGGCATCGCCGTGGTTCATGCACTGGAAGTCGCTCACGAGTATCGCCGTCGCGGTGTCGCCGCACAGATCATGGAAGCCGCCGCGATCTGGGCCGAGGAGCAGGGGGCCGAACGGCTCGCCGTCCTCGTCACCTGTGCCAACGGCCCGGCGAATGCGCTCTACGAGGGGCTCGGGATGACCGAAGCGGGGCATTATCACTACCGGATCAAGCCAGCGGCCTGACCCCGGCCAGCTGCTTGGGGGAGGAGCTCATGACCCACATCGCCGCGCTGCTCCGCGCCGCTCTCCGGACGGACGTCTAGGCGGGCGTCGCGCCCTCCGCGAGCCGGGTGGCGACTGCGAGGGCCCGCGCGCTCGCCTGTGCGAGGCCGGGTAGCACCATCCATTCGAGCGCCCAGGCGCTTCCGGAGCGCTCCTGCTCGTGACGAAGCGCGTGATGAAGTGCGGGAAGCTGCGTCGCGGCGTAGCCCGCCAGGGTGATCAGGAGTTCCGCATCCACCGGGTTTCGCTTGTGCGGCATGCCGGAGGAGGCTCCGCCGCCGGGCAGCGCGATGTCCGAGATTCCCTGCTGCGCCATCAGGCAGATATCCGTGCCGATCTTGCCGCAGCTTCCCGCGATCATGGACAGAAGCCCGCCATACTCGGCGATCCCGTCCCGCTCGGTATGCCAGCAGGGCCCGCCCGCGAGGCCGAGGGCGTCCGCGACATGCCGGGCCATCGTCTCCGCATCCGGTTCCAGCTCCTGACGATCGCCGACGACGCCGCCGACCTGGACGATCTCGACCCTCGGGCGAAGATCCGCAAGCCGCGCGCGATGGCGGGCAAACGGCTGGGCCCAGGCCGCGATCCGGTGCCCCGCCCGGATCGGGATCGCCGCCTGCATCCGTGTCCGTCCCATGATTTCGGCCTCACCGAACCGGTCCGCGAGGCCTGAAAGGGCGGCGTCCAGCTCGCAAAGGCGCTGGTCCAGCAAAACCGACATGTCCTTCAGCGTGAGGGCGAGGGCGCTGTCCATCACGTCCTGCGAGGTCGCGCCCCGATGCACGCCATCCTCCGCGGAGCCGGCAGCCTCCCTCAAAGCGCGGGTAAGGGCAGGCACGGGCACGCCGTCCAGCGCGACGCCCTCGCGGATCGCCGCGACATCCGGCGTCCAGCTCTCCACCGCCGCCGCCGCACGCTCCGCCACATCGGGGGACACGCGTCCGCAGGCGCCGAGCGCACGGGACCAGGCGGCCTCGAAGGCCAGCATGTGCGACATCTGCCGCTCGCCGGACCAGATCTCCGCCGACGCCGCATCGCCGAAGAAGCTGCCGAGCCAAGGATGGCCGAAGATCTCGCTCACGCCAGTCGCCCGTAGGTCCGCTGCACGAGATCCGCCACGCGCTCCGGGCTCTCGATGGAGGGCAGGTGGCCAACCCCGTCCAGCTCTTCGTACGTCGCGCCGGGGATCGCATCTGCCAGCGCACGCACGAGGGCGGGGGGCGTCGCAATGTCCGCGCCACCGGCGATGCAGAGCGTCGGCACGGCGATCTCTGCCGCCCGGCCGGACAGGTCGGTGTCCCGTATCGCCTCGCAGGCGGCGGCGTAGCCGGCCTTCGGCGTGCGGGTCAGCATGGCACGATACCCCTCCACCTCGTCGGGATTGGACGTCCGGAACCCGTCCGAGAACCATCGAGACAGGACGCCGTCTGCCATCCCCTCCAACCCGCTCGTTTCGAGAGCGTCGAGCCGGGCGGTCCAGCTTTCCGGGTCGCCGATACGCAGACCGGTATTCGACAGGACGAGTCCGCCCACGAGGTCCGGGCGCCGAAGCGCCAGCGTCTGCGCGATCAGCCCGCCGATGGACACGCCGCAGACCAGCGCGTCCGCCATGGCGCAGCGATCCATGAGGGCGGCGACATCCTCGGCAAACGTCTCCATCGTCGCCGGCGCGGTCTCGCTCAGGCCATGTCCGCGCTTGTCGAGAAAGAGGAGAGGGATGTCCTTCGGCAGACGACCCGCGGCGCTCTCCCAGATCCGATGATCGGTGCCGAGCGAGTTGAGGAAGACCACGCCTCGCCCTGTCCCCTCGCGATGGAGGTAGTGAAGGACCGCTCCGTTCACCCGCGCGAAGCTCATCGGGCCAGTCCCAGAATCGCGCGCGCTTCGGCAGGGGTGGCGACGCTGCGTCCCGCCTCGGCCACGATCCCCGCGGCGCGCGCCACGAGGGCGGCGTTCGACGGGGCGAGGGTCTCCCTGTCCATCCGGATGTTGTCCTCCAGCCCGGTTCTGAGATGCCCGCCCGCTTCGGCGGCCCAGCGGTTCAGCTCGGCCTGATGCCGCCCGATCCCGGCGGCGCACCACGGAGCGTCCCCGAAGAGTTCCCTCACCGTGTCCACGTAGAAGTCGAAGACGCGGCGGTCGGCCGGCATCGCGTTCTGCACGCCCATGACGAACTGGACATAAGGGGTGCCCTCGATCTCCCCCCGGTCGGCCATCGCCCGGGCCTGGTAGATGTGGCTGAGGTCGAAGGCTTCGATTTCGGGCTTCACGCCGTAGGTGCGCATCTCGCCGGCGAGCCACTCCACGAGGTCGGGCGGGTTCTCGTAGACGCGGGTCGGAAAGTTGTTCGACCCGACGGAGAGGGAGGCCATGTCCGGTTTCAGGGGCAGCATTCCGCCCCTAGCCCGCCCCGCGCCGGAGCGGCCTCCTGTGGACAGCTGGACGATCATGCCGGGGCAATGCGTCTCGATCCCCTCCTTCAGGCGGGCGAAGCGCTCGGGGTCCGAGGTCGGCTTTCCGTCGTCGTCCCTGACATGGCAGTGCGCGATGGTGGCCCCGGCCTCGAACGCCGCGTGGGTGCTCTCGATCTGCTCGGGAACGGTGATCGGCACGGCCGGATTGTCGGCCTTCGTGGGCAGGGACCCGGTGATCGCGACGCAGATGATGGCGGGGTGTGCGGAGCCCTCTGTCACAGATCCACTCCCATGTCCTTGTACGTGTCCTTGGCGATCTTCAGCGCGTGGTTGGCCCGCGGCACGCCCGCGTAGACCGCGACGTGCTGCAGGGCCTCGCGGATGTCTTCCGGGCTCGCTCCGGTGCGTGCGGTCGCGCGGACATGCATGGCGACCTCGTCGAAGTTTCCGAGCGCCGCGAGGAGCGCGATCGTCAGCATCGAGCGCTCCCGTCGGCTGATCCCGTCCGACGCCCAGACGGTGCCCCAGGCGCCTTCGGTGATCATGTCCTGAAAGGGCGCGTCGAACGGCGTCTTCGCCGCTTCCGCGCGGTCCACATGGGCGTCGCCCAGAACCTCGCGCCGGACCTTCATCCCGCTATCCCGTCGCTCGCTCACGGCGTCGCTCCCCTCGTCTGACAGGCCTTGGCTAAGCGTGGAGAACGACCGAGGCAAGCTCGGCGGCCAATTCGCGCCGACCCTTTCACCCATGCCGTGAGCGGCGACAATTCGGCTCGCTCTGGCCGTTCGCCCGACCTCGTTGGGGGCGTCCTTCCGGCGGGAACGAGGGGGGACGCTCCTTTCAGCTGAGGCGGCCGGCTCGGCACCACCATTCGGGATGCGCCGCGCCGAGGGAGGTGGCGGCGGCGTCGGCGTCCTCTTGCCCGGCGAACAGTCCGAAGCAGGTCGCGCCGGAGCCGGACATGCGCGCCAGAAGGCAGCCGGGCCGGACCGTCAGCGCTGCGAGCACCTCCCTGATCTCGGGCGCGAGCGACAGGGCGGGGGCTTCGAGATCGTTGCGTCCGTCCGACAGCCAGTCCGCGAGCTCCGCGGCCGAAGTCCAGGCGGGCAGCGCGTCCATCGCCGCATTGTCCCGATTCTCGAGCGCTCCGAAGACCTCGGGCGTCGAGACGGCGCAGCCGGGATTGACGAGGACGGCGTGAACTTCGGGTAACGGGGGCAGCGTCTCGATCTCCTCCCCGATGCCGCGCATCCGGAGCGCGCGGGCTTCGAGGCAGGCCGGAACGTCGGCGCCGAGCGTGAGGATCTCGTCCGGGCCCGGCAGCGGAACGGACCAGAGGGCCGACAGCGCAGACAGCGTTGCCGCCGCATCTGAGGATCCGCCGCCGATGCCCGAGGCGGGGGGCAGGTCCTTCGTGAGGGTGATCGCGGCGCCGGCCGTCGGCGCTCGCGCCGCCATCAGGTCTGCCGCGCGCAGCACGAGATTGTCCCCACCCGAAGGGACGGAGTCCGCAAACGCACCTCTGACGGCGAAGGACAGGCCCGGCGCGTCCGCGACCTCTACCCTGTCCCCCACCGTAGAGAAGGCGACAAGCGAATCGAGAAGGTGGTAGCCGTCATCCCGGCGGCCGGTGACGTGCAGCGTCAGGTTGATCTTGGCCGGGGCGCGGCGCTCAATCCTCGCCATCGGCCATGTCGAGCGGGTCCGCGCCTTCTTCCTCCAGCACCTCGTCGAGGCCGACCTCGAGCTTGCGGCGGATGCGCTCCGCCTCATCGGGGTCGGGATCGAAGGACAGGGCGCGATGCCACTGGAACTGCGCCTCGATCTCCCGCCCGACGGCCCAGTACACGTCCCCGAGGTGGTCGTTGATGATCGGATCCACCGGGGTCAGGGCGGCGGCGCGCTCCATGTGGCCGACGGCCTCGTCATACCGGCCGAGGCGGAAGAGGCCCCAGCCGAGGCTGTCGGTGATGTAGCCGTCCTCCGGCCGCGCGGCGACGGCCTCCTCGATCATGTCCATCGCCTCGTCGAGGTTCTCGTTCTTCTCGATGTAGGAATATCCGAGATAGTTGAGGACCTGCGGCTGACCGGGGTTCAGCTCCAGCGCCATGCGGAAATCGGGCTCCGCGGAGGCGAAATCGTCGATCCGCTCGTAGGAAATGGCGCGCGCGTAATAGACGATCCAGTGGGCGGGCTCCGGCTCGCCGAACAGCTCGATCGCGCGGTCGTAGGCCTCGACCGCCTCCGCGTAGCGCTCCTCGCTGCGAAGCGAGTCCCCCAGCGTCACCCAGACGGGGGGCTGGTCGCCGCGGGCTTCGGACAGCTGCTCCAGCACCTCGATGGCCGCATCTGTCTTGCCTTGCGCCGACAGCGCGGCCGCGCGCCCGATTTCGGCAGCGTGAAAGGCCGGATCGTCGCGCGGGACGCGGTCATATGCTGCGGTGGCCAGCGCGTGGCGGTCCTGCGCTTCGAGGAGGGCGGCGCTGAGCAGGATCGCGTCGACGTGATCGGGGCGGAGGAATTCCGCAATGCGGGTGTAGAGCAGGGTGTAACTGTCCGTCGCCTCGCCGTTGAGCGCGCCGGCAACGGTATAGAAGACCTCGGCCAGTCCGTCCTTCGCATCCCCGATAAGGGTGAACGGCACCGTATCGCCGCTGTCGAGCCTCGACCGGAGCTCTGCCAGGCCGGGGTCGAGATCGTCGCCGAAACCGCTGTCGATCAGTTCGATCGCGTCCGCGTTCCGTCCGAGCTGGCTCAGGATCTGAGCCTGTGCCATCGCGCCGCGGCGGGTCAGGCGCAGCGGGCTGCCCGACTCGCCGGACAGGATGGTCTGCGCCGCTTCGAAGTCGCCGATCACGGCAAGGGCGAGCGCCTTGTGGTAGAGGCCGAAGGATTGCAGTCCGGTGGTCGATGCCGCCTCGTCGAAGGCCGGGAGTGCCGCGTCCGTGTCACCGGTCCCGATGTCCGCCCACGCGGTGACGAGCCCGTCCACGAGCGGCCCGACCGTCGCGCCGTCCGCGATCGCTGCGAGGGCGCCCTCGTAATCCTCGTCGCCGAGCTGTTCGGTCAGCAGGATCATGCTGGAGATCTGGCTGTCGGTGCCGCTGTCCTGAAGTTTGCGCGCGAGCGGCACGGCCCGGTCCACCTGCCCCAGGCCGACATAGGCGAGCATCGCGTTCTCGATCAGCTCGGCATTGCCGGGATCGCGGGTCAGGGCGCGGGTGTAATAGGTGGCCGCGGCCTCGAAATCGCTGAAGGCGCTGGCATGGCGCGCGGCGAGATAGGCGCCGGCAAGGCCTCGATCCTCCTGTGCGGAGATCGGCAGTGCGGAAAGACCGAGCGCGGCGGCGACGAGCACGGAGCGAAGGCGAGACGCGGAAGACATTGGCACGGAATACCGGTCCTTTGACGAACAAATCGGGGCTGAGCGTAGCCCCGCACCCGTTGCGAGACAACAACGGGCCGGTCCGGGCGGTTCGGTTCGCACGAAATGGTGACGATGGGCGGGGGCGTTTCAAGCACAAGCGCGTCTCGGAAAGCCGCCCCCCGGGCAAAAGGGCCGGGCGGGCGGCGCCGGGTCACATCCCCGAGTAGTTCGGCCCGTCGCCGCCCTGGGGCACGGTCCAGACGATGTTCTGCCGCGGATCCTTGATGTCGCAGGTCTTGCAGTGGATGCAGTTCTGGAAGTTGATGACGAAGCGGGGATCCGCGCCGTCCTCCTCCACGAACTCGTAGACGCCTGCGGGACAATACCGTGCCGAGGGGCCGGCATAGACCGGGAGGTTCACCTTCACCGGGAGCGCGGGATCCTTCAGCTTGAGATGGCAGGGCTGGCTTTCCTCGTGGTTCGTCGCGGTGAAGCTGACGGAGGTGAGCCGGTCGAAGGAGAGCTTGCCATCGGGTCTGGGATACTCGATCGGCGCGAAGTCCTTCGCCTCGCCCGTGCATTCGGCATCGGACTTGCCGTGCTTCAGCGTGCCGAAGATGCCGCCGCCGAAGATGTTGTTCAGCCACATGTCGACGCCGCCGAGCGCGAGGCCGCCCGCGAGACCGTAGCGGGACCACAGCGGCTTCACGTTGCGCACGCGGCGGAGATCCTTGCCGACGGGGCCGTCCCGAAGCTCAGTGTCGTACGCCGTCAGTTCGTCGCCCTCGCGACCTTCCTTCAGCGCGGCATGGGCCGCCTCGGCCGCCGCCTTGCCCGAGAGCATGGCGTTGTGGTTGCCCTTGATCCGCGGGACGTTCACGAGACCGACGCCGCATCCGAGGATCGCCCCGCCCGGGAAGACCGCCTTCGGCATGGACTGGAACCCGCCTTCCGAGATCGCGCGTCCGCCGTAGGAGATGCGCTTGCCGCCTTCCAGGAGCTCGGCCACCATCGGGTGATGCTTGAAGCGCTGGAACTCCATGTAGGGATAGAGATGGGGGTTGGCGTAATTCAGGTGGACGACGAAGCCGATCAGGATCTTGTTGCCCGGCGCGTGGTAGATGAATGAGCCGCCGCCGGCGTTCTTCCCGAGCGGCCAGCCCATCGTGTGGACGACGCGGCCCTCGTGGTGCTTCTCGGGGGGGATCTCCCAGATCTCCTTCATCCCGAGGCCGAACTTCTGGGGGTCGCGGCCGTCCTGAAGGCCGAACTTTGCCATGGCCTCCTTCGTGAGGGACCCGCGCACGCCCTCGGCCAGCATGACGTACTTGCCGTTGAGGACCATGCCGGGCTCGTAGCCCTCGCCGGGCGTGCCGTCCGGGTTGCGGCCGAACTCGCCGGCGACGACGCCGGTGACCCGACCGTCCTCGCCGTAGACCAGCTCCGAGCACGACATGCCCGGGAAGACCTCGACCTCCAGCGCCTCGGCCTGCTCCGCCATCCAGGCGCAGACCTCGCCCATGGAGACGATGTAGTTGCCGTGGTTGCTCATCAGAGGGGGCATCGCGATGTTCGGGACGCGCAGCTTGCCCCCCTCACCGAGGACGTAGAAGTGATCCTGCGTCACCTCCGTCTTGATCGGCGCGCCCTTCTCCCGCCAGTCGGGGATCAGTGCATCGAGGCCCGAGGGGTCCAGGACGGCGCCGGACAGGATATGGGCGCCGACTTCCGAGCCTTTTTCCAGCACCACGACGGACAGCTCGGGGTCCAGCTGTTTCAGGCGGATCGCGGCGGATAGACCGGCTGGTCCCGCTCCCACGATCACCACGTCGTAGTCCATGGACTCGCGTTCGATGTCGGCCATTCGTTCCTCCAGCTTGCGTTGCCCGCATTCTTTTCTGTTAACCCGCGCAATGGCAAACGGGTTCGCACGAGACGTTGCGCTCCGGGCGATGGGTCCCCTGCTTGACTTTGCGCCTCTGCCGCACTTGATGGACGAAAGCTGCCCACGCTCCGGGCCGGACGATCCGGCCCGCGGCGTCCCGCAACCGAACGATGAAGGGGCATGATGGAAAAGATACCGATGACGCGCGGGGGCTACAGCAGCCTCGACGCCGAACTGAAGCACCTGAAGCAGACCGAGCGTCCGGCCATCATCCGAGCGATCGCGGAAGCGCGCGAGCATGGCGATCTGTCCGAGAACGCCGAGTACCACTCCGCCCGCGAGAAGCAGTCATTCATCGAGGGCCGCATCAAAGAGCTGGAGGGCACGCTGTCCGCCGCTGAGGTGATCGACCCGACGAAGCTCTCGGGCTCCATCAAGTTCGGTGCGACCGTCACCATCGTCGACGAAGACACCGATGAGGAGAAGACCTACCAGATCGTCGGCGAGCCCGAAGCGGATCTGGAGCGGGGCCTTCTGAACGTCCGCTCCCCCATCGCCCGTGCCCTGATCGGCAAGGAGGAGGGCGACAGCGTCGACGTCGCCACGCCTGGCGGCGGGAAGAGCTACGAAGTCCTCACGATCAAGTACATCTAAGCCTCCGGACGTCGGAGGCAGAGCGCAGCCGGGTGCGGCGCGGAGGGCGACATGGCAGCCAGCAACGCGAGTTCCGAACGCGGCAGCGCCAACCCTGCGCGGCCCCAGGCTGCATCGCATCGGTCAGCGCCGGCGCACTGGATTGCACGGCTCGATCGGGCGGACTGGATCGCGTGCGGC
The DNA here is from genome assembly GCF_003390865.1 of Tropicimonas sp. IMCC34011. Lineage (GTDB taxonomy): Bacteria > Pseudomonadota > Alphaproteobacteria > Rhodobacterales > Rhodobacteraceae > Tropicimonas_B. The sequence continues at coordinate 237,348 of NZ_QMEJ01000003.1, forward strand.
GTCTCGGCCGTGTGGATCGTGGTGTCGCTGATCGCGCTCGTTCTGATGCCGCGCGATGCCGCCGCGGGAGCGGCCGGCGCTGTCATGACGGTGCTGGCGATCGCGATGCCCGTCGCGTTGATCTGGGTTCTGGCGATCTCGGCGCGCAATGCCCGGATCGTACGTGCCGAGGCGCGGCGGTTGGCGGCCGGCGTGGATGCACTCCATCGTGCCTACCTGAAGCAGTCCCCGGCCCGAAGCGGCGAGGACCCCCAGATCGCGGATACCGGGATTGCCGAGCGACTGGAGGCTCTGGCCGAGGGCCAGGAGAAGCTGGCGGAGGCGCTGGAGGCCATCCGCCGCGCGCCACCGCCATCTGCGCCAGTCGAGGCGCCGAAGCCGGCTGCGACGGCGTCCGTAAGGGCACAGCCGCCCGCCGCGTCCCAGCCGCCCCGTCATCGAGGGCCGGCGCGCGGCGTCTCTCCCGTCCGGGAACCGCAGCAGACCGCGCTCGCGCTCGGAACACCGCCCGCGCCTTCGGAGCCGATCTCCGCCGCCGACTTCGTTCTTGCGCTGAATTTCCCCGAAGATGCCGAGGATACCGAAGGGTTTCGCGCCCTCCGCCGCGCCCTGCGGGATCGTGACAGTTCCGGCCTCGTGCGCGCCGCGCAGGACGTGCTGACGCTCCTGTCCGAGGACGGGATCTACATGGACGATCTGTCGCCCGACCGTGCCCGGCCCGAGATCTGGCGCCGGTTCGCGGAGGGCGAGCGCGGACGCGCGATCGCAGCGCTCGGCGGGATCCGGGACCGGGAGGCACTTGCGCAGGCGGCCGGTCGCGCCCGTCAGGACCCGATCTTTCGCGATGCGACCCACCACTTCCTGCGCAAGTTCGACCACACCGTGTCGGCTTGGACTAAAGAGGCGAGCGACGAGGAGATCGCGGCGCTGGCCGAGACCCGGTCCGCCCGCGCCTTCATGCTGCTCGGCCGGATCTCCGGCACGTTCGACTAGAGGTCCCGCGTCATCCGCAGAAACGCGGGCACGCCGAGAACGGGGCCGAGAAGGCCGGCCGATTTGCGCCCGCGATCGATGAAACCTTCGCGCCGGTAGAGATCCCGCGCCCGGACGTTCCACTCCGCCACGTCGAGCCCGACGCGGGACAGGTTCCGCGCCCGCGCCTCTTTCATCGTGGCTGCGATCAGCTCGGTCCCCGCTCCACGGCCGCGCATGGACGGGCGCACGAAGAGGCCGTCGATCAAGAGCTCGCCCGGCGCGGCCGGACGGTCCGTCATGTCGAGAAGCGGCCCACGCCAAAGCGCGCCGAAGCGTCCGTAATGCCGTGCGAGATCGAGCGCGGTGGCCGACAGAAGCCCGCCCCTGGTATCCTTCAGCCCCGCGATCCCGATGAGCGCGCCGCCGGGCGCCTCCCGCGCGGAGAGGGCGAAGCGGGGATCGAGCGCGCTTGCGATGAAGGGCAGGGCATTCGCTTTCGGAGACAGGAGGCGATCGAGCTTCCGGCCGAACGCATCCCAGAACATCGCGGCGACCTCGGCCCGCTCGCTGCCCGCAAAGCCCGGCTCGACGATCACGAGGCGCTCCCCTCGGCCAGCATCTTCTCGGCGCGGGCGAGATCCTCGGGGCGATTGATGTTGAGAAACGCGTCCTCATCCGGAAACGCGCAGATCGCGGCGCCCTCTGCCAGCGCCCATGCCCCGAGCCTGCGCTCGCCTGCGATCAGGGCGTCCCTCAGGGCGCCGGCCAGCGAGACGGGCCAGAGCGCGCAGGCGGGATGATGACGGAGGGGCGCGCCGGCGGCGGCGATGGCGAAGGGGCCGGACGCCGCGAGCCGCGCGCCGAGATCCGGGGGAAAGAAGGGGGTGTCGACCGCGACCGTCAGCACCGACGTCCTGCCTTGCCGCGCCGCCTCTTCCAGTCCCGCGAGCACCCCGGCGAGGGGGCCGAGACCGCCCGGGAGGGGGTCGGGCAGAACGCCCAGGCCGCCGAACCGTGCAGGATCGCCCCCCGCGGACACGGCCAGCGCGCCCGTCTGCGGTGCGAGGCGCGTCGCCGCGTGGGCGAGCAGTGTCCGCCCGCCCAGTTGGAGAAGCGCCTTGTCCGCGCCGCCCATCCGGCGGCCGCCGCCACCTGCGAGGATCAGTCCGAGCCGCGTCACATCCGTCCCATGTTGCAAGCCCCCCGCAGCTGGCCTAAGCGCGTTTGCATGAGCCTGTCAAAGCCCCAGCGTTCCGCGTTCGTCGACGGCCTCAGGGCCGGCGCCCCGCATCTTCTGGTCATCGCGCCCTTCGGCATCCTCTTCGGCGTCGTGGCGACGGAGACCGGATTGCCTCTGGCACAGGTCATGGGGTTCACGGTCTTCATCGTTGCCGGCGCCGCGCAGTTCACCGCGCTTCAGCTCCTGAACGACGGCGCGCCGCTCCTGATCATCATCGCGACGGCCCTGGCGGTAAACCTGCGCATGGCGATGTATTCCGCCGGGCTCGTGCCGCACTTCGGATCGCTTCCGCTGAGGACGCGGGCGGTGGCGGCGTATCTGTGCATCGATCAGAGCTTCGCGGCCTCCGCCTACCAGTACGAGCAGCATCCCGAGATGACCGCGAGGGAGAAGGCGGCGTTCTTCTTCGGCGTCGCGCTCTGTCTCGTGCCGGTCTGGTACGGCTCGACCTTGGCGGGCGCGCTTGCCGGGCAGGGCATTCCGGACAGCTTCGCGCTCGATTTCGCCCTGCCGATCACCTTCATCGCCCTGATCGCACCCGCGCTGCGGACCCGGCCGCACGTCGCTGCGGCGGTGTCAGCCATCGTGCTGTCGCTGCTCCTCAGGGGCCTGCCTTACAATACCGGGCTCCTCGTCGCCGGCATCGCCGCGATGATGGTTGGGGCGGAAACGGAGCGGCGACTGGCCCCCGCGGAGAGAGCGTCGTGAGCGGGCTCGAGGGCACGATGCCGGCGGATGCGCCGGTCTGGACCGTGATCCTCGTGGTCGGCTTAGGAACGTGGCTGCTGCGATTCTCGTTCACGGGTCTCATCGGGGACCGCCCGCTGCCCGGCTGGATCCTGAGGCACCTGCGCTACACGGCCGTCGCCGTGATCCCGGCCCTGATCGCGCCACTGGTGTTCTTCCCGGCCGCCGGCGGCGGCGCACCGGAGCCCGCGCGTCTCATAGCCGCCATCGCCGCCACGGCAGTGGGCATCGCCCTGCGCAGCGTGCTCGGCTCCATCCTCGCGGGGTTCGCCGTTCTCTACGCGATGCTCTGGCTTCTGGGGTAGAGGGACGGCGGTCCCTCCGGCCGTGATCAGCCGGGGACGTATCTGAGCGCGCCGCGATTGTCCTCGCTGTCGTCGTAGATCCGCGTCGTGACGACGCCCGGAACATCGGCGAATTGCCTCATCAGGTTCCTCGGGAAGAACGTCGAGTTGATGCTCTCGAAGCCGGGGATCTGTTTGAGGATGCCGGAGGTCGCGGAGGCGCAATAGGCCTTGGGCGCGGCGCCGTTCTCCTCGATCAGGCGCAATGCGATGGCGGCCTGCTCGGGCGTGACCTGCACCTCCTGCTTGACGACATGGTGCGTCTGCCGGGCGTGGTAGTCGATGTAGATCTCTTCCGCCCGCGGGGTCATGCCGTAATGCACATCGTTGCGCTCGGGCAGCGCGGGGGACTTGAAGGTGCCCGCCGGGTCGAAGATCGCGCGCTGGTCCGCACTCACCATGAAACCGGTATGCGCGCCCTCGTTGGAGCGGTTGTTGATGACGGTGAAGAGCGTCAGCGTCTTGGGGCCGGGATGCGTGTAGGCCGCGCGCTGCACCTCGGGCGCGGGCGCCCAGACCGGTTCCGCGCCGCAAGCGGCGAGGGCGAGCGGAAGAAGCAGCGCAGCGAGGAGGCGGCGGGCGGCGGGGGCGAGCCTCGCCATGCAGGGCGCCATCATCCGTTCAGCAGATAGAGCAGGATGAGAAGGACGACGATGACCGTGGCGGCATAGCTCACGATCCGGACGAAGCCTTCGAAGGTCCTCTCCTGATCGGTGATGTCCATGGTTCCCGGTTCGTGCTTGTGTTCCGCCATGCCCAGTCCTCGGCCCGCAAGTGTTCAATCAGGGTCGCTGATAGCCCAACGAGGGCGGGCTGCAAAGGCCGGACTTGGCCTAGGCTCAGGGCATGTGGTCACATGAGGCGGCGGGGCGGCACGCCTCAGGCTGGTCCGTCCTCTTCGGCTGCATCCGTCGCGGCGTCCCCGTCCAGCGTCCCCGTCAGGCGGAAGCCGATGCGCTTCGGCGGGGCGTCCGGCCTGGCCTTCGGAATCGCGCGCAGCATGACGCCGAGCTGGGAGACGTGCTGGATGAGCTGGGCGCGGATGCCGCGCGGGTCCATGCCGTAGAAGGTGACGATATCGGGATCGAAGTACCCGATCCCCCTGATGCGCATGAGGTCGCCGCCGCTGCCGGTGATCGCGATGGCCGCCTCGTGGTCCTCGTCCAGGCCCTCCTCGAACTTGCGGATGTAGAGGGCCAGCCGTTCGTAGGCCCAGCGGGCCGGGCTCTTGCGCTCGGGCGGGGTGGCGGACATGGCAGCGGGAAGCGGCTCGTCCTCGATCCCCGGATCGCCGTCCTCTGTGCGGATGGCAACGGCGCGGGGGAGGGCGGCGGCCTCTTCGGCTTCGGCGGCGGTTTTGATGTCGTCTGTCATGATCGGGAAAAGAGATAGGCCCCGTCCGCGCGACGTCGACGCACCGCGCGGCCCGATTGATGCAGGCAGTTGAGATGCGCCATCGCCTCCGAGATCGCGAGACCGTATTCCGCCGGCCCGATCGTGCGCTTGAAGAGCGGCGCGAAGCATTCATGGGCGGTCCGCGGTTCGGAGAGGTGCGCCTCCAGCCGCTCGAGAGCGCCCTCGTGGTTGGCGATGAGCGCCGCGATGCGGGCGGGCAGGCCGGTGAACGGCAGCTTGTGCCCGGGAAGGACAAGCTGTTCGGGCGTCGCATGGGGGGCGAGGCGATGGCAGGAGGCGAGGAACTCCGCGACGGGATTCGCCTCCGGCTCCGTCGGGTGGACGCCGAGATTGGGGGAGATCGTCGGCAGGAGCTGGTCCCCGCCGATCACGACCTCGCCCGCCTCGTCGAACAGGCAGGCATGCTCGGGCGCATGTCCGTCCCCGCAGCGCACGATCCAGCTCCGTCCCCCGAGGTCGATGCGATCCCCTTCGGCGATTCGCCGGAATCCCAGCGGGATCGGAGCGACGGCATCGGCAAAGTTGAAGGGCCGGCTTGCCTGACGCTCGGCAAGGGTGTCCGCGTCCATGCCGACGGAGCGCCAGAACCGGACGGTCTCGGGCGGCGGCGTTTCCTGCTCGTCCAGCCGGAGCATCCGCGCATAGAGATAGGCGGTTCGCGTCGTGACGATCTCGGCGCCGTCCTCGGCGAGGCGGCCGGCAAGGCCGACATGGTCGGGGTGGTGATGCGTGAGGAGGACGCGTCTGATCGGCCGGCCGGCCAGCGGGCCATCGCGAAACGCGTCCAGCGCGGCGCGGCAGGGCGCCGTGTTCACCCCGGTATCAACCAGCGTCCATCCGTCCGTCTCTTCCAGCGCGTAGATGTTGACGTGATCGAGCGCCATGGGCAGCGGCAGTCGCGCCCAAAGGATGCCGGACGCGACCTCAACGGCCTCCCCCGGTCCCGGCGGTTCGGAGAACGGGTAGCGCAGCGGGTCCGGCGGACGGGAGGCGTGTTCAGGCCGCAAGATCGTCCAGACTGAGCGCGTAGAGCGTCCCGGCACCTTCCTTTGCTTCGGCAAGGAGCGACTCGTGTTCGGGCAGGAGCCGGGAGACGAAGACCTGGGCCAGCGCCGCATGTGCGCCGCCCGCCCGCGCGGCGCGCAGGTGGCAGTGACCGCCCAGCACGCGCGCGAAGGCGCGCAGGAACGGCGTCGCGCCGGCGAGACGGTCCTTCCCCTCGAGGGCAACCATCGCCTCGACCCCTTCGCGCAGGTTCTCGGCGGCGTGCCAGACGGGTTCGGCAAGCTCCGGCATCTCGGCCCGCGCCGCTTCGGCCTCTGCGGAGATCTCGTCGATCAGGGCCAAGGCTGCCTCGCCGTTGTCGGCCATCTTGCGGCCGACGAGGTCCATGGCCTGAATGCCGTTGGTGCCTTCGTAGATCGCGGTGACCCGCACGTCCCGGAAGAACTGGGACGCGCCCGTTTCCTCGACATAGCCCATGCCGCCATGGACCTGGATGCCGAGGTCCGAGACGGCGATGCCGGTATCGGTGCCGTAGGCCTTGGTGATCGGGATCAGGAGCTCGGCGCGCGCGCGCCAGCCGCCGTCCCCAGTGGCGCGGGCCATGTCGAGCGCGACGGCGTTCATCAGCGCGATGGACCGGGCCGCCCGGATCTCCGCCTTCATCAGGGACAGCATTCGGCGCACGTCGGGATGCTCGGCGATGGTGCCGGTGCCCTCCGCGCGACCCTGCTTGCGGTCCATCCCGTAGCTCAGCGCCTGCTGCCACGCCGCTTCGGCCACGCCGATGCCCTGTGCCCCCACGCCGAGGCGTGCGTTGTTCATCATGGTGAACATCGCCGCCATGCCGCCCTGTTCGGGGCCGACGAGCCAGCCCTTGGCGTCCTCGTACTGCATGACGCAGGTGGGAGAGCCGTGCAGACCGAGTTTCTCCTCGAGGCTGACCACGGAGACGCCGTTCGCGACACCGGCATTACCGGCCTCGTCCGGCAGGCGCTTCGGCACGAGAAAGAGGCTGATCCCCCGTGTGCCCTTCGGCGCGTCGGGCAGCCGGGCGAGGACGAGGTGGCAGACATTTTCGGCGAAGTCGGTGTCGCCCCATGTGATGTAGATCTTCTGACCGCTGATCCTGTAGGCGCCGTCGCCGTCCGGAACCGCCTTCGTCGTCAGCGCGCCGACGTCGCTGCCCGCCTGAGGCTCGGTCAGGTTCATCGTTCCGGTCCATTCGCCGGAAATGAGCTTCGGCAGGTAGAGCGCCTTGATCTCGTCCGAGGCATGGGCAGCGATCGCCTCGATCTGGCCTTGGGTCAGGAGCGGGTTGAGCTGAAGCGACAGGCACGCGCCGCTCATCATGTCGTTGACGGCTGTCTGGATGGCGATGGGCAGGCCCATGCCGCCGTATTCGGGATCTGCGCTGAGGGAGACCCAGCCGCCGTCGGCAATCGCGCGGAAGCCGTCCCCGTAGCCGGGGCTCGTCCGGACGACGCCGTTCTCGAGCCGTGCGGGATGCGTGTCGCCGGGGCGCTGGAGCGGGGCGAGGATTTCGGTGCAGACCTTGCCGGCCTCCTCGAGAATGGCCTCGGTCACATCCGGGCCGGCGTCCTCGTAATGCCCGGTCTCCCGGACCCGGTCGAAACCGGCAACCTGTTCCAAAAGGAAACGGATATCGTGCGTCGGGGCGCGATAGGGCATGGGCTGGTCACTCCTCCTTCGTCATCCGTTCCCCAGCGGCGGTCCCTCCCGGCTTGGCGCCGGAGACCCAGTGGCTTAAGAGCGGATGATCCGAACCCTAGCACCCGTCCCCGGCCTCGCTAGGGCAAACGCAGCGTCACGACCGCGAGGCACCGACGATGGACCGGAAGACCGCGCTCCTTGCGTCCGATGCCTCCGGGATCACCCGCGCGGCAGAGCTTCTGCGGCAGGGCGGGCTCGTCGCGCTGCCCACCGAGACGGTCTATGGCCTCGGCGGCGATGCGACGAACGGTGAGGCCGTCGCCGGCATCTTCGCGGCCAAGGGACGGCCCAGCTTCAACCCGCTCATCGTGCATCTGCCGGACGCGTCCGAGGCAGGTCGCTACGCCGTCTTGTCCCCCGAGGCGGAGGCGCTGGCGGAGCGGTTCTGGCCGGGCCCGCTGACCCTGGTCCTGCCGATGCGGGCGGACACGGAGCTTTCGCCCCTCGTCTCCGCCGGCCTGCCGAATGTCGCGCTCCGGGTGCCGGCGCTGGAGCTGGCCCGTGGGCTGCTGCGCGAAACCGGGCGGCCGGTGGCCGCGCCCTCCGCGAACCGCTCGGGGCGTGTGAGCCCTACCCGGGCGGCGCATGTGATGGACGGGCTCTCGGGCCGCATCGATGCTGTGCTCGACGGCGGCCCGGCGGATGTGGGTGTGGAATCGACCATCGTCGGGCTCTGGGACGTGCCTCGCCTCCTGCGGCCCGGTGGGCTCCCGGCCGAGGAGATCGAGGAGGCGCTCGGCCGCCCTCTGGCCGGGCCGCCGGACGGAGGGGCGCCCGCCGCGCCCGGCATGCTCGCCTCGCATTACGCGCCCGGCGCATCGGTGCGTCTCGGAGCCACGGGGATCGAGGTGGGCGAGGTTCTGCTCGGGTTCGGGGACGCGCCCGGGGCAGCACTGAACCTCTCGCCCGCGGGAGATCTGCGGGAGGCGGCGGCGAACCTTTTCGGTTATCTTCGTGATCTCGACGGAATGGCCCCGGTCATCGCCGTGTCGCCCATTCCGGAGACGGGCCTCGGGCGCGCGATCAACGACCGCCTCCGCCGGGCCGCCGCGCCGCGGTGAGCGCGGCACGGATCGCGCTCAGAGGATCAGGCGTGGCCCGCCATCGACGACAGCATCCGCGGGTCGACGCCCATGGTCTCCACCGCCAGCTTCCACTTCGCCTCGCTGTCCTCGGCGAAGACAAGGTCCGGCGTCGCGTCGCAGGTCAGCCATCCGTTCGAGGCGATCTCATGCTCGAGCTGACCCGGCCCCCACCCGGCATAGCCGAGCGCGAGGAGCGCGCGCCCCGGTCCGTTGCCGCGGGCGATGTCCTCGAGAATGTCGAGCGTCGCGGTCATGCCGTAGCCGTCGCCGACCGGCATGGTCGACTCGCTCTCGACGTAATCGCCCGAATGGAGGACGAAGCCGCGACCGTGCTCCACCGGACCGCCGACATGGATGCGGATGTCCCGCTCGGGCGGCGTGGGGGAGAGGTCGAGCTGCTCCAGCAGGTCGACGAAGTCCAGCTCGTCCGCCGGCTGGTTGACGACAAGTCCCATCGCGCCCTCGTCCGAATGGGCGCAGACGAAGATCACGGTCTTGTCGAAGCGGGTATCGCCCATGCCCGGCATGGCGATGAGGAGTTTGGCGGTCAGGTCGGTCATTTCGGTCATGGTGACAAGGATGGGCCTCGGAACGTGTCGCGGCAAGGGCACCCCGGCGAAAGGTGTCAGCCCCGTAGCCGATTTGTGAGTTTCCCGTGCGGGGGCGGGCCGCTAGCTTCGCGCCCATGATCAAGCCCCGCCTCCTTCGTTCGGCCCGTGCCGCACTGGCCGCCGCCTGTCTGTCCCTTGCCGCACTGCCCGGCCACGCGAACGGTCCCGAGGAGGGGCTTCGTGCCGCGCGCATCCTGCCGGGGTGGGTGGAGGCGGACGGGCGCCGGATCGTCGCCCTCGAACTGGATCTCGCGGAAGGGTGGAAGACCTATTGGCGCAGCCCCGGCGAAATGGGCCTGCCGCCGCGCTTCGACTGGACAGGATCGGGCAACCTCGTGCGCGCCGAGCCGCTCTGGCCGGAACCCACGATCTTTCCGAGCAGGCTCGGGGATGTGATCGGCTACAAGGGCGAGGTGATTCTCCCCATTGCCCTTCAGCCGGCGGAGCCCGGCGCCCCGATCGAGCTCGACGCGCTGGTGGAAATCGGCGTCTGCGCCGAGGTCTGCGTTCCGGTGTCGATGCATCTGGCCGCGCGGCTGGACGGGCACGGCGCTTCCGATCCCCGCATTCGGGCCGCTCTCGCCGACCGTCCGGCGCGGATAGCGGCCGATGCGCGCTGCAGGATCGATGCCGCGGGGCGCGATCTCGCGCTGACGGCCGCCATAGCGGCGCCCGATCTCGGCGGGGAAGAGACGGCGATCGTGGAGACGGGCGATCCGCACCTCTACGCGATCGGCACGGAATCGGAGCGCCGGGGCGGGACACTCCACGTCCGCTCGACGCTGGCCGGAGGCACCGCCGGGGTCAACCGGGGCGCGCTGCGCTTCACGCTGGTGGGCGCGGGCGGCGCGGTCGAGATCCTGGGCTGCACCGCGAACTGAGGCTCATGCGGCGAGCCGGCGCCGCCCCGCGATGGCGATGGCTGCCATCGCGATCAGGTAGACCGCAGCCACGATCCCGAACGTGCCCGCGATGAAGAGGCCGAGCGCCGCGCCGGATCCTGCGCCCTCCATCCCGGTGGCTGTCGCGAGCGGCGGCCAGATCACGCCCCGTACGAGCGCGTGCCCGAGCGTCGCGGCGAACAGCGCGAGCGTGCCAAAGCCCGCGAGCGCGACCGCCGCAGTGACGCTCCGCCCCCGGCCCGGCCGGCCGACGGCGCGCCTGAGCGCCACTTGCTGCCGGCGCAGGTCATGCTGCACCGCCAGCATCGCCGGCACCGCGATCAGGACGAGAATGACGCCGAAGCCGAGGCCGTAGACCAGCGTGACGACCGTCGGTTTCAGGAACTGCGCCTGGCTCGACGGCTCGTAGAGGAGGGGCATCAGGCCGAAGACGGTTGTCAGCGTCGTCAGCATCACCGGGCGGAGCCGATCCACCGCGCCGTCCACGATGGCGGGACGGAGGCCGCGCTCGGCGGAATATTCGTCCACCGTTGTCACGAGCACGATGGAGTCGTTGATGATGATGCCGGACATTCCGATCAGGCCGACCACGGTGAACATCGACATCGGGATGTCCCACGCCGCATGCCCGTAGATGGCGCCGATCAGACCGAAGGGGATGACGGCCATGATCAGGAGCGGCCTCGTCCAGGAGGAGAAGACCCAGGCGAGGGTGAGGAAGATCCCGAGGAGGCAGAGCCCGAAGCCGAAGGCCGCATCCGCGAGGAAGCTGCGCTCCTGCTCCGCGAGGCCGGACAGGTTCCAGCCCACGCCGAACTCCGATTCGATGCGGGGCAGGATGTCCTCCTCCAGCGCGCGCGTGACCTCGGCGGCGGCGGCCGGGTCGTCATCGGCGATCTCGCCGAAGACCGAAACGACGCGCAGACCGTTCTCACGCCGGATGGAGGAAAAGCCGCTTTGCCGCTCGACGTTGACGATGTCGGCGAGGGGAACGTAGGCGCCCTCCGGCGTCCTCAGAAGCGTCCGGTCGAGGAAGTCGGCGGTCAGCTCGTCCTCCGGCAGCTCGACCCGGATCGTCGCGCTGCGATTGCCGTCCGGGTAGGTCGCGGCCTCGATCCCGTTCAGGCGATTGCGCAGGACGAGGCCCAGCCCGTCGATGGTAAAGCCAAGAGCGGCGCCTTGCGGCGTCAGATCGAGGATCTGCTCCTCCTTGTCGTAGGAGAGCGTATCCTCGAGGCCGGAGACCTCCGGGAAGGCGCCCGCCTCTTCCTTGAGCCGCTCCGCCGCGGCCTTCAGGGTCGCCGTTTCCGCGCCGTAGAACTGCACGTCGAGGGAATCTCCGCCGGGGCCGCCGTAATTGCCGCGGAAGCTGATCGTCTCCAGCATCGGGTGGCGCTCCACCGCGTCCTGAAGGCGGCCGACGAACTCGAAGCTGGAATAGGGGCGGGCGTCGGCATCGATCAGCTCCACGGCGATCGAGCCGAGCTGATAGCTTTCCTTGGTCTCGGTGGAGGCAAGGCCGCGGCCGGTATTCCCGCCGATCTGCGCGATGGCGTAGTCCACCGGGTTGGTGCCGAACTCCTCCTCGTAGCCTGCACCGACCGCCTCGACTGCGGCCTGGATCGCGCGCATCTGGTCCAGCGATTCCTCCCGCGTCGCGCCCGGCGCCATGGCGAAGTTCCCGTCCACGGAGCCTTCCTCCGGCGCCGAGAAGAACCGCCACTGCACGGATCCCGCCACGAGTTGCGACATCTGGAGCGCCAGGAGGACGACGAGCGCCGCGAGGACCGGGTACCGCGCCCAGAGGACGAAGCGCATCACCGGGCGGAACGCGCGCTCCTTCACCCAGTCGAACCCGCGGTTCACCTGGCGCGACGGCCAGTCGTACCAGCGGTCCGGCCCGCCGACGGAATGGGCCATGTGGTTGGGCAGGATCACGAAGCACTCGACGAGCGAGGCCACCAGAACGACGATCACGGTATAGGGGATGTCCGCGATCATCTCTCCGAAGCGCCCGCCGATGGCGGTGAGGCCCATGAAGGCGATGATGGTGGTGATGGTGGCGGAGAAGACCGGCCCCGCCATGCGGGAGGCGGCGGTGGCGGCGGCGACGTCCGGTGGTTCCCCGAGCGTCCGGGCGCGGAAATCGGCGTGCTCGCCGACGACGATGGCGTCGTCCACCACGATGCCGAGGGTCAGGATCAGCGCGAAGAGCGAGATCATGTTGAGCGTGAGACCGGCGGTATACATCAGGAAGATCGCGGCGCACATGGCGACGGGGATGCCGGCCGCCACCCAGATCGCGGTGCGCGCATTCAGGAACAAAAACAGCAGTCCGACGACGAGGGCGAGACCCGTCAGGCCGTTCTCCAGCAGGATGTCGAGGCGGCTGGAAATCTGCTCCGACCGTGTGCGGATGAGGTCGATGGTAACGCCGCGGGGCAGCGTGGTCTCGAGTTCCGCCGCAACCTCCTCGACGGTGCGCTGGATGCCGATCGCATCTCCCGTGGCGGAGCGGGCAACGCTGACGGAAAGCGCCGGATTGTCCCCGACGAAGTAGCCGATGTCGCGGGCGGCGCCCTCCACGGTGATCTCCGCGACGTCCCCGACCGTGAGCTGCGAGCCGTCCGCGTTGGAGCGCAGGACGATGCCGGCAATGGCCTCGGGCGTGCGTTTCGCGGTGCCGGTGCGGACGCGGGCATTGGCGCCGGCAACGTCCCCGGCAGGGCTCGCGTCGGCCTCAGCGGCGATGGCGGCCGCGATCTCCTGCATGGTCACGTCGTTGCGGATGAGCGAGGCCGTCTGAACCTCGATCAGCGTGTTGGGTGCGGCGATGCCCCGAATCGACGTGCGCGTGACGCCTTCGGCGAAGAGGCGGGTGATGAGCGTGTCGGCGATCCGGCCGAGCTGCTCGACGCCGATGGGGCCGGCGATGATCGTGTCCGTCACCCTGTCCCGCCAGGCGGAGCGGGAGACAACGGGCTCGTCCGCATCGTCGGGCAGGTTGGTCACCCCGTCCACCGCCTGCTGCACGTCGTCGGCCGCGCGGGACATGTCCCAGCCGGGCTCGAATTCCAGCTCGATGCGGGCGCGGCCCTCGGAGGCGCGGGATTCGCTCTCAGCCACGCCTTCGACGGCGAGAAGGGCGGGCTCCAGAAGCGCGACGATGGCGCGGTCGACATCTTCCGCGCCGGCTCCGGACCATGTGACGTTGACGTCCACCTCGTCGCTGACGATATCCGGGAAATACTGCGCCCGCATGTTCGGGAAGGCGGCGATGCCGGCCGCGATCATCAAAACGAGGATCAGGTTCGCCGCGGTGCGATGGCGGGTGAAATAGCCGAAGAAGCCGCCGCCGCGTTCTGTCGCCATGGCGTTCAGCCTCCCGTCCGGGCTTCGATGCGCGCGACGACGGAGGCGGGCACGCTCTCCTGCTGCAGCTGCGCAAGAACGCGGGCGCGGGCCTCCTCGGGCATGGCGCCCATGTCTTCCACCGCCGCGATCAGGGCGGCGCGGCGCTCGGGCGTCAGGGGGATGGTGCCCTCGTCTGCGCCGGGCTCCGCTCCGCCCGTGCCGCGGGAGGCGATGTCCCCGGCCGGACGCGTCCCGCCCGCGGCCTCGCGCTCGGCGGTGAGGTCCCGGACCTTGATGCCGGGGCCGACGAGCGGGGTCCGCTCGGCCACGACGCGAAGGCCGGCCAGATCGGGGGCGCTGACGATCACGTCGTCGCCCTGACGCCGGAGCAGATCCACGGCGGCGAGAACGAGCCGCTCCTCCTCGTCCAGGACAAGGACCGTGTCGTCGGACGCGAGCGCGGTGGAGGGCAGGCGGGAGACGTTTTCCAGCGCCGGTTCCTCGACGTGGACGGTGACGAAGTCCCCCGGCCGGAACCCCGCGAATTCGGACAGGCGGGCGAACAGGAGCCGCCCGGTGACCCCCTCCCCCACGGCAGCGCTGACGCGGGAGAGCCGGCCTTGCGCCTCGAGCCCGAGACCGAGGACGTCGAGCGTGACGCGCACCTCGGCATCCCGCAAACCGCCACTTTCGTCGAGGAGGCGGGCATATTGCGCGGTGGAGATGCGGAAGGCGACCTCAAGCGCGTCGGGGTCGATCAGCGTGGCGATCTGCTCGTTGGCAGTGACGAGCCCCCCCTCCACGACGGCGACATCGGCGAGCGTGCCGGTGAAGGTCGCGCGGATCTCGGTATCCTCGACGGCGCGCTCGGCGACAGCGAGGGCCAGTCGGGAGCGGGAGAGGGCGTTTCGGGCGGTTTCGACCCGCGCTTCCCCGTCCGCCTCGGATTGTCGCCGCGTGAGGACGGACTGGCGCGCGCTCGATTCGGCGAGCGCCGCCTCCTCGACGGCGGCCGCCGTGCCGATCCCGCGATCCTGAAGGTCCTGCTGGCGCTGGAGCGCGGCCTGCCTCAGCTCGGCCTGCGCCTCGGCGGCGGCGCGCTCGTCACGCGTGATCTCCACCGCGCGCTCGGCCTCCCGAAGCTCAGCCTCCGCCTCCGCGAGATCGGTGCGGGCGTTGTCGAGCGCGGTCTCGGCATCGAGCGGGTCGATCCTGGCCAGGAGCTCCCCTTCCGTCACCGTCGCGCCATCCTCGAAGTTGTCCGCAAGTTCCACGATCCGCCCGGCGAGGCTGGCGCGGATCTGAAGGGTGCGGCGGCTCTGGACGTTGCCGAAGGCGGTAAGCGTCGGCGCGATCACCTCCGGCACGATCTCCGCGGTGTTGACGGCGATCACGGTTTCCTGCCCCGGCCTCTGGCGAACCTCGCGGTTCATCCGCTCCTCCACCGCGCCGCGCAGCAGGCCGCCCGCATAGGCCAGCAGGCCGAGCGTCGCGGCGAGCAGGAACAGGCCGGTCAGGGAACGTCCGAGAAAGCGCATGTAATTCCGTCCTTCCGAATGCAGCGCAAGGGTAGAGGTGGCTGCGGGCAGGTCATAGCCCTGACGTGATCAACGCACGGACACGTCAACTCCGTCGCGAACTATGCCTCGGGATCGGTTTACTTTCTGCGAAGATGTTCATCGAGGCGGGGCATGATCTCGACGAAGTTGCAGGGCCGGTGCCGGTAATCCAGCTGGGCGGCGAGGATCCTGTCCCACCCGTCGCGGCAGGCGCCGGGGCTTCCGGGCAGCGCGAAGAGGAAGGTGCCTCCCGCCACGCCGGCGCAGGCCCGGGACTGGACGGCGGAGGTGCCGATGCTCTCCATGCTGACGAGGGTGAAGATCGTGCCGAAGGCGTCGATCTCCTTTTCGTAGACGTCGCGATGCGCCTCGACCGTCACGTCCCGGCCCGTCAGCCCGGTCCCACCGGTCGAGATGATCGCCTCGACCGACGCATCCGCGATCCAGCTCCGGAGTTGCCGCGCTATGGCGTCCCGGTCGTCCGCGACGATGGCACGCGCGCAGAGGACGTGACCGGCGGCTTCGATGCGCTCGGCCAGGGTATCGCCGGACCGGTCATCCTCAGGGGTTCGCGTGTCCGAGACGGTCAGGACGGCGATCCGGACGGGAATGAAGGCGCGGTCGCTCACAGCTCGAACCATGTCGGCGCCGGGCCGAGGTTGTTGACCGAGGTCGTGCCGATGGACCCCGAGCGGCCCCAGCAATCGTGGATATGACCACAGACCACGAGCCTCGGCTGGATGCGTTCGATGGCGTCGCGGAGGGCGACCGAGCCGACGGAGCCTTTGCCGTCGACCACGTCGGCGACGCCCTTCGGCGGTGAATGCAGGACGAGGATGTCCGCGCTCCCGATCCCGGCGAGCGCCGTTTCCGCCTCCTCCTCGGTCAGGTCCCACGACCCCCATGGCAGCGGGGGCAGGGGCGGGATGCCGCCGCCGAGGCCTGCGATCGTGACGCCGCTTTTGGTGCAGGTCTCGCCATGCAGCACGGTTGCCGTCGTCGCATCTCGCAGGGCGCTCAGCGACTCGTTGTTGCCGGGCACGAAGACGGCCTTGGCGGCGAGGGGGGCGAGCGCGTCCATCACCTCCGTCAGCCCCTCGTGGGAGGTGGCGAAGTCTCCCGCGCCGAGGACGAGATCGGCCTCCTCGGCGGCCCTGATCAGCCCGGCGCAGGCTTCCAGATCTCGGTGAACATCGGAAAAGGCGAGGATTCGCATGTGGATCGCTCCTGGGGGATCGCGCCGCGCGGGCGGCTCGCCCGAGAGACTATGCCGCCGTCGGCCCCTGTCCAGCGCCTCAGCCGCGCAGGCGGGCCTGAAGCGACAGAAGGTCGGACCAGGCCTCGCGCTTCGCCTCGGGCGTGCGCAGCAGATAGGCGGGGTGGAACATCGGCAGGGCGGGCCGCCCCTCCACCTCCGTCCAGCGGCCGCGCAGGCGCGACACGCCCCGGCGGCCCATCAATGCGTGGCAGGCGATGTTGCCCGCCAGGACGATGACGTCGGGGTCCGCAAGTTCGACATGCCGCTTCACGAAGGGCACCATCATGGCGATCTCCCCCGCATCGGGGTCGCGGTTCTGCGGCGGGCGCCAGGGTAGGATGTTGGTGATGTAGAGGCCGTCGGGTCCGTCCGTCTCCCGCGAGCGGCCGATGGCGGCGAACATCCGGTCGAGCAGTCGGCCGGCCTTGCCGACGAAGGGGCGGCCTGCCTCGTCCTCCTCCCGGCCCGGCGCTTCGCCGATGACCATGATCCGGGCCGCGGCGTGTCCGTCCGAGAAGACCGTGTGCCGCGCACCCTTCTTCAGATCGCAGAGCTCGAAGGCCTCGAGCGCCCCCCGGAGCGCGTCCAGATCGCTGGCGGCCGCGGCGGTGTCCCGCGCGGCCTGGACGGGGTCCACCTCCGGCTGGACGAACGGCGCGGGCGGCGCCTCCGCCTTCGCCTCGGCACGGGTGGGCGGCGCGGCGGCTGGTTTCGGGGCGCTCGGTTCCTCCAGCGCGTACCGGTCGATCGGGGACTCGGAGATCGCCTCGTCGACCCCGAGTTCGACCTGCCAGGCCAGCGCCGCGAGCGCGGCTTCATATGTCAGACCTTGATCCACGCCCTCACCGCTAGCTCATCTACGTCGGCGCTGGAAGCGGGCCGTTGCCCCGGCCGCCCGGCTTTGACATAAGCTCGGACCGAGCCGACAGACGGGGACGCCTGATGACCTTCCGCGCCAGACATCTGCTCGGAATCGAGCATCTCGCGCCAGACGAGATCACGGCGATTCTCGATCTTGCCGATGACTACGTGTCCCTCAACCGCTCCACGCAGAAGCATGGCGACGCGCTGGCCGGTCTGACCCAGATCAACATGTTCTTCGAGAACTCCACCCGGACGCAGGCGAGCTTCGAGCTGGCCGGCAAGCGTCTCGGGGCGGACGTGATGAGCATGGCGATGGCCGCCTCCTCGATCAAGAAGGGCGAAACCCTGATCGACACGGCGCTCACGCTGAATGCGATGCATCCAGACATCCTCGTGGTGCGGCATCCCAATTCGGGGGCGGTGAACCTGCTCGCGGAGAAGGTTGCCTGCGCCGTCCTGAATGCGGGAGACGGGCGCCACGAGCATCCCACGCAGGCGCTTCTCGATGCGCTCACGATCCGCCGCAAGAAGGGCCGGCTGCATCGGCTGACCGTCGCGATCTGCGGCGATGTCGCCCATTCGCGGGTGGCCCGGTCGAACATCCTGCTTCTGGGGCGGATGGAGAGTCGCGTGCGCCTCGTCGGACCGCCGACGCTGATCCCCTCGCAGGCGCGGGACTGGGGGGTCGAGGTCACGCACGACATGGAGACCGGCCTGAAGGATTGCGACGTGGTGATGATGCTGCGCCTCCAGAAGGAGCGGATGGACGGCGGCTTCATTCCCTCCGAGCGCGAATACTACCACCGCTTCGGGCTCGACGCCGAGAAGCTCGCCCATGCCAGGGAGGACGCCATCGTGATGCATCCCGGACCCATGAACCGCGGTGTCGAGATCGACGGGACCATCGCGGACGACATCAACCGCTCGGTCATCCAGGAGCAGGTGGAGATGGGCGTGGCCGTGCGAATGGCGGCGATGGACCTCCTGGCCCGGAACCTCCGCGCAGAGCGGAGCGCGGCGGCATGAGCGGGCGCGTCGATGTACCGGCCGGAGAGACCGGCGTGATCCGAGTCTTCGCGGTGGACGGCACGGCGGGCACGCCGTTCTCCGCGCAGGAGGCCGAGGCGGCGCTGGGCGGCGACACGCTCGACAAGAGCAGGCTGGAGGTGGTGAACCTCGAGGATCTCATGGGGGTCGGGCTGACGGGCTACCTGATCGAAGGGCTGGGGGCCGATCCGGACGAGGTCGCGCCAGACCGGCAGAAGCTCGACAACCTGTCGGGGCAGGCCGTGATCGTGCCATCCTCCGCGTTCGAGGGGCGGGCGGTGACGCTGGAGCCGCGCGCTCCGCTCACGGAAATCGGGGCCTACAGGGAGATCGAGGCGACGCCCGCGACCGGCCCGATCGAGAGCGAGTCGGCATCGGGCTCCATGGCGCGTCCGGACCGCGGCTCCCGCGCGCCGAGGCTCGCCACGCCGCTGGCGGCTCTGATCCTCGTGCTCGTCGCGCTCGGCGTTCTTATCTGGCTCCTGGCAAGCTGATGGCGCGCACGGTTTTCAACGACGCCCGACTGATCGACCCGGTTGCCGGCACGGACTCGCGCGGCTGGCTCCTCGTGGAGAATGGTCGCATCGTCGCGACGGGGCAGGATGCGGCGCCCGAGCCGCAGGGCGGCGAGACGCGGATCGACTGCGGCGGGCGCGCCCTGGCGCCGGGGATCGTGGATCTCGGCGTCAAGGTCTGCGAGCCGGGCGAGCGTCACAAGGAGAGCTTCCGCTCCGCCGGCCGCGCGGCCGCGGCGGGAGGCGTGACGACGATGGTCACGCGGCCGGATACGCTGCCCACCATCGACAGCCCGGAGACGCTCGAATTCGCCCTGCGCCGCGCGGCCGAGGCGGCCCCGGTGCGCATCGCACCGATGGCGGCGCTGACCAAGGGCCGCGAAGGGCGCGAGATGACGGAGATCGCCTTCCTGCGCGATGCCGGAGCGGTGGCCTTCACCGACGGGGATATCGTGATCGCGAATACCCGCGTCCTTTCCCGCGCCATGGCCTATGCGTGCGAGCTTGGCGCGCTCATCGTGTCCCACCCGCAGGAGCCGGGGCTCTCGGCCGGCGCGTCCGCGACCTCCTCGGCCTTTGCCGCGCTCCGGGGCCTGTCGATGGTCTCGCCGATGGCGGAGCGGATGGGGCTCGACCGGGATATCTCCCTCGTGGAGATGACGGGCGTGCGGTACCATGCCGACCAGATCACCTGCGCCCGCGCCCTGCCGTCCCTCGAACGGGCAAAGGGCAACGGGTTCGACGTCACCGCCGGCACCTCGATCCACCACCTCACGCTGAACCTGATCGACGTCGGGGATTACCGCACCTTCTTCAAGATCAAGCCGCCGCTGCGCTCCGAGGAGGACCGGCAGGCCATCGTGGAGGCGGTGGCATCGGGCCTGATCGATACCATCTCGAGCTTCCACACGCCGCAGGACGAGGAGAGCAAGCGCCTGCCCTTCGAGGAGGCCGCGTCCGGCGCCGTTGGGCTGGAGACGCTCCTGCCCGCCGCCATGCGCCTCTATCACGCGGGCGCGCTGAGCCTGCCGCAGCTCTTCCGGGCGATGTCCACGAACCCCGCCAAACGTCTCGGCCTCGAGGTCGGGCGGCTGTCGAAGGGCGCTCCCGCGGATCTCGTCCTCTTCGATCCCGATGCGCCGTTCGTGCTCGACCGGTTCGCCCTGCGCTCCAAGTCCCGCAATACTCCGTTCGACGGCACGCGGATGGAGGGCCGGGTCCTCGGCACGTGGGTCGGCGGCCAGCGGATTTTCGGCGAATGATCCCCTCCGCCAGCGTCTCAGGAGCCTGAGCCATGCCCGTGATCGATACGCCCCTTCTCTGGCTCGCCGTGACGGCGGTGCTGTCCTACCTCGCAGGCTCCGTGCCGTTCGGGGTCGTCATGGCGCGAGTGTTCGGGCTGGGGGACCTGCGCAAGGTCGGGTCCGGCAATACCGGCGCGACGAACGTGCTACGCACCGGGAACAAGGGCGCAGCGGCGCTCACGCTGCTGCTCGACGGGGCCAAGGGCGCGGCGGCGGTCCTAATCGCGCGAGCGCTGATGGGGGAGGACGGCGCCCAGGTCGCGGCCCTCTTTGCCTTCGCGGGGCACATCTGGTCGGTGCTGCAACGCTTCAACGGCGGGAAGGGCGTGGCGACGTTTCTCGGCGTGATGCTTGCCCTGGCATGGCCCGTCGGCCTCGCCTGCTGCGCGACGTGGCTCGTGGTGGCGGCGACGACGCGCTATTCCTCCCTCGCGGCGCTCGTCGCGGCGGCGCTTTCGGCGATCTACGTGCTGTTTCTCGACAACGGTGAGAGCGTGTGGCTTTCCATCGCGCTTACGATCTTGATTTACATTCGTCATGCGGCGAACATTTCGCGGCTGAAGCGCGGGACCGAACCGAAGATCGGTCAGAAAAGCGTTCCGCAGGCACCCCATGGCGAGCACATGAGCAAGGAAAGTGATCGACTATGATGAGCATGGAAGAGTCCGTCCGGACCTGTCTGGCGAAGTACATCGTCATCTCCGGCCGCGCGCGCCGGAGCGAGTACTGGTGGTTCGCCCTCTTCGTCTTCGCGGTGTCGATCGTGCTCAATCTCGTCGAGACCCTCGTTCTGCAGGGCCTGACCTTCGGCCTTCTGTCGCTCCTGTGGTCCCTGGCCGTGCTCCTGCCGGGCATCTGCGTCGGCGGGCGGCGTCTGCATGATCGGGACATGTCCGCCTGGTGGCTGCTGCTCGCACTGATCCCGGGGATCGGCGCGATCATCCTTCTGGTGCTGTTCTGCCTGCCCGGCACGAACGGGCCGAACCGCTTCGGGCCGGATCCGCTCGGCCGGACGCCGAGCGGCATGGCCGCCGCCTGACCCTCCGGACGGCGTGATCAGGTGAGGCTCACCCGCGCCGTCCCCGTCTCGATCCCGCGCCAGTTCGTCATCACCGGCGCCATGCGGCGCCTTGCGGCAGGGTCTGCTGCATCGAGGATCCCGTAACGCACGAGGAGAGCGGCGATCAGGGCCTCGGCGGCCCGCGTCGCTCCGTCCTTCACCTTCAGCGCGATGCCGAGGCGCTTCTCGGGAATGATCGCGACGAAGACGCCCTCGGCGCCGGTCTTGACCGCGGCGCGCCCCTTCGCGGCCTCCATCAGCTCGGTGCAGCAGCGCCCCTCACCGGCAACGAGGAGGGGATGCGCCATCATCGCATGGACGAGACGGGCCTGCGCCTCCGCCCGCGCGCCGCTCCCTACGCCGTCCGCGGCCGCGGCGAAGCCCGCCATGGCGCGGGCGATTCCCTCAAGCGAGGCGGCGAAGTTCGGCGCGGAGCAGCCGTCGATCCCGTAGCCGGGGCTGTCCTCCTCCGTGACCTCCTCGAAGGCCGCGCGCACCGCGCGCTGAACGGGATGATCCGGCTCGACATACTCGGTCCCGCCGCCGAGGCGCCGGTTCAGCGTGAGAAACCCGGCATGCTTGCCGGAGCAGTTGTTGTGCGTCTGATCCGGGCGGCCGTCCGAGCGGACGAGCGCGTTCGACGTTGCCCTGTCCTGCGGCCAGTGCGCGCCGCAGCGCATGTCCGCCTCGGCCAGCCCCTCGGCCCCGAGCCACTCGCGCACGAGCGACGTATGCGCCGGCGCGCCCTGGTGGCTGGCGCAGGCGAGGGCGAGGTGCCGCGCCTCGAGGCCCGCAGCCTCCGCCGCGCCGCTCTCGATCAGGGGCAGCGCCTGGATCATCTTTACCGAGGAGCGGGGCAGCACCGTGCGCGCGGGATCTCCCCACGCCTCGACGAGGCCGTCCCCGTGCCGCCAGACGGCGACGAGACCCTCGTGCACCGATTCGTCAAAGGGGCCGCGGGTCAGCGTGACCCGCGCCATGTTCTCAATTGTTCCGTCCAACATCACGATCCCGGCAGTTTTCCGCCGGATCATCTTTCGGAACCGGCCAATTCTGCGTTACAGTAACGCCATCGGGTTGCTTTCCCACCCGCTTTTCCGATGAGAGTCCACAAGGACCGCGAGGGGCGGACAGACATGAGGCAGAGACAGCTGGAGGCTGCAAGACCAATGACGTTTCGGATCGTATCCGGTGCGCTCGCCATGGCGGTCGCACTCGGCGCGGGCAATGCCACCGCTCAGGAATCTACAAACCGTGTCGCCGCGGAGACCGACTGGTCGGTGTTCGTGGAGGACAACCCAACCGAATGCTGGGGCGTCTCGGCGCCCAAGGAGACGGTGAACACGCGGGACGGTCAGGTCGTGGCCGTGCGCCGCGGGGACATCCTTCTCTTCGTCACGTTCCGGCCCGGTGCCGGCGACGGGGAGATCAGCTTCACGGGCGGATACCCGTTCGCCAACGGCTCCACCGTGACCATGGATATCGGCGGGACGGCATACGAGCTGTTCACCGAAGGGGAGTGGGCCTGGCCCGCATCAGCCGAGGACGATGCCGCGATCATGGCGTCGCTCCGCCGCGGCGCGGAAGCCGAGCTTACGGCGCGCTCCAGCCGCGGGACGCAGACGCAGGACACCTTCTCGCTGATGGGCTTCACGGCCGCGATGCAGGAAGCCGAAACCCGCTGCAACCAGTAGCGCCCGGCCCGGGGCGGGGCGCCTGATCGCCCCGTGATATCGCTGACATCGCCGCATCCCGTGCGGCTCGCGCGCCGATCCTCTTTGGACTCGGCGCGTCAAATCGTTTATGTAACCCGCTTCGCAACCGCCCTTCCGGGCCCATCCGGGGATGTGCCGCCATGACTGTCACCACGCCGATCACTCAGGACGTCCTGACCATCCCCCGCAAGGTCGAGGCCGGCGAACGACTGAACCTCGTCGGCCTGACGCGCGATGGCCTGCGGGAGGCGCTCATCGCCGCCGGCACCCCCGAGAAGCAGGCGAAGATGCGCACCGGCCAGCTCTGGCAGTGGATCTACCAGAAGGGCGTGCGGGACTTTGGCGAGATGACCAACCTCGCGAAGGCCTACCGTGCCGAGCTTGCCGAGCACTTCACCATCGAGATCCCTGAGATCGTCAGCCGCCAGGTCAGCTCCGACGGGACGCGGAAGTACCTCGTCCGCATCGCCGGGGGGCACGAGGTGGAGACGGTCTACATTCCCGAGGAGTCCCGCGGGACGCTCTGCATCTCCAGCCAGGTCGGATGCACGCTCACCTGTTCGTTCTGCCATACCGGCACCCAACGCCTCGTGCGCAACCTGACCCCCGGCGAGATCGTGGGGCAGATCATGCTGGCGCGGGACGATCTCGGCGAATGGCCGGAGCCCGGCCGTCAGCCGAAGGACGAGCAGCGGCTCCTCTCCAATATCGTTCTGATGGGTATGGGCGAGCCGCTCTACAATTTCGAGAACGTGCGGGACGCGATGAAGATCGCGATGGACGGCGAGGGCATCAGCCTCTCCCGCCGGCGCATCACGCTCTCCACCTCCGGCGTCGTTCCCGCCATCGCGCGGACGGCGGAGGAGATCGGCTGCCTTCTCGCCGTTTCCTTCCACGCGACGACGGACGAGGTGCGCGACACGCTCGTGCCGATCAACAAGAAGTGGAATATCGAGGAGCTGCTGGCGGCCCTGAAGGCCTATCCCAAGCTCTCGAACAGCGAGCGGATCACCTTCGAATACGTCATGCTCGACGGCGTGAACGACAGCGACGAGGATGCGCGGCGGCTCGTGAAGCTGATCGAGGGCATCCCGGCCAAGATCAACCTCATTCCGTTCAACCCGTGGCCCGGCGCGCCCTATGGCCGCTCGTCCAACAACCGGATCCGCGCCTTCGCCGACATCGTCTACAAGGCCGGATACGCCAGCCCGATCCGCACGCCGCGCGGGGAGGACATCATGGCCGCCTGCGGCCAGCTCAAGAGCGCGAGCGAGCGCGCGAAGCGGGCGCGGCCCGGCGCCGAGGCGGCGGCATCCTGAGGACCGGCTGCATGCGTGTTGCGCTGATCGTCGTCGCCCTTCTGGGCCTTGCCGGCATGGCTGCGGCGCAAGAGGATAGTGGCCGGGCAGACCGGCCCGTCCGCGTCGGCGTGACCGAGATGGCGCCCTACGCCACCCGGACGGGGGACGAGGCCTGGATGGGGCTCGCTCCCGAGATCTGGCGGCTGATCGCCGAGCGGGAGGGCGTGGCCTACGATCTCGTGCCGCTCGAGCCCTCCGAGATCGTCGGGGCCGTGGAGGCGGGCGACGTCGATCTAGCCATGCCGATCCCGGCCTCGCTGTCCGTGCTCGACCGGATCGACGTGTCCCTCCCGATCCATACAGCAAAACTTGGCCTTGCGACGCCGGAGCGCTCTTCGATCCTGCCCGTCGTGACGGGGTTGCTCTCCCTGGACTTCCTGCGCGTCGTACTTGCCCTCTCCGCGCTGCTTCTCGCCGTCGGCGCGGTTCTCTGGGCCATCGAGCGGCGCAAGAACGAGGAGATGTTCAGCCGCAGGCCGCTCCGGGGCCTCGGGGACGGGTTCTGGTGGGCCGGCGTGACGCTCACGACCATCGGTTACGGGGACAAGGCTCCGATCACCTTTACCGGGCGGGCCGTCGCGATGCTCTGGATGCTCGTCGGTCTTGCCGTGAGTTCCGCCCTGACGGCCACCATCGTGACGCTGGCCGATACCGGCGGCACGAACCTGTCCAAGAACCTTCCCGGCCGCACCATCGGCGTGATCGAAGGCAGCAACGCCGAGGCATTCCTCGAAGACCGCGTGGACGACCTGCGCCCCTACACCGACATGACCCTGATGCTGGAGGCGCTCGACGCGGGCGATATCGAGATCGCCGCCGGCGAGCGTCTGGGGCTGGAGGCGAGCATCGACGACGGCGGCTTCAGCTTCGACGTCCAGGCCACCGTGCTCGATCCGGTCATGATCGGCTTTGGAACGGCGAAGGGGTCCGACCTGTCCGGCGTGATCGACCGCGTTCTTCTCGAGACGATCAACGGGGAGGCCGGCTGGCGAACCCTGCACGGGTATGTCGCGACGGACGGAACCGGGCTTTTCTGACGGAGCGGCGGGACGGATCCCTCCGCACCGCCCATCCAGTGCACGCCCGCTTCACCCCTAAGGCCCCACAGGGCATCGCTCGGCCGGCGCACTCCACCGGCTGAGGCCGTATCGGTTCAGGTCCGACCGGGAACGTGGCTGCGCTTCGTGCCGGCGCCTTCCCATGTGTCCATCGCCTCGATCGCCTCTTCGGCCGTCTCCACGATGCGGAAGAGGTCGAGATCGGCCTCGGCGATGGTGCCTGCTTTCACCAGTGCGTCGAAGTTCACCACGCTTTCCCAGAACTCCCGACCGAACAGAAGGACGGGTACGCGCTTCATGCGGCCGGTCTGGATCAAGGTCAGCGTTTCGAAGGTCTCGTCCAGCGTGCCGAAGCCGCCGGGGAAGACCGCGATCGCCTTCGCGCGCATCAGGAAGTGCATCTTCCGGACGGCGAAGTAGTGGAAGTTGAAGCACAGCTCGGGGGAGACATAGGCGTTCGGCGCCTGCTCGTGCGGCAGCACGATGGACAGGCCGATGGACTTGCCGCCGGCCTCCTCGGCACCGCGGTTGCCCGCTTCCATGACGCCCGGCCCACCGCCGGTGCAGATCACCTCTTCGCGGCCGCCGGACTTCATCGAGCGCTCCGTCACCGCCTTCGCGAAGAGCCGCGCGACGCGATACCAGCGCGCCATGCCGGTTGCCTCGACCTCCTCATCCTCGCTTGCCGGGCGCGGAACGCGGGCGCCGCCGAAGAGCACGACGGTGCTTTCGACGCCCGCCTCGGTCATGGCAAGTTCCGGCTTCAGGAGCTCGAGCTGGAGCCGGACCGGGCGCAGATCGTCCCGGCAGAGGAACTCGTCGTCGGCGAATGCGAGCCGGTAGGCCGGCGCGCGGGTCTGCGGAGTATCCGGCACGCCACGGGAGGTCCGGATGTCCTCGCCGGCGTCGCGGAAGCCGCTCTGTCTGTCGTGGCGATCTGTCATGGTTCGTCCCCTGCACTGCTCCGGGAGGCGCGGGCTCGCGTTGCGCGCCCGGGAGGCAAGGTCTATAGCCTCCGCCGGACCGAGGCCAGAGGAGAGCGGAGCGATGGGACACGCAGATCTCGAACGGGCGATCGAGGCGGCATGGGATGCCCGCGCCGACATCACCCCCACCACGGGCGGCGAGACGCGGGAGGCCATCGAGGCCACGCTCGAAGCGCTGGATAACGGCAGCCTGCGGGTCGCCGAGCGCGGTGACGGTGGCGACTGGACGGTGAACCAGTGGGCCAAGAAGGCCGTGCTCCTCGGTTTCCGGATCCGCGACATGGAGCAGCAGCCCGGCGGCCCGCAAGGCGGCGGCTGGTGGGACAAGGTGGACAGCAAGTTCGCCGGCTGGGGCGAGAACCGCTGGCGCGACGCTGGCTTCCGCGCCGTTCCGAACGCCATCGTCCGCAAGTCCGCCTACATCGCCCCCGGCGTCGTGCTGATGCCCTCCTTCGTGAACCTCGGCGCCTATGTCGACGAGGGCACGATGGTTGACACGTGGGCCACGGTCGGGTCCTGCGCCCAGATCGGCAAGGGCGTTCACCTGTCCGGCGGCGTCGGCATCGGCGGCGTGCTCGAGCCGCTTCAGGCGGAGCCGACGATCATCGAGGACAACTGCTTCATCGGCGCCCGGTCCGAGGTCGTGGAGGGGGTGATCGTGCGCGAGGGCTCCGTGCTCGGCATGGGTGTCTATCTCGGCCAGTCCACCAAGATCTTCGATCGCGAGACGGGAGAAGTCTCCTATGGCGAGGTCCCGCCCTATTCCGTCGTCGTCTCCGGCTCCCTGCCCTCCAAGGGCGGCGTGAACCTTTATTGCGCGGTGATCGTGAAGCGCGTGGATGAGAAGACCCGCGCCAAGACCGGCATCAACGAACTCCTGCGGGACTGAGGAACGCTTGGGCAGGGCCGTCATCGCGCAGATCGTCTCCGGGCTCGGGAATCAGCTCCTCGAGTTCGGGACGGCCTATGC
The DNA here is from genome assembly GCF_003390865.1 of Tropicimonas sp. IMCC34011. Lineage (GTDB taxonomy): Bacteria > Pseudomonadota > Alphaproteobacteria > Rhodobacterales > Rhodobacteraceae > Tropicimonas_B. Next base: position 264,455 of record NZ_QMEJ01000003.1, read on the forward strand.
GGTCGCGAAGCGCCTGAGCGTGCCCCTCGATCTCGACCTGACCTGGCATGCGAAGAAGGAGCGTGCCGGCCAGACCGGCCGGGCGCAGGAACTGACCGCGCTCGTTCCGGAGAGCTTCTACCGCCGGACCCGCTATTACGCGCCGATCAACAAGCGGCTCGATCGGCTTCGCAAGGCGCTGACGGGCCGGGAGACGCGCTTCGGTCTGCCGATCTGGGATGCCAACCCCGCCGAGCTCGAGGAGGCCGACGCGATCGCGGCCCCCGTCTACGCGCGGCGCGTCTGCACCGACACCCGGATCATGGCGCCCTGCCTGCCGGAGCTGTTGCCTGCGATCCGGGAGCGTCTGTTCGCGGCCCGCACGGCGCCCCGGGAGAACCGGGCGTTCGTCCATGTCCGCCTCGGCGATTACCGGACGCCCGAGGTGGCCAAGGGGTTCGTTTCCCTAGGGCCCGACTGGTACGGCAGGGCGATGCGGGCCTACGAGGAGATCGCAGGCCCCACGCGGTGGGTGCTCTGTTCCGACGAGCCTCAGGACGCGCTGGACATGCTGCCGGACGGCTTCGACGTCACGGTCAGCCAGGCCACGGACACCCTCGGAGATCTCGCCGTGATGGCGGCCTCGCGAGGCGGCGTGACCGCCAATTCCACCTTCTCCCTCTGGGGCGGCCTCCTGAGCGAAGGGGGGCCGGTGGTGGCGCCCGAAGTCTGGCGCATCAAGACGCGGTCGCCGATCCTGCCGCCGGACTGGGTTCTCATCTGAGATGGCGACCCTCGCCGCCCCCCTCTACAACGGCGAACTCGACCTTCTCGCTCTGGGGCGCGCATCGCCGGTGCTGCCGGAACACTGGACGCTCCTGTGACTTGCACCCTCGTCTCTACCGCCCGATAGAAGGGCCGTCATAATTTCGGAAGGGCTCTCATGGCGAAGCGCGAGCAGCAGGTCTTCACGCTTCTTGTGGAGGTCGGACGCAAGTCCGGCGACGGACTTCCCGATGGCGCCACGGGGGCCGCGCTGATGTGCTTCGCCTCCGGCGTGGACGAAGCGGAGGCGGTGCGGGAGACCGTGGCGACCCTCAAGCAGGCCGATCTCGCCCCCCTCGACGTCTCCGGCTACGGAACGCTCGACGAGCGGCTGGCCGAGGGCCACGAGATCTCCGGCGAGGAGCGCGGGCTGATGGCGCGGGCGCTTGAAGAGAACGCTGTCATCGTCGCCCAGATGACGCCGTTCTTCGGCGACGAGGACTGACGCCTTGGCCTATCGCATGTTGTTGCTCAACGTCGCTCCGGATCGCTCGGACGGCGTCGAGGACGTGATCAAGGAGATCGAGCCGCGCACCTGGTGGCGTTCGGAGGCGCAGAACGGCGAGGACATCGTCCAGTATTACGTCGTGCTGCACGAAAGCCGCTCCCAGGTGCTTCAGGACAAGCTGTCCGAGGAGTTCGAGGAAGACCAGTTCCGGCTCGTGACCCTCGCGCTCGAGAGCGTCCTTCCGCAGATCGACAACGAGGAAGAGCAGGAGCGGCTCGAACAGACCGAGACCTCGAGCGCCCGTGCCGAGATCTACGACGACGTGCTGAACAACGCGCTCCTGACGTGGGATTTCCTCATCCTGACGGCCGCGGCCGCCTTCGTGGCCGCCATCGGACTGACGAGCGGACAGGTCGCGGTGGTCATCGGGGCGATGGTGATCGCGCCGCTTCTGGGACCGATCCTCGCCTTTGCCTTCGGGGCGGCGCTCGGCAACCGCCGGCTGCTCCTCATCAGCCTTCGGGCGCTGGGGGCCGGGCTCGGTGTCGCCGTCGCTGTGTCGGCGGCGATGGGGACGTTCCTGCCGCTTCAGATCGACGACTCCATGGTGAACTTCTCCGAACCCCTCGGGCTCTCCACCGCCGCGCTGCCGCTTGCCTCCGGGGTCGCCGCGGCGCTGATGGTGGTGCAGGGGCAGGCCTCCGCCCTCGTCGGCGTGATGGTCGCCGCAGCGCTCCTGCCGCCCATCGCGGCGATGGGGCTGCTCGTTGGATCGGGCGCATGGTACCAGGCGGGACGGGCGGCCGTGACGGTCATCGCCAATATCGTCGCCATCAACCTCGCGGCGCAGGCTGTCTTCATGTGGCGCGGCATCCGCCCGCATCGCTGGCTGTCGGATGATTCGAAGGCCGGCCAATCCCGGATCTGGATGCTCGGCGCCTGGGTGATCCTGCTGGGCGCCCTTCTGGGCGGGATCCTCTTCGTTGAAGGCAGCTTCGCCCAGGGGGGCGATGACGAGGGACAGGAGACCGCCGCGCCCGCCGATCCCGGCTGAGGCGCGGCGCGAGCTTGAGGCGGTTCCGCGAACGCGCTACGCCGCTCCCCATGAGCCAGAGTGTAGATCCCGTACGCCTCACCGCCGACCTCGTCCGGTGCCCCTCCGTCACGCCGGAGGAGGCCGGAACCTTCGCCATCCTGGTACCGATCCTCGAGGCCGCCGGCTTCGAGTGTCATCGCTGCGACAGGGGCGGCGTGCCGAACCTCTATGCCCGCAAGGGACCGAAGGGCGCGGCTCGGACGCTGGCCTTCGGTGGGCATGTGGACGTGGTCCCGGTCGGTGACGAAGCCGATTGGTCCGTCGATCCCTTCAGTGCCGAGATCCGGGACGGCGTGCTCTACGGTCGCGGGGCGACGGACATGAAATCCGGCGTCGCGGCCTTCGTCGCGGCAGCGGTGGAGGCGGGGCAGGACCTGCAGCCGGGCACCGCGCTGTCGCTTCTGATCACCGGGGACGAGGAGGGGCCGGGCCGGGACGGAACGCTCGCGATCCTCGACTGGATGGAGAAGGCGGGGGAACGCATGACCGCCTGCATCGTGGCCGAACCCTCCTGCCCAGAGATCATGGGCGAGATGATCAAGATCGGGCGCCGGGGCTCGCTCAACCTCGTGTTCACCGTGAAGGGCGTTCAGGGCCACGTCGCCTATCCGCACCGCGCGAAGAACCCGGTGGACGGCGCCGCCGAGCTTGCCCACCGCCTCGCAACGCTCAGGCTCGATGAAGGATCCGATCATTTCGATCCCTCGACGCTCGCCCTGACCGGCATCGACACCGGCAATCTGGCGACGAATGTCATTCCCGGTGCAACCACCGTCCGCGCCAATATCCGCTTCAACGATCTGCACAGCGGCGCCTCTCTCATCGAGAGGATGCGCGGGATCGGGGACGAGGTTGCGGAAGCCCACGGACTTCAGATCACGCTCGATGCGCGGATCTCGGGCGAATCGTTCTTCACGCCTCCGGGCGAGCTGTCGGACCTCGTGGCCCGCATCGTGGCCGACGAGACGAAAGTGATCCCCGTCCTGTCCACCGGTGGCGGCACCTCCGACGCGCGGTTCATCCGGGCGCATTGCCCGGTCGTCGAATTCGGCCTCGTGGGGCTGACCATGCACCAGACGGACGAGCGCGTCGAAATTCAGCAGATCGAGACCCTCGCGCGCGTCTTCACCCGTATTGCCAAGGAGTTCGTGTCATGAGTGTCGAGATCGTCGAAGCGACGGAGGCGGCGGATATCGATGCGTGTTTCGCGGTCCGTCACGAGGTGTTCATCGGTGAGCAGAAGGTGACCGTCGAGCAGGACAGGGACGGCCGGGACGGCGAGGCGATGCATTTCCTCGCACGTGAGGACGGGCGCCCGGTCGGTGCCATGCGGGTGCGGATCGTCGGGGATGCGGGCAAGCTGGAGCGGGTCTGCGTCCTGAAGGAGCGCCGCGGTACCGGCGCCGGCGCCGCGATGACCCGCGCTGCACTGGCTAAGCTCAGGAGCATGCCCGGTATCGTGCGGGTGATCCTCGGGGCGCAGGTTCCGGCGATCCCGTTTTACGAGCGGCTCGGCTTCACCGCGCACGGCGAGATCTACGATGATTCCGGCATCGCGCATCGGAGCATGGCGCTGGAGTTGTGAGCGCGCGTCCCCGCGTCGTCCTGATGCTCAAGGAGCCGCGGCCGGGCCGGGTCAAGACGCGCCTTGCGCGGGACATCGGGCGGATCGAGGCGGCGTGGTGGATGCGGCGGCAGATTGCCCGCGTGCTGCGGCGATTGTCCGATCCCCGTTGGGACCTCGAACTTGCCGTGGCGCCGGACGGGGCGCTCGCGTCTCGCGTCTTTCCGGCCCACCTGCCGCGCCGCCCTCAGGGGCGCGGCGATCTCGGCGTCCGCATGGCCCGGCTTCTGGCGGATGGGACAGGCCCCGTAATCGTCGTGGGCGCAGATATTCCGGCGCTGGACCGGCGCCACGTCGCGGAGGCGTTCCGGGTCATGCGTGCGGCGGATGTCGCGATCGGCCCGGCGAGCGATGGCGGCTACTGGCTGATCGGGCGGAGCGCCCGGCGACGGTTGCCGATCGGCGCGTTCGGCAAGGTCCGCTGGTCCACCTCCCACGCCCTGAAGGACACGCTTGATACGCTGGACGGGCGGCGGGTGGCGATGCTGGAGACGCTTCGAGACGTGGACACCGCGGACGATCTGAGGGCGCCGGGCGTCGCGGCCGGGCGAAGCGGATAGACGCTTTCTCCCGGCCGATGCTCTCGCGGCGCCGTCAGTTCAGGCGCAGGATCGCGACGTTCAGCGCGAAGGCGTAGGTCAGCCAGGCGAGATAGGGCAGGATCAGCGCACCGGCCAAGGTGTCATGCCGCCAGAAGGCGATGCAGGTGCAAAGTGCTGCGAGCCACAGAAGACCGATGACGACGGCGCCGGCGCCCATGCGGTGCGCGCCGAAGAAGACCGGCGTCCAGAGCGTGTTGAGCGCGATCTGGATCGCCCAGAAGCCTAACGCATGCGCCGTCCCCGGCATCACGGCGACGCGGGCCGCCGCCCAGGCGATGATCACGTAGAGGATCGGCCAGACGATGGGGAAGGCGAGGTTCGGCGGCGTCCAGGACGGCTTTGCCAGCTCCTGATACCACGTCCCCGGCTTGAAGATGGATCCGGTCGATCCGGCCGCGGCGCAGGCGAGGAGGAAGAGAAGAAAAACCGTCCAGGGCATCTAGTTGTCCGTATCCGAAGCTGCATCCTCGGGGTCCAGCGAGAGGAGGAAGGAGTAGACGTCCGCCGCCTCCTCTTCCTCACGCAGGCGGAAGGACATCTTGCTTCTCGCCCGGCCGTCACCCGTCACCTCGCGCAGGTAGCCCGTCGGGTCCTGAAGGTAAGGGATCATCTCGGCCGCGCCCCAGTGGAGACCGTGCTCTGCGCCGGCCTCGACGAGGGATGTGCCGTACTTGAAGCCCTCCCGCGTGCCGGCCTGGGCGTTCGCGATGCCATAGAGGTTGGGCCCGATCTTCCCGTTCCGCCCGGCGAGGGTCTCGCCCTCCGGGGTCTGGATCACGTGGCAGGAGACGCAGCGGCGCGCGAAGATCTTCTCTCCGGCAGCGGCATCGCCCTCCTCCTGCGCCCCCGCGATGCCGGCAGGCAGAAGAAGAAGGGTAGCGAGAAGGGGCAGGGACCGTGGCATGGGACTGGCTTTCCGTGACTGCGTGAGTGCTACAGATGTGCGCCCGGATCCCGGGGCGGGCAAGGCGGCGAGTTGTCCCGGCCCGGGGACGTCATGGATGCTCGCCGTGTCGGCTCATGCCCCTCCGCCGAGTGCCCTGATCTCTTCCACGAGAGAGGCGTCCAGTCTGACGCCCTCGGTCCGCGCCGCGCGGAGCCGTGCCAGCTCGCGATCCCCCGGAACCATGACCGGGCGGGACGGATCGCTCGCCGGCGTCTCGCGCAGAAGGGACGTCGCATCCCGCATCCGCTTCGCCAGCCAGTCGGTCGAGCCCAGCTTGCCCGTGTCGATCAGGATGAAGACATGTCCGATCTTCTGCTCCGCCTCGGGATGATCCACCCATGAGCTGACATGGGTCAGATAGGTCGCGCCGGACAGCACGCCGCAGAGCATGTCCACCGCAAGGGACAGGCCGTAGCCCTTGTGCCCGCCCATCGGTTGCAGGAAGCCCTTGAGAGCCTCGGCGGGGTCGCTGGTCGGGCGGCCGTCGCGGTCCGTCGCCCAGTCCTCGGGTATCGATTTGCCCTCCTTGAGCGCCGCGCGGATCTTGCCCCGTGCGGCGACGGAGATCGCCATGTCGATGAGGACCGGATCGCCGCCGGGATCGGGGAAGCCGAAGCCGATCGGGTTGTTGCCGAGCCGCGCCTCGGCCCCGCCGGTCGGCGCTATGGTGACGGAGGCGTTGGTCGCGATGATCGAGGCGAACCCCTGCTCAGCGGCGAGGAGGGAATAGGGCGCGATGGCGCCGAAGTGACTGGAGCCCTTGCAGAAGGTCGCGGCGATGCCGGTCTTGCGCGCGGCCTCCATGGTCAGTTCCAGCGCGGTGATGCCGGTGACGGGCCCGAGCCCGGCATGCCCGTCCACGCGGGCGAGGGCGGGGGCGAGGGTCTCGATCTCGGGTTCCGCAGCGGCGTCGATGCCGCCGAGGCTCATCCGCTCGCAGTAATTCACGACGCGCAGAAGGCCGTGGGTGTGGATGCCCATCATGTCGCCGAGGGCCAGGATCTGCGCGGTCACGCGGGCGCGGTCCGGTGCGACGCCCTGTGCCTCAAAGGCGCGGGAGGCGAGGGCGACGAGCTCCTCCTCTTTCAGGAGCGGTGCGGTTGCTTCGGTCATTCTTGTCTCCCGGACGGCGGCATGCCTTGTGTCCCGCTGGATACCAACACGGGGCATGTTCCCCAAGGGAAAAGACGAGGGGATGAATGACGGGCGCGAGCTTCGCCCCATGCGCGAAGGGTCGATGTGCCCGCCATTTCCATGACGCGCAGGGTGTGACATGTATCCGGCGTATGGTGGAACCGCCCCCGCACTCAGTCGTTGCGCGCGCGGGTGGTGAGCGAATTTCAGGGGCGCATTCAGTGATGGACAGGACCTATTGCGGCCCGCCGCCGCTTCCGGCTGAGCTCTGGACAAGCTGGAACCTCGATCCCTTCCTGCTGATCGCGCTCGCCGTCCTTACGATTGCCGTGCGGCGGGAGCCCGCCGGTCTCGCGGCGGTTGCCGTTCTGATCGTCGCCTTCGTTTCTCCCCTTTGCGCCCTCTCCGCTGCGCTCTTCTCCGCGCGGGTCGTGCATCATGTTCTCCTCGTCGCCGGGGCAGCGCCGCTTCTGGCCGTGGCGCTCGGCGGGCGGGCGCGGGGCGGGATCGCGATGCCCTTCGCAGTCTCGGCCCTCATCCTCTGGGCGTGGCACGCCCCCGCGGCCTACGACCTCGCCCTGTCCAACGTGGCGGTCTACTGGCTGATGCAGATCACGCTTCTCGGGAGCGCCGTCTGGTTCTGGCATTCGGTCATCGCGGCCGATGGCGCGCCGGTGGAGCGGCTGGTCTTCGTCATCGCATCCTTCGCCCAGATGGGGATGCTGGGTGCGGTCCTGACTTTCGCGCCCGATGCGCTCTACACGGCCCATGCCGTCGCGCCCTTCGACTGGGGCCTGTCCCCGCTGCGCGATCAGCAACTCGGCGGGCTCATCATGTGGGTGCCCGCGGGGCTGCCCTACGCCGCCACCGCGATCGTCCTGGCGCGGCAGAGCTGGGCCGGCCTGAGAGACAACCGCGCGTGGTAGACTGGGTCGTCAACCTCGTGCCGATCTTCAAGGCGCTGCACATCGCGGCCCTCTCGCTCTGGTGCGGGGGGCTTCTGGTCCTGCCGTTCATGCTGGCGCGCCACGATCCGAACATGCTGGCGGAGGATTACCGCATCATCCGCCGTGCGACGCATATCACCTACACGACCTTCGTGACCCCCGCCGCCGTGATCGCGGTGATCGCGGGGACGTGGCTGATCTTCATGCGGGAGGTCTTCGTTCCGTGGCTCTTCGCCAAGCTCGCCTTCGTCGCGCTGCTCGTCGTCGCCCATGCGTGGATCGGCTACATCCTCGTGCGCGTGGCCGAGGAGCCGGGGCACCACAAGCCGCCGCACCCGGTTCTGCCGGGCCTTGCCGTGGCGATCCCGGCCGTCGCGATCCTCTTCATCGTTCTCGCCAAGCCGGCCTTCGACTGGCTTACGTTCCCCGACTGGCTGCTCGAGCCGAGGGGCGGTCAGCTGCCCTTCGACGTGCCGAGCCGGTAATCGAAGACAAGTTTGCCACCATGCCATCCCGTGAATCCCACGACGCAGACGCACAGAGCCGACATGAGGATGCCGTAGGGCAGCACCGCGTCCTCGAAGCCGTAGAGCCTCAGGCCCCAGTTCGCGCCGAGGAGTGCGAGGAGCGTCACCGCGATGATGAAGTGGGTCCAGGCCGGTGCGCGGGCGCGGATGCCGGAGACGAGCAGCAGTTCCGCCGTTCCGGAAAAACCGGCGAGCATGCCGAACAGGAAGCCGGTTCCCGCAGCCCAGAGCGCGGCGCGGGCCCAGAACGCGTCTCCCGTCCACCAGTAGAGCATGTCCGCCCCGAGGGCGCAGAAGGTCAGCGCCACGGGGAACGCCACGCTCATCGCGTGGATCGGGTGTCCGAGCACCGCGATCCTGGATTCGGTCTGATCGAAGCCCGGCTGTTCGGCGATCGGGTCGATCAGTTCCTCATGCTCGTCGCGCGCTTGTTCGGTCGTGTCCGCCGCCATCTGAAACCCTTCCCTGCCCCGATTGTCGCCGCCCTAACGCTTACAGCGCTCGGCGGTTGCGAGGGAGTCCTCTCGACGGTTGACCCGGCGGGCCCCGCGGCCCGGACGATCGCGCAACTCTGGTGGGTGATGCTGGGTGGCGCGGCCCTGATCTTCGCTCTCGTGATGACGCTTCTTGTCCTGCCCTTCCTGCGCCGCGGCAGGGCGGGGAGCGATGGCAGCCGTGTCAGGATCTGGATCGTCGGGCTCGGGCTCGTCTTCCCGATGGTCGTCCTCGCCGCGCTTCTCGCCTACGGGCTGGTGGTGGGGGAGAGGCTGCTGCCGCGGGAAGCGGACGACGTCGTCCGCGTCGGGGCCGAGGGCCGCCTGTCCGCATGGACGTTCAGCTACGAGGATGCGCCGGGCCGCGCGACCGAGGGCGTCCTGCACATTCCCGCCCGGCGTCCTGTCGATGTGTCCATCACCACGGCGGACGTCATTCACAGCTTCTGGGTTCCGCGCCTTGCCGGCAAGCTCGACGCGATCCCGGGCTACGTCAACGTCCTGCGGATCGAGGCGGACGCGCCCGGCACCTACGAGGGCGTCAGCGCCGAATTCAGCGGCCCGGGCTACGACAGCTTCACCTTCGCCGTCACCGCGCATGACGCGGATGGCTGGGAGGCCTTCCTGAGAGGCGAGACCCAATGAACGCACTCCAGCGTCACCGCAGGCTGACCGAGATCTGGGCGTCCGACCCCGGCTTCCGCGGCTGGTTCTCAACCGTGAACCACACCGACCTCGGCCGCATGTTCCTCGCGACGGCATTCTTCTTCTTCATCGTGGGCGGCATCCTGTCGATGCTGATCCGGGCGCAGCTCGCGACGCCGCATTCGGCGTTCGCCGGGCCGGAGATCTACAATCAGATCTTCACCATGCACGGCACGATCATGATGTTCCTCTTCGCCATCCCGACGTTCGAGGGGCTGGCGATCTATTTGCTGCCCAAGATCCTCGGCACCCGCGATCTCGCCTTTCCGCGGCTCACCGCCTACGGGTTCTGGTGCTATGTCTTCGGCGGGACGATGCTGCTCGTCTCGATGCTGCTCGGCATCGCGCCGGACGGCGGGTGGTTCATGTATCCGCCGCTGTCGGGGCCGCTCTTCTCCCCCGGCATAAACACTGATTTCTGGCTGATCGGGATCACCTTCGTGGAGATCTCCGCAATCGCGGCCGCGGTGGAACTGACCGTCTCGATCCTGAAGTACCGCGCGCCCGGCATGTCTCTCGACAAGATGCCGATCTTCGCCTGGTATGCCCTCGTCACCGCCCTGATGATCCTGACGGGCTTCCCGCCCCTGATCCTCGGGTCCGTCCTGCTGGAGCTCGAGCGTGCCTTCGGCCTGCCGTTCTTCCAGGTCGACCTCGGCGGCGACAGTCTTCTGTGGCAGCACCTCTTCTGGCTCTTCGGGCATCCCGAGGTCTACATCATCTTCCTGCCGGCGGCCGGAGTGATCTCCACCGTCCTGCCGGTGATGTGCCGCACGACGCTTCTCGGCTACGGCTGGATCGTCGCGGCGGCGGTTGCGCTGGCATTCCTGTCCTTCGGGCTCTGGGTGCACCACATGTTCACGACCGGCATCCCGCATATGGGGCTGGCCTTCTTCTCAGCCGCGTCGACGCTGGTGGCCGTGCCGACGGGGGTGCAGATCTTCGCGTGGATCGGCACGATGTGGAAAGGCCGGCCGGAGCTGCATCTGCCGATGCTGCACATCCTCGGCTTCTTCTTCACCTTCGTCATCGGCGGGCTGACCGGCGTCATGGTCGCCGTCGTTCCGTTCGACTGGCAGGCCCACGACACCGCCTTCATCACCGCGCACCTGCATTACGTGCTCTTCGGGGGGTTCGTCTTCCCGATTTTCGCCGGCATCTACTACTGGCTGCCGCATTTCACCGGCCGAAAGCGCTTCTTCCGGCTCGGTGAGCTCGCCTTCGGACTGATCTTCGCGGGCTTCCACGTCACGTTCCTCGCCATGCACTGGGTGGGCCTTCTCGGGCAGCGGCGGCGCATTCCGACCTATGCGCCGGAGGACGGGTGGACGACGATCAACCTGATCTCCTCGGTCGGGAGTTTCGTTCTGACCATCGGCATCGCTGTGCTGCTGATCGACGTGATACTGCACGTCCTGACTGCCGTGCGGGGGCGGCGCAATCCGTGGAACGCGGGGACGCTGGAATGGGCGATGATGACTCCCGCGCCCGCCTACAACTTCGCGTCCCTGCCGCACGTGACGAGCCGGGAGCCGGTGGCCGAGGATCCAGAGCTTTGCGTCGCCCTGGCCAGGGGGCAGGGTTATCTCGGCGAGCCGCGGCATGGCTGGCGGGAGACGCTGACCGTCGACATCGCGAGCGGCACGCCGGATTACCACGTGATCTACCCGGCCAACACGCGCCTTCCGATCCTCATGTCCGCCGTGACGGGGGTGTTCTTCCTGTCGCTCCTGCTGAAGTTCTACTGGACGATCCCGGTTGCGATGATCGGCGTCGCGATCCTTGCCTGGAGATGGGTGTGGGGACTGGGCCTCAAGGAGGATATTCCGCCGCAGGGCATCGGGCGGGGGCAGGAGGTGCCGCATGCCGCGTCCGTTGCCCGCTCGCCGGGCTGGTGGGGGACCACGTTCCTGCTGACGGCCAACGCGACCTTCTTCGGCTCGCTTCTCTTCGGCTTCGCCTTCCTCTGGACCGTGGCACCCGGCTGGCCGCCGCCTGAATGGCTTGCGCCGTCGGCCCTTGAGCTCGGCATCGGCCTTGCCGGGATCGTGGCCGCGCCCATCGCCGCCCGCCTCGCGCGGAGAAGCCAAGCGCCGCTGCCGTTCCTCGCCATCGCTGGTGCCGGCATCCTCGCCATCGGGGCGGTCTGCGCCGCTCTGATGCTGCGCACGCCGGATCCCACGGGGCACGCCTATGGCGCGACGCTTCTCGTCCTCGGCGGCTACGGGCTTTTCCACGCGGCTCTCGCCGCGCTGATGGTCGCGTTCCTCGCCGCGCGGGTCCGTCGGGGCTTCGTCTCGCCCCTGCGGCGCGCCGAGCTTCCCATCGTCGGCCTCTGGATCGATTACCTCGCGACGATCGCCCTGCTGATCCTGCTCGCGGGGCATCTGCCGGGGCTGCTGTCGTGAGGGATATCATCCGCATCCTGATCTCGCCCCTTGTCTGGCTGGCGGCGTTCAGCGCGGTCTACGGCCTGCACGGTCTGATCTGCGGGCACGGGATCGACGGGGAGGCGTTCGGCCTGCCGCTCCCGCGGCTCCTCCTCGTGGCGGCCTATGCCGCTGCGATCCTCGTCCAGCTGCCGATCCTCTGGGCGCTCTACTCGCCCCGCTTCGCCTCTCCCTCGCCCTTCGTGCGGTTCGTGAGCCGGGCGACCGGGTGGGTCGGCCTCGTTGCCACGGTCTGGTCGCTGCTCCCCGTGGTGATGACGAGCTACTGCGGCTGAGGGCGGGCGCGGCTCACGTCCGCCCCTCGGGCCGCCGCAGGTTCAGGGCGGCCCCTGCGATGACGAGCGCGCCGCCCGCCGCAAAGACGAGGCCGGGGCGCTCGCCGAAGACGATCCAGCCGGCCGCCGTCGCGAAGAGCAGCGAGGCGTAGGAGACGGGCGACAGGACCGAGGCCCGGGCGGCCCGGTAGGCGCGCAGGAAACAGAGCTGTGCTATCTGCGCGAGAAGACCGATGGCGAGGATCGGCAGGTAGGACCCGGGCGCGACCGGCTCCCAGACGAGGAATGCAGGCCCGCCGGTAAAGAGGCAGAGGCCCGCGGTGTAGAACAGCATCATCACCATGGTATCCTCGTGGCGGAGGGCGCGGGTCTGGACCGTGGCCATGGCGCCGAAGAGGACGGCGAGCGCCGCCGCGCCGAGGCCGATCACCGGAACGGGCCCGAGGGCGGTCTGCCCCGGAGCCGCGATCAGTGCGACCCCGCAGAGCGCGAGCGCAAGGCCCGCCCATTGCCGCCGCGCGATGTCCTCCCCAAGGAGCAGCGCCGCAAGGATCATCGCGACGAAGGGCCGGGTGAACCCCACCGCGTTCACGAGCGCCAGCGGCAATTGCGTCAGGGCGTAGAAGGTCAGGCTGAGCGCGGCGGCGTTGCACGCCACCCGCCCGGCATTGCGCCACGGGGACGTCATCCGCCGCAGCTGTCCGCGCCTGACCCATACGAGCGGCAGGATCACCGCAAGACCGATGAGCGCCCGCAGGAACACCAGTTGCAGGGCAGGGAGGGACTGGCCCTGCAGCTTCACCAGTACGTTCACGCCTGTCACCAGCGCCATGTCGGTCAGGAGCCAGGCGATGCCGATGGCAGGGTCGTTCCGATCGGTGGCGGGGGACGGCTTGTCCGGCACCTAGCGCTCTGGCCGGACGATATTGGCCAGCAGGCGGAACGCGCCGGGGACCATGCGATCGAGCTGGTGATGGAGCACGAGAGAGACGTGCGTGTGCCGGCCCTTGCCGATCGCCGCCGAGACGAGAGCGCCGGTGAGCGGCGCCTCCCCGGCGTCGGACATCGACAGAAGCGGGCTGTAGGCCTCGTCCCATTCGGCGGCGAAGTAGAGACCGCGTTCCTTTTCCCAGCCGGCCCAGTCCTCCTCGCCGATCGTGTTGGGCGTGGTGAGGATTGGGTGCGCTGGCTCGAGGACGGTGACCTCCGCCGCTTCGTCCGTGACGCGCCAGCGCAGGGAGGGCGTTCCGATCTTCAGGCGCTTCGGCGGCACCGTTTCGGGATCCCAGCCCTGATCGGGGCGCTGATAGAGGGTCACGAGCGTACCACCTTCGCGGACGAAGGCATGAATCGCGGGCAGGTGCGCGAGGACGTCCGGCCGGGAGGCGAGGGCGACGACACCGATGACGAGCGTGGTGTAGGCCGAGAGATCGGTGTCCTCCCCGATCCGGTCGAGATCGTGGACCTCGAGGCCCATGCGGCGCATCCACAGGTCCGTCCGGTCGCTGCCGCCGCCGATCCAGCCGATCTTCGCGCCCTCGGGCAGGTCCAGATCGAGGCTAAGGACGCGCAGGGCCGCCTCTTCGCGGTAGGTGAAGGCGCCGGTATGCGCATGACGCGAGACCGTTCCGCGCATGGCGGGGCGGCCGTTCGTCCGGGGGGCGATGCGGACAAGGCCCGCGGCGGGATCGGCTGGGGGCGTCAGTTCACCCTGGCCCTCGTTCAGATCGAGGGACCAGCCGTCCGGCAGCTCTGTCTCCTCCGCGGACACATCGCCCCGATACCGGAAGCGAAGCGGCCGGGGAGGGCTGCCGCGGAGGTGGAGAAAGTCCGCAGGCTCAGCGTCGAATGGAGCGGCGGGAGCGACGATCAGGGGCTCTTCGGGATCGAGGGGCATGGCCACGGGCCTGCCGGCGAGCGTGGTGCTCAGGCGCATGTGGATCGCGCCGTTGCCCCCCAAGGCGGACCAGGTCTCGGTGAACTGGGGGCTGAACGAGGCGTCCTCGCTGGCGGTCAGCTCGAAGGTCGGCACGTCGCCGGACCCTGCCGCGGCATGGACATCCTCCGGCGTGACCATTGTGGCGGTCAGGTCGGAGGCGTCCGTCAGCGGATCGGCGGTCCGGAGGGTCAGAGTCGCGCGGCCTCCCGGCGACAGGACCGGGCTCGATGCGGTGAGGCGGGGCTCGATGCCGGAGGCCTCGATCATGGCGACCTGAAGTTCCCTCCGCTTTGCGGCGAGGCGATGGCCGTGGGACGAGACGGCGCCGAGATCGTCCGCAATCGCCGCCTCCGCGCCTTCGAGGGCGGCATCCGCTTCGGCAAGCGCCTCCAGGATCGCGGTCCGGTCCGGGAAGGCGAGCATCGCGGCATCGATGGCGGCCGAGGCGGCCTCCAGTTCGGCCGCGGCGGCGGGCAGAAGCTGCGCCAGATCGCCGAGCGTGGCGGGCAGGTCATCGATGATCCGGGTCTCGGCCCCGCCGGTCTTCAGGTGCAGCGGCCACTCCATCTGCGGGTCGTCTTGCCAGCGGCCCATCCCCTGCGAGGCATGACGCAGGCGGGACCATTCGCCAATCCGGGCGAAATCCGCCCCGCTGGCGGCGTCGCGACCGCTTGCGCGCTCGATCAGGGTGGCCTCGGGGGGCGGGACCTCGTCGTCATAGGTTCCGCCGCCACCGGGCCAGGCGGGCAGGTAGTACTTGGAGACGGACCAGGCGGTCAGGCCTTCCTCCATGTGATGCGGATAGGCGGAGGGGTCCGCCGCGCGGGACAGGGCGGTTTCGGCGGCGCGGGTCATGGCGCGGTGGTGGCCGTGTTGGCCCGGCACGTCGAGGAAGGTCGGCACGACGATGTCGGGGCGCTCGCGGCGATAGGCCCGCACGAGCCGCTCGACGATGCGGTCCTCGCCCCAGCGCGAGAAGGTGTCGTCCCCGTCCTTGGAGAAGCCGAAATCGTGCACCGGATCCTCCGGGCCGAAGCCGAGCCACGCGATGTCGCAGTCGAGCACTCGCGCCGCTTCCTCCATCTCCCGCGTACGCAGCAGGCCGAGCGCGCCGCCCCGTTCCGGGCCGAGCACGTTCTGACCGCCTTCGCCGCGGGTCGAGCAGGCAACGACGACCCTCATCCCCATCCCGAAGCGCAGCCAGGCCAGAAGGCCGCTCTGCTCGTCATCGGGATGCGCGCCGGTGTTCATCATCGTGAGGACGGATCCGAGGCGGGACAGGGCGCGGTGCAGGCGCAGAAGGGCGGGGGACGCCTCGTCGCGCTCAAGGCGCTCTTGCGGTGTCATGGGGTGGCTCCCTTGGAGATGGTCTCTTGCAGCTCGGACAGTTCGAGCCGCGGTGTGATGGCGTCGTGCATGGGCAGGGCCGCGGCGCCGATGGCCGCGGTCAGAAGCCCGCTCTGCCCGCGGATCACCGGCGGGACGACGCGGTCGCTGCGGCGCGCCACGCTCGGACCGAAGCTCAGCCGGTCGATGATCGCATCGAGGCAGGCCGTGGGCAGTCCGCCCGAGAGGATGATGGTCTCGGGGTCGAGCACGTTCTCGAGAATGGAAATCATGGGGGAGAGATGCGCTGCGGCATCCTCCAGCCACGCCGCGACCACCGGGTCGCCCTCGGGGTCGAGGCTGCCCAGGTCTTCGGCGGGAAGCGAGCGGCCGGCATCCGCAAGACGCTCCCGGAGGGCGTGGAGAGAGGCGTAGCGCTCGAGGCAGCCATTCTGGCCGCAGGGGCAGGGCCGGCCGCCGGGGGCGACGACAATATGGCCGATCTCGCCGGCATTGCCGAACGCGCCGCGCATGGGGCGCCCTTCCGAGATCAGTCCGAGGCCGATGCCGGTGCCGAAATACACGACGCAGAATTCCCTCATGTCCCGTCCGACGCCGAGGAGGGTTTCTCCCACCGCCGCCGCGTTGGCGTCGTTCTCGACGACCACCGGAACACCGAGGCGCTCGCGCAGGTCCGCGGCGACGTCGATGCCGGCCCAGCCGGGCAGCGTGGTCGGGCCGACGCCCGAGAAGCCCTCGATCTCGAACGGGCCCGGCATCACGAGGCCGAGGCCCATGAGGCGGCCTGGGTGGGCCGGCCGCAACCGCTCGACCAGCGCGCCTATGGCCGGAAGGAGAGCGTCCGGCCCGCTTTCCTCGATCGGGGTCACGTCCTGGTAAAGCAGTGTTCCCGCGAGATCGACCACGGTGGTGACCATCCGCGTGACGGCAAGTTCGACGCCGATGGTGAAGGCGCCGGCGGGGTTGATCTCATATTCGTGCGGCGGCTGACCGCGGCCGCGGCCCTCGCGGCGGCGCCCGGCCGTGACGATGAGGTCCGCCGCGATAAGGTCCTCGATGATGTTGGTGACGGCCTGCGGGGTCAGCTGGGTGAGCTCGGCGAGCTCCCTCCGCCCGGTGCGGCCGTGGGTGCGCAACAGGTCGAGCACGACGCGGCGGTTATGCTCGCGGCTGCGATTCGGGTTCTTCCCCCGTGCCGTTCGGCGCGGCGTCTCGGCAGGTGTCACCATCGACAATTTCCCTTTTTTACGGGCGTTCGTGACGGGTCAGGGCGCCAGAGTGAAGGGCCTGCCTTAATAAGACAAGTTTTTTTAAGTATTGACAGGAGGCCCTCCCGGCGCCGAGGTTTGCGCCCACGACCCCGCCGCGGGTCCGATCGCGGTGCCATAACGACAGGCGTTCCCGAACGCGGAACGCGCGCATCCAACGGAGGAACGAAATGCAGAAGCGTATTCTCATGGCCGGTATCTCGGCCGCGGCCTGCATCACGGCGGCCACCTCGGCCTCCGCGGTCGAAATCGAGTACTGGCAGTACATCTACGACACCCGCGTCGAGGCGATGGACCAGCTCATCGAGAACTTCGAGGAAGCCAACCCCGACATCACGGTCAAGCAGGTCACCTTCCCCTACGCCGACTACCAGACCCGCATCGTCGCCGCGAACATGGCGCGCAAGGGGCCGGACGTCATGCAGCTCTTCTACGGCTGGGCGGACAAGTTCATCGAGGGCAACCTCATCCAGCCGCTGCCGGAGGACACCTTCCCGGCGGCGCAGATCGAGGAAGAGTTCTTCCCCATCGTCTCCGCCATGAAGCGCGACGGCGAGTATTACGGCCTGCCGACGGCAGTGCGCTCGCTCGCGCTCTTCTGGAACAAGGATCTCTTCGAGGAGGCCGGCATCGACGGCCCGCCCGAGACGCTGGACGAGCTCGTGGAATACGGCAAGGAACTCGCCGTCAAGAACGACGCCGGCAACTTCGAGACCGTTGGCCTCACGCTCGACATGGCCGGTCAGGATCACCAGTGGTGGCGCGAAGTGCTCGTCCGGCAGATGGGCGGCGTGCCCTACAACGACGATTACAGCCAGGTCACCTACGACGATGACGCGGCCGGCGCCGAAGCGCTGGAGTTCTACACCAACCTCCAGACGGAACACGGGATCGGCGCCGCCGGCTTCATGGACGAGGGGCAGGCCGCCTTCCGCGCCGGCCGCGCGGCCATGACGATCGACGGCACCTTCCGCCTCGGCTCGTTCAACAGCATCGAGGACTTCGAATGGGGCGTGGCCGAGCTTCCGGCCAACGAAGAAGGCGTTCAGTCCAACTACGCCAGCTACTTCGCCAACGCGATCGGCAGCAGCGCCGAGGGCGAGGAGCTCGAGGCCTCCATCAAGTTCCTCGAGTACATTTCCTCCGACGAGGCAATGCAGATCTGGCTCGAGGTCGTGGGTGAGCTTCCGGCCCGCCGCGATGCCGCGATGACGGACGCGAACATGAATGACCCGATCTACGGGCCCTTCCTGGCCGCACTTCCCTACGCGCACACCACGCTTTTCGTGGACGAGGCCGCGCAGCGCCAGACCGCCATCGACATGGCGAACCGCGTCTTCCTGCAGGGCCAGTCCCCGGCCGATTCCGTGGCCGAGGCCGCCGAGCAGGAACAGGCCATCATCGACGACGCCCGCGATTGAGCATCGCACTCGAGCCGTCCCGGAACACTCCGGGGCGGCTCATGACCCTGCGGAGGTGAAGCATGGTCCACCCGACCGAATCCGATACCATCCCCACGCACCCGGTCCAGCCCGCTCCGCGCCTGTCCATGCGGACGCGCAGCGCGATCTGGGTCTGGAGCTTCCTGGCGATCCCGGTGCTCTTTTATTGCGTGATCCGGTTCTACCCGACGTTCAATGCGTTCTGGCTGTCGCTGACGGACTGGGACCTGATGTCGGACGCCGAGTTCATCGGCTTCGAGAACTACCGCCGGATGTTCGCCGATCCCGGGTTCTGGCAGACCTTCCGCAACACCTTCGCATACCTCATCTACGGCACGCCGATCAGCCTTTTGATCGCCTTCGTCGTTGCCTACTACCTCGACCGGGTCCGCTTCGCGCACAACTTCCTGCGCGCGCTCTACTTCATGCCCTACATCACGACCGCCGCGGCGATGGCCTGGGTCTGGCGCTGGTTCTACCAGCCGCCGCCGACGGGCCTCATCAACAGCGCGCTGGGTGAGCTCGGCTTCGGGCAGATCGAGTTCCTGGGCTCCACCACCAACGCGCTGCCCGCGATCATGGTGACGGCAATCTGGGCGGGCCTCGGCTTTCAGATCATCATCTTCATGGCCGGCCTGCGCGCCATTCCGGACACCTATTACGAGGCGGCCCGGATCGACGGGCTCGGCGAATGGACGATCCTGAGGAAGATCACGCTGCCGCTGCTGAAGCCGACCACCGTCTTCCTCGTGGTGTTCATCTCCATCGCCTTCCTGCGGATCTTCGATCAGGTCTACAACATGACCACGAACGATCCCGGCGGGCCGCTCGGCTCGACCAAGCCGCTCGTGCTGATGATCTACCAGACCGCCTTCTCCTCCTACGACATGGGCTATGCCGCCGCGCAGACGGTCGTGCTCTTCACGATCCTGCTCGTGGTGTCGCTCCTGCAGCTCTGGATACTGAGGGACCGCGCATGAGCTCCGTCACCGAAACGCCCGGGACCGGCCTTCCGATGTCCCGCATCAATCCCAAGGCCATCGTCCGCTGGACGATCCTCTTCATCGGCGGCGTGCTGATGGTCACGCCGCTGCTCTACATGTTCTCCACGTCGCTGAAGACGCCGGGGCAGATCTACGACCTGCGCCTGATCCCGTCCGCGCCCACGCTCGCGAACTACATGGAGGTGCTCCGCGAGGGGGACTTCATGCGGTGGTTCATCAACTCCTCGATCGTCGCCGTTGTCGTCACCGCCTCGAACCTCTTCTTCGACAGCCTCGTCGGCTACACCCTGGCCAAGTTCAAGTTCCGTGGTCGCCGCTTCGTCTTCATCGCCATCCTCTCGACGCTGATGATCCCGACGGAGATGCTCGTGATCCCGTGGTACCTGATGTCCGCGCAGTTCGGCTGGCTGGATACTTACTGGGGCATCATGTTCCCCGGCATGACGACGGCCTTCGGCACGTTCCTGATGAAGCAGTTCTTTGAGACGGTCCCGGACGACTTCCTCGAGGCGGCGCGCATCGACGGGATGAACGAGTTCACCATCTGGTGGAAGATCGCCATGCCGCTGGTCACGCCGGCCCTGTCGGCGCTCGCGATCTTCACCTTCCTCGGCAACTGGACCGCCTTCTTCTGGCCGCTGATCGTGACGACCAGCAAGGAACTCTACACGCTGCCCATCGGCCTCACCTCCTTCGCGGTGGAACAGGCGATCCGCTGGGAGATGATCATGACGGGCGCCGCGCTTGCGACGATCCCGACGCTGGTGATCTTCCTGGTGCTGCAGCGCTTCATCGTCCGCGGCGTGATGCTGGCGGGGCTCAAGGGATGACCATGACCGACCCACGCCAGAGCGACGACAGTCGCTTCCCCGATCCCGTCTACCGCCGCACCGTCCTCGCGCCGCTGTTCGACCATGCCCGCACCGACCACGCGGAGGGCTTTCGCCGCATCGACCGCGCGCATCTCGTGATGCTCGCCGAGTGCGGTATCGTCGAGCCCGCCACCGCCGGTAAGATCGCCCGCGCGCTGGAGGAGATCGACGCCGAGGTCGATCCCGGAGCGCTCGAATATACCGGCGAGGTCGAGGATTACTTCTTTCTCGTGGAGGCGGAGCTGAAGGCGCGCCTCGGTCCCGATACGGGCGGCTGGCTCCATACTGCCCGATCCCGCAACGACATCGACCACACGCTGTTCAAGATCGCGCTCAAGGAGCATCTGGACGGGATGCTGACGCAGGCGAGGGCGCTTCTCGAGGCGCTGATCGGCACGGCACGGCGGGAATCGGCGACCATCATCGTCGCCTACACCCACGGTCAGCCCGCCCAGCCGACCACGCTCGGACATTATCTCTCCGCGGCGATCGAGGTCCTCATCCGGGATATCGAACGGCTGGAGGCGGCGCGTGCGACCTGCGACCTCTGCTCCATGGGCGCGGCCGCGATCACCACGTCCGGTTTCCCGGTGGACCGCGCTCGCGTCGCCCATCTCCTCGGCTTCGCGGCGCCCCAGCGCAATTCCTACAGTTGCATCGCGGCGGTGGACTACACGACCGGGGCCTATTCGGCTGTCGAGCTTCTGTTCCTTCACCTCGGGCGTCTGATCCAGGACCTGCAATTCTGGTCCGCCTTCGAGGTCGGCCAGATCTACGTCCCGAACGCCTTCGTGCAGATCTCGTCCATCATGCCGCAGAAGCGCAACCCGGTGCCGATCGAGCACATGCGCCACCTCTCCAGCCAGACGGTCGGCCGGGCGCGGATGATGAAGGACATCATGCACAACACCCCCTTCACCGACATGAACGACAGCGAGGGCGAGAGCCAGGCGGCAGGCTACAGCGCCTTTGCCAGCGGCGGACGGGTGCTCGACCTCTTGGCCGCCTTCGTGGGCGCGCTGAAGGTCGACGGGGCCCGCGTGGACGCGAACATCCGGCGCTCCTGCATCACGATCACGGAGCTCGCCGATACGCTGGTGCGGCGCGAGGGGCTCTCCTTCCGGCAGGCCCACGAGATCGCGGCGGCGACGGCGCGGGACGTGGTGGCGCGGGGCGCGGACCTGCCCTCGGGCTACGCGGCCTTCTCCGCGGCCTTCGAAGAGGCGACGGCCCGCGCGCCCGAGCTTGACGAAGCGGCCTTCCGCGAGGCCGCGTCCCCTGAACATTTCGTGGCGGTCCGAACCCGGTATGGCGGTCCGGCCCCCGAGCCCACGGCCGAAGCTCTGGCTGCATACGAGGCCGCGCTCGGCGGGTTCGCCCGGGCAGCCAGCGACAGGACCGATCACGAGGCGGCCGCCGCGGCCGAACTCGACAAGAAATTCTCCGAACTGCTGGAGGTGAGGTGATGGCGACGATCTCGCTCAAGAATCTGACGAAGACCTACGGCAAGGTGGAGGTCATCCACGGGATCGACCTCGAGATTGCAGACGGAGAGTTCGTCGTCTTCGTCGGGCCCTCCGGCTGCGGCAAGTCGACGACGCTGCGCATGGTTGCGGGGCTGGAAGAGGTCTCGGGTGGTGAGATCCGCATCGGCGATCGCGTGGTGAACGAACTCGACCCGAAGCAGCGCAACATCGCGATGGTCTTCCAGAACTACGCGATCTACCCGCACATGACCGTCCGCGAGAACATCGCCATCGGGCTCTACACGCAGAAGCTGGACAAGGCGGAGAAGGCGCGCCGCGTCGAGAACGCCGCGGAGATCCTGGGCCTGACGAAATTCATCGATCGCCGCCCCGCAGCGCTCTCGGGCGGCCAGCGCCAGCGCGTCGCGATGGGGCGCGCCATGGTCCGCGATCCGGCCGCGTTCCTCTTCGACGAGCCCCTGTCCAACCTCGACGCGCAGCTGCGCGCGCAGATGCGGATCGAGATCAAGGCCCTGCACCAGCGACTGGGCTCCACCATCGCCTACGTGACGCACGACCAGGTCGAGGCGATGACCATGGCGGACCGGATCGTGGTGATGAAGGACGGTCACATTCTCCAGCAGGGCCGCCCGATGGAGATCTACAGCAATCCCGTCGATGTCTTCACGGCCCGCTTCATCGGCACGCCCTCGATGAACGTCATCTCCTCCGGTCAGGCTGGAGGCGAATTCGGCGGGGATGGCGGGACGCCCGTCCTGCTCGGCGTGCGGCCGCAGGACCTTCATGTCGGCCCCGATGCGG
This sequence comes from Tropicimonas sp. IMCC34011, assembly GCF_003390865.1. GTDB lineage: Bacteria > Pseudomonadota > Alphaproteobacteria > Rhodobacterales > Rhodobacteraceae > Tropicimonas_B. The sequence goes on from NZ_QMEJ01000003.1 coordinate 286,667, forward strand.
GCGAGGGCCACGCCCTTTCACTGTCCGGCCCCGTGACCGCCGTCGAGCCGCTCGGTCCCGAGACGCTCGTCCACTTCCAGCTCGGCGATGACACCGTCATCGGCACCGCGCCCGCCACGGAGATCCCCGAGGTCGGCAGCACCGTGACAGCCCATGCGGGCAGGGCTCACCTTCACCGCTTCGATGCGAAGACGGAGAAGGCGCTGGAGAGACGGTGATGCAGGTTTCGTCCCCGCTTCCCGGCCTCGGCGATCTGCCGCAGGCCGCGCGCCGCGCGCTCGGCACCCTCCTGGCGGATCTCGGGGGGGCAGCAGAGGCGCGCGAGTGCGACGAGCTCGCCGCGGCCGGGTGGATCCGGCAGGGAGGCGCACTCGATCCTTCCCGCGCGCTGCTCCTCGCCACCGATATCGGCGGCACCAAGGCTCAGACCGCTCTGTGCGACCTGGACGGCACCGTGCTGGCTGAAACGAAGGCCCCGACGAGCGAGGCCGGCGGGCTCGCCCTGATCGACCAGATCCTGTCGCAGCGGGATCTGCTCCTGACAGAAACCGGTTCCGGGCCCTCGCGCATCGCGGCCGCCGGGATCGGCCTTCCCGCCTCCATCCACCCCGCAACGGGGCGCCTCCATCGCGGGCCCAACATCGACGACCTCGAGACCCACGATCTCGTCCACCTCTTCGGCGATGCCCTCAGGGTGCCGGTCGCGGTCGAGAACGACGTGAACATGGCGGCGCTCGGCGAAAGCTGGCGCGGGGCGCCCCCGCGCGGCGACTGCTCCGTCTTCATCGCCATCGGCACCGGGATCGGCATGGGGACGGTGGTGCGGGGCGAACTCCTGCGCGGCGCCAGCGGTGCGGCGGGGGAGGTCGCGGCCCTGCCCATCGGCGCCGATCCGTTCGACCGGGCAACCTTCCGCAACGGGGCCCTCGAGAGCGCCATTTCGAGCGCGGCGCTGCTGGAGGATTACCGGGCCCGGGGCGGGACCGCCGAGGGAACGCTGAAAGACCTATTCGCCCTCGGCCCGGACCCGGCCTTCGCCGCTGTCATCGACCGGCTGGCGACGCTGGTGGCGCAGGCGATCCTCTCGATCTGCTCGATCCTCGATCCCGGCCGTGTCGTTCTCGGCGGCAGCGTCGGCTCCCGCCCGGAACTCCTCGCGCTGCTCGAGGAGAAACTAGCCCTGTGCATGCCGGAGCCGCCCGAATGCCGGATCAGCACGCTGGGGAACCGCGCCGGCGTCGTCGGTGCGGCCCGCGCCGCCCGTCTGAGACTGGCGCAGACCCTGTCATGACCCACGCTCCCAAGCTGACTATCCTCGATGACGGCGATGCCGTCGCCTCCGAAGCTGCCCGGACGATCGCGGCAGTGATCGCCGCCACTCCCGGCGCCGTCCTCGGCCTTGCCACGGGCCGCACGCCGCTGGCCGTCTATGCCAGATTGCGGGAGGACGTGGCGGCGGGAAAGCTGAGCTTCGAGGGGGTTCGCAGCTTCAACCTCGACGAGTATCTCGGCCTGCCGCCGGAGCACCCGGCGAGCTACCACAGCTACATGCGCCGCGAGTTCTTCGATCACGTCGATCTGTGCGCCGGCGACTGGCATCTGCCAGACGGCATGGCGGACGATCCGGCGGCGGCGGGCGGGCGCTACGAGGTGGCAATCCGAAAGGCCGGCGGAATCGACCTGCAACTCCTCGGAATCGGAGAGAACGGGCATATCGGCTTCAACGAGCCGGGTGCGCCCTTCGACAGCCGGACCCGGAAAGTCGCGCTCGCCGCGTCGACGATCGCGGCCAACGCCTCCGAATTTCCGGACGGTCAGACACCGCCGTCGCACGCGCTGACCATGGGCATCGCCACGATCCTCGAGGCGCGTCGCATCGTCCTGCTGGCGACGGGTCCCAAAAAGGCGAAAGCCCTCGGGGCGATGCTGTCGGGGCCGGTCGATCCGGCGGTTCCCGCCTCCGCCCTCAGGCTGCACCCGGCGGTCACGATCCTGTGCGACGAAGAGGCGGCCTCCTGCCTGCATGACGGGATTGCCGCAGTTCGGTAACCGGCATCCCGGGCGGAAAACCGCGCAATGTTGCAAGGGTTTGGGGCGGCTTCTCTCGCCCATTTCCGTTTTGCAACCTTAAACGGAAACACTTCCCTTTCCGGGAATTGACCTCCGGGCGCTCGCGCGTGAGGGTGGGTCGTTCACGGTTGAACGGAAGGTGAGACATGTTCGCGGTGCGACAGGACCATCTGGTCGGAACGCAGTGGCACCTGGCCCTCTGCAAGCCGAACCAGCACAAGGCCGCGCAACACTCCCTCGAGCGGATCGGGTGCGACGTGTTCATCCCGCGGCATCGGACCGAGCGGCGCTGGCGCGGCAAGGTGATCGTCGAAACGCGGCCGATCTTCGCCGGCTACTTCTTCTTCGCCATGGATCCCGCTCATCCGTCGTGGCCAAAGGTGAAATCGGCGCGCGGCGTTTCCCGCGTCGTGGCATCGGCGTCGGGAGCGCCCGCCATCGTTCCTCCGCAGGTCGTCGCGGGCCTGATGGCGCGATGCGACCCGGAGGGGCTCTTGCAGCCGGAGATCGCCGAGTTCGGGGCCGGCGACCGAATCCGCATCGTCAGCGGCCCGTTCGCGGACTTCGTGACCTCCGTCGAGAGCATCGATTCGGACGCGCGCCTGCATGTCCTGCTGGACCTGCTCGGACGCCCGACACGGGTGCAAGTCGAGCCGGCGTCGGCGAGCCTCCTGCGGGACTGACATGCGCGGCAAGGCGCGGTCACATCTCGCCGTCACCTGAGTCTCAGGGGGGGGGCGACCGGGTCCGACGTCCGGGGCCGGACATCTCGATCCCCAACGGTCCACCGAACCGCATCTTGCGTTGTCTGGAGTCAGTGGTGAGCCGTACAGGATTCGAACCTGTGACCCACTGATTAAAAGTCAGTTGCTCTACCAACTGAGCTAACGGCCCACTCGAGGCGCGGACCTACGGAACGGTGGCGCGGGGGTCAAGTACAAAAACGGTCCCTATGGCGTGGACGTCGCGGCTGCTGTAAGGACCGGCGCCATGCGGGACAGCTTTTCCTCCTCCGGCCTGCGCTTCATGAAGATGCATGGCCTCGGCAACGATTTCGTCGTGATCGACCTGCGGGGCGGTGTCGCCGCGCCGGGCGAGGCGCTCGTGCGCGCCCTTGCGGACCGGCATTTCGGCGTCGGATTCGATCAGCTCGTCCTGATCGAGGCGGCGGAGGACGCCGATGCGCGCATGGTCTTTTACAACGCGGACGGCTCGCTGTCCTCGGCCTGCGGCAACGCGACGCGCTGCGTCGCGCGCCACCTGATGGACGAGACGGGCGCCGATACCGTGACGCTCGAGACCGGCCGCGGGCTGCTTCGATGCGTCGATGCCGGAGGCGGGCTCGTGCGGGTCAACATGGGGGCGCCGCTCCTGGAGTGGGACGCGGTGCCGCTCGCCGGGCCGATGGACACGCTTCACCTGCCGATCGAGGGCGACCCCGTGGCGACGGGCATGGGCAACCCCCATTGCACGTTCTTCGTGGACGATGCCGAGGCGGTGGACCTCGCCCTCTTCGGCGCGGCGCATGAGGCCCATCCGCTCTACCCGGAGCGCACCAATGTCGAGGTCGTGCAGGTCCTGTCCCGGACCGAGATCCGCGTGCGCGTCTGGGAGCGGGGCGCCGGCATCACGCTTGCGTCCGGCTCCTGCTCCTGCGCGGCGGCCGTGGCGGCGGCGCGGCGGGGCCTGACGGAGCGGCGTGTCCTCGTGAGGCTCGACGGCGGCACGCTGGATATCGACTGGCGCGAGGATGGGGTTCACATGACGGGGCCGAGCGCTCACGTGTTCTCGGGAACGCTCACCCCCGCCTTTCTGGAGGCCCTCTGATGGATCGCCGCGCGCCCGTCTTCCACACCCTCGGCTGCCGCCTGAACGCGTACGAAACCGAGGCGATGAAGCGTCTGACGGACGAGGCGGGCCTCGGAGATGCGGTCGTGGTGAATACCTGCGCGGTGACGCAGGAAGCCGTGCGCAAGGCGAGGCAGGATATCCGGCGGCTCCGCCGGGAGAACCCCAACGCCACCGTCATCGTCACCGGCTGCGCCGCGCAGACCGATCCGGACACGTTCGCCGCCATGCCCGAAGTCGATCGCGTCATCGGCAACACCGAGAAGATGGCCCCCCAGACGTGGCGCAGCTTCGCCGCCCCCGACCTCGTCGGAGAGACGGAGCGGGTGCAGGTCGACGACATCATGTCCGTCACCGAGACGGCCGGTCACCTGATCGACGGCTTCGGCACCCGCTCCCGCGCCTACGTGCAGGTCCAGAACGGGTGCGACCATCGCTGCACCTTCTGCATCATCCCCTATGGCCGCGGGAATTCGCGCTCCGTGCCGGCGGGCGTCGTGGTCGACCAGATCCGGCGGCTGCGCGAGAACGGCTTCAACGAGGTCGTGCTGACCGGCGTGGACCTGACGAGTTGGGGAGCGGACCTGCCGGGAACGCCGAAGCTCGGCGATCTTGTTCGCCGGATCTTGAAGCTGGTGCCGGATCTGCCGCGCCTCAGGATCAGCTCCATCGATTCCATCGAGGTGGACGAGGCGCTGATGGAGGCCATCGCGACCGAGCCGCGCCTGATGCCGCACATGCACCTGTCGCTCCAGCACGGGCACGACCTGATCCTGAAGCGGATGAAGCGCAGGCACCTGAGGGACGACGCGATCCGCTTCTGCGAGGAGGCGCGCCGGCTGCGGCCGGACATGGTCTTCGGCGCGGACATCATCGCCGGCTTTCCGACCGAGACGGAGGAGCACTTCGAGGGCTCGCTCCGGCTCGTGGAGGAGTGCGGCCTGACGTGGCTGCACGTCTTCCCGTACTCGGCGCGGCCCGGAACTCCGGCCGCCCGAATGCCCCAGCTTCACGGGCAGCTCGTCAAGGAGCGCGCGGCACGGCTTCGGGAGGCAGGCGCACGGGCCGCCGAGGCGCATCTGTCGGCGCAGGTCGGCCGGACGCATGCGGTGCTGATGGAGAACGCCCGGATGGGGCGGACGGAGCAGTTCGCGGAGGTTCTCTTCTCCGAGGATCGCCCGGTGGGAGACATCGTGTCGGCGACGGTGTCGGGCCACGAGGGCACCCAGCTTCTCGCCTGACCCGCCGGAAGAGTTGCGAAGGCCCCGCGCCGTACCGATCTGTTAGGTCAGCTTGAGGGGAGGAGACGTTCCATGCCGCCGGGACTGCTCGGAACGGGTCACGCGCTGCCAGCGGCGCGCCACACATCGGCCGAACTCGATGCGCGCCTGTCGCTCCCTCCCGGTACGCTCGAAGCGCGGAGCGGCGTGGCCGCGCGGTACCATGTCTCTGGCGACGAGGATCAGATCTCGCTTGGCGCCGCGGCGGCACGGGCCGCGCTCGACGCCGCCGGCGTGGCGCCATCCGGGATCGATCTGGTTCTCTCCGCGTCCGGCATTCCCTACCAGACGCTTCCCGCGACCGCGCCGCTCTACATGCGCGCGCTCGGGATCGAGGACGGCCGGGCGGCGGCCTACGACGTCAACGCCACCTGTCTCTCCTTCCTCGCGGCGTGGGACATGGCGGCGCGGGCCGTGGCGGCGGGGGAGGCGAAGAGGGCGCTCGTGATCTCCTCCGAAATCGCCAGCCGCGCCTTGCCGTGGGAGGCCCAGCCCGACGTCGCCGCGCTTTTCGGGGACGGGGCGGCGGCCGCTGTGATCGGGCCGGGGGAGGGGCCGCGCTTCCTCATGCGGACCTACCCGTCCGCCTACGAATCCTGCGAGATCGGCGCGGGCGGCACGCGGATCGATTACCATGCCGAGCCCGAAACCTTCGCCGCCCATTCCCGCTTCGCCATGGACGGTCCTGCGCTCTTTCGCGTGACGGCGCGGCATTTTCGCGGCTTCGTGGACGCGCTTCTGGCGAAGGCGGGTTGGTCGCTGGACGAGATCGACCTCGTTGTCCCGCATCAGGCCTCTCCCCATGCGCTCGAGCACATGGTCCGGCATCTGGGGCTGCCGGAGGAGCGTGTGGTCGATATCTCGCGGACGCACGGCAACCAGATCGCCGCCTCGATCCCGACCGCGCTCGACATCGCGATCCGGGAGGGCCGGGCCGGAGAGGGCGCGAAGGTGCTGCTCCTCGGCACCTCTGCCGGCGTCTCCTTCGGCGGGCTGGCCCTTGCCCTTTGACGGTCCAGTCATCGTCACCGGCGCCACCGGCTTCCTCGGCGGCGCCGTCCTGCGGCGTCTCGCGGTGGACGGCATCCGGGCGGTGGGTATCGGTCGGGACCGGGGGCGGCTGGGTGGCCTGGCCTCGGAGGGCTTCGAGGTCCGCACCGCCGACCTGACCCGGCCGGAGGAGGTGCGTACGGCCCTTTCGGGAGGAGCTCGCGCCCTGGTCCACTGCGCCGCGCTCTCCGCTCCCTTCGGCCCCCGCGCCGCCTTCGAGCGCGCGAATGTCGTGGCGACCCGAAACGTGCTCGCCGCCGCGCGGGAGGCCGGCACGCGACGGGTCGTCCATATCTCCACCCCCAGCGTCGCCTTCCGGATGGCCGACCAGATCGGCCTCCGGGAGGACGCGCCGTTGCCGCGAGCCATCAATCACTACGCCGCCACCAAGGCCGTGGCCGAGCGTCTCGTTCTCGAAAGCCCGGACCTTGGTCCGGTCATCCTGCGGCCACGCGGGATCTACGGGGCGGGGGACACGGCGCTCCTTCCCCGCCTTCTCCGTGCCGCTGCAACCGGGCCGCTGCCCGAGTTGCGAGACGGTGCCGCACGGATCGACCTGACCCACGTGGAGGATGTCGTGTCCGCCGTGCTCGCGGCGCTCCGGGCCGGGCCGGCGGCGGAGGGGAAGGTGGTCAACGTCTCGGGCGGCGAGGTGCTGCCGGTGCGGACGATCGTGGAGGCAGCCGCGGGACACGCCGGCATCGGCGTTCGCTGGCGGAAGATGCCGCTCGGGCCGGTCCTCGCAGCGGCGCGCCTCTCCGAGGCGGCGGCGCGGATCACCCGGCGGGAGCCCCGCGTCACCCGCTATTCCGCCGGGCTCTTCGCCTATGCCCAATCGCTCGATCTCAGCCGCGCTGCCACTCTCCTGGGCTGGCGTCCGGGCATCCCCTTCGCCGAGGGGCTGGAGCGGACATTCCGATGATCCCGGTCTTCCACACCTCCGCCACCGTCAGCGCGCCTGAGCGGCTCGTACTCCGAGGCGGGCGCTTGACGCGGGTCCCCTTGCGTGTGCGGTGGGGGCTTGCCGAGCATCCGGAGGCGGGGCTCGGCCTGATCGATCTTGGCTACGGACCGGCTCTCTTCGGGCAACGGGGCGCGCTCGGGATCTATGCCAAGCTGCTGAGGCCCCGTCTCCTCCGCGGAGGAACCTGGCAGGAGGTGCTGGCGGAGAAGGGGGCGCAGCCCGGGGACGTCTCTTGGGTCCTTCTCACTCATCTGCACGCCGATCACGTCTGCGGCCTGCCGGACCTCGCACATGCCCGCATCTTCGCTCCCGGCGTCACGCCGGGCCTGCGCCACGGTGTGTTTCCGGCGCTTCTGCCGCGGGACTGGCCCGCCTGCCGGACTGCGTACGAAACCTTGCCGCACCGTCCCGCCCCGCACGGCCTGCCGGAGGGCGCGGATGTCTTCGGGGACGGCTCCTGCCTCGCAGTTCCACTGCCCGGCCATGCCGCGGGGCAACGGGGGCTGGTCTTCACGCGGTGCGATCCCCCGCTTCTCTATGCGGCAGACGTGCAATGGTGCGTCGCCGGTCTCGCGCCGGGCCGGGCGCCCGGTGCGCCAGCGATGTGGGTCGCTGATGACAGGCACGCGGCAAGGGAGAGCACGCAGGCCGTCCGCCGGTTCGCCGATGGGGGCGGGGATGTCGTGCTCTGTCATGAGCCCGGCAAAGGGAGGCACGACGCATGATCCTCCGGGCTGCCGCCTCCTACGCCCTGACCGCCAGGGTCACGCGCCCCGGCCTCTCCCGCGCGCGCTTCGAGGCGTGGCAGGCGCGGCGGCTCGCCCGCTGGCTCACTCGCGATCTGCCCCGCGCGCCGTTCTACGCAAAAGCCCCCGACCGTCTCACCGACCTGCCCGTCACCGACAAGGCGATCCTCATGGCCGATTTCGTGGCCTTCAACTCCCGCGGCGTGACGGCAGAGGCGGCATGGGACGCCATCGAGGACGACAGCCGGATCGGAGACCTCACCGTCGGCGCGAGCACGGGCACCAGCGGCAACAAGGGCCTCTACGTCATCGACGAGGCGGAGCGGGCGGACTGGCTCGGCGCGATCCTCGCAAAGGCTCTGCCGGACATCTGGCGGCGGGCGGAGCGGGTGGCGATCCTCCTGCCGACCCATACTCGCCTCTACGACGCGGCCAACGGCGCCGGGCGCACCCGCCTTCGGTTCTTCGATCTGAAGGCGGGTCCGGGCGCCTGGGAGAACGACCTCGTCCGGTTCGCGCCGACCACGCTGGTCGCGCCGCCCTCCGTCCTCATGCATCTTGCCGGGCGGATGGCGCCGCCCCGCCGCTGCTTTTCGGCCGGCGAGGTGCTGGATCCCGCCGATCGCCCGGCCATCGAAGACTGGCTCGGCGGGACGCTGGGGCAGATCTACATGGCGACGGAGGGGCTGCTCGGCGTCACCTGCCCGCATGGCACGCTGCACCTTGCCGAAGACGCGACGCTGTTCGAATTGGAACCGGCGGGAGAGGGCCTCGTTTCCCCGCTCGTGACTGGCTTCCGGCGACACGTGCAGATCATGGCGCGGTATCGGATGAACGATCTTCTGCGCCTGTCCGAGGCTCCGTGTCCCTGCGGCTCCCCGCTTCTGGCGGTGGAGGAGGTGGTGGGCCGGATGGACGATGCGCTCCGGATCGGAGGCGTGCTTCTGACGCCGGATATCCTGAGGAACGCCGTCATCGGGGCGGACCGGCGGATTTCGGATTTCAGGCTGGAGCAGACAGGGCCCGAGACGTTGCGGTTGTCGCTGGAGGCGCACGCGCCAGAGGACGCCAAGCGCGAGGCGGCTGGTGCTCTGGAGGGGCTGCTGGCCGGGCGCGGGATCTCGGCCTCGGTCGAAGTGCGAGAGGGGTGGCCCGCGGAGGCGCCCGGAGAGAAGCGCCGCCGCGTGCGTCGCGCACTGCCGTGAGCTTCTTCGACGCCCTCAACTTCACCTCCTCGAATGAGGATGGCGCGACCGAGGTCGAGGCCCTCACGCAGGACGGCCCGCCCGCGCGCGTCCTGTGCCTGACCGGCAGCGGGGGGCGGCCGCTCGACATGCTGATGGCGGATCCCGGCGAGGTCGTCGCGCTCGATCTGAACCCGGCGCAGAACGCGCTCCTTCGGTTGAAGATCGCGGCATTCCGGGCATTGGACGATTCGGAGATCCCGGCCTATCTCGGGATCGCTCCGGCTGAGACCCGCGCCGCGCTCCATGCCCGCGTCCTGCAGGCGATGGAGAGCGAGGGGCGCGCCTTCTGGGAGCCGCGCGAACGACTGGCTTTGGGCGGTGTCTGGTATGCCGGGCGGTGGGAGAAGGTCCTGCGAATCGGCGCGCGGCTGAACGGGCTGTACCGGGGCCGGGCGATCGCGCGCCTCTTCGCGGCGGGTGGCGTAGAGGAGCAGGCGGCGATCTGGGAGCGCGACTTCGACGATCGGCTCTGGCGCGGGGCGATCCGCCTTCTGGCGCGGCGCTGGGTCTGGACGCGGATCGTCGGAGAGCCGGGAGGCGCCTTTCTGCCCTCACCGGCCCTGGTGGAGCAGCGACTGGCCGGCGCCTTCCGTCGCGCCTCGGCCCGGTTCCTGTTTCGCGACAGCGACTTCGCCTCCCTGATCCTGAGGGGGCGGCACGACGCTGCCGCGCTGCCGCTGCATCTGCGCCCCGAGGCCATCGCCCTCACCCGCCAAAGGCTGGACCGGATCCGCATCGTCACCGGCGGGATCGGGGATCTGGGGCAGGGGGCGCTCTCCGGGTTCGACGCCTTCTCCCTCTCCGATTTCGGCTCGTATACCGATGCCGCCACGCATGCCGCGCTCTGGGAGAGGATCGCTGCGGCCGCCACGCCGGGCGCGCGCTACGCGGAGCGGACGTTCCTGAACGAACTGCCGCGGCCCGCACACGCGGAGGAAGATCCGGCCCTCTCCGCGCACCTCTCCGAATGCGACCGGGCCATCGTCTACCGGATCCACGCGGGGCGGATCCCTGGCGGCCGGGGTTTCACCGGCTGACGCAGGGGACTACAGATGGCCGCAACGCTCACTTGATGGAGGCCACGACATGACGACCCGGTCGAACTCGCTGGCGCAGGCGGATCTCGCCACCGCGCTTCACCCCTACACCGATGCGCGCGCCCACGAGCAGCGCGGTCCGCTCATCATCGAGCGGGGCGAGGGGGTGCGCGTCTTCGACAGCGAGGGACGCGACTACATCGAGGCGATGTCCGGCCTGTGGTCCGTGGCACTTGGCTTCTCCGAGGAGCGCCTGGTGAAGGCCGCGACGGCGCAGATGGAGAAGCTGCCCTATTACCACTCCTTCACCCACAAGGCGCACGAGCCCTCGATCCGGCTCGGCGAGAAGCTCGTTGAGATGGCGCCCGAGGGGCTGACCCGCGTTTTCTTCACCAATTCGGGCTCCGAGGCGAACGACACCGTCATCAAGATGGTCTGGTTCATGAACAACGCCCTCGGCCGGCCGAAGAAGAAGAAGTTCCTGGCGCGGACGAAGGGGTATCACGGCATCACCATCGCCTCGGGCAGCCTCACCGGCCTGCCGAACAATCACCGCGATTTCGACCTGCCGGCCATCCCGGTCGTGCACCTGACCTGTCCGCACCATTACCGCTTCGGCCATGAGGGCGAGAGCGAGCAGGACTTCGCGAAGCGCCTGATCGCGGAGGCGGAGGAGACGATCCTGCGCGAGGATCCGGACACCATCGCCGCCTTCATCGGCGAGCCCCTGATGGGCGCCGGCGGCGTCATGCCCCCGCCCGAGGGCTACTGGGACGGCATCGCCGCCCTGTGCAAGAAGTACGACATCCTGCTCGTCGCCGACGAGGTCATCAACGGCTTCGGCCGCCTCGGAACGACGTTCGGCTGCCAGAAGTACGGCTTCACGCCGGACATCCTCGTCACCAGCAAGCAGCTCACCTCCTCCTATCTGCCGCTCGCGGCGATCCTGTTCTCGGAGAAGGTCTACGACGCCATCGCCGACAACACCCACACCATCGGCACCTTCGGCCACGGCTACACCGCCACCGGCCACCCGGTCGCCACGGCGGTGGGGCTGGAGAACCTCGCGATCATCGAGGAGCGGGATCTGGTCGGCAACGCGGCCCGGATGGGCGAGCGCCTGCAGGAGGGCCTCGCGATCCTGAAGGATCATCCGCTCGTCGGCGAAGTGCGCGGCGCGGGCCTCATCGCGGGGGTCGAGCTGGTGGCGGACAAGGCGAAGAAGACCCCGTTCGATCCCATCGGCAAGGTCGGCACACGCGCCTTCGAGATCGGCCACGAGGAAGGGCTCATCATCCGCAATGCCGGCGACACGCTCGCCCTCTGCCCGCCGCTCATCGTGACCGAGGAGGACGTGGACGCGATCCTCGCGCGTCTCACCCGCGTCATCGACCGGACATGGGAGTGGGTGCAGGCCGAGGGCCTGAAGGGCTGAACCCACGAAGGGCCGGAGCGGGGACAGACCCCTCGCCCCGGCCCTTCGCGACGCAATCTCCAAAGGAGCGCCCATGCGTAACCTGATCAAATGGGCGCTCATCCTCGGAACGCTCGGCCTCGCGGCCGTATCTTTCGTCGCGCTCATCGAAACCAACCGCTGGTGGATCCGGATGACGGATTTCCCGCGGCTGCAATATGCCATCGGGCTTCTTGTCCTGCTGGTTCTCATCGGCATGGCCCGCACCGTTCCCGTCCGGGTGCGCGCGACGCTCGCGGCCGCAGCGCTTGCGGCTCTGGCCTACAACGCGGTGAAGATCGGTCCCTATTTCCTCGGCACGCGCGGGGAGCTGGCTTCCTGCGAGCCGGACCGCCAGATCTCGGTCATGGTCGCGAACGTGCAATTGCGGAACCGCGATGCGGGCGGTCTTCTTAGCCTCGTCCGGGACCGTTCGCCCGATCTTCTGCTCGCCCTCGAAACCAACGAGTGGTGGGACGAGGAGCTGTCCGCACTGAGCGAAGAGATGCCCCATACGGTCTCGGAGATCACCGGGAGCTATTTCGGGATGCACCTGTTCTCCCGGCTGCCGCTGTCCCGAACGGAGACCATCTACCCCGTGGAGCAGGACGCCCCCGCCATCCTCGCGACGGTCACGCTTCCTTCAGAGGACACCGTGCGCTTCATCGGGCTGCATCCCCGGCCGCCGCATCCGGGGCAATCCTCGACCGGGCGGGACGCCGAGCTCATGTGGGCCGCGCTTCGGGCGCGGGAGGCGGGGCCGGGTGTGATCCTTGCCGGGGACATGAACGCGACGCCCTGGGAGCGGACGGTGGAGCGGACCCAGCGGATCGGCGCGCTGATCGACCCTCGGGACGATTCGGGATTCCTTCCGACCTACGATGCGAAATCCTGGTGGATGTCATGGCCGCTCGATCAGGTCCTGCACGGAAGCGGCCTGTCCGTCATGGAGATGGAGGTCCTCCCCGGTTTCGGTTCGGACCACTACCCCGTCGAGGTCACGCTCTGTCATCGCCCGTCCGGGCGGGAGGCGCCCGAGCTGCGGCCGGACGACATGTCCGAAGCGCGCACCACGCTGGACGCCGCGCTTGAAGGCCCGGCCGAGGCGCATTGACGCGCTCCTCCAGGCCGCCCCCGCGAAACAAAAAGCGCCGGGCCCGCCTCGACGGGTCCGGCGCTTTCATGCTGTCCCGTCGTCCGGCAGGTGCCCGAGAGGACGTGCCGGGGCGCGCCTTCAGAAGCTGTAGCTCAGACCGATGTTGAGCGCGTTCGTCACGATGTCCGTCTTCAGCTCGCCGCCATTGTCGAGATCGGCGGTGTTGGAGGAGTAGGTCACCTTGTACTCCCCGAAGACCGACCAGGACTCGGCAAGCGCGTAGGACGCGCCGGCCATCAGCGCGACGGCGGGACCGGTCACCTGGTACTCGAAGGTGTCGGAGCCGTTGCGCTCGACCTCGACATGAGGAACCGAGAGGCCGGCGCCCGCCCCGACATAGGGCGTGATGGCACCGGAGGCGAACTGGCCCGGCCAGCGATAGAAGACGTTGGCCGTCAGGAAGTTGATGCCGTCCGTCATCTCGAGCTGGTCGAAGCCTTCATCCTCGAGCGTGTCGTCGGAAGCGTAGACCTTGGAGTGGTCGAGCTCGATGCCGAAGCCGAGATTCGCCGAACGCCACCACGTCGCGCGGATGCCGTAATGCGGCGGCGCCTCGCCCGAACGGCCTTCCCAGTCCGCGAGGAAGTTGAAGTCCTCGGTGCCGTCATCGCCCTCGACGCGGCTGTGAGGGGCGTCCTGGATGCCGCCGTAGAAGCTGAGCTCGATCTCGGCGGCGGCAGGCAGGACGGTGAGGCCCGTGACAAGGACAGCAGCCGAGGCGGCGATGGAGAGATTGCGCATGTGTCATGTCCTGTTGGGAAGAAGCTGACATTTCCACTGCGATTAGCACAAGGCGGCGGCGTTGTAAGGGCGCAACTGAACGGGGGTGACGCGAGAGGTTGCGACCCTTTGGCGCCGCCACAATCGCAATTGGCGACTGGACGGAGGCGCCCCGTCGGCATAAACCCGCCCCGACCCGCCCGTGGAGTGTTTCCCCGGAGCGATGACGGATGGGCCCTCTCAGGGGCCATTGAGACGAAGAGGCCCCAACGGGCGGGGCCAGCCAAGGAGAGGAGCTTTTCCTTGTCCCACGCCGACGATTCGCACACCGCCACTCGACGGGATTTCCTGTATTACGCAACTGCGGGCGCAGGGACGGTCGCCGTTGGTGCGGCCGTCTGGCCGCTCGTGAACCAGATGAACCCCTCTGCAGACGTTCAGGCCCTGAGTTCGATCCGGGTCGACGTCTCCTCCGTGGAGCCGGGCACCCAGCTGACGGTCCAGTACCTCGGCAAACCGGTGTTCATCCGGCGCCGCACCGAGGAGGAGATCGAGGCCGCGCGCGCCGTCGATCTGTCCGACCTGCAGGACCCGGTGGCCCGCAACGCCAATATCGACGTGGCCGCCCCGGCGACCGATCCCAACCGCGCCCTGCCGCCTCCGGGCGACGAGGGCAGCGAGGAATGGCTCGTGATGATGGGTGTCTGCACCCATCTCGGCTGCGTCCCGCTCGGTGACGGTGCCGGCGATTTCGGTGGATGGTTCTGCCCGTGCCACGGCTCGCACTACGACACCGCCGGCCGTATCCGCCGCGGTCCCGCACCCGAGAACCTTCCGATCCCGGTCGCCGGGTTCGACGGCGAAACAACAATCGTTCTGGGCTGAGGGGGGAGACGCCATGTCAGGTATTCCGCACGACCATTACGAGCCCAGGACCCGGGGCGAGCGCTGGCTGAACGGCCGCCTCCCGGTGATCGGTCTGCTCTACGACACACTCATGATCCCCACCCCACGCAACCTGAACTGGATGTGGATCTGGGGCATCATTCTCGTCTTCTGCCTCGCGCTGCAGATCGTCACCGGCATCGTGCTGGTGATGCACTACACGCCGCATGTCGACATGGCCTTCGCCTCCGTCGAGCACATCATGCGCAACGTGAACGGCGGCTTCATGCTGCGGTACATGCATGCCAACGGCGCGTCCCTGTTCTTCATCGCGGTCTATGCCCACATCTTCCGCGGCCTCTACTACGGCTCCTACAAGGCGCCGCGTGAGGTCACGTGGATCATCGGCATGCTCATCTATCTTCTGATGATGGGCACGGCGTTCATGGGCTACGTCCTGCCCTGGGGCCAGATGTCCTTCTGGGGCGCCACCGTGATCACCGGCCTGTTCGGCGCGATCCCCTTCATCGGCGAGAGCATCCAGACGTGGCTCCTCGGCGGACCCGCCGTCGACAACGCCACGCTGAACCGCTTCTTCAGCCTTCACTACCTGATGCCGTTCCTCATCGCCGGTCTCGTGATCGTCCATATCTGGGCGTTCCACTCCACCGGCAACAACAACCCCACCGGGGTCGAGGTGCGGCGCACGTCCAAGGAGGAGGCCGAGAAGGACACGCTCCCGTTCTGGCCCTACTTCGTGCTCAAGGACCTGTTCGCCCTAGCCGTGATCCTGGTGATCTTCTTCGCCGTGGTCGGCTTCATGCCGAACTACCTCGGACACCCCGACAACTACATCGAGGCGAACGCCCTCTCGACGCCGTCGCACATCGTGCCCGAATGGTACTTCCTGCCGTTCTACGCGATCCTGCGGGCCTTTACCGGCGACGTGTGGATCGTCATCGCGGCGAACTGGATCACCTTCGGCCTCGTTGATGCGAAGTTCTTCGGCGTGCTCGCCATGTTCGGCGCGATCGCGGTCATGGCCCTGGCGCCGTGGCTCGACACCTCCTCTGTGCGCTCCGGACGCTATCGTCCGATGTTCAAGTGGTGGTTCGCAGGCCTCGTCGTCGACTTCTTCGTCCTGATGTGGTGCGGCGCCATGCCGGCCGAGGAGCCCTACGCCTCGATCTCGCTCGTCGCGTCGGCCTACTGGTTCGGTTACTTCCTCGTGGTCCTGCCGCTGCTCGGCGTCTTCGAGAAGCCGCTGCGCCAGCCCGCCACCATCGAGGACGACTTCGCCGCTCACTATCCCGGCGAAACCCACGAGAGCTCCACGAGCGGGCTCGTGCCCGGCGCGAAGAGCCCGGCGGAATGATCGGAAAGGACGATTTCGCGATGTTTCGACCCCTGACCATCGCGGCGGTCCTCGCCGCAGGTGTCGCCTTGCCGGTTGCCGCTCAGGAGAGTGACGCCGACCAACCCTCCCGGCCCGTCCTACAGGTGGCGCCGTCCACCGTGACGCCGCAGGCGGACGCCGAAGCGGCGCCGTCTGACGCGGACGATGTCGACGCCGCACCGGACACCACGGACGGCGAAGACGCTGCCGAAGAGGAGCCCGCGGAAGACGCGGCGACCCTCGACGCGGCGGACGAGGCGCCCGAGGCCGACGCTGACGAGGCCACGGACGCCGAGGTGACCGAAGAGGCCACCGAAGAGCCCGAGGCCACGGACGCCGAGGCGACCGAAGACGCCGCTGAAGAGCCCGAGGGCACCGAAGAGGCAGACTCGGGCGCAGACGAGGCTGTCGCCGAAGAGGGCGATGACGCTGGCGCCGAAGATGGCGAAGAGACCTCTCCCGCGCTCGAAGCTGCCGAACAAGGCAGCGCCGAGGGCATCGAGGCTGGCGAAGAGCATGCAGCCGAGGGCCACGAGGACGACGAGGCGCATTCCGAAGGCGGCGGGCACGACAGTCACGTCGTGAACTACGACTTCTCGTTCGAGGGGCCGTTCGGCGCCTACGACCAGATGCAGCTTCAGCGGGGCCTCCAAGTCTACACCGAGGTCTGCTCTGCCTGTCACGGTCTGCGCTATGTTCCCTTCCGCACGCTGAGTGCCGAGAGCGGTCCGGGCCTTCCGGAAGATCAGGTTCGCGCCTACGCGGCATTTTACGAGGTGTTCGATCCGGATCTCGACGATTTCCGCACGGCGACCCCGCCGGATCACTTCCCGCCGTCCTCCCTCGAGAACGCGCCGGACCTGTCGCTGATGGCGAAGTCCCGGACCGGCTTCCACGGCCCCGCCGGCACCGGTATCTCGCAGTTCATCAACGGGATCGGCGGTCCGGAATACGTCACGACACTTCTCACGCACTATACCGGTGAGGAGTACGAGCAGGCCGGCACGATCCTCTACGGCAACGAGACCTTCCCCGGCGGCCGCATCGCGATGCCCCCGCCGCTCTCCGACGGGCTGGTCGAGTACGAGGACGGGACGCCCGCGACCGTCGAGCAGATGGCGCTCGATGTCACGGCCTTCATGATGTGGACGGCCGAGCCGAAGCTGATGGAGCGCAAGCGGGTCGGCTTCGTCGCGGTGATCTTCCTCGGCCTCCTCGCGGTTCTGCTCTACCTGACGAACAAGCGGGTCTGGGCGCCGATCAAGCATCGCTACAAAGGTGACGGAGAGGCGTAAGTCCCCTCCATCCGCCGAGTTTCGAGGGGCGCTCCGAAGGGAGCGCCCCTTTTTCGTAGGCCCCCGCGCGTGGAGCCCTCCGCGGTGTGGTATGTTTCAGTCAGGACGACATGACCCCCGCTCCCCTCGCCCTTCTCGGTGCGGCCCATCCCCACGTCGCGGATTATCTCCGTGTGATCGCGGAGGACGGAACCGCGCGCATCACCCACGTCTGGGACGATGAACCAGATCTCCGGGGCGAGGTGGCGCGCGCGAGCGGGGCACTGATCTGCCCGCCGGAGGATTTCCCGCCGGATCTCGCCGGGATCCTCATATGCTCCGAAACGCGCCACCATGCGCGGGATGTCGATGCCGTCCTCCGCCTCGGCTGCCCGCTCTTCGTCGAAAAGCCGCTGGCGATCGACCCCGATCCCGTCGCCCGCCGCATCGTGGACGGCGGCACCCGGTTCCACACCGGTTTCTTCCTGCGAACCTATCCTGCCTTGGCCGAGCTCGCCCATCGGCTTCGGGCCGGCGCGCTCGGGGAGGTGTCCTTCGCGCGTATCCGGTTCACCCATGACGGCCTTCGTGCGGGATGGCTGCCCGAGTCGCACTGGCTTGCCGATCCCGAACGCGCCAGCACGAGCCCGTTCGGCGATCTCGCTCTGCACGCGGTCGATCTGCTATCCTGGCTCGGCCTTGGGCCTTTAGATTCGGGCCATCTTCGCCAAATCTCCATCCTGGGACGGGGCATTGCCGACACGGGCATTGCGACCCTCCCCCTCCGCTCCGGCATCGCGGAGATAGAGACAGGCTGGGCGGACCTGCGAACACGGCTCGACATCGAGGTCCTCGGAACTCGCGGCGGGGCGTGGTGCGAAGACGGCACGCTTCTCTTGCGCGAAGGTGACGGGCCCGCGATCCAACTCGGCCGGCTCGTTCCCGATGCCGGGCGGGGGATCCGCCCCTTCCTGCATGCCATCGGGACGGGCAACTGGGAGGGCTGCGTCTCCCCCGCGGACGCGATCCGTGCCTCGAATGTCATAGCCCGGCTTGAGAGACGAGCACCGGCCAAGTAAGTCTCCGGGACGCGGCAACAGGAGCCCCTCCCATGAGCCTGAACACATTCGGTCATCTCTTCCGCGTCACCACGTGGGGCGAAAGCCATGGTCCCGCACTCGGCGCCACGGTCGATGGCTGCCCGCCCGGCGTTCCGGTGGATGCTGAAGCGATCCAGGTCTGGCTCGATCGGCGCAAGCCCGGCCAGAACAAGTACACCACCCAGCGACGCGAGGCGGACGAGGTGGAGATCCTGTCCGGCGTCTTCGAGGGCCAGACCACCGGCACGCCGATCCAGCTGATGATCCGCAATACCGATCAACGCTCGAAGGATTATGGCGAGATTGCCGAGAAGTTCCGCCCCGGCCACGCAGATATCACCTACTGGCAGAAATACGGCATCCGGGATTATCGGGGCGGCGGCCGATCGAGCGCCCGGGAAACCGCGGCGCGGGTCGCAGCGGGCGGTGTTGCCCGGGCGGCGCTGTCCGCGCTGGCGCCACAGATGCAGATTACCGGCTACATGGTGCAGATGGGCGAGATGGGGATAGACCGGAGCCGGTTCGACCTCGAAGAGGTGGGCCGGAACCCGTTCTGGGTGCCCGATGCCGTGGCGGCCGAGGAGTGGGCCGGGTATCTCGACGCGCTCCGGAAGGACGGCAATTCCGTCGGAGCGATGATCGAGCTTGCGGTCTCCGGTGCCCCGGCGGGCCTCGGCGCGCCGATCTACGGCAAGATCGATACGGATCTGGCGGCGGCGATGATGTCCATCAACGCGGTGAAGGGTGTGGAGATCGGCGAGGGCATGGCGGCGGCGTCGCTCAAGGGCGACGAGAATGCCGACGAGATCACGATGGGACCGGACGGCCCGGTCTTCAACTCCAACCACTCCGGAGGCGTCCTCGGCGGCATTTCCACCGGTCAGGACATCGTACTGCGCTTTGCGGTGAAGCCGACGTCGTCGATCCTCACCCCTCGCCGCACGATCACGAAGGATGGCGCCGAAACCGAGATCGTCACGAAGGGGCGGCATGACCCCTGCGTCGGCATTCGGGCCGTGCCGGTGGCGGAGGCGATGGCGGCCTGCGTGATGCTCGACCACCTGCTCCTGCATCGCGGACAGGTGGGCGAGGGGCTGCGGGGCCGGATCGGCCCCGCCTGACGCGGCTCAGATCCAGTACATCGGCGCACCGTAATGCGCGAAGTACGCTTCCTCCCATGACCTGTCCTGATGCCAGTTTTCGTGGCGGTCGGGGGCGCTCTGGAGCTGCTCGGCCGTGATCCCGCTGGCGAACCCGCCACGCTCGGGATCGTAGGTCAGGGCGCTCCAGGGGATCGGGTGAAAATCTTCCCCGATCCCGAGAAAGCCGCCGAAGCTCATCACCGCGTAGGCGATGCGGCCGCTTTTCTTGTCGATCAGGAGATGGTCGATATCCCCCACATGATCGCCACCGGCGCCGAAGACGCGTGTGCCGTTGACGTCCTGCGAGGAAATGAGGTCGGTATCGGGTCCGGACAGCATGGCTGACCTCCGTTCAGGGTGACGAAAGATCAACCGGCGGAGCGTGACACGGGTTCCGGTTCGGCCGCAGGAGCACGCGGGCTTCTGCTCGAGATCTGGACGGCGAGGATGCCGGCCATGATGATCGCGACGCCGAGCACGTCGAGCCAGCCGAAGCGCTCTCCGAGGAGCAAGGCGGCGATGGCGACGCCGAGGAACGGGTTGAGAAAGTGGAAGACCGCCGCCCGCGTCGCGCCGATGCGACGGACGAGGAACACCCAGACGATGGTCGCCACGACCCCCGATATGAAGATCGCGTAGGTCAGCGAGGCGATCACGACCGGGGTCCAGTTGGCCGGGCCGTGCAGGAGAAACGCGAAGGGCACCAGCGCGGCCCCGCCAACCAGCATCTGCAGCCCGACGACGGCGATGACGTTCCCGCCCGAGGAGGCGCCGGAGACCGACATGGTCGCGATTGCGAGGGCCACGACGCCGATCACGCAGAGCGCGACGGACAACGTGTCCGCTCCCGCTCCGGTCATCCGCGTGCCCATGATCAGGATCACCCCGGCCATCCCGGCCGCTATCCCGGCGATTCCGAGCGGCGGGAGGCGCTTGCCGAGCGCGACCCAGGAAAAGAAGGCGACGACGAGGGGCATGGAGGAGGCGATGATCGCCGCGAGGGACGCCTCGATCCGTTGCATCGCGATCCAGTTGAGCCCGAGATAGAGAGCGTTTTGACAGATTCCGAAGATGATCGTCGCTCGCCATTGGCTCGGCGTCAGCCGGAGCGACTGTCCCATGGCCTTGGCGATGACGATGGCAATCAGCCCCGACAGCATGAACCTGATCACGAGCGCGGTCAGCGGCGGAACGTTGGTGACGACGATCCGGGAAGAGCTGAAGGAGGAGGACCAGATGAAGGCGAAGGCCAGCCCCATCAGGACGGCGCGGAGGTCGAATTTCAACGGAAGACTCCTCGGGGAAAGAAAAATGGCCCGCCACGTTCCCGCGGCAGGCCATGAAAGCGGGCTACAGGTCGCGGCCTGTTCAGCCGTTGACGCTTTCCTTCAGCGCCTTGGCGATGGTCATCTTCACGACCTTGTCCGCGTCCTTCTTGATCTGCTCGCCCGTGGCCGGGTTGCGGACCATGCGCTCGGGGCGCTCGCGGCAATAGATCTTCCCGACGTTGGGAAGGGTCACCGCGCCACCGCCGGACACTTCGTCGGTGATGATTGCGGTGATGGTGTCGAGCGCGCTGGTGGCGGTCTTCTTGTCGGTGTCCATCCGTTCCGCAATCGCGCTGACGAGCTGCGCCTTGGTCATCGGTTTGGCCATTTGGGGGTCTCCTCGTTGTCGCCCGTAGATTGTTTTGTAGCTTGCGCGGCAAAAGAAGGGCCGCCGCGTCGCTGGTTATGTCTATTGTCGCACTTCCCAAGAAAACAAGGCCGATTGCAACCGCGCGGGCGAATTCCGGCCTAAGGCGCCTCAAAGAAACGCGGTTTCCTCGAAACTGCGCAGTTTCCGGGAATGCAAGCGGTCCAGCGGCATCCCGCGGAGCACCTCCATCGCGCGAATGCCGATGAGCAGGTGCCGCGCGACCTGCGTCTTGTAGAAATCGGACGCCATTCCGGGCAGCTTCAGCTCTCCGTGGAGGGGCTTGTCGGAGACGCAGAGAAGCGTTCCGTAGGGCACCCGGAAGCGGAACCCGTTCGCCGCGATGGTCGCGCTTTCCATGTCGAGCGCCACGGCGCGGGACTGGGACAGGCGCCGCACCGGGCCGGACTGGTCGCGCAGTTCCCAGTTGCGGTTGTCGATGGTGGCCACGGTGCCGGTGCGCATGATGCGCTTGAGCTCGAACCCCTCCAGTTCGGTGACCTCCGCCACGGCCTGCTCCAGCGCCTGCTGAATTTCCGCAAGCGCCGGGATCGGCATCCAGACGGGCAGGTCGTCATCGAGGACGTGATCCTCCCGCAGGTAGCCGTGGGCGAGGACGAAATCGCCGAGCGACTGGCTGTTCCTCAGCCCCGCGCAATGCCCGACCATCAGCCATGCATGGGGACGCAGAACGGCGATATGGTCTGTCGCCGTCTTCGCATTCGAGGGACCGACGCCGATATTCACGAGCGTGATCCCGTCGTGGTCGTCCCGCTTGAGATGGTAGGTCGGCATCTGCGGCATCTTCGCAGGCGCCGGAAGCGGCTCATCGGGATCGGTGATCTCGACGTTGCCGGGGCCGACGAAGGCGGTGTACCCGCTCTTCGGATCGCGCAGCATCTGCCGGGCGTAGACCTCGAATTCCTCGATGTAGAACTGGTAGTTCGTGAAGAGGACGTGGTTCTGGAAATGGTCCGGCGTGGTCGCGGTGTAGTGCGAGAGCCGGGCCAGCGAATAGTCGATCCGCTGCGCGGTGAAGAGCGCGAGCGGGCCGGAGCCGTCCTCGTGGGTGACGTTGAAACCGTTGACGATGTCGTCGTGGGTCGTCGTCAGGTCCGGCACGTCGAACACGTCCCGCAGGAGGAAATCGAGCGCGCCCTGCTGCGGCACGGCAAGCGCGCCCTGCCCGTCATCGGCGAAGTGGATCGGGATCGGCGTGGTCGACGGGCCGATCATGACGGGCTGGCCGTGGTTCTGGATCAGGAAGCCGATCTGCTGGGTGAGATATTCGCGGAAGAGATCGGGCCGTGTCACCGTCGTCGAATAGGTTCCGGGAGAGGCCACATGCCCGAAGGCAAGGCGGCTGTCCGCCTTGGCATAGGTCGTCGTGCGCAGCCTGATCTCGGGGTAGAAGGCCCGGAACCGGGCGGTCGGCGTGGGGCCGGTGATGGCGCCCGCAAAGCTTTCCGCGAGGAAATGCGTGGCCTCGCTATAGAGTTCGCAGAGCCGCTCCACCGCCTCGGCGGGATCGGTATAGGGACGGGGCTCGCCCTGGTCCGGCGAGTGCACCGGCAGGGTGTTCGACGGAAATGCGCCGGGCATGGTCATGAAGTCTCTCCCGTCAGGACGTCTATCCGTTCGAAGCTGCGGACGTCGATCAGGCCCTTGTCACTGATCCGCAGCTCCGGGATCACCACGAGGGCGAGAAGGGAATGCTGCATGAAGGCGTTGTTGAGCGTGCAGCCCGCCGCCTCCATCGCCTGTCCGAGCTTGTGCGCCTTGGCTGCGACTTCGCTCGCCGGGCTGTCGGACATGAGACCCGCCACCGGCAGTTCGACCAGCGCCCTCTCCTCGCCGTCCTGCCAGAGCGTCACTCCCCCGCCGACCTCGCCGAGGCGGTTCGCCGCGCGTGCCATCTCCGCGCGGTCGGTGCCGACGACGATCATGTGGTGGCTGTCATGGGCCACGGTGGAGGCCAGCGCGACCGACCCGGTGTAGCCGAAGCCCGAGACGAAGGCGTTCGAAACCTCGCCGGTCGCCTTATGTCGCTCCACGAGCGCGATGTAACAGACGTCCCCCTCCGCCTCCACGGCGCCGTCCCGGACGGGCAGGTCGGCGGTGAGCGCGCGGGTCGGCGCCTGGTTCTCCACGACGCCGATGACGTTGGCCCTGACGCGGTTCGCACCGGCGGGGGCCGGCAGCCGGAAATCGTCCGCCGTCAGATCCCGCGCAAGCCGGACCGTGCTGCGCGCATGGGCCGGCCATTCGAGATGCGGGCACTCGCACAGGATAGACCCGTCCTTGGCCACGACGCGGCCGCGCGCAATCACCGTCTCGATGGGCAGCGTCTCGAGGTCCGACGTCAGGATCAGGTCTGCCCGGCGCCCCGGCGCGATCGACCCGATTTCCCGCTCCAGCCCGAAGTGGCAGGCCGTGTTCAGCGTCGCCATCTGGAGCGCCACGACGGGATCGCAGCCGCATGCGATGGCGTGGCGCACGACGCGGTTCATGTGGCCGTCGTTCACCAGCGTGCCCGAATGGCAATCGTCGGTGCAGAGGATGAAGCCGCGGGGGTCGAGGCCATCCTCGGTGATCGCGGTGATCTGGGCCTTCACGTCGTACCAGGCCGAGCCGAGCCGGAGCATCGCGCGCATCCCCTGGCGGGCGCGCATTATCGCGTCTTCCTTGCGCGTCCCCTCGTGATCGTCCGCAGGACCGCCGGCGACATAGGCATGGAAGGCGGGGCCGAGATCGGGGGCGGCATAATGCCCGCCGACCGTCTTTCCGGCGGCCTGCGTCGCCGCGATCTCCGCCAGCATCTTCGGGTCGGCGTTGGATACGCCGGGGAAGTTCATCATCTCGCCAAGGCCGACGATGCCGGGCCAGGTCATCGCCTCCGCCACGTCCTCGGGTCCGATCTCGTGGCCGGTCGTCTCGAGGCCGGGCGCCGACGGGGCGCAGGAGGGCATCTGGGTAAACATGTTCACCGGCTGGAGCAGGCTCTCGTCATGCATCAGCCGCACGCCCTCCAGCCCGAGCACGTTGGCGATCTCGTGCGGGTCGTGGAACATGGACGTGGTGCCGTGGGGAATGACGGCGGCGGCGAACTCCGCCGGGGTGAGCATCCCGCTTTCGACATGCATGTGCGCGTCGCAGAGGCCGGGGATCATGTAGCGGCCGTTCGCCTCGATCACCTCGGTCCCCTCGCCGGTACAGTGGGAGGCGTCCTCGCCGACATAGGCGATGCGGCCCTCGGCGATGGCGATGTCGTGTCCCGGCAGGATCTCGCGCGTATGCACGTTCACCCACGTTCCGCCGCGGATGACCATGTCGGCCGGCTGCCGCCCCGCGGCGACGGCGATGAGGGTGGGGGCCGCGTCGGCCCAGCTCTTGAGGGGATTTTGCGTCATTGCGGCAGCATGTCGTCTTCGCATGACAGCCGCAAGACAGCGCTACGGGTGGTCGCGGCCGCGCGTCCCTCTAGATGCGCTCACAAAAGTAGACAGGAGGGATCGATGCGCGATCTGGACAGGTTCCTTGCGGCACAGGCGCGGGACTACAGCACTGCGCTCGGCGAGATCGCCCGCGGCAGGAAGGAGACGCACTGGATCTGGTATGTCTTCCCGCAGATCCAGGGCCTCGGCAAATCGGAGACGGCCCAGCTCTACGGCATCCGCGACGTCTCCGAGGCGGAGAGCTATATCGGGCATCCGGTCCTCGGCCCGCGGCTCCGCGCCATCGCGGAGCTCCTCCTGAGCCATGCGGGGACGCCGGCGCGGGAGATTCTGGGCAGCCCGGATGACATGAAGGTCCGTTCCTGCGCGACGCTGTTCCACGCCGCGGCGCCGGGGGAGCCCGTGTTCCGGCGGATCCTCGATGCCTTCTACGACGGGGCCGAAGACCCGGCCACGCTGGACCGGCTGTGAGCGGGACACTTCTCTCCCTCGGCCACGGCTACTCGGCGCGGGCCCTGTCGGCGCGGCTTGTGGCCAAGGGCTGGCGTGTGATCGGAACGACCCGCTCCGAGGACAAGGCAGAGGCGCTGGAGGCGGAGGGCGTCGAGGCGCGTCTCTGGCCGTCGGACCTGTCGGCTGACATCGCCGAGGCGACACATATCCTCGCCTCCGCCGCGCCGGGGGAGACCGGCGATCCCTTTCTTGCCGAGATCGGCGGGGCGCTTGAGGCGGCAAAGCCGGACTGGGTCGGCTATCTCTCCACGACCGGGGTCTACGGCGATCATGGCGGAGACTGGGTGGACGAGGACACACCGCTCGCGCCATCGACGAGGCGCGGCGCCCTTCGGAAGATGGCGGAGGCCGAATGGCGGGCGGCGGCGGAGCGGGGCGGCTGGCCGCTCCGGATCTTTCGCCTCGCCGGGATCTACGGTCCGTCCCGCGGCCCGTTCGAGAAGGTGCGGGCCGGGACGGCGCGGCGGATCGTCAAGGAGGGTCAGGTCTTCTCCCGCATCCACGTCGAGGACATCGCGCAGGTGCTGGAGGCGTCGATGACGGCCGGGAAGACGAGTACCGTCTTCAACGTCTGCGACGACGATCCCGCCCCGCCGCAGGATGTCATTGCCCACGCCGCCGAGCTGCTCGGCCTGCCGACGCCGCCCGAAGTGCGCATCGAGGACGCGGACATGAGCCCCATGGCCCGCTCGTTCTACGCAGAGAGCAAGCGCGTGAGGAACGACCGGATGAAGCGGGAGCTCGGCGTGACGCTGCTCTACCCCGATTACAGGGCCGGGCTTGCGGATCTGCTCTCACGGGGCGGGTAGGGGCGAGCGGCTCGCCTTCCCCCGCGCGTCGACTTGTGGCCCCCGGCGCGAGGGCGTAGCGCTGGCGTCCATGAGACCCGCCGCGTCCAGCTCCCGTGGGATCGCGCTCTTTTTGACCGCGACCCTCCTGATCACCACGATGAGTGCTATCGTCCAACTGCTCTCGGACGGCGTGCCTCTCGGGGAGATCATCTTCTTCCGGTGCTTCGTCGCAATGGTCCCGATCGCGATCTACACGATGATCCGGGGGCAGTTTCCGCGCGCCCTTGGGACGAAAAAGCCGCTCGTTCACCTGCAGCGGGCGGCCATCGGCGTCACCGCGATGGGCCTGAACTTCTATGCTCTCTCCCAGCTCAGCCTCGCGAATGCGCAGGCGCTGGGGTATCTCGCGCCCGTCATGGCGCTGCCGCTGGCGGGGCTGCTTCTCGGTGAGGCCATCGGGCCGCGACATTTCGCGGCCATCGGCCTCGGTTTCGCCGGAGTGGGCCTGATGCTCTGGCCCGCCATGTCCCTGCCGGGGAACGACGCGACCTACGGGATCATCGCAGGTGTCGCCTTTGCCGGGACATCGGCTCTCGTACGCGTGCATATCCGCGGCATGACGGCGACGGAATCCGGCCCCGCTATCGCCTTCTGGTTCACCGTTGCCGGGTCATTCATCGGCCTCATGACCCTCCCGCTCGGCTGGGTGGTGCCAGACGCAAGCACCCTGGCGCTTCTGGCGCTGACCGGCTTGCTCGGCGGCGCGGCGCACATCTGCTCGACCGAGGCACAGGCGCGGGCGCAGGTCTCCACCCTTGCGATCTTCGAGTATTCGGGACTGGTCTGGGCGCTGACCTTCGACGTGGTCCTCCTCGGCGCATTTCCGGGGCCGTGGTCCCTCGCTGGCGCGGGCGCCATCGTCGCCGCGGCCATGCTGTCGACCCTGCCGGCCGCGCTGCGCCGACGTCGCGAGCGGCGCGCGGCCAAAAAAATGCCCCGTCATCCGGCAGAAGGATGACAGGGCGAGGTGGGCCGGCCCCCTCTCTCATGAGAGGTCAGGTTACAGGCGCCGGCGGAACGCTTTGAAAGTCAGGGTTCAGGGTTCGGAGCGGGGCGACGTCAGTTGGGGCGCGGCCCGAGCTCCGAGATGATCTGCTGGCGCAGCACGTCGATCGGAACGCGCGCGCCGTCCTTGCGGAAGTGCCAGTAGGTCCAGCCATTGCATGACGGCGCGCCCTCGAGCGCGGCACCGACCTGGTGGATCGAGCCCGTCATGTCATCCGCGACGAGCGTGCCGTCGGCCCGGACTTTCGCGGCGCGCTGGCCGGACATCGAGGTCAGGGTCTCGCCGGGGCGCAGGAGACCCCGTTCGACGAGCTGGCCGAAGGGAATGCGCGGCGCGGCGCGTTTCGACTGGGTGACGGCGATGGCGCCCGCTTCGAGCCGCCGAACGCGGGAAATCCGTTCCTCGGCGATCTTGCGGTAGCTCTCCTCGCGCTCGATCCCGATCCAGGAGCGGCCGAGGGCCTTGGCGACGGCGCCCGTGGTGCCGGTGCCGAAGAACGGATCGAGGACCACGTCGCCCGGGTTCGTCGTTCCGATCATGACGCGGTAGAGCAGGCTCTCGGGCTTCTGGGTCGGGTGAGCCTTCTGCCCCTCTGCATCCTTCAGACGCTCATGGCCGGTGCAGATCGGCAGGACCCAGTCCGACCGCATTTGCGTGCCCTCGTTCAGCGCCTTCAGCGCCTCGTAGTTGAACGTGTACTTGGAGCCTTCGCCGCGGCTCGCCCAGATCATGGTCTCGTGGGCATTGGTCAGCCGCTTGCCGCGGAAGTTGGGCATCGGGTTCGACTTGCGCCAGACGACGTCGTTCAGGATCCAGAAGCCGGCATCCTGAAGCTTTGCGCCGACGCGGAAGATGTTGTGATAGCTGCCGATCACCCAGAGGGCGCCGTTCGGCTTCAGAACGCGCCGCGCCTCGGCAAGCCAGGCGGAGGTGAACTCGTCATAGGCGCGGAACGAGGAGAAGCTGTCCCAATCGTCGTCGACCGCGTCGACGAGAGAATTGTCGGGGCGATGGAGCGTGCCCTTCAGCTGAAGATTGTAGGGCGGGTCGGCGAAGACCAGATCGACCGAGGCATCCGGAAGGCCGCGCATGGCCTCGATGCAGTCGCCGGAGAGAATAGTATCGCGTGGCACGCCCGCGCGGGCTGCCGTGATGGTCGTGTTTGTCATGTCTCTGCCTCGTATCGGCGCTCTTTTTTGGCGCCTGATTTGATGAGAGGCAGCATTCCGCAAAGGGGAATCGGGGTCAAAAGTTTTTTCTAATCAGACCCTTAAGCTTTCGGCTTGGCACAAGATATCGCGCACGGGTCGGAAGGAACGTCTATGGAATGGTGTCGGGCCGAGATTTCGGAGTGCATCGAGGTGACACTTCGTGCCGTAGCCCGCGTTCGTTTCCCAGCCATAGCCCGGATGCTGTTGCGCCAAGTCCACCATCAGCCGGTCGCGCGCCACCTTGGCCACGATGGAGGCCGCCGCGATGGAGGCGGAGAGCGCGTCGCCCTTGACCACGGCCCGCGCGGGGCAGGGCAGGTCGGCCGGCAGGAGGTTCCCGTCGATCAGCGCGTGACAGGGGGCCGGGGCGAGCTGGCAGAGGGCCAGCCGCATCGCGAGTTGAGCGGCGCGCAGGATGTTGATGCGGTCGATTTCGTCCACGTCGACATGGACGATGGCGACCGAGGCGCAGTCATGGATCGCGCCGGCAAGGGCCTCGCGGCGCGCCGCCGTCAGCTTCTTGCTGTCGTTCAGTCCCTCGGGCAGGCGGTCCGGGTCGAGTACCACGGCCGCTGCGGTCACGGGGCCGGCCAGCGGGCCGCGTCCGACCTCGTCCACGCCGGCGACGAGGCGGGCCCCGAGGGCGATGGCGTCACGTTCGAAGGCAAGATCGGGGAGGGAGGGCGCGTCACTCATGTCCCCTCGGTCGCGCAAACGTGGCTGACGGGCAAGCCCCGACCGCGCTGCGGGGCCGTCACATTCTGGCAATGTGTGCCGGTTCAGGACCGGCAGGGAACCCGTCGCCCGAATCGATGACGGGGGAGCCGAAGCTCCCCCGCCGACGCAAGAGCGGGGTACGTGCTCTCACGCCACTGCTGGACAGGTGCACCACTGGACAGATCGCGGTGCTTGCCTGCCTCAACCCTGAAACCTGTAGCCTTCCCGCGAGAGGCAGCTGACCGACCAGGCCGGCATCACGCGGCCCTGGACCGGGACGCTCGTCCGGCATCTCCGCGGCAATGACGCCGTCCGCAGATTGCTGTTGCGGGTCAGGCAGCGCTGACCCACGAGCGTGCGGCCGCCGACCTGCCGAATGCAGCTTGCGGGGATGCTGTACTTCCGCCCCTCGTAGCGGTGCCGTCCGGCATTGCCGCGATGATCGTTCCAGCGCCGTTCGGCGCGGTGCTTCCGATCTTCCTCATAGGTGCCGTTCTTCTTGCGAAGGACCTCCTGGAGGGGGTGCATGGACTTTCCGTGCTGGTCCGCCGCGGCCGGTGCCGGTGCGAGGGCTCCGAAAGCCAGAACCGCGGACAGGATCGCTCCGCCCATTATCTTGATCATCCGTTCGCTCCTCATCCGAGATTCGGTTGCCTGTAACCTGCTGCCTCCCGGCCCTGCCTTCTTGTGCGGGGCGATGCCGTGGCGGCGTGGTTCAGACTTGGGGCATCCCCCCTCTGACAGGCAATTTCAGCGCGATGTTATCGAATATCCGGGGCCGCGAGGCCTTTGGGATATTGAATGACGGGGCGGTCAGGGCCAGTGTCATGCCATGATGCGCCAGATCGTCCTTGCCCTTGTCATCCTCGTCGTGCCGGCCCTCGCCGAGGCCGCGTGCTATGCCGACTACAAGGCCAAGCAGACCGATCCACTAAGGTTGCACTACGGCGTGATAGAGCTGCCCGAGAGCGCCTGCTCCGATGGAAGTGCCCCGGCGGTGATTTCCAGCCGAATCGAAAAGGACGGCTGGGAACTTCTGACGGTCCTCGGTACCTTCGGCGAAGATGGACTGAAGAAGAGGCGTGGCAGTGCCGGGCAGTACTTTCTCCGTTACTGACATGCGGAAATCAGGCGGACGGGTGGTGACAGTCGGCGTCGCCGCGATCGTCGGCATCCTTCTCACCGGCGCTCTGGTGCTGTTCATCTCCCTGCCCGACGCGTCGGTCTTCAACGACCGGGTGGAACGCATCTTCCTGGAGAATGACGACCTCGTCGGCGCTGCAGAGATTCGCCTGCTGGAGATTCTCGCCGCGAGCGGCACCACCTTTTCAGACGTCCTGAGCAGCTACAGGGTGATCATCTTCGTCCTTCTGCTCTTCGCGACCGCCGTCCTCATCGTTGCCGTCGTGCTCCTGGCGACCATCGCCCAGCTCAATCGGAGGATGGAGGAGATCGAGCGCACCGGCATCCAGATCGGCTCCCTCGTCATCAACCGGGAGGAACAGATCGTCGCGCTCAACGAAATGGAGTTCAAGCTGACCGGCGCGGCCATCGAGACGCTTGCCGTCCTCGCGGAGGCCCGCATGGACGACGACATTCTCTCGGGGGCGCAGATCGAGGCGGTGATCCAGAGCAAGAATTCCGCCGATTGCGACGAAGCCGCCGGCGCGACCCGGATCAAGCGCCTGCGCGACGCCCTCGGCAACCAGATCGTCAGCGAGCTTCTCGTGCGCAACATCGCCCGAAAGGGCTACGTCCTCGCGATCGACAAGAACGTCATCCGGATGCAGTGAGGCGTCCGCCGCGCCGCATGCTTCGCAAACCTCGGGGGACCCTTCACGCCCGCCCGAGTTGCGCCAATCGCTCGCCGGACGATGGCGCCTCTACCGTCCCTATGACGCACGGCAGGGCCTGACCCTCGTCCCGAAAACCGGGTCTCGGGGTGGCCGCACCTGCCGGTCCTGACTGCGTACCGCTCCATCTCTGGATCGAACCAGATCGAACGGGAGCCACGTCGCTGGAGCGAGGCGTTGTAGTTGGACCAGTTCGTCGTGCGATAGTGGGAGGTTTCAGGCTTCGGCATGCGACTGACCTAACCCTACGGATTCCAGAGCCGAATCCCTGCAACCAATAGTTGCAACAAGCCCTTTGTGAGCGTTACTTTTTAAATTAAGCTCCCGAATGTTAAATAAGGGAGGAAGGAATGAATTATTTCGGAGTAATGCGAGCGGTTGCGCTAGGCTGCGGGCTGACCGCAGCGACGACCACCGGAGGAATGGCCCAAGCCGACGAGGATCAGAAGAACATCCTCGTGTTCGGCGACAGCATCACCTGGGGGTGGGTGCCGAAGGATCCCATCGTTCCTACCGAACGACATGCCGAAGAGGACCGCTGGCCCGAGATCATGGCAGAGGCGCTTGGCGACGGCTACCACATCGTGACCGAGGGGCTGAGCGGGCGCACCACCAATGTAGAGGACCCCGATCTTCCGGGTCTGATGAACGGAGCGGAATACCTCGACTCGGCCATCCTGAGTCATGAACCGCTCGATCTCGTCATCATCATGCTCGGAACCAACGACACGAAAAGCCATCTGCATCGAACGCCGCTCGAGATCGGTCTCGGAATGGGGGAGCTGGTGAACATCGTACAGGAGGACGCGGGCCCGGAGTGGTACACTTACGATGTCCCGCAGGTGCTCGTGATAAGCCCGCCGCTCTTGGGCGACGAGATCGATCCGGGAGCCGCCGAGCAGTTCAGGAACGGCAGTGACAAGATCGGACAACTCCCGCCGATTTACTCGGCCATCGCCGAGGCCGCCGGAGAGCACTTCTTCGACGCCGCGAGCGTTGTCGGGAAGAGCGACGTCGGACCGGACGGGATCCACCTGCTCGTTTCGGGGAACGAGGCCCTCGGAACCGCCGTCGCCGAAAATGTGCGAGAAATCCTCGAGTAGCCCGGACAACTCGCCGCTGGCGACACGGTTCGCGCCGGCGGCGAATAACGACGTTTGGCTCACCGATCGGGTTTCGGTCGGATGCTTAGGGTTTGGTATATTCTGACGCGAACGTCGATCTAACCGTAATCGCAGAACATCCGCTGATTCAGTTCTTTGCTTGATCGGCCTCAACAGCTCAGTGGGGTGCACAAATTTGCAAGCTTTCGGGCGCGAAGCGCTCGAAGCGGACATTGCTGGGGCGAGAGATCAAGGCGTGCGTGTTAATCCGTAGCTGTCTCGCAGGCAGGCAAGGAGAACCAGCCTTCTTGCATGGGGGGGATAGTGGGCGGGTCGGCATCTAAGCAGTGGAAGGGTGGCGCCGGCGCGCCGACTGGCGGGAGGTCTAATCCCGCCAGCAGGGACCAATGAGGCCATCAAGTGCGGCGCTCCTCGTGGGGCGCCTCGTGGGTGGTCAGCTCTCACCGAAGAGGTCGAGTTTGTGCTGGATGGCGCGGGCGAAGTTGAGTGCCTGACGTGCGGAATGGAAGAGATCCTGCATTCTCGGCAGGACGGCCGTCAGCGCTTCGACCGTCGCGGAAAGCTCAGTGTGCGTGTCGAATACATCCTGTTTCACACGGCGCAGGCGCTCGCGCGGGATCGGGATCCGCTCTATCGTCGTCCCCGCGTCGCTGACCTTCTTCATCTCACCTATCTCCGCCTTGCCGAGGATAGGCCGGGCCGGATCAGCGGGCTCGTCGCGATCGAGCGCAGAAAGGAGCTCGAGGCGACGTGCTGAGCTGGTCCTTCCCGAAGATGTGGCACTACCCAACCGAACAGCTGGGAGCGCGAGGCCTGCATCTTCCGGACCACCGCGATCGTGAGATCGACTAGGCGCTCCATGAGCGTCGTCGTGATGCCCCCGCTCCGTCCGGCGATCCCGGCCGGTCCGCCGATCGCGCCACGGGCCACGGGCCACGGCGATGTCGGCTTCGGAGTAAATGCGGCCGGCGCCGCATTCATCTCCTCGAACGGCTCGCCGTCCAGATGCCGTCGGGGGACGGCCGCACCATCAACGCCGGTCACTATAGCCGCGCAGGGAGGCGGTAAGGGCGGCGTGCCCGAACGATTTCCGAAGTCGATAGCGCCTGCCTGCTAGCCCAACGTCTCAGGGGTCAATCGCCATGCCACGTCATCCTCATGCATGCGATGACCATGATGCAGGGGAAAAGTGATCGCATGCGATCACCATTGACCGATCTTATCTGATCTAATACGATCACTTTGGAACGTTAGACGGGAGCTTTCCTATTGAAACGTAACGATCGATCACCATCGAACAGAGTTGATCAATGAACGACAGCATGGATCTGGCGGGCGTCAGGCGACGGAAGATCGCGAAGTTAGTTGAGGATCGTGGCTCCGTCGGGGTGCGAGACCTGTCCGAAGCTTTCGGCGTGTCCGACGTCACCATCCGACGTGATCTGCGGGAATTGGGCAAGCAAGGCGTTGTCACGCGCACGCATGGCGGCGTGATGATCAATTCAAGCATTCTGGCCGATTTGCCGAACGAGGAGCGGAAGTTTGTCGGTTCCGAGGAAAAGGATCGGATCGGCCAAGTGGCTATTGAGCTGCTTGGCGAAGAGGACGTTGCTTTTCTCGATGCAGGGACGACGGCACTCGCCGTAGCATCCTACGCCCATCGCAGGCCGAATTGTTACTACGTCACGACCAGTCTTGGTGTGGCCACGAGGTTGATGGAACAGGACATTCAGAACTTCTACCTGATTGGCGGAGCATACCGAGGGACAAACGACTCCTTCATCGGGACCCTGGCCATCTCCGCGATAAGGTCGCTGTCTTTCGATGTCTCGTTTCTGTGCTGCTCTTCCATCGATATCGAGCGCCGGTCGATATCGATGAACGACGAGGTCTATGCTCAGGTCCAGAAAGAGGCGATCGCCTCCTCACGCCGCAACATTGTCGTGGCCCACCATGACAAGGTGACGGTCAGCGGCTTTGTGCACACCGCCGGATTTCACCAATTGGATGGCATCATCACGGACTCAGGCCTGAATGAGGAGAGTCATGCCCAACTGATGAACGCGAAAATTGAGGTAATGCTGGCATGAGCAAGAGCGGCGCATCGTTAGAGGTCAGGAATCTACATAAAAGTTGGGGTCAGGTTGAGGTTCTGAAGGCGGTCGATTTCGACATCAATGCCGGGGGCTTTCTGACACTTCTTGGGCCCTCGGGATGTGGCAAAAGCACGCTTCTGCGGCTGATCTGCGGGTTGGACGAGGTGAGTGGCGGAGAGATCCTGATAGATGGGCAGGTCGTAACGGGGAAAGCTGCCGCAGAGCGGAACCTGGGGATGGTATTCCAGAATTACGCGCTGTTTCCGCATATGACGATTGAGGAAAACATCGCCTACGGCCTCAAGATCCGCAAAGTTCCAACGGCCGAGAAGAAGAAACAGCTTGATCGGGTGGCCGATTTGATGGCGCTTGGCCCGTTGCTGAACCGCAGGCCGGGTCAACTGTCCGGCGGGCAACAGCAACGGGTTGCGCTCGCACGCGTGCTGGTTTCGGGGCGTCCTCTGGTGCTGATGGACGAACCCCTTTCCAACCTCGACGCCAAGCTACGCGTGGAAATACGCAGCGAGATCCGGTCGCTCAATAAGAAGCTCGGTATCACGATCGTCTACGTCACCCACGATCAGAGCGAAGCCTTGTCTATGTCTGATCGCATCGTGCTCATGAATGCTGG
Organism: Tropicimonas sp. IMCC34011; assembly: GCF_003390865.1. Classification (GTDB taxonomy): domain Bacteria; phylum Pseudomonadota; class Alphaproteobacteria; order Rhodobacterales; family Rhodobacteraceae; genus Tropicimonas_B. Next base: position 321,187 of record NZ_QMEJ01000003.1, read on the forward strand.
CGAAGTCGCTCAAATCGGGACACCGGAAGAACTTTACGAACGGCCTGCCAACACGTTCTCTGCAACCTTCATCGGCACGCCGCCGACCAATATCATTGATTCATCCGAAGTCGAGTATCCGGCAGATCTGAATATTGCGGGTGGCCACGACGTGAAGGATTGCCTGTTTGGAATAAGGCCGGAATGCATCGGATTCCCCACGACGGATAAGAATCTGCGGGTCAAGGCGCGGGTCAAGAGTGTGGAGTACGAAGGAAAGGTCTTTCTGATTCACCTAGAGACAGCTGCCGGCACGTCAATCGTGCAGTCTTACTCCGGCCCATCTGTCCCGCAGTACGGTGAGGAAGTCACGCTCGGCTGGGCACGGGAGCATACCCACATGTTTTCGAAGAAGGATGGCAGGGTGATTACCGTTTCACGGTAATACCTCGGGATCTGGAGGATCCCACAACAATATAAGGGAGGAGAAAATAATGACTTACAAATGGAACTCGGCAATGCCGTTCGTGATGGCGGCGCTCGCGGGGGCAAGCGCTACCAGCTTGCACGCGGCTGATCTGGAATTCTATTTCCCGGTGGGCGTGAACGCGCCTGCGGTCGCGACGATTGAAGAATTGACCAGCGCATGGGCGGCACAGAACCCACAGCATACGGTCGAGGCCGTCTATGCCGGCAACTACGAGGAAACGACAACAAAGGCATTGACGGCTGCGCAAGCCGGTGATCCGCCTCAAGTGGCCGTCCTGCTTGCGATCGATCTGTTCACCCTGGTCGAAGAAGATGTCATTCTTCCGATTTCGGACATTGCAAACTCGGCCGAAGATCAGGCCTGGATGGACGGTTTTTACCCAGCGTTCATGTCTGACGCAAAGTTTGAGGGCAAGACCTACAGCATTCCATTCCAGCGCTCGACGCCGGTGCTGTATTACAACAAGGACGCGTTCCGCGCAGCGGGGCTTGATCCGGAGTCCCCTCCCGAGACGTGGGACGAAATGATAGAGATGGGCAAAGAGCTGGTCGTCACCGATGACAACGGCAACGTTACCCAATGGGGTACACGAATTCCCACTTTGGGACTTGGCGGAGCGTGGCTGTTCGGCGGACTCGTGGTTTCCAAAGGGGATGTGCTATCGACTGAAACCGGAACCGAAGCCCGGTTCGACACGCCTGCGGCAAGGGAATCATTGGAGTTTCTTCAGCAGTTGTCCGATGAAGGCGTAATGCAGCCGGGAGGTATTTCCTGGGGTGATACGCCGAAGGCCTTTCTCGAAGGTCAAACGGCTACAATGTGGACCTCGACCGGCAATCTGTCGTTCATCAACGAGAATGCAGAATTTGACTGGGGTGTGGGTTTCCTGCCGGGTGGTGACGGTCCTGGCGCACCGCTTGGTGGCGGAAACTTCTACATCTTCAGCGACACTACCGAGGAAGAACGTGACGCAGCCCTAGACTTCATCAAGTTCATGACCGCGCCGGAAAATGCGGCGACGTGGAGCATTGCGACTGGCTATGTCGCGCCTCGCCCAGACGCTTGGGAAACGCCCGAGATGGAGGAATATGCCGCCGAACTGCCGCAGGCGCTCGTGGCACTTGACCAGCTGCCACATGCCTACCGCGAATTTGCGACGTTTCAGCGGGCGAAAGTCACTCAATCGTTGGTCGATGCAATCGAAAGCGTAGTTACAGGTGGCAGTACCGCGGCTGAGGCACTCGCCGAAGCGCAGGAAGAAGCTGACGCTGTGCTAGGTGATTACAACTAACGCGTCACCTTTTCAGAGATTGACAGATTGATGACCTCCGCGCTCCGGACCGTTCCAGGGCGCGGAGACTTCAAGCTCGTACAGAGGTACTCAAAGTCATGAACAAAAGGCTTCCCCTTGGCCTTGGTTTCGTCCTGTTGGTCCTGCCCTGCTCGCTCCTGGTCGCGTTCACCCATTATCCCGCAGTAAAGGCAATCATCAACTCGCTCTGGAACAACGCCAGTTCCCGTCGCCCATCCCGCTTTGTCGGGTTGGAGAACTACGAGGCGATGATTGCAGACGACAAGTTAATGCAGGTGCTGACCAACAGCGGCCTTTACGCACTTGGCACCATCCCGGCCGCTATCTTTTTGTCAGTAAGCATGGCGTTGCTGGTAAATTCCCGTTTCCCGGGTACAGGCCTGATGCGGCTGTCCTTCTTTCTACCGACAATGCTGCCGCTCGTGGCGGTAGCCAACATATGGCTGTTCTTCTACGCGCCGGGGATTGGACTTGCTTCGCAGATGATGAATGCGGTCGGCTTGCCCACCATCAATTTTCTCGGCAGCACCGAAACATCGCTGGCATCGATGATGGTGGTGGCCGTCTGGAAAGAAGCCGGACTGTTCATGATCTTCTATCTGGCCGCCCTTCAGGGAGTACCTGAAAACCTCAAGGATGCCGCCCGGCTGGAAGGGGCAGGGCCGGTCCGCGTGTTTTTCGACGTGATCTTTCCGCTACTGCGCCCCACGACAATTTTTGTGGCGGTTAATGCGTTGATCAATGCGTTCCGGCTTATAGACCACATCATTGTGATGACTAAGGGCGGGCCAGACAATTCCAGCGCGCTGCTACTGTTTTACATCTACGAAGTTACTTTCCGGCAGCGGGACTTTGCATACGGCGCAACGCTTACCGTCTTGATGGTTGCGCTTCTCGGCGCCCTCGCGGCCTTCCAATTCTGGGTTCTTGACAGAAAGACGCATTACCAATGACCAGGGATTTGAACAGGATACTGATGACCGCCTTGGCTTTTGTGCTAGCCGGAGTTTGGGGGTTGCCATTTCTTTACTCTGTCTGGACGGCCTTTCATGACGAGAAATACTCGGCAAATTTCAGATGGGATGCGCCAATCTCTTTCGAAAATTTTGTGCAGGCGTGGAATGCAGCTCCCTTTGCGCTCTATTTCGCAAACACCTTCATCTTAATTGCAATCGTAATTGTTGCGAACTTCATTCTCTGCACATTGGTGGCCTATGCCTTTGTCCGTTACCGGTTCCGTTGGGCGGGCTTTCTCTTTGCGCTGATTATGGTGCAGCTTCTAATCTCCCCCGAGATCCTGATCGTAGAAAATTACCTAACGTTATCGCGTATTGGAATGACCGATACCATTCTGGGAATTGCCTTGCCTTACCTGAATTCGGCTTTCGGCATCTTCCTGTTGCGGCAAACCTTCATGAGCGTTCCCAAATCCCTGGACGAGGCAGCGCAACTTGAAGGCGCAGGTGCATGGCGGGTGCTGTGGAATGTGTATGTGCCCTTGGCCAAGCCGGTCTATCTGGCCTACGGACTGGTTTCGATAAGCTTCCACTGGAATAATTTCCTCTGGCCCCTAATCGTCACCAACTCACCGGAAGTACGACCGGTCACTGTAGGCCTGAGTGTGTTTGCCACCGTGGAAAGCGGCGTCGAATGGTCTCTAGTCAATGCGGCCACGTTGATGACGACCGCGCCGCTCATCATTGCCTTTCTTATCTTCCAGCGCCAGTTCGTCGTGAACTTTATGCGCGCCGGAATTAAATAGCCGCATGAATTCGGAACAGCGCTGCTGCCTGCTATGGAGAGCCACATGCGATTTGCCCATATAAGCGATCTTCACCTCAGCCAAACCTTAGTCGCGGGGGTGCGGGCCGACGCTGCCGCGATCGTCGAACAGTTGTCGCGTGATATTCTCAGAATCAGCGAGATTCTGGATTTCGTAGTGGTGTCTGGCGACGTCACGGAGGATGCAGAATTTGCATCTTTCCGACAGTTCGAGGATATGTTCGCCCAAATTGGCCTGCCAGTTTACATGGTGCCCGGCAATCATGACGGTCCGGCCGTGTATTACAACTGTCTCGACCAGTTTCCGACGCTAAGTTCATGGGACATCACCAACAAGGTCGTTGAATTGCCGGGGCTGTGTTTGCTGGGGATCGACACCTGCATCGAAGGTGAGACCACCGGTAGAATTAAAGCCGACGCGATGAAAATAATTGAGCGTGAATCCGCGCGCCGCGGCGCGCCGCCGCTTGTCATCGTAATGCATCACCCTCCGATCACGACGGGTCTGCAGGAATTCGATGCCGTATCGCAACTGGAGGGCATCGCTGAACTCCATGATATCATCAAACGCTCCGAAAGGCCGAAACTAATCCTGTCAGGCCACGTGCACCGGCCTTATCAGGGCCGGATAGATGGGGCGGGCTGTTTCGTGGCTGGTAGCACGACCAGTGCCTTTGCTCCGGATCTGCCCTTCGGTTCGTCACCGATTCTGTTCAGGGGTCTCCAAGACTTCTATTATGTATACGAAGTCGACGAAAACGGGAGGTATGTGGTCACACCACAGCATTTTCCATACGTCCCCTCGGAATAGGAAGGGTTTCTAATTTGAATCTAACGAAGCAACAAATCGAAGATCTGAGCGAAGCCGTGCGGAGCGTCGGGCGGAATGAGATCATGCCGCATTTCCGCAACCTTGCTTCGCTTGAGGTGGGGACAAAGAGAGATGCGAAAGATCTTGTCACGGATGCCGACCGCGCAGCGGAAATAGCAATTGGCGCTGCGGTTGCAAAAATTCTGCCCCATGCTGTTGTTGTCGGGGAGGAAGCTGCTTCAGAGCGGCCTCAGATACTCGACGCGATCGGAACCGCGGGCACCTGTGTAATTATCGATCCGATTGATGGAACACAAAATTTTGTCGCGGGCCTCGCCGTGTTTGGAACGATTCTTGCAGTGGTCGAGAACGGCGAGACGGTATTCGGACTGCTTTACGATCCAGTACTTGATGATTGGATCTGCGCGTCTCGTGGCGAAGGCGCATTTTACGCGAGCAGCACCACGACGCCGAAGCAGGTGGTTTGCCGGTCGGCGCGACCGCTTGGTACCGCAAGAGGCTTTTTGCCGTTCGACAATTATCCAGCGGAGGAAAGGGCGGACCTGATGCGCGGGTTCGACTCTGTCTATCAGATTCAGGATATTCGGTGTTCGTGCCATGAATATCGTCAGCTTGCCTCGGGACAGGCTGATTTTCTGCGGTCTCGTTATTTGAACTCATGGGACCACGCTGCTGGGCTTCTGGTTCTGCAAGAAGCCGACGGATGGGCAAAGGTCGAGGGAACCCAGACCTACACGCCGGCACTGCGCGCAGGCCATGTAATTGCAGCTAGCTGCGAAGAGGTAGGGCTCAAGGTCAGCGACCTATCTGTCGCCATGCCATAAGCCGCACCAAACGGCAGGCCGACATCATAGATCAAAGCGGTTTCTGCGTGGAATTCCTGAATGAGGCGCCATTGACGTGCTTGAATATCACCCGTTGGGAATAAAATGTTAGAAAGTTCGCTGTACGTCCTACTCAATCTTGCAAGCGCTGCGGCATTACTGATTTGGTCTGTCCGCTTGGTTCGAACCGGATTCGAGCGCGCATTCGGCGGTCAGCTGCGCCGTTGGTTGCGGATGTCGACATCTAACAGGCTTAGTGCGGCGGGTTGCGGAGCCGGTGCGGCGGTTCTGCTGCAAAGTTCGACCGCGGTGGCTGTACTGATGGCCGGATTCGTTTCAGCTGGTACCATTAGCGGCGTTTCGGGTCTTGCGATTCTTCTGGGGGCTGATCTGGGGTCGGCAATTGTCACACAGCTTCTGAATTCATCACTTGCTTTGATTGCCCCGGTCCTGCTGCTGGGCGGTGTCGTGACGTTTTTGCGCAGCAGCCACCGGCGCCTTCGCCAGATCGGGCGTATCCTGATCGGCCTGGCATTGCTTTTCATGTCGCTGGATCTTATCCGGGCGGCAAGTCATCCGCTAATCGACAGCGCGCAAAGCCAGACCGTAATCCTCTATCTAGCCGATGAAGCCGCTGCAGCTTTCGTAATGGCAGCGGTTTTTGCCTGGTTGGTGCATTCGAGCGTCGCCGCGGTCTTGCTGTTTGTGACAATGGCCGGCCAGGGCATCATGCCGGTTGAAGCCACCTTTGCGATGGTGCTGGGCGCAAATCTCGGCGGCTCGTTCATTGCGCTGTTCCTTACTCTCAAATCCGATGTCATGGTGCGACGTGCAGTCTTGGCCAATCTAGTACTGCGCGGTGGCGGTGCAGCTGGCATGCTCTATGTGTTGACTGTCTTTCCGGGGCTTGCCTCCCTTCTCGGATCCGAGCCGGCCCGTCAATCTCTGAACCTGCATTTGGTTTTCAACTGTCTTTTGCTTTTGCTGTGTTTGCCGCTCACCGGTCCAATTTTTCGTGCGACCTCTTACCTGATCGATGACAGCGGAAATGATCCAGACATCGCTGTGCAAAGCTCTGCACTCGATCGCGACGCTTTGGATCATCCCGCCCGCGCCTTTTCCTGCGCTATCAGGGAATTGGTCCACATTGGCGGGCAGGTTGAAGCCATGCATCGACGGGTACTGCCGTTGTTTGAGGCCTTTGATGAGGTCGCCGCACAAAGGATACGCCACGACAATCAGGAGGTCGCTCGGCGGTCACTCAATTTGCGGATCTATCTGACTAGCATTCACGGTAAGGACGGCGAGGATAGCGAGGACAAGATCGGCGCAAAGGCCGTTGAGCTCGCCGGTATCGCAGCAAACGTGGAATCCGCAGCCGACATCATCTCTCGAAAGATCGTCTTGCTGGCAGAAACCATGAGCCTAGAAAATCTCCATTTTTCGAAGGAAGGCTGGCAGGATTTGTCGGCGTTTCACGACACAGTCTACCGCAACGTTCAGCTTTCGATTTCCGTTTTGATGAACGAGGATGCGTCATTGGCACGATCACTTGTCGAACAGAAGGAATTAGTCCGTGATCTCGCTCAACGGCTGGAGAAACAGCATCTTTACCGGCTGAAACAGGGACTTTCCGAGACGATTGAGACCAGCAGCATCCATTTGAACGTGTTGCGCGGGCTTAAGGCCGTGAACACGAATTTCGCCATGATCGCCTACCCGCTGCTCAGCGACAGCGGTGAGTTGCTTGGCAGCAGGTTGGCTGTGAACTGAACGTAGGTTTTCGCGGGAATTGGCCCGGTTGTCCGGGTGGAACGCCAGCTCATTTCGACAAATCGCGTACCCACAGGCGGATAGAAGTTGTGGCAGCAAAGCCCGATGGTCGCCTCGAGCGGCTGGACATCGTGCCTGCGCAGCTCCAGGCGCTGGTCGACATTCGGCCGAAGTATGCCTGCCGCGTCTGCTCCCAGGGGATCATGCATGCAGCATCCGGGCCCCGGCTGATCGAAGGTGGCCTGCCGGCCGAAGGTGCCATCGCCCACGTCCTGGTATCAAAGTTCGTGGACCACCTGCCGTGTTACAGGTAGAGCCAGATCCTGGCCCGCCCCGGCATCCGGATCGATCCCAGCGCCTTGGCAAACTGGGCCGGGACGGCGGCCTTCCAGCTGTCCTCAAAAACAAATGCGAGGCTATCAGATCCCGAGAGCCTTGTAGACTTCGGCGAGTCGCCGCAGGGCGATGGTGTAGGCGGCGGTGCGCAGATCCGGGATCGCGGGGTTGCTGTTCCAAAGTGCCGACATCTCGGCATAAGCGGAGCGCATTTTGTCGTCGAGACCTGAGCGAACGAGGTCAATCTCGCGCGCGGCGGTGGTGAGCTCGAGCGCGGTATCGGCGGGAAAGGCGCGGCCTGTCATGGTCTCGATAGACTGGGTCAGCATTCGGTGGCCGCGTTCGTCTCGACGGCGCTCCATTAATCCAAAAGGGATATGGGTCAGGTTCTTGACCCATTCAAAATAGCTCACCGTGACGCCGCCAGCATTTGCGAAAAGATCGGGAATGATCACGATGCCACGCTCGCGCAAGATCGTGTTGGCGGCGTAGGTGATCGGACCATTGGCCGCTTCGACGATCAGGCGGGCTTGGATGTCGGGGGCGTTTTCCTCGGTGATGACGCTTTCGAGCGCGGCGGGGATCAGTATGTCGCAGGCATCGGTCAGGGCAGCTGTCCCGTCGCGCTCAAAGGTCCCGCCGGCAAACCCCTCGACACCGCCCGTGGCCAATACATGTGCCTTCAGCGCCTCGATATCGAGACCGTCGGGATTGCGAATGGCGCCATCGCGCTCGGCCACCGCGACGATGCGGCAGCCATCCTCGGCGCTGAGGAATTTGGCGGCGTGATAGCCGACATTCCCGAGCCCCTGCACCACAACAGTGCGTCCCGCGAGGCCCTCGGGCAGGCCCGTCCGTGACAGATCCTGCGGATGACGGAAGAACTCCTGAAGGGCGTACTGCACACCGCGCCCCGTCGCCTCGATACGCCCCTCGATGCCGCCCATGGCCAGCGGCTTTCCGGTTACGCAGGCGGAGGCGTTGATGTCGGTGGGCTTCATGCGGCGGTATTCATCGGCGATCCAGATCATCGTCGTCTCGTTTGTGCCCACATCAGGGGCCGGGACGTTCTGGCTTGGGCTGAGGAAGTCGTGCCGCGCGAGTTCTTGAGCGAAACGGCGGGTGATCCGCTCGAGCTCATGGGGTTCCCATTCGGTGGGGTCGATCTTGAGCGCGCCCTTGGAGCCACCGAAGGGAATATCCATGAGCGCGCATTTGTAGGTCATGAGGGCCGCGAGCGCCTCGACTTCATCAAGATTGGCGTAGGGTGCATAGCGGATACCGCCCTTGGCAGGGCTGGGGTGATTGGAATGGACCGAGCGCCAGCCCTCGAAGGTGTGCATCTTACCCCGCAGTCGCACCCCGAAACGGGTGATATAGGAGGCGTTGCAGACGTTGATCTTGTTCGCGAGCCCGTCCTCCATCAACATCAGCTGCGCCGCGTCGGAGAACATCTTGTTCACGTCATCAAGAAATGAAGAGCCAGGTAGCATTGCTGAAATATTTCTATATATCGTTGTGGTTGTAAGAGAATTGTGTCTGAGGGAATGACCGCTCAGGCGAGCCGCCTTGGCTCGTGGGTAACTGATGTCGAAATATTTCCAAAGTCAAGCGAAGCAAGAAGTGGAACTTGCGTTCAGGGGGGCTCTACAAGCAGACAGATTTGAAAGTGGTTGCTGCTAGCTTTTTTGATCAGCGACTTTATTTTACTTGTAATTTACGAAATTATTGGTCCCGGCCAGAGCAGCTTACTCCTCCTGCCAATTCCGCCAGTGTGATTGGCTTTATGGGTGATCTGACACGGAAATAGCCGATCTGCTCGTGGTGCAACTTGTGATGCATCGCCAACAGATTGGTCACGGTGAGCCCGCAATAGCGGCCTTGGCAGGGTCCCATCCCGCATCTGCAGAAGGCCTTGAGTTGATTTGGGCCATGATATCCGAGGTCAGCAAACCTTCGGACATCCTTTGCAGTTACGCCTTCGCATCGACAGACGACGGTTTCTCCGACCGGGCAAAGAATATCGTCAGGGGGCGCGTAGAGCGTTTCAAGAAACGGTCTGATCGCGGCCTCCCGGCCTCGTTGTCTTAGATAGGGGCGAGCGAGTCTGTCCCTCTCCGGCTCGCTGATCATTCCAAGTGCCGACAGGGCGCCGAGCGCAGTGATCCGACCCGAGAATTCCGCGGCTTTTGCCCCAAGGATGCCGGCCCCATCACCTGCTATGCTGATATTTGAAGAGGGCGTCATTCCATAGGCGTTCGTTTGCGGACGGAAGCAGAGCTGGCTTTCGTCCCAGCAATGGGGCAGCCCGAGGGATCGAGAAAGTTGTGTATTGGGGACTACGCCCTGATGCAAAAGTGCGATCTGCGTTTCAATGCGGTGCTGCCTGCCGCCGTGCCGGAATGCGACTGCGTTCGCGGTGTCCGTCCCTTCGATCCGTGCCTCTTCGGCGCCACGAAACCAAGCGACACCGCTCTTCCGTAGCGACCAGATCAGTCGCAAGCCCTCGTACAATACCCGCCAAGACCGCAGCGCACCGGGCGCATGTCTCAGGGCGGATCGCATCTGCTGCCCGGACCGCGTGTCCACGATGGCTTTCGGGGGAAATCCCGCCGCTAACAATTGGCGGGCGAGGAGGTACAGCAGCGGCCCCGACCCGACGAGCACCGCGTCTCTCGGCGCGGTACCGGCGCTCTTCAGAAGGATCTGGGCCGCACCGGCGGTCATCACCCCGGGCAGCGTCCATCCAGGGACGGGGACCGGGCGTTCCAGCGCACCTGTCGCGAGGAGCAGGTGCCGACCAGTGACCATGCAGCTGCGCCCCTTGCTGCTGTACCAGACCGATCCTTCCGCAGAGGCTTTCCAGACCACGGCACCGCTCCGGTAATCAATGCGCTTGTCGAGGGCAGTGTTCGCAAGGCTGCGACCCGAGGAATAACTCCGACCAAGCAGGCGGTCGTGCCCGGGCGTCGCAGAAAGAACATTTCGGTAAATCTGGCCGCCGGGTGTGGGCTGCTCGTCGAGCAGGATTACCCGAGCACCATACCTGCGGGCTTCGTCGGCAGCGGCTAGTCCGGCCGGACCTGCGCCTATTATAATCAGATCGGCGTCCGCCGGTCGGACCGTCATGTGTCATCTCCGCTCGGCAAGAGGGACCGCACGACCAGACCTGCCACGACGGGTGTCATGCAGGATTGGACGCTTGTTCCATCGATGTCGACGATGCAGCCGTAGCACGCGCCCATCATGCAGTAGGGGCCAGTGTTCTCGCTCGCCGCGGAAGACCTTCGAAATCGGCGATACCCGCGGGCAAGAAGCGCAGCCGCTACCGTCATACCTGTCGAAGCTTGGATCTCTGCGCCGTCGAACGTGAAGGTGAGGTCCGCATCTGCGCTATCCGGCGGGGTGACAGGTTCAAACATCGAACCGGCTTTCGTTGAAGGTCGAAAGGTCCGGTGCAGAATTTTTCCCGAGGATCCAGTCGGCAATCGGACCGGCGTGCGAGGCCGCCAGGGTAATTCCGCTGTGGCAGGTTATGAAACTCGCCCCGGCGTAGGCGTCCGATCGTTCATAGATCGGCAATCCATCTGGCGTCATGACCCGAAGGGCCGCCCAGCTTCGGACCATACGCGCACTAGCCAGACGCGGAAAAATCCGGATTGCATCACGCACCATCGCGGTCAGGGTCGCAGTATCCTCTCGATCGTCCAGACCGGCTTCGGCTTTGGAAGCGCCGATCTGCACACCGCCTTCATTCACCTGACGGATCGACAACGAGGGGTGATTGATGAAGAACGGCAGTTTTTCGGTGATCAGGAGTTGTCCCTGCTGTGGTCGGACCGGGGCCCTGAAGCCCAGCATGGGGCCAAGTTTCGCGGCCCCGAGGCCGGCGCAAAGTACAAGCCGTTCTGCCGTGAGAGTGGCGCCATCGCTCATCGTAACTTGAAACCGGTGGTCCGCTGCGGAAACCTCAGCCGCCGGTGCGCCCGACTTTAGCTTTCCTCCCTTTGCGACAAAAGCTGTCGACAGGGCGCGTAGCAGGAGAAGGGGATTCACGTGGCCGTCCATCGGGCAGAAGATGCCGCCTACGACCTCAGGTCCTATGGCCGGCTCGAGATGCAGGAGGGCGGCACGGTCGAGGACTTCGAATGGATAATCCCCATCCCACTCCAGCCGGAAGGTTTCGAGCGCTGCAACTCTGGCGTCGAGCTTCTCGCTATCAGTATAATAGTCGAGCCCCCCCTCGATAGCATATCCGAGCGTCTTGCCCGTTATCTCTTCCAGCTCCTCCGCGAAATCCGGCCAAAGGGCAGCCGAGCGGCGGGTCCAGCGCGAGTAGTCGATGGCAGTCCGACCCTTGCCGGACACCCAAATCAGGCCGAAATTCCCCCGTGAGGCGCGATGGTCGTCGTCCCTCGCGTCGATCACGGTGACCTTCTCACCGGCATCGAGCAGTCCGCACGCGACGGACAGACCGACTACACCGCCGCCAATAACCAGCACGGTCATCTCAGCTTTTCCCGATGAAGATCTTGTCGATCCCGTAAAGGCGGTCGAGCAGCAGCATCACGACGAAGGTTATGACGATCGTTACGGTCGAGACCGACGCGCTGAGCGGGTCGATGGTTTCGACGATATGGTTGTACATCTTGACTGGAAGAGTCTGAGTGGCGGGGGCGGCGACAAAGACGCTCATCGTCAGTTCGTCGAAACTGCTGATGAAGGCCAGAAGCCACCCTCCTGCGACGCCGGGCAGGATCAGGGGCAGGGTGATGCGCCTGAACACGGTAAACCGGCTGGCGCCAAGGGTCAGTGCAGCCTGTTCCGCGTCGCGCGGCAGGCCGGTGATCGACGCCAGCGACAGTCGGACGGCATACGGCATGATCACGACGATATGTGCCGCGGTCAGACCCACTGACGTCCCACCCATGCCGAGCCGGCTGTAGAATTGCAGAAACGCGACCCCCAGAACGAGGTGCGGGATCAGCATCGGCGACAACAGGAAAGACGAGATCGCTGCGCGTCCGTGGAAGGTCATCCGCGCAAGGGCGAGTGCCGCGGGAACGGCGATAAGGGTTGCTGCGCTGGCTGACACGAAGGCCAGGCAAACCGAAAACCAGAACGCTTCGATGAACTCGGGAGCGTCCCAGATTGCCTTGAACCAACGCAGCGATAATCCATCCGTCGGCATCGAGAGATAGCCCTTGGACGTGAAGGAGACCAGCACGACGACAGCCAGGGGGGCCAGGATGAAGATCACGAAGATGGTGTGGAAGATGTATGAAAGCGGACCGAGACGACGCATGGCTGACCTCACTCGAACACTTTGGCAAAGCGTCGTTCGACCAGACGGTTCGCACTCGTGATGATGACGATGTTGGCAAACAGGAGGAGTGCGGCGAGCGTGGCGCCCATGGGCCAGTTCAGGGTGTTTTTGTATTCGTCGTAGATCATCGTCGCGACCACCTTCATGCGGCGGCCGCCGATGATCGACGGTGTGGCAAAGGCGGCGGCCGTAAGGGCGAAGCAGATGATGCTGCCAGACAGGATCCCCGGCGTGATCTGCGGCAGGGTGATCCGGCGGATGACCGTGAAGGGAGAGGCGCCCAGCGTCAGGGCCGCATCCTCGCTCTGTGGATCCATCTTCTGGAGCGATGCCCAGACCGGGATCACCATGAACGGTACCAGCACGTGGACCAATGCCACGGTCATACCGGTCATGGTGTACATCAGGCTGACTTCGCCCAGACCGAGCGCGGCGGTCGTTTTCGCCAGAAGGCCATTGCCACCGAACAAGATCGCCCAGCCGAGCGTTCTGACCACCACTGACACAAGAAGCGGTCCCAGTACCACAAGCAGGAAAATGGACCGCCAAGGATTGCGCATCCGCGACAGGATGTAGGCCTCGGGCGCTCCGATCAGAATGCACAGGACCGTCACGAGCAGCGACAGACCCAGGGTGCGTCCGAAAATGACGTAGAAGTAGGAGTCCGTGAAGACATCCAGATAATTGGCGAGTGTCCAGTCATCCTGGATTCCCAAGGTGTAGTCATAGGAATGCAGGCTGAGGAGAAGCGTCATCACCATCGGCGCTCCGAGGAGTGCGCTGAAGAACAGAACTCCCGGAGCGGTCAAAAGGTACGGCGTGGCGTTAATGCGTTTCATCGAACCGACCCTCCGCCGAGAAAATGTTGACGGCTCCGTCAGGCCAGCTCAGCCATGTCTTGTCGCCATTGGAAAACCCTGGGCGGCCGCTGTTCGGCTGTGTCACGAAAAGCTCCCCGATCGGGGTCTGCACCCTGTAGAGCCAGTTCGCGCCCAGAAAGATCGCTGCCAGCACCTTTGCTTCCACACCGTCTGCGGCATCGGACATCACCAACTTCTCGGGTCTGAGGGACAGTGTGACCTTGTCCAGTTTGCCAAGGTCTGTCCCCGGCAGGTCTATCTGGTGTCCTTCGATGCCCACGACACTCCCTCGTTCTCCTGCGGATAGAACACGGGCTTCCAGCAGATTGGTCTTTCCGACGAAATCCGACACGAAGAGATCGCGGGGGCGTTCGTACAGCTCGAGCGGTGCGGCGATCTGGGCAATACGCCCGTCCTCCATGACGACCACGCGATCGCTCATCGAAAGCGCCTCTTCTTGGTCGTGGGTGACAAGAATTGTCGTAACGCCGATCTCTTGCTGCAACAGACGCAGTTCGATCCGCATCTCTTCACGCAGCTTGGCGTCGAGGTTCGAAAGCGGTTCATCAAGCAGAAGGACCGGCGGCTCGATCACCAGCGCTCTGGCCAGCGCCACACGTTGTCTTTGGCCACCGGACATCTCTTTCGGGAAACGGTCTGCAAGGTGGTCGAGCTTCACAAGCTTCAGGGCCGCCCGCGCGCGTTCCTGACGTTCCGAGCGCCCGATGCCCTTCATTTCAAGTCCGAAGGCCACGTTTCCTGTCGCGTCCATGTGCGGGAACAGGGCGTAACTCTGGAAAACGATGCCCAGGCCACGCTTGTTTGGCGGTAGGCGAGTGATGTCGGTGCCGCCCAGCACGATCCGCCCGGCTGTCGGCTCCTGCAGGCCGGCGATCATCTGCAGCGTCGTCGTCTTGCCACATCCGGACGGACCCAGGAGCGACACGAATTCGCCGCGTTCGATCGACAGGTCTACGTTTTCGACTGCCGTGAACTCGCCGAATCTCTTGGTCAGGTCTTCAAGCCTGAGAAAAGTCATTTGGGTGGCCTGTATTCGAACGTTTTGTGTTGGATACCGGGGCGTTGCCCCGGTACCGAGGTTCCGGACTGCTCGACAGTCCTAGCGTTCAAGGCGCCGGGTCCATTGTTCGGTCCACTCGCCGCGCTTGTCATTCACGACGGTATAATCGACGGCGATCATCTTCTCGGCACGTTCGCCGACAGGCATCGACGCTGCCTGCTCGTCCGTAAGCGTGACTGAGCCGTTGACAGGGCCAGAGCCCTTGGTGTCGGCAAGGTACTGTTGCGTCTCCTGCGACGTCACGAACTGGATGAAGTCCTGCGCCGCATCCGGCACGTCGGATCCCACGACTGGGCAGACCGCTGTCATCAGCGCGACCGCACCTTCCTCGGGATAGACGAAGGCGGCGGGGAATCCGGTATCGGCCAGGGACTTGGCGCGGCCACTGCCCCAGACGGACAACGCGATGTCACCGTTCTGAAACAGCTCGGACATCTTTCCGGATGAGGGCTCGTAAGTCAGGACGTTCGGATCGATCTCGTCCTCGAAAGCCTTGAACCCCGGCTCGATCTCGTCAACTCCGCCGCCGTCCAGCTGAGCCATGACAATCAGCGTCAGAAGGCCATAGCCATTGGTGATCGGCGGGACGGAGACCATTCCCTTGTATTTCGGGTCCTTCAGATCGTTCCAGGAGGTCGGCGCATCCCAGCCCTTTTCCTCGAACAGCTCGGTGTTGTAGGTCAGTCCGGTCGCGATCAGCTGAACGCCCACGGCCTTGCTTTCCGGGAATCGGGCCACGTCATAGAGGCCCTCGAAGGTGTCCTCGCGAACCGTGTCGCAGTAGCCGAAGCTTATTGCCTGGACCATTGGACCGTCGTCCATCATCGCGACGTCGATCTGTTGGTTGCCTTCTTGGGCACGCAGCTTGGCCAAGGTATCGGTCGAATTGCCCGCAACGAACT
Source organism: Tropicimonas sp. IMCC34011 (assembly GCF_003390865.1). Classification (GTDB taxonomy): domain Bacteria; phylum Pseudomonadota; class Alphaproteobacteria; order Rhodobacterales; family Rhodobacteraceae; genus Tropicimonas_B. The sequence goes on from NZ_QMEJ01000003.1 coordinate 336,684, forward strand.
CGACGTTGACGTCCTTGCCCGCCTCGGTCTCCTGCCATTTCGGGATCAGTACCGTCTTGTAGAGCTCTTCGTTCGAGCCGCCGTACGAGGCAAAGTACAACGTCTTTTCCTGTGCGACGGCCATGGTCGCGGTACAGCCGAGCAGAAGGCTCATTATAGTTAATTTGCGCATTTAGAAGTTACTCCCTGATTGATCTTTATTCCTCTCATGCTCTCAGACAGGAACCATAAGTCAAATCTTTAAAATAGATTAATTCATGCAAATATATTATGAACTTCCGGGTCAGAGAAGGGCAGGTGAGATGCGTCTAACCCACAGACAACTTGAGGCTTTTCGCGCCGTGATGGAAACAGGCAGCGTGACCGAGGCGGCTCGACAGATCCATGTTACGCAGCCCGCTACCAGTCGATTGCTCGCCGATCTCGAAGGCACGATCGGGTATGCGCTTTTTAAGCGAGAGAAAAAGAGGCTCGTTCCGACCCCAGAAGCGCGTGCCCTGTTCGAAGAGGTGCAGCGGTCCTATGTCGGATTGGAGACCATTGCCCAATCAGCGCGGGAGATCGGGACGCATCGGCGCGGATCCCTGCATATTGTCTCGCTGCCGGCGATGGCGATGAATTTCCTGCCCCGGATTATCGACCGGTTCTGCGCGGAACGACCGGACATATCCGTCGCGCTGCACATCGCAAGTTCACAAAGCGTCATCGCGTCCGTCGCGACGCAGCAGTATGATCTCGGCTTCTCCGAAGCCGACACAAGGCAGCGTGGCGTCTCGGCCGAACTCCTGCTTCAGTCCGCACTGGTGGCCGCGATCCCGAAAGGGCACAGGCTGTGCGATCGCAAGGTCCTCGTCCCCAGTGATTTCGAAGGCGAAGCGTTTATCCTCACTGCTACCAACAGTTCGGCCGGGAACCGGATCACGTCTATCTTCGCCTCTGAAAACGTTAAGGCGCGCACCCAGATCAGCACACAGCTGTCATATGCGGTTGGGCAATTTGTCGTTCAGGGCACCGGGCTGGCCCTGATCGACCCGATCACAGCGGCTGAATTGCAGCGGCAAGGCCAGATCGAAGTTCGGCCTTTCGAACCCTCTCTGGCCTATCGTTACTTCGTGATGTCCCCGACCGTCAGGCCGAGGTCCGGTTTGTCGGAAGTTTTTCTGTCACTGGTCCGCGAAGAGGTCGAGGCACTGGTGACATCCTGACGTCGACTCATTTCAGATTGGTTTTCTGAGCCGGTCGAGCCGATCGCGGAGGGCATAGTACCGTGTCAGGGTCCTCGCTGCGAAAGGCGCGAAACTTCGGAAGGGAACGACCGGGAACTCGATGTCGTCGAGTGGTGTGGCGCTTCCGGGCTGACCCGTCATCTTCCGCACGAGCTTGTCGGCGAAATAGAGCGAGCGGGTTACGCCGGAGCCGCAGTATCCGCCGATCAGCCAGAGACCGTCGTCCTGGGCAATGTGTGGGGAGTGATCGGTGGTGTAGGCGATCTTTCCATGCCAGACGTGCTGGAAATCGTCAGCAATGAGATCGGGAAACAGCCGGCCGACAGCCGCTGCAATCTGTGCCCTCTGCACATCAGGCGGCGCCGACTTGCTTGCGATGCGCCCGCCGAAGATGAAACGCGTGTGATCGGGCGACGGACGGGACCAGATGAAGATGCGGCCGCTTTCGCCGTGCATTTGGAGACCTGGAGACATTGCTCGGACCCGCTCCTCTCCCAAATGGCGCGTCGCGCTGACGGCCACGTCGATGGGAACGATCCGCCTGTGAAGCTCGGCCATGCGGCTGTCCGAATATCCGTTCGTTGCGATCACCACCTGCCGTGCGCGAAAATCCTCGCCGGGGGTCCGGACGAGGAAGCCCGACGCGTCACGGTGGATTGAAGTGGCGGGCATCTGGGTGAGCAGCGTTGCGCCGTTAACTTCGGCCCGGGTCGCTAGGGTGTTTGCCAGTTTCTTGGGGTGGAGGCCGCCATCCCTTGGGTACAGAATACCGCCAACATAGGCGCGCGAGCCTGTATGAAGGTGAATGTCGGAAGGCTGGACGATTTCGTATCTCAGGCCAACCGCAGCCCCGAGGCGTTCGCATTCGCCGATCATCGCATGGTGATCCGCCTCAGTCCGGGCACCCCGAAACCGGCCAGACATCCGAAGGTCGCAGTCCATGTCCGGTTTGGAAAGCAGATCCTCGCAGTAGTCCACCGCCTCCACGCCCATGGCCAGGATCTGACGGGCCTTCGTGTCACCGTAGGCCTTGGTCAGTCCAGCAAGACCAAGGCCGTGAAAGCTTGGTCCGACCATGCCCCCGTTGCGGGAGGACGCGCCGAAACCGATTCCATGCTGTTCGATTAGCAGAACCGATGCGCCTTGCTCCGCGAGTCCACTGGCGACGGAAAGACCTGAGTACCCACCGCCGACAATGACGACGTCGTAGGCGGACTTCAGGTCCCTGGGGCGCGGCACATGGTCGGCCACGCCCTCATGCCAGTAGTTGCCACGCATGTCCGCGGCTGCGGCGCGTGATTCAACCCGGTGGATTGTCATTGATGCGTTCCTGACGCTTCAGCCTATGTCGAACCGGACACCTTGGGCGAGCGGTAGTTCAGTCCCGAAATTGACTGTGCAGGTCTGACGCCGCATGTATCCCCGCCATGCGTCCGATCCGCTCTCGCGGCCGCCACCCGTCTCCTTTTCGCCACCGAACGCCCCACCGATTTCAGCGCCCGAAGGTCCGATATTTACGTTGGCAATGCCACAATCGGAGCCGGCGGCCGACAGGAAGGCCTCAGCTTCGCGCATGTTCAGCGTGAAGATGCACGACGACAGCCCCTGCGGCACATCGTTCTGAATAGCTAACGCTTCTTCGATGTCATCATATCCCAGCACGTAGAGTATCGGCGCAAATGTCTCGGTGCGTACGATGTCGCTTTGCTCCGGCATTTCGGCGATAGCCGGTTCAACATAGGCGCCGCCTTGCGGAACGCCGGACGTCACCGTCTTGCCGCCATGCACGGTTGCGCCCTCGGACTTGGCCTTTTCGAGCGCCGTCATCATCTGGTCGACGGCATTGTGATCGATCAGCGGACCGACCAGCATCTTGCCGTCGCGCGGATCGCCGATCGGCAGGCTGGAATAGGCCTTGACGAGTTTGGCCACGAGTTCCTCCCGTATCGAGTTGTGGGCGATCACCCGGCGCAGCGACGTGCAGCGCTGGCCGGCCGTTCCGACGGCCGAAAAGACGATGGCCCGAACCGCCATGTCGAGATCGGCAGACGGCGCGACGATCATCGCATTGTTGCCGCCCAGTTCTAGGATCGGACGTCCCCAGCGCGCCATCACCTTCGGACCGACGATCGAGCCCATGCGGGTCGAGCCCGTCGCGGAGATGATCGGCACATCTTCCGACGAGACCATCGCTTCGCCGATCTCGGCGCCGCCAATGGTCAGCTGGACAAGACCCTCCGGCGCATCGTCGCCGAAACGGTCCAGCGCGCGCTGCATGATCTTCATGGTGGCCATGGCGGTCAGCGGCGTCTTCTCGGATGGTTTCCAGATCACCGGATCGCCGCAGACGAGCGCCAGCGCCGTATTCCACGACCAGACGGCGACCGGGAAGTTGAAGGCTGTGATCACACCACAGGGACCGAGCGGATGCCATGTTTCCATCATCCGGTGTCCCGGCCGTTCGGACGCGATGGTCAGACCATAAAGCTGGCGAGACTGTCCCACCGCGAAGTCGCAGATATCGATCATCTCCTGGACTTCGCCGACGCCTTCCGAAGTGATCTTGCCCGCTTCCAGCGTCACGACCGCGCCTAGTTCTTCTTTGGACTTCCGTAATTCCTCGCCGAGCAGGCGTACGAGTTCGCCGCGGCGCGGTGCCGGCACCGTCCGCCAGGCGAGAAATGCCTTCTGCGCTTTAGCGATGACTGCGGGCATATCGGCCGGATCGGTTTCCTTTACGCGCGCCACTTCGACGCCGTCGATGGGGGAGCGCACACCCAGAGTGCCGCCGGTCAGTTCGGCCTCGCTCAGGCACGCTGCCGCAAGAACGTCTTTATGGGTCATGATGTTTCTCCTTTTAATACGGTTTGGCGCTGTTCCTGCATGCCCATGGCAACCAGCAGCGGCGTTTTGTTCTGTCGGGCCTTGAAATCATCCTTGCTGCTCATGCCGTGCCAGCCGGCCAGGATCAGCGACTGGGCGACGGCGCCACCCAGCGTCGTGCCCGGGCCGGTGATGATGAACAGGTCTGGCGCGAACTCGCGCGCCGCGATGGCCATGGCTTTGGTGAAATCATAGGTTTCGGTGACCTGCGCGCCGAGCGTGTAGTCGCGCAGGGCCTGCGTATCGCTCGCCTTTGGCCACCAGATCGCGCCACGTCCGTCGATCAGCGGTAAGTCGGGTTGCCCAAACAGCGCCGGGGGCAGTTGTTCGCGGCCCTCTGCCGCCACCGGCGCCTGCAGAGCGGTGTGGAAGGCGGCGTGGTTGCCGAGCCGCATCGGGAACCGTTCCTGCACCGGCTCGACTGCGGTTTCGAAGGCGGCAAGCCCGGCCTCGTTGCCGGCCAATACCAGCATGCCGCCGAGGTCGATCGACAGAGCGAGCGCATGATCCGCCCGCCCGGCGATGTCGTCGACCAGCGCCAAAAGCTTCGCACGGTTCTCTGGATTCGGCCGCCAGTCCTCGCAGACAAAGGGGTAGATCAACTGCCCGCCGATCAACGCGTCCTGCATCAGCACGCCCATGGTGTTGGCAACGCGGAAGCCGTTCTGCGGGGATAGGGCGCCGCCGCAGGCAAGCGCCGAGTACCAGCCCATGGAATTGCCGGTAACCGCCACGATCTCTACCTGCTCGCGATCGATCGACAGGAAGTCGCCCAATGTCGCGGCATAGATCAGCGCCGACGCATTATCGCCCCGCGTATGAGTCGATAGCGAGAAGCGCGACGCGCCATCCAGTTCGCCGAGCGTCGGCTGCCCCTTGGCGGACCGTTGCGCATCGAAATCAGCCAAAAGAGTGCTGTCGGGGAAGTGTTTGGCCAGATAGCCCAGCTCGGCTTTGTTATACGTTCCTCGACCGGGACAGATGACCACCGCCGTTTTCATGCTGTGCCCTTCGCCAGTTTCCGAGCCGCGGCCACGATGCCGTCCGTCGATGGCATGGTGGCGGCATAGGCGGGCCCGGTTGCGATGAAACTGTCCTCGGCACTCAGGCGCGCATGCGGCAAATCCGTACGCTCCGTCAGAAGCGCGATCAGTGCTTCGGCCAGTCCGCCGGTGCGCCGGGTCTCGTCGACGATCAGCACTTTCCGGCAGTCCGACACGGTCTCCAGGATGGCATCCTCGGGCAGCGGCGACAGCCAGCGAATGTCGATCACGCGCGTCGCGATCCCCTCCGCCTCCAGCCGCTTCTGCGCCTGTCGCGACAGGTAGGCGCCATTGCCGAACGTCACGATGGCCACATCCGTGCCGTCACCATGCTGCCCGACTTCGCCGAAACCGATGCGTTCCGACGGTTCGGGGTAGGGTGTCATCCACCCGCCATCGCCGGCTTCATGCAGGTCGCGCATCGAATAAAGGGCAATCGGCTCCAGGAACACGACGAGGCGCTGTTCCTCTCGGGCAAGCCGCACGCATTCGCGCAGCATCATCGCGGCATCGGCCCCGTTCGACGGGCAGGCGAGAATGAGGCCCGGAATATCGCGCAGCACGGCAACCGAATTGTCGTTGTGAAAATGCCCGCCGAACCCCTTCTGGTAACCAAGCCCTGCAATGCGCACGACCATCGGATTCGTGTATTGTCCATTGGAAAAGAAAGGCAGCGTTGCCGCCTCACCGCGCAGCTGATCCTCAGCATTGTGCAGGTAGGCGAGGAACTGAATTTCCGGGATTGGCAGGAAACCGTTATGGGCGATGCCGATACCGAGCCCCAGAATGGACTGTTCGTCGAGCAGGGTGTCGATCACCCGCGACCGGCCGAAACGCGTGACGAGCTTCTGCGTTACGCCATACACGCCGCCCTTGCGGCCGACATCCTCACCCATCAGAACAATCTCGCCGTGTTCGAGCATCGCGTCGGTCAGCGCCCAGTTGATCAGGCGCGACATGATCTGCGGTTGCTCGAGCGCCTTGATTTCGCCGCCAAAAGCGGCCGCCCGCGCCTCCGCCGTCGGGCCGTTGGTCGGCCTGCAGGAGCGCGGTGGCGGAATGAGGCTCGCCATGACCTCCTCTGCCGTCTTGAGGCGGGGACGGGTCACGGCCTCAGTTGCCACCCGCTCGACGCGCGCATTCGTCTCCTCGTAGATCTCCAGCGCGCAAGCGGGTGCCATGATCCCCGCTTCGGCGAGCAGGCGCACCGAATGCAGCAAAGGGTCGTTTGCCTCCTCTGCTTCTACCTCCTCGCGGGACATGTACGTGGTGGGCATATCCGCTCCGGCATGGCCATAAAGGCGGATTGTACGCATGTGCAGGAAGGCCGGCTTACGCCGCGTGCGCACATAATCGGCAGCCTCCAGCGCGGCGCGATGCGTGTCGAACATGTCGAGGCCGTCGCAGGAAAAATACTTCAGCCCGGGTCGGTTCGAGAAGGTCGCGCCGATCCAGCCTTTCGGCGTTTTTGTGGAGATGCCGATGCCATTATCCTCGCAGACGAAGAGCAGCGGCAGCGGCAGGGACTGGTAGGACGTCCATTGCGCCGCGTTGAATGCGCCCTGCGCCGTAGAATGGTTCGCCGAAGCATCGCCGAAGGAGCACATGATGATCGCATCGTCGGGAAGCGCACGATGTTCGGGCGGATGGCGGCGGGCGAGACCCAAGGAGTAGGCCGCGCCCACCGCCTTCGGGAGGTGACTTGCAATAGTCGACGTCTGGGGAGGAATGGTCAGGCTCTTCGAGCCCAGCACCTTGTGCCGCCCTCCCGCGATCGGATCTTCCGAGGAGCAGGCAAACGACAGCAGCATATCCCAGGCGATCGACTGCCCGGGCACCTGGGTCGACCGGTGTATCTGGAAAGCTGCGTCGCGGTAATGCAGGAAGGCCATGTCGGTGGGCATCAGCGCTGCCGCGACGGCGGCCATGCCCTCATGGCCCGATGAGCCGATCGTGTAAAAGCCCTGGCCCGCCGCCTGCATTGCCCGGCTCTTGCGGTCGAGCGCGCGAGTGAGACATCCGGAGCGATAAATCAACGCAGCATCGTCATGCGACAACGGCCCGGCGGGGCTGCGTCCAGCGGGCAAATCCGCTTGAGCGACGCGCTTCAGAAAATTCTCGTGAACGATTGCAGAGCGGTCCATCAGATCAAACTCAGAAAAATGCCTGAAGGCCCGTCTGCGCCCGGCCCAGAATCAGAGCGTGGACGTCATGGGTGCCTTCATAGGTATTGACCGTCTCGAGATTGGCCATGTGACGGAACACCTGGAACTCCCCCGAGATGCCGTTGCCGCCATGCATGTCGCGCGCCATGCGGGCGACATCGAGGGCCTTGCCGCAATTGTTGCGCTTGATGAGAGAAATCATTTCGGGCGCGGCATGGCCATCGTCCATCAATCGGCCGACCCGCAGTGCCGCCTGAAGGCCGAGTGCGATCTCAGTCTGCATGTCGGCGAGCTTCTTCTGGAACAACTGCGTCTGCGCCAGCGGTTTGTTGAACTGCTTGCGATCGAGCCCGTATTGGCGTGACGCATGCCAGCAGAACTCGGCCGCCCCCATCGCACCCCAGGCGATGCCGTAGCGGGCCCGGTTGAGGCATCCGAACGGGCCTTTCAGACCTTCAACGTCGGGCAGCAGCGCATCCTCGCCAACCTCGACGTTTTCCATCACCACTTCGCCTGTAACCGAGGCGCGCAGAGATAGCTTGCCGCCGATCTTCGGCGCGGAAAGCCCCTTCATGCCCTTTTCGAGGACGAACCCGCGGATCTTGCCGTCATGGGCCTCCGACTTCGCCCAGACGACGAAGACATCTGCGATGGGAGAATTGGAGATCCACATCTTGGACCCGGACAGCCTGTAACCGCCATCGATTTTAGCGGCCCGGGTCTTCATGCCGCCCGGATCGGACCCGGCATCGGGTTCCGTCAGACCGAAACAGCCTATCCATTCGCCGGTCGCGAGTTTCGGCAGGTATCTCTTCCGCTGCTCCTCCGAGCCATAGGCATGGATCGGATACATGACCAGCGATGACTGCACACTCATCATTGAGCGGTAGCCGCTGTCGACGCGCTCGACCTCGCGGGCGACAAGACCGTAGGAGACGTAGCCCGCACCCGCGCCGCCGTATTGTTCGGGCACGGTGAGGCCGAGCAGACCCATCTCGCCCATCTCGGCAAAGACCGACGGATCGGCCTTTTCCTGCGCATAGGCCTCGAGCACGCGCGGCTGCAGCCGGTCCTGCGCAAAGGCACGCGCGCCATCGCGCAGCATGCGCTCTTCTTCGGACAGCTGGTCGTCGAGGCGGAACGGGTCCTCCCAGGAAAAAGACGACAGCGAAGGACCATGCCCGTCACTCATATTGAAATCCTTTCCAGTGCTTCGCCCATGCGCGAGAGGCCCTTGGTCAATTCGTCTTCGGAGTAGGCGAAAGAAAGTCTTACATGCCCGGGCAATCCAAAAGCGCGGCCCGGGACGACGGCGACGCCGGCCACGTTCAGCAGCCACGCGCAGAAGTCGGCATCGCTTTCAAACCGACCACCCGCTCCCGTAAGAAGCGCCGCGCAGGACGGAAATGCGTAGAACGCACCGTCCGGCGTCGGGCAAGTCAGCCCCGGCATCGCATTCAGGAGCGCCACGACACGATCGCGCCGCGCCCGCAGGTTCTCCCGGCGCTCCGCCAGCAGAGCGGGATCGCCGGTCAGGGCGGCCAACGCCGCGGCCTGCGCGATCGAGCAGGCGCCAGACGTGATCTGCCCCTGCACCGCAGCCATGGCCGCGATGAGAGGTTGCGGGCCGACGCCCCAGCCAATGCGCCACCCGGTCATCGCCCACGCCTTGGACGCACCATTGACGATCAGGGTTCGCCCCCGCAACGACGGGGCCTCCTCAAGAAAAGAGGCAAACGCAGCAAAGCTCAGATGCTGATAAATCTCGTCGGAAATGATCCAGACATGCGGATGACGCTCAAGCACGGCGACCAGGGCCCGAAGCTCTTCCGCCGTGTAGACGGCACCGGACGGGTTCGACGGCGAATTCAGCATGAGCCATCGGCTGCGCGGCGTGATCGCCCGCTCCAGCGCCTCAGGCGACAGCTTGAACCCTTCCTCCATCGAGCACGCGATGGTCACGACCTCGCCTCCGCACATCCGGACGATATCGGAATAGGTCGACCAGTAGGGCGTCGGGATGATCACTTCATCGCCAGGGTCGAGCGTTGCCATCATCGCGTTGGCAAGAACCTGCTTGGCGCCGGTCGATACGATCACATTGCCGGTCTCCACGGCATGAACGGAGGCGATCTCATCGCGTAATTCCCGCGTGCCGGCTGTCGGTGGATACCGGGTCAGCCCGGCCTTCGCTGCAGCATGGGCCGCCTCGATCACATGCGGCGGCGTGGGGAAATCCGGCTCGCCCGTAGCGAAGGACACGATGTCCTGGCCTTCAAGGCGCATCGTTGCCGCGCGTTCGGAAATCCTGACGATTTCCGAGATTTCCAGGGCGTTCACAAGGCGCGCACGCCGGAAGGAGGTTTGTCTGTTCATATTTGTCACGGCTTGCCGCGCCTGTAGAAATCAGCTGCCGCAAATATAACTAGCTTTTCATGGGAAATGATATTGATATTCATTTCACATTGCTGGACAAAAACTCACATGTTGACACCTCGACGCTTGCTTCCCTCAATCAGTTCGCTGCTGGCCCTTGAAGCGGTCGACAGACTGGGAAGCGCATCGGCCGCCGCCGAGGAACTATCGCTTACCCACAGCGCGATCAGTCGGCAGATCAAGGTTCTGGAGGGGCAACTGGCGACAGCGCTGGTCCAGCGTGACGGCGTCCGTCTGCGGCTCACGCCGGCGGCGCGCGAGTATTGCGAAACGGTGCGTATCTGCCTGCGCGACCTGTCCCGGGCTTCGCTCAAACTGAAGGCGAACCCTACAGGCGGCAGCCTGAACCTCGCCATCCTTCCGGCTTTCGGCATGCACTGGCTGGCGCCGAAGCTGCGCCACTTCGCCACCGCCTGTCCGGAAGTCACAGTAAACCTCTCGTCTCGCTTGCAACCTTTCGACTTTGCGCGCGAGGAGTATGACGCCGCGATCCATTACGGCGCGCGCGACTGGCAAGGCGTGCATTACCTCCATATCGCCGAGGAATACGTCTTGCCGGTATGCGCGCCAAACCTCATCGAATCGCCGCTGACATCGCCGATGCAACTGCTGCAGTTTCCACTTCTGCATCTGGAGACCCGACCAAGCGCTTGGGAGGATTGGTTCGTTCGCCACGGGCACACGCCCGATAATCTTCCCGGGATGTTGTTCGACCAGTTTTCGACCATGGCCCAGGCCGCAGTCCATCAAATGGGAGTCGCGCTGCTGCCGTCCTATTTGGCATCAAGTGAAATAGATCGCGGCCGACTTGTATCCGCATATGGAGAACCGGCCCGCGCTGCCGGCGAATACTATTTGGTGTGGCCTGAGAACATGCCAGCGCGTCAACCGCTGGAGAAATTTATCAACTGGTTACGCGCAGCTGATGCATAACGTCAGTCTTGGACGCTCAGCATTCCCTGCCGATGAGTTGCCGCCTCCGCACAGAAATGGGGGTGACCCCCAAAACGGCGATTTGGCGCATTTGTGCAATGATATGCTTCTTTCCCAATGAAAATTGAGAAGTGGCGACCCCGGCAGGATTCGAACCTGCAACCTGCCCCTTAGGAGGGGGCTGCTCTATCCAGTTGAGCCACGGGGCCGCACGGGATGCAGTCTTAGACGGCGCGGGCGGGCATGTCACCCTGATTGGTCCCCTCAAGAAGAGGGGGGGATTATGGGGTTTGACTTACCCTACAAAATCAGTCAGCTTTCCCTCGTGTCGAGCCACCCGAAGCCGGGAAGCCAGCAAACTTGCGTCGTGAGCCATTTGCCGGAGACTGACTCTCATGAATGCCCAGACCCCTCGGGGCGACCTGCTCGAAGCGGCTTCGAGTGTGACCCCCATCCATGATGCCCGCGAGCTGACCGGGCCCGATTCCTGCGCCCGCATCATTCTCGACGGTCAGGTCTACACCCTGCGCATCACCCGCGCCGGCAAGTTGATCCTCACGAAATGAGCATGGCCTGGCGGCACCGCGGTGGCGCCCCGGTCGCCCGGCTCGATGCGATGCCGGAGGCCGAGGCGACCGTCATCAGGTATCTGCGCCGGTGGCTCGACGGTCCGGACGGGCAGGCGCTGGTCTGGTGCGAGCTGGCAGAGGACGGGGCCGCGCCCGACTTCGCCGATCTGTGCGCGCTCCTGATCGAGCGCGGTCGCAGGCCCTTCGCCTGCCACCACGCCGACTGCGTCTGCGTCGGCGCCGACGAGTCGGCTTTCGCGAACATGGTGATGGCGGCCGCCACGGGCGAGCGGGAGGACGCGATGCTGATCGCGACCCTTATCGTCCGGTCGGATCTCGCCGGAGCCGCGGCGTATCTCTCCGAATCGGTGGGCCTCGCTGTTCTGCGTCGCACGCAGATTGCCGCGCGGGCGCAGACCCATGCAGGCTCGTCCCTGCGCCACTGACACATCCTTCATTCGAACCAGAGCGACAGCCCCCGGGAGCGGGGCTCAGCAAGACCGGGAGACTTACATGAACCAGGCACACCTGAAACTGACCGTGGCCGCCGCCGCACTCGGCGTGATGGGGGCCGCGCCGGCCTTCGCCGACCGCGCCGCCGTCCTCGAGACCTACGCGGACATTGCCGAGGCGTCCTACGCGGACAGCCTCGCCAGCGCCCGCACTCTGAAAGAGGCCGTGGATGCGCTCGTCGCGGGCCCGTCCGCCGAAACGCTTGCGGAAGCCCGCAGCGCCTGGATCGCGGCGCGCGTGCCCTACCAGCAGACCGAGGTCTTCCGCTTCGGTAATGCGATCGTCGATGATTGGGAGGGCAAGGTGAACGCCTGGCCGCTCGACGAGGGCCTGATCGATTACGTCGATTCCTCCTATGGCGGCGCCACCGACGAGAACGCCTATGCCGCGCTCAACGTCGTCGCCTCCCCCACGTTCACGCTTTCAGGCGAGGAGATCGACGCGTCCGAGATCACGCCGGACCTGCTCGAAGGCACCCTGCATGAGGCCGACGCCGTCGAATCGAACGTCGCGACCGGATATCACGCCATCGAGTTCCTGCTCTGGGGACAGGATCTGAACGGCACCGAGCATGGCGCGGGCGAGCGTCCCTGGAGCGATTATGCCGCCGGCGAAGACTGCACGAACGGGAATTGCGATCGGCGCGCCGAGTACCTGACCGCCGCCACCGACCTCTTGATCTCCGATCTGGAGTGGATGACGGCCCAGTGGGAAGATGGCGGCGACGCGCGCACCACGGTGACCGGGGATGAGGCCGCGGGCATCACCGCGATCCTGACCGGGATGGGCTCCCTCTCCTACGGCGAGCAGGCCGGTGAGCGCATGAAGCTCGGCCTGATGCTGAACGACCCGGAGGAGGAACACGACTGCTTCTCGGACAACACGCACAACAGTCACTTCTACGACGTGATGGGCATCCGGAACGTCTACGAGGGCGAGTATATCCGCACGGACGGCAGCGTTGTCTCCGGCAGCTCCCTGCGCTCGCTGCTTGCGGAAGAGGACGAGGCGCTGGCGGACGATCTCGCCGCGGCGATCGACACGAGCCTTGCCGAGGTTGCCCAGATCAAGGCTGCCGCCGAAGCCGGCTTCTCCTACGACCAGATGCTTGAGCGGGGCAATGAAGGCGGCGAGGCGCTGATCACGGCGGCGGTTGACGGTCTCGTCGCGCAGACCCGCGTCATCGAGCGTGCGGTCACGGTGCTCGGTGCGGACGACGTCACGGTGGAAGGCTCCGACAGCCTCGACAACCCGAACGCGGTCTTCCAGTAGGCGCGCCCGCGCCCTATCTGAAGCGGAACTTGGCGGCTCCCGATCGGGGGCCGCCCTTTCGTATCGAGGGAGACGCGCGACATGCCCAAGAAGATGCCGTCGCCTTGCATCGGGGTCTGCAAGTTCCGCCGGGAAGGTCATTGCATCGGCTGCTCGATGACCAAGACCCAGAAGAAGATGTACAAGACATTGAAAAAGCCCGCCTTCCAGCGGGCTTTCGTCGATTTTCTCATCCATCAGCAAGCCGGGATGGGGCGCTTCACGCACTGGGCGCCAGCCTATCTGCGCAAGTGTCGCAAGAAAGGCGCCGTGCCGCCCGCCGCGCTCGAGTGATCCCGAGCGGGCGGGGTCGGGAGATCCTCAGCCCTGAAGGTGGGAGCGGAGCATCCAGGCGAACTTTTCGTGCGTCCGGCCGCGCTCGATGCACAGATCTTCCGTCAGCGTGTCGCCGTGCTCGGCGGCGAGTTCACCGGCGCCGGCGAGGGTCGCGGCGATGGTCTGCTCGGCTTCCATGAGGAGACGGATCATCTCCTTGTCGGTCTGGGTGCCGTCCTGCTCTTCGACCTTGGAGCGCTTCAGCATGCCGGCAAGCTTGCCCTCGGCGTGCTTGTCGAGTGCCCGGACACGCTCGGCGAGGTCGTCCTGGCCCACGAAGTGATCCTCGTAGATCTCCTGGAAGAGGGCGTGAAGCGGGCCGAAGGCCATGCCCTTGACGTTCCAGTGGAAGTTCTGGGCAAGCATCGTGGTCACGACGGTCTCGGCGACGCTCTGGTTCAGAGCGTCTGCGATGGCGTCGAGGGCGTTCGGTTCGAGGGAAATGGCGGTCTGGGTCATGAAAATGGTCCTCTGGTCGTCTGTATCGCGCAAAGTGCGGCTGGCGTCGGCTTGCCTGTGACAGCCAATATAGAACCATTCTAAACTATGTCGAGGGGGCCGTTCGCAGAAGCGGCGGCGGCGCTTCTACCCTGTCACGCCACCTCGTCCGCAGTCGCCACCTGTGCCGCGAGGAAGCCGAGAAAACGCCTGTAATGCGGGGCGATGCGACTTTTCAGGAGGAAGGTGGCGCTGGCCTCGTCCCCCCGATCGAGAGCACTCAGAAGGGCCACGAGCCAGCGCTCGTCGAACGACAGATCCCCTGCGCCGGGGCGGAAGAAGACCGGCAGACGCCCGAGACCCTCGCCGAGAACGCGTAGGAGCGCGTCGGCCGTGCGGCCGTCCTGTGCGCCGCCCCGACCGATCAGGGCGCAGGCCTCGGTAAAGTCGAGGCGCGTGGAGACACGGCAGCGCAGCGCCGCGACGCGAAGCCGCGCGAGACGTGCCGCAAGGTCGGGCGTGAGGGCCTGCGTGGCGCGGTCGCCGTCTTCCAGGTGCGGCAACTCTAGACGGAGTGCGGTCATGTCGCGGTCCCGATCCTGTTTCCGGCCAATCCGTGGCTGGCCGTTCCCAAATCCCGAGTGTATTTATAGGTTATTGAACGGCACGGGAAGACCCTTATGCGACTTGTAGCGATCGGCAACTTCATCGTGATGGCTGGACTGGTCTCGGCGGGAGCCTTCGCGGCCGGGGCGGACGGGCAGGGGGACATGTATCCGGAGGCCCTGTCGCACACGCATCTCGATGCCCTGCACCGCACACCGGACGAGCGCGCGCGGATCGATCAGGTCACCGCTCCCGCCACTTCATTCGATGCGCCGGAGCCGTTCGAGGCGAATCAGGGGGGCAGCGCCACGGTGCGGGCGCGCGAGGATGCGGATGCGTTCTCGCAGGCGTCCGGCAACATCTCCTTCGAGCGCGAGCTGGACTTCAAGGTCGGCAACGGGCTGTTCAAGAAGCTCTGGGTCTCCGCCCCCTCCTCGACGCTCGCCTCGGACGGCCTCGGCCCCCTGTTCAACGACCGGTCCTGCCAACGCTGCCACCTCAAGGACGGTCGTGGGCGGCCCCCGATGGGGGCTGACCGGGGCGCGGGCATGTTCCTGCGGATCTCCGTGCCGGCGGCGGACGAGGCGCCGATGAGCGAGATCGAGGCCTTCCTCCTCTCGGTCGGACCGGGCGGAGAGCGAACCCGGCCCGATCCGGTCTACGGCGGCCAGATCCAGGATCGCGCCCTGCCGGGGCGCAAGGCCGAGGGACGGATGGGGATCACTTACGAGGAGCTCGAAATCCAGCTGTCGGGCGGCGAGATGGCGACGCTTCTCGATCCGACCTACACGCTCGAGGATCCGGGTTACGGCCCGCCCTCCGAAGCCGCCATGCTCAGCCCGCGCGTCGCCCCGCCGATGATCGGCCTCGGACTTCTGGAGGCCATTCCGGCGGAGGAGATCCTTGCCCATGCCGATCCCGAAGACCGCGACGGGGACGGGATCTCGGGCCGGCCGCAGATCGTCTGGTCGTTCCTCGAGGAGCGCGCGATGCTCGGGCGGTTCGGTCTCAAGGCCGGAGCCGCGACGATCCGGGAGCAGGCGGCGAGCGCATTTGCCGGCGACATCGGCATCTCCTCTCCCCTCTTCGACACGCCGGCGGGCGACTGCACCGAGAACCAGCCGGACTGCCTTGCCGGCCCGCATGGCGGCGACGATGCCCGCGGAACCGAGATCGACGCGGAGGGCATGGACCTCGTCACGTTCTATTCGCAGAACCTCGCCGTGCCGGAGCGGCGCGACGTGGACGATCCGCAGGTGCTGCGCGGGAAGGAGGCGTTCTATGGCGCCGGCTGTCCCTCCTGCCATATCCCGAAGCACGTCACGGCGCGGCTCGATGGCCAGCCGGAGCAATCCTTCCAGTTGATCTGGCCGTATACCGACCTGCTGCTCCATGACATGGGCGAGGGTCTGGCGGACGACCGGCCCGAGGGCCGCGCGACGGGCCGCGAATGGCGCACCTCGCCGCTCTGGGGCATCGGCCTGACGGAGCAGGTGAACGGGCACACCCGCTTCCTGCATGACGGCCGCGCCCGCTCGCTTCTGGAGGCGATCCTGTGGCATGGCGGTGAGGCGCAGGCGTCGCGGGACCGCGTGGCGGAGATGCCGAAGGCCGAGCGCGACGACCTGATCCGTTTTCTGGAGAGCCTCTGATGCGCCGACTTGCCGCCCTCTGCCTTGCCCTTTTGCCCTCCCTCGTCTCGGCCGGCGTGGATGAGGCGGTGACGGACGTCATCCTCCCCGCGCACGCGCGATTCGCCTCCGAAACGGCAGACCTCGCCGCGGCGGCGGAGGCCGATTGCACCCCCGAGGCGCTGAAGGGCCCCTGGAACGACGCGTTCGATGCATGGCTCGGCGTCGCGCACCTGCGGCTCGGCCCCATCGAGGAGGAGGGACGCGGCCTTGCCATATCCTTCTGGCCGGACGCGCGGGGCATGATGCCGCGCAGCCTCGCCGGAATGATCGCGGAGGAGGATGCCATCGTGGATCGCCCGGACGAGTTCGGCCAGGTCTCCGTCGCCGCGCGGGGGCTCTTCGCGCTTGAGCAGCTTCTCTACGAGCCCGATTTCTCCGGCTACGCGTCCGGGAGCTACACCTGCCGCCTCGCCACCGCCATCGCGGCGGACCTTGCGCGCATGGCCGGCGAGATCGAGGCCGGGTGGACGGACGGGTTCGCCGCCGCGCTGACCGATCCCGGCGGCAGCCCGTACCTGACGGATCGGGAGGCGCTCCAGGCGCTCTACACGGCGCTGGCGACGGGGCTGGAATACAACCAGGATCAGCGTCTCGGCCGCCCTCTCGGCACGCTTGACCGCCCGCGGCCCACCCGGGCCGAAGCGTGGCGGTCGGAGCGGTCCGTGCGGAACGTCGTCCTGTCGCTGACGGCGCTCGAGGATCTTGCCGAGGCCCTTGCGAACACGCCGATCCCGGAAACGACCGACGCGTTCGGCGGGGCCATCGCGCGGGCGGAGGCGCTGGACGATCCCGCGCTTGCCGGTGTCGAGGATCCCGCGGGACGGTTCCGGATCGAGGCGCTCCAGACCGACCTCGGTGCTCTGAGGCGCACGCTGGACACCGAACTCGGCACGGCGCTCGGCGTCTCCGCCGGGTTCAACTCTATGGACGGAGACTGACATGACCACGCGCCGCACCTTCATGGCTTCTCTTCTGGCAGCGGCCGCGGCGCCGAAGCTGACATGGGCGGAGGCGGGGAGCCCGGCCTATCTCGGTGCGGCGCGGGAGGCGGATGGCGGTTTCGCGCTGTTCGGCCTGTCGGCGGAGGGAGCGGACCTCTTCCGCGTCCCCCTGCCGGGACGTGGTCACGCGGCCGCGGCGCATCCCGTTCGCCCCGAAGCGGTCGCCTTCGCCCGTCGCCCCGGCACTTTCGCCCTCGTCATCGATTGCGCGCGCGGGCGCCTCGCCGCGCGGCTCGACGCCCCCGAGGGCCGGCATTTCTACGGTCACGGCGCGTTTCTCCATGGTGGCGAGGTGCTTGCGACGACCGAGAACCATATCGAGAGCGGCGAGGGCCGGATCGGGTTCTGGGCCGCGTCAGAGGGCTATGCGCGGATCGGCGAGGTCGCGTCCGGCGGGATCGGTCCGCACGAGGTGCGCACCATGCCGGACGACAGGACGCTCGCCGTCGCCAATGGCGGCATCCTCACGCGGCCCGAAACCGGCCGGGACAAGCTGAACATCCCGCAGATGGCGCCGAACCTTGCCTATGCGGGGGAGGGTGGCGTTCAGGAGACTGTCTCCCTCGATCCGGACCTGCACCTCGATTCCATCCGCCACCTCGCCGTCTCGGCCGAGGGCCGCGTTGCCTTCGCGATGCAGTGGCAGGGGGAGGCGATGGACGGCGTGCCGCTCCTCGGCCTCCACCTTCGCGGTGAGGCGCCGCAGCTTCTGGAGGCCGGGTTCGCCGAGCAGGTGGCGATGGAGGGCTATGCCGGCTCGGTCGCGATCTCGGGCGACCGGGTTGCGATCACCTCGCCGCGGGGCGGGCGGGTGCATGTCTTCGGGCTGGATGGCGCGCTTGCCGGGATCCTGAGGCGGAGCGACGTCTGCGGCATCGCGCCCGCGGCTGGCGGCTTCGTTGCGTCCGACGGTCTTGGTGGGCTCTTGTCGCTCGATGCGGCTGCCGCGGTCCGGCCCCTGGCCCATGCCGCCCGATCCTGGGACAACCACCTGGTCGCCCTGGGATAGGCTGTGGCCTTTCCCGCCCCGCCCCGAGCCGCTATTCAGGCCCGATGACACAGGACACCCACGTGCCCCCGCCGCGCCGCCCGCTCACCCTCCGAGACGTCAGCGAGGCGTCCGGCGTCAGCGAGATGACCGTGTCCCGCGTGCTGCGAAATCGCGGCGATGTCAGCTCCGCGACCCGGGAGAAGGTGCTCGCCGCGGCCAAGCGCCTCGGATACGTGCCGAACAAGATCGCGGGCGCGCTGGCGAGCCAGCGGGTGAACCTTGTCGCGGTGATCATCCCCTCGCTGTCGAACCTCGTCTTTCCCGAAGTGATGGACGGGATCGTCAGCGTTCTGGAGGATACGGGACTGCAACCCGTGCTCGGCGTGACCCACTACCGGCCGGACCGCGAGGAGCAGGTGCTCTACGAGATGCTGTCGTGGCGCCCCTCGGGCGTCATCATCGCGGGACTGGAGCATACCGGACCGTCCCGCGCGATGCTGCAGTCCGCAGGCATTCCGGTGGTCGAGATCATGGATGCCGACGGGGAGCCGATCGACGCGATGGTCGGCATCTCCCACCGCCGCGCCGGGCGGATGATGGCACAGGCGATCGCGGACGCGGGGTACCGCCGCATCGGCTTCATGGGCACCAAGATGCCGCTGGACCACCGCGCGCGGAAGCGGTTCGAGGGCTTCACCGAGGCCCTGGCGAAGGCGGGGATGGAGGTGGCCGGGCGCTCCTTTTACGAGGGAGGCTCCGGCCTGTCCAAGGGCCGCGAGATGACGGCGGATATGCTCAACAAAGTGCCTGACCTCGATTTTCTCTACTACTCCAGTGACATGATTGCCGCAGGCGGGCTTCTGGAGCTGGCGGAGCGGGGGATCGAGACCCCGGGCGAGATCGGCCTTGCGGGATTCAACGGGCTGCCCCTGCTGAACGGTCTGCCAAGGCGGATCGCCACGATGGATGCCTGTCGCCGGGAAATCGGTGAGGCCGCGGCGCAGATCATCGCACGCCGCGCGGGCGGCGCGCCGGCCTCTGCGGAGGACCGCGTGGTGATGACGCCGAAGCTCGATCCCGGCGAGACCCTGCTTCGCTAGGGCGGGCGCGTTTGCAGGGCATGGGGGTGCATGCTACAGGCCGCTGGTTCGCGGCGGGCGGGCCGTCCCGGAGGCACCCATGACAGGGCTTTCCATCGTTATTCCAATGAGGAACGAGGCCGGCAATGCCGGCCCGCTGATCGATGGCATCCTGTCGGCCTGCGACAGGGCGGACGGGCTGCCCCAGATCGAGGTGATCGCGGTGAACGACGGCTCGACGGACGGCACCGCCGCCGAAGTCCTTGCGCTCGCCGCGCGGGACGGCCGGGTGCGCCTTCTCGGCCATGCCACCTCAGCCGGGCAGAGCGCCGCGATCCATTCGGGCGTCCTCGCCGCGCGCGGTGCGCTGATCTGCACGCTGGACGGGGATGGGCAGAACCCGCCCGAGGAGATCCCGAGGCTCGCCGCCGCCCTCATCGCCGCTGCGCCCGGAATTGGCCTCGTCGCGGGGCAGCGGGCGGACCGCAAGGACACCCGGGCCAAGCGCATCGCCTCGAAGCTCGCCAACGGCATTCGCTCGGCGGCCCTCGATGACGGCACGCGCGACACCGGCTGCGGTCTGAAGGCGTTCCGCCGCGATGCCTTCCTTGCGCTCCCCTACTTCAATCACATGCACCGTTACCTGCCGGCGCTCTTCACGCGCGACGGCTGGGAGATCCTGCACCTCGACGTCGGCCATCGCCCGCGCGGTGCCGGTCAGTCGAATTACGGCAATGTCGGCCGCGCCCTTGCCGGCGCGTCGGACCTCCTTGGCGTCATGTGGCTGGTCCGCCGGCGCAAGACCGCACGGGCCACCGAGGAGACGACGCTCCCATGATCGAGGCGATATTCCAGTTCCTCCACGTCGACAGCATGGGGGAGTTCCTCTGGGTCTGCGTCGGGTTCGGCGGGCAACTGCTGTTCACTGCGCGCTTCCTGATCCAGTGGATCGCGTCCGAGAAGGCGGAGCGTTCCGTCGTTCCGGTGGCCTTCTGGTACTTCTCCGTCCTCGGAGGGCTCGTCCTCGGCGCCTATGCGGTCTACCGCAGGGATCCCGTCTTCATGCTCGGGCAGGGGATGGGGCTGTTCATCTATTCGCGGAACCTGTGGTTGATCCATGCCGAGAAGCGTCGTCACGCCGAATGAGTGGCTGCCCCGCGCGGCCCTGATCGTCCTCGCCGTCACGGCGCTTCGGGTCGCGCTCCTGGCGGTCGACGCCACGGATCTGTTCGTGGACGAGGCGCAGTACTGGCTCTGGGGCCAGACGCTCGACTTCGGCTATTACTCCAAGCCGCCGATGATCGCCTGGGTAATCCGCGCGGCGACCGAGCTCGGCGGCAGCGATGCGCCGTTCTGGGTGCGCCTGCCCGCGCCTCTCTTCCACGCCGCGACGGCGCTGATCCTCGGCGCGATCGCCTCGCGGCTCTGGGCAGGGGCGGCGATCTGGGTGTCGGCGGTCTACGTGACGCTGCCGATGGTCGCCGTCGGCAGTTACCTGATTTCCACCGACACGATCATGTTCCCCTTCCTCGCCGCCGCGCTCCTTCTGTGGATCGGCGTTCCGGGAGGGACACGCGGGCGGGCCTTCGCGGCCGGGGTCGCACTCGGTCTCGCGTTCCTGTCGAAATACGCCGCGATCTACTACCTGCCCTGCGCGGCTCTCGCGGCACTTTTCACTGAGGCGCGGCCGACATGGCGGCAGGCGCTTCTGGCGCTCGGGGCCTTCGCGCTCACCGTCGCGCCCAATGTCGCGTGGAACATCGCTCACGGCCTCTCGACCGTCGAGCACACGATGGACAACGCCGATTGGGTTCGCGAGGGCGGCGGGGGCGGCCTGCTCTGGCGGGACCTCGGAACCTTCTTCGCCAGTCAGTTCGCCGTCTTCGGTCCGGTGCTCTTTGCCGTTCTGCTCTGGGTGGGGGTCGGACTGCGCCGGGCGCCCCTTCGCGTCCCGATTCTCTTCGCCCTGCCCATCGTCGCCTTCGTTTGCGTCCAGGCTCTTCTCGGCGGGGCCTACGCGAACTGGGCGGCGGCGGCATATCTGGCGGGAACCGTTGCGGTTGTGCCATGGCTGCTCGCGGCGGGGCAGGGGTGGGCGAGCTTTCCGCCCGCGCATCCGATCCCGGCGACGTGGTGGTGGCGGACGGGGCGGCCGTGGCTCTGGGGCAGCCTCGTGCTTCACGGAGCCTTCTGCCTCGCCATCCCGCTTCTGACCGCCTTTGGAACCCACCTCGCCGCGGGGCCGGACGACCGGCTCATCCTGGCGCGCTATCTCGGGCGGGACGAGATGTCCGGCGCCATTGTGAGGGCCGCCCGCGACGCCGGGGCGGAGGCCATCGTTGCGGATGACAGGGACGTCCTCGCGGATCTCTTCTACTCGGAGCGGGACACGGGCATCGCGATCTACTCCGTGCCGCCGGAGGGCCGGGCGATGAACCACTACGCCCAGAGTTTCCCCTGGCCGGGCGGGGACGCGCCGTTCCTTCTCGTGACGAAGCGGGATCGTCTGCCGGAGCGCTGCGCGGCCGAGCGTCTCACCCGGCTCGCACCGGCCCGCGGCGCCTATCGCGATCGGAAACAGACGCTCTGGCTCGCCGGTCCCGAGTGTCCGCTGAGGTAGGGGTCAGCCTATCTGCGCCAGCAGATCCGCGTGCCGCGCCACGAACTCCGCGCGCACCTCGACGGGCGGACGCAGCGCGATGCCGAGGCCCTCGATGATCTCCGCGGGAGGGCGACGGAAGAAGGACGTCGCCTCCTTCTCGGAGAACCCCGCGATATGCACCGCTTCGAGCCATGCGCTGATCTGGTCGGCCCGCTTGATCTGCGCCTTGACGGAGACGGGAAGCGCCGCAGGCAGGCCGAAGCGCAGGTGGATCGCGGCGGTCAGCCGGTCGTCGAGTGCCTTGTAGTCCGGCCCGATCGCAGCCTTCACCGGGGAGATCATGTCCCCGATGACGTATTCGGGCGCATCGTGCAGGAGCGCGGCGAGGTGCCATCGGGGCGGCGCGGTCGGACACAGACGCCGGTGCAGTTCCTCGACCAGCAGGCAATGCTCCGCGACGGAGTAGGGATGGTCTCCCTGCGTCTGCCCGTTCCATCGTGCCACAAAGGCCAGTCCGTGGGCGATGTCCTCGATCTCGATGTCCATGGGAGTGGGGTCGAGAAGGTCCAGCCGCCGCCCCGAAAGCATCCGTTGCCAGGCCCGTGCCGGCTTGCCCATATCGCAGTTCCGTCTTTTGGTCTTGACACCGCTCGGGAACCTTTGCGGCCCTCGCGGCTTGTTCAGGAAATCATCAATACCAACCGGGTGTGAGACCACAACCGCCGGGGGCCGCAGTGTCGCCCGGAAGGGGGATCTGCATGTTCAAGACACTTAGCATCGCCGCCGCCACCGCCCTCGTTCCGGGCGCCGTTCTCGCGCAGGACAACTGCGCGGATCGTGCGACCGTCATTGAACGGCTCGAAGGGTCATACGACGAGAGCTTTTCCGGCGGCGGGCTCCAGTCGTCCGAAAAGATCCTCGAGGTCTGGCATTCCGAGGTCGGTGGCACGTGGACCGTTCTCTTGACCGACGCCGACGGCGTCTCCTGCGTCATTGCGGCAGGAACGCATTGGCGCGACGGGCTAGTCGAGAAGGCCGGCATCCCGATGTAAGTCTCCTCCCTTCCCCGGCGTTGTCCGCTGCCCGGCCCGGTGTTAAGCGGCTGTCAACGAATTATGGGGAAGATGGGCGCCATGGCGGACGATTACATCATCAAGGACATCGCTCTGGCCGAGTACGGCCGTAAGGAGCTCGACATCGCCGAGACGGAGATGCCGGGCCTTATGGCGCTCCGAGAGGAATACGGAGACAGCAAGCCGCTCGCCGGCGCGCGGATCGTCGGCTCGCTCCACATGACCATCCAGACCGCCGTCCTGATAGAGACCCTCGTCGCGCTCGGGGCGGATGTCCGCTGGGCCTCGTGCAACATCTTCTCGACGCAGGATCATGCCGCGGCGGCCATCGCCAAGTCCGGCGTCCCGGTTTTTGCGATCAAGGGGCAGAGCCTCGTGGAGCATTGGGATTACCTCGACCGCTCCTTCCAGTTCGCGGACGGGCCGAACCTGATCCTCGACGATGGCGGCGACGCGACGCTTTACATCCTCCTCGGCGCGCGCGCCGAAGCGGGGGAGGACGTGATCTCCGTTCCGCAATCCGAGGAAGAGGAGGCGATCAAGGCGCAGATCGCGAAGCGGATGAAGGAAAGCCCCGGCTGGTTCACCAAGATGCGGGATCAGATCAAGGGCGTCTCCGAGGAGACGACGACCGGCGTACATCGCCTGTACGACCTTCAGCGGAACGGGCAGCTTCCCTTCCCGGCGATCAACGTCAACGACAGCGTCACGAAGTCGAAGTTCGACAACAAGTACGGCTGCAAGGAATCTCTGGTCGACGGGATACGTCGCGCCACGGACACGATGATGGCCGGCAAGGTCGCCGTCGTGTGCGGATACGGCGATGTCGGCAAGGGGTCCGCGGCCTCCCTCAGCGGCGCCGGCGCGCGGGTGAAGGTGACGGAAGCCGATCCGATCTGCGCGCTCCAGGCCGCGATGGACGGGTTCGAGGTCGTCCTTCTGGAAGACGTGGCGGACACCGCGGACATCTTCATCACGACGACCGGCAACAGGGATGTCATCCGCATCGAGCACATGCGCGCGATGAAGGACATGGCGATCGTCGGGAACATCGGTCATTTCGACAACGAGATTCAGGTCGCCAACCTGAAGAACCACAAGTGGACGAACATCAAGGATCAGGTGGACATGATCGAGATGCCCTCGGGCAATCGCATCATCCTCCTCTCCGAGGGGCGCCTGCTGAACCTCGGCAACGCCACCGGGCACCCCTCCTTCGTGATGTCCGCCTCCTTCACCAACCAGGTGCTGGCGCAGATCGAGCTCTGGACCCGTGGCAGCGAGTACGGCAACGGCGTCTACATTCTGCCCAAGCATCTCGACGAGAAGGTCGCCCGCCTGCATCTCGACCGCATCGGTGTGAAACTGACGCCGCTCAGCAAGGAGCAGGCTGCCTATATCGGCGTGACGCCAGAAGGTCCGTTCAAGCCGGAGCACTACCGCTACTGACCGGGAACGCCCGTTCATCCGGGCGATTTCGGACGCAAGCGCATGCGAATCGTGGCGCCTCCCGGTCCCGGGAGGCGCTTTTTTCATTCACAGATTCGATTCGCGCCTTAGGTTGACCTCCAAGCGATCACGCAAAAGAGAGGTAGCGCCATGAGCAAGCTTGATGAAAAGGTGGGAAAGTACATCGACGCCGTGAAGGACACCTGCGGCCTTGAGCCGGATGTGGATCTTCTTCGCAAGATCACGGCGGCATGCGGGCCGGTCATTTACCAGCGCGATGCGGAGACGGTCGCCTCCTCCGATCCGGACGAGATGGACCGGGTGAAGAAGAACTTCCTGATGAAGAAGCTCGGCCTGTCCGAAAGCGACAAGCTGGACGAGGGGATCGAAGCCGCCATCGAGACCTATGGCCGTTCCGAGCGGACCAAGTATCGCGCCGTCTTCTACTACTTGCTGACCAAGCATTTCGGGAAGGACGCGGTCTACGGAAGCTGATCGGGCCAAATCGATTCGGATTGTCCGGACTTGGCGTTTGAGACAGAGCGCCAAATTTGGTATCAGGATCTGACAAGGGACCAGGATGGTCCGGAGCGAGATCCAGTTTCACGTGGTGCGACCCGGTTGGGGCACGTGGGGAGTTGGAGGGTTCCGGGCGATCCGGCCCGGACCCCTCCAACCATTTTGGACACGGCCAGATGGCCTCGTGCGCAAAACGCTCCGAGGGCCACCTTTGCCGCCCGGGAGTCACTTCGCGCGAGCCAGGCCTGCGCTGTCTCCGCCTCCCAAACGCCGGGTGTGCAGTTTCAGTGCCATGTCGCCACCGGCGGCAGACTCATCAGGACCGCATTCGGATCATGTCCCGTTGCGAGGCCGAACTTGGTGCCCCGGTCATAGACGAGGTTGTATTCAGCGTAGAGGCCGCGATGGGCAAGTTGCGCGGCGCGATCCTCGTCGGTCCAGTCCGCCTTGCGGCGTTTCTCGGCCAGCGGCAGGAAGGCGGGTAGAAAGGCCGAGCCCACCGAGCGGGTGAACGCGAAATCCGCCTCCCAGTCACCGGTGTTCAGATCGTCGTAGAAGATCCCGCCGACCCCCCTCGCGCGCTTGCGGTGAGGGATGAAGAAGTACTCGTCCGCCCAGGCCTTGAAGCGCGGGTAGAGATCATCGCCATGTCCGTCGCAGGCGGCGCGCATCTCGGCGTGGAAATGGACGGTGTCCTCTTCGTACTCGATGGCGGGGTTGAGGTCCGCCCCGCCGCCGAACCACCAGGCATTCGGCGTCCAGAACATCCGCGTGTTCATGTGCACGGCCGGGGCATGGGGGTTCTGCATGTGCGCCACGAGGCTGATTCCGCTGGCCCAGAAGCTCGGATCCTCCTCGATCCCCGGAACGCCGCGCGCCGCCATGGAGGAAATCGCGGCCTCCCCGAGCGTGCCGTAAACGGTGGAGATATTCACGCCGACCTTCTCGAAGACGCGGCCGCCGCGCATCACGCTCATCAGCCCGCCGCCGGCATCGCTGCCGTCATCCGCCGAGCGGGAGGTTTTGGTCACCTCGAAATGGCCGGGGGCGGTGTCGGCCAGCCGCTCCGGTGGGGCCTGGGTCTCGAGGCCCTCGAAGGCGGCGACGATACGGTCCCTGAGTTCGCGGAACCAGTCGGCCGCGCGGCCGCGTTCGCGCTCCAGCATCTCGGACATGGGCGATCTCCTTTTTCCTCACCGGCTAGCATTCCGCCCGGGGAGGGGCCAGCCTTCCCCCCGGCTCTCGAAAGCGTGGCTGTGCACGGACGATGCGGGGCGCTAAGATCCGCATCATGCGCATCGCCCTTGCCCTCATCCCGCTCGCCCTTGTCGTTGCCTGCACCGATCCGCGGGAGGCGTGTCTGAGCAATGCGGTCGAGGAATTGTCGACGGTGGACGCGCTGATCCTCGAGACGGAGCAGGCGCTGGAGCGTGGTTACCGGACCTATCCGACGAATACCGGACGGGCCTCGGTCGGTTACTGCATCGGCAATCGCTCGGGCGGTACGGTCGCGATCGGCCTCAGCCTCTGCAACGACGTGCGGCCCCAGATCGTGGACAAGCCCGTCGCCATCGACCGGGCCGAGGAGCAGCGCAAGCTGGAGGACCTGCGGCAGACGCGCGCCCGCCTCGCGCTGCGCTCCGAAGCTGAGGCCAGCGCCTGCCGGGCGCGGTTCCCCGCCGCCGGCTGAGCCGGCCCATCCAGCATCGATAAGCTCAGGTCAGTGGGCGGTCGCCGTGACCGCATCGAGCAGCGTGCGCCCGCCATCCACCGTCAGAATCTGACCAGTGATGAAGGCCGAGCCGTCCGAAGCGAGGAACTGTGCTGATTCGGCCAGCTCTCCCGGCTTCGCGATCCGGGCCATGGGCGTGTGCTCGCGAATGTCGTTGCGGAATGCGTTGTTATCCTTGAGCGCGCCCTTGAGGCTCGCGGACAGAACGGATCCCACGGCGAGCGCGTTCACCCGGATGCGGTGCGGCGCCAGCTCGACGGCAAGGGACCGCGTCATCTGGTCGAGCGCGGCGCAGGAGATGGAGTAGCCCATCAGGTTCCGCCGGGTGCGCTGAGCGGCAATGGAGGAGAGGTTCACGATCGAGCCGATGGCGTGGCTCTCGTTTCCGTCCTCTTCCGCCTGCTTGATCATCCGCTTCGCGACCTGCTGGCTGAGGCGCAGGGCGGGGATGAGGTTTTGCTGGAGGGACATCTCGACCGCATCCGAATCGGCGTCCAGCGCCTCGGAGTGGACGACCTGCCGGCTCGCGTTCACGAGAATGTCGATCCGGTCGAAGGAGTCGAGCGTCGCTGAGAGAAGGTTCGCGACCGTCAGACGCTCCCGCAGATCGCCGGTGAAGGCGCGGGCAGTGGCCTCGTCATCATCGCCGCGCATGTCGCTGACTTCCTGCGACAGGCCGGCATCGTCCATGTCGGCGAACATCACGTTGGCGCCGGCGGACACGAAGTGGCGCGCGATGGCCAATCCGATGCCGTTGGCTGCGCCGGTGACGATGGCGGTCTTGCCGCGAATCGAGAATGTCATGGGGTTATGGTCCCGCGTCCGTGAAGGGCTTGCGCGTCGGAGCTCAGCTTAGCTTATCGCGACCCTGCGCGCGAGAGGGGCGCTTGGCGGCGAACAGCTTGAAGGGTCCGCTTCCCTCGGGCGCGGAGAGCTCGGTCACATCGTGAAAGGCGGCCCGCAGCGGCGCCTCGTAGGGCAGGTGCCGGTTCGCGACCATCCAGAAAGTACCGTGGGGCGCAAGGATTCGCGCGGCGCTGTCGATGAAGGCGGCTCCGAGCGCAGGATCGGCCGCGCGCGTGGTGTGGAAGGGCGGGTTCGAGACCACGGCATCGAATCGGCGCTCCGGCGTATAGCTGCGCGCATCGCCCCAAACGAACTCGGCCCGGTCGTCCCGGACATTGCGGCGCGCGGCCTCGATGGCGGCGTGCTCGGCCTCGATCAACGTGCAGGAGGAGACCTTCTCGCGCTCCAGGATCTGGAAGGCGAGGTAGCCCCAGCCGGCCCCGAGATCGGCGACGCGCCCCTTCATGTCGGAGGGGAGAACCTTGCCGAGAGCGATGCTTGCCTCATCGGGCCCGTCGGCGCTGAAGAGGCCGGGCGCGGTGACCCATCCGCCGGACACAGGTCCGGCGGGCGGGCGCAGCCAGTCGGCGAAGGTTCCGGGGGCCGCGTCTATGCGGAAAGTCTTGCCGTGCGCCTTGGAATACGCCTCGGACACCTCTGCATCGCGGCGACGGACCTCCTTCAGCAGCGAATCGATCCCGTCCGTCTTCTGCCCGTCCACGATCACGGGCCCGCCAGGGGCCAGCGCCTCGGCGATCAGCGCGCGCGCCTCATCCTTGGCGCGGGGCACCATCACGAGCGCGGCAGCAAAACCTTCGGGCGCATCGGTGGAGACGGTATACCCCCGCCGGACCCAGGCATCGTGATCGGGGCGGAAGCCCTGCACGATCCGCAGGCGCTCCTTCGGCAGGGCGGAGAGATCCGCATCCGCGCGCGGGCGGAATACAACAATCTCCCCGGTTTCCGGGACGGAGACGAGTCCCTGGTCGAGGGCGAGAGAAAGCCGGGAGGTGCTCAATGGCGTATCGGCGCGTCGTCTACAGATCGCCGTCGCGGATGCGCAGCTGACGCGCGCGCGTCAGGATAGCGTCCTCGACGGCCCGCACCGTATCCGCCGAGACCGGCCCGGACCGGGTGGCCAGCGCCACCTTGAGCGAGCGGGCGTCGAGCGCGGGATCGGTGACGTACACGGTCGCGCGATAGGCGGTCCCGCCGCCCGGAGGCGTGCCGTATCCCATGGAGATCACGCCGGAAAACGGATCGACCGATTGCACGGGCAGGAAATTCAGCACGTCGAGGGAAGCGCTCCAGATATACCGGTTCACCTCGATCGTCGTGTTGGGATCGTCGCCGGCATTGAAAAGGTCGAAGATCGTCGAGCGTCGGGCGCCCGTTTCGTCATCGTACCGCCCGTCGAACTCGACCGGAACGCCGCGCCGCTCGTTGCCGGAGCCGCCGCAGGCGCTGAGCAGGGCCGCAGCCAGCGTGACGAGCGCGCCCGTTCTTGCCCATTTATGGAAGGTCATCGCCTTCTACCCCTCGCCGTTTTGGGAAGTCCTAACGAAGCCCCCTCAGCGTCACAAGGTCTTTTGCCCCGCGGTCGTGGCCAAGCGGTGTGGCGGGACTGTGGCACGTCTGCACCATTCGGGAGGGAGGACACGCATGCCGTGCTCGGCTTTCTTGCGTCGAGGGGGGGCTATCGACAAGACATGCTCATGCCCAATTCGGATCAGCGGGTTGCGGTGCACCTTTGAACACACGAGGGAAAACGATGAAAAAGGTTCTTCTCACTTCGACGGCCATCGTCGCCTTCGCCGGCGCCGCAGCTGCTGAAGTCACCGTCACCGGCTCCGCGGAAATGGGTGTTGTCGGCGGTTCCGACCTGGCGACCCAGTTCTTCCAGGACGTCGACGTCAAGTTCACCATGACGGGTGAAACCGACGGTGGCCTCTCCTTCGGCGCGTCGGTCGATCTCGACGAAGCCGGCAACCTCGGCAACGAGTTCAGCAACCAAGGCGTCGCGATCTTCGTCTCCGGCGGCTTCGGCACGCTGACGATGGGCGACACGGACGGCGCGCTCGACTTCGTGCTCACCGACGCCGGCAACATCGGCAACCCGGGCTCCATCGCCGATGACGAGACGAGCCACCTCGGCTACCTCGGCTCCTACCTCGACGGTTCCGGCACGGCCGACAACCAGGTCGTCCGCTACGACTACTCCTTCGGCGACTTCGCGATCGCGGTCTCCATGGAGCAGAACCCGCAGGGCGACGACGGCTTCGTGGTCGACGGTCAGGAAGATCCGGACGAGGATGACGTGAACTACGCCATCGGTGGTTCCTACGGCACCGAGTTCGCCGGTGCCGCCGTCTCCGTCGGCCTTGGCTACCAGCACGCCGAGAACGGCGGCCCGACGATCGCCGACTTCTTCGCGTTCGACGACGCCACCACCGGTGACGACCTGACGATTGCCCCCTCCGGTGACCGTGTTGACGCCATCGGCGTGGGCGCGACCTTCACGCTCGACAGCGGCTTCACCGCCGGCTTCACCTACACCGGCTTCGACTACGAAGAAGACGCCATCGACGATGCCAGCCACGTCGGCATCGGCATGGGCTACGCCTTCGACGCGTTCTCCGTGCACTTCAACTACGGCCTCTACAACTTCGACATCGACGGCGTTGGTGACTTCGACGTTCAGGGCTACGGCATCGCGGCCGGCTACGACCTCGGCGGCGGCGCATCGCTCCTCTTCGGCTACGGCCGTTCCGAGCTCGACGCCGATCTCGACTCTGACTTCGACGACATCGCCGACGTCACCTTCGACGACGACTTCGACACCTTCTCCCTCGGCCTCTCCATGGCCTTCTGATCCACACTGGATCAGGGAGATTTGAAAGGGCGGGCCTCCGGGTCCGCCCTTTTTCCGTTTGGCCTGAAGAGGTTACGTCCGCCATGCGGCAGCCTCGGACGCACCCCGCTCACCCGAGGTGAACTTTCTGTGACCAGAGGGCATCAGTCGAATGCCCGATGACGCCGGGGGAGCCGCAGCCCTTGCCCGAGCCGCGCCGGATGAGGATACCACGCTCACTGAATTGCAGACGTTTGCCGCACCCGCGCGCAGTTACGAGGAACAGCCATGAAAAACATCCTTCTCACTTCGACCGCGCTGGTCGCCATCGCCGGCGCCGTGGCTGCAGAAGTCACCATTACTGGCTCCGCCGAAATGGGCGTCGTCGGTGGCGAGGATACCGCCACCCAGTTCTTCCAGGACGTCGACGTTAAGTTCACCCTGACCGGTCAGACCGATGGCGGCCTCTCCTTCGGCGCGGCGGTCGATCTCGACGAAGCCGGCAACCTCGGCAACGAGTTCAGCAACCAGGGCGTCGCAATCTTCGTCTCCGGCGGCTTCGGCACGCTGACGATGGGCGACACGGACGGCGCGCTCGACTTCGTGCTGACCGACGCCGGCAACATCGGCAACCCGGGCTCCATCGCGGATGACGAGACGAGCCATGCCGGCTACCTCGGCTCCTACCTCGACGGAGCGGGCTTCGCCGATGGTCAGATCATCCGCTATGACTATTCCTTCGGCGACTTCTCCGTTGCCGTCTCCATGGAGCAGAATGCCTTCGGCGACGACGGTCTCGTCCTCGACGACCAGGAGCTCGGCACTGTCGATCTTGGCCTCGGCACTGTCGATCCTGACGGGTTCATCGTCGTCGGTGACGACGCCTTCGGCACCGAGGATTTCGATGACGTGAACTACGCCATCGGCGGCACCTACGCGACGGAGTTCGGCGGAGCGGCCGTCACTGTCGGCCTCGGCTATCAGCACGCCGCCTCCGCGAGTGCATTCGGCGTCATCGACCTTGATACGGACACCGACGTCGTCGACCTCTTCGTCACCGACGTGGACGCCATCGGCGTGGGCGCGGCCTTCACGCTGGACAGCGGCTTCACCGCCGGCTTCACCTACACCGACTTCAATTACGGCGACGACTACATCATCGTCGGGGACGACATCGGCGGCCCTGATATCGTCGATGACGTGCCTGGCATTCGGGTGGAGGGCTCAAGTTTCGAACTCGATGGCCGTCACTTCGGGATCGGCATGGGCTACACGTTCGACGCCGTCACAGTGCACGCGAACTACGGCCAGTACGACTACGAGTTCGACGGCTTTTTCGACGGCGGCGACGGCGACATCACGGTCTCCGGTTACGGCCTGGCCCTCGGCTATGACCTCGGTGGCGGCGCGAACGTGCTCCTCGGCTACGGTGCGTCCATGGCCTCCATCGACGGCGACATCGAAGACGACTTCGAGGCCGACGAAGACGACTTCGACACCGACACCTACTCCGTCGGCCTGTCCATGGCCTTCTGATCCACACCGGATCGGGGAATTCGAAAGGGCGGGCCTTCGGGTCCGCCCTTTTTTCGTTTGGCCCGCGCAGGTTTCGTTCGGTGCCCAGAAACCTCGGATGCGCCCGATTCATCTCAAGGATGAATTTTCTGTGACCGGGCGGCATCAGTCGAATTCCCGGTGACGCGGGGGGAGCCGTCGTCCTTGCCCGAACCGCACCGGATGAGGATACCACCCTCACTGAATTGCAGACGTTTGTCGCGCACGTGCGCCTTTACGAGGAACAGACATGAAAAACATCCTTCTCACTTCGACCGCGCTCGTCGCCTTCGCCGGCGCCGCGGCTGCAGAAGTCACCATCACCGGCTCCGCCGAAATGGGCGTCGTCGGTGGCGAGGATGTCGCCACCCAGTTCTTCCAGGACGTCGACGTCAAGTTCACCATGACCGGTCAAACCGACGGCGGTCTCTCCTTCGGCGCGGCGGTCGATCTCGACGAAGCCGGCAACCTCGGCAACGAGTTCAGCAACCAAGGCGTCGCAATCTTCGTCTCCGGCGGCTTCGGTACGCTGACGATGGGCGACACGGACGGCGCGCTCGACTTCGTGCTGACCGAAGCCGGCAACATCGGCAACCCGGGCTCCATCGCCGATGACGAGACGAGCCATGCCGGCTACCTCGGCTCCTATCTCGACGGAGCGGGCTTCGCCGACGGTCAGATCGTCCGCTACGACTACTCCTTCGGCGACTTCGCGATCGCTGTCTCCATGGAGCAGAATGCCTTCGGCGCTGACGGTCTCGTGCTCGAGGACCAGACAATCGGTACTGTCGACTTCGACGGGGACAGCTTCGACGACGTCTTCGGTACCGAGGATTTCGATGACGTGAACTACGCCATCGGTGGCACCTACGAGACGGAGTTCGCCGGAGCGGCCGTCACCGTCGGCCTCGGCTACCAGCACGCCGCCTCCGCAGATGTGTTCGGCTTCACCGACCTCGGCGACGACGATGTGGCACTTTACGCCTCCGATGCGGATGCCATCGGTGTGGGCGCCGCCTTCACGCTGGACAGCGGCTTCACCGCCGGCTTCACCTATACCGACTTCAACTTCGGCGACGACTTCATCATCGTCGATGACTTTGGCGCCGACGACGATGCCGTGGGCGGCGTTCAGTTCGAGAACACCGATTTCGAGCTCGACGGCCGTCACTTCGGTATCGGCGTGGGCTACACCTTCGATGCCTTCACGGTGCACGCGAACTACGGCCAGTACGACTACGAGTTCGACCGCGGCGTGTTCGACGATGCCGAAGGCGACATCACGATCTCCGGCTACGGCCTGGCCCTCGGCTATGACCTCGGCGGCGGCGCGAGCCTGCTCTTCGGCTACGGCAAGTCCATGGCCTCCATCGACAGCGACATCGAGGACAGCTTCGGGATCGACGAAGACGACTTCGACACCGACACCTACTCCTTCGGCCTGTCCATGGCCTTCTGATCCTAACCGGATCGGCGAATTTGAAAGGGCGGGCCTTCGGGTCCGCCCTTTTTCGTTGCAGAAGGCGCGTTTCCTCACGCGCGGCGGGGTGATATCGAGCGGCCATGCAGTCACTCACTCCCAAAACCATTCCCGGCGTCTTCCGCAAGGCGCAGCAGCTTCAGGCCGCGGGCCGCACCTCCCAGGCGGAGGCGATCTATCGTCAGATCCTCGCCGTCGCGCCCAACCTCGCCGAGGCGCATTTCCAGATGGCCCGCATCGCGCGGGCGCGGTCGGACTGGGCGGAGACGGTGGACTGGCTTCAGAAGGCGCGCAGCTACCGCCCCGATCAGCCCGACATCCTGGGCGCGCTGGCCGAGGCCTACCTCGTGACGGACCAGCCCAAGAAAGCCTTGCGCCTCTTCGAGCTTCTGGAGCGTCGCCTGCCGAAATCGGCGCGGGTCCTGGCCAACAAGGGCATGGCCCTGCAACAGATCGGTGAGTTCACGGAGGCGCGGCGCGTGCTGGACCGCGCGCTGAAGCTTGAACCCAAGAGCGGTGAGCTCCTGCGGATTATCGCCGTCGGCCAGCGCTTCGAGCCGGGCGATGCCCTCGTCACCAAGATGGAGGCGCTCTGGGCCGATCCGTCGCTGAAGGATCCCTCGCGCAGCCAGCTCGGCTATGCGCTCGCCAAGGCGATGGACGATCTGGGAGCGCCGGAGCGGGCCGCGCCTTACCTCGAGCGGGCGAACGCCATCCAGGCGGAGCTGCATCCCTATGACCGCGCCCGCCGGGAGCGCGAGCTGGAGCAGATCAAGAAACTGGCCGAGGGGCTCGTCATCCCGCCGCAGGAGGAGGGCGACTTCGCTCCGATCTTCGTCACCGGGATGCCGCGCTCGGGCACGACGCTGGTGGAGCAGATCATTGCCTCGCACAGCGCGGTCGAAGGGGGCGGCGAGCTTGCCATCGTCACGCCGACATTCTGGCAGGCGAGGGGGACGCGGGACGTGGTCGAGGCCGAGTGGCTCGAAGCCTGGGGGGCGCGGGTCGAGAGGATGATGCGTTCGCGGGTGACGTTCGGCCGGCATGTCACCGACAAGTCGATCATGACGCACGCGCTCCTCGGCTTCGCCGCCGCGGCCATGCCGTCCGCCCGTTTCGTCGTGGTGACGCGGGATCCGCGGGACCAGCTCTACTCGGTCTGGCGCAACTTCTTCCGGCCGGGCACGCATCGCTATGCGTCGAACTGGGACAGCATGGCGCATTACTATGCCGGCTACCTCGACCTGCTCGAGTTCTGGAAATCCCGCATGGGCGACCGGCTCCACACGGTCGCCTACGAGGATCTCGTCGCCGATCCCGAGCCGCAAAGCCGCGCGCTCATCGCGGCGGCCGGGCTGGACTGGGAGGCGTCCTGTCTCGATTTCCACAAGAACGACCGGCAGGTGCGCACCCTCTCCGTCGCGCAGGTCCGGCAGCCGATTTACAAAAGCTCGACCGGCCGGTGGGCGAAGCTGGGCGATGCGCTCGCTCCGCTGACGGAGGCGCTGGAGAGAAACGGAGTGACCCTGCCATGAGCCTGTCCGAGATAAAGGATCGCATCGAGAGGGCGGAAGCCGCGCACGGCCGGGTGTCGGGGTCGGTCCACCTGATCGCTATTTCCAAGGTCCAGCCCGAGGAGCGTGTGCGGGCGGTGCTCGAAGAGGGGCACCGGGTCTTCGGGGAGAACAAGGTGCAGGAGGCGCAAGGCAAGTGGCCCGGCTTCCGCGAGGACTTCGGCCCGGTCGAGGTGCATCTCGTGGGGCCGCTGCAGACCAACAAGGCCCGTGCGGCGATGGAGCTGTTCGACGCGATCCACACGCTGGACCGGCCGAAGCTGGCCGGCACGCTCGCCCGCCTGGCGCAGGAAATGGGGCGCTGCCCCGATCTCTTCGTCCAGGTGAACACGGGTGAGGAGGACCAGAAGTCGGGCATCCGCCCGGCGGAGGCGGACGATTTCATCGCCGAGGCCCGCAAGCTCGATCTGCCGATCAAGGGTCTGATGTGCATCCCGCCGGTGGACGAGGAGGCTGCACTGCACTTTGCGCTCCTGGCAAAGATCGCGGAGCGCAATGGCCTCGAGGGGCTCTCCATGGGCATGTCCGGCGATTTCGAGCGGGCGATCGCGCAAGGGGCGAGCCATGTGCGCGTCGGCTCCGCGATCTTCGGCGAGCGCGACTACGGCTGAGCCCGGGCGGATCTGCCACGAACGGGCACGTCGCGGTCGAAAGGCACTGGCCCGGCCGGCCCCCCCGTGTCTAATGACGGCCAAACCGGAACGGGGGGCGACATGGCCGAGCCGAGCTTGCGCAAGCGGATCTGGGGCTGGTTCTTTTTCGACTGGGCCAGCCAGCCCTACAACACGCTTCTCCTGACCTTCATCTTCGGCCCCTATGTCACCGAGGTCCTCGGCGACGGCTCGACCGCGCAGACGGTCTGGGCCATCGGGATCGGCATTGCTGGCATCGTCATCGCGCTGCTCGCTCCGATCCTCGGGTCCATGGCGGATACTTCCGGCCGGCGGATGCCATGGATATGGGGCTTCTCGGCGCTCTACGTGATCGGTGCGGCGGGCCTCTGGTGGGCTGCGCCGTCGGATTTCGACCTGATCCGCACGCTGATCTTCTTCGCCCTTGGCCTGATCGGGATGGAATTCGCCACGATCTTCACCAATTCGATGCTGCCCGACCTCGGCTCGCGGGCGGAGATCGGCCGGATCAGCGGGAACGGGTGGGCCTTCGGCTATTGCGGTGGCCTCGTCGCCCTCGTCATCATGCTCGCGTTCTTCGCCCAAGGGGGAGATGGCAAGACCTTCCTCGGCCTCGATCCCGCCTTCGGGCTGGACCCGGAGGCGCGGGAAGGGACCCGCGCCGTCGGACCGCTGACGGCCATCTGGTACGTCGTCTTCATGGTCCCGTTCTTCCTGTGGGTGCGGGATGCGCGGACGGTGCCGGCTCCGCCGGGCTCCACGAAACTGGCGCTGAAGGACCTGGGCCGGGCGATCCGGGACCTGCCGAAGACGCCGTCGCTCGCGGCCTATCTCGCCTCCTCGATGTTCTACCGCGATGCGCTGAACGCGATGTACGGGATCGGCGGCGTCTACGCGGCGGGTGTCCTCGGCTGGGCGCCGACGGACAGCGGCATATTCGGTATCGTCGCGATCATCACCGGGGCGGTCTTCGCGTTCCTCGGCGGCCAGCTCGACAGCCGCTTCGGCCCCAAACCCGTCATCACGGTCTGCATCTGGGCGCTGCTCGGCGTGTCCGTCTGCCTCGTCGCGATCTCCCGGGACTCCATGTTCGGCGTTCCGCTGGGCGAAGGCTCCAAGGCTCCCGACATCGCTTTCTACGTCATGGGCGCCGTCATCGGGGCAGCGGGCGGTGTCCTGCAGGCCGCTAGCCGGACGATGATGGTGCGGCAGGGCAATCCCGCCCGGATGACGCAGAGCTTCGGCCTCTACGCCCTCGCCGGAAAGGCGACCTCCTTTCTCGCGCCGCTTCTCATCGGCGCGGTCACGTTCCTGTCAGGTAGTCAGCAGATCGGGGTTTCGCCGCTCATCGCCCTCTTCCTGCTGGGACTTTTCCTGCTACGCTGGGTGAACCCCCACGGAGAGCGAGACGACACATGGGCGCCATCCGCACCTTCCTCACCACCTTTGCTCTGACCTTCGCGCTGGCGATTCCCGCCGCCGCTCAGACCAAGGCAAACCAGCTTTTCGGAGCCAAGGGCTCCCCCTCCCGGCAGGCCCCTGCCGCTTATGGGGAGTATTCCAAGGGCTGCCTCGCCGGCGGCGTCCAGATGCCCGAAACGGGGCGGACATGGCAGGCCATGCGTCTGTCCCGCAACCGCAACTGGGGCCATCCGGAGATGATCGACTTCCTCGGGGACCTCAGCCACCGCGTGCAGCGGATCGGCTGGCCGGGTCTCTATATCGGTGACATTTCGCAGGCGCGGGGCGGGCCGATGCTGTCCGGTCACGCAAGCCACCAGATGGGCCTCGATGCGGATATCTGGATGCGCAAGCCGCACAGCCTGACCTTGTCCCGCGCCGAGCGCGAAAGGATCGGGTCGACCGACATGCGTTCGGCCAACCAGCGCACGGTCAGCGGCAACTACTCCCCCGACGTCGGCCAGGTGATCCAGATCGCCGCCCTCGATCCCCGGGTGGACCGCATCTTCGTCACGCCGCCGGTCAAGATCGAGCTGTGCAAGCGTGCGACCCGCAAGGACCGGAAGTGGCTGCAGAAGGTGCGTCCGCTCTCGGGCCACAACACGCACTTCCATGTCCGCCTCAAATGTCCGCGCGGCGACCGAGCCTGCGAGACGCAGCGCCCGACCGTGGACGATCTGTCGAATGGCGGGTCCGGCTGCGACGAGACGCTGATGTGGTGGGTGACGGATTACCTCGA
Source organism: Tropicimonas sp. IMCC34011 (assembly GCF_003390865.1). Taxonomy (GTDB): domain Bacteria; phylum Pseudomonadota; class Alphaproteobacteria; order Rhodobacterales; family Rhodobacteraceae; genus Tropicimonas_B. Next base: position 374,420 of record NZ_QMEJ01000003.1, read on the forward strand.
TCCGCCGAAGCGCACGGCGCCTGCCAAGCCGTCCAAGCCCGCTCCGCGCAAGCGTGGCGCGCGTGATTACACGATGGCCGATCTGCCGAGACAATGCGCGCAAGTCCTCTCCGCGCCCTGATCCTCGCGCTCGTTGCCCTGGCGTCCTGCGTCGCTGCCGATGAGGCGGTGGCGCCGGAGGCGGCAGCAGTGGTCGCCTTCCCCGAACCCGATCCGGGGGGCTGGTCCGCGGTGCACGTCTCGCCGGACGGGGCGCGCGCCATCGCGATTGCCGATAACGGCGTGCGCGCGGACCTTCGGTTGCGGCGGGAGAACGGGCGGCTCACGGGGGCCGATCTCATCTCACGTGCGCCACTTGCCGGGCCGGACGGACGCACTTTGGAGGGGGCAGGCGAGGACAGCGAGGGACTCGCCCTCCTGCCGGACGGCCGCGTCGCGATCTCCTTCGAGCGCGCAAGCCGGATCCTGATCTACCCGGCGGACGGCGGCTCGCCGGAGCGTCTGGCTGTGCCGGAAGCGGAGACGCTCGATCCGAACCGCGGATACGAAGGGCTCGCATCAAGCCCGGACGGGACGCTCTACACCCTTCGCGAAGGCAACGTGGATGACACCGGCCCGGTGCCGCTCTGGGCTTGGGACGGCGCTTGGCGCGTCTCGAGGCAGATCCCGCGGGACCGGGCCTGGCTCGCCGCAGGCGCCGATATCGGGCCGGACGGGCAGATCTATATCCTCGAGCGGGCGTTTCTCGGCCTCGGCTTCGCCAGCCGCATCCGCCGCTTCAACACCACGGGCGACGATTCGGGGCAGATCGTCTGGTCCTCCTCCTTCGGCGTTCACGGCAACCTCGAAGGCCTCTCCCTCTGGCAGGACGGCGCCACGCTCCGCGCGCTCATGGTCTCGGACAACAATCACGCCGGCGTTGCACGCTCCGAGTTCGTCGAGATCGTCCTGCCCCGGGACTTGCGGTGACCCTGCGGGAGGAGTAACGGGAGCCGCCTCGGGCGATCCCCGAGGCACAAGTCGCCGCAACCTTGTAAAAACGGGCACCACATCATGAACCGATCCTTCCTCGCCGGCGTGGTGGCGATGGCCATCGTCGTCGTCGCCTCCAACATCCTTGTCCAGCATCTCCTCGGGGACTGGCTGACCTGGGGGGCGCTGACCTATCCCGTCGCCTTTCTCGTCACCGACCTGATGAACCGCATCCACGGCCCCGCCGCCGCGCGCCGCGTCGTCGCCACGGGCTTTGCTGTGGGCGTCGCCTGCTCGCTGATCGGGACGCAGATCACGGGCGAGTTCGGCCCGCTGGTCACCTGGCGCGTCGCCATCGCCTCGGGCACCGCGTTCCTCGCCGCGCAGCTCTGCGACGTCGCGATATTCGACCGTCTCCGGGGCGGGCGCTGGTGGCGCGCTCCGCTTGCCTCGACCCTCGTCGGCTCCGCGCTCGACACGGCGATCTTCTTCACTATCGCTTTCGCGGCATTCCTCAACGGTGTCGAACCCGGCAACACGCCGGCCTGGGCGCAGGAGGGCGTTCCGCTCCTCGGCGCGGGTCCCGCCCTGCCGCTCTGGGTCTCCCTCGCGCTGGCGGACTGGGGCGTGAAGCTCGGTCTCGCGATCGTCGCGCTCATCCCCTTCCGGCTCATCGTGCGGCGGGTCACGGGCTCGGGAGTTCTTGCCCATTGACAGAACGACATCGCTCGCCCACCTTCATCGTATTGGTTCAACAAGCGAAAGGAGGTGGTCCAGTGTCGAGAGTTGTACTGGAGCGAGGTGTCGGGACAGATCGGGAGGTTCGCCTCTGAGGCAACCCGAGGTGGCTTGAGCCATCCGATCTGGCGTAGGTCCTAACCGACCCGCCTCCAATCAAGACTCGGAGGGCGGCCCCGTTTGCGGGCCGCCCTTTCCGCATGAAGGGGGCACTAGGTGTCCCGAGAGCCGAGAGAAGACGATGTCCCTCCGTATTACCGACCAGGTGTCCATCGAGGATTGGGAGCTCACCGAACAGTTCATCCGCGCCGGCGGTCCCGGCGGGCAGAACGTCAACAAGGTGTCCTCAGCGGTGGAGCTCCGCTTCGAGGCGGAGCGCTCGCCGAACCTGCCGGGCCCGGTCAAGGCGCGGCTCCGCCGGATCGCCGGGCGCCGCTGGACGAAGGAGGGCGCCGTCGTCCTTCAGGTCAGTTCCGAGCGTAGCCAGACCCGAAACAGGGAGATCGCCCGGGAACGGCTCGCGGACATGATCCGCAGCGCGCTCCAGCGCCCGAAGAAGCGCGTCGCGACGCGCGTCTCCCTCAATCAGAAGCGCAAGCGCGTGGACGCCAAGAAGCGGCGGAGCGAGGTGAAGGCGCTGCGCGGCAAGGTCGAATAGCGTCAGACGAGCACGTCCATCCGCTCCTGCGCGCCGACATCGAAGATCCGCTTGTATCGCGCGATCTCGGCCTCTGGCCCCATCGCCTTGTTCGGATTGTCCGACAGCTTGACCGTCGGGCGTCCGTCCGCCTCGATGGCCTTGCAGACCAGCGAGAACGGGGCGAGCCGGTCGCCCGGAACGAGGCCGCGGAAGTCGTTGGTCAGAAGCGTGCCCCATCCGAACGAGACGCGGACGCGGCCGTGGAACTGTTGGTGGAGCGCCTTGATCTTGTCCACGTCGAGGCCGTCCGAAAAGATCACCAGCTTCTCGCGCGGATCCTCGCCGCGCTCCTTCCACCAGCGGATCGCGGTCTCGGCGCCGGTCGCGGGGTCCCCGCTGTCGACGCGGATCCCGGTCCAGCCGGCGAGCCAGTCCGGCGCGCGCTCGAGGAAGCCCGCCGTGCCGTAGGTGTCCGGCAGGATCATGCGAAGGTTGCCCTCGTGCTCCTCCTGCCAGTCGGCCAGAACGCTGTAGGGCGCCGTCGCAAGCGCCCGATCGTCCTCGGCAAGCGCGGAGTAGACCATGGGCAGTTCGTGCGCATTGGTGCCGATGGCCTCGATGTCCCGCCGCATGGCGATGAGGCAGTTGGACGTGCCGGTGAATTTCGGCCCCAGCCCCTCCATCATCGCCTGCACGCACCAATCCTGCCACAGGAACGAATGTCGCCGCCGTGTGCCGAAATCGGCGATCAGGAGGTCCGGCAGATCCCGCAGCACCTCCACCTTCTCCCAGACCCGGGTCATCGCCCGCGCATAGAGCACCTCGAGCTCGAAGCGCCCCATGTCGGCGATCACGGCGCGCCCGCGCAGCTCCATCAGGACCGCGAGCGCGGGGATCTCCCACATGGTCACCTCGGGCCAGGAGCCTTCGAAGGTCAGCTCGTACTGGTCCCCCCGTCGCTCCAGCGTGTAGGGCGGAAGGCGCAGGTTCTCGAACCATTCCATGAAGTCCGACCGGAACATCTGGCGCTTGCCGTAGAACGTGTTGCCGCGGAGCCATGTGCTCTCCCCGCGGGTCAGCGACAGGGAGCGGATGTGATCCAGCTGCTCGCGCAGTTCCCCCTCGTCGATCAGTCTGGCGAGCGGCACGTCCTTCGTGCGGTTGATCAGACTGAACGTGACGCGCGTGTCCGGATGATTGCGGAACACCGACTGACACATCAGCAATTTGTAGAAATCGTTGTCCAGAAGCGAGCGGACGATCGGGTCGATCTTCCATTTGTGGTTCCACACGCGCGTGGCGATATCGACCATCCGCCGGTTCCTTCTCCCAAGCCGGCGGCGACGCTAGCGCACCCTGCGGCGCTTTGAAATGGTCAGCCGCCCTCGAGGCGGACACCCGCCGCCCGCAATCCCTCTAAAGCCGCGTCCAGAGAGCCGCTGAAGTCGATCCCGCGGCAGGCCGAAAGGTCCACCGTCACGTCGAAGCCGAGCTTCGCGGCATCCAGCGCGGAGTAATTGACGCAGAAATCCGTCGCGAGGCCGACCATCACAAGCCGCTCGGCCCCACGGCTGCGCAGGTAGCCCTCGAGCCCGGTGGGGGTGACGTGATCATTCTCGAAGAAGGCAGAATAGCTGTCCACGGCCTTGCGGAAGCCCTTGCGCACGATCAGGTCGGCGGGATCGGTGCGAAGATCCACGTGAAACGCGGCACCGTCAGATCCCTGCACGCAGTGATCCGGCCAGAGCACCTGCGGGCCGTAGGGCATCTCGATCATGTCCATCGGCGCCTTTGCGGGATGCTCCGAGGCGAAGGAGGAATGCCCGGCAGGGTGCCAGTCCTGCGTCAGGACGCGGATCGGGTACGCATCCATCATCGCATTGATCCGCGGCACGACCTCGTCTCCGCCAGCCACGGCCAGCGCGCCGCCCGGGCAGAAGTCGTTCTGAACATCGATCACGATAAGGGCGTCGGTCATTCGAGCCTCCTTTGCGGCCATAAAATATTGACGACTCGCATTACGCTGGGGCACCCTTTCGGCATTTACCGACTACAAATCATTCAGGAACAAGTCCAATGCCGATGAGAACATTCACCCAAAGCTACTCTCGCGCACGTCGCACCATCAAAAGTTCGACCTTCAAGGATGCGACTGCGGATTACTTCGACAAGCCCGTCGCGGGTGTTCTGGCCTCGGGCGGGCCGGATCGCAAGTACGGCCCCGCCCTCGACGTCTATCGCCTTTTCCTGAGCATTCGTCGGATGCGGGACGGCAGCAAGGAAGGGGACATCCTCGTCGACGACGCCCTCGGCTCGAAACCGAAGAAGCTGAGCGATGCCGTCGCCACCCTCAAGAAACTTCGGCATCTCTACATGGTGCACCTGCGCGGCGGGCAGGAGCTGTGGATGTTCTCGCCGCCCAAGGCTTATACCGAATGGCTTTTCGACGAATATGCCGGGATGACGGAGAAGAACCTCCGCCTCTGGGCGAACGAAACCGAAGAGGTCTACACCTCCGATCACAAGGGAAAGATGGCTACCGCGACGTCGCAGGCGCTGCGCTGGTCGCAAAGCTGCGTCGCCAAGCTGGCCGTGCCGGACGCGACGACAAAGGCCGTCATCAAACGCTGGTTCACCGACGGTTCCGCGAGCGACGAGGACGTGAAGAGGATCGCCGCGTCGCTTCTGGCCGGGTTCAAGAAGATCACCGCCGTCCTCAACAGCAACAAGCTGATCTTCTCGGACGAGCCGGTCGACAGAAACGGCGGCGGCTGGAAGGACTTCGCCTTCGTGATCTCGTCGGAGAAGATGAACGTCGTCTACATTCAGAAGGCGACGCTGGATGCGGCGGTGAACGGAAAGATGTGGCTCGCGGCCCTCACCATCATCCACGAGCTGTCCCATCGGGAGATCAATACCGATGACCACAGGTACGACACGAGCGGCAAGCTCTCTCCCTCCGCAGGGAAGCTCACCCCCGCACAGGCGCTCGATAACGCGGACAACTGGGGCTACTTCGCGACCGATCTCAATGGTGGCCTTGCTGCTGGGACTCGCACTACCGTGGCCGGCGTGGCCTGAGGATGCACGGGCGCAAACGGGCGTGGAGGCGGCAATGAGCGGACCCGGAGATGTCGAACCGGTAATCGAGGACGGCGTGCGCTACGAGGCGGTGCACTGGGGAAAGGAGCGCGGCTTCGCACAGAACGGCGGCATCGTCGCCGCGCTCGATGAGGGAAGCGGCGAAGAGCTGTGGACCGCGGTGATCTACGAGATCGAGTATGGGCCGAAGTCGCCCCAGAAATACGATCGTTTCATCACGCGGATGGACCTCGTGGAAGGCGGCGAAGCGCTCAGGATCATGGACGAAAGCGGCGCGGTCCATCGCTTGGATCTTTCGACGAGAAAGGTCGAGACGCTGTCCTCGCCGCCGCAATCCTCCCCGAAACCGAACCCGCGCAAGCCGACCTGAGCCCGGCCGCGATCGATCCGGCGCCGGGCGCGCGCCGGAAAAGCCCGGCCGCGCCCGTTTCCTCAGAGCAGAAAGTCTCCTTCGACCAGCGTATGCGCCCCGGTCAGGTCGATCCGGAAGTCGGCCGCGCCGTCTCCGTCCGTATCGGCGAGAATGCGGGTGGTCCCGCCCGCCTGTTCGTAGCGCAATTCGCCGGCTGTCCCGGAGAAGCCCGCGCTGCCGATCAGGGTAAAGGCCTGGTTGCCGCCGGTGCCGGTATCGGCGTCCAGTCGGCTGATCTCGATCCGGTCCACGCCCGAGACGAAGTCGGTGATCGTGTCGAAGGCGTCCACCCGGCTGTCGCTCGCCTGAAAGTAGATGAACCGGTCGCGCTGCGCCGCGTCGCCGCCGCCGGTCAGCGTGTCCGCGCCGGCATTGCCATAGAGTGCATCCACGCCGGTATCGCCATTGAGCGTATCATCGCCTGCGCGCCCGTAGAGCCGGTCAGACCTGTGGCCGCCGAAAAAGCGGTTGTCGCCGCTGTCGCCGCGGAACACGTCCGACCATCTTGACCCGCGGAATGCCTCGATCCCGTCGAACGTGTCGCCGAGGGCATCACCCCAGACGAACTGACCCCCGCCGAGATCGAGGCCGACGCTGCTTGTCGCCGTCACGTAGCTTGCCGTGTCGAAGCCGTTCCCGCCGATGATCTCGTCGGCCCCGCCGCCGCCCGTGATCGAGTTGTTGGCGTCGTTGCCGATCAGCCGGTCGTTCCCCGAGCCCCCGCGCAGGTTCTCGATCACGGTGGAGCGTTCGACGACGAGGGAACCGGTCACTCCCCACGCATCCGAAATCGCGCCCGGTGTGAGGTCCACCACCTGATCCTCGGTCACGTAGGACAGGTCGAGAAGGTCCCGGCCGCCGGTGTCGAACAGCGTGAGCGTGATATCGTTGCCGCGATAGAGGGCCGTATCCCGCGCGTCCGCGCCCGACATCTGGCGGAACAGCAGGCCGAGATAGCCGTCCGATCCATTGCCGTAGATCGTGTCACCGCCGCGGATCGTCGTGACGCCGTATAGATCCTGGATGGCAGCGATATCCGCCGCCATGGGGGTCACGGCCTTGGCCTTGGCCGCGTCCACGTAGGGATTTTCGGTCTGATGGAAGTAGGACATGACCGTCATCTGGATGCTGTCGTTGGCGTAATGCGCATCCGTCGAGAAGCTGGCCGAGCCGTTGTAATCCCCAGCATGGCCGAGGCCGAGGGCATGCCCGATCTCATGCAGGTAGGTCTGGAAGCTGTGCCGATCGAAGGCGGTGCCGTAGCTGTCCACCCAGCTGTCCGCGACGTTCACCACCGACGTCACGATGCGGCCCGACGATGGATAGTAGCTCGACTGCCCGCCCCAGGCGCCCGAATTCTCGTTCGAGAAGGTGATCTGCGCGTTCTTGGAGACCTCAACGAAGTTAATTCCGATCGTGTCCGACCAGGATTCGAGCGCCATCCGCGCCAGGTCCTTCTGCTCCGTCGGGAGGCTGGTGATGTTTACCGACAGGGAGCCGCCGGGATCGACATCGAACGCACGCTTGCCGTATCCGCTCGAATCCCGCCAGTAGCCTTCGGTCAAGTAGTCCGCGATCTGATCGACATTGTAGAACGGCTTTTCGGCGCCCGGCGTCTCGCTGCCGGTCCCCTCGTGCGGCGGCTCTGCGCAGGGCGGCGGCTTCAGCCCGGACAGATCATCACCTTCGGCGATGGCGATCGCCATCTTGTCGCACATGCCGCACATCGTGTGGCTCCCTCGTCAGTTCTCACCCGCTGACGAGGGTGCACCGACAGGTCTGAACGTTTGGCAAAGGTTCCTGCGCCCGGTCGTTCCGAGTTTTCGAGAATTCGAGCGGTGTTTCACGCCGGTGCCGCGATCCCGGTCCGATCCGCGCCACCCGTGCTCCGCAGGGTCGGCGGATCTTGGAGGCAAGCCGGATGCAGATTACCTACCACGCGACGCTGATGCCCGCTTCGGGGACGCTGACCGATCGGGTCACGGGGCTGACGCTCTCGGATGGCACGCTTTACGCCGTGGACGGGATCAACGGCACCATCTCGGGCTGGTCGCTCGGGGGGGAGGCGACCCTGTCCTGGCAGCGCACGCATACGCTGTCGCAGGTGGAGGGCGGGCGCCCCACGAGGCTCGCCGTCCTCGATATCGGCGGCGATCGGATCGCGATGGGAACGGGAAACTGGCTCGACGACGCACCTGTCTACGGTGTGACCGGAACCGGGCAGCTGACGAACCTCGATCCGCTCCCGCTCAACGGCGCGCTGACGGCCGTTGCCACGGTCCAGGTGGACGGGGACCATTACCTGTTCGCCGGCCATTCCGGATCGGACGGTATCTTCACCTATCGGCAAAGGCCGGACGGCACGTGGCAGGGGCGTCAGCAGCCTCCGGACGGGGAGATACAAGGGGCGAGCGTCGATGCGGTCGAGGTGGTCACGATCGGCGGCACGAACATGGTCCTGTCGCTTTCGTCGGAGACAAACGCGCTGAACCTCTGGAGCATCGGCGACTACGCCCGCACGACTCTCGTCGGCAGCATCGGCGCGGCGGACGGGCTCGGCATTTCGGGGCCGACCGCGTTGGAGATCGTCGAGATCGGCGGCGAGAGTTACGCCCTCGTCGCCGCGGCCAATTCGTCTTCCCTGAGCGTCATCCGGCTCGATCCCGGCGGCATGGTTCCAGTGGATCACGTCATCGATGACCTTGGTACGCGGTTTGCCGGCGTCCAGTCCCTCGGGGTGGTCACGGCGAACGGTCAGGTCTTCGTGGTCGCGGGGGGGGGTGATGACGGGCTAAGCGTGTTCTCCCTCCTGCCGGGCGGTCGCCTTCTCTTGCGCGCAACGGCCCTGGACGAGGCGGGCACGGCATTGGCTGATATCGGCTCGCTGGCCGGGACACTGGACGGCGGCGTCCTGCGCCTCTTCGCCGCCGGCTCGGAGCCGGGGATCGCGGAGTTGCGCATCCCCCTCGGCTCTCCCGGTGCGCCGCTTGTCGCAGGAAACGGCGGCGAGACGCTGACGGGCGGCGCGGGTGCGGACCTGATCACCGGAGGCGACGGGGCGGACGAGCTCACGGGCGGCGCCGGCGACGACATCCTGATGGACGGCGCAGGCCTCGATACGCTCAGGGGCGGGGCCGGCGCGGACATCTTCGTGCTGTCCAAGGACGGAGAAATCGATCGCATCCTCGACTTCGACCCTGACGAGGACAGCCTCGATCTGTCCGCTCTCGGACTTCTGCGCAGCGCCGGACAACTCGACATCATTCCGACCGCAACCGGCGCGCGCCTTCTCTTCGGCGGTGAAGAGCTGGTTCTGATCAGCGCCGATGGTGGCCCCCTGCAGGCGAGCGACTTTCCCGACGATTGCGTTCTCGGTGCCACGCACATCCCCGTCGTCTGGGAGGATCCACCCCGCATCCTCACGGGAACCCCGGGCGACGATCGGCTCGTCGGCGCGGGCGGGGACGATATTCTCGATGGCGGGGCCGGCGCGGATATCCTGATCGGTGGCGATGGCACGGACACCGCCACATATAAAAGTGCGACGAGCCAGGTAATCGTCGACCTGCAGAACGATGCCTTCGCGACCGGCGACGCGGCTGGCGACACGTTCGAAAGTATCGAGATCTGGGAGGCCAGCGACTGGAGCGACCAGCTCCGCGGCGGAAGCGGTGACGATGTCTTCCGCGGCGGCAAACGCTCCGACCGGCTTTACGGGCGGGGCGGCGACGATGTGCTCGATGGCGGGCAGGGGGCGGATGCTCTCTACGGCAACTCCGGTGCGGATATCCTCACTGGCGGCGGGGATGCGGGCCAGCGCGACCGTTTCATCTTTTTCGCCGCCACCGACAGTCAGCCGGGGCAGAGCGACACCATCACGGATTTCGTTTCAGGCATCGACAGGATCGAGATCAGCCGCCTCGACGCAGATACGGGCGTTGACGGAAACCAGGCGTTCGACCTCATCGGCCGTTCGGCCTTTTCCGGCACCGCCACCGAGTTGCGGTATGAATACATCGGCGGCGATACCCATGTCCTTGCCGACCTGGATGGGGATGGGCTCGCCGACTTCGAGTTGAAGCTGCTGGGCCTCCATACGCTGGTCGATGGGGATTTTATCCTGTGATCTGGGAGACAGTTCGGGGCGGGCGCTGTCATGGCCGCCCGCCCCGCATGTCATCCCGTGGCGCCGCGCATGCCGAGCGCTGCCACGACGAAGGATTTGACGGGCCGCAGCGGACGTTTCGCACCGGGCCAGCGGCGCAGGACCGTGCCGTAGGCCTGTTCCGCGCGCTTGTAACACCGCCAGCGGATCGTCGAACGGCGGCGTTCCAGCTCATGCACCTGGCCGAGGATGTCCGGTGCGGGAAGCAGGGCGGCGAGCCGTTGGAGCTTGTATTCCAGCTTCGCGTAACTGCGAGCGGCGGCTTCCGGTGTCATGACGGAAACCGTTCCGTAACCGCGCGATTGCGCGACATAGGAGATCATCCGCTCCTGCACATGCGCCAGCCCGCCATCGATGTGATGCGGTTCGGGGTTGTAGTCCGACCAGTCCCACGGCCATTCGAAGATCGGGCGCAATGCGTCGGGCCGGAACCAGTACATCGTACCGTAGGGCGCAACGGGCGTGTCTGCATCGAGCGGCACGTCGATCCCCATCCGCGTCAGCCAGCCGATCAGAGGACGGCGGTTGTTGAACCAGGAATGTCCCAGCGTGCCGAAGCCCGAGTGGATCACGGGGGGCGTCACCACGCCGACTTCGGGCTCCGCCTTCATGCGCGCGATCACGTTTCTCACATAGCCGGGCGACGCCACGAGGTTTCCGAACAGATGCGCCTTGAAGCTTTCGCCGACCTGCGACGGGACTTGCGGCGTGCGCTTGGAATGAAGGCGCAGGGCGATTTCGTGCCGTCCGGAGAGAGCCACGTCCCGCCAGGTAATGAAGAGGGAGGACATGTCCCGCCCCCGGTTCTGCTCCACCACGCGGACCTCGAACCGATCCGTCTGCAAGCCGCGTTCGGCGAGGAAGGCCTCGATCCCGTCGCGATTCTCCTCTGTCGCTGTGGTCAGGTAGAGACGGAATGGCACATCGAGCTTCGAGATCAGCGCCCAGAATTCCGGCATCATCGTCGCGTAGTAGGCGTGGATGAAGACCCCGATCTCCGTGTCGTCCGCTTCATGCTGGGCCTCCCGGGGCAGGATCCACACGCGATCCGCTACGGCCGCGAAATCGCGCGCACGGACCTTGCGGGCCGCGAACGCCATCGTCGCGGAATGGAGGTCCGGGTCCGCCTCTCGGAGCGTCTCGAGGCTCGATGAAAGGTCCATCGCATTCAGATCGGCCAGAAGCGGATCGAGGGTCAGGGTCGCGACGGGCAGGCAGGGCGCCCCGGCCTCGATCAGACGATGGCATTCCAGCAGACGCGGGTCGGCGCTGTGGAGGATCTCCGACCCGGCGGGAAACGCCACCGGCGTTCCGTTCCGTTCCATGGCACGGGACAGCTCTGCGGCGCAGGCGAGGAAGTCCTCCCAATGCTGGCCGGTGGGCCGAAGGGCAGTCCAGAACGCCTGGAACCACGGCTGCTCCATCAGTTCCGCCGAAAGGATTGTGTGATCGAGATACGTCACCCGGTCCGGCAAGCCGCGCCCCAGAAGCCGTGGATCGGCGTCGCTGTCATGCCAGTAGGGCGCGGCGAGCCCGCCGAGCGACGGCGCCGGGACGGGCTGGCCTGCAATGGGGCCTATGACGTGGGCCCCTGTCAGCAGGACCTGTCCGGACCAGCCCTCGCTCCAGAGTTGAAGCAGCCCCGCCTTGTAGGCCGCTTCAGGCACCGGCGGCATGGCGTCCGATGCGATAAGGTCGATGGCCGCTCCGCCCTCGATCTCGGGCAAGACCGCGTGCGATCGCCTTACGATCAGCAGCCGTTGCGCGAGGCCGGACAGGCGTCCGAGGGCGAGGGCGACGTGGGCCGCGTCCTCGCTGCCCGGCGGCAACGCGTAGATGACGGCCAGTCCGGATGCCTCAGTCATAGCCGAGCTCGGCCATTTCGGCGCCCCAGCGGGCCTTGAACCGGCCGATCTGATCTTCGGTCAGAAACTCGGCATAGGTCCCGGTGCGCCGCTTCCAGAAGAACTTGCCGTTCTGCTTCGTGCGGGAATCGGCGCCGCTGAACACGCGTTCGGGGTCGCAGGTCTCGATGCCGAGGAAGGCCGCAATCCGGGTGACCTCTTCCGAGAAGTTCTGCGCGAGCCCCTCGTAGGAGAGGATCAGCACGTCTTCCCCGCGCGCCTGCGCGTCCCGGAAGGCCTTGGCGTGGCTGAACACCGAGCCGAAGACCTTGTTCTGGGGAAAGAGCGTGCCGTGTTCGAGAAAGATCGAGAACAGCGTCTCCATCTCCTCCGCCGTCAGGTCCTCGACTTTCGCAAACCGGACCGGAAGGGACTTGCCGGCATTCGGGGAGACGTTCTCGGACACGAAGTTGAGGTAGGACATCAGCACGTCGAGCGGGTGACGATGGATGTGGATTACCTTGTCGGTCGCGAATTTCTGGCCCCGGTGCTGATGGAGAACGGCCTTGCGGTGGGATTTGTAGAAATACCAGTGCTTGCCCTCGAACTCCCAAGGAGAGGCGATGACCGGCCCGTAATGCGTGTCCGTCACGTAGCGTTGCAGAATGTGGGGCCCTGTCGGCATTCCGGTGATCGCGGCGACGATGGCGCGCAGCCAGGTGTTTCCGCTTTTCGGGAAGGAATAGAGGCCGACCACGGGGCCCGGCGGGTGGCCGCCCCAGAGGTCAACTGCGGTGTCGACAGTAGCGCTCTCGGGCGCAAGGTTGGTCTGGACGGTCATCGGGCGGCTTCCTCGATCAGGGTTTCTTCGCAGATTACGTCGAGCGTCCGGCCAACCTCTGCGGTGAAGGCATCTTCATCCGAGGGTCCACTGGCGGCTTTGCTCGCGGCCTTGGCGGCGCGACGTGCGGCGGCATCCACATCGGGGGCCGGTCCGCCCGAGCGCGTGCAGGTTTGCAGGAAGAGGCGCATCACCCGGTCTACCCCTGCAGACTCGACGCTGCGCAGGTCACGGGCGAAGTGGGCGCCCTTCGAGGCGGCGGACGTGATGATCTCGTAGGACGGGAAATACCAGCAGCGCTCCACCGTCCGGCTGACCTCCTCCGCGGCGACCCTCAGGGCGGCCTTGGAATAGGTGTTGGCGACGAGGACGCCGGCATCCTTTCGCGCCGTGGCCGCGAGGGGCACGGGGGACACGGTCACGACGAAGCGCAGGCCCGGGTTCCGTTCCCGCGCAAAGGCGGCGAAGGCTGCGAAATCGGCGGCCGTCTCGGAGGCCGTGAAGTTGGCGAAGACGTGCCGCGCGGGATCGAATTTCCCGCCGGCAACGCCCGGTGCGAGCCCGAAGACCGCTCCGTCTTCGGTGGACATCCAGCCCTCGGTCAGGCCGAATGTGAACACGAAAACGCTGGCGTCTTCGATCATCCGGCGCACGGCCGCAAAATGGCGCTCCCTGTCTTTCAGGAATGCCGCGCGGCAGGAGAAGCCGCCGGGTTGGATCGCCGGGCGGAAGGGATCGACCAGTGTGCCATCCGCTTGCTCCCAGGCATCTTCCTTCGGCGTGAACAGGCCGTAGGCGCGCAGGGCGAGCTGATGGAGCTGGCGGGCCGTGTAGATGTTGCCGAACCGCGCGGAAAAGGTGCCGTAGTTGAAGGCCTTGGCAACCGGAGGGTCTATCACGGGATGCGCCTCTTCGGTGACGAGGTAGTCGTACCCCGACCGCTGAAGGCGCTGGGCGATATGCTGGGCGAAACAGCTTCCCGCCGTCGCGATCCTGTCCTCCGGGCCGATGTCGAGGCCCGGCGTGACTTCGGGGTCGGGCAGGTCCGCGGCACGATGCGTGCGGGACCAGAAGCAGTGGCCCGGGAGATCGGAATAGGGGTGCTTGCGCATCAGGCGGCCCTCCGGTCGTGAGAGGTGCGATCGAGTATTTCGGCGATGAGCTTGATGCCGTAGGCGGGGTTCGCATGGGTCGGATCGTCCGCGCGATATCCGGCGCCGAGGTAGCCGTCGTCGAGGCATTCGGCCGGAGGATGGACGATCTGGCCGCCCTTCCGCTCTGCGGCGTCGGCGAGGATGTCGCTGTAAAGCGCCCATATCTTCAGCCTGGTTGCCGCGGGAGCGATGCCGTACCTGTCGATCCGCTCTCCGAAGGCCCCGCGATTGGCACGAATATGAGCTTCGTCCGCGACAGGGGGCGGCGGCGCGACGAGAACGGCACGCCCCGGCGCGGCGGCCGCGATCGCGTTCCAGAACAGAAGGGCCCCTCGCTCGGCGCGGCGCGTGATCGTGGCCCGCATCAGATCGACCGGGATCAGATCGGCGTCCTCGCGCGCGGGCAGTCCGCTTTCCGGCCAGTCCACGTCGAAGGGGCGGGGATGCTCCAGCATTGCCAAGGCGTTGTATTCGTTGCCCATTGCCGCGCAGATGCACAGGTCGGGCTCGGCCGTTTCGATGATCCGTGCGATCCTGTCGGCCGTCGCATCGGAGAGGCGGCGATCCTGGCGGTCATCCTCGAAATTCGGCTGAAAGCCGTCGCCGTTCAGGCGGTGAAACCTCATGTCCACGCCCTCGATCGGCGCCTCTTTCCAGGCGCGTGACAGGGCGGAAAGATGGCTGTGGCCGAATGCAACGATCTTCATCAAGCAACCTCCGCCAAGGTGACGCGGGACCAATCGACAAGCCGCGCGAGGCCCTCTTCCAGAGTGATCTGCGGGGTCCAGTCCAGCGCGGCCTGCGCGGCGCTGATATCTGCGACCGCGTGGCGGACATCCCCTGGCCGATAGGCGCCACTGATCCTGAGAGGGCGGCCCTGCGCCTCCCAGAGACCGAGCAGGGAGCGGGCCGCGTCGAGGATCGTCGTCCCCACGCCGGAGCCGATGTCGACCGGCCGCTCCGGCACAGTCTCCGCGCGTCCGGCGGCGATGAAGGCCTGCACGACATCATCCACATGGACGAAGTCACGCGTAATCCTTCCGTCTTCGTAGATCTCGAGCCCCCGGCCGTCACAGATCAGGCGGCAGAAGATCGAGAGGACACCCGTGTAGGGATTGTGCAGCGATTGCCCCGCCCCGTAGACGTTCTGGAGCCTGAGGACGGAAACCTCGGTTTGGGAGCCCCAGAGGCCCTGCCGCAGAAGATATTCCTGCATGAGCTTCGAGGACGCATAGATCGAGGTGGGTCGAGGGGCCGTGCCGGCATCCGTCGCCAGAGGGGTCAGCGTGCGGCCGGCGGCGTCCAGGAGGTCGAACTGCCCGCGCGCGAGGCGTGCCGGGTCCCGTGTTTCGGCGATCGCGGGGCGCCCCTCCGGATCGCACGCGGCCCCCTCGCCATAGACGGCGCGGGTTCCCGCCAGCACGACCCGGGCGACGTTCCCCTCAGCCCGGATCGCTTCGAGCAGGTGGGCGGTGCCGGTGACATTGACCGTAACGTAGCGCGTGGGCTCGTCGTGGCTCTGGCCCGTGCCCGTCTCGGCGGCAAGGTGATACACGAGGTCCGGCGAGCTGACCTGCATTGCCCTCGAGACGGCGGCCGGATCCGCGATGTCGCCCTCGATGATACTGACGCCGGCATCCAGAAGCCGCTCGCGGACCAGTGCTCCGCCGTCTGCGTGAACCTGCGGCAGGAAATTGTCGAGGACCGTGACGCAGGCATCCGCCGCCAGCCGCTCGGCCAGCCGCGAGCCGATGAAGCCGGCGCCGCCGGTGATCAGAATAGACGTCGCTTGCATGTTCACCCTCTTTCTGAGGCCGGACCATTCCGGTTTCTCCGGCTGGGCCCCTCATGCAGCACGAGCTCCTAAGATTGTCTTACCGGGTGCCCGCCGGATCGCCGCCAGGCGAGCGGGATCGGTAAAATGCCGACCTTTACCCGCCGTTCAGATTTGGGCCCCAGAACGGTTCAGGTGCAGAGGCGGAGAATGGGGACAATCATGGGATACGGTGCGGAAACGTATGTGGCGACGCAGGATTCGAGCCCGCTTGCAGCGGCAATCGCGCAGAGGGACCTGAATGTCCTTCGCATGGTGGAGACGGCTCTTGAACGGGGCGACGTGCTGCTGGCGTTCCAGCCCATCGTCGATTCGAAACGAACGGGTCAGATCGCGTTCCATGAAGGGCTGATCCGCGTCATGGACGAGACCGGACGCATCATCCCCGCGCGGGATTTCATCGGTGCATGCGAAACGAACAGGATCGGCCGACAACTCGACACAGTGGCCCTGCGCCTCGGACTGCGTGCGCTGAGCGAAACGCCGTCGCTCCGCCTCGCGATCAACATGTCGGCGCGTTCGATCGGGTACCGCCCCTGGATCCGGGAACTCGAACGAGGTCTCGCGCTCGATCCCACTGTTGCAGAGAGGTTGATCATCGAAATCACGGAATCGTCCGCGATGCTGATGCCTGACATCACCACGATCTTCATGCAGGACCTTCAGCAGAGGGGCGTCTGCTTTGCGCTCGATGATTTCGGGGCGGGATACACCTCGTTCCGGTACCTGCGGGATTTCGACTTCGACATCATCAAGATCGCGGGAGAGTTCATTGGCGGGATCAGCACGAATCCCGACAATCGCGTTCTCGCACAGGCGCTGGTCGGCATTGCTCGACACTTCGAGATGTTCACCGTGGCCGAGGCCGTGGAAACCGAGGCCGATGCAAAAGTCCTTCAGGACATTGGTGTCGATTGCATGCAGGGCTACTATTTCGGGATGCCGACGACGTGGCCGCCGCAGCCCGGGGTCCCCGCCATGGCAACGCTCGCCGGCTGAGAGTTCGGAGGGTCTCGGCGCCAAGCCTGCAGTTGCGTGACGTCGCGCCAGCGCCTACGCATGGTCCTGAGAGGCCGCTGGGAGGCAGACGTCCCGGTCGGCTGCAGACTTGAGAGGAGACCCCCATGACCAACGTCGTCATCGCGTCCGCCGCGCGCACCCCGGTCGGCAGCTTTCTCGGATCGTTCGCGAACACGCCGGCGCACGATCTCGGAGCCGCCGTGCTTCAGGAACTGGTTGCCCGTGCCGGCATCGACAAGTCCGAGGTGAGCGAGACGATTCTTGGTCAGGTCCTCACCGCGGCACAAGGTCAGAACCCTGCCCGGCAGGCGCATATCAATGCCGGCCTTCCTCAGGAAAGCGCCGCCTGGGGTATCAACCAGGTGTGCGGGTCCGGCCTCCGCGCGGTTGCGTTGGCAGCGCAGCATATCCAGCTTGGCGATGCGGCGATCGTTGCCGCAGGTGGCCAGGAGAACATGTCCCTCGCGCCCCACGCCGCCTCGATCCGCCAGGGGCAGAAAATGGGCGATCTGCAATATGTCGACACGATGATCCGCGACGGTCTCTGGGATGCCTTCAACGGTTACCACATGGGTCAGACCGCCGAGAATGTCGCCGAGAAGTGGCAGATCGGCAGGGAGCAGCAGGATGAGTTCGCCGTAGCCAGCCAGAACAAGGCGGAAGCCGCGCAGAACGAGGGCAAGTTCCAGGACGAGATCGTTGCCTTCACCATCAAGACCCGCAAGGGCGATATCGTCGTCGACAAGGACGAGTACATCCGCCACGGCGCAACGATCGAGGCGATGCAGAAGCTGCGTCCCGCCTTTGCCAAGGATGGCACGGTCACCGCGGCGAACGCGTCGGGTCTGAATGACGGCGCTGCGGGCGCGCTCCTGATGTCGGCCGACGAGGCGGAGAAGCGCGGCATCGAGCCGCTCGCGCGTATTGCAAGCTACGCCACCGCCGGCCTCGATCCCGCGATCATGGGCGCAGGGCCCATTCATGCCAGCCGCAAGGCCTTGGACAAGGCCGGCTGGTCCGTCGGGGATCTCGATCTCGTCGAGGCGAACGAGGCCTTCGCCGCGCAGGCCTGCGCGGTCAACAAGGAAATGGGCTGGGATCCGGCGATCGTGAACGTGAACGGCGGTGCCATTGCCATTGGCCACCCGATCGGCGCGTCCGGGGCGCGCGTGCTCAACACTCTGCTCTTCGAAATGAAGCGGCGCGGTGCGAAAAAGGGGCTCGCAACCCTCTGCATCGGCGGCGGGATGGGCGTTGCGATGTGTCTCGAACGCCCCTGATCGCCCCATGAGCGTTGACAAGCTACCCGCCCGTCCGGATCAGATCGTATTCTCGGGCGGGGGGCTGAGATGCTTTTGGCAGGGCGGCTTCATGTCCGTTCTGGGCCGGGAACGGCGCGTGGCGCCCGAACGGGTTTGCGGGGTATCGGGGGGCGCGCTATCTGCCGCGGTCTTCCTCGGCGGGCGGGAGCGCGATCTCCTCGATCGAATGTGCGAGGCCTTCGCTGCGCAGGATCGCAACGTCGATCTGTTCGACGCAAAAAGCGGCCGCATTACGCCCCATCAGGAAATCTACTGCCGCGTGGTGAAGGACGTTCTCGACGCCGAGGCGGAGGCGCGCGTTGCAGAGGGGCCCTCTCTGCAGATCCTCATCGCCCACCCGCCGCTCGCCGCCGCTCCCGCGCTCGGCGGGGTCGCCATGGCGGCGGCGTACGAAGCGGAGCTCCACGTGAATGGGTCTCCCCATTTCGGCTGGGCCGAGAAAATGGGGCTGACCTCCGAACTGGTGGATGCCAACCAAGCGGCCCGGCAGGGGAAGCTTGCCGATCTGGTCTGCGCGGCGGCGGTCATTCCGCCCGTTTTCCTCCCTCCGGACTGGAACGGCAGGCCCACGATCGACGGCGGGATGGCCGATCAGGCGCCGATGCCCGATCCGGATGAGGGAACCACGCTGGTGCTGCTGACGCGCGAATATCCCAACGTGCCGGACGCACCGGGGCGGCACTACGTCGTGCCTCGCGGCGAGACCCCGGCCGACAAGATCGATTTCACCGATGGCGAGAAGCTGAGGGACACCTGGACCCAGGGTGAGCGCGATGCGGAACACTATCTCGCAGAGGTAGACAGGCAGTCAGCCGCGACGGCATAGTCACCGAAAGGACCGGCGGACCGCCGGAGCACACTACCTGGGAGGATTTCATGGGACGCATCGCCGTAGTCACGGGGGGCTCGCGCGGAATTGGGGCCGCCATCTCCAAGGCCTTGATGGCAGAGGGATATACCGTCGCCGCAACCTATGGGGGCAATGAGGTCGCGGCGAGTGCCTTCACCGAGGAGACGGGGATCCGGACATACAAATGGTCCGTTGCGGATTACGATGCCTGCAAGGCGGGGATCGCTGCGATCGAGGCGGATCTCGACGGACCGGTCGAGGTGCTGGTCAACAATGCGGGGATCACCCGCGATGCGATGTTCCACAAGATGACGCCGGAGCAGTGGCGTGAGGTAATCGACACGAATCTCAACGGGGTCTTCAACATGACGCATGTCGTCTGGCCGGGGATGCGCGAGCGAAAGTTCGGGCGGGTCGTCAACATCAGCTCGATCAACGGTCAGAAGGGGCAGGCCGGACAGGCGAACTACTCCGCAGCCAAGGCGGGGGATCTCGGGTTCACCAAGTCGCTTGCGCAGGAGGGCGCGCGCGCCGGGATCACGGTGAACGCGATCTGCCCGGGCTACATCGCGACCGAGATGGTCAAGGCCATCGACGATAAGGTGCTGAACGAGCGGATCATCCCGCAGATCCCCGTCGGTCGGCTCGGCGAGCCCGAGGAGATCGCGCGCTGCGTCACGTTCCTCGCCTCGGACGACGCGGGCTTCATTACCGGCTCGACGATCACCGCGAACGGAGCCCAGTTCTTCGTCTAAAGTGTGCTCTGGCGCACGACGTCTGCGGCGCCTTGCGTGTTTTCGCACGGGCGCCGCGGCTTTACCTCCTTGGTCAGCTCGATGCAGGAGGTTGCCATGCTGCCCGTGAACGGATTGCACCACGTGACGTCGCTGGCCGGAGATGCCCAGCGAAACAACGATTTTTTCACCAAGACGCTCGGATTGCGCCGGGTCAAGAAGACGGTGAACTTCGACGCGCCGGATGTGTACCACCTCTATTACGGGGATGAGATCGGCACGCCGGGTACAGTCATGACCCACTTTCCCTTCCAGAATGCCGCCCCTGGCACGCGCGGAACGGGCGAGGCGGGCGAGATCTCCTTCTCCGTGCCGCCCGGCTCGCTCGGGGACTGGGAGGCGCGGCTCTCGGATCATTCACCGGTGCGCAGCACGGCGTTCGGCGCCGGCAAGCTGGCGTTCACCGGTCCCGACGGCGACGCGCTGGCGCTGGTGGAGGCCGAGGACGATCGCGCGCCGTGGACCGGACAGCTACCCGCGGATCTGGCGATCCGGGGCTTCCATTCGGTTCGGCTCGTCCTGACCGAAACGGAACCGACCCGGAAGGTGCTGGAGGCGCTCGGCTTTGCGGCCCAGGCGGAGGAAGACGGCATCGTCCGCATGGCCTCGGGCGATGGCGGGGCCGGCTACCTCATCGACCTCGAGGCGCGCCCGGATCTTCCTGCCGCGCGCCAAAGTGCCGGCTCGGTTCACCATGTGGCGTTCCGCGTGGCGGATCGGGCCGCGCAGGACGAGGTGCGCGATGCGATGAGCGAGATCGGGATGAAGGTCACGCCGTCCATCGATCGCGATTACTTCCACGCGATCTACTTTCGCAGTCCCGGCGGCGTCCTCTTCGAAGTCGCGACCGACGAGCCCGGGTTCACAAGGGATGAAGACGTGGCCACGCTCGGAACGGCTCTCAAGCTGCCGGAGCAGCACGCGCACCTGAGGGATCAACTGGAGGCCGGTGTCCTGCCGACGATCCGGGACTGACCGATTGCAGGACAGCAAAAAGCGCGCGAGCCACGGCTCGCGCGCCGATACTGGTGAGGGTTACGAGAGGCGGCTGATCTCTTCCTTCAGGGCCAGCTTGCGCTTTTTCATGCGCGCGATCTCGAGCGGATCGGAGGCGGGGGCGCGCTGTGCCTGCTCCACCTCAGCCGAAAGGGCCTGATGTTTGCGCCGGAGCTCCTGAACGTGGGAACTGACTGACATCGGTCTCTCTCCTTCTCGATAAGGCCGGACAATCCGGCACCAAAGATTGCAGCACGTTTCCCGAGTCGTGTCACGCGCCTGATACATTCCATCCTGTACCCTTAGCGTGACGGCAATTTATTACCGATACCTTAAGATCCGGGGGCGATAAATTGCGCGCCGTCCCTCAGGATCGCCGAGGCGGCCGATGTAAAATCGTCGCCGTCGCTTATATGGGCGGGCCCCTCGTGAAGAATGAAGGGCGCGGCCAGTTCGAGCGCGCCGCGGCCGCCCTTGCGCCCGTTGAGCAGGACGAGGCGCGCGAGGTGTCCCGCGCGGCCCGCGATGGGCTGAATGCGCAGACTGCCGAAGCCGGCATGCTCGGCGGCACCCAGGAGATCCCCCAGCCGGTCCGCCCGCTGAATGAACGTGAGCCAGCCGCCGGGGCGCAGGCGTTTCGCGGCAAGGTGCGTCCAGGCCGCGAGTGGGACGTCCTCCCGCATCGCGCTGTCGCGGTAGGCATCGGTGGCGGCTGTCGCGCGGGCGGCGTCGAAGTAGGGCGGATTGGCGATGACGTGGTCGAAGGACATCGCCTTGAGGGCCGGCGGCGGGGCGGCGATGTCCCCCGTCAGGACCTCCATCGCGATGCCCGCCGCGTCCGAGTTGCGGCGGGCGAGATCCGCGATGGCCGCGTCCCGCTCCAGCCCGGTCAGGTGCAGCCCCGGCACCCGCGTGGCGAGACAGAGGGCCGCGGTGCCGACACCACATCCCAGGTCGAGCACCGATTGCCCCGACTTTGCCGGGCAGGCGCTGGCGAGCAGGACCGCGTCGATCCCGGCGCGGAATCCCTTCGCCGGTTGCAGGAGGGTCAGGCGGCCGCCGAGGAAGGCGTCCCGCGTCAGGGGCTCAGCGGGCTCCGCCATCGTCGATCCCGTTGTCCCTGAGCGCCGCGCGGGCGAGGAAGGCGTCGCCATCGCGCACCATGAGGCGACGTGGAAGCACGCCGACCGACCCCTCCAGAACGCTCATGTGCTGGTCCATGGAGAAGACGTCGATTCCCTCGCCCTCGAGAATCGCGGTGGCATAGGCGATGACCGTCGGGTCGGTGGTTCTGAGTATCTCTTTCATCGCGTGCACCATTGGCCTGTCTTGCGCCGCTGTCGAGGCTGCGGTACCGCGATTGACATGAGTTTTGACGATTTTTCCCGCAAGCCCCATGATCGCCTCGCCGAGCTGATGGCGAAGGACATGGAAGGCGTGGGCGAGCTGATCCGCGCCCGCATGGCCTCCCGTCACGCGCCGCGCATTCCCGAGGTGACGGCCCATCTGGTCGATGCCGGCGGCAAGCGGTTGCGTCCCCTGCTGACGCTCGCCTCGGCGCGGCTCTGCGGCTACGACGGCGAGGATCACCTGCGTCTCGCGGCGACGGTCGAGTTCATCCATACCGCGACGCTCCTGCATGACGATGTCGTCGACGAGAGCGGCCAGCGCCGCGGGCGGCCGACGGCGAACCTCTTGTGGGACAACAAGTCCTCCGTGCTCGTGGGGGATTACCTCTTCGCCCGGGCCTTCCAGCTCATGGTGGAGCCGGGGAACCTTCGCGTGCTCGATATCCTGTCGGGCGCGGCGGCGACCATCGCCGAGGGCGAGGTGCTGCAACTCACCGCCGCGCAGGACATCACCACCACGGAAGAGACCTACCTGCAGGTGATCCGCGGCAAGACCGCGGCGCTCTTCGCGGCGGCCTGCGAGGTCGGCGGGGTGATCGCCGGGCGGGACGAGACGGTCTCGAATGCGCTCCACGCCTATGGCGATGCGCTCGGCATCGCGTTCCAGATGGCCGACGACCTGCTCGACTGGCAGGGCGAGGGCGGTGCCATCGGCAAGAACGTGGGCGACGATTTCCGGGAGCGGAAGCTGACCCTGCCGGTGATCCGCGCCATCGCGGCGGCGGACGAGACCGAGCGGACATTCTGGGCCCGCACCATCGCAAAGGGTCAGCAGCAGGACGGCGACCTCGATGAGGCACAGCGTATCCTCGGGAAACACGGCGCCCTCGATGCGACGCGCCGGGAAGCCGAAGGCTGGGCGGACAAGGCGATCGCGTCCCTGGCGGACCTGCCCGAGGGCGAGATCAAGGCCTGCATGACGGACCTTGCGCGCTACGTCGTGGCCCGGCTGACCTGAGGCCTTCTTCCGCGCGTCAGTCGGCCCCGGCCACGCTGCGAAGCGTGTCGTCGAGCCAAAGCCGCGCCTCGTCGATCCGGGCCACGTAGGCGGCGACGGGCTCTTCGAGGGCAGGCGCGGTCATCGCGATGCGCGGAGCCTCGAGATAGGTCATGAGCGCGAGGCCGAAGATCACGATGGCGATGGCGAGCCCGATGCGGCGGCCTCGTGCGGACCGCGCGCGGCGAAGGGCGCGGTCGCTCCGGGCGGCCTCCTCGGCTTCCTCGCCGACGGCACGCCCGCTATCCGCCGGATCGAGCGCGGTGTTGATCTCTTCGATGTCGGGAAGAAGCGTCCGTCTGGGGGCGACGCGGCGGGCGCGAACCTCGTCGTCCGGTCGCTCCAATGGGGGCTCTGGGTCCGGCGGTGTCCCGGCTGGCTGATCGGGCGACGGTTCGGGCTCTGAAAAGGGATCCGGCTGCGAGGCAGGCTCCACTTCCGGCTCGGGATCAGGCTCCGGCGCGCGGACGATCTCGGGCGGGTCCATGGCGAACTCGTCCTGCATCTCGAGCGGCGCGGCGGCCTCTGCGCGGCGAGCGGCTTGCTCCCGGGCGGCTTCCTCGCGCAGGACGGCGAGGACCTTGGGGTCTATTTCCCGCCGGCGCGGGCGTTCGGGCTGAACCGGGGGGAGATCGTCCTCGTCGTCGTATTCGGACGTGTACCCTTCAGGCTCTGGCTCCGCGTCCGGCGGGGCATCCGGCGTTGCGGGCTCCGGGGTCTCCGGCTCGCGGATCGCCTCGCCCAGCTCCTCGGCCAGCCCCCTGTCCCGCGACGGATGCAGCTGGAACCAGCTGTGACCGCAGCTCGAGCACTGGACGTCGCGGCCCTCATCGGGGACCGCTGCGTCGTCCACAACGTATTGCGCCCCGCAATTCGGGCAGATGAGCCGCATCTTCAAGCACCCTTGCCGGCGGCGCGCACCGCCGCTCACCTTTGTTTCGAGCTCGAGCCTATCAGCGCGGCGCGAGGTTTCAAACACGGCGCGCCGCGGAAGTCCTTGGAATAGTGCCGAAAGGCACCGTCGCGCTTCCGCCGCCGTTGAAAGAGAGACAAGTCCCGTGCAGAAGAGGCCTGATGCGGCGCCTCGGGGACGATCCCCGGCCCGCGGGGGCAGGGACGGCGCTTGGCGTGATTGAGTTCGACGATGTGGCCTACAGCTACGGCGGAGAGGCGCTGCTCTCCGGCGTGTCGGCCCGGATCGCGCCGGGTACGTTCCATTTCCTGACCGGTCCATCCGGCGCCGGCAAGACGACGCTGCTCAAGCTCGCCTACCTCCAGCTCCGGCCGACGGCCGGGCGCCTCTCCCTCTTCGGCAAGGACGTGACCGGGATCGAGCGGGACCAGGTCGCGCGCACGCGGCGGCGAATCGGGTTCGTCCATCAGGACTGCCAGTTCCTCGACCATCTGCCCATCGCGGAGAACGTCGCGCTGCCGCTCCTCGTCTCCGGGCGGGAGGCTTCCGGGGCGGATCTGGGGGACCTCTTGAGCTGGGTCGGCCTCTCCCGCCGCGCGGAGGCGCTGCCCCCCGAACTGTCGGGCGGGGAGCGGCAGAGGGCGGCGCTGGCGCGGGCGGTGATGAGCGATCCGGAGATCGTCATCGCGGACGAGCCGACGGGGAACGTCGACTGGGAGATGTCCCTGCGGCTGCTCACGCTCCTTGTCGAGCTCAACCGGATGGGAAAGACCATCCTCGTCGCCACCCATGATCTCACGCTGATCCGGCAGGCCAAGGCGCAGGTCTCCGCCCGCGTCCTGCGCGTCGGCGGCGGCACGATGGTTCCGGCGGGGGCGGAGCTGTGACGGCGCCGTTCATGCGTCTTTTCAGGCCGTCCGGCGTGGCGGACCGCGTGGTGCCGCCGACCGGGTTCACCGCGCGCCTCACGCTCGGAGCCTCCGCTGCGATGGCCTTCCTCGCGGTCTTCGCGCTTGCCCTGTCGCTCTCCGCCGGGCGGGTTGCCTCGACATGGTCCGACGCGCTGGCGCGGACCGCGACGGTGCGCATCTCGGCGCCCTCCGGTCAGGTCGAGGCGCAGGCCGTGGCCGCGCTTGCCGTCCTAGACACGACACCCGGCGTCGCCTCGGCTCGGCGGCTCGGCGCGGATGAACAGCGCGCGCTCCTGGAGCCATGGTTCGGGCCAGACCTGCCGATCGAGAGCCTCCCGGTGCCAGTCCTGATCGAGGTCGTCGCGACGGCGGACGGCTTCGATTCGGGCGGCCTGTCGGCGCGGCTGGCGGGCGAAGCGCCGGGGGCCGTGCTCGACGATCACGCCGCCTGGCGCGCGCCGCTCGTGGCCGCGGCCGGGCGGATGCGGCTTCTGGGCTTCGGCTGCCTGCTCCTCATCTCGCTGACCGTCGCGGCCATGGTGGCGCTTGCCGCGCAGGCCGCACTCGCCGCCAATGCCCGCGTGATCGCCACGCTGCGCCTCGTCGGGGCGGAGGATGCGTTCATCGCCCGCGCCTTCGTCCGCCGCTTCACCCTGCGCGGCCTTGCAGGGGCTGGCGCGGGAACCCTCGCGGCCGCCGTCGTTCTTGCTATGCTGCCCTCTGCCGGGGCGGGCAGCACAGAGGCCGCCTGGCTGTCGCTCTCCATCGGCGGGGCGCAATGGGCTCTCCTGCTGCTCGTTCCGCCTGCCACCGCCGCCGTCGCCTATGGCGCGACACGCCTTGCGGCCCGCCGCGCCCTTACGGAGGCCACCTGATGCAATATGCCCGTTCGCTGATCTTCGTGATCCAGATGTATGCCGCTATGGCATTGATGGGACTTTACTACTTCCCGCTCGCCGCGTGGGACCGCAAGTGGGCCTCCGCAGGGATCCGCACCTATTGCCGCTATGTCCGCTGGTCTGCGCGCTGGATGGTCGGCCTCCGGACGGAGGTTCGTGGGAAGGTGCCGCAGGGAGAGGTGCTGATCGCCTCCAAGCACCAGTCCTTCCTCGACATCATCGTGCTCTGCTCCGTTCTGCCGCGGCCGAAATTCATCATGAAGGCCTCGCTCCGGCACGCGCCCGTCCTCGGCTGGTTCGCCATGCGCATCGGCTGCGTTCCCGTCGACAGGGGCCGCCGCGCGGCCGCGATCCGGCAGATGAAGGAGGGGGTGCAGAGCGGACGCGTCGATCCCGGCCAGCTCATCATCTATCCCGAGGGGACCCGCGTCGCACCGGGCGCGCAGATGCCCTACAAGATCGGCACCGGCGTGCTCTATGCCGAGCTGAACCAGACCTGCGTGCCCGCCGCGACGAATGTGGGCCTGTTCTGGCCCCGTGCCGGCATCTTGCGGAAGAAGGGGCTCGGCGTGGTCGAGTTCCTTGAGCCGATCGCGCCCGGGCAGGAGATTCCCGATTTCATGGCCGCGCTCGAGGCGCGGGTCGAGGGCGCATCGGACGTGCTGATGAGGGAAGCCGGCGGCGTGCCGGAGCTGAGAGGACGTGTCGTATGAGCTATGCCGCAGCCCGAATCGAGGACCTTGAGGCGCTCTATGGCGCCCCCGTTGCGGCGGCCACGAAGAAGGTCACGGCACGGCTGACCGGCCCCTACCGCGACTGGATCGAAGCGGCGCGCTTCTGCATTCTCGCGACGGTCGGCCCGGAGGGCACCGACGCGAGCCCTCGCGGCGATGACGGCCCCGTGGTCCGCGCGCTGGATGCGGAAACGCTCGCGTTGCCTGACTGGCACGGGAACAACCGGATCGATTCCCTGCGCAACATCGCACGGGACGGCCGCGTCTCCCTCACCTTCATGGTGCCGGGCTCGGAAAATGTCGTCCGAGTGAACGGGACCGCGATCGTCACGCTGGACGAAGACCTTGCAGCGCGGTTCGAGAGGGACGGCAAGCGGCCGCGCTCTGTCATCGTCGTGACGACCCGCGAGGTCTACTTCCAGTGCGCGCGCGCCATCCGGCGGTCCGGTCTCTGGGGCGATACGGCGGCACCCTCGGGCCTGCCGAGCGCCGGAGACATGCTCGCAGCCGCCTCGGACGGGGAGGTCGGCGGGCCAGCCTATGACGCGTCCTGGCCGAAGCGCGCCGAGGCCTCGATGTGGTAGCGGCTACAGGGATTTCCGGGCGTTGAGCGCGGCCGTGATCGTTCCGTCGTCGAGGTAATCGAGCTCACCGCCGATGGGAACGCCCTGCGCCAGCGACGTGACCCGCACGCCGAGGGCCTCGAGTTCGCCGGCGATGTAATGCGCGGTGGTCTGCCCGTCGATCGTGGCGTTGAGGGCGAGGATGACCTCCCGCGCCTCCTCGGTTTTCGCCCTGTCCACGAGGCGGGGAATGCGCAGCTCGTCGGGGCCGACAGCGTCCAGCGCGGACAGCGTCCCGCCGAGGACGTGATAACGCCCCTTGAAGACCTGCGACCGTTCCATCGCCCAGAGATCAGCAACGTCCTCGACGACGCAGATCTCGCCCGTCTCCCGCCGCGGATCCGCGCAGATGGCGCAGAGTTCGGACGTGCCGACATTGCCGCAATTGACGCATTCCCGCGCCGTCGCGGCGACCTTCACCATGGCCTCCGACAGCGGTTGGAGGAGCTGGCCGCGCTTCTTGATCATGCGCAGGACGGCACGGCGCGCCGACCTCGGCCCGAGGCCGGGCAGGCGCGCCATCAACTCGATCAGCGCCTCGATATCGGAGGGCGGGCGGTCCAATCCGGTCTCAGAAAGGCAGGTTCATGCCGGGCGGCAGGCCGAGCTCGGAGGTGACCTTCTCCATCTCCTCCTTCGACTTTTCCTTGGCGCGGGACTGGGCGTCCTTGATCGCGGCCAGGATGAGGTCCTCGACGACTTCCTTCTCGTCGGGATTGAAGATCGAGGGGTCGATGTCCAGCCCGGTGAGCTTGCCCTTGGCGGTGCAGGTCGCCTTGACGAGGCCCGCGCCGCTCTCGCCCGTCACCTCCATCTCCTCGAGCCTCTCCTGAACCTCGGTGACGCGGCCCTGCATTTCCTGAGCCTGTTTCATCATCTTGGCCATGTCGCCGAATTGGCCGAGTCCCTTGAACATTCATCGTCTCCTGTTGGCGTTCGCCCTGAAATGCGTGTTGCCAGGCTTCAGTGCAAGGGCATCGGCGCGCGGGGCCTCAATCCTCGAAGGGATCCCATTCGTCCTCGACCTCGGGCAGCGCGGCTTCCGCCGCTTCGGCGGCGATTTCCTCGGGCGGACGGATCTGATAGATCTTCGCGCCCGGAAAGGCGGCCAGCACGGCGCGGACCTCGGGGCGCTCGAGCGCGGCCTGTTGCAGCTCCGCCTCCTGGCGGCCCCGCTCCTCGGCGATGGTCGGCGCGCCGCCCTCCGAGACGACGGAGACGCCCCAGCGCGCGCCGGTATAGCCCTGGAGGCGCTGGCCGAGACGCTGGGCAAGATCCGCGCTCGCGCCCTCCGCCGGTTCGAACTCGATCCGTCCGGGCGAGTACCGGGCGAGGCGCACACCGCTCTCGACCTCGAGGAGGAGTTGCACATCTCGGTGCCGCCGGATCAGCTCGACCACCTGCTCGAAGCTCGTGTAACGCGCGAGGGCGTCCTCGGACTGGGCTTTGACCGCCGTCGCGGCGCCGTATGCCGTCCCGCGGGGGGCGGAGGGCGGCGGTGCGGCGCCCCGAGGGGCCTCCATTCCCGGCTGCGCCGCCGGAGCCGGAGCGCCTTGGGAGGGCCCGCCTTGCACGGGGGCACCCTGAGACGGCGCGGGCCGCCCGCCGCCGCCATTCGGGCCGGGCGCATCAGGGCCGCCCTGGAGCTTGCGGACGAGCTCGTCCGGAGCCGGCAGATCGGCGACATGGGTCATGCGGATCACGGCCATCTCGGCGGCCATCATCGCGTTCGGTGCCTTTGCCACCTCGTCCAGCGCCTTGAGCAGCATCTGCCACATCCGGGTCAGGACCCGCATCGGAAGCTCCCCGGCCATCCGGCGCCCCCGGTCCCGCGCATCGGGCGTGATCGTGGGGTCCTCGGCGGAGTCGGGCGTGATCTTAGCCACGGAAATCCAGTGGCAGACCTCCGCCAGGTCGCGCAGGACCGCGAGCGGGTCGGCCCCGGCGGCATACTGCCCGGACAATTCCTCGAGCGCCCCGGCCGCATCGCCGCGCAGGATCAGATCGAACAGGTCGAGCACGCGGCCTCGATCCGCCAATCCCAGCATCGCGCGCACCGCATCCGCATCTGCCTCGGCATCCGTCTGCCCGATCGCCTGATCGAGCAACGAGGTCGCATCGCGCGCCGATCCTTCGGAGGCCCGCGCCAGAAGGGCCAGCGCCCCGTCGGTGATCTTTCCCCCTTCCGAATCGGAGATCCGCCGCAAGAGGGCGATCATGTCCTCGGGCTCGATCCGGCGTAGGTCGAACCTCTGGCAGCGCGAGAGCACCGTGACCGGCACCTTCCGGATCTCCGTCGTCGCGAAGATGAACTTCACATGCGCCGGCGGCTCCTCCAGCGTCTTGAGCAGCGCGTTGAACGCGCTGGTCGAGAGCATGTGGACCTCGTCGATGATGTAGATCTTGTAGCGCGCCGAACTCGGCGCATAGGCGACGCTGTCGAGCACCTGCGTCCGGATATCGCCGACGCCCGTGTTGCTCGCCGCGTCCATCTCGAGGACATCGACATGCCGCCCCTCGGCGATGGCGCGGCAGTTCTCGCACGTCCCGCAGGGATCCGTCGTCGGCCCGCCGTCGCCGCCGGGGCCCGTGCAGTTCATCCCCTTGGCGATGATCCGGGCCGTCGTCGTCTTGCCGGTGCCGCGGATGCCGGTGAGGATGAAGGCCTGCGCGATGCGGTCCGCGGCGAAGGCGTTCTTCAGCGTACGAACCATCGCCTCCTGACCGACGAGATCGGCGAAGGTCTGTGGTCGGTACTTGCGCGCCAGAACCTGGTAGCCGGGCTCGCTCATCGTCTGTCCTTCCGGATCGATATGGCCGGGATGTCCGGCTCGGGCGGGAGAGTACGAGGGCCGGGCGGCAAGGTCCACCGGACCCTCCGCGTCACAGCCGCCAGAGCACCACCGCGACGCCGACCGTCGCCACCGTGAGGATGACGGCCGTCAGCGTGTAGGTCCGGGTCGGCTGCGCCTCCGCGCCGTGGGCGTTGAGCCGGGATTGCGTCCGTCCCGCGGCGTTCCGCGCGATCCAGTAGATCCAGATGGCGGCGACGAGGAAGAGCGTGGCCATCGCCCGCGGCAGCCAGTCGATCTCGGCCTCCCGGAACAGCGCCTTCAGGCCGATCGCGACCGCGACAGAGGCAAGCCCCGTGCGCAGCCACCCGGCGAACGTGCGCTCGTTGGCGAGAACCGTCCGGTCCTCTGCCCAGTCCGTCCGCTGCTCGGCCCAGGCCGTCTTGGCGTCGGAGGGATCGTCGGGAGCGCCATCCTGCATGGGGTCAGGATAGAGACGCAGGGCGAGGGTGGGAACAGGGGAATTTGGTGAGAGGCTGACAACGACCCAAGCGGGGCTCGTTTCGGCTGCTTCCTTCCGGACCTGACCGGGTTGGCGAGGCGCCTGCCCGCGCCAACCTCTCGACGTCCCACTTAGGAAAGAGCGCCCGGATTCGCAAGGGGGCGGCTGCGCGGTGCGCGGGCTGACCGCGGTTCAGCTCATCCCGCTGGCCGCTCCGCCCATCCGGCGAACGTCTTCTCCAGGATGACGACCATGTAGTAGAGCACGATCCCCAGCACGGCGAGCGCGATCAGGACCGCGAACATCAGGGGGTAGTCGCTGTTGGTCTTGCCGCTGTCGAAGAGCGCGCCGAGGCCGCGGCCGTGGGGGGAGACGATCTCCATCAGGTTCGTGCCGATGAAGGCCAGCGTCACCGCCACCTTCAGCGCACCGAAGAATTCCGGCAGCGTCTTTGGAAGGGCGATCTTCCAGAAGATGGTCGATTGCGACGCGCCGAGCGATCGCAGGATGTCGCGATATTCGGGCTCCAGCGTCGACAGGCCGATGGAGACGGACACGGCGATGGGAAAGAACGAGATCATGAAGGCGATGAGCACGGTGTTGAAATCATGCCAGCCGACGAACATCAGGGCCACGATGGGCACCACCGTCGCCTTTGGCACCGCATTGAAGCCGACGAGCAGGGGATAGAGCGCGTCCCGCATGGTCCGCGAAAAGCCCATCACCATCCCAACCGCGACGCCGAACACCACCGCGAGCGCAAGGCCCGCGACGGTGCGCCAGAGCGTCTGCCATCCGTAGATGAGGAACAGGTCGAAATACTTCGCGAAGGCCGGCCCGAGGTCCGACGGGGCGGCCATCTTGTAGGTGGGCCAGCCGTTGGCCCAGACGAGGAGCTCCCAGAGCGCCAGGAAGACGATCACGGCGAGAACGGGAACGGCGATCCTGCGGGCGGTCATGCTTGCGTCTCCGGCGTGGCGCGCTCGCCGGGGGCGGGGGCCGGCGGCGACGGGGCCGGGCGCGCGCTCGCCTCCTCGGCCGGTGCGCGACCTTGCGCGATCTCGATCTGGTGACGCAGGATCGCGAGCATCTCGGCAGCGCGCGGGGTGTAGAGGTTGTCCAGCGTGCGCGGCCCCTCCCGCGGCACGTCGAGCACGTATTGCGCGTGGGCCGGACGGCCGGACAGCACCACTACCCGGTCGGCGAGAAAGATCGATTCGCGCAGGTCGTGGGTGATCAGGACGGCGGTGAAAGGCTCCTCGGCCTTAACCTTGTGCATCGTCTGCCACAGGTCCTCGCGGGTGAACGCATCGAGCGCCCCGAACGGCTCGTCGAGGATCAGAACGTCCGGCTTGTGGACCAGCGCCCGGCAGAGCGACGCCCGTTGCCGCATCCCACCCGACAGCTCCGAGGGCCGCTTGTCCTCGAATCCCTCGAGCCCGACGAGCGACAGAAGGAACCGCGCCCGCTCTTCCTGTTCCTTTCGCGACAGCCCGCTGCGGACGATCTCGAGCGGCAGCATCACGTTTTTCAGGATCGAGCGCCATTCGAGCAGGACGGGGTTCTGGAACGCCATGCCGACCGAGGAGCGCGGCCCCTTCACCCGCTCGCCCGCGATCAGCACCTCGCCGAATTGCGGCCGCATCAGACCCGATATCAGCCGCGTGAGGGTGGACTTGCCGCAGCCGGACGGCCCGACCACGGCGACGAAGCCGCCCTCGGGCACGTCGAGGGACAGATCGTTCAGCACCTGCAGCGGCCCGCTCGCGGTGTCGAAGGTGTGCGAGACATGGCGGATCTCGATCAGGGCCTCGGCGCTCATCGGCTCGTCGTCCTTTTTCCTTTGTCGGCGCTCGATGCCCCCAACGCGGGCGATCCCGCACCGAAAGGCGCCCGCGCCGCCAGCTCGGGGCGCGGGCGCGGGGGGCTTACTCGAGAGTAGGCAGGGGCTCCGGCAGGTAGGCGCCGTCGAAGATGCCGCCCGAGGTCGGCGCGGCGCCGAACTCCATGTTGGTCTGAAGCTGCTCGAGCGCGGCTTCCATGCGCTCCGCGTCGATCCCGCCGAAGCCGTTCTCAGCGACGTACTCGGTCAGCACCGTGTCCTCGATCGCCATGGTCAGGCGACGCTCCTCGAGTTCCGTGTCGATGGCCGGATTGCGCTCGGCCAGGGCCTCGATGCCGGCCGCCGGATCGTCGATCGCGTCCTGCCAGCCCGCGGCGATGGCCGTCAGGAAACCCGTCACCGCCTCGGGGTTCTCCTCCGCCCAGTCGGTGTTGACGATGATCGCGTTGCCGTAGAGTTCCAGCCCGTGATCGGCCATCAGGATCGAGGAGATGTCGTCCTCGGGCACACCGAGGCGCAGGAGGTTCAGAACGGAGGAGAAGGAGAAGCCGGTGATGGCGTCCACCTCCCCCTCGGCCAGCATGGGCTCGCGGGTCGGGAAGCCGACGGGTTCGACGGTGATGCTGTCCATGTCGAGATCGTTGGCCGCGGCGAAGGCGGGGAACTGGGCCCAGGCCCCGTCCGGCGGCGGCGCGCCGAGGATCTTGCCATTGAGATCGGCCGGCGTCTCGACGCCCTGGCTCACCCGCCCGACGACGGCGAAGGGCGGCTTGTCGTAGACCATCATGACCGCGCGCACCGGCGCCTCGGGGTTCTCGTCGAGGAACTTGGCGAGGGAGTTGATGTCGGCGAAGCCGAAGGGAAATGCGCCGGTGGCGACCTTCGGGATCGCGTCGAGGGAGCCCTGGCCCGCGGTGATCTCGACGTCCAGCCCGGCCTCCTCGAAATGACCGTTGTCGATGGCGAGGAAGTAAGGCGCGGCAGGGCCTTCGAACTTCCAGTCGAGCGCGAAGGGCGCGTCCATCAGGTCCTGCGCGGCGGCAGGCCCCGCGATGAGCAAGAGCGCGCTGCCGGCGGCCCAGATACGATCGAGCATTCCCGTGTCTCCCCTTTGATACGAACCCGCGGAAAGGTGCGGGGACGTCTCCTGCGCGGTCAATTCCGCGTGGCGGGGGGACAGGCGGGCACCGGCGCGGGTGCCCGCCCTTTGGGCGATTAGCCCGCTTCAGAGGCGAATGCGGAACCGGGTGAAGCCCTCGACGACCTCGCCCGAATCCTCGATCTCCACACCCTTGACGTCGCTGACATAGGCCACCGCATTCGGCCCGCTGTCGAACATGACCGTCGTGTCCTCCATCGGGGCGAAGGACCAGTTCGCGTCCGCCGAGGGCTGGATCGTGCCCTGCTCCACGATGTAGCGCACGATCACGTCACGATTGGTGTCCGGTCCCTCGAAGACCACCGTCGTCCCGTCGGCGCCGGGGAACGTGCCGCCGCCGCCGGCGCGGTAGTTGTTGGTGGCGACGATGAACTCCTGCTCCGGATCGACGGGCTCGCCCTCGAAGGAGAGGTTCACGATCCGGCTCGCATCGGGGTTCTGGAGGGCGCCTTCGCTGTCGAAGCGGGAGGGCTGGCTGAGGTCGATCTGGTAGGTCACCCCGTCGATCACGTCGAAGTTGTAGGACGGGAAGTCGGGGTTCAGCAGGGTCGCGTCCGTGGCGCCGGGCTCGACCTGGTTGAACATGCCCGCGGAGCGTTCCAGCCAGTCCTTAACCTCGGCGCCGGTGATCTTCACCGCCCGGATCGTGTTGGGGTAGAGGTAGAGATCGGCGACATTCTTGATCGCCACATCCCCCGCCGGCACATCGGTGTAGTAGTCCGGGCCGCCCCGGCCACCTGCCTTGAAGGGCGCCGCCGCGGACAGGATCGGTAGGCCCTCGTTCGGCGTGCCGTCCATCATCTGCCCGATATACCAGGTCTGCGCGTTCGAGACGATCTGCACCGAGGGGTCATCCGCCACGAGGGCGAAGTAGGAATAGAGCGGCGCCGCGGTCTGGCCGACGGCGGTGCGGACGTAGTCGAGCGTCGCCTGGTGCTCCTCGGCGACCGACTCGAGGACGGCCTCGTCGCTGTCCACGAGCGCGGTTATGGTGCGGTCTTCCTCGCGGCGGTAGATCGGCCGCGCCTCGACATCGGCGGAGGCCACGCGCCAGCCCTCGCCGTCGCGCTCGAGCAGAAGATCGATCAGGCCGAGATGGCTGCCCCAGAACCCGGCCATGACGCCCGGCTTGCCCTCGATCGTACCGGCCTCGATGTCCACGCCCTCGAAGCCCTCGTAATCGGCGGAGGGGAAGACGAGGTGGCTGTGGCCCGTCATCACCGCATCGATCCCGTCGACGCGGGCGAGGGGGACGGCGGCGTTCTCCATCATCGGCTCGTGCTCGGCGGAGCCGATGCCGGAGTGGCTGAGCGCGACGACGATGTCGGCGCCCTCCTCCTTCATCTTCGGCACCCAGGCCTCGGCGGCCTCGACGATGTCCCGCACCTCGACGCGACCCTCGAGATGCTTGCGGTCCCAGTTCATGATCTGCGGCGGCACGAAGCCGATGATCCCGACGCGGATCGGATGCGTCTCACCGCTCCCCAGAGTGATCTCGCGATCAAGGATCACGTAGGGCGGCACCAGCGTGCGGTCCTCGGTCGGCGTGTCGCCGAGCTCGGTCGCGACGTTTGCCGAGACCACCGGGAAGTCCGCCCCGGCGATGGAATTCTCGAGGAAGCCGAGCCCGTAGTTGAATTCGTGGTTTCCGAGGGTGGAGGCGTCGATCCCGACCGTGTTCATCGCTTCGATGACCGGGTGCATCTGGCCGTCCGCCATGCCGCGCTCATAGGCGATGTAGTCGCCCATCGGGTTGCCCTGCAGGAAATCCCCGTTGTCGAGCAGCATGGTATTGGTCGCTTCGGCCCGGATCTCGTCGATGATCGAGGCGGCGCGGGCAAGGCCGACCGTGTCCACGGGTTTGTCGCTATAATAATCGTAGGGATAGACGTGGACGTGCAGGTCCGTCGTTTCCATCAGCCGCAGATGGGCCTGATTCTCCTGCGCGCCGGCGGAGTAGGGGTGCAGCACGACGAGGGAGGCTCCGGCCGCGGTGGAGGCAAGAAATCCCCGGCGCGTCAGGGCAGGGCGTGTGGAACGTGTCATGGCGGAGCTCCGCTTCAATTGATTCGCGGTCAGACTAATCCCCCCGAGATCACATCCCGAAGACACTTTTGATTTCCCTGCCCGGGCAGACGCGACGATAGGCGCGGCGTTGCCGGATGTGCCGGAGCGGCCCGCTCGCCCTCGAGCCGGCGGCCCGCCGGGTCAATTGCGTCACCCGTCCGGCTATGCGACGTGGATGTGGACCGGACAGGGCTGGGAGTACGGGAATGCGGATCGCCGAGACCGTGACATTCAGCGGAGGCGGCCTCGACCGCGCCGCGGACCTTCGCAAGGACGCGGCCGCGCTCGCCGCCGCCGGGGCGGAGGACGGCGCCCGCTACCTGCCGGTCTTCGAGGGCCGCCCCCTCGTGGCCGAGACGGGCCTTGGATGGATGCGAAGGGACGAGCTGCCGGACGGCTGCAACGAGCCTGTTCTTCTGTGCCGCGATGCCGGCACCACGCGCTTCGCGGTCGAGATCGCCGCCGGTGCCCTTCCCGCCGGCACCGAGGCGCTGCCGGGCCGGCCGGGCCTCGCCTTCAGCGAAATTCGTGCGGTGATGACGCGCCTTACCCCGGCGGATGCCGAATGCGCGGCCACGTCCCGCGCGATCTTCGGATGGCACCGGAGCCACGCCTTCTGCGCGGCGTGCGGATCTCCTTCGCGCATGGTGGAAGCCGGCTGGCGGCGGGACTGCCCGTCCTGCGGCGCGCAGCATTTCCCGCGGACCGACCCGGTCGTCATCATGCTGATCACGCGCGGCAACAGCGTGCTGCTCGGCCGGTCACCGCACTGGCCCGAACGGATGTTCTCGCTCCTCGCCGGTTTCGTCGAGCCCGGGGAGACCATCGAGGCGGCCGTACGCCGCGAGGTGCTGGAGGAGACCCAAGTTCGCGTCGGCCCGGTCTCCTACCTCGCATCGCAGCCCTGGCCATTCCCGTCCTCGCTGATGATCGGCTGTCGCGGGGAGGCGACGAGCGACCAGATCACCATCGACCCCGTCGAGATCGAGGAGGCGATGTGGCTCACGCGGGAGGAGGTGGGGGACGCCTTCGCGGACGCCCATCCCCGGGTCGCCCCCGCTCGCGCCGGCTCCATCGCGCAGTTCCTGCTTTGGAACTGGCTTGCGGACAGGCTGGATTGAGGGGACAATTCCCGGCGTTTCCGCACGAAATCCAGTGATCACGAAGAGGCATGGGCGACCGGCATGAAGTTTTCCGCACGTGAGGACATCGAGGCGCCCCTGGCCGATGTCTGGCCCGCGATCACCGATTTCGGCCGGTTCGAGCGTCAGGTCCTGAGGCGCGGAGCGGAGGTCGAGCGTCTCGATGCGGGGCCGATGCCGGGGGCCGGCAACGAATGGCGCCTGCGGTTCGATTTTCGCGGCAAGCAGCGCAAGATGACGGCCCTGATCACCCGCTTCGAGCCCGAGACGTCGCTCGAACTTGCCTGCGCGGGGAGCGGAATGGAAGGCACGGTCACCGCCGAGGTTCTCCCCCTCGCCAAGCAGCGCACCCGGCTTTTCGTCGAGGTGGACTTCGTGCCCAAGACGATTGCCGCGCGGGTGCTGATCCAGACGATGCGCCTCGCCAAGTCGAACATGAGCCAGCGCTTCAAGTCCCGCGTCTCGTCCTTCGCGCGGGACATCGAGGATCGCGTCGGCGCTCAGCCCTCCCTGGCGCGCCGCGGATCGGCCGGGTAGACCCCGAGAAGCGTGATCTTCGAGGTGAAGTAGTCCAGCTCTTCGAGCGCGAGCCGCACCGAACGATCGTCCGGATGCCCCTCGATATCGGCGTGGAACTGCGTTGCCGTGAAGTTGCCGCCGGCCATGTAGCT
Source organism: Tropicimonas sp. IMCC34011 (assembly GCF_003390865.1). GTDB lineage: Bacteria > Pseudomonadota > Alphaproteobacteria > Rhodobacterales > Rhodobacteraceae > Tropicimonas_B. Next base: position 411,766 of record NZ_QMEJ01000003.1, read on the forward strand.
CTCGAGCTTCGTCATGTTGACGCCGTTCGTCGCAAAGCCGCCGAGCGCCTTGTAGAGCGCGGCCGGAATGTTGCGGACGCGGAAGACGAAGGTCGTCATCATCGGGCCGGCGCCGCGGCGGCTCAGGTCGGCCTGACGCGCCATCACGAGAAAGCGCGTCGTGTTCGTCGTCTGGTCCTCGATTTCGCGCGCGAGAGGAACGAGGCCGTAGATCTCGCCTGCAAGCTCGCTGGCGAGCGCGGCGAGGGACGGGTCCGACACCCTGGCGACATGGGCCGCCGAGCCCGCCGTATCCGCCCCGGTGACCGGCTCGATCCCGTTGGCGCGAAGGAAAGTCCTGCACTGGCCGAGAAGGACGGTATGGCTCTGCGCCCGCGTCACGTTCTCGATCCGCGTTCCGGGCACGCCGAGAAGACTGATGTGAACCCGGACGAACGCCTCGCCGACGATGTGAAGCCCGCTTTCCGGCAGCAGCCGGTGGATGTCTGCGACCCGGCCGTAGGTGGAATTCTCCACCGGCAGCATCGCGAGCTCCGCCGCTCCGGTGCGGACGGCCTCGATCGCATCCTCGAAGGTGCTGCAGGGCATGGGGTCGTGATCCGGCCGCGCCTCGACGCAGGCCTGGTGAGAATAGGCGCCGGGTTCCCCCTGGTAGGCGATTCTGGGTGTTGTCATGGTCCTGGTCGTCCCTCTGAGCGGCTCAAGTGACGAAAGGGCGTTCTGTCGCGCCCTCTCTGTCTTGCGCCGAAGGGCGCGAACATAATAGATGACCGCCAAACGACGATCTGACGGGAAGCGACATGTTCGACACAATGACCGGGGTCAAGCTTATCGGCGGCTTCTGCGGCACGTTACTCGTGTTCCTCCTTGGCGCGTGGGCGGCCGAAGAGCTCTATCACGTTGGCGAAGTCGCGCATGGGGACGAGGAAGTCCACCAGGCCTACACGATTCCCGTACCGGAAGACGGCGCAGCCGCTCCCGAGGAGGACGCCGTCCCCTTCGAGGAAGTGTTCGCCGCTGCCGATCCCGGTGCCGGCGAACGCGTCTTCGCCAAGTGCCGCGCCTGCCACCAGCTCGAGCCCGGCGCGAACGCCACCGGCCCGACCCTCTACGACGTCGTCGGCCGCGCGGTCGACAGCATCGATGGCTACGCCTACTCGGGCGCCCTCGAGGAAGTTGCGGACGTCTGGGACCCCGGTCACCTCAACGGCTTTCTTGAAAACCCGCGGGGCTATGCGCCCGGCACCAAGATGTCCTTCGCCGGTCTGCCGGACGTCGAGGACCGCGCGAACCTGATCGCCTGGCTCGAAACCAATCCGGGCGGCTGAGCGCGCACCATCTTCCCCCTTCTCTGTCGAGGGCCCGGCGGCGCTGAAATGGCGCGTGTCGGGCCTTTGCATATCCGAATCAGTGAGAAGAGGCGGAGGCGTCAGTCCCGCGGGCCGTGCGTCTGCCGGCCTGGGAGGTCCGGCGCTAGCCCACTCGCGCGCCGCTCACGCAATCTCGCCTTGTTTCCGGTTCGGCCCGCTTCTAGCCTCACCCGGTACCCGTGACCCATGACGTACGACCCGGAGGCCATCCATGATACCGACCCGTCGTTCCGCCAGAGCCGCGACCCTGCCTCGTGCCGTGGAGGCGCCGTTTCTCGGTTTCAGGGCTATGGCCTTCTCGATGGCCGCGCTTGCGGCACTTGCCGCGGCGGGGGCCGTCCGGGCGCAGGACACGTCTGAAGGGGCTTCGACATCCGCTGAGGCCGAGGCCGCGGCGGAGATGGTCACGCAGCACGGGATCGCGACGTTCCCGGGCTCGTTGAAATACGGGCCCGACTTCGAGCATCTGGACTACGTGAACCCCGATGCGCCGAAGGGCGGCGAGATGTCCACCTGGGCGTTCGGCGGCTACGATTCGATGAACCCCTACTCGGTGAAGGGACGGGCGGATCGCTTGTCCTCCACCCCCTATGAGAGCCTGCTGACGGGAACGGCGGACGAGATCGGCTCCGCCTACGGTCTTCTTGCCGAAAGCCTGACCTTTCCGGCGGACCGCTCCGAGGTGACCTTCACCCTCCGCGAGAACGCCGCCTTCTCCGATGGCAGCCCGGTCACGGCGGAGGACGTTCTCTTCTCCTACGAGGCGTTCCGCGAAAGCGGTCTGCCCTCATTCCGCTCGGTCTTGCGGGAGCAGGTCGACAGCGCCGAGGTCATCGACGAGCGGACGATCCATTTCACCTTCACCGAAGATGCGCCGAAGCGGGACGTGATCCAGACGGTGGGCGGTCTGCCGGTTTTCTCCAAAGCTCACTACGAGGAGAACGGCCTCGATCTGGCCGAGAACTCCATGACGCCCTTCCTGGGGTCCGGGCCTTACGTTCCGGGCCGGCTCGATGTCGGTCAATCCTCCAGCTACGAGCGTAACCCGGATTACTGGGGCGAGGATCTGCCGATCAATGTCGGCCGCAACAATTTCGATACGCTTCGCCTCGAATACTTCGCCGACTACTCCGTCGCGCTCGAGGGTCTGAAGGGCGGGGCCTACACGTTCCGTCAGGAGTTCAGCAGCCGGGACTGGGCCACGGGGTACGATTTTCCCGCGATCGATCGCGGCTGGATCGTGCGGGAGGAGCTGGAGGACGGCTCCATCGCCACCGGCCAGGGCTGGGTGATGAACCTGCGCGAGCCGCAATTCCAGGATCCGCGCGTCCGGCAGGCGATGAACCTGCTCTTCAACTTCGAATGGACCAACGAACAACTCTTCTACGGCCTCTACCAGCGCGTCGATTCGTTCTTCGAGAACTCCGATCTGGAGGCGACGGGGCTGCCGTCCGAGGAGGAGCTGGCGATTCTGGAGCCCCTCGCGGCCGATCTTCCGGACGGCGTCCTGACCGAAGAGGTGCCGGTCGCGCCCACCTCCGGCGCAAGGCAGATGGACAGGGCCAACATCCGGGCCGCGAACGCGCTTCTGGATGAGGCGGGCTGGGAGGTCGGCAGCGACGGCCTGCGCCGCAAGGACGGGCGGACCCTGTCCGTCGAGATCCTCAATGACAGCCAGACCTTCGAGCGGATCGTGAACCCCTATGTCCAGAACCTCCGCTCCGCCGGCATCGACGCCTCGATGGAGCGTGTCGACCAGGCACAGGCGACGGAGCGGGAGCGCCCGCCCTTCGATTTCGACATGACGACGCAGATGCTGGGGCAGGGCAATATCCCCGGCGCGGGCCTCAAGCAGTATTTCGGCTCCGAAAGCGTGGATAGCTCGGTCTTCAACAAGGCCGGCATCCAGTCCCCGGCGATCGATTCCCTGATCCGGTCCATCATGGAGACGGAGACGCAGGAAGAGCTGAATGTGGCGGCGCGCGCCCTCGACCGCGTGCTGCGGCACATGCACGTCTGGGTACCGCAATGGCACAACCCGGCCTACCTCGTCGCGTATTACGACATCTTCCGCCATCCCGACCCGCTGCCGCCCTATGCGCTCGGCAGCATGGACTTCTGGTGGTACGACGCTGAGCGGGCCGAAGAGCTGAGCGCGGCGGGAGCACCGCTCTGACACCTGCCCTGGACGACCGAACCGATCCCGAAGGACGATAGAAAGACCCTATGGGCGCCTACATTCTCCGGCGGCTTCTGCTGATCATTCCGACCCTGTTCGGAATCATGGTAGTCAATTTCTTCCTGACCCAGTTCGTGCCCGGCGGACCGATCGAGCAGATCGTCGCGCAGGTGCAGGGGGAGGGTGACGTGTTCGCGGGTATCGCCGGCGGAGGTGACGGCGGGGCCCCCGACGGCGGGGAGAACGGGTATCTGGGCGCCCGCGGCCTGCCGCAGGATTTCCTCGACGAGCTGGAGATCGAGATGGGGTTCTCCCGCCTCGTCTGCGAGGCGGGCTATGCCGGCGTCCCGGATCTCGATGCGGAGGAATGCGTGACGGAGCCGATCGGCGTCTTCGAACGGTTCGCGATCCTGATGGGCAACTACCTCCGCTTCGACTTCGGCGAGAGCTACTTCCGCTCCATCTCCGTGGTCGATCTCGTGCTGGAGAAGATGCCGGTGTCGATCACGCTGGGCCTGTGGTCCACCCTGATCGCCTACCTCATCTCCATCCCGCTGGGCATCCGCAAGGCCGTCAAGGACGGCACCCCCTTCGACACCTGGACCTCTGCCGGCATCATCGTGGCCTATGCGATCCCGGGCTTTCTCTTCGCGATCCTGCTGCTGGTTCTGTTCGCTGGCGGGTCCTACTGGCAGATCTTCCCGCTCAGGGGGCTGGTGTCCGAGAATTTCGACCAGCTCGGACCGCTCGAGAAGATCGCCGACTACTTCTGGCACATCACGCTGCCGGTGATCGCGACGACCATCTCCAGCTTCGCCACCCTGACCCTGCTGACGAAGAACTCGTTTCTCGACGAGATCAAGAAGCAGTACGTGATCACCGCGAAGGCCAAGGGGCTGGATGAACGGCAGGTGCTCTACGGTCACGTCTTCCGCAATGCGATGCTGATCGTGATCGCTGGCTTTCCGGGCGCGTTTCTCTCGGTCTTCTTCGGCGCGTCGATCATCATCGAGACGATCTTCTCGCTGGACGGGCTGGGGCGGCTCGGCTTCGAGGCAGCCGTGGCGCGGGATTACCCGGTGGTCTTCGGCACCCTCTACGTCTTCGGCCTGATCGGACTGCTCGTGAACATCGTCAGCGACCTGTGCTACGTCTTCGTCGATCCCAGGATCGATTTCGAGAGCAGGGAGACCTGAGATGGCCCAGCTCGAGGATCTCCCCAAGGCGGTCGATGCCGAAGTCGAGGACGTGAAGGCGCATGACGGGTATGCCATGCCGCCGGGCCGCCGCGGCTTCCTGTCCCCGCTGAACCGGCGCCGCTGGCGGAACTTCACGCGCAACCGGCGCGCCTTCTGGTCCCTCTGGGTCTTCGCCGTGCTCTTCGCGTTGTCGCTTTGCGCCGAACTCATCGCCAACGACAAGCCGCTCCTCGTCCAGTATCGCGGGGACCTCTATTTCCCGCTGACCAACGTCTATCCCGAGACCACATTCGGTGGCGATTTCCCGACCGAGGCAGCCTACCGCGATGTCGAGGTGAAGTGCCTCATCGCCACCGGCGGGCTCGTGGAGTGCTTCGACGACCCCGAGGGGCTGATCGAGGATGCGGGCGACGGCATGGTAAACGGCGAAGCCATCGAGGCGGGCTGGTCGATTTGGCCGCTCATTCCCTACAGCTACAACACACCGAACAATCTCGGACGCCCGGCGCCGTCGCCCCCCGATGCGGACCATTGGCTCGGCACGGACGATGCGACGCGGGACGTGCTCGCACGGGTCATCTACGGCTTCCGTCTCTCCATTGTCTTCACCCTGATCGTGACCGCCTCAGCCTCCGTCATCGGCATCGCTGCGGGTGCCGTTCAGGGGTTCTTCGGCGGGAAGGTGGACCTGATCTTCCAGCGTATCATCGAGATCTGGAGTTCGACGCCCTCGCTCTACATCATCATCATCATGTTCGCGATCTTCGGTCGCGGCTTCTGGCTTCTGGTCTTCCTGACCGTCCTTTTCGGCTGGCCCGCCCTCGTCGGCGTCGTGCGGGCGGAGTTCCTCAGGGCGCGGAACTTCGAATATGTCCGCGCGGCCCGCGCGCTCGGGGTGTCGGACGTGACGATCATGTTCCGGCACATGCTGCCGAATGCGATGGTGGCGACGTTGACGATGATGCCGTTCCTGATCACGGCGACCATCGGCACGCTCGCCTCGCTGGACTTCCTCGGGTTCGGCCTTCCCGCCTCCTCGCCCTCGCTCGGCGAACTCACGCTCCAGGCCAAGCAGAACCTCCAGGCGCCGTGGCTCGGCTTCACCGCCTTCTTCACCTTCGCCATCATGCTCTCCCTCCTCGTATTCATTTTCGAGGGGGTGCGGGACGCCTTCGACCCCAGGAAGACCTTCTCATGAGCGATCACGGGGCTGAGCGCGCCGTCCTCACGGTTCGGGATCTGCGCATCGCGTTCTCGCAGGACGGACGGCAGATCGATGCGGTAAAGGGCGTCTCCTTCGAGGTGGGCCGGGGCGAGACCGTCGCGCTCGTGGGCGAAAGCGGGTCGGGCAAGTCCGTCACGGCGCTTTCGACGGTCGCGCTTCTGGGAGAGAACGCGTCCGTCAGCGGCTCGGTGAGCTACGAGGGCACCGAGATGATCGGCGCTCCCGAGAAGGACCTGCGCCGGGTCCGCGGCAATGACATCAGCTTCATCTTCCAGGAGCCGATGACCTCCCTGAACCCGCTTCATACGCTGGAGAAACAGCTTCTCGAATCGCTTGCGCTCCACCAGGGCCTGACGGGAGAGAAGGCGAAGGCGCGAGTGATCGACCTTCTAAAAAGAGTCGGTATCCGCGACGTCGAAGAGCGACTGGGAGCCTATCCGCACCAGCTCTCCGGCGGTCAACGACAGCGCGTGATGATCGCCATGGCGCTGGCGAACGGCCCGGACCTGCTCATCGCCGACGAGCCGACAACGGCGCTCGACGTGACGATCCAGGCCCAGATTCTCGAGCTTCTTGCAGAGCTGAAGGATGCGGAGGGCATGTCCCTTCTGTTCATCACGCACGACCTCGGCATTGTCCGCCGCATTGCCGACCGGGTCTGCGTGATGAAGGACGGGGAGATCGTCGAGACGGGACGCACGGAGGAGATCTTCGCCGATCCCAAGCACCCCTATACCCGAAAGCTGCTGAACGCGGAGCCGTCCGGCCGCGCGCCCGCCATGCCGGAGGACGGCGAGACCATCGTGGAGACGGAAGGGCTCCGGGTCTGGTTTCCGATCCAGCGGGGCTTCATGAAGAAGACCGTCGGCCATGTGAAGGCGGTGAACGACGCGACGCTGTCCATCCGGGAGGGGCAGACCGTGGGCGTCGTCGGCGAAAGCGGCTCCGGCAAGACGACGCTGGCGCTCGCGATCATGCGGCTGATCTCGTCGGACGGGCCGATCCTCTTTTTGGGACAGGACGTTCAGGGCTGGAAATCGAAGGAAATCCGACGGCTCCGGAGGGACATGCAGATCGTCTTCCAAGACCCCTACGGCTCCCTCTCCCCGCGGATGACGGTGGAGCAGATCGTGGCGGAGGGCCTCGGCGTCCACGACATGCACGAGCGCCGCGACCGGCGCGAGATGGTGGCCGAGATGCTTGCCGAGGTCGGTCTCGATCCGGCGACGATGCATCGCTACCCGCATGAATTCTCGGGTGGCCAGCGTCAGCGAATCGCCATCGCCCGCGCCATGATCCTGCGCCCGCGCCTCGTCGTTCTCGATGAACCGACGAGCGCGCTCGACATGACGGTTCAGGTGCAGATCGTGGACCTGCTGCGGCGGCTGCAGGTGAAGTACAAGCTGGCCTATCTCTTCATCAGCCACGACCTCCGCGTCATTCGTGCCCTGAGCCACCACGTGATGGTCATGAAGCAGGGAGACGTGGTGGAATCGGGGCCGGCCGAGCAGGTCTTCGCCGCGCCGAAATCCGATTACACCCGTGCTTTGATGGCCGCTGCGCTCAATCTGAACGACGCTTGAGATCCTCCCGGGTGCGCCCCCGCGGCGCGGCGGGCGCAGGGCAGGCGCGGGGTTTGCCGGCCGCGAAACCGCTTCCAGCCACGCCCGGACCCGTTGGGCAGACATGAAAAAGGCGCCCGCAGGGGCGCCTTTTCACTGCACGGAATGTTCCGCTCTCAGCCCGGACTGACGGTCGAGCAATCGGAGCCGCGGGCCTGGAGGCGGGCGCAGGCGGCGGCGGCCTGGTCCTGCGTGAGCCCCATGAAGGTGGCGTCATAGCCTGTCGCGCGCTGGTTCACCTTGCGCAGGGATCCATCGAGCGTCTCGACTTCGCGAAGCGCGGTCTTCAGCAGGACCTTCTCCGCCTCGAAGCGCGAATTGTACTGCCCGACCGAGATGCCCCAATGGCGCCCTCCGGAGGTGGAGGCGCGGACCACGACTTCGGGGCGCGGCGCGGGAGCGGGAATGGAGGCCTGCTGCGGCTCCGCCGCCTCAGCGACGGCGAAGTCCAGAACGCGGGGGCGGGATTTCGGGACGACGGTAGCGTCCGCGGGCGCCACGCCAGTATCTTTTGCATCGCTTGCGGCCCCGCCGCCCATTGCCGCGACGACCAGATCCTCAACATTGGCGCCGATCTCGGGAGCCTCCGCCCCCGGTAGAGGCTTGCCGGAGGCGGTGAGTGCCATCTCCGCGCCGTCCTCGGGCTTCGCGGCTCCGTCACCTGCGATCATCCCCGCCACCTCTTCGGTGGAGGCGGTATCGGCCACGGCGATGGCGTCCTCCATCTCCTCGCGGACCTCGACGGGGCTCGGTTCCGGCCGGATGCCCGCGAGGGAGACGCCGCCAGGCAGGGGCGCCTCGGCGCTGGTGTCCTCGAGCTTTTCCGCACCGGCGACGAGAGAGGCGATCTGTTCTGCCTGATCATCCGTCGCGAGGGCGACGGCCTCCGCCACGCCGTCCTGCAGGGCGACGATCATGCCTTCGGGCACCTGGGGTCTCGGGCGTCCGTTCGGGCGGGGCGAGCGATTTACGAGACCGCTGACCCGCAGCGTCTTGCCCGCGGTGGAGCCGGGCGTTCCGGGCAGGCTATCGTAATCGGGGGCAGACGGCCGCGCGAGCTGGACGGCGCCGGGAGCCTGGCTGAAGCCGAGATTCATCAGCTCTGCCACCCGATCGTTCCGCGTCGCCGTGGACCGACCGCCGAAGACGGTGGTGATGATTCGCTTGCCGTCCCGCTCGGCGGAGGCGACGAGGTTGAAGCCGGCGGCGCGGGTGTAGCCCGTCTTGATCCCGTCGGCCCCGGCATAGTCGCGCAGGAAGCGGCGGTTCGTATGAGCCACCGTGCGGACCTTCGCATCCGCGGTGATACGGGAGAACAGGTTGTAGTATTGCGGGTAGTCGTAGAACAGATGCCGCCCCATCGTGGTCATGTCCCGCGCGGTGGAGAGGTGGCCCTCCTCGGTCAGGCCGTGGGCGTTCTTGAACGTCGTCCGGGTCATCCCGAGGGCCTGTGCGGTGCGGTTCATCCGGCGGGCGAAGGCCGCTTCGGACCCCTCGATCGCCTCCCCGATCGCCGTCGCCGCATCGTTGGCGGATTTCACGGCCGCGGCGCGGATCAGGTAGCGAAGTTCGATCTTCTGCCCGGCCACGAGACCGAGCTTCGATGGCTCTTCCGACGCAGCCTTCTTCGAGATGAGGACCTGCGAATCCAGCCCGATCTCGCCCCGCGTGATCGCCTCGAAGGCGATGTAGAGCGTCATCATCTTGGTAAGCGAGGCCGGGTGCAGCCTCGTATCGGCGTTCTCCTGATGGAGGACCTGACCTGTCCGCGCATCGATCACGAAGTCTGCGTAGGGTGCTGCGCCGGCCCGGAGCGTGGCGCCGAAGGTCACCAACAGGATCAGTGCAGCCACAAAGGGGAGAGTGAGGGCGTTATGCCCCCGTTCGCGGTATTTCGCCACGGTACTGCCTCATCTGCCTCGCGTCGCCCCGGTTATGTCTCCGAGTGTCGACTCTTATGATTTACATGACGCTAACACGTAATCGATAACGCGAAAAGCCAGCTTTTTCATGGTCGTCGCAGAAAGAGTTCATGTGGACAAAAAGCGAGGCGCCGCAATTGCTTCGCTCGATGAAGCCGCCTCTAGGGAGGCATTCAGACGCCGGATGCGGTCCCTTCATCCAGCTGCTCGAGGAGCGCCGGAAGGCCACCGAGATCGGCCAGCTCATGGAATCGGGGCTGCGGCTCGGGGTGCTCGGCATGCTCCAGCGCCCATTTCAGATCGAAGGGGACATGGGCGGCATGGGCGCCCGCCGCGAGGGCGGGAAGGATGTCCGACTTGACCGAGTTGCCGACCATGATCGAGCGGGCGGCACCATCGCCCCGTTCGTCGAATATCCGGGCGTAGACCTGCGGCGTCTTCTCGGACACGATCTCCACACCGGCGAAGAGGTCCCCGAGGCCCGATTGCGCCAGCTTGCGTTCCTGGTCGAGAAGATCGCCCTTGGTCACGAGGATGGCGCGGCGGCTGCCGGCGACCTCTTCCACAGCGGTGCGGGCATGCGGGAGCAGCTCGATCGGATGCTCCAGCATCTCGTGACCGATCTCGAGGATCTGGCGGATCACACTGGCGGGGAGCTTGGCGTCGGTGACCTCGATGGCGGTTTCGACCATCGTCAGCAAGAATGCCTTGATGCCGTAGCCGTAGCGCCCGAGGTTGCGGTATTCGGCGGCGAGAAGGCGCTCGTCGAGATGCTCGCGACCGGCATAATCGACCAGAAGCTCGGCGAACCGGTCCTGCGTGATCGCAAAGAATCGCTCGTTGTGCCAAAGCGTGTCGTCGGCGTCGAAGCCGACAGTCGTGATCGCGGGCAAGGGTGGCAGCCTCTCGTTCCGTGTCTTGCCCTTTTCAGGGCGGGCGGGACGCTTATATAACCGCCCCTGACCCCCCGAACCACCCGCCACCCGACCGGAGCTCAGTCGACGTGACAGATTGGACGATGACGGATCCTGACGACGGTCCCCCCGACGGCGATGCCGCCGTGGTGACGAAGACCAGGCCGAAGACGCAGAAGCCGCCGCTCTACAAGGTGCTGCTGCTGAATGACGACTACACGCCGATGGAATTCGTCGTTCACGTGCTGGAGCGGTTCTTCGGCATGTCCCACGCGCAGTCCTTCGAGATCATGCTGGTGGTCCACAAGCGCGGCGTCGCCGTGGTGGGCGTGTTCAGTCACGAGATCGCTGAGACGAAGGTCGCGCAGGTGATGGACTTTGCCCGCCGCCATCAGCATCCGCTCCAGTGCACGATGGAGAAGGAGGAGTAAGGCTCCTTGAAATCTCCCCCGAGTGTCAGCGGAGCCGCGCGAGGGCCTCGGCGTGAAGGGCAGGCGGCGCGGCGACGACGCCATCCGTGAAGCGCTGCGGCGTGTTGAAGCTCAGGGGCCGTCCGGATCGGTCGGTCACCAGGGCCCCTGCTTCCGAGGCGATGAGCGTGCCTGCGGCAATGTCCCACTCCCACGTCTCGCGCAGCGTCATCATCGCATCGAACCGCCCCTCGCCAACGAGGGACATCCGGTACGCCAGCGAGGTCCGGAAATGCCGCCGCATGGCGGGGACCTCGCCGCTCCAGACGTCATCCTTCAGAGCCTGGCCCGCAGCGAGGACATGCGCCCCGTCGAGGGCGTCGCGGCGGCTGACGCGGATGGGCCGACCGTCCAGGGTCGCGCCGTCTCCGCGGCTGGCGCTATAGAGCGTCTCCTTGGCGGGGAGATAGACGACACCGGCCACCGGAGCGCCGTCCTCGATCACGGCAATGGATATGGACCACGCCGTCTCCCCCTTCATGAAGGCGCGTGTGCCGTCGATGGGATCGACGATGAAGATGCGGCTGCGGGACAGTCGGTCCTCGTCGTCCGCGGTCTCTTCGGACAGCCAGCCGTATCCCTCGCGGCCGCCGAGCAGGCGCTCCTTGAGGAACGCGTCGACGGCAAGGTCCGCCTCCGTCACGGGGCCCTGATCGTCGTCCTTTTCCCAGACCTGCGGGTCGCCGCGAAAATGCGTGAGCGCGATGCGCCCGGCCTCCCGCGCGGCCTCGGCGATGAAATCGAGGTCACTCACCGGCAAGCGTCATCCCTTCCACGAGGAGCGACGGCACCACGCGGGAGAGCCAGGGGCGGGCGTCGTTCGCCGGTGTGAGGCCGAGGAGCATGTCCCTTAGATTGCCCGCGATGGTGCATTCGTTGACCGGATAGGCGATCTCGCCGTTCTCGATCCAGAAGCCCGAGGCCCCGCGGGAATAGTCGCCGTTGTTGGGATTGATGGTGGAGCCGAGCAGCGAGGTGACGAGGAATCCCGTCCCCATGTCCCGCATCAGCTCCTCGCGGCTTTTCGTGCCCTGCGACAGGGTCACGTTGCCGGCGGAGGGGGCAGGGGCGCCGGCAGGGGACCGGGACGCGCTGGCGGTGCTTTCCAGCCCCAGCTTGCGGGCGCTCGCTAGATCGAGAATCCAGCTTTGGAGAATTCCGTCCGAGACGAGCTCCCGTTTCCGCGTGGGCAGTCCCTCGGCGTCGAAGAGCCGCGCGCCGCCGGTGCGGGGGCGATGCGGCTCCTCGGTGAGGGTAAGGCCGGCGGGCAGGACCTGCTTGCCCATCGCGTCCGACAGCCAGCTTGCCCCGCGCACGATGGCGGTGCCGTTGATCGCCGACAAAAGATGCCCGATCAGCCCCGAGGAGATGCGTTCATCGTAGAGCACGGGGTAGGCGCCGGTCTTCGGGCGGCGGGCACCAGCACGGGCGAGTGTGCGCTCGGCTGCAATGCGGCCGACCTCCGCGGGGCTCGGCATGTCCGCGCGGTGCGTGCGGCTCTCCCCGTAATAGTCGCGTTCCATCTTCGTGCCCTCGCCGGTGATCGCGACGGCGTAGAGGCTGTAATCGCTGCGGGTGTAGCCGCCCGAAAAGCCGTTCGTGGCGGCGAGGTGGAGACGGCGGCGGGCGTATCCCGCGCCGACGCTGTCCATCATCGAGATGCCGTCATGGGCGAGGGCGGCGGCCTCGGTCTCCAGCGCATCCCGCTCCAGCGCGGCGGGGTCCGGATCGTCGCCCGGATCGTCGAGCTCGAGGCCCGCCGCATCCCGGCACTCGGACAGCTGCTCGGCAGGCGCGAGGCCGACGCCGGGATCCTCCGGCGCTTCCTTCGCCATGGCCACGGCGCGGGTCGCCATCTCCTCAAGCGTTTCGGGGCGCGTATCGGAGGCGGCCACGGTTGCCTGCCGTTGACCGAGGATCACGCGCAGGCCGAGGTCGATGGCCTCCGAGCGCTCGGCATGTTCCAGGGCACCGCCGCGCACGTCCACATCCAGCGAGGTGCCTGCAACGGCGATCGCGTCAGCGTCGTCCGCGCCGGCCTTGCGGGCGGCATCGAGAAGCGCGGCCGTCAGCGGCTCGAGGGACTGGTCCATGAGGCTCTCCGGGATCGTTCTGGCGATACCCCCCGAGCTAAGCGCCGCGGCGTCCGAGGGCAAGCGGGGCCAACGGCGCGGCCCCGCTCCTTCGGATCAGCCCTCGGCGGGCGGGGTGTTCCGGCCGCGCTCCACCGCCGGACGGTTGAAGAAGCGTTCGACGTAGTCCTTCACCTTCGGAAACTCGTCCCAGCCCACGGCGTCCTTCGCGTCGTAGAACCCGAACACGTTGAGCCACGGTGCGAGGGCGATATCGGCGATGGTATAGGGCCCGACGATCCAGTCGCGGCCATCGAGCTGCCCCTCGACCACGTTCAGCAGGCGCCGGGACTCGTTGATGTAGCGCTCGCGGGGGCGGGGATCCTCGATCTCCTTGCCGCCATGGGCATAGAAGTAGCCGAGCTGGCCGAACATCGGCCCGACGCCGCCCATCTGGAACATCAGCCACTGCATCGTGTGATAGCGGTCCGCCTCGGTCGTGCCGAGAAGCTTCTTCGTCTTCTCCGCCAGATAGAGGAGAATCGCGCCGCTTTCGAAGAGGCCGATCGGCTCGCCGTGCGGGCCGTCGGGATCGATGATCGCCGGGATCTTGTTGTTTGGGTTGAGGGACAGGAAGGCGTCGCTCTTGACGTCTTCGTCCTTCAGCGTGACCCGGTGCGCCTCATAGGGCAGGGACAATTCCTCGAGCGCGATCGAGGCCTTCTGCCCGTTCGGCGTGGGGAAGGAATAGAGCTGGATGACGCTCGGATCCTTCGCGGGCCAGCGGGTGGTGATCGGGAATGAACTGAGGTCTGCCATTGGCGGGTGCTTTCCGTTTACTGTCTCTGTGCGCCCAAGATAATGCGGTCGCGGCGGAGGAAACCCCCCGAGGGCGCGCGCGAGTGGTGTGCCCTAGCGCGCGAACCGGGGGGCATTGGCGCCCGAGAGACAGACAAGGCAGGGACATGCTGACAGAATTTCGCAACTTCATCGCCCGCGGCAACGTGATGGACATGGCCGTGGGCATCATCGTCGGCGCGGCCTTCACCGCGATCGTGACGTCGCTCGTGGGGGATCTGATCAATCCGTTCATCGGCCTCTTCACCGGGGGGATCGATTTCACGGGCATGTTCTACGTGCTCGGTCCGACCGACTATGCCAGCCTCGAGGAGGCCCGCGCCTCGGGCGATCCGGTCTTCGCATACGGGGCCTTCGTGATGGCGGTGATCAACTTCCTGATCGTCGCCTTCGTTGTGTTCATGCTGGTGAAGCTGGTGAACCGGGTGAAGGACGCGGCGATGCGCGAAGAGGTGGAAGCCGAGCCGAGCGTTCCGCCGGCCGATCCCGGCCCGACCGAGCGGCAGCTCCTGATCGAGATCCGGGACGCGCTTCTGGAGCGACCGAAGGCCTGACGCCCCTGCGGGAGCGCGCAACGCGCTCCACCGAACAAGCAAAACCCCCGCCCGGATGTCCCGGCGGGGGCTTCGATTCGAACGTCGCGACCAATTGCTCGAGCCGCGGACTGGCCTCAGCCAGGGATCAGAGCATCCCTTCGCGCTGAGCCTTCTTCCGGGCGAGCTTGCGGGCGCGGCGAATCGCCTCGGCCTTCTCACGCGCCTTTTTCTCCGAGGGTTTCTCGAAGTGCTGGCGCAATTTCATCTCGCGAAAGACGCCTTCGCGCTGAAGCTTCTTCTTCAGGGCACGGAGAGCCTGATCAACGTTGTTGTCGCGGACACTGACCTGCATGTGGGTGTCACCACCTTTCCAGTTAGCGTTTCATTCTTGCAGGAGGTGGCCATATAGCAATGCCGCTTTAGCTTGTCCACTGCGCGTTGAACGAAGACCGACGAAAGGGCCCTCCATGATTGCCGACCCAGCCACCACCGGACATGCCGACCCGACCGAGACGCAGCTGCTCGACGCCGCGCTTCGTCATGTTGCCTTCGACGGGTGGTCGGAGCGGACGCTGAGGGCCGCCTGCCGCGAGACCGGCATCTCCGAGAGCCTCGCCCGCTCGATCTTTCCGCGCGGCGCGGTGGACCTCGCGATCGCCTTTCACAAAAGGGGTGACGCGCAGATGGTCGAGCGTCTGCGGACGACCGACATGACCGGCCTGCGCTTTCGCGACAAGATCAGCGCTGCCGTGCGCATCCGTCTCGAGGTCGCCGGCAGCAAGGAAGCGGTGCGCCGCGGCGCGACGCTCTTCTCCCTGCCGCAATACGCCCCCGACGGCGCGAAGGCGCTCTGGTCGACGGCGGATGCGATCTGGACGGCGCTCGGCGACACGTCCGACGATCTGAACTGGTACACCAAGCGCACGACCCTCGCCGGGGTCTACGGCTCGACGCTGCTGATGTGGCTCGGGGACGATTCGCTCGGCTCGTCGGATACCTGGGCCTTTCTCGATCGCCGGATCGGCAACGTGATGCAGTTCGAGAAGGTGAAATCCCGCCTGCGCGAGGCGCCCTTCCTGAAGCCCTTCACCGCCGGACCGGAATGGCTCTTCGGACGGGTGCGGGCGCCGATGCGGAACATGGAAGAGATGATGCCGGGCCGCTGGAGCCCGCCGCCAGCACCGGGCGCGGGGATGCCTCCGGCGGGCTCGGAGGCAAGCTCCCCCGACCCTGCCGCGGGTCCGCGTCCCGGCCCGGTTGGGCCGGCTGAGACGTCCGGCGATGCCGGTAGCGGCCCCCGCCCCGGACCGGTGGGGCCCGCGTGATGACGAGCGATCTGCCCAAAACCATGCGCGCCGTCGAGATCAGCGAACACGGCGCCCCGGAGGTCCTCCGTCTCACCGAGCGCCCCGTTCCGAAACCCGGCCCGGGCGAGGTCCTGATCCGCGTCGCCCATGCGGGGGTGAACCGGCCGGATGCAGCGCAGCGCGGCGGCACCTACGCGCCGCCTCCGGGTGCCAGCGACCTGCCGGGGCTCGAAGCTTCGGGCCATGTCGCGGCGACGGGGGAGAGTGTCGGAGAATGGTCCGTGGGGGATGCGGTCTGCGCGCTTCTGCCGGGCGGCGGGTATGCCGAGTATGTCGTCTGTCCCGCGAGCCACTGCCTTCCCGTACCCACGGACATGTCCCTGCGGGAGGCCGCCTGCCTGCCAGAGACGTTCTTCACGGTCTGGTCCAATGTTTTCATGCGCGGGCATCTGGAAGGTGGTGAGCGCTTCCTCGTCCATGGCGGCTCCTCCGGGATCGGCACCACCGCGATCCAGCTCGCCTCCGCCTTCGGCGCGCGGGTCTTCGCGACCGCCGGCAGCGCCGAAAAATGCGCCGCCTGCGAGAAGCTCGGCGCCGAGCGCGCGATCAATTACCGCGAGGAAGACTTCGTCTCGATCCTGAAGGACGAAGGCGGCGCCGACGTCGTTCTGGACATGGTCGCGGGCGACTATATCGCGCGAAACCTCAAGGCGATGGCGCAGGACGCCCGGCTCGTGATCATCGCGTTCCTCGGCGGTGCGAAGGCGGAGATCAACTTCGCCCCCATGATGATGAACCGCCAGACCATCACCGGGTCGACCCTGAGGCCCCAATCGGTGGAAGCCAAGGCGAAGATCGCGCGGGAGCTGCGGGAGCGGGTCTGGCCGCTGCTCGACGCCGGCCGCGTGGCCCCCGTTCTCGACAGCGAGTACGATCTCGAAGCCGCGGCGGACGCGCATCGCCGGATGGAGACCTCCGAGCATATCGGGAAGATCTCGCTCAAGGTCGCGGGAGGCTGAAGATCAGGCCTCCTGCGCGTTCTCGAGCCATGCATCGTCGAGCGTCGGCAGCGGAATCGCGGCCTTGAGGGCTGCTGTATAGGGATGCGTCGGGGCGTCGAACACGTCCGCGATGCGGCCCTGCTCCACGATCTCTCCCGCCTTGAGCACGATGATCGTGTCCGCCAGCCTGCGGATCAGCGACAGATCGTGGCTGATGAAGGCGAGGGTGAGGTGCATGTCCGCGACCAGCTCCTCCAGGAGGGCCACGATCTGCGCCTGTGTCGAGACGTCGAGGCCCGAGGTGATCTCGTCGGCGAGGATGAAGCGGGGGCCGAGGGCAATGGCGCGGGCGATGCCGACGCGCTGACGCTGGCCGCCCGAGAGCTGGTGCGGGTAGCGATCCGCGAAGGCACGGCCGAGATGCACCCGGTCGAGCGCCTCCCGCGCCTTGTCCTCGGCCTGCTCCACCCCGTGCAGCTTCAGTGGTCCCGCGATCAGCCGCAGGATCGTGTGGCGCGGGTTGAGGGAGGACATCGGGTCCTGAAACACCATCTGGAGGTCGCGGCGGTGCCCGGTGAGCTCCGACGGCGCCATGTGCGTGATGTCATGCCCGTCAAACAGGATGCGGCCCGCGGACGGCTCGAGGAGCCTCACAAGGCAGCGGCCCAGTGTGGACTTGCCGGACCCCGATTCGCCCACGATTCCGACCACGCCCCTGCGGGGTATGTCGAACGAGAGGCCGCGCAGGATTTCCAGACGGGGGCGACGGCCGAGGCGGGGGCCTGCGTTCATGTCGGGCAGGGAGAGACCGAGGTCCCTCACTTCGATGAGCGGCTCAGCCATGGGTGGCCTCCTGTTCGGCGCGCAGGGCCTCGATCACGCGCTCTGGAACCGGGCGGAGCGAGTCCTCCGGTCGGTCGTAGCGCGGCGTCGCCCCGATCAGGGCTTCCGTGTAGGGATGCGGGTTCGGGCCGAAGAGATGCTCCGCCGTGCCCGTCTCCACCACCTTTCCGGCGTAGAGCACCGTCGCGCGGGTGCAGAGCTTGGCGACGACGCCCATGTCATGCGTGACGAAGAGCATGGCGGTCCCGTGCCGCGCCTGCATCGCGCGGATGAGCTGCAGGATCTGTCGCTGCACCGTGACGTCGAGCGCGGTGGTCGGCTCGTCGGCGATGATGAAATCGGGCGCCGCGGCGAAGGCGGCGGCGATCAGGACGCGCTGACGCATGCCCCCCGACAGCTCGTGTGGATAGCTGCGAAGCGTCTGCGCAGGATTGCGGATCGACACCTCGTTCAGCGTCTCCTCGGCGCGAAGGAGGGCCCTGCGCCGGTCCCATCCCAGAGTGTGGACGAGCCGGTCCGTGATCTGCCCCGCGATGCGGCGGCTGGGGTTGAGCGCGGTCAGCGGGTCCTGCGGGATGATTGCGATCCGTTCTCCCACCAGCTTGCGCAGCCGCCTCCGGGGAAGCGCGGTCAGTTCCTTCCCGTCGAAGCGGACGGACCCCTCCGAGACGTTCAGCCCGCGCGGCAGTAGCCCGGCGACGGTCTTGCCGATCATGCTCTTCCCGGCGCCGGATTCCCCGATCAACCCGTGGATCTCGCCCGGTGCGACGGACAGGCTGACATCCTGCAGGATCCGCGGCCCCCGCGGTCCGATGCGGACCGAAAGGCTGTCGATTTCAAGGATCCCCGTCATGATGCCGCCGGGTCCAGCCTGTCCTTCAGCCCTTCGCCGAACTGCGAAAAGGCAAGGACCGTGAGGAACAGCGCCACCATGGGTGCGACGAGGATCCAGAGCGCGAAATGGATCTGCGTCCGGCCCTCGGCGATCATGCCGCCCCAGGTCGGATCGTCCGACGAGACGGACAGGTTCACGAAGCTCAGGATCGCCTCCACGATGACGGTGATGCCCATTTCGAGGGACAGAAGGACGAGGATCGTCGGCAGCACGTTCGGCACCACCTCGTGCCAGAGCGTGCCCAAGGGGGAGCGCCCGACGACGGTGGCGCTGGCGACGTAATCCATGCGGGACTGCGCCATGGTTTCCGCCCGGACCACCCGGGCGAAGCGCGTCCAGTCGATCACCGCGATGGCGATGATGACGGAGGAGAGGCCGGTGCCGAGGACGGCGACGAGGAGGATCGCGAAGAGGACGGGCGGGAAGCTCATCCAGATGTCGATGAGCCGGCCCACGGCCCGATCCGTCCAGCCCCCGAGATAGCCCGCGAGCAGGCCGAGGACCGAGCCGAGGATCGCGGCCGAGCCACCGGCGAGGACGGCGACGATGAGCGCGACGCGGGCTCCGTAGATCAGCCGGGAGAGCACGTCCCTCCCGAGGGAGTCGGTGCCGAGATAGTAGCCGGGTTCGGCGCCCTCCATCCAGAAGGGAGGCAGCTTCTCGAGGAAGAGATCCTGCGCCAGCGGATCATGCGGCGCGATGAGAGGCGCGAAGATCGCGGCGAGGGCGAGAAGGACGAGCCAGCCGCCCGAAAGCCAGAGTCTAGCCATGACGCAGCCTCGGATTGAGGGCGGCATAGGCGAGGTCCACGATCAGGTTCGTCGCGATGAAGAGCACGGCGAACAGAAGCACGATCCCCTGGATCAACGGCAGGTCCCGGTTCACCACAGCGTCGATGGCGAGGTTGCCGAGGCCTTCGTAGGAAAAGAGCTTCTCGACGATCACCGTCCCGCCGATCAGGAAGGTGAACTGCACGCCCACCAGCGTCAGCGTCGGCAGGGCGGCGTTGCGCAGCGCCTCCCGGAAGAGGACGGCGACCTCCGAGAAGCCGCGGGCGCGGGCAAGGTTCACGTAGTCGAGCTCCATGACTTCCTTCAGCGATTGTTTCAGCACCTGCGCGATGACCGCCGAGAGCGGCAGCGCGAGGGCCAGCGCCGGCAGGGTCATGTGGGCAAGAAGATCGCCCGTCACCCGGAAGTCGAACCGCAGGAGGGATTCGAGCAGCAGGAAGCCGGTCGCGTAATCCGGGTTCAGCGCGGGGGAGATCCGGCCGGAAATGGGAAACAGGGGCCAGAGCACCCCGAGGCAGAGGATGAAGATCAGGCCCCAGAGGAAATCCGGGATCGACAGCGTCATCCCGTTCCAGAGATCGACGGCGCCCTCCGCGGTGCCGCGCCGACGCAGCGTTCCGATCACCGCCAGGGCTCCGCCGAGAAGGACGGCGAGGAAGAGCGCGTAGAACGCCAGTTCGAGCGTGGCGGGCAGGCGTCCAAGGACGATGCGGCCGACATTCTGGCGCAGCGAGATGGAGGTGCCGAAATCGCCCTGAAGGACACCGCCGATCCAGATGAAGAACTGCTCGGCCAGGCTTCGGTCGAGGCCGTAGGCGGCGCGCAGGCGGTCGATATCCGCATCGGTCGCACCGGGCGGAAGCATCATGGCGATGGGATCACCGGGCGCGACCCGGATGACGACGAACACCACGACGGCCACGCCGAAGAGCGTGAGGGCCGTGGTCAGAAGACGGATGAATGCAGCTTGCATGGGTCAGCCCGGTCGCCCCTCCACAAAAAAGCGGAGGGGCGCCCGGAAATCTCGCCTCAGGTGCGCGACACGTTCTGCGGCACGAGGGCGCCGGACGTGTTCTGCGTGACCGACAGGCCGGAGCGGTAGATGATCGGCTGCATGTACTGCAGGAGCGGGATCACCAGCGCGTCCTCGGCGGCCTTGCGATCCACCGCCTTGTAGCCTTCGATGCGCTTCTCCTCGTCGGCTTCGGCCCAGAGCGGACCGATCATGTCGATCATCTCCTGCCCGTCCCAGACCGAGTGCGGCGAGGGGCCGAAGAGCGTGAAGCCGGTCGAGGTCGAGGGATCGCCGACGGCGTTGCCCCAGTTGTAGAACGCGGCCGGGGCCAGCGTGTCCGCGGCGCGCAGCTCGTAGTGCTTGGCGATCTCGTAGACCTCGATCTCCGCCTCGATGCCGACCCGGCGCCAGAGCCCGACGATGGCCTGGATCATCTCGTAATCCTTCGGCTTGAAGCCGCGGGTGGTCTGGATCGTGAAGCGCACCGGGTTATCCGGCCCGTAGCCCGACTCGGCGAGCAGGCGTTTTGCCTCCTCGGGATCGTAGGGCACCTCGATGGAGGCGTCGTAGGCGTCGTATTCGGGGGTCTGAAGGGTGGAGATCGGCACGCCGTAGCCCGACAGCAGCCGGTCGATGATCAGCTGCTTGTCGACGGCGAGCGCGGCTGCCTTGCGGACGTTCGGATCGGTCATCACGTCGATGTCGTTGATGAAGATCATGCCGATATCGGAGACCGGCGCGATGGTGCCCTCGAGACCGTCCTTCTCGCGCAGGCGATCGTATTCCTCGTAGGGGATCTCGAGCGTGATGTCCGACGCGCCGGATTCCACCTCGGCCACGCGGGCGGAGGAATCGGGGATGAACTTGATCGTGACGGTCTCGAAATCCGGCTTTTCGCCCCAGTAGTCGGGATGTGCCTTCAGCCGCAGGAACGCGTTCCGCTCGAACCGGTCGACCATGTAGGGACCGGAGCCGATCGGGTTCTGCTCGAAGCCCTCGGGGCCGACCTCCTCGAAATACTTCTTGGGCAGGACGTAACCGGTCAGGAAGCCCATCCACTTGAAGAGCGTGGGCTCGTACTCCAGCACGTCCGCCGTGATGACGTTCCCGTCGATCTCGAAATTGCCGATCTTGGCCCAGACGAACTGGATCGGATTGCCGCCTTCGGGATCGGCGGCGCGCTCCAGCGACCACACGACGTCCTCCGCCGTGACCGGATCGCCGTTGTGCCAGACGGCGCCCTCGCGGACGACCATGCGGATCTTGCTGTTGTCGTCCGTCCAGCCCCATTCGGTCAGGAGGCCCGGCTTGAAGCTGAGGTCCGGGTCCTGCGCGATGAACTGGTCGAAGATCGTCTGGTAGATGCCCTGGATCGTCGGGTTCACCGCCGAGGGTCCGACCGTCGGGTCGAAGGACGGCAGGTTCACGTTGTAGGCGATCGTGAGCTCGTCGCTGTCTTGCGCGCGGAGCCGGCCGGGAATGCCGGCGACGGCGAGGCCGAGCCCTGCGGTTGCGGTGCCGAGCAATGTGCGTCGGGTAATCGTCATTCCTGAACCTCCTGTCGGTGAGCGGTGGGGGAAGCGCTCCCCCGCCGCAGAACCCGGACCTTTGCGGCCTCTGGGAAGTTCAGGCTACTTCAAGCTTGAAACATGTCAATGCATATGACCGCTTGCGGTGCGCAATGCCTACCGGGCGAGCTTCTTGGCGAGCATCGTGCCCGATCCCGCGCCGACCCCTGCACCGGGCCATGTCGAGGCGCCGACGATGTGCAGGTTCCGGACCGGCGTCGACCAGTCCGAGTAGCCGGCCACGGGGCGGAAGAGGAAGTTCTGCGCCGGATGGTGGGATCCACCGATCTGGTCTCCGCCGACGAGGTTGGCGTTGTCCGCTTCCAGATCGGTCGGGGTCACGATCCGCTTGCCCGTGATGCGGCCGCGCAGGCCCGGCGCATAGCTTTCGATGATGTCCAGCACGCGCTCCGCCATCGGTTCGGCGGCATTCGCCCAGTCCGTCGCGTCGATCTCGCCGGCGGCATCGCCGAGGATCTCGCCCGGCACCATCCGGGCCTGGACCCAGAGGATGTGCTTGCCGTCCGGCGCGCGGGAGGGATCGACCACGGTCGGCTGGCCGACCACGAGAACCGGCGCGCGCGGCAAGAGCCCGTCAACCGCCTCGGTATGGGCGTTCGCCATGGTCCGCAGATCCGGCGCGAGGTGGACGTAGGCGAAGCGTTTCAGGTCCTCGCCCGCGGCCCAGTCAGGCAGTCCGTCGAGCGCGAGGTGCAGCATGAACGTCCCCGGCGCGTGGCGGAACCGCTCGATCCCGTCGTCGTAGCGCTGGGTGCCGCTGCCGCCCGGCAGGAGCCGCGCGAGACCGGAGGGCGCGACGTTGGCGATCACCGCACGTTTGGCCTCGATTTCGCGTCCGTCCGCCAGGCGCACGCCGGTCGCCCGTCCGTTCTTTCGCAGCACCTCGGCCACCGGGGCGTTGCAGGTGACGCGTCCGCCCGCCTCCTCGATCATGCCGACGAGAGCGCTGACCATCGTATCCGCCCCGCCCTTGCCGATGACGAGCCCGAAGGCCTGACCCGCCATGCTCTCGAGATACGGGAAGACGGCGCCGCCCGACTGGTCGGGCGGGAAATCCAGGTGCATCCCCCAGGCGCAGCACATGGCGCGGACGCGAGGATCCTCGAACGTCTCCTCGGCCCATGCGCGGGGGGAGAGCAGCATGAGGCGCACCAGCTCGTAGAGTTTCGCGGTGCCGGCGCTGCGCCAGGTGGACCACGCCGTGCGCATCAGGCCCTTCACCTTCATCGGGGATCCAAGGACGGAGAAGATGCGGGGCGCGATATCCGGAAACTCGGCCGAGAGGCGCCGCCACGTTTCGGCATCCCGAGGGGAGAACGCCGCGATGCGGGCGGCAGTCGCCTCGGCATCGGTCGAGACGCCGCACCAGCGTCCATCCGGAAAGACGCTGGCGAAGCACTCCGTGGCCGCGACCGGCTCGAAGCCGTGCTTCGCGAGTGCATCGCCATGGGTCTTGGCGAAGTCCGACCCTGCGAAGAGCGACAGGTTCATCGCGCCCCAGTCGTGGCGGAACCCGGGTTCGGTCAGCTCCAGTGTCTTCACCGCGCCGCCGGGCGTGCCTGAGGCCTCGAACACCTCGACGGACCAGCCCTTGCTGGCAAGGTGCGCCGCGGCGGCCAGGCCATTGTGGCCAGCGCCGATGATGATTGCGTCAGTCATGCTAACTCCAGGCTGAGGACACGGGCGAAACATGCATCAGCATGGACCGGCTGTCCACGGCGCCCCCGACACTACGCCACGCCGAGCCTGGTCTTGAGGCGCTGCCGCACCTTCCCATACCGTTCCGGCTTCACCGGCATCTGCCATTCCATGAAACGCTGGCTCTTCGGAATCTCCAGCCGCAGATCGCTCAGAAGCTCGTCGATCTGGTGCATGGAGAAGGGGATGATGTTGGTGCCCCGTGCATGCTTTCCCTCGGTCCGCTCGGCCATCCAGTCGATCCGCTCGCGGGTCATGCGGCGCTGTTCGGCCTCGTCCGGCAATACCATGTCCCCCGCCAGGTAGGAGGCGATCCAGAGGGCGCCCATCTCCGCGGAGAGCGGGCTGAAGAAGCTCGAATTGTAGCCGTTGAAGGCAAGGTTCTCGATGCCGATGGGCTTCACGCAATTGTAGAGCATGAAGTTGCCACGCTCATCCATGAGCCTGTCCCGGATCTCCTCACCGAAAAATGGCACCGACTGGGTCCACCCCGTGCCGCAGATCACGATATCCGCCGGCAGGCGCGTGCCATCCGCAAGAACGGCCGTCCGCTCGTCTCCCTCCACTTCGAAGCGCTCGATCTGCGTGTCGCGGTGCACGACGATCTTGCCGGAGCGGACATGGTCGTAGAACCCGTCCGTCACGAGGGAGACGGTGGAGCGGGCGATCCGCTCGAACTGGCCGCGGGGCACGAGGTCCAGTTCCGCCAGCTTGAGCTGTTTCGTGGTCAGCGCCTGCACCGAACCCACCATGCTGTTGCGGACCGGCGCGCCGCGGCCGTGGAGGAAAGCCTCGACGCCGCGCGTCCTGCGGTACTTGAACAGCCCTTCACCCATGCGCGTCAGCAAAAGATACTTGTAGTTCAGCACCCCGCCGAACTTCTTCGGCGCCTTCCAGATGAGCTCCCGGGCGATGACGTCGAGGGATTTCGCGCTGCCCGCGACAGCCGCGGCCACGTCGCAGGAGGACTTGCCGTAGCCGATCACCAGAACGCGTTTGCCCGCCGCATCACCCAGATGGGTGAACCGGGAGGAGTGGCAGATCCGTCCGCCAGCGGCCTCGAAGGCATCGGCCCCCTCGAAGCGCGGAACGGCGGGTTCGGAGAAGATGCCGTTGGCCACCACGAGGAAGTCGAACCGGCGGGTGCCGGCGCTCGTCTCCAGCGTCCAGCCTCCGCCCTCCTCCTGCCGGGCCGAGGTCACCTCCGTGTTGAGGTGCACGTGCTTCATGAGCTCGAACCGCTCGGCATAGGCCTCGAGATATGCCTGCACCTGAGGCCCGCTCGGCCATTCGGGATAGGATTGCGGCATGGGGAAATCGGACAGGCAGTAGGTGTCCTTGCCGTTCTGCGTCGAGACGCCGGGATATGTCCGGGACGCGGACCAGACGCCACCGACATCCCCGACCTTCTCGAACACGGTCACGTCGTGACCGAACTCCATGAGATGCTTCGCCGTGGTCAGTCCCGCGAACCCGGCGCCGATGATACCGACATTCATGGCCTCACTCCTCCAGAAGCGGGATTGCGGGGGAAGCACGCTCGGGGCCCATCGCGGTGTACCCCCCGTCGACGCGGATATCGGTCCCGGTGATGAACGAGGCCTCGTCCGAGCACAGGAACATGACCGCGCTCGCGACCTCCTCGGGATCGCCCGCCCGGCCCATCAGGTGGAACGTCCCGGCGACGAGGTCCGTCTTCGCGCGGTCGCCGCCGGAGAGCTGGTCCATGATGTTGGACCACGTCCAGCCGGGAGAGACCGCGTTCACACGGATGCCGTCAGGGGCGAGATCCATCGCCTGATTGCGGGTCAGTTGCAGGATCGCCGCCTTGCTGACCGGGTAGAGCCAGCGGCCGGTCTGCGCCACGCGTGAGGAGATGGAGCCGAAATTGACGATGGCGCCCTTGGTCCTGGCCAGATCCTCGCGCGCCGCCTGCATCAGCATGACGGAGCCCACGAGGTTGACGTCGAGCGCATCGAGCCACTCCGCCCGGCTCGAGGCCGCGCCGTTGTCGCCGTAGGAGCAGGCGACGTTGACGAGGAAGTCGATCCGGCCGAACTCTTCGCGGGTCGCTGCGACCAGCGCGGCGATGTCCTCGTCCCTTCGCAGGTCCGTTCTGGTGAAGCTCGTGCCGTCCGCCGTCAGGGCCGCGCCGCCTTCGGCATCGATATCCGCGATCATGACGCGAACGCCATGCTCCCGGAACGCGGCCACGACCGCCTGGCCGATCTTCGTCACGCCGCCCGGGACGATGGCGACCTTGCCCTTCAATCCTCGCATGTCCGTCTCCCTGTCGCTGTTGTTCAGCCGATGGTGAGACGGGCCGAGGCCCTCCGCTATCCGCTCCGCGCGGCCGGGATCCGATACGCGAGGTGACGCCCCCGGCTTCAGAGAGCCCGGCGCAGCGTCTCGACGGGCGTGCAGCCGTAGCGGCGGCGGTAGTGCTCGGAGAACCGCCCGAGGTGGAAGAAGCCCCAGGTCATGGCGATATCCGTCACGGTGACGTCCGGATCGCCGGTGCGAAGGGCTGCATCGGCGCGCTCAAGCCGCCTGTCTCTCAGGAACTGCATCGGGGAGGTGCCGCGATGCAGTCGGAAGGCCTCCTGAAGGGCGCGCGGGCCGATGCCCGAGGCGGCGGCGATCTCCTCAAGCGTGATCGGCTCGCTCAGATGCGCGTCAATGAAGGCTTCGGCCCGCCGCACCGTGCGCGGCGCGGCGGCGGCTGCGGGCCGGGCGATCTCGAACTGGTGAGGGTGCGCCTCGATCAGCGCCAGAAGCAGCGCCTGTTCGATCTGCGCGCCGACGAGATCCTCCGCGCCGATGAGCGAGCGTGCGCCGTCGGCCTGCGCGACGAGGAAGCGCAGCAACTCCGCCAGCCTCAGCCCCGCCCCGTGGGTCAGGTCCGCGGGGCCGGAGAAGGTCACCTGAGCGCCGCTCGCCATGTCGCAGTGATCGCGGGCGGCGGCGTCCATCGCGTCCCTGTCGATCTGCACCATGAGCTGCGCGCAATCGGCACTCCACTCCATCTCGATGGGATCGTCCGGGTTGAGAATGCCCGAGGTGCCGCCGCCGATCCGGTAGCCGGCTTCGCCGCAGCGAATATCCGCGCTGCCGCGAAGGGGAAACTGGAACAGGTAGAAGGACCCGAGCGCGCCCGGCACGATCGACGCAGCGGCGCCATACCGGATCGTATTGATCGACAGCCGCCGGCCCTGAAGACGGTTCTGCCGTGCATGAATGCGCCCCGTGCCGAGCCGCTCGAGCCGATGATCGCAATAGACCTGGGCGACCGCATGGCGCGCGGCGTCGAGGTCCCGTGTTTCGAACAGGGGATACCCGGCAAGGGGCAGGCGATCGGTGGCGAGCTCCATCATCGTGTCCTTCCGCTTGTCGAACATTCCGCGCGCCTTCCGGACAGGCGCCGCGCGAAACGGACAGACCGGGCGCCGCGTCCGTGACAGTCTCGCCCGCAGGAGGCCTCGAGGCGGTCCGTTGAATCACGTTCGGGCAGGTCGGGAGGATCTGTCAATCTTGTTTGAGGCTTCAAGCGCTCGCTCGGCGCGTGCGCCGCAAAGAGGCGCGCGATGCCTTCAGACGCGGCAAATCGCAAAGGGCCTCAGGCCCATGACTGACGCGACCGGAAACTATTTTAAGCTTGCACCGATCGCGGCCCATGCGATCACATGCTCCCCGACGCCGGCGCGCGGCCGGCCCCTGCACCAGATCACGAGGTCCCCGATGTCGTCTCGCCCCTATGCAATCGTCGGATCCGGCATCAACGCGCTCGTCGCCGGCGCGCTTCTGGCAAAGGCGGGCAAGCCGGTTGTCGTCTTCGAGCGGGAAGCGGTGGCCGGCGGCTGCATGCGCACGGAGACCCTGGCGGAGGGCTACACCTACGACCCTCTCGCGACGACCTTCGTTCTCTGGGTCACCGGCGGCGCCCATGAAAAGCTCGGAGAGGATCTGGCGCGTCACGGCGTCGAGTTCTGCGCGACGGACACCCCCACCGGCGTCCTCCGGCCCGACGGCAGCGCGCAGGTCTACAAGATGGACAGGGCCGCGAATGTCGCCGCGTTCAACGAGGTGGCGCCGGGGGACGGGGACCGTCTCGCGGCCGATCTCGATGGCTTCGCCGAGGACGCCTCTCTGATCTTCGGCCTGATGGGAGGCGATCCCTGGTCCAGCAAGACCGCGAGGATGATCGGCAAGGAGGCGTGGTCGCGCGGCACTCGCGGCCTCGTGGCCCGTATGGGCAAGGCGCTTCAGCCCATGCGTGGCTGGCTGGAGACGTCCTTCTCAGGGGATCTGAACCAGGCGATCTGGGCGCCGTGGGGGCTGCATGCCGGGCTTCCGCCCGAAGCCGCCTTCTCGGGCCAGATGGGCCAGATCATCGGCTTCGCCCTGGAGGCGGCCGGCGCCCCGATCGTGAAGGGCGGTGCGGCGAACATGGTGCGCGCGCTGACCGGGATCATCGAGGAGAACGGCGGCGAGGTCCGCACGAGCGCGCCGGTCGCGAAAATTCTGACGCACAAGGGTGCCGCGACCGGGATCCGCCTCGAAAGCGGCGAGGAGATAGAGGCGGCCGGCGTTCTTGCTTCCACCACGCCACACCAGCTCTACGGCTCGCTCCTGCAGGGCGCCGGCGCCGCGCCGGATCGCGGGGAGGACCTCCGCCGCTATCGCTACGGTCGCGGAAACTTCCAGCTCCACTACGCGCTGAAGACTGCGCCTGGGTGGGCGACCGAGGGGCTGGAGAACGTTCAGCTCCTGCACCTCACCCCCGGTCTCGATGGCGTCAGCCGCGCATCCAACGAGGCGGAGCGGGGGCTTCTGCCTGCCGTGCCGACGATCTGCGTCGGCCAGCCGTCGGCGGCCGATCCCACCCGCGCGCCGGAGGGCGGCGCGGTGCTCTGGCTCCAGATGCCCGATGCCCCGCGTCACGTTAAGGGCGATGCGGCGGGCGTGATCGAAACGCCGCAGGACGGGGTCTGGACCGAGGCGCTGAGGGAGGCCTTTGCGGACCGGGTCGAGGACATCCTCGTCCAGCACATTCCGGACCTGCGGGAAAACATCGTTGCCCGTCGCGCCATCTCTCCCGCCGACCTCGAGGGCATGAACGCGAACCTCGTCGGCGGCGATCCCTATGGCGGGGCCTGCACCATCGACCAGTTCTTCACCTTCCGCCCCTTCGCAGACAGCAAGCGCCACGACACAGGCCTCCGGAATCTCTGGCATATCGGCGCTTCGACGCATCCCGGACCGGGGCTTGCCGGCGGCTCCGGCCTCCTCGTCGCGGGGGAAATCGGCTGACACGCCGGGATGTCGCGCCTGCGTGAGTGAACCGATCCGCGAGACCTTCCGTTTCCCCTCGAGACGGCAGGAAAGGGATTGGCCATGAAATTCGACCTGAGCGGGAAACGCGCCCTCGTGACGGGCTCCACCAAGGGCATCGGTCGCGGCGCCGCGGCGGCGCTTCTGGAGTGCGGCGCCGAAGTCATCGTCACGGGCCGCGCGCAGGATGATGTGGATTCCGCCGTGCAGGCGCTGGGCGCTGGCGCAACCGGTATCGCGGCGGACCTGACGCAGGCGGAGGATTGCGACCGCCTCGCGCGTGAGGCCGGCCGGGTGGATATCCTCGTGAACAATGCCGGGAAGTTCGGCGGGCAGGATTTCTTCGACGCAAGCGATGCGGATTGGGACGGTTACTGGGCAACGAACGTGATGAGCGGCGTGCGCCTCTCCCGTGCGCTGATCCCGGCGATGGCGGAGCGCGGCTGGGGCAGGGTGATCTTCCTCAGCTCCGAAAGCGCGATCAACATCCCGCCCGACATGATCCATTACGGCGTCACGAAGACCGCCTATCTCGCGCTGTCCCGCGGGCTGGCCAAGCGCATGGCGGGGACAGGAGTGACCGTGAATGCAGTCCTCCCGGGGCCGACCTTGTCCGACGGGATGACATCCGGCCTCGATCCCGCCGAGGGCCAGAGCATCGAGGACGCGGCGGCGGAGTTCGTGAAGGCCAAGCGCCCCTCCTCCGTGATCCAACGTGCGGCCTCGGTCGAGGAGGTCGCGAACATGATCGCCTACGTCGCCTCGCCGCTCTCGAGCGCGACCTCGGGCGCGTCGCTTCGCGTCGACGGCGGTGTCGTGGATACGATCTGATCGTCCTCCCCGGCGGGTGCGACATCACGCATCGGCCCCGGACATGTCACTTGACCGTGCAGCGAGAGGTGGCAGAGAGTCTCGGCAATTGATGCGTTTTTCAGCACGAAAGGACTTGAGATGACCCTCTTTCGCACCGCCGGTGCTTCTGCCGCTGCGCTTGCCGTCTCGGCCACCGCTTCCTTCTCCCTGACGGCCGAAGAGGCCTGGGACCGTTACCAAGAGTACGTTGACAGCTTCGGCCAGGAGATCACGACCGAGAGCGAGGACTATTCCGGAGGAACCCTGACCCTCACCGGGATGGTCGCGAACTATGCGCCGGACGAAGAGGAGTTCACCGCCGTTGCCGAGATCGGCACCGTCACTCTGACGGAAGAGGACGATGGAAGCGTCTCCGTCTCGATGCCGGACAGCTACGATGTGACCATCTCGACGGTCGATGACGAAGACGAACGGACGAGCATCGTCGTGACCGTCTCCCAGGAAGACGCTGACATCACGATCAACGAAGCGGGCGATGACCTGCGGTTCGAACTGGCCTCTCCCGAAATCTCCGTCGTCGTCGACGACCTGGAGGGGGAGGACGTGCCGGACGAGTTCCGCCTCGAACTGGTGGCCGAGGACGTGACGGCCAGCGCGCTCAACGGCTCGGGCGAGGAAACCACCTCCACATCCACCTTCACGGCGGCCGCGCTGCGCGGAACGATGTCGGGCGAGGACGATGAGAAGGGCGAAATCGACTCCGTCTTCTCCGCGACGGGCGTGTCCGGCACGACCGCTGCGACCGGGGATTTCGCACGCTTCGCTGATGAGGAGACGGCCTCGGACGCTCTCGCGAGCGGCTTGGCGATGAATTTCGACGCGGCTTACGAGACCAGCACCTTCTCCGTCGTGACGACCGGCGGCGAAAGCGACGACAGCGATATCTCCGGCGAATCCGGCCCCGGCAGCATCGCATTCGGCCTGTCCGGCGACGGGATATCCTACGGCGTCGACTATACCGACGTGGATGTCGACGTGGCCGGTGAGGGCGTCATGGGCGGCAGCATATCTGTCAGTCTCGCCGAGGCCGGGATCGACTTCCTGATGCCGGTCCTTCAATCCGAGGAGGCGCAGCCGCTCGACTTCGCCCTGCGCCTCGGCGGACTGGAACTCGACGAGAGCATCTGGTCGATGTTCGATCCCGCCGGCATAATGCCCCGCGATCCCGCCAGCCTCGTCGTCGACCTGTCCGGCATGGGCATGTGGATGCAGGATATCTTCTCCGATCCCGCCGAAATGGCCGAGAACGAGGATCCCGGCCATGTCGAATCCCTCGAGGTGAACGAACTTGTCGTCTCCGCGCTCGGTGCCGAGCTTCTGGGCAGTGGGACCTTCACCTTCGACAATTCGGAGGAGGACGCATTCGCGGACATGCCCCTCCCCGCGGGCACGATGAACCTCGCGATGACGGGCGGTAATGCCCTGCTCGATCGGCTGGTACAGCTCGGCGTCCTGCCGTCGGATCAGGCGATGATGGCGCGGATGATGTCCGGGATGATCGCGAAACCGGGCGACACGCCCGACAGTCTCATCTCGGAGATCACGATCACGGAAGACGGTCAGGTACTCGCGAACGGCTCGCCACTGCCGTTCTGAGGGGCCCGTCCCGATAATAAAGAAAGGCGGCGCCCTCGGGAGGGCGCCGCCTTTTTACATTGGCCGGACCGTGAGAGGGCGCGGCGACCGGGGGGTTAACCCCTCAAGCTGCCGCCCGTCGCCTTCGTCACCTTCTCGATGACCTTCTTGGAGACCGCGTCGATCTCCTCGTCCGTCAGGGTGCGCTCCATCGGCTGGAGACGGACGGCGATGGCAAGGCTCTTCTTCCCTTCGCCCATCTGTGCCTCGGCGGCCTCGCCGGTGAACTCGTCGAAGACGCGAACGCTTTCGATCAGCGCCTTGTCCGCACCGCCGGCCGCGTTCACCACGTCGAGCGCGGCGACCTGCCGATCAAGGACGAAGGCGAAGTCGCGCTCGACGGCCTGCAGCCCGGAGACCTTGAGCGCCGGCCGGCCCGTTCCGCTGGAGCGGGGGTAGGGCACGGCATCGGGGAAGAGCGTCCAACCGACGGCCGGGCCTTTCACATCGAGCGCGGAGAGCACCTTGGGATGAATCTCGCCGAAGACGCCTAGGACGGTCTTGCCCAGGCAGATCGCGCCGGAGCGGCCGGGGTGAAACCAGCCGGGCGCATCACGCCTGATCTGCGCTTTCGCGGGCGCCCCGATGGAGGCGAGCGCCTGTTCGAGGTCCGCCTTCGCGTCGAACACGTCCACGCCGCGGCGCGCACCATGAACGCCGCGGGGAGTGGCGTCGCCGACGAGAATGCCGCTCGCGACGAGGGACTGGTTTTCCGGCTCTCCGCCCGAGAACACCGCGCCGATCTCGAACAGGGCCAGCTCGCCCTGGCCGCGCGCCTGGTTCCGCGCCGCGGCCTGCAGGAGGCCGGGCAGAAGTGCTGGGCGCATGTGGCTCATCTCGGAGGAGATGGGGTTCTCGAGTTTCGTATCGGGGCCGCCGCCGCCGAAGAGCGCCGCGGAGGCCTGATCCACGAAGCTGTAGCTGACGCATTCGTTGTAGCCGGCGCCGGCGACGGTCCGGCGCAGGGTGCGCTCGCGCCGCTGCAGCGGCGTCAGCACGGGCGCGGGCAGGCCGGGCCGGGGCCGCGGCATCGGCTTTCCTTCGAGCTTGGTAAGGGAGGCGATGCGGGCGACCTCCTCGACGAGATCGGCGCTGCCCTGAATGTCGGGCCGCCAGCTCGGCGGGTGTGCCATGTCGGCCTCAAGCCGGAACCCGAGGGCCTCGAGCGTCTTGCGCTGCTCGGCCTCGGGGATGTCCATCCCGACGAGGCTGACAACGCGGTCCGGGTTGAACGGATAGGCGCGGGTCGTGTCCGGTGCGGCGCCGGCGATCACGGCCTCGGACGCCTCGCCGCCGCAGAGATCGAGGATCATCCGCGTCGCCAGCTCGAGGCCGTCGCGTGCGGAGGCGGGGTCCACGCCGCGCTCGAAGCGGTAGCGTGCATCGGAGTTGATCTTGAGGGCGCGGCCGGTGAACGCGGTGCGGACGGGATCAAACCAGGCGCTCTCGACGAAGACGTCCGTTGTCTCCGTCGTGCAGCCGGTCGCAAGCCCGCCCATCACCCCGCCGATGGACTGGATGCCGGCGTCGTCGGAGATCACCGTCATGCCCGGCTCGAAGGTGTACTCCTTGTCGTCGAGGCCCATCATCGTTTCACCGCCTCGCGCGGGATGGACGGTCAGCCCGCCCGCGAGCTTGCCCGCATCGAAGACGTGGAGCGGCCGCGCGCGGTCATGGGTGAAGAAGTTGGTGATGTCGACGAGGGTGGAGATGGGGCGAAGGCCGATCGCCTTCAGCCGCGCCTGTAGCCAGTCGGGGGAGGGGCCGTTCCTGACGCCGCGGATCAGCCGCCCGCAGAAGACCGGGGCCACATCCCGCGCGTCCTCGGCGATGGTCACGGAAACGGGGGAGGGGAAGGTGCCGGGAACCTCCGGGGCGGGCGCCGGCTTCAGCGTGCCGAGGCCCCGCGCCGCGAGATCGCGCGCGATGCCGCGCACGCCGAGCGCATCGGGCCGGTTCGGCGTGATGCCGATCTCGATCACCGGATCGGTCCGGCCGGGGTCGTTCTCTTCGAGCCAGTCGGAGAACGGCTGACCGGCGGTGCCCGAGGGCAGCTCGATGATCCCGTCATGTCCCTCGCCGAGCTCCAGCTCCCGCTCGGAACACATCATGCCGTGGCTCTCGATGCCGCGGATCTTGCCGACCTGGATCGTCGTGTCGATGCCGGGCACGTAGGTGCCGGGGGCGGCGACGACCACGGTGATCCCTTCGCGGGCATTCGGCGCGCCGCAGATGATCTGCGTCTCGCCGCTCCCCGTCTCCACGCGGCAGACCTTCAGGCGGTCCGCATCGGGGTGCTTCTCGGCGGCGACGACCTTGCCGATGGAAAACGTGGAAAGCGCCGCCGCGGGATCCGTCACGTTTTCGACCTCGAGGCCGAGATCGCTGAGCGCGAAGGTGATCTCGTCGAGCGTGGCCGCGGTGTCGAGATGCTCCTTGAGCCAGGCGAGGGTGAACTTCATCGGTGTGTCCGCATCGGTGGTGTCAGGTCGAGCCGGACATATCCGAATCGCACACGGGGCGAAAGGTGGGGCGCCGTTGCCGGGCCGAGAGGTCGCGGGAGACAGTTTTGGTCTCGCATGAGAAAGAGTTCGCCTTGAACGAGATCGATTGTCGCCCTCATTCCGCCGCGCTTGCCCAAATCCCGCCACAATTCGAACGCATACATGCCCCTATCGGGTGGGGACCCGCTATCGGTGCCTTGTTATGGACAGAATTGACGATTTCCTTTGCGGTCTCGCTCGACCGATCCTCGTGGCACTGATCGTGCTTGTCGGACTTGGCGTCGTGTCCGCCTCCGGCAGCCCTGTCGGGCGTGCCGGCTCCACCACCTGCATCCAGATCTTCGCCGATCCCGGCTTCAATCGGACCGTCTGCCGACTGAGCCCGGCGCGACTGCTGCGCGCCGAGGTGCCTCTGGGACGGTGGATGGGGCTCTAGGTCAGGCGGTCAGGCCGCCGCGCATGGTTGGAACGGCGGTGCTGGCGAATCCGTAATGGCGCAGCCAGCGCAGGTCGCTTTCGAAGAAGGCGCGAAGGTCCGGAATGCCGTATTTCAGCATCGCGATCCGATCGATCCCCATGCCGAACGCGAAGCCCTGGTAGACCTCGGGGTCGATCCCCCCGGCCTTCAGCACGTTGGGATGCACCATGCCCGAGCCGAGGATCTCCAGCCAGTCGTCGCCTTCGCCCAGTTTCAGCGCGCCGCCTTCCCAAGAGCAGCGGATGTCGACCTCGGCGGAGGGTTCGGTGAACGGGAAATGCGAGGCGCGGAAGCGCAGTTCGACATCGTCCACCTCGAAGAAGGCGCGGCAGAACTCCTCAAGGACCCATTTGAGGTTCGCCATCGAGATGTCCGTGTCGAGAGCGAGGCCTTCGACCTGGTGGAACATCGGCGTGTGCGTCTGGTCGAAGTCGGCGCGGTAGACGCGGCCCGGCGCGATGACGCGCAAGGGCGCCCCTTGCGCCAGCATGGACCGGATCTGCACCGGGCTCGTATGCGTGCGCAGGACGTGGGGCGGGCGATCGTCCTCCTCGGCGCGGGCCATGTAGAACGTGTCCATCTCCGCGCGGGCGGGGTGGTGGGACGCGATGTTGAGGGCGTCGAAATTATACCAGTCGGTCTCGACCTGCGGTCCCTCGGCGACGGAGAATCCCATATCGGCAAAGAGCGCGGTCACCTCCTCGGTCACCTGGCTGACGGGGTGTACGGTGCCCGAGCGCACGGGCCGCGAGGGCAGGGTCACGTCCAGCCATTCGGCCTTGAGGCGTTCGTCGAGAGCGGCATCGGCGAGGCCGGAGCGTCTGGCGAGGATCGCGTCGTTCACCTCAGCCTTCAGCGCGTTGAGAGCGGGGCCGGCCGTCTGGCGCTCCTCCGGGCTCATCTGCCCGAGCTTGCGCATCTCGAGGGCGATCTCGCCCTTCTTGCCGAGCGCCGCGACGCGGATCTCCTCGAGTTGCCCCTCGCCCTTCGCCTCGGCGATGGCGGCGAGGTATTTCTGCCGAAGATCGTCCATGCTTCTCGCGTCCCGTCCGCTGCCCTCGGGCGACCCCCTTGGCCGCCGCGCGCGGGAGGTATCACGGAGCCGCGCCCGAGCGCAAATGCGGATGGCGGCGAGGGGAGCGGAGAAGATGCAAGGGTGCGCGCAAGGCACCGTCGAAGGTGCCGGCCCGGTCACTCTCGCGGCAAGGGCGAGACGGGCGTCTCCCACGAAAAAGGCCCGCCGGGTGGGGCGGGCCTTTTGCTATTCAAGTGTCGCAGTGAACCTCAGTTCAGCGCGGCTTTCGCCTGGTCGACGATGGAGCCGAACGCGTCGGGCTCGTGCACCGCGAGATCGGCGAGGACCTTGCGGTCGACTTCGATCCCGGCGAGGGCGAGGCCGTTGATGAACCGGCTGTAGGTCAGGCCTTCGTCATGGGCGCGGACGGCAGCGTTGATCCGCTGGATCCACAGGGCACGGAACTGCCGCTTGCGGTTCTTCCGGTCGCGCGTGGCGTACTGGTTGGCCTTGTCGACGGCCTGGGTCGCGGTGCGGAAGGCGGTGGAGCGGCGGCCGTAATAGCCCTTCGCTGCCTTGATGACCTTCTTGTGACGCGCGTGGGTGACTTTGCCGCTGGTAACTCGGGACATGGATCAGATCTCCTCAGCGCGCGTAGGGCATGTATTTCTTGACGATCTTGGCATCCGGCTCGGAGAGAACCATGGTGCCGCGCGCGTCGCGAATGAACTTGTTCGAACGCTTGATCATCCCGTGCCGCTTGCCGGCCTGGGCGGATTTGACCTTGCCGGTGGCGGTCATCTTGAAG
This sequence comes from Tropicimonas sp. IMCC34011, assembly GCF_003390865.1. Classification (GTDB taxonomy): domain Bacteria; phylum Pseudomonadota; class Alphaproteobacteria; order Rhodobacterales; family Rhodobacteraceae; genus Tropicimonas_B. The sequence goes on from NZ_QMEJ01000003.1 coordinate 447,916, forward strand.
CGCTTTTTGGCGCCTGACTTCGTCTTCATCTTGGGCATTTTGCCGTTGCTCCCGCTTGTGTGGGGTCGGTTATGAAGCGCCGGAAGGCATGCCATTCGGCCCGCTGGCGCTGGTGGAGTGGGCCGCATAGAGGATCGCGGTGGAGTTGGCAAGCGCGGAGCGTGCGGGACAGACGCGGCACGCGCTGCAGGAGGCAGGGATCACGCCGCTGTCAGGTCAGCACGGCTCCGATCGTCTCCAGGATCACGTCGGGGATCTGTTCGATCCGGTATCCGCCGGGCTTCCGGTTCAGCGCGGTGGTGATGAGGGCCGCGGCCGCCACCATCAGGATCACGGCCGCACGGGGCGGGCGGCTGTCCGAGAAGGCGGAGACCAGGGACGGCACGGAGATCAGGCCGAGCAGGATCCCAAGCGTCAGGCAAAGGTCCGGTCCCATTCCCGTTCTCCTCGAGCGGCCCGCCCGCACCGGACGGGCCGCGCGCCCTCACTCGGGGTCGGTGTTGAAGATCAGTCGCTCGTCGCAGGGCGCGACGCGCAGGATGTTGGTGGTACCGGTCACGTTGAAGGGCACGCCCGCGGTCACGACGATGAAGTCCTCGGGGCCCGCGAAGCCGCCGGTCCGGGCCGCGCGCGCGGCGCCGACGACGGCCATCTTGAAGCGGTTCACCGAGCCCGCGATGTAGCAGGTCACGCCCCAGGAGAGGCAGAGCCGGCGCGCCGTGCCGATGAGGGGCGTCAGGCCGATGATCGGAACCTGCGGACGCTCCCGCGCGGTCAGCTCGGCGGTGGTGCCCGACTGGGTGAAGCAGCAGATCGCCTTCACGTCGCTCGATTCGGCGATCTCCCGCGCGGCGGCGACGATGCCGTCGGCGATGGTGCGGCGCTGGACGTTGCGGGAAGCGTTGATGATGTCGCGGTAGGTGGGGTCGCCCTCCACCTCCCGCGCGACGTTGTCCATCGTCTTCACCGCCTCGAGCGGATACTGCCCGGCGGCACTTTCGGCGGACAGCATGATCGCATCCGCGCCTTCGTAGATCGCGGTGGCGACGTCGGAGACCTCGGCGCGGGTCGGCATCGGGCTCTCGATCATGCTCTCGAGCATCTGGGTGGCGACGATGACGGGCTTGGCGGCCGCGCGGGTGAGCCGCGTCAGGCGCTTCTGGATCGGCGGAACGTTCTGCACCGGAAGCTCGACGCCGAGGTCGCCGCGCGCGACCATGATCCCGTCGGAGGCGCGCAGGATGTCCTCGAAGGCGGTGACGGCGGCGGGCTTCTCGATCTTCGACAGGACGGCGGCGCGGCCCATGATCAGCCCGCGCGCTTCCTCGACATCCGCGGCCCGCTGAACGAAGGACAGCGCGATCCAGTCGACGCCGAGCTCGCAGACGAATTCGAGGTCCCGCTTGTCCTTCGCGGACAGCGCGGCGAGGGGCAGGACCACGTCGGGCACATTGACGCCCTTGCGGTTGGAGATCCGGCCGCCGGCGATCACCGTGCAGTCGGCGAAGTCCGAGCCGCACTCATCCACCTTGAGGCGGATCTTGCCGTCATTGACGAGAAGGCGCGCACCGGGCTCCAGGGCCTGGAAGATCTCGGGATGGGGGAGCTGGACGCGGGTCGAATCGCCCTCGGTCTCGTCGAGATCGAGGCGGAACTTCGCGCCTTCCTCGAGATCCTCGCCCTCGTCGTTGGCGAATACTCCGCAGCGCAGCTTAGGTCCCTGCAGGTCGGCGAGGATGGCGATCGGCCGACCGGTATCCTTCTCGATCTTTCGGATGATCTCGTGCCGGGCGCGGATTTCCTCGTGGTCGCCGTGGCTCATGTTGAGACGGAACACATCCGCTCCCGCCTCGAACAGCGCACGGATCATCTCGTAATCATTGGAGGCAGGGCCAAGCGTGGCCACGATCTTCACGTTTCTCATCCGTCGCATGGCGCTGTCCCATCGGTTGCTTGCGAGTGGTGTTAGCGCCAAACAGGCGCGCTTTAAAGCCCGGTGCTGGCTCTTTGGCGTCCGTGGCCCTATCACAAATCGAGGCTCTTTCTGTGCACGGCAAGGTCACCGCTCCATGACATATGCGCCTTACCGCATCGTTGGCGAGGATCTTCCGGGTCGTTTCGTGGTGATCTGCGACCATGCCGCGAACACGGTTCCGGCCGCGGTCGGCGGTGGATCCCTCGGCCTTCGGGACGAGGACATGCAGCGGCACATCGCCTACGATCCGGGCGCGGCGGCGGTGTCGCTCGCGCTTGCGGAGGTCCTCGGCGCTCCGGCCGTGCTGTCCAACTTCTCCCGCCTCGTCATCGACCCCAATCGCGGCGAGGACGATCCGACGCTGGTGATGCGGCTCTATGACGGGACGATCATTCCCGCGAACCGGGAGGCGGGGCCGGAGGAGATCGAGCGCCGCAAGTCCCTGTGCTACCTGCCGTATCACGACGCGGTGGAGCGCGTGGCGGTCCTGCGGGACGATCCGGTCATGGTCTCCGTCCACTCCTTCACGCCGCAGCTGCGGGGGCGTGGGCTCCGGCCGTGGCAGGTCGGGGTGCTGCATTCGCACCGCGATACGCGCCTTGCGATGCCGCTCCTCCATGCGCTGGAGGAGCAGGGAGGCCTGACGGTGGGGGACAACCAGCCCTATGGCGGCCATCTGCCGGGCGATTCCATGGACCGGCACGCGCTGTCCCACGGGCGTCCCAACGCGCTGATCGAGCTCAGGCAGGACCTGATCGAGGACGAAGCGGCGCAGCGGGAGTGGGCCGAGCGTCTCGCTCTCGCGCTTGACGCCGCGGTGGCTCAGGCACAGGTCTGACCGAGGCGCTACCCCCCAATCATTCAGGAGATCCGCGATGGACGCGCAGACCCAAGTCGAACTCGAAGCCGCCGCCTTCCGTGCCCTGCGCGAGCACCTGCGGGAGCGGACGGACGTTCAGAACATCGATCTGATGAATCTCGCCGGCTTCTGCCGCAACTGTCTCAGCCGCTGGTACATGGAAGCCGCCAATGCGCGCGGGATCGAGATGGACAAGGAGGAGGCGCGGGAAAGCTTCTACGGCATGCCCTACGCGGACTGGACCGCGCAGCATCAGACCCCGGCGGACGAGAAAACCCGGGAGGATTTCGGCCGCGCCTACGCCACGAATGTCGGCAAGCGCGACTGACGCGTCAAAGCCCGAGCGCGTCCCGCGTTCCCTCCGACAGCCGCATGAGGCCGGTATCGTAGAGGTCCCGCCAGCCGCTCATCCGCCGGGAGCCTGACCAGACCAGGTTGCGGCGGGTGACCTCCTCGCCGAAGGCCCGGGCCCCCTCGGCGGCGCCTTCGCCGGACTTGCGAAGCGACTGCTCCGCCTGCCGCTGGGCGAAGTCGGGGATGAGGCGGAAATGGAGGAGCGGCGTCCAGTCCGCGGCGAGCTTGTAGGCTTCACTGATCCTGTGATTCGCGCTGGTGAAGCGGGTCCCGTGTCTCCAGCGCATGAGGGCGACCTTGGAGTGCACACCGGGCCGCGTGCGCCCCGCGATAAGCTTGTGAAGCCTGCGCGCCCCGGGCAGGGGATGGGACGGCCGGCCGGGTGTCATCGCAGCGCGAATCGCCAGTCGCTCCATCGGCGCCGGCAGGAGGCCGCCGCCACGAAGCTCCCTGAAGAGCCGCTCCCGCGGCCCGCCGAAGAGCAGGTAGGGCGGGCAGGGGTAGGCCTTGCGGTCCCGCAGCGGGGGAGCGACCCAGTAGCCCTCGGCGTCGAACATCGGGAAGGCCGGCAGGAGGTTCATGCCGGGCGAGACCTCGACCTCCGCGGCCGGGCCGTCGGCGTACATGTCGATCATCGGGGCGAAGGCGGCGTCGATCCCGGTCCGGTCCCAATGCGCGAGCAGGCGGGGCAGGGACATGTCCGGCCAGCCGGGCGGGATCAGGAACTCATCGGAATCGCAGTGAAGCACCCATCGGCCCGTCAGCCAGCGGTCCGAGGGCCAGAGCCTCACGGGCCGCTTCACCCGTTCCCATGGCTGGGTCGTGACAAGCCGGGTCACGTCCGGCTGGGCATCGAGAAAGTCCGACGTGCCGTCCGTCGAGCCGTTGTCGATCATGATGAAGTGGACGATGCCGAGCGCGCGGTGGTGCCGGAACCAGTCCGGCAGCCGCAGCATCTCGTTATAGGCCGGCGTGACGGCGACGGGGCCGTCCGGCAGGTCGGGGGCGGGCGGCTCGGCTCCGTCGAAGAGCTCGGAGAACGGAAGATCCCCGCCAGCCCCCTCGAAACGGAGCTTGCCGCGCGCCATCAGATGCCGGCCTTCCGGCTCTCCTCAATGTAGATCTCTCTCAGGCGACGGGCGACGGGGCCGGGCGTGCCATCCCCGATCTCGCTGCCGTTGATCGAGACCACGGGCTGCACGAAAGTCGTCGCGGAGGTCACGAAGGCCTCGTCGGCGCCTTCGGCCTCCTCGACGGTGAAGGCGCGCTCCTCCACCTTCATCTGCGCCTCGCGGGCGAAACGCAGGACGGCATTGCGGGTGATTCCGGCGAGGATCTCGTTGCCCAGCTGCCGGGTCACGATGGTGCTGCCCTTGACGATGTAGGCGTTGTTGGACGTGCCCTCGGTGACGTGACCGTCCTCGACCATCCAGGCATCGTCCGCGCCTTTGGCCTTCGCCTCCATCTTGGCCATGGAGGGGTAGAGGAGCTGGACCGTCTTGATGTCCCGCCGGCCCCAGCGGATGTCGGGAAGGGAGACGACGCGGATGCCCGTTTTGGCCGCCGGGCTCTCGATCAGCGTCTTCGTTTGCGTGAAGAGAACGATGCCGGGTGCGGCATCGGCGGGATAGGCAAAATCCCGGTCCGCCGCGCCGCGGGTGATCTGAAGGTAGACCAGTCCCTCTTCGATGCCGTTGCGCGTCACCAGCTCGCGGTGGATGTCGAGGAGTTCGTCCCTCGTGACGGGGGAGGACATCGCCAGTTCGGAGAGGGAGCGGGACAGGCGCGTGGCATGACCGTCGAAATCGATCAGCTTGCCGCCGAGAACACTCGTCACCTCGTAGACGCCATCGGCGAAGAGGAAGCCCCGGTCGAAGACGGAGATCTTCGCGTCTTCCTCGGCGACGTAATCGCCATTGACGTAACAGATGCGGCTCATGTGCATTATCCCCAGAGTTCGGGCGAGGGCGGATGGACGCCCGCCACATCGAATGTCAGCGGGGTGTCGCGGTCTTCGGCGAGGAGGAGCGGGCCGTCAAGATCGGTTACGGCCGCGCCCTGTGCGAGAAGGACCGCGGGGGCCATCGCGAGCGAGGAGCCGACCATGCAGCCCACCATGATGCCGAAGCCCATCCGCTCCGCCTCGGCCCGAAGGGCGAGCGCCTCGGTCAGGCCGCCGGTCTTGTCGAGCTTGATGTTCACGAGGTCATAGAGTCCCTCGAGCCGCCCGAGCGTGGCGCGGTCGTGAACGCTCTCGTCGGCGCATAGCGGGACGGGGCGTTCCAGCCCGCGCAGGGCCTCGTCCTCGCCCGCGGGCACGGGTTGCTCCACGAGGGTCACGCCGAGCCGGACCAGATGCGGCGCAAGGTCCCTGTAGACCTCCGGGCTCCATCCCTCGTTGGCATCGACCACGATGCGGGCCTCCGGCGCGCCTGCGCGCACCGCCTCGAGGCGGGGCATGTCGTCGGGGGTGCCGAGCTTGATCTTCAGAAGCGGGCGATGGGCGTGCCTGGCCGCCGCCGCCTGCATCTTCTCGGGCGTGTCGAGGGACAGGGTGAAGGCCGTGATCTCGGGAAGGGGGACGGCGAGCCCGGCGATCTGCCAGGCCGGCTGACCCGCGCGCTTCGCTTCGAGATCCCAGAGCGCGCAATCCACCGCGTTGCGCGCTGCGCCGGCCGGCAGGGCCTCCTGCAGCGCGGCCCGGTCGATGCCGGCCGGCAGGCTCTCGATCTCGGCGCGGACGCTTTCCAGCGTCTCGTCGTACCGGGCGTAGGGAACGCATTCCCCCCGCCCGCGATGACCGCCCTCCTCGACCGTCACGGTCAGGACGCGCGCCTCCGTCCGGGAGCCGCGGCTGATCGTGAAGGTCTCCGCAAGGCGGAACGTGTCCTCGGTGACGGTGATGGCCATCAGCCAAGGGCCTTCAGCGCGTCCGCCAGCCGTCCGGCGCCTTGCCGGAACGGATCGACGGTGGGCAGGCCCATGCGGTCCTCGACTTCGGCGAGATAGGCGTCTGCTTCGGCCTGATCCATTCCGTAGGTGTTGATCGAGATGCCGACGACCTCACAGCCCTCGTTCACCCGGCGGGCCATCTGGAGCGACAGGTCCCGCACCTCTTCGAGGGTGGGAAGGCCATAGCCCGGCAGACCGCGCATGTGGGTCCGCGTCGGTTCGTGACAGAGCACGAGCGCATCCGGCTGACCGCCATGGATCAGCGCCAGCGTCACGCCGGAATAGGAGGCGTGGAAAAGGCTGCCTTGCCCCTCGATCACATCCCAGTGGTCGTCGTCGTTGTCGGGCGTCAGCCATTCGACGGAGCCGGCCATGAAGTCCGCGATCACTGCATCGAGCGGGACGCCCTCGCCGGTGATGAGGATGCCGGTCTGACCGGTGGCGCGGAAGGTTGCCTTCATCCCCTTCTCGGACATCGCCTTCTCGAGGGCGAGGCCGGTATACATCTTGCCGACGGAGCAGTCGGTTCCGACCGCGAGGACGCGCTTGCCCTTGCGCTTCTCGCCGTTGGCGATCGGGTATTTCACGGTCGGCACGCGCACGTCATGGAGCGTGCGGCCCTCTTCCTTCGCGATACGGACCAGCTCGGGTTCGTCGCGCAGAAGGTTGTGCAGGCCGCTGGCGATGTCGAACCCGGCGCGCAGGGCGTCGCCCAGAACCGAGCGCCACGTCTCCGAGATGATCCCGCCACGGTTCGCCACGCCGATCACCAGCGTCTTCGCGCCGGCATCGCGCGCTTCTTCGAGGGTCATGTCCGGCAGGCGCATGTCCGCCTTGCAGCCATCGAGGCGAAGCTGGCCGATGGAGTAGTCGGGCCGCCAGTCGCGGATGCCCTGGGCGACCTTGGCGGCGAGCGGATCGGGAGCATCGCCGAGGAACAGCAGGTACGGTGTTTCGATCATGGAACGATCCCCTGAGGTATTTTCACCTGCGTATCGCGAGCGCCGCGGCGACGTCCAGCGCATCCTTGATCAAACGGTGCCCGAACTTCGTGCGCTTTTTTCACGAGAGTCGGAACCTAAAGGCCGGACGGGCATTTGGCCCCCCGAAAGGCGCCGAAGGAGTGCGCTGAACCGATAACCGGAACAGGTGGACGCCGCTTCATGAAACACACCGCCCTGCTCGTGGTCACGTCACATGACGAGACGAGCGAGTCCGGGCACGAGACCGGCTTCGACTTTCAGGAAGTCGCCGCCATTTACATCCGGCTTCGCGAGGCCGGACTTGCCGTCCGCTTCGCATCCCCCAAGGGGGGCAAGCCGTCGGCCAACAGTTCCAGCACAGATGCATTCGAACGATCCGGCGCCGTCGATCTTTTCCTCGGGGACGCGCGGGCCGTTGCTGCCCTCAGCGACACGGCGACCCTCGGGGACGTGGACGCGACGCGGTTCGACGCCCTGATCCTTGCCGGCGGTCCCGGCGCCCTGCACGACTTTCCGGGCGACAGCACTTTGGCGCGGCTTGCCGGGACGCTCTGGGACCGCGGCGCGATTGTCAGCGGGATCGGATGCGGCATCGCGGGCCTCTTGGGCGCGCGCCGGCATGACGGGTTGCCCCTTCTGGCGGGCAAGAGCCTGACCGGGCCCGTGGCCGCCGAATTGACCGAGATCGGCGCGGCGCGATCGGATGCCGCCGTGAACCTGCCCGGCAGCCTCGCGGATTCCACCATGACATGCACCCACGGCCCCCCGGGGGAGCCCTACGTCGTGTCCGACGGTCGGCTGATCACGGGACAGAACGCGGCCTCCGCCTCCGAGGTGGCCCTTCAGATCCTCGACGCCATCGACGCCTTCCCGCGGGAGGCGGCCACCGCCTGAGCGGAGTCGCCTTGGGGTATCAGGCTGCGAGACCCTTCGATCCCATGCCGATGAACTTCTGGCGACGATCGGCGATCAGGGCCTTGCGATCCATGCCGGACATCTCCTCCAGCATCGCCTCGATGGCATCGCCGACGGCATTGACGGCGTCCTTGGCGTGGCGATGGGCGCCGCCGAGCGGCTCCTTCACGATGCGGTCGATGACGCCGAGCTTCTGCAGGTCCTGCGCGGTGAGCCGAAGCGCGCCGGCCGCCTCGCGCATCTTTTCCGCATCCTTCCACAGGATCGACGCGCAGCCCTCGGGGGAGATGACCGAGTAGATCGAGTGCTCCAGCATCGCGATGCGGTTCGCCGTGGCAAAGGCGACGGCCCCGCCGGAGCCGCCTTCGCCGATGATCACGGATGCCAGCGGCACGCCGAGGGAGAGGCATTTCTGGGTCGACCGGGCAATGGCCTCGGACTGGCCGCGCTCCTCGGCGCCCTTGCCGGGATAGGCGCCGGGGGTGTCCACCAGCGTGATGAGGGGCAGGCCGAAGCGGTCGGCGAGGTCCATCAGGCGGATCGCCTTGCGGTAGCCCTCCGGCCGCGCCATGCCGAAATTGTGCTCGATCCGGGTGCGTGTATCGTGGCCCTTCTCATGGCCCAGAACCACGACCGGCGTGCCCCTGAACCGCGCGAGGCCGCCCATGACCGCGTAATCGTCGGCAAAGGTCCGGTCGCCGGCGAGGGGGGTGAATTCCTCGAACAGCTGGTCCACGTAGACCCGGCAATGAGGCCGCTCCGGGTGTCGCGCGACCTGGCATTTCTGCCAGGGCGTGAGGGACGAATAGAGGTCCTTCTTGATCGTCGCGGCCTTGGTGTCGAGGCCCTTGGCTTCGGCTTCGACATCCATGCCCTCGTTGGACCTGGCGAGCGCGCGCAGCTCCTCGGCCTTGCCTTCGATCTCGGCGAGGCCCTTCTCGAATTCGAGGTAGTTCGTCATGCGGCATCCTCCGTGGTCGCACGGCATATAGACCGTGCAGGCCCTCGGCTTCAATCGCTCCGGCGGCGCGGTCGCTTCATTCCCTCCCTGCCTTCGCCACAATCGAGCCCGGTTCTGGGTCTAGAGAGAATGACGATAGGTCAACTCCGAGGGTGAGATCATGTCGAGCAGGGTCGTTGGGGGACGTCTGCGCCGCACGATGTTCGCGATCGCGGGACTGGTGGGACTGTCCGCCCTCGCGCTCGCGGTGTTTGCGGTGCTGAACGTGCCGGTTCCGCAGAAGGTCGCGCCATGGCTGGCGACGGGCTTGGAGACCGGGGAGGTCGTGCAGGTCGACCTGTCGGCGCCCGTGCCTCTGCCTGACGGGCGGACCGCGCTTCTCCTCCTTCCTCCGGAAGACACGGCGGCCGACGCTGCCGTGGGTGCGCTTCTCCTGGACGGCCCCGTGACGGACGCGACCCTTGGGCCGCTTCTCGGCAGCATTCGGGCCACAGGTCCGCGCGGCCCGGTCGTGCAGCGTCCCATGGGTCGCCTCGTTCCGGCGCCGGCGGAGCTGGCTGCGGCGGCGGGGCCCCACGTGATCGCACGCGCCATTCTGCCCGGCGGCTTTCCCGTCTGGACGCGGCTTGCCGGGACCGCCTTCGGGATTGCCGGTCTCATGATGCTGATCGGTCTCATTGCGCGGCCCGGCCAGAGAGCCGCAGTCGAGGAGGAGATCCCTGTCGAGCGGATCGCGCCCTACGTGCCCCAGATGGCGGCCGGGACCGATGGCGCCGGCCTCGTTCGGGCCATGCTGGAGCCGAAGACAGACGCTGCCGGCCTCGGGCCTGCGCCCGTGGCCGCTCATCCGCCGCGTGCGTCGGCCGCGTCGGAGGTGATGGCCGAGGCGGCCTGCCTTGCGAAATCAGGGGCGACGACGCCGCGGACCGGCCCTTTCGAAACGCGGCCCTGCCGCAAGGTGGATGGAGCGTTCCTGTCCTCCGCGCGCCTCGCCCCGGCGGAGCCGGAGCTGAAGCTGTCCCGCCGGGCAAGCGCGAAGCTCGACAAGGACCCCTTCGTCCAGCGCCTCGCGCGGATGACGTAAGTCAGAAGTCGGGCGTGATGTCCGGCAGATCGAGCGCGGTGATCAGGTCGCGCAGCTCCTGACGCGCGGCGACATTGCTCATGTTGAGCCTCTCGACGCCCACATCCTTGAGATCGAGCAGGGTCAGGCCCCGCGGAAACAGTTCGCGGAAGATCACCCGCTCCGAGAAGCCGGGCGCCACGCGGAAGCCGATCCGCTTGGACAGACGCTCCAGGGCCTCGCCGACCTTCTTCTTGTTGTGCATCTGCTGGGCGCCGAGCCGGTTGCGCGTCACCACCCAGTCGATGGGGGGCAGCCCCGCCTGCGCCCGCACCTGCCGCGCCGACCAAACCATTTCCGAGTAGACCGAGGGGCCGAGGATCTTCCCGTCCGGACCGGTCCGCGCGAGCAGATCGAAATCCACGAAGCTGTCGTTGAGCGGAGTGATCAGCGTATCGGCCAGCGAATGGGCAACCTGGCTCAGCCGCGTATGGCTGCCGGGGCAGTCGATCAGGATGAACTCCATCTCGCCTTCGAGTGCCTGGACCGCGGCGGAGAGGCGACGGTCCGAGGGGTTCTCTCCCTCACGGGCGGCTTCGGCCTCCGGCAGATCGGCATGGAGCGGCATCGCGAGATCCAGCGATCTGGAGGCAACGAAGGCGGCCCGGTTGTCCATGTACCGCCCGAGGCTGCGCTGACGCAGGTCGAGGTCCAGCGTGCCGACCTTGCGCCCCATGCGCGCGAGCGCCGTCGCGACATGCATCGACGTGGTCGACTTGCCCGACCCGCCCTTCTCGTTTCCGACGACGATGATATGCGCCACGGCCAGATGGTCCCCCGCGATTTTCAGCGGTTTTCGGCCGACGGGGCGGGGGCTGCAAGGGGGCAACCGCAACCAAAATCGCTCTCGTTGCAGCGATGGCGCGTCAGCCCGGCTGAAGCGGGAAGAAGACGGAGATGGCCAGAATGGATGCAAACCCCACGATGATGTTCATCGGGACACCGATCCTGAGGAAGTCGGTGAAGCGATACCCGCCGGCGCCGTAGACCAGCGTGTTCGTCTGATAGCCGATGGGCGTTGCGAAGCTGGCGGAGGCCGCGAACATCACCGCGATGACGAAGGGCCGCGGATCGAGGCCGAGACCTGCCGCAAGGGAGATCACGAGAGGCGTCAGGATCACGGCGACGGCGTTGTTCGTCACCGTCTCTGTCAGCACCGACGCGACGAAATAGACGACGACGAGGGTCATGAACGGCGAGAGGCCCTGCATCAGCGGCATCAGCCAGCCGACAAGCGTCTCGACCGCGCCCGTCGTCTCGAGGCCCGCGCCGACGATCAGCATGGAGAAGATGAGGACGAGGATCGATGCATCGATGGATCCCCACGCCTCGTCGCTGTCGATGCACCGCATGACGAGGATGCCGGCCACCGCGATCAGCGCGAGAAGTCCGATCGGCATCACCCCGAGCGCGGCGAGGATCACGACCGCCCCGAGCGCCAGGAGCGCCAGCGGAGCCTGTTTCCGGCGATAGGCCCGGCCCGCCGGCGTGGTGATCGAGACCATGTCCCCCGATTGTCCGAGGCGCTCGAACGCATCGGGAGGCCCTTGCAGCAACAGCTTGTCAGACGGGCGTAGGCGCAGCGTCAGAAGGTCCGGGCCGGGGATGTGCTGGTGCCGGTGCGCGCCGAGGATCCGGATGCCGAGCCGGCTCTCGATGGCGATGTCCGCGAGCCGGGGGCGTGTCTTGGTCCGGAGCGGCGTCAGGATGGCCTCGGCGGTCATCAGGTCCTCGGACCGCTCCGGCCGACCCAGGCCCCGGAAACCGACGCGCACACCTTGTGCCTCCGACAGCGTCAGGAGTTCCGAGGTCGATGCGCGGACGATCACGGCGTCGCCTTTGCGCAGCTCACGCTCCTCGAGATTGGTGCGCTCCGTGGTCTTGCCGCGGCGCACGCCGGTCACGCGCACGTTCTTGGGCTGGAACGGCTTCGCCTGTCCCAAAAGGATCCCGATGAGAGGCGAGCCGTCGATGATGTGCACCTCGGAGAGGAACTCGGTCTCCTCGGGCATGGCGGATGCGCCGGTGCCGGCCCGGTCGGGCAGGAGCCGCCCGCCGATGAAGACCATCACGAGCGTCCCCGCGATCGCCGTGACGATGCCGACCGGCGCGATGGCGAAGATTGAAAGCGGCTCCATTCCGACCTCCCGCGCGATACCGTCCACCAGGAGGTTCGTCGACGTGCCGATGAGGGTCAGAGTGCCGCCGAGGATGGCGGCGTAGGACAGGGGGATCAGCAGCTTGGTCGGCGCGATGCCGAGATTCGTCGCGAGCCTGATCGCCACCGGGATCAGCACCAGGACCACTGGCGTGTTGTTCACGAAGGCGGAGGCGACGATCGTGGCGGAGAGAAAACCCGCCGTGGCAAGGATCGGGCGCGTGCCGGCCCGCGAGATCACGATGTTGGCCAGCGCGTCGAGCAGCCCTGTGCGCACGAGCGCGCCCGACAGGACGAACATCGCCGCGATGGTGATCGGTGCGGAGTTGGAAAAGACCGCCATCGCGTCATCCGCCGAGACATAGCCGATCGTGATGAACACCGCAGCGGCCGCCGCCGCCGTGACGTCCGGCGGGTAGCGTTCCCAGATGAAGGCCGCGAAGAGCACGACGAGTAGACCGAGCGACACCAGATCGGCGTGCTCGTTCAGGATCGTTTGAAGGATATCAAGCATGGACCGTCGCCATATGCCGGGCGGCTGGACCCACGGGATGCCGGCAGCATGCCCGTGGTGCATCGTTCTGCAACGCGGCTGCCGGTCACCCGGATCCAGCGTCGCTCGTCTTCGGGCCGGGAAATACCCGATCGATCCGGCACTGACCACGCATCACGCAAGAAGGATGCCGAAAAAAGACGCCCCGGCGGAGGATCCGCCGGGGCGCTGGTCTTGCATCGCAGGGAGGCCTTCTCAGAAGCCGAGACCTGCGTACTTGTTCTTGAACTTGGAGACGCGGCCGCCCTGGTCCATCAGGCGGGTCGAGCCGCCGGTCCAGGCCGGGTGGGACGTCGGGTCGATGTCGAGGGTGAGCTGATCGCCCTCTGCGCCCCAGGTCGACTTCATCTGAACGACGGTGCCATCGGTCATCTTGACGTCGATGAGATGGTAGTCGGGATGGATTTCCTTTTTCATCGCGTCTCTCCTCAGGCTTCTTTCTTCGGCTTGTAGCCGGTGTCCTCGGCGATCCGGGCGGATTTGCCACGGCGCGACCGCAGGTAGTACAGCTTCGAGCGACGCACCCGACCGCGGCGGATCACGGTGATGCTGTCGATGTTCGTGGAGAACAGCGGGAAGACGCGCTCGACGCCCTCGCCGAAGCTGATCTTCCGAACGGTGAAGCTGCCTGCGATGCCGGCGCCGTTCTTGCGGGAGATGCACACACCTTCGTAGTTCTGCACACGGCTGCGCGTGCCCTCGGTCACCTTGTAACCGACGCGGATGGTGTCGCCCGCCTTGAAATCGGGAATGGTCTTGTCGAGACCGGCGATCTGCTCGGCCTCGAGTTCTGCGATCAGATTCATCTGTCGCTCCTCATGTTGCCCGCGGTTTTTGTCCGCGAAGGTGTCTGCGCCCTCAGAGCTCTCGGTCTCCGCCCGGGTCCCCATCGTCGGCCACATCGCCGCGATAAGCCCGCCAGAGGTCAGGGCGCCGTTGCTTCGTCAGCCTTTCGGCCTGGTCGCGCCGCCATGTCTCGATCCTTGCGTGATGCCCAGAGAGGAGAACCTCTGGCACCTCGCGATCTTTCCAGACAGCCGGCCGCGTGTACTGCGGGTGTTCGAGAAGCCCCGAGGAAAAGCTTTCCTCCTCGATGGAATCACGATTCCCGAGCACGCGGGGTATAAGGCGGACCGTGGCGTCAATCAAGGCCTGCGCGGCGATCTCGCCGCCGGTCAGCACGAAGTCCCCGAGGGAGACTTCCTCGACCCCGTGCGCCTCCAGAACGCGCTCGTCCACACCCTCGAACCGCCCGCACAGAAGCGTCATTCCCTCCGCTTTCGACCAGCGCTCGGCATCGGCCTGCCTGAAGGGCTTGCCGCGGGGGGAGAGGTAGAGGACGGGCCAGCGGGCGCGGTCCCCGGGTGTGCCCGCGGAAGCCACGCCAAGCGCGCGATCCACCACGTCGGGGCGCAGGACCATGCCGGCGCCGCCGCCGGCCGGCGTATCGTCCACGTTGCGATGCTTGCCGACGCCGAAGGCGCGCAGGTCGATGGGCTCGAGCGCCCAGAGCCCCTCGTTCAGCGCCTTGCCGGTCAGGGACAGGCCGAGCGTGCCGGGGAAGGCTTCGGGAAAGAGCGTGATGATCCGCGCCGTCCAGGCGTCCTTGAGACGCGGATTGGGCGTCATCAACTCGCGGGGGCGGGCGCTTGCGGAGATCGCGAGCCGCCCGTGGGAGCGCATGGCCGGGGCGTCGCCGTCGGTCCGGGGATCGTCGGTGTCGCTCATGCCGTTTCACCCAAGGTTTCCAGGCGGCGGGCGAGGCGGGTCAGCGCTTCGGCCTCCTCGGGGTGCCTGGTCGCGATCTGGCCTGCGATGTCGTCGAGGCGCGCGGGGCGGGGCATTCCGGCCGCCGCGTCCGGCAGAACGTCCAGAAGGGCATCGGAGCGGTCTGCGAACTGCCACAGAAGCGGCGCATCCGCCGCGCCGACCACGGTCTCGAACGCTCGCGGCACGTCACCCCGGCCGATCAGGCGCGGCGCGGCGACAGGATGGGTCGCGAGAAGGACGACGGCGAGGCGGTCACGCGGCGCGCGGGTGCTGTCGTGACGCGCAAGCAGACGGTCCATTCCGGCAGGAGCCTCGCCCGGATCGAGCAGCAGAGGGGTCAGCGCGTCTTCCACGTGACCAAGGCGCGGGGCCACTTCCGGCAGCGTGTCGAGGCGGGCGAGGGCGCGAAGGACCGGCTCCGACGGCTGGCCTCTCTCCGCTTCAGCTCTCGCAATCGCTCCGTCCACATGGGCGGCGATCTCTCGGTCGACCGGTGCTGTCCTAGCATCGCCGCGGCGGGCCACGCGCATCAGGAGGACGGCGACAAGCGCGAGCAGCGCCCAGGGAAGAACGGGCATGACCGGCAGATCCAGGAGATCATGCATGGCGATGCCAGCGGCCAGAAGAACGGCTGCGCCGAGCGCCACGACCGGAAGCGCGAGCAGCAGAGCGCCCGCCGGGCGGCCGGGGCGCGAGACCACGAGCCAGGCCGTTCCGAGGGCAGCGAAGACACCGATGGACCAGTACGGCGCGCCTCCAGCGCCTGCCGCGACGGGAGCGGCGTAGAACAGCAGCGTTGCTATGAAGGTCAGCGGCCGGCGCATCGGATCCTCGGGCAGAGCGGGTGGCACCCTACATAGCGTGCCGCCCGCGCTCGCGAAACGCCGCGCGATCACGCGATGGCGATAATTCCAAGGACGACCAAGACGAAGAGCACAAGCACGATCCCGATCAGGAACTTCGCGCCGGTCAGGGCCACGCCGGAAATGGAGTTGAAGCCGAGCAAGGCCGCGATCGCGGCCACGGCGAGAAGGATGAGAATGATTTCCAGCATGGGACCTGCCTTTGATGTCCGCCCGCAGGATCGCGGGCCGAAGGGCAACGGCAGATCGCATTCCGGAGTTCCCCGCGGCAGGCAGAGGGATCAGAACAGTCCCTCGGGCGGATCCGCCACGACCCGCCCCGCCGCGATGTCCACTGTCGGAACGATCTCGCGGGTGAAGGGGACGAGGACGGTGGATTTGAGACCCGGTCCGAAGACCTCGAGCAAATCCCCGGCGCCGTGATCGTGGATCGCGCGAATGCGTCCGAGCACCGTGCCGCCGGTATCGACGACGTCGAGGCCGATCAGGTCGGCGTGATAGAATTCGTCATCCGGCAGATCCGGCATCTTCGAGCGCAGCGCGAAAAGCCGCGTGCCCTTGAGGGCATCCGCCTCCTCCTTGGTGCGCACGCCGGAGAGACGCGCCGCAAAGGCACCCTTGATCGATTTGCCGAGGGTGAGATCGAAGCTGCGCGCACCGTCCTCGGTCGTCAGCGGCGCATAGTCCGCGACGGCCGCGGGGTCGGCCGTGAAACTCTTGAGGCGCACTTCGCCGCGCACTCCGAAGGAGCCGGCGATTGCCGCGACGCAGATGCGCTCGGGGTGGGTCATGGGGGTCCCTCCGGACAGGGGCGGCCGGGCGCCCGGACCGGCCCGCGCCACGATCAGCGCGGGCCGGCGGATCGGATCACTCCGCGGAGGCTTCCTCGGCGGGCGCCTCGGCCGCTTCCTTGGCCGCGGCGTCGCGCGCAGCGCGCTCGCTCGCACGGTCCTGCGCCTTCTTGCCCGGCTTCGCCTTGTTGGGGTTGTTGCGCTCGGCCTTGTCGCGCACGCCGGCAGCCTCGAGCATCCGCGCGATCCGGTCGGTCGGCTGGGCGCCCTGGGCGATCCAGTGCTGCACGCGCTCGATGTCCATCTTCACGCGGTCCTCGCTGTCCTTGGGCAGGAGGGGATTGTAGGTGCCGAGCTTCTCGATGAAGCGGCCGTCGCGGGGCATGCGGCTGTCGGCGGCGACGATGCGGTAGAACGGACGCTTGTTGCTGCCCCCGCGGGACAGGCGGATCTTCATGGCCATGGTGTTTACTCCTTGATGGCGGTCGCGCCGGTCTCTCCGGCGGAATCCTTGTGGGCTTCGTGGTGCTTGATGACTTCCTGAATGATGAAATTCAGGAACTTGCGCGCGAAGTCGGGGTCGAGATCGGCCTGCTTCGCGAGATCCTCCAGCCGTGCGATCTGAGTCTGCTCACGGGCAGGGTCGGAGGGGGGCAGGTCGTGGCTGGCCTTGAGCCGGCCTACGGCCTGGGTGTGCTTGAACCGCTCGCCGAGCGTGTAGACGAGGATCGCATCGAGGCGATCGATGCTCTCGCGATGCTCGCGCAGCAGCGACGCGGCGCGGGAGGCGGGATCCTCGCTCATGCGCGCCTCCCGGACGGAAGGGCGGCCGCCCCGGCGCGCCGGGCGGAGCGCAGGATCGCGGTGTCGAGGTAGGAAACATAGTTCCGCGGGCCGGTGAGGGCGCGGGCATGATCAGCGGCGGCGATGGACGCTTCCTCGCCAAGGCCGGCGCGTTCAGCCGCCGGGCGCATGAGGCGCACGGGACCGGGCCCCTCGCTCTCGGCTGCCACCGGGACGAAGCCCGCGATGCCGCCGCCCTGACGCCGCTCAGCCACCCAGTACCCGGTGCCGTCCAGCGACCAGCCGGCCAGCATGGAGCCGAAGCGCGCGCGGGCCGCCTCCCGCGATCCGCCCGTCACGACGTGCCACGCCTCGAAATCGGAGAGGCGCGGCGCGCGCAGGCGCAGACGCGCGGTCAAGAGGACCGGCATCACGGCGCCGAGCATGGCAGCGTGATCGTAGGCGCCGGGCGTCGTGCCCCCGGAAGACATGCCGGTGGCCATCATGACGCGATCTTCCCCGAACGGGTCGACATAAGGGGCCGGTTCATCGCTTCTTCCCCAAGCCGCTCAGACCGGAGGGAAGGCCGCCGCCGCCGAAGCCGCCCATGCCGGGCATCCCGCCCTGAAGCTGGCGGGCGGCCTTCTGCATCGTTGCCGCATCCATGCCCTGAAGCGCGGCCGGATCGGGCTGCTCGCCCTTGCCGAACATGCCGCCCATCATCTGTTTCAGCAGGCCCTTCTTGCCCATCTTCTTCATCATGTCGGCCATCTGGCGGTGCATCTTCAGAAGACGGTTGAGTTCCTGAACCTCGAGGCCCGCGCCCGCGGCGATCCGCTTCTTGCGGCTTGCCTGCAGGATGGCGGGGTTGGCGCGCTCTTTCTTGGTCATGGACTGGATCAGGGCGATCTGGCGCTTGATCATCCGGTCGTCGAAGCCGGCCTCGCCCATCTTGCCCTTCATCTTGCCCATGCCCGGCATCATTCCCATGACGCCTTCCATGCCGCCCATCTTCATCATCTGTTCGAGCTGCATGCGCAGATCGTTCATGGAGAAGTGGCCCTTCTGGAGCCGCTTCATCATCTTCTCGGCCTGTTCGGCCTCGATGGTCTGCTGCGCCTTCTCGACCAGCGAGACGATGTCGCCCATGCCGAGGATCCGGCCGGCGATCCGCTCGGGGTGGAACTCCTCGATGGCGTCCATCTTCTCGCCGAGGCCGACGAACTTGATGGGCTTGCCGGTGACGGCGCGCATGGAGAGGGCCGCGCCGCCGCGCCCGTCACCGTCCATCCGGGTCAGAACGACGCCGGAGACGCCGATCTTGCCGTCGAATTCCTCGGCGACGTTCACCGCGTCCTGGCCGGTGAGGCCGTCCACCACGAGTAGCGTCTCGCGGGGTTTCACGATGTCCCGGACCGCGGCGGCCTCGGCGATCAGCGCCTCGTCGATATGGAGGCGGCCCGCGGTGTCGAGCATGTAGACGTCATAGCCGCCGAGGGAGGCCTGCGTCTTGGCCCGCCGGGCGATCTGTTCGGGGCGCTCGCCGGGAACGATGGCCAGCGTGTCGACGCCGACCTGCTGGCCGAGGATCGCGAGCTGCTCCATGGCGGCGGGGCGGTTCACGTCGAGCGAGGCCATGAGGACCCGCTTGTTCTGCCGCTCCTTGAGCCGCTTGGCGAGCTTGGCGGTCGTCGTCGTCTTGCCCGACCCCTGCAGGCCGACCATCAGGATCGGGGCAGGGGCGTTGTCGATCTTCAGGCTGCCCGGCTCGCCTTCGCCCGTCAGGACCGCGATCAGCTCGTCATGGACGATCTTCACGACCTGCTGGCCGGGCGTGACGGACTTCGTGACGGCCTGACCGGTCGCCTTGTCCTGCACCGCCTTGACGAAGTTCCGGGCGACCGGCAGCGACACGTCCGCCTCCAGCAGCGCGACGCGAACCTCGCGCAGCGCCGTCTTGACGTCGTCTTCGCTCAGGGCGCCCTGTTTCGTCAGGCGCTCGAACACGCCGGACAGGCGGTCTGACAGGCTCTCGAACATCGCGCGGCTCCTTGCCGTCTCGGCTCAATCGGACCCGCAAACGCCAGCTGCGCCGGTGGGCGCAACGCGCTGACCGGCGGCGATCCCCCATATAAGGAGGACCGGAAATCTGGCGATCTCCGGGTTTGCGGGGCCGATACGCCGCCGGGGGCGGTCGAGTCAAGACGTTCCTGACAGGTTCGTGCGCCCGCGCGCGGCGCGCTTGCACAGATGCACAGACTAAGGCACATCTGCACATATCCCCTGCCGGCGGCTTCGCCGCGGGCATCCCTCTGTTCAGGAGACCTCCGGCATGACGCCTGGAAGCTGGGACGAAATCCGGACCGCCTACCAAGTGGCCCGCCTGGGCACCGTATCGGGTGCGGCGCAGGCTCTCGGTGTACACCATGCGACGGTGATCCGCCACGTCGATGCCCTGGAAGCGCGCCTTGCGACCAAGCTGTTCCAGCGCCATGCGCGGGGCTACACGCCGACCGACAACGGCGAGGAGCTCCTCAAGGTCGCGGCCGCCCTCGACGATCAGCTCGAACAGCTCACCGGGCGGCTGAAGGGGCGGGGGACGGATGTCTCCGGCGAACTCGTCGTCACCACGATCCTCGCGCTCGCCCCCCGGCTGACGCCGATCCTCCAGGATTTCATGGAAGAGCATCCGGGCGTGCGCATCCGGTTCATTACCGACAGCCGACTTTTCCGGCTCGAATACGGCGAGGCGCATGTCGCCCTGCGCTTCGGCGCGCAGCCCAAGGAGCCGGACAACATCGTCCAGAAGATCGGCGAGACCTCCATCGGCCTCTATGCTTCCCGCGCCTATGTGGACCGGTACGGGCCGATGAAGGAGGGCGAGTGGACCAAGCACCGCTTCATCTCGCCCGACATGGAAGACAGCAGGGCTCCCTTTGCCCGCTGGATGGATGCGACGATCCCGGTCGAGCAGATCGTCTTCCGCGCCAACGACACCCGGGTGTCCCGCGACGCGATCGAGGCCGGTCTCGGCTGCGGATTCATGTTCCGGTGGGATGCGGAGGAGCGGGACGACATCGTCCAGATGCTGGCCCCGAGGGAGGACTGGGCGACGCCGATCTGGCTCGTCACCCATGTCGATCTGCACCGCACCGCCCGCGTCCATGCCTTCACGAGCTTTCTCAAGGACCGCGCCCGGGAGTGGATCAAGTCGTAGCGGCCGCGCTTGCTTGACCGGGGCCGGGGCATGGCCTAAGCCAAGGGTCAGCGCGGGTATGGTGTAATGGTAGCGCCCTAGCCTTCCAAGCTAGTCGTGCGGGTTCGATTCCCGCTACCCGCTCCACTTCCTTTTCCAGATGTTTCGAAACGGCTGCCGGTTCATCGGGACCGCGATGCGCCTCGCGGCGCTCGTGCATCGGCGTCCCGTTTGGCGGCACGAAAAAAAAGGGCCGCGCGATGCGCGGCCCCAGGTGTGGTCCCCGAGTGGTGACTTACTCGGATCCCGGTCTTCGATCAGTTGTCGTCGTCGCCGTCGATGCAGGTGCCGCCGCACCCCGTCCCGAAGAACGTGGCGTTGACTTCGGCGGTGTTGATCGCACCGGCGGCGGTGGAGCCGATGTCGCCAACGCCGATGTTGCCGGCGCCGAGGGACGCGGAGATCGAGCCGTTGATCGTGGCGCCGTTGCTCTCGCCGTCGTCGTTGATCGCGGCGCTGATGACGCCGATGCCGGAGCCGAAGGTGGCGGAAGCCATGGCTTCGGACATCGTGTTGCTCGTGTTGGCAGCAGAGCTGGAGTCGATGATCGCACCGTTCTCGGTCAGGTCGAAGTTGCCGGTGTTGACGGCGCCGGCGGCCAGCGACTTGATGTCACCGATCGTCTGGGTCGAGGCGTTGATGCTGCCGGAGAGTTCGGCGGTCGAGTTGGAGGCGCTGCTCGCGGAGCTGGCCGCTTCGCTCGCGGTGTCGGTCACGTTGGTCAGGTCCTCATCGAAGGAGCCTTCGAACGCGCCGGGGCCGTCGACGTTGTTGCCGAACGTGTCGGACGCCGCACCGTCGGTAGCGGCGCTGAGTTCGCTCGTGATGCTCGTGATGTCGAAATCGATCGAGTTGTCGCTCTCGGACTCGGAAGCCTCTTCGCTGTTCTCGGATGCCGTGGAGCCCGAGAAGTCGAATGCGCCGCCCGAAACGCCGTCGACGGTGACGTCGATGGAGCCGTCGATGGCCATGTCGTTCAGCGCGATGGCGGCGAACGATGCCGGCACGCTGGCAAGGACATCATCGCTGAGGCCGTTGAACGCGTCGACGACCTGGGCGGAGGCGCCGCCGGCGGTCAGAAGGGCGGCCGCGGCCGCGCTGAGGAGAAGTTTGGTGGTCATTTTTTAAAGTCCCTTCGATCCGTCCAGCCTTCCGCCATGCTGGTTGGGTCACTGATAAAGGGTGCGGCGGCACCTATGCGGGTCCTTTCGGGATCGCGCATTCTTGCGTGGTCAGCCGGCGATCTCCTCCCCGGACAGTCCCTCGTTCGCTGCCGCCTCGGCCTCTTCGGGCAAGTCCGGCGATGTCTGCTCCGGCGCGGCGTTGACCGCTCCGGCTTTCACGGGCTGCGGCTGCTGCCGTGGCACGCAGTCGAGCCTTGGGCCGACGCAGGCCGGCGCTGCCTTGGCGGCGGCCGCCCTTGCCTCGATCTCCGCCCGGTCGCGGCGCTCCGCCTCCGCTTTCTCGGCGAGTTCCCGTGCCTGCTGCTCCCGTGCGAGATGGGCGCGGGTCTTGCCCTTGGCGGGATCCTCGAGCGTCGCCGCAAGGGGGCTTGTCCGGACCGCCGCTGGCGCCGCGGTGCGCTCCGCCGCTGGCCGTGCCGCCGCCGTCTCAGGGGCGCTCGGCTCGGCACTCGCCGCCGCGGGGGCGATCTGCGCGTCGGCGCCGGAGGAGGACAGGGCCGTGTACTGCTCGCGCCGCTTGGCATTGAGGTCGCGGAGCTGCTCGCCCGTGGTCGCGATGCCGGTGACGGAGCCGACCTCCTCGTCCAGCAGATCGACGCAGAACTCGTACTTCTCGGGCGGCATCATCTGCGCCAGGAGCTCGAAGGTCGCGAGCTGGAGCATCTGGCGGAGGGCATAGTTGACCGCCTCGCGCCGGGACGTGCCGGCCTCGATATCGACGACGTTGCCACCGGTCAGCCTGGTGCCGAAGAGGTTGTACTCGTCCGCGAAGATCTGCTTTCGCAGGGCGACGTTGCCGTAGATCCGCCCGGTCGGGACATGGGTCACGGCGAGGTCGAGGCCGACGAGGACGCGGTTCTGGCGATAGTTCGGGCCGACGCCGGCGATCGAGACGCCCGCGCCGCCGCCCGGAATGAAGTCGAGCGAGTTGATGGAGCCGGTGATGACGAAGGTCGCCGGGATCTGGCGCTGAAGGTCGATCAGGCCCCACTGTCCCTCGAGGGCGGATGTGCCCATGTCGCGCCGGTTGATCAGCGTGACGCCGGTCTTGAAGAGGGCGGACTGGACGATGTCGCCCGCGCCCTGGGTGACGAACTTGCCGGTCCCTTCGGAGTTGTTCTGGTAGGTGCCGGTCTGGTCCGGGATCCCTCCGACAGCGAAGGTGAGGGAGCTGTTGACCTTGCCCTTGAGGCAGGCGAGCGCGTCGTCGAAGGGCGTCACGATATCAACGATGGCCGGCCCCTCGATGAGGGACATGTCCTTCTTCACCCCAGCCCCCATGCTGCACGCAGCGGTTGCTGCGCAGAGAGCGAGGGTGGCGACTATTTTGGCTGGCCTGATCATGCGGGGCTCAGCAGGTCATTCCGCCGGAATTGGATGCCGACGAAGACGTTCCCGAGGAGATGTCGATCCCGTCCACGACGGACGTCGACATCTGGATTGAGCCATCCTGGCAGCCGTTCGAATCGGCGGAGGAGCCGATGCCGATGGTGTTTCCGCTGCCATCTATGCTGATGTCGGTCGTGGTGTTGGTCTGGGCGCCGATGGTGGTGGTCGAAGTGGTGTTGCCGGTGCCGTCCGCGGTGCGCTGTTCGACCGTGACGGAGGACCCTTCGGCCGCCTCCACCGACATCGCGCCGACGGAATGATCGTAATAAGTGTTGAGGGTATTGCGGCCGATTGCGTCGTAGTAGCCCTCTTCGAGCTTCTTCTGCGTATCGGCCACGGTCAGGCGGTAGGTCTTTTCGCTGCTGTTTCCGAAGCCCCAGCTTCCGGACCACGACCGGCCTGCCGAAAGTTCCTGCGCCGTCGCGGTTGCACTGGCTGTCATCAGGCCGAGCAGAACCACGGCACTAAATGCCTTATTCATCTTGTCACCCTCGTTTCGATTTCCCAGGTTCAGGCGGTCGTTGAATGCCGCCCATTATTTCCGGGATAATTCTTATCGGGCCTGGGCCCTGGTTTTTATCTCATCGGTTCAGCGAACTGGTATTGGGGGAGGACGGTGCCGTCGGCGCCGTCGGGGATGTCGGAGAACTCGGGGACCCGGAACTCTGGCCGCCCTGGCTTGCGCTGGCGGAGGCCCGTCCGCCGCCGGCCCGGGCCGCGGAGGCCTGGTCGCCCTGGCTTGCGGAGGCCCCGGCGGACCCGCCGCCGGCCTCGGCCGCGCTGCTTTCGTCCCCCTGGCTGGCACTTGCGCCGGCCGAGCCGCCACCGGCTTCGGCGGAGGATCCCTCCTCCTCGCCGTCATCCGGACCGCCCGGATTGTCTGGATTATCAGGGTTTTCCGGGTCGTCGGGGTTCTGAGGCGTATCGTCGTCGTCCTCTTCGGACCCGCAATTGCCGCTCACGAGACCTGCGGTACCGCCCGCCCCCGGGCTGCTGCCATCGGGGCAGGCGGCAACGACGACGGAGGCGACGCAATCGTCTCCGTCGATCAGGGGCTCGACCGGAATGGCCGCGCCTTCCTTGGTGTACATCACGGCCGTTTCACGGTCGTCACATGTCAGGGGACCTTGGTCATCCACGGCGGCGAAGGGTGAATTCACGTCTCTCGAGACGCGGGCTTCGTCACACGCGGAGATGAGAGGCATTGCTCCGCACAGGATATAGGTAAAAGCGCGAAACTTCATAAAGCGGCCTCCCAAAACGACGCGAGAAGCGGCTGCGCAACAACACACATGCACGGTACGCTGGAACTCGGTCAAAAAACACTGCCCGGACGATGTGCGAAATTCCGCCGGGCCTGACCGTCATTGACCACAACTTACGCATTCGGGGAAGAGGTAAACGTAAGGTAAACCTAAATGCGGCACTCCCTGAGCGTGCTGAGACATATTTTCAACACAATCTTTCTCAGGGTGCAGAATGGATCAACCTTAGGTAGTACTGGCATAATTGTGATAATATTTCCTCACTATCGCAATTCTGGATTCTATTTTGCGTTTCGCAATTCAAGCTTTCAAGACCTGTTTAAAAGACTGTCAGGAGTTCTGACCTGATCCGTGCCGTGATTCGGCGAAGCGCATGTCGATTCGCCCGCGCCATAGGGACGCAAGGGTCCGGGGGCGAGTTGATTCGAGGCGCCCGGGCGGCTATCCGCGCCCGAAAGAGCAGGAGCCAGCATGTCAGGTCAGACGGAAGAACGCGCGGGCTCGCGCCGGGTGGGAGCGTTGCGCGGGCTGGCCCCCTTCTTCGCGCCGTATCGCGGCAAGGTCGCTCTCGCACTTTTCGCCCTGTGCCTGACGGCAGGGGTCTCGCTCGTCCTTCCGCTTGCCGCGCGCCGCGTGGTGGACGGCTTCGCTGGCGGGGATTTCGCCCTCCTCGATCGCTACTTCCTCGCCGCATTCCTCCTCGCCGCCATCTTCGCCATGGGGACGGGCCTTCGCTATCTCGTGGTCACACGCCTCGGCGAGCGGGTCGTGGCGGACATCCGCATGGCGGTGTTCGACCGGATGATCGGGATGAGCCCTACCTTCTACGAGCGGTTGATGACGGGCGAGGTGCTGAGCCGGATCACGACGGACACGACGCTCCTTCTCTCGGTCGTCGGCTCTTCCGTCTCCTGGTTCCTGCGCAACCTCCTTCTGTTCGCCGGCGGTCTCGTGATGATGTTCGTCACGTCGCCCAAGCTGACGCTGATGGTGCTCGGCATCGTGCCGCTCGTCGCGCTGCCGATCGTGGCGCTCGGCCGCCGGCTGCGGCATCTCAGCCGCGACAACCAGGATCTGATCGCCGAAAGCTCCGGCCGGGCCTCCGAAGCTCTGCAGGCCGCGCAGACGGTCCAGGCCTTCAGTGCCGAAGGCGCGACCAGTGCGCGCTTCGCCGAGGTCACGGAGAGAAGCTTCGTGGCAGCCAAGGCGCGGATCACGGTGCGCGCGCTCCTGACCGTCATCATCATCTTCGTCGTGTTCTCGGGGATCCTCGGCACGCTCTGGATCGGAGCGCGGGACGTCGGCGCGGGCGCCATGACAGGCGGCGAGCTGGTGCAGTTCCTGATCTACTCGGGGATCATGGCCGGCTCCGTCGCCGCTTTGTCCGAGATCTGGGGCGAGCTTCAGCGCGCGGCCGGCGCGACCGAGCGGCTGGTCGAGCTCCTCGCCGCGGCCGACAGCGTGCACGATCCCGACGTGCCGCAGGTCATGACGGCCGCGCCAAGGGGGGAGATCGCGTTCGAGGACGTTTCCTTCCACTATCCGTCCCGCCCGGGCGAGAGGGCGCTGAACGAGGTCTCCTTCAGCATCGCTCCGGGGGAGACGGTCGCGCTGGTGGGTCCGTCCGGCGCCGGCAAGAGCACGGTGCTCCAACTTCTCCTGCGGTTCTACGATCCCGCCTCCGGTCGGATCCGCCTCGACGGGGTGCCGCTGTCGGAGATGACGCGAGCCGCCTTCCGCCGGGCCATCGCGCTGGTGCCGCAGGATCCCGTGATCTTCTCCGGCTCCGTGCGGGACAACATCCGCTTCGGCCGGCCCGAGGCAGGCGATGCCGAGGTCGAAGCCGCCGCCGCGGCCGCCGCGGCGCACGACTTCGTTCTCAATCTGCCCGAGGGCTACGATACGGAAGTCGGCGAACGCGGGGTGATGCTGTCCGGCGGGCAGAAGCAGCGCATCGCCATCGCCCGCGCGATCCTGCGGGACGCGCCGGTCCTGCTGCTCGACGAGGCGACGAGCGCGCTCGACGCCGAAAGCGAGCGGGCGGTTCAGGATGCGGTGGGTGCGCTGTCCCAGGGCCGTACGACGATCATCGTCGCGCACCGCCTCGCCACGGTGAAGCAGGCGGACAGGATCCTCGTTTTCGAAAGCGGCCGGATCGTCGCCTCCGGAACCCATGACGCGCTCGTCGCCGAGGGAGGCCTCTATGCCCGCCTCGCGCGGCTCCAGTTCACCGACGGCGCGAGCGCGGCCTAGTCTGTCGCCGCGTCAGGGTTGCCGGCTCGGCGCAAGCCTTCCAGACTTGACTGAGGGACGAACCCGGCCACCTGCTGGGGATCTGGGAGGAGAGATCAGCATGCCGTTCGCCAGTGCCGCAGATGCGCGCCGTTACACCGATGAGATGCCGTGGAAGGCGCGCGATCTCCCCGTCAGCGTCCACGCCCTTCTGGCCCGAACGGCAGGCACCTATGCCGCCGCACCGGCGATCAGCTACCAGCTCTTCTCGGATCCCGGCGCGAAGGCCGAGACGCTCAGCTGGGAGGAGCTGCGGGCGCAGGTCACGCAGGCCGCCAATCTCTTCCGTTCCCTCGGCGTCGGGGAGACGGACGCCGTCGCGTTTCTCCTGCCCAATTGCAACGAGGCCGTCGTCACGCTTCTGGCCGGCGCGACGGCCGGCATCGTAAACCCGATCAACCCGCTTCTGGAGCCGCAGCAGATCGCATCGATCTTGCGGGAGACCGGGGCGAAGGTGCTGGTCACGCTGAAGTCCTTCCCCAAGACCGACGTCGCCCAGAAAGCCGCCGAGGCCGTCGCCCATGCACCGAACGTGAAGCACGTTCTGGAAGTCGATCTGCTGCGCTACGTGACAGGCCTCAAGAAGCTCATCATCCCGGCGATCCGCCCCAAGAACAAGGCGCCCCACAACGCCACCGTTCAGGAGTTCCGCAAGGCGATCGCGACGCAGAACGCAAGCGCGCTCGATTTCACCGAAAGTGCCGGCGACCGTGTCGGGGCCTACTTCCATACCGGCGGTACGACCGGGATGCCCAAGGTCGCCCAGCACCTTCATTCGGGCATGATCTACAATGGCTGGCTCGGATCCGAGCTGCTGTTCGACGACCGGGACGTCGTGATCTGCCCGCTGCCGGTCTTCCATGTCTTCGCGGTGTATCCGATCCTGATGTCCGCGCTGTCCTCCGGCGCGCATGTCGTCTTCCCGACACCCGCCGGCTATCGCGGGGAGGGGACGTTCGACAATTTCTGGAAGCTGGTCGAGCGCTGGAAGGTCACGTTCGTCGTCGGCGTTCCGACCGCCTTCGCCGCATTGATGCAGCGCCCGGTGGATGCCGATCTGTCCACTCTCAAGACCGCCTTCTCCGGCTCCTCCCCGCTTCCGGTCGAACTCTTCCGCCGGTTCGAGAAGGCGACGGGGGTGACGATCTGCGAGGGTTACGGCCTGACGGAGGCGACCTGTCTCGTCTCGATCAATCCGGTGGAGGGCGAGAAGAAGATCGGCTCCGTGGGTGTGCCGTTTCCCTATACCGACGTTCGCATCCTGGTGCACAGGGATGGCGAGGTGACCGAGTGCGAGACGGATGTGGTGGGCGAGATCTGCGTCGCCAATCCGGGCGTCTTCCCCGGCTCGACCTACACCGAGGCGGCGAAGAACAAGGAACTGTTCCACTACGACCGGTATCTCAGGACCGGCGATCTGGGGCGCCTCGACGCGGATGGCTATCTCTGGATCACCGGGCGCGCGAAGGACCTCATCATCCGCGGCGGACA
This sequence comes from Tropicimonas sp. IMCC34011, assembly GCF_003390865.1. Lineage (GTDB taxonomy): Bacteria > Pseudomonadota > Alphaproteobacteria > Rhodobacterales > Rhodobacteraceae > Tropicimonas_B. The sequence goes on from NZ_QMEJ01000003.1 coordinate 475,833, forward strand.
CAACATCGATCCCGCCGTGATCGAGGAAGCGTTGTCCGCCCACGAGGAGGTCGCGCTCAGCGGTGCGATCGGCCAGCCGGACGCGCATTCGGGCGAACTTCCCTGCGCCTATGTCGAGCTCGTCACGGGCGCGACGGTGACGGAGGCGGAGCTGCTGGACTTCGCGCGCAACCGCATCTCCGAGCGGGCCGCGGTGCCGAAGTATCTCGAGATCATGGATGAGCTGCCGAAGACGGCCGTGGGCAAGATCTTCAAGCCGGAGCTGCGCAAAAGGGCCATCGCCCGCGTCTACGACGCCGCCCTGTCCGAGGCCGGCGTGGGCGCCGAGGTGGTCGAGGTCGTCGAGGACAAGAAACGCGGTCTCGTCGCGCGACTGAAGGTGCGGGACGGCGCTGGCGTCGAGGATGTCCAGCGTGCCCTTGGCGCCTATACCCGTCCCTGGGAACTGGTCGAGCAGTGAGAAAAGCTGGGGCGCGCCGCGACGAAAGCGGCGCGCCCCCGCCTCAGGTCACGACAGCAGGTTGACCGCGCGGGACGCGGCGGCGCTCACGCCGCGCATCATCAGTTCCAGCGCGTAGCGCAGGAAGGCGGCGGTCACGTCGGCCGAGCTGTTCAGCGCTGAGGTCGTGCTGCGGCCAACGAATTTCATCACCGCCTTCACGAAGCGCAGCAGGTAGGAGCCGATCTTCGCGGAGAGCCGGGCGGCATGGACGAGCAACGCCGCGAGCTGGTCGAGAATGGTCATCGCGGCGGTCAGGACGCTGCCGAGCACGACTTCCGCCAGAGCGATGATGCCCTTCAGCGCCTTGCCGAGCGCCCAGAAGGCCGCGGAGGAGAACATGTTCCGTCCCTCGGCCTTGTTCAGCCAGTAATCGACATCGTGGAAGTTCGGAACGTTCACCCGCACCGGCCAGCCCGAGGCCGGCATTCCGGGGATGTAGGTCTGCTTCATCGAATGCGCGGCGACGCTGATCGTGCCCTGTCCGCCGTCGACGGAATAGTCGCAATCGTCGGGATGGCAGAACGGGAAGACCGGGATCATCGGCACGGGATCGGCCAGGGCATAGACACGGCGGACATTGTGCGTCCCGAGCTTGCGGGTCAGCGGGCGGGTGAAGAACGCCGTTCCCGCCCGCGGCGCGCCGAAGGTGTAGAGCTTGACGTCCGCCCGCTCCGCGAAGCCGTACTCGGCGGCGAACATCGTCGCGATGGCCCCGCCGAGGGAGTGCCCGCAGACATGCAGCGTCGTGAGGTTCTTGCCGCGAAGTGCCTCCCGCACCTGCATCGCCATGGACTTGTAGACCCTGTGGAAGCCGGCATGCACGGGGAAGCCGCCGGGCCCCCGGTCGAGCGCGATGTTGAAGTTGGAGGCCCAGTCCGCTCCCGAGGAGAAATGCGTGCCGCGGCAGACGAGGGCGTATTCCCCCTGGGTTCCGCGCTTCTTCAGCAACATGCCGAAGCCCGTTTCGGGCCGGATGAATGCGCCGGAGCGACCGGTCAGACGGGTCGCGCTCTGGTCTATGTCGAACGCGTCGAGGATCGAGGTGTTGGCGCTGTTGCCGGCAATCGAGGCAACGAGGTTCTCGTTCATGCGGAGGTTGTAAACGGCCTGGGAAAGTTGCGCGGCCATGGCGCCGGAAAGCAGTGTCATCCTTTGAACTCCGAGAAAAACGGGTTGATCTGGAAATATGTCTGTCCGGGCCGGGCGAGAGGCCCGATCCGGTCGTGTCAGTCGCCCATCGGGCGGCAGGTGCCGTAGAAAAAGCCTCCGGCAGCCGGCTCCGCTCCAGCGGTGCACTCCATGCGAAGGGGGGCTCCGTCGAGCTCGCCGTTCAGATTGTAATCATGCTTGTAGAGCGTGAGGATCGTCGTGGCGGAGCCGTCCGCCACCGCGGTAAAGACCTGCTCGACGACGGGTTCGTGGGGCAGCAGGCTGGCAAGGAAGCTCCGTCCGGTCACGGTGCCGAAGCTGAAGCCGCCGGATGCGTCCGTGGTGACGGTATCCGCGCCTGTCTTCTTGCCCCAGGTCCATGCGCGGGTCACATCCGCGCCTGAAACGGGGGCACCGTCTTCGGAGACCAGGCGACCGTCGACCGGTGAGCAGAGAATGAAGTCTTTAGCCAAAGCCGCGCCACTCCCGGAGAAAAAAAGAATGAGGACCAGCACGAACGTCGCCGGTCTGAACAGGCCCACCATCTGACGACCCACTTAAATCTACAATCAATGACGGTATAGTGACCCGGCGTGAGGCACTGTGCAACTTCTTTCCGCCGGTGTCTGGATTTAGGAGGAAGCGCCCGGCGGCGTCGTGCCGGTTTAAACTGGTTTGCTCGGGCGGTCTTTGAGCCTCCTGAGGCTGTTGTTCACCGCGCCGAGCGCAGGCAGATTGGGTCGCCGTGACCGTAACGATGAGACACCTGTTGAGGACCGCCACCGCGAACGATCACGAGCGGGTGGACGCGGCGTTCTCCCGCTTCGACCTCTCCACCGCCGAGGGGCGCGCCGGTTTTCTGGCTGCGCATAAAGGGGCGTCGGCGGACTGTCTCGCCCGCGGGGCCCAGTCCGAGCCGGAGTGCCTCGACATGGTCGCGCGACTTGCAGACGGCGGTTCGGGGCGTATTTCCCAGGGCGGGTTCGACCCGCTTGCGATCCGTTACGTCTTTCTCGGCGCCCGGTTCGGCCTCGGCGTTCTGAAGCGGCAGTGGATCGAGGCCGGCGGTCCCGCAAACGAGTCGCTGTTTGACGAAACCGGGCCGGGGGAGGAGTGGAGAGGCCTCCTTGACGTTCTGGCCGCCCTGGATCCGGAAAGCCCTCGCGCGGCGCGGATCCTGGACGATGTCCGCGCCATCTTCGCCATCTTTGCCTTGCACGCCAGCCACGGGACGACCGATCGCCTTGAGCCAGCCTGACCATACCACCGTCGATCTTACGAATTGTGACCGGGAGCCTATTCAGTTCCTCGGTCACGTTCAGGATTTCGGCTGCCTTCTCGCCCTGTCGTCGGACTGGATGATCCGCCACGCCTCCGCCAACACGGAGGCGTTCCTCGGCCGCAAGGCCGAGGATCTCGTCGGCACGCATCTGTCGGAGCTTCTGGGCGGGGAGGGGCTGCACCACATCCGCGGTGAGGTGCAGGTCTCCGGTCGCCACGGGGAGGGATCGCGGATCTTCGCCGTGGACGCGTTGGGCGACGGGCAGTTGTTCGACCTTATGGTCAATGTCGGCCCGCAGGCGATCATCGTGGAATTCGAGCGCGCCGGCATCAAGAGGCGGACCGATACCGCGTCCACCGTGCGCTCCCTGATCGCGCGGCTCAGCGGCCTGACCGACGAAAGACGCTTCTTCAACGATGCCGCGCGCTGCGTTCAGGCGCTCACCGGGTTCGACCGGGTCATGGTCTACCAGTTTCACGAAGACGATACGGGCGAGGTCGTCGGCGAGGCGACGACGCGGGGAATGGATCCGTTCGTCGGACTGCGCTACCCCGCGAGCGACATTCCGAAACAGGCCCGGGCGCTCTACCTGCGCAACCGCATCCGCCTCATCGCGGATGTCGATGCGCCGACGCACGGGATCGTCCCCCGGCACGGCGCCGACGGACAGCCGCTCGATCTGTCCATGGCCGCGACGCGCGCGGTCTCGCCGATTCATATCGAATACCTGAAGAACATGGGCGTATGCGCCTCCATGTCGATCTCGATCATCGTGCGCGGCAAGCTCTGGGGGCTGATCGCCTGCCATGGCAAGGACCCCCGCGCCGTCGACGTCGAGACGCGCACCGCGGCGGAACTCTTCGGGCAGCTCTTCTCGTACGAACTGGCGCAGAAGTGGCAGGACGCTGAGCTGTCCCTCGCAGAGACCGCGCGGGAGCTGCACAACGTCATCCTTGCCACGCTCTCCTCCGGCAATTCCCTCAGCAACACCTTCAGTGATCTCGCCGGAGAGATTTCGGAGGTCATCCCCCACGACGGCATCGTCCTGTATTCGGAGGGCGCTTTCGAGGCCTCCGGTTCGACGCCGACGCGGGAGGAATTCCTCGGGCTCGCGAGGTTTCTGAACACGGCCGGCGCCAGCCGCGTCTTCGCGACGGATCATCTCGCCGGCGTCTACGACCGGGCGGCGAGCTTCGGGGACCGCGCCGCCGGGGTCCTGGCGCTTCCGGTCTCGCGATCCCCGAGAGATTACATCGTCCTTTTCCGCCGGCCCATCGCGCAGACGGTGACCTGGGCCGGAAACCCGGAAAAACCGGTGGAGACGGGCCCCCACGGCATCCGCCTCACGCCGCGCAAGAGCTTCGAGGCATGGCAGGAGGTGGTGCATGACCGCTCCAGACCGTGGCGAGAGCGCGAGTTGCGGGCGGCGGAATCGCTTCGGGTGACGCTGCTCGAGGTCGTTCTGAAGATGAGCGACGATGCGCGGCAGGAGCGGGAGCGCGCGAGCAACAAACAGGACCTGCTGATCAGCGAGCTCAACCACCGCGTCCGCAACATTCTAAACCTCATACAGGGTCTCGTGGTTCAGAGCCGCAGCGGTGTCGCGTCCGTGGAGCAGTTCACGGACGTCCTCGGCGGGCGCATCCAGGCCCTGGCCCGCGCCCACGATCAGCTGACCGTTGGCGCGTGGGGCGCGCTGTCCCTAGCCGGGCTCATCCGGACGGAAACGCTCGCTTTCATCGGCGAGAAAGCGAGCCGCATCCGGTTTCAGGGTGACGACGTCATGCTGGAGCCGCAGGGCTTTTCCACCCTCGCGCTCGTCTTCCATGAACTGGTGACGAACTCCGCCAAGTACGGCGCGTTGTCGGACAGCCACGGCACGGTCACGATTCGCGCCACGCTCGAACCGGACGGTGCACTTTCCCTCGACTGGACCGAGCGGGACGGTCCGCCGGTCGCGCCGCCGACCCGGAGGGGCTTCGGCTCCACCATCATCGAACGATCGATCCCGTTCGAGCTTCACGGCAAGGCCGAGCTCGACTACGCGCTGACCGGCTTCAAGGCGCATTTCGGCGTGCCGAGCCGGTTCGTCGCCGGGCGGGCGACGGAGGAGGCCTCCCTGCCGGCCACCGGCAACCTGCCCGAGGGCAGCGCGCCTGCGCGCCTCGGCGGGGTCGTTATGCTTCTGGAGGACAACCTCATCATCTCGATGGACGCGCAGCAGGCATTGCTGTCTCTCGGGGCGGACGAGGTGGTCGCGGTGCCCTCGGTGGATTCCGCGCTGGCCGAACTCAAGAGCCGGGACGTGACCTTCGCACTTCTCGATGTGAACCTCGGCAGCGGCACATCGCTGGCGGTCGCGCGGGTGCTGTCGGAGCGGAAAATCCCCTTCATCTTCGCCACCGGCTACGGCGCGGAGCCGGCGATCGTCGAGGAATTCCCGCACGCCCGCTTCCTCACGAAGCCCTATGACGCCGGAACCATCGGCCGGGCGCTGGATGAGATCGTGAAAGGCTGATCCTGCGCCGGGAAGTTGGACCCCGCTCCTGCAGAGGCCCGTCAGACGAGAAGACCCGGCAGGTTCCCCGTATCTGCGGCTTCGTGGCAATGGTCGACGAAGGCCTGGATCGTGCGGGAGACGTGGGCGGCGCGGGACATGGCAGTGCCGAGCTGCAGCCGCGGGATCTCGGTTCGCAGCGGGATGACGTCTGACCGGAAATGGAGGTCAAGCGCCGGGGCGGGTCGCCACCATCGCGGGACGGGTCTCATAGCCGGCATACCACTCGGCGAGGGCGGAGCGGCCGTCGCGCCAGCCAATCTCCCCGAAGCGGAAATCCAGCCAACCGAGCGCGCATCCGTAGCTGATGGCGCCGATGTCGTGGCACTCCGCCTCAGGCACGTCCGCCTCCATCGCGTCGAGGCCGTCCGAGACCTTCTCGTGCTGCTTCTCGATCCAGAGCGGCCACCGGTGCTCTTCGGGGCGGATCACGGTTTCGTAGCGGACCAGCAGGGCGGCATCGAGCACCCCGTCCGCCAGGGCCTGCCGGCGGAGCGCCGTCCAGCGGGCGGGTCCGGCCGGGGGAAAGAGCCTGCCGCCGGTTTCGGCGTCCAGATACTCGCAGATCACACGGCTGTCGTAGAGCGCGGTGCCGTCGCCGGCCTGCGCGGCCGGTACCTTGGCCAGCGGGTTGAACGCCTTGATGCGCGCATCCCGCTCGACGGGGTTCGCTGCGCTCTCCAGCGTTTCGATGGTGCCGTCGAGCCCGAGCCCGAGCTCGTGCGCCGCGACCATGACCTTGCGAACGAAGGGAGAGGCCGGGCTCCAGTAAAGGGAGAGTTTCATCGCGTGGTATCCTCCTCGAATGTGAGGACGATCTTCCCGACATTCGTCCGGCTTTCCAGCAATTCGTGCGCGGCGGCCGCTTCGGTCAGCACAAATGGGTCGGACATGACCGGGCGGACCCTGCCAGCGCCGAGGAGCGGCAGACCGATATGCCGGCCGCCCGGCGCCATGCAGGCGAGGTGCTCGTTGACCGCATCGCCGCCGAGGATGCCGAGCGCGATGTCCACGTCCGCATCGCCGGTCAGCCGCAGGACGTTGGCCTAGGCCTTGCTAGGTGAATATGGCGCACGCGGTACATCGGTCCCGTCGATCACGGCATCAAAATCCGAGACGTCCGCGAAAGCGGATAGGGCGGTGCGGCCAAACTTGCTGGGAGTGGCAATCAGGAACTTTCTTGTAGCGGCGTTCATCGCTGCCTTTTTGACGGCGATCTTGGAGAGGTCGAAATCCATCACTCGCCCGTCCACGTCCACGGCGGAACAGCCGATCAGGGCGCAATCGACCCTCAACGCGGCGAGGGAGAGCATGATTTCCTCGCCCACGAGAGAGCCATCACGCCCCTCCACCTTTCGACCCAGGACATTGACGTCATGCGCTGCCGGGTCGAAGGCGAGGGCGACGCGCATCGAGTTGGTGAAGATGCGGAAGCCGGGGCGCCTGTTCAGGGCGATGGCCGTGATCTCGCAAGTTGTGCCGACGTCGACGAAGAGACTCGCGCCCTCGGGCAGCAGGTCCGCCGCCATTTCCGCGACGCGCTGCTTTTCGTCGATGGCGACGCCGCGCTTGTGTTCGTGATCGAGGCGCACCGTCTCCGTCGCGCCGATGCCGCCGCTGCCGATTCCCGCCCCGCCGTGGAAACGCTGCAACAAGCCTGCATCGGAGAGCAGGATGATGTCGCGCCGCACGGTCTGGGCGGAGACGTCGAACTCCTCGGCCATGCTTTCGATCGTGACGAATCCAAGGGACTCCACGCGCGCGAGAATTTCGGTCTGACGCCGGTTCAGGCGGGATCTTCGTGCGTTGCGTGTCATTTTTCTGGTCAGAAGCTCTCAGTGGTGTAATAAAACGTACATTAATGTAAAGCAGTCACGGAAGCGAGCGACGAATGATCCAACCGGTTTACCATCTGAAAGATGCGGACGTGTACGGGTCCGAAGGCCGCCTGGAAGCCTGGAGCTGGACCTGGCAGCCCGCGGCGGTGCCGGAGGGGGCGCGAGAGGTATCTGCGAGCGAGGTCATCGCCCATCTCAACAAGACGGGCGCGCGGCGAATCCCGGTCGGCGTTATAGGGCCGCGCGAGTGTGATGCCGCGAAGCTGACCCTTGCCGAAGAGGTCGGCGGGGCGATCGGCGCGCTCGGGCTGCCCATGATCTGCGGCGGGCGCACCGGCGTGATGGCAGCGGCGGCCAAGGGGTGTCGGGCCTCTGGCGGGCTGACGATCGGCATGCTGCCGGGGCATGACTGGCGCGAGGCCAATGACGATATCATGCTGCCGATCGCGACCGGGCTGAGCGAGGCGCGCAACATGATTATCGCCAAATCATGTGCCGTGCTGATCGCCATCGGAGACTCCTACGGCACGTTGAGCGAGATCGCCTACGGCCTGCATTTCTCGAAACCTGTCATCGTTCTGGCGGATGCGCCCGACTTGAAGGGTACGGAGCGGGCCGAGAGTGCCGAGGATGCGGTTGCGCGGCTGGCCGGTCATCTTCTCTCTAGTTCCGGAATGTCATAAAACTTACATTTTGGCGTGATGTGTAATATATACCTCACGTCGGGAGGAGGCAAAAACCGATGGCGACAATACTCGAGCTACGCAACGTGACCCGTTCCTTCGATTCGAAGGTCGTTCTGGACGACGTATCCATCACGATCGAACAGGGGAGCTTTACGGCCCTTCTGGGAGCTTCGGGCTGCGGAAAGTCCACGAGCTTGCGAATAATGGCCGGCCTCGACCGGCCTACCTCGGGGGAGGTGCTGCTCGGCGGGTCGGACGTAAGCGAGCAGACCGCCTATGAGCGTAACGTGGCGATGGTCTTCCAATCCTACGCACTTTACCCTCACCTGACCGTGGCGCAGAACATCGCGCTGCCGCTCACCATGCGGCACCTGACGCCCGTGAGACGTCTGCCCCTGGTGGGGGCGGTGATGCCCGGCACGGGCAAGGCGCGACAGACCATCATGGACAAGGTGCACGAGGCGGCGGAGATGCTGGGCCTCGACCAGCTGCTCAACAGCAAGCCCGGCCAGCTGTCGGGCGGGCAGAAGCAGCGGGTGGCGCTTGGACGCGCGCTGGTGCGCGATCCCTCCCTCTTCCTGCTGGACGAGCCTCTGTCGAACCTCGACGCGCGGCTGCGGGTGCGCATGCGCTCCGAGATCAGCGCGCTGCATCGAAAGACCGGCAAGGCCTTCGTCTATGTCACGCACGACCAGACGGAAGCGATGGCCATGGCCGACCAGATCGTCGTCATGATCGGCGGCAAGGTTGCCCAGTCGGGGCCGCCGCGGGAGCTTTATGAGCATCCCGCCAACCGCGCGGTCGCGGCCTTCGTCGGGCACAACGCGATAAACTTTCTTGAGCCCGGCGACGGGATCGACATGGGCGAGAGCGTCGTCGGCCTGCGGCCCGAGGACCTCGCGCCTAGCGAGTCCGGCGCTCTTCTCGCGCGGCTGGAATCGGCGGAATACCTTGGCTCCGAGATCGTGCTGAGCTTGCGCGGTGCCAAGGGGGCGGAGATCCGGGCCATCGCGCCGGGCGACTTCGCCGTTCCCGCGACGGGTAGCGAAATCCGCCTCGGCTATGCACCCGAGAAGCTGCACCTGTTCGATGCCGACACGGGCTTCCGCCGCGAGAGGGCCGCATGAGACTGTCCCGTTCCAAACGCGAGGGCCTCACGGATCTCTGGCTTGCCGGACCGGCGACGCTTGCGCTTCTGGCCTTCATCTTCATCCCCGTGGCGATCGTCGCTGTCCTATCATTCACCAACTACCAGTTCGGTGCGCTGACCTTCGACTGGACCGGGTTCGACAACTACATCGCGCTCTTTTCGTCGAGCGTCGGGCGTCGCGCGGTCACCAACACGTTGATCTACGTCGCCATCGTCATCCCTTTCTCTGTCGGCTTCGGCCTGCTGGTGGCGGTGGGCCTCTACCAGATGACGCAGTGGGCGCCGCGCTGGTCCAACGTGTTCAAGACGATCTACTTCCTGCCAGTTGCCGCGACGCTGGTGGCGATGTCCGTCGCCTGGCAGATGGTGCTGCATCCCTCGCTCGGCATCGTGAACCAGGCGCTGTTCTCGGCCGGGCTGCCGACGCCGAGCTGGCTCAGCGACCGGTCGCTGGTCCTCTACACGCTCGCGATGATCGGGGTCTGGCAGAGCATCGGCTACAACATGGTGCTGTTCCTCGCCGGGCTCGCGGCAATCCCGGCCGAGCTTTACGACGCGGCGGAGGTCGACGGTGCAGGGGGGAGCTGGTCGCGCTTCTGGACGGTCACCTGGCCGATGCTGGGGCCGACGACGCTCTTCGTGATGGTGGTCACCGCCACCAACGCCTTCCGCGTGTTCGAGACGGTCGCCACCATGACCAAGGGCGGGCCGGCCTTCGCGTCGGACACGCTGGTCTACGCGCTCTATCGCGAAGGCTTCGTGTATTTCAAAGCCGGCTACGCCAGCGCCATCACGATGGTCTTCTTCGCCTTCCTGCTGGTCTTGGCCGTGATCCAGTTCCGTGTGGTCGCAAGACGGGTGCATTACCGATGAAACAGTCCCTTCGCAGTCGTATTCTGCCGCTGATCCTGCTGATCCTCGGCGCCGCCTTCATCCTGCTGCCGTTCGTGTGGATGCTGTCTCTGTCGCTCAAGCCGCAGGATGAGATCTTCACCACGACGATCTCGCTGCTGCCGTCGGCAATCGAATGGAGCAACTACACCTTCGCGCTGACGGAGACCGACATCCCGCTGTTCCTGTGGAACGGGCTGGTGATGGTCACGGGCATCCTGTTCTTCCAGATCCTCTTCGCCGTGCCCTGTGCCTACGCGCTGGCGCAGCGCCGGTTCGCCGGGCGGGACGTGCTGTTCGGGCTGGTCGTGGCGGCGCTGCTGGTGCCGTTCCACGTGACGGCCATCCCGATCTTTCTCGGCTTCGCGCAGATCGGGATCCTCAACACAATGTGGGCGCTGATCCTGCCGTTCATCCAGACGGCCTTCGGCATCTTCCTGTTCCGACAGTTCTTCGCCCAGCTGCCCACCGACCTGTTCGACGCGGCCCGCGGCGACGGGCTGAGCGAGACGGCCATCGTCTGGCGCATTGCCTTCCCGCTTGCTCTGCCCGCCTCGACTGCCTTCGCCATCTTCTCGGTCACCGCGCATTGGAACGATCTGTTCTGGCCGCTGATCGCGACGACCGATCCGAGCCTCGCGACGCCGCCGCGGGGGATCCTCTACTTCCGCGACCAGGAATCCGGCGACAACGTCGGCCCGCTGATGGCCGCGGCGGTCATCGTGACGGCGCCGCTGGTCGTCGCCTTCCTGCTGGCGCAGCGCAAGTTCATCCAGGGCCTTGCCGCCGGAGGGCTGAAGGGCTGAGCCGACCCATCCGAATACGTCCGGGCGACCGGGCGGGACCATCCACCAAGGAGGAGACGAAGACGATGAAGAAACTGCTAATGGCGTCCACGCTTGCCGTGACTTTCGGGTCCGGCGTGCAGGCGCAGGAAACCGAAATTCGCGTTCACTACGCGATCCCGACGATCTGGGCCGACACCCAGCAACTGCTGGCCGACGCCTTCATGGAGCAGAACCCCGATATCCAGATCACGCTGGACGGGGCTGCCGAAGGCTACGAGGACGGTGTGCAGCGCCTGCTGCGGGAGTCGATCTCTGGCACCGGGCCCGATGTCGCCTATGTCGGCCTCAACCTCTGGCGCGTGCTCGAGGATCGCGGGCTGGCCCAGCCGCTCGACGGCTACCTCGGCGACGATCCGCTCTCGCAGGGCTACACGCCCGCGCTGCTGTCGCTGGGGCAGTTTGAGGACACGCAGTATGCGCTCGCCACCTCGGCCTCGACGCTGGTGATGTACGTGAACCCGGTGCTGGTCGAGCAGGCGGGCGGGTCGATGGAAGACTTCCCCGACACCTTCGACGGCGTGATCGAGCTGGCGGCAAAGATCGATGCCATCGACGCTGCCACCGACGGTGTCTGGATCGCGCCGCATGACTGGCGCTTCCAGTCCCTCCTTGGCTCCTACGGTGGCCGCCCGATGAACGAGGACGAGAGCGACATCACCTTCGACAGCCCCGAGGGCATCGCCGCGGCCGGTCTCTACCAGCGCTTCGCCGAGGAAGGGGGCATGAAGTCCTACTCGGAAAACGACGCGCGCCAGACCTTCCCCGCGGGGACGCTGGGCATCATGTTCGAAAGCTCCTCCCTCCAGGCGCGCTTTGCGGAAGGGGCAGGGGACAAGTTCGACCTGACGGTGAAGCCGCTTCCAGTCGCGGCGGAGGATGACTCGCAGGTTTATTTCCCGACCGGCGGCTCTGCCATCGTCATGCTGACCGATGACGAGGCCAAGCAGCAGGCGGCGTGGGACTACATGGCCTTCGTGACCGGCCCCGAAGGCCAGAAGATCATCGTGGAAAACACCGGCTATGCCCCGGCGAATGCCCTCGTGATCGAGGATGAGAGCTACCTTGGCAATTTCTACGCGGACAATCCCAACGCCCGCGTCGCCCATACCCAGGTCGCGAACTACGCCGGCCCCTGGTATGCCTTCCCGGGCCCTGACGGCGTGGCCGCGACCGATCTGATCGCCGCAGCTCTGGTTGAAGTGACCGAGGGTGCCGACACCGAGGCAACCATCGAAGACCTGGCCGACACCCTGCGCGGCATACTCGGCATGCAGTAACGCGATCCCGGAGCGGGCGCGCGGACTGATGTTTCGCGCGCCCGCGCCGTATTTCTCACATGCCCGTCGTGCCACTGCGCGCGACCGGCATAGAGGGCTCTTCCGTGACCATATTAAATTTTATCGTTCAGCTTATGAGCGGCGCGATGCTGCTCCTGTTCTCGGTCCGCTTCATGCGGATCGGCATCGAGCGTCTGTGGAGCGCGGAGATCCGCGACAGTCTGAGCGACCGCTCCTCTCACCTGCAGAACCTCGCCAAGGGCACGGTGCTCGGCTTCGTGATGCAGGGTGGCACGGTGGTGATGCTGATGGCTGCCGGCCTTGCTGGGACGGGGGCGGTACCGCTGGTTTCTGCCGCGGTGCTGGCGCTGGGGGCGGACCTCGGGTCGGCGCTGGCAGTGCGGTTCCTGCATCTGCCGATTGCGGCCCTGGGTCCGCTTGCCATCCTGATCGGCGCAACGGTCTACCTGCGGTCGGACAAGCCGCGGCTGCGGAACCTCGGCCGGGTCGTGCTCGGCCTCGGGCTGATCCTGCTTTCGCTGTCGATCATCCGCGGGACGGTGGAACCCATCAGCTCCCTCGACGGGGTGGCGGCGGCGGTGGATTACCTGAACCGTGACGTCGTGACGGCGGCGCTGGCAGGGATCGTGCTGACCTTCGTGATGCATTCGAGTGTTGCGGCGGTGCTGACGGCGGTGGCCTTCGCGGCGCATTCGGACATCGGCGCGATGGGCGCGCTCGGCTTCATGCTCGGCTGCAATATCGGCAGTGCGCTGCTGCCGCTGTGGCTTCTCAACTCCCACAACGAGCGGACCAAGGCGGTCGCGGCCTCCGTCGCGATCCTGCGGGTGGGCTTCGCGGCGGTGCTGATCGGAGTCATCGCCCTGTCGCGCGACGCGGTCGAGGCGCGGGTGGGCTGGCACGCGGACGAGGCGATGCTGCTGGGGCACCTGCTGTTCAACGCCGCGCTCCTTGCCCTCACGCCGATCTGCGTCTGGCTCTGCGCCACCTTGGAGCGTCGGCTCGTCACGACCTCCGACGCGGAGGACGCGACGCTGACGCTCGGCGTGACGGAGGAGGACGGGCTGGCGCTGCCGGCGCTGAAGCGCAAGCTGTCCGGCATGCTGGACCTCGCCGCCAAGATGCTGGACGAGGTCATGCGCGGGGCACACGACCCGCAAAGGCTCGACGATCTCGAGGCGCGGATGAACGGCGCGCTCGAACAGATCCGCCAGTTCTACGCAACCGTGCCGGGCGGGGACGGGGCGGACCTTCACGAGATGAGCCAGGTCCTGCACTATGCGATCCGCGTCGAACGCTGCGGAGACATTCTTGCCGGGCGGCTTCATGCGCTACGGGTCGAGCAGGCCGGGGCAGGGGTCACGTTCTCGGCCCCGGGCCTTGAGGAGATCGAGGAGCTGGCTGGGGCGCTGCGCCAGACGCTGCTGCTGGCGCATAACGCGATCTGGACCGGCGATGCCGCAACCGCCGAGCGGCTGGTCCGCCACAAGCAGCGGGTTTCCGACCTGGAGACGGCGAGCCGGGCCAACCACCTCGACCGGCTGAGAGGCGGCAACCTTGTCAGCCTGAGTTCGAGCGACCACCACCTCGAGACCATCGCCTCGCTCAAGGAGGTCAACAGCAAGCTCGCCACCATCGGCTACGCCATCCTCGACCGCGCCGGGGGACTGAAGAAGACGCGGCTCAAGTCCGGCGCGCGGCCCTAAGCAAGGCGGGACGGGCAGATCCGGCTTGCCGTCTTCGGGCTGCTTGAAATCGCCGCGGAGAAGCCCGCTTCGATCGGGCACACCCTCAGTGAACGCAGAATCGCGACGCAGGAGGACCAGCCGAAGCTGCCATCTGTGCGTCGCGCACCCGCGCCGTTCGGGCGGGCTACGATCGGAAATGCCGGTGTAGTGAGAGATTTATGGTGCCGCAGGGGAGGATTGAACTCCCGACCTCACCCTTACCAAGGGTGCGCTCTACCACTGAGCTACTGCGGCGCCGGAGCGTGGGCGGGTATTACCGTCTCCAGCCATGAGCGCAAGCGATTTCTGGCGCGCCCCGTCGCTATCGCTTGGCATCCGGGGGCAGGGCGTCGTAGATGCGCCGCGATGGGCAAGTCAGACAACACATCGGACCGCTCGGAGCGGCTCAAGCAGGCGCTGCGGGCGAATCTGCGGCGGCGCAAGGCGCCTCCGCGCTCGCCGGGCGAGGGGTCCGGGGCGACTGACGAGGCAGACAAGGCGTCCCGCGAGACGGATGCCGGATCAAACGCGGAAAAGGGATCGCAGCAGGATGGATAGGATCGTCGTCGAGGGCGGAGTGCCGCTGGAAGGCCGCATCGAGATTTCGGGAGCCAAAAACGCGTGCCTGGCGCTCATGCCGGCGGCGCTGCTGTCGGAGGAGCCGCTGACGCTGACCAACGCGCCGCTTCTGTCGGACATCCGCACGATGACCGCGCTCCTGCAATCGCTCGGCGTCGAGGTGTCGGGGCTTCAAGGCGGCCACGTTCTCGCCATGTCCGGAGCCTCGGTGGACAACCATACCGCGGACTACGACATCGTTCGCAAGATGCGCGCCTCCATCCTCGTCCTGGGGCCGATGCTCGCGCGGTACGGTGATGCCACCGTCTCCCTGCCGGGCGGCTGCGCCATCGGGGCGCGCCCTGTGGACCTGCACCTGCGCGCACTCGAGGCAATGGGCGCCGAGCTCGACCTCAGGGAGGGCTACGTCCATGCCCGTGCGCCGGGCGGCCGGCTGAAGGGAGCGGACTTCACCTTCCCGCTCGTCTCCGTCGGTGCGACCGAGAACGCGCTTCTCGCTGCCACTCTCGCCGAAGGCACCACGATCCTGCGCAATGCCGCGCGGGAGCCCGAGATCGCCGACCTCGCCCGCTGCCTGCGCGCGATGGGGGCCCGGATCGAGGGCGAAGGCACGTCCGAGATCACCATCGAGGGCCGGGACAGCCTGCACGGCGCGACCTATCCCGTCATTGCCGACCGGATCGAGCTCGGCACCTACATGCTGGCCCCCGCGATCACCGGCGGACGCGTCGAACTCGTCGGCGGCTCTCGCGAGCTCGTCGCGGCGTTCGCTGACAAGCTGGAGGCGGCCGGCGTGGATATCGAGGAGAGCGCGGACGGTCTCGTCGTCTCCCGCCGCAACGGTCCGCTGAAGGCGGTGGACGTTCGCACGGAACCTTTCCCCGGTTTCCCCACTGACCTTCAGGCGCAGATGATGGCGATGCTCTGCGTGGCCGAGGGAAAGAGCAAGCTGGAAGAGATGATTTTCGAGAACCGCTTCATGCACGCGCCCGAGCTGATCCGGATGGGCGCCTCCATCGACGTGCACGGCGGCACGGCGACGGTCACGGGCGTCGAGCGTCTGAAGGGCGCGCCGGTCATGGCGACCGACCTGCGCGCGTCGGTGTCGCTGGTCCTCGCAGGGCTCGCGGCGGAGGGCGAGACGCAGGTCAAGCGCGTCTATCACCTCGATCGCGGCTACGAGCGTCTGGAAGAGAAGCTCCGGGCCTGCGGCGCGCGGATCAGGCGGGAGCCGGACGATGGCTGATCGCAGTCAGTCCTCCGGTGCGACGCAGGGCGATGCGCGGTTCGAGGATGGCGGCCCGGCCTCCGACATGCCGCTCTTCATCAAGGCGATGGATGCCGCGTCGCTGCCGGTGATCTCGGCCTTGGTGCAGGATGCCGTCTACCCGATTACCGAGATGCGCATCCAGAAGACGAAGCGCCGCTTTGCCGCGCTGATCAACCGGTTCCGCTGGGAAGATGCGGATGCGGCGCGCGCCGAAGGGCGGCCCTTCGAGCGGGTCCAGAGCCTGCTTCTGGTCGAGGACATGATCGGGGCGAAGACCACGGGCATCGATCGCTCGGACCCGGATCTGGTCCTGTCGCTTCTCTCGATCGGCTTCGAGCCGGGGGAGGACGGGACGGGGCGGCTGATCCTGACGCTGGCGGGGGACGGGGCCGTTGCGCTCGATGTCGAATGTCTCGACGTGTCGCTGAGGGATGTCACCCGGCCCTATGCCGCCCCCTCAGGAAAGGCGCCGCGCCACGACGTCTGAGACGCGGGCGCGGGCCAACTGTAGGTAAATCAGACCCAGGGGCGCGCCTGGGAGGCCGTTCCCTCGAAGGCATCGATCGCGGCGACCTTCTCGAAGGTCAGGGCGATGTCGTCCAGCCCGTTGAGGAGACAGTGCTTCTTGAAGCTGTCTACCTTGAAGGAGAACACCTCGCCGTCCGACGTCGTGACCGTCTGGGCCTCGAGATCGACGGTCATCCGGGCGTTCGCGCCCTTCTCGGCATCCTTCATCAGCGCGTCCACCTGCTCCTGCGGCAGGGCGATGGGCAGGATGCCGTTCTTGAAGCAGTTGTTGAAGAAGATGTCCGCGAAGGACGGCGCGATGACGCAGCGGATGCCGAAATCGAGCAGGGCCCACGGCGCATGCTCGCGCGAGGAGCCGCAGCCGAAATTGTCGCCGGCGACGAGGATCTCCGCGTCCCGGTAGGCGGGCTTGTTCAGCACGAAGCTGTCGATCTCGCGGCCGTCATCGTCGAAGCGCATCTCGTCGAACAGGTTCTTGCCGAGCCCGGAGCGCTTGATCGTCTTGAGGAACTGCTTGGGAATGATCATGTCGGTGTCGACATTCATCATCGGCAGCGGCGCCGCGATGCCGGTCAGGGTGGTGAACTTGTCCATGGCTTTCGCTCCTGAGGCTGACGCGCGAGGGCATACAGGGCAGGCGCCGCGCGAGCAAGTGGGCGGCCATGGCGCGGGGCGGCGCCGGCCCATGATGTGCGAGGTCAGGCGAACTCGCTCTTCGCGTAGCCTTGCAGGTAGAGAAGGGCGGTCAGATCGCCATGGTTGATGCGCAGCTCGCATTCCGCGGCGACCGCGGGTTTGGCATGAAGGGCGACGCCGGAGCCCGCAAGGTGGAGCATCCCGAGATCGTTCGCCCCGTCACCGACGGCGATGGCGTCCGCCGGCGTGAGGCCAAGCTCAGCCGTGACCTCGGTCAGTGCGTCCACCTTGGCCTGACGCCCCAGAATCGGCTCGGCAACCTCGCCCGTCAGGCGCCCATCCTCGGCCAGCAACGTGTTGGCGCGGTTCCTGTCGAAGCCGAGGAGGCCGGCGATGCGGGTGGTGAAAGCGGTAAAGCCGCCCGAGACCAGCAGCGTCTCGGCGCCGTCCCTCTTCATCGTCGCAACGAGCGTGCGGCCACCGGGAGCGAGGGTGATGCGGCTGTCCAGCACCTCGCCGATGACGCTTTCGGGAAGGTCCTTCAGGAGTGCCACGCGTTCGCGCAGCGCGCCCTCGAAATCCAACTCGCCGTTCATCGCACGGGCCGTGATCTCCGAGACATGGGGGCCGACGCCGGCCATGTCCGCCAGCTCGTCGATGCATTCCTGCTCGATCATCGTGCTGTCCATGTCCGCGATCAGAAGGCGCTTGCGGCGCCCTTCGGCGGGTTGAACGCACATGTCCACGCCGCGCGCCTGAAGCTCCTCCCAGATCTCCCAGCGATTGCCGGGCAGGGCGGGGACGGTGAACTCCGCCGCCTCGTCCGGCGCAAGCCAGACCGCGTCCCCGCCGCCCGTCGCATCGCGCAGGGACGAAACGAGGGCGGGATCGAGTGCGGGGTCTTTCGGGCTGGTCAGGAGCGTGACGACGAACATGGAAGGCGTCTCCGGAGGGATTTGTGCGGCAGGGCGCTTCTACGCGCGCCGCCGGGGCGGGGTCCAGATCGCCGGGCGTCTCCGGCGGGAGTAATCGGCTCTTCCCGAGGGCGAAGGGGAAGTTCGCAAGATAGGCACTTGCAACCGTGCGGCCGTGATGTATGTCCGGCGGCGGGACACCCCTCCCCAACGAGGGGCGCTTATCTGGAAGGGTAGCACCAATGGCACACGATGCTCCGGCCACGCGGCCGGCCAATCCGCGTTTTTCGTCCGGCCCCTGCGCCAAACCCCCCACATACGATGTGTCGAAGCTGAGCACGGAGTCGCTCGGACGGTCTCACCGTGCCGCGATCGGCAAGGAGCGGCTGAAGCTCGCGATCGACCGCACGCGGGAGGTTCTGGAAGTTCCCGAGGACTATCGCATCGGCATCGTTCCAGGCTCCGACACCGGCGCCTTCGAGATGGCGATGTGGACCATGCTGGGCGCGCGCCCGGTCGAGATGGTCGCGTGGGAGAGCTTCGGCGCGGGCTGGGTCACCGATGCGGTCAAGCAGCTCAAGCTCGATGCGACCGTCCATGAGGCGGAGTACGGCGAGATCGTCGATCTCGCGTCCCTCGACTGGAGCCGGGACGTTTGCTTCACGTGGAACGGAACGACGAGCGGCGTTCGTGTTCCCTCCGGAGACGCGATCCCGGCGGACCGCGAGGGCCTGACGCTCTGCGACGCGACCTCGGCCGCCTTCGCGCAGGACCTTCCCTGGGACAAGCTCGATGTCGTGACCTTCTCCTGGCAGAAGGCCCTGGGCGGCGAGGCGGCGCACGGCGTCCTGATCCTGTCGCCCCGGGCCGTGGAGCGGCTCGAGAGCTACACCCCGGCCTGGCCGCTGCCGAAGATCTTCCGCCTGACGAAGGGCGGCAAACTCAACGAGGGGATCTTCCGCGGCGAGACTATCAACACCCCGTCCATGCTCTGCGTGGAGGATTACCTCTTCGCCCTCGACTGGGCGGCGTCCGTGGGCGGGCTCCGCGGCATGATCGGACGCGCCGATGCGAATACCGCGGCCATCGCGGAGTTCGTCGAGAAGAATGACTGGATCGAGTTCCTTCCGGCTGATCCGGCGATCCGCTCCAACACCTCGGTTTGCCTGAAGTTCACCGATTCGCGGATCGCGGACGGGGCGGCGTTCGCCAAGGCGGTGCAGAAGCGGCTCGAAAAAGAAGGTGTCGGGCTCGATCTGGGGGCCTACCGCGATGCGCCTCCGGGCCTGCGGATCTGGTGCGGTGCCACGGTCGAGACCGCCGATGTCGTCGCGCTGATGCCCTGGATCGACTGGGCCTTCCACGCCGAGATCGAGGCGCAGGAAGCCGCCGCCTGATCGGACCCGATACGAGCCCGGCCCCGGCATGGCCCCGGGGCGGGCTCCCTTTCCCATTTTCAAGCTTTGAAGGAGTGCCCCCTCATGGCGCCCAAGGTTCTCGTATCCGACAAGCTGTCGGAAACCGCCGTCCAGATCTTCCGCGACCGCGGCATCGATGTCGATTTCGAGCCGTCCCTCGGCAAGGACAAGGACAAGCTCGCCGAGGTGATCGGCCAGTATGACGGCCTCGCCATCCGCTCTGCGACGAAGGTGACCGAGAAGATTCTCGAGCAGGCCACCAACCTCAAGGTGATCGGCCGCGCCGGCATCGGCGTCGACAACGTGGACATCCCGCAGGCCTCGAAGAAGGGCGTCATCGTGATGAACACGCCCTTCGGCAACTCGATCACCACGGCCGAGCACGCCATCTCCATGATGATGGCCTGCGCTCGCCAGATCCCGGAGGCCAGCGCCTCCACCCATGCCGGCAAGTGGGAGAAGTCCCGCTTCATGGGCGTCGAGGTCACCGGCAAGACCCTCGGCGTGATCGGCGCGGGCAACATCGGCTCCATCGTGATCGACCGTGCCCGCGGGCTTCGGATGAAGGTCATCGCCTACGATCCGTTCCTGAGCGAGGAACGCGCGACCGAGCTCGGCGTGCGCAAGGTCGAGCTGGACGAGCTCTTGGCGAAGGCGGATTTCATCACGCTGCACGTGCCGCTGACGGAGAAGACCAGGAACATCCTCTCCCGCGAGAACATCGCCAAGCTCAAGAAAGGCGTGCGGATCATCAACTGCGCCCGCGGCGGTCTCGTGGACGAGGAGGCGCTGGCAGAGGCTCTGAAGGACGGCCGCGTCGCGGGCGCCGCGTTCGACGTCTTCGCCGAAGAGCCGGCGACCGCCTCGCCGCTGTTCAACCTGCCCAACGTCGTCGTAACGCCGCATCTCGGCGCCGCCACGACCGAAGCGCAGGAAAACGTCGCCCTCCAAGTCGCGGAGCAGATGTCAGATTACCTGCTGACGGGCGCCGTGACGAACGCGCTCAACATGCCGTCCGTCACCGCCGAGGAAGCCGCGATCATGGGCCCCTGGGTCAAGCTCGCCGAACATCTGGGCGCCTTTATCGGACAGGTGACCGACGAGGCGATCAAGGCCGTCAACATCACCTATGACGGTATCGTCGCCGAGATGAATCTCGACGCGCTCGGATGCGCCGCCATCGCCGGGCTGATGAAGTCCTCGAACCCCGATCTGAACATGGTCTCCGCCCCCGTGGTGGCCAAGGAGCGGGGCATCCAGATCAGCCGCACGACCCAAGGGCAGTCCGGCGCGTTCGAAGCCTACATCAAGATCACCATGGTCTCCGAGGAGCGCGAGCGGTCCGTGGCCGGCACGGTGTTCTCCGATGGCAAGCCGCGGTTCATCCAGATCAAGGGCATCAACATCGACGCCGAGATCGGGGAGCACATGCTCTACTCCACCAACCAGGACATGCCGGGCATCATCGGCACGCTCGGCAACACGCTGGGCGAGAACGGGGTGAACATCGCGAACTTCACCCTAGGCCGGGCCGAACGGGGACGGGACGCCATCGCGCTGCTTCAGCTCGACGCGGATCTGCCGGAGGACGTGCAGGAGAAGCTCGAAAGCTCCGGCAAGTTCACCCGCGTGCGGCCGCTCCATTTCGAGGTCGCCTGAGGCGCCTTGGACGCGTAGCTAGAAGACGGGAGGCGCGGTGGCGGTTCGGCTGCCGCGCCTTTTTCGTGGTCGAAAGGGGACGGGCGGAATGCAGACCTACGCCATCGGCGACATTCACGGGCAGCGCGAATTGCTCGAAGCCGCCCACGACCGTATCGCGGCGGATCGGGCGGCCCATGGCGATGAGGATGCGCCGGTGATCCATCTCGGTGATCTGACGGACCGGGGGCCGGATTCGCGCGGCGTCATCGAGCGCCTGATTGCGGCGGACGCGGATCCGCGATGGCATGTCATCATGGGAAACCATGATCGGATGATGGCGCATTTCCTGAGGCCGCGAAGCGCGCGGGATCCTTTGAGGGACGATCTGAACTGGCTGGCACCGCCGCTTGGCGGACGTGCGACGCTGGCGTCCTACGGGGTGGACGTGGATGAACGGCGAAGCGCGGCGGAGATCCACGCCGATGCGATCGAGGCGGTTCCCGAGGCACACCGGACGTTCCTCGATGGCCTGCCGACGCGGATCGTGCGGGGTGAGGCGTTCTACTGCCATGCCGGCGTGCGTCCGGGCATTCCTCTGGCGGATCAGGTGGAGGACGATCTGGTGTGGATTCGCGAGCCGTTCCTGTCGGACCCTATGGAGCACGGCGCGCTCATCGTGCATGGGCACACCCCGGTGAAGGCAGCGACGCATTACGGCAACCGGCTGGATCTCGATACGGGCGCGGCCTACGGCGGTCCGCTGTCGGTCGCGGTGATCGAAGGGCGGCGCGCGTGGCTGGTGACGGAGCGGGGCCGCGAGGAATTGCGCCCCGTTGCCTGATCCAACCGTAGCACGAAATTTCTGCGAAATTTCGTAAGGCGTCCTCCGTTGAGATGCGGTTAACGCACGTTCGATTCTAAGCCGAACACGTGAACAATTCACAAAGATCTGGCCGCGCGACGCTGCGGCGCGGGCTCTTCCGGCAACGATGGCCAGCTTGTAGCCTCGTGCCGAACGGCAGGGAGGCCTGAGACATGGACGAGATCGTAATCCTCGGCGGCGCGCGGACCGCCATCGGCACATTCGGCGGCGCGCTCGCCTCGGTCCCGCCGATCCGCCTCGGCGCCATCGTGACCACCGCCGCGCTGGAGCGTGCCGGCGTGGCGCCCGAGCAGATCGGGTCTGTCGTTTTCGGGCATGTCATCAACACCGAACCGCGGGACATGTATCTCGCCCGGGCCGCGGCGATGGAGGCCGGCATCCCCGACACCACGCCCGCCATGAACGTGAATCGGCTCTGCGGATCGGGCGCTCAGGCGATCGTCTCGGCGGTGCAGGGCCTCGCGCTCGGCGATGCGGACTTCGCCGTCGCGGGCGGCGCAGAGAGCATGAGCCGGTCGCCCTTCATCAACCCTTCCGTTCGCTGGGGTCAGAAAATGGGCGACATGCGCGCGCAGGACATGATGCTCGGCGCGCTCAACTGTCCCTTCGGAACGGGCCATATGGGCGTGACGGCGGAGAACGTGGCCCGCGAGCACGGCATCTCGCGCGAGGATCAGGACGCCTTCGCCCTCGAGAGCCAGCGCCGCGCTGCGGCGGCCATTGCCGGTGGCGTCTTCAGAGACGAAATCGTGCCGGTGGAGATCCAGTCGAAGCGCAGCACTGTGCTTTTCGATACCGATGAGCACCCGAAGGACACCTCCGCCGACAAGCTGGCCGCCCTGAAGCCCGCCTTCGCCAAGGAGGGAACCGTGACGGCCGGCAATGCCAGCGGCATCAACGATGGCGCGGCCGCGCTGGTCCTGGCGCGGGCGGACGCGGCCGAGCGCGCCGGCCTCTCGCCGAAGGCCCGGATCCTCGGCTACGCGCATTCGGGGGTACGGCCCGAGGTGATGGGGATCGGACCGATCCCGGCGGTGGAAACGCTCCTCGAAAAGCTGGGACTCGGCGCCGCGGATTTCGACGTGATCGAATCGAACGAGGCCTTCGCGGCGCAGGCCATCGCGGTGAACCGCGCGCTCGGGCTGGACGAGGCATGCGTGAATCCGAGCGGTGGCGCGATCGCCCTCGGCCACCCCGTCGGCGCGACAGGCGCGATCCTGACGGTGAAGGCCCTTTCGTTCCTTGAGCGAACCGGAGGGCGGCGCGCCATCGTGACCATGTGCATCGGCGGGGGGCAGGGCATCGCGGTCGCTCTGGAGCGGATCCAATGAGCGTGGAAGCGGTCGTCTTCGACATTGGCAACGTGCTGATCGAGTGGCAGCCGGAGCGCTGGTACGACGCGCGGATCGGGGAGGCGCGGCGACGGGAGATGTTCGCCGCGGTGGACCTGCACGGAATGAACGACACGGTGGATCGGGGCGGTGCCTTTCGCGACACCGTCCACGCGACCGCCGCGCGTTATCCGGACTGGACCGCCGAGATCCTGATGTGGCACGACAACTGGCTCGAGCTTGCCGCCCCGGCCATCGACGCCACGGTCGACATCCTGCGCAAGCTTCGCTCGAACGGAACGCCGGTCTTCGCGCTGTCCAATTTCGGGGTGGAGACCTTCGCGCTCGCGGAGCAGGAGTACCCGTTCCTGCAGGAGTTCGACCGGCGCTACATCTCCGGTCACATGCGCCTCGCAAAGCCCGATGCCGCGATCTACGCTGAGGTGGAGGCCGATTGCGGCGTGGCGCCCTCGGCGCTTCTCTTCGCGGATGACCGCCCGGACAATATCGAGGCCGCAGCAGCGCGGGGGTGGCAGACCCATCTTTTCGATGGGCCCGAGGGGTGGGCGGCGAGGCTGCGGGCGGAGGGGCTCCTCTAGGCGGCCGCGGGCAGGGGCGTCCTCTCCTCCCTCACCGGGAGGTGCACGATGGCCGAGAAGGCGCCGACGCCCACACCGATCCACCAGACGGCGTTGTAGCTCCCGGTCGCATCATAGAGCTGCCCGCCGAGCCAGACTCCGAGGAAGCTGCCGAGCTGGTGACTGAAGAAGACGATGCCGTAGAGCGTCCCCATGTAGCGCAGGCCCCAGATATGGGCGACGAGGCCTGACGTCAGCGGCACCGTCGCCAGCCAGAGCGCGCCCATCGCGATCGAGAAGAGGATCACCGTAGCGGGGCTCATGGGGACGAGGATGAACGCGGCGGCAACGAAGGTGCGTGCCGTGTAGATCCCGGACAGGAGGTACTTGCGCGGGAAACGCCGGCCCGCCCAGCCGGCGAGGAGCGTGCCCGCGATATTGGCCACGCCGATCAGGGAGATCGAGACCGCGCCGAGGGCGGAGGTCGTTGTGATGCCAATGTTGTGCAGGATGCCGCCCGGCAGGATCGGTCCGCAGACCTCGGTGACGAAGGCCGGGAAATGCGCCGTCACGAAGCCGAGCTGGTAGCCACAGGAAAAGAAGCCGAGAAAGATCAGCGTGTAGGATGGATCCCGCGCGGCGCGGACGAGGATCTGGCCGAGCGTCTCCTCCAGTTCGGAGGGGGAGGCGGCGGGGGCCGGGCTCCGCATCGCGGGAAGGGCGACGAGGGAGCCGAGGATCACGGCGGCGAAGACGAGGAAGACCGACTGCCAGCTCATCACGCCGAGCATGAATTCCGCAGCCGGTGCGCCGAAGACCTGTCCCGCGGATCCCGCCGCCGTCGTGACCGCGAGCGCCATGCTGCGGTTCTCCGCGCTGGCTGCGCGGCCGACCACGGCGAGGATCACCCCGAAGCCCGTACCGGCGACGCCGAAGCCCACGAGGATCTCGAGAAGCTGGTGCTGCGCGGGGGTGACCGCGGCGGCGGACAGCACGAGGCCCGCGGCATAGACGACGGCCCCGAGGGCAATGGCCTTGCGGTCACCGAAGCGCTCGGCGAAGGCAGAGAAGATCGGCTGACCGATGCCCCAGGCGAGGTTCTGGATCGCGATCGCCAGCGAGAACTCCGCCCGGGGCCAGCCGAACTCCTCACCGATCGGGATCTGGAACACCCCGAAGGAGGCCCTGACCGCGAAGGAGAGCATCAGGATCAGGCAGCCGCCGAGAAGGACGGGCGTCAGGAGGCGATCGGAGCGTATCATGGCGTAGCATTGGCGCGGCGCACGGGCGGTGTCAAAGCAGGTCTCGTGATGAACGACATCACGGGATCGCAGGTGTCGGGACTGGCGGCCCCCGCCGCATCGCCTTACATCCCTCGCCCATGAGCCAGACGCTGACCGATATCTACGAGCACGAAATCTCCTCCGGCGCGCTGTCCCGCGACCCGGCGCAGGAGGAGGCGGTGGCGGAGCTGGACGCGTTCCGGGCCCGCGTTGAAGCGCGGCCCGAAGCGCGTTCGGGCCTTCGCGGGTTCTTCAAGCGCGGCGGGCCGGAGCCGGTGAAGGGCCTCTATCTCTGGGGGGGCGTCGGGCGGGGCAAGTCCATGCTCATGGACCTCTTCGCTGCGAATTCCCCCGGCGGCCGGACCCGCCGGGTGCACTTCCACGCCTTCATGCAGGAGGTCCATGACGGGATGGACCGCGCCAGGAAGACGGGCGTGGACGACGCGGTCAAGCCGGTCGCGGAAGAGATCGCCGAGAAGCTCGACGTGCTCTGTCTCGACGAGATGCAGATCTCCGACATCGCGGATGCGATGATCGTCGGACGGCTCTTCGAGCGGCTGTTCGCAGGCGGGGTCGCCATCGTGACGACATCCAACCGGGAGCCGGCCGAGCTCTACAAGAACGGTCTCAACCGCCAGCTCTTCGTTCCCTTCATCGAGCTCATCGAGGAGCGAATGGAGGTTCACCACCTCGCCTCGCCCACCGATTACCGGCAGGACCGCCTGTCGGGCGGGGATGTCTACTTCTCTCCCGACACGCGGGAGGCGCGGGCTGAGGTCGAGGCGATATGGCAGGACCTGTCGAAGGGCGAAAGCGAGCCGCTCGTCCTGCGCGTGAAGGGCCGCGAGGTTCGGGTGGAGGACTATGCCGGCGGCGTCGTGAAGTCCTCCTTCTACGATCTGTGCGGACGGCCACTCGGGCCAGCGGATTATCTCGCGCTCGCGGATGCCATCCGGGTGCTGGTGCTGATCGGCGTGCCGCGCCTCTCCCGCTCGAACTTCAACGAGGCCAAGCGCTTCGTGACGCTGATCGATGCGCTCTACGAGGCGCGGGTCCGTCTCGTCTGCACGGCGGCGGACACACCCGAATCGCTCTACGTCGAGGGCGAGGGGAGCTTCGAGTTCGAGCGCACCGCGAGCCGTCTGCGCGAAATGCAGGCGGAGGGCTGGGGCCGCGAATGAAGGACGGGGGCGCTGCCCCCGCCTGCCTTGCGTCAGGCTCCCCCGGGGTATTGTCCGGAAAGATGAACCTCAGGCGGTCCGGGAGAGGATGGCGCCTGCGAGGTAGAGCGATCCGCAGATGACGATGCGGGCCGCGGGATCGCGCGTTGCGATACGCGCGACCGCGTCCTCCGCGGTGTCTGCCGTGCTGGCGGAAAGACCGAAGGTACGGGCGGCAGCGGCCAGCGTTTCGGGGGCGTGGGCCTTGTCCTCGTTCGGGATCGGAATCGCCGTGACGGACGCGACATGGGGCGCGAGGGGGGCGAGGAAGGCGGCGGGATCGCGGTCCGCCAGCTGCGCGATGACGAGATGGGTCGTCCGCCGGGGCAGCGTGTCCAGCGTCGCGGCGAGAGCGGCGGCGGCGTGGGGGTTGTGCCCGCCGTCGAGCCAGAGTTCCGCTTCCGAGGCGAGATCCGTCAGCGCGCCTGACCGCAGTCGCTGCATCCGGGCCGGCCAGCGGGCATTCGTCATCGCGGCGTCCGCCCCGGCATCGCGGCCGAGCGCGCGGAGCGCGGCCAGCGCGGTGCCGGCATTGGCGACCTGGTGCGGCCCCGCGAGGGCGGGAAGCGGCAGGTCGAGGAGGCCGGTTTCGTCCTGATAGACGAGACGGCCGTGCTCGACGCCGACGTGCCAGTGCTGGCCGTGGGCGAAAAGGGGGGCGCCGAGCCGCGCGGCGCGGGCCTCGATCACCTCCAGCGCCTCGTCCTCCTGCGGGCCGACGATGGCGGGCACTGCGCGCTTGAGTATGCCGGCCTTTTCGCCCGCGATCTTCGCCAGCGTGTCACCGAGGAATCGCTCGTGATCCATCGCGACGGGGGTGATTATGGTGAGGGCGGGCGCGTCCACGACGTTCGTCGTGTCGCCCGTGCCGCCCATGCCGACCTCGAGGAGGAGCATATCCGCAGGCACGTCCGCGAAGGCGCGGAAGGCGGCGCATGTGATCGCTTCGAAATAGGTGGCGGGAAGGCCGGCAGCGAGAACGGCCTCGAGCGCGGAGGCGAGGCGGTCCTCTTCGATCTCTTCCCCTGCCAGAACGATCCGTTCCGAGAACCGCACGAGATGGGGCGAGGTGTAGGCGTGGACCTTCAGGCCGGCCCCCTCAAGCCCCGCGCGGACCATCGAGAGGGTCGAGCCCTTCCCGTTCGTCCCGGCGATATGGACCACCGGTGGCAGGGACAGGTGCGGGTTGCCGAGCGCCGCGAGCAGGGCGTGGGTGCGGCCAAGGCCGAGCTCGATCTGGGGCGGATGGCGCTCTGCGATCCGCCCCAGAAGAGCGTCGATCCGGGGTGTCACTTCGCCGGGGGCTTGGTGGAGGCGGCCTGAACCGCGGCGCCCGGTTTGCCCTGCTCGTCCGGGGCCGGGGCGGCCGGCGTCTTGCCCGTGTCGCCCTTGGTCGCCTCGGCCGGCTCGGGCAGCGGGACAGGAGCGGGCTCGGGATCGGGGGCCGGCAGGTCCCCGGCGACCGCTTGCGGCAGCCCGAGGAGCATCCGGGTGATCTGGATGAGCTCCTGGCGGAGCTGCTTGCGGTGCGTGACGCGGTCGAGCATCCCGTGGTCGAGCAGGTACTCGGCGCGCTGGAAGCCCTCCGGGAGCTTCTCCCGGATCGTCTGTTCGATCACGCGCGGGCCGGCAAAGCAGATGAGCGCGTTCGGCTCGGAGATGTGGACATCCCCCAGCATCGCGTAACTTGCCGTGACGCCGCCAGTGGTGGGGTGTGTCAGCACGACGATGTAGGGCAGGCCCGCATCCTTCAGCATGTCCACCGCGACCGTCGTGCGAGGCATCTGCATCAGGCTGAGAATGCCTTCCTGCATCCGCGCGCCACCGGCGGCGGAGAACAGGATCAGCGGGCGCTTCAGCTTCACCGCGCGCTCTGCCGCGGCGATGATCGCGTTGCCGACGTACATGCCCATCGAGCCGGCCATGAAGGAGAAGTCCTGCGCCGCTGCGACGACCGGCGTGCGGCCGATCTCGCCCTCGGCGACCAGCATCGCCTCGTGCTCCCCGGTCTGGCGCTGTGCCGTCTTCAGGCGGTCGCCGTAGCGCTTCTGATCGCGGAACTGCAGCGGGTCCGTGACCGGGTCGGGCACCTTCACCTCGACGAAGGTGCCGCCGTCGAACAGCGTCGCGAAGCGGTCCCGCGGCGTGATCGACATGTGGTGGTCGCAGGCCGAGCAGACGTTGAGGTTATCCCTCAGCTCGCGATGGAACAGCATCGTGCCGCATTCGGGGCACTTGGTCCAAAGGTTCTCCGGCACTTCGCGACGGGAGAAGAGCGAGTTGATCTTGGGCCGGACGTAGTTGGTGATCCAGTTCATGCGGCCTTCCGTCTGGCGGTCAGGGTCTAGGACAGTGGCGCAGGAGATAGGACGCGCGCGCCCGAAGCGCAATCGACTTGGGCGTGATGGAGCGGGATCTACCGGTCGAGCACACGCACAAGAATCGCCCAGATGCCCACGAGGACGACGATGGAGAAGCCCATACCGAGGCTCTGCGCGCCGGTCTCGCCGATCGGCACGTCCGAGACATAGAGCGCGAGGCCCGTGATCGTGTCCTCGATGGATACGAGGAGGAGAGCGATGAAGTTGTTGGCGAAGTGCAGCCCCATCGCGGCGCCGAGGGAGCCTGTCCGCTCGGTGAGGTCCGCCGCGATCAGTCCGAAGGTCAGCGCGGACAGCAGGACGAGCGGCAGGTTCGCGCCCGCCTCGGGCGACCAGTGAAGCAGCGCGAAGAGGATCGCCGGCAGCCAGTACCAGATCCAGCGGGCGCGGAAGCGCGCGGCGAGTTGCTGCATCAGGTAGCCGCGGAAGACCAGTTCCTCCGATCCGGTCTGGAGCAGGAGAAGCGGGAGGGAGAGCGGCAGGAGCATTGCCCAGGTGGCCGCGTCGAGATTGGGCGCCGGCGCGTCGAAGAGCCACCCGATGGCGGTCAGGAGGCCGAGCACGGGCAGGGCCACCACAAGGGCCGCGAGGAACCCGCGGCGCCACTCGGACCATGGTCCGAAAAGCGAGCCCGGCCCGCGGAAGTGCAGTGCCGCGGCCGCGACGAGCGCGCCGATGAACATCCCGGAGAAGGTCAGGAGAAGCGTGAGGACCTGGCCGGGCGTGTAGGCGGTGGCGAGGGTCGTGAGGAACGGCAGGATATCGTAGACGCTGCCCGCCCCCGCGAGGAGCGCCGCGGTGATTCCGAGCACGATCGCGGTGCAGCCGACATAGACGATGATCAGAAGCAGAAGACCGGCAACGATGCGCCAGATCTGGGGATAGAGACGGGCATCGTGCAGCATCGCCTCGAATTCGGGATGGCGCATGGGCTCGCGTCCTTGTCAGCTTCCGCCTGATCGACGTAGCGCGGCGCCGCATCCCGCGCAATGGCGGTGCGGGAGCGTGATGCGGCGTGGACGTCGGGGGGGCGTGTTGGCGGGGCGCCAATCAGATCATCGCGAGAAAGTTGCGCGCGGCGCGTACCGCGTGAAGGCCGACGCCGCGCCGGGATCGCGGGGTCCCGACGCGGCACAGTCTCAGTTCGTGTCCTGCAGGTCCTCCGGCTGGCCGACGACGACGAAGCGCAGGGTATCGGGATCGATCAGCCGGTCCGCGACGCGGGCCACGTCATCCAGCGTCACCGCCTCGACCATGGCATTGCGCTCCTCGAGATAGGAGACGGGCAGATCGTCCATCTGCATGGAAACGAGGATGTTGGCGATCCGCGCGTTGCCGTCGAAGCGAAGAGGGTAGGCGCCGGTGAGGTAGGTCTTGGCGCGGTCGAGCTCGGCCTCCGTCACGCCCTCCTCCGACAGGCGCTCCCATTCCGACCGGATCACGTCCACCGTCTCGGCGACGCGGTCGTTGGCAGAGGCGACCGAGCCGAGAAGCAGGTCGGCGTGATCCATGGAATAAAGCGCGGTTCCTACGCCGTAGGTCAGGCCGCGCTTCTCCCGGACCTCCTCCATCAGGCGCGATTCGAAGCCGCCCCCGCCGAGGATGTGGTTCATCACGTAGGCGGGGAAGAAGTCCGGATCGTCGCGGTCGATGCCTGCCTGTCCGAAGGTGACGACCGATTGCGGCGTGTCGAAGGGGACGACGGTGACCCCGCCGCCGGCTTCGAATGCGGTATCTTCGGGAAGGGCGGGGCCTTCGGGCGGAAGGCCGTCAAGAAGCTCGTCGAGCTCGCGGCCCAGTGTTTCGGCGTCGATGTCGCCAACGGCGGCGACATGGATGCGATCCGTCGCCAGAACCCGCTGGCGCGCGGTTTCCAGATCATCGGCCGTCAGCGCGCGAACGCTCTCGGGAGTCCCCTGCAGCGACGAGCCGTAGGGGTGTTCGCCGAAGGCCAGTTCGTCGAAGGTCCGCTGGCTGATGGAGCCGGGATCGACGGCATCGGAGGCGAGGCCGGAGAGGACCTGCGCCCGCACCCGTTCCACCGCGCGATCGTCGAAGCGGGGCTCCGTCAGGGCGAGGTGAATAAGGTCCATCGCCTCATCGATATCCTCCGACAGGAACCGCGCGGAGACGGAGAACGCATCGTCCCAGACGTCGAACTGGATCGAGGCGGCCAGCTCCTCCTTCGCGATGGTGAAGGCTTCGGCGTCCATGTCGCCGGCGCCTTCCTCGAGCAGCCCCGTCATCAAGTTGATCGCGCCGCGCTTGCCGTCCTCGTCAAGCGATGCGCCGCCCTCGAAGCGCAATTCCAGCGCGACGAAGGGGATGGAGGGTTCCTCGACCAGCCACGCCTCGACGCCACCGGGGGAGGTGATCTCCTCGACGTCGATCTCGGCTTGGGCTGCGGTGGCCGCAAGGAGGGCAAGGCCCGCCGCGGCGACGGTGCGGTAGAGGATCATTGGATCGCCTCCTCGCCGGTCGCGCCGGCCTCTTCCTGTGCGGGATCCGGCGTCTCGGCCGGTACGGGGTCGGCCTCTGCCATGTTCTCCGGGCCGGAGAGGTAGCCGGTGACGGACGCCGCTGGGCGCAGCGCGCTCCGGGCTGCGGCCATCACGTCCTCTCTGGTCACCGCCTCGAGGATATCCGGCCAGGTCTGGACGTCCTCGACGGTGAGCCCCACCGCGAGGGCTTCGCCGTAGCGACGGGCAAGGCCCTGGAGGCTATCCCGGGCGTAGATTTCGCCGGCGCGAACCTGGCTCTTGATCCGCTCGAACTGCGCGGCGTCGACGCCATCCTCGAGGAACCGGTCGATCACGCGGTCGATATCGGCCTCGGCCTCTTCCAGCGAGCGCCCTTCGGCCGGCACGAGGGCGATGGAGAACGACGCGTCATCCACCGAGGTGCCGTCGTAGTAGGCGGAGGTGTAGAGCGCGACGGCCTCTTCGAGTTCGAGCGTCCGTGCCATCAGCGAGGTCTGACGGGAGCCGCCCAGAAGCGCGGCGAGAAGGGTCAGCGCCGCGGCCTCCTCCTGATCGCCGGGATCCCGCTCAGGCACGGTGTAGGTCCGCATCACGGCGGGCTGTGCGACGCGGGGATCGGTCATCTCGAGGTGGCGCGCGGCGAGCTGCGGCGGCTCCTGCGGTCGCGTCCGCTCGGGCAGGTCCGGGTTCGCCGGGATCGGGCCGAAATGGGTCTCGGCCAGTGCGCGCACCTCGTCCGGGTTCACGTCCCCCGCGACAACGAGGATCGCGTTGTTCGGCGCGTAGTACCTCTCGTAGAAGTCCAGTGCGTCCTGGCGGGACAGCTCCTCCATCTCGTGGCGCCAGCCGATCACCGGTATGCCGTAGGGGTGGTTCAGGAACTGGGCGGCGCGGCGCTGTTCGCCGAAAAGCGCGCCGGGATCGTTCTCGACCCGCTGGTTGCGCTCCTCGAGGATCACGTCCCGCTCCGGCAGGACGACCTCGTCGGTGAGGACGAGGTCCGTCATCCGGTCCGCTTCCATCTGCATCATCAGGTCGAGCCGGTCGGCGGCGACGCGCTGGTAATAGCCGGTGTAGTCCCAGCTTGTGAACGCGTTGTCCGAGCCGCCCTGAAGGGCAACGGTCTCGGAGAACTCGCCGCTCTCCATCTCGTCCGTACCCTTGAACATCAGATGCTCGAGAAAATGGGCGATGCCCGATGTTCCGGCCGGCTCGTCGGCGGCACCGACCTCGTACCAGACCATGTTGACCGCAACGGGGGCGCGGTGATCCTCGATCACCACGACCTCCATGCCGTTCTCAAGCGTGAAATCCGTGACCTCTCCCACCGCCTGGGCGAAGCCCGGTGCGAGAGCGGCCGCCACGAGGGCGGCGGCGCCGGGAAGCCGCGTCATGGGCAATCTCCGTTACTTTGCATTCGCGGCAAGATTGCGCAGGGCCGCCGCCGCGGCAACATGCTGAACGCTCTTGTGAGAAGGCGTGTTTCCCGCGGAGGGTCTGCGCAGAGGGCTCGGGCCTGTTCGCCCGGCCTCACGTTCGGATCGGGCCGAGATCCCTCGAGACCTTACTCCGCCGGATCGGGCGGTGCGCCGACGGTGCGGACACCGAGGCGGCGGAAGCGTTCCAGCTCCCGGTGCTGGTCGAGCGATTGCCCCGCATAGACGCTGTAATACCGGTTCACGTTGAACACGCGTTCCAGCAGCCGGCCGCGGTTGTCCCGCCTGAAGGCGGCATCTGCGGATGCCAGTTCGGAGCGGATCGACGGGCGGACGCCGAAGCGGGTCACCTGATTGAGAAGCGCGGGCTCGCCGCGATACTCGCCGGAGCGGGCGAGCGCGACGGGGCTGCCGCCGAGCGCGGCGACGGTGTCTGCTTCCGGCGTGGGGTCGGTGCGGTTCGCGGCGCCGGGCGTGGGCGGCGGCAGGTCCAGCGTGCCGGGGATCTCGATGGGTTTGGTCGGCAGAATCGCGAACTCGTCCGGCTCGTTCTGCGACCGCCCGATGTTCATCAGCCCGTCATCGCCGCCGCAGGCCGCCAGAAGCGCCAGAGGCACGCAAAGCAAGGCCGCTCGTCCGACCCTCATCGCTCTGCCCATGACCGTCCCTCCGTTTCCGGCTTTTGTCGTTCCTTAACGGATCGCGAACGGCCCGTCACGGGGACTTTTTGCGCTCCCCCGTGAACAGGAGCAACCCCGCCGCACCGGCGAAGATGAACACGTCCGCGAGGTTGAAGATGTAGGGATTGTCGATCCCGCAGCAGGACATGTTGAGAAAATCCATGACGCCGGGATGGAAGACGCGATCGAGCGCATTGCCGAGCGCCCCGCCGACGACAAGGCCGGCGGAGGCGTATTGCACCCACGTCGTGAAACTCCGCCGCGCCCAGATCGCGAGCATCAGCGAGATCGCAAGGGCAAGGCCGATCAGCACGAGCCGCGCCTCGCCCGCCGCGAAGAGGCCGAAGTTGATGCCGGTGTTGTAGCCGGTGATGAACACCAGATACGGCGGCAGGACCTCCAGCCCCCGGCTCCCCGCCACGCCGAGCCCGTAGAAGACCCAGTACTTCGACACCTGGTCGACGACGAAGGCGAGGAGAGAGGTGATCCAGAAGGTCCGCATGGGGCGTCAGTGCCTGAAGTGGCGGACGCCCGTCAGCACCATGGCGAGCCCGGCCTCGTCCGCCGCGGCGATCACGTCCTTGTCCCGCATGGAGCCGCCCGGCTGAATGACGGCCGTCGCCCCGGCTTCGGCGGCGGCGAGAAGGCCGTCGGGGAAGGGGAAGAACGCGTCGGAGGCGACGACGGAGCCGCGGGTCGGCGGCTCGGAGAGACCCAGCGCCTCGGCCATGTCCTCGGCCTTGCGCGCAGCAATGCGGGTGGAATCCACGCGGCTCATCTGGCCGGCGCCGACGCCGACGGTCGCGCCGTCCTTGGCATAGACGATGGCGTTCGACTTGACGTGCTTCGCCACGGTCCAGGCGAAAATGAGGTCGGCCATCTCCGCCTCCGACGGCGCGCGCTTCGTCGCGACGGTGAGGCCGGCGGGGTCGAGATGATGCGCGTCGCGGTCCTGAACGAGGTATCCGCCCGAGACCTGTCTGACCGTCGTCGCGGCCGCGGCGGGATCGGCCAGCCCGTCCGTGATCAGGAGGCGAAGGTTCTTCTTCGCCGCGAAGATCTCGCGCGCCGCGTCGTCCGCGCCGGGGGCGATGACCACCTCGGTGAAGATTTCCGCGATGGCCGCGGCGGTCTCGGCGTCGAGCGGCCGGTTGAGCGCGACGATGCCGCCGAAGGCGCTCGTGCGGTCACAGTCGAAGGCGCGGGAATAGGCGTCCGCCAGGGTGGCGCCGCCGGCGACGCCGCAGGGATTGGCATGCTTGATGATGGCGCAGGCCGGGCCCTGGCCCGCGAACTCGGACACCAGCTCGAAGGCCGCGTCCGTGTCGTTGATGTTGTTGTAGGACAGCTCCTTGCCCTGCAGCTGCTTCGCCGTGGCGACGCCCGGGCGCCCGGAGCCGTCGGTGTAGAAGGCGGCGGACTGGTGCGGGTTCTCGCCGTAGCGCATGGTCTGGGCCAGGGTGCCGGCGAAGGTCCGGCGGCGGGGCGCCTCGATCTTCATCGCGCCGGCCATCCATGTGGAGACGGCGGCGTCGTAGGATGCGGTCCGGGCGTAGGTGATCTGGGCGAGGTTGCGGCGGAACGCGAAGGACGTTGCCCCGTCATTCCCGTCCAGCTCCTCCAGAAGAGCGCCGTAATCCTCGGGATCCGTCACCACGGCAACATGGGCGTGGTTCTTCGCCGCCGCGCGCAGCATGGCCGGGCCGCCGATGTCGATGTTCTCGATGCAGGTATCCCAGTCGGCGCCTTTCGCGACGGTCGCCTCGAAGGGGTAGAGATTGACCACGAGGATATCGATGGGGGCGATGCCGTGCTCCTCCATCGACGCCGTGTGACCGGCGTCGTCCCGGAGCGCGAGCAGGCCGCCATGAACCATCGGATGCAGCGTCTTCACCCGGCCGTCCATCATCTCGGGAAAGCCCGTCAGCTCGGACACGTCCCGCACCTCGAGGCCGGCGGCGCGAAGCGCCTTCGCGGTGCCTCCCGTCGAGACGAGCTCGACACCGCGCAGGCTCAGCGCGCGAGCCATCTCTTCGAGGTCGGTCTTGTCGGAAACGGAAATCAGGGCCCGTTCGGGGCGGATAAGGTCGGCCATGTCGGGCTACTCCCAGCTCAGATCGGCCTCAGCCCCACCGGCGAGGTCGCGGATGCCGGCGGGGGTACCTTGCGCTTTCGCCAAGGTCCAGCCGATCTGCGCCGCGGACCCGCCGATTCGCCCCGGCAGGACGATCTGACGCGTCGCCCGCGGTTTCAGGCGCCCGCGTTCAAGATAGACGGACGGCACGAGGCTGATACCGTCCGCGCCCGTCTGCTCGAACACCCAGACCTCGCCGCTCGGAAGCCCGAGGGTCAGACTCTCGCCCTCCATCCGTGCCTCGACCGAGGGGTGCAGGTGGAATCGCACGGAGAACGGCACGCCGCCTGCGCCCGTCTCCCCGAGCCGCCTCTCGAGGAGCGCCCGGTCCGCCTCGCTGAGCGCGCCGAGCGTGTCCTCCCCGGTCAGCGTCCGTCCGTCCCGGGAAAGAACGAGGGTGCGCACGTGGGTCAGTCCGTGGGTCGCGATATAGCCGTCATGTCCGGCCACGATCTTCTGCTCGCCGGCCGTGCCACCGCGCTGGAGCCGGACCTCGCCGGGACGATGGCGCAGCTCGTCGCCCGCGGAGCCCGCGGCGAGGCGGGAGGACCAGACGCCATCGAGCCCCAGCGTCGAATGGCTCTGGGTCGACCGCCCGGCGCGCCGCCACGTCTCCCCGAACGTCGCGCCGGAGCCACAATTGACGATCAGCGGCCGACGCCCGGAGGTCAGTTCGAAGGCAAGCGTCGAGGCGTGGCCGTCCGGCCCGCCGGGGGGCGGAGCCGCATCCATGATGACGGAGGTTCGACCGGCCGCGAGGCGGGCATAGCCCATCGTGGGACCCTCGGGAGGCGCGGTGCGGCGGCCCCATGCGGACAGGGCGAGGTCGAGACGCCCTTCGGCGCCGCGTCCGCCGCCATGAAACCGCGCCAGCCCCCCGTCGGCGTGGCGCAGTGCCCGGAGCACGGGCGCGCTTCGCTCCAGGGCCTGTGTCAGGGCGCCCGGCGGCGTCCGACCGGCGTCCTCGAGCGCCTGGGATGTCCACGACAGGAGGGTGAAGACGTCCAGCAGCTCCTCGGGATTGCGGCTGCGGAGGGCGCCGCCCGCGTCGATCTGCCGGCCGCATTCCTTCGCCAGACCGCGCAGGGCCGGATCCATCCGGACCGCCGTGCCTGCCTGCGACAGCGTCGACAGTATCAGCCCGCACAGGGCCTCGATCCGCGGCCGTCCGGCCGGCGCCGCGCTCCATCTCTTCGACACGAAGACGGTCTGCCCGGCGAGCGATGCGAGGAAGTCCCGCCGCCTTGTGGCGGTCTGACCACGGAGCAGGAACGGTGCGTGCTGGACCCATCGCACCAGCCGCCGCCCGGCGAGCTCCGGCGTCCAGCCCTCCCCGCGCCCTTTGCCGTGGCGGGCGATCCAGCCCCATGTCCAGTCCTGCGCCGCGCGCCGCGCCCGGGCATCGCCGAGCGCCGCCAGGTCGTCGAGCCAGCCGAATCCCTGCCGCGCGCGCTCGAAGCCGGGGCCGGGCGCCTCGATATCCCAGATCGCCGTGTCCGGCGCTTCGACGAGATGGCCCGCGAAGAGAAAGTCGCCGGCAAGAAGCTGGCGGCCAAGAGCGACGGAGCCGATCATCCGTGGCTCGCTGACGCTTTCGAAACTGTCCGGGGGCGGGGTGCGCGCCGCGCGGCGGGCATGGAGACGGTTCAGCCAGCGCGTTCGCCGCGCGGCCCATGTCTCACCTGCCTTCGCCTCCTCCGGCATCGCTCCCCCGGTCAGTCTGTACGGCCGTCGGCGGACCCTAGGTAGCGCCGCGCGGGCTGTCACCGGAAGGATGCGGCTTTGCCCCGCTCCTGTGACTTATGCGCCGCCCGGCTTGCGGTAGGCCGCGATCCAGAAGCCGTCGATGCCGCCTCTTTCCGCCCAGTTTTCCGGCGTGATCCGCAAGGCGCCGGGGCGCGCGGCCCAGCTCGGGTCGAGGCCGGGGACGCGGTCCATCGCCTCGGGGTCGGGCACGAGGGATGCGGGCACGGCGAGGTCCTCGCCCTCCTGCGGCAGGAGCGAACAGGTGCAGACCACGAGCCGGCCGCCGGGCCGCAACATCTCCGCCGCCCGCTCCAGAAGAGTCGTCTGCAGCGCGGCCAGCTCTCTGACCTGAGCGGCGCTCTTGATGTAGGGCAGGTCCGGGTGCCGCCGGATCGTGCCGGTTGCGGAGCAGGGGGCGTCGAGCAGGATCGCGTCGAACCCGGCCTCCGGCTGCCAGGCGGTCGCATCCGCGACGACGATCTCCGCGGCGAGGCCCGTCCGCGCAAGGTTGTCCCTCAGACGGCCCAGTCGCTGATCCGACACATCGAGGGCCGTCACCGATGCCCCCGTCGCCGCCAGCTGCAGCGTCTTGCCGCCGGGGGCCGCGCAGAGGTCCAGCACCCGCTCGCCCGGCTGTGCGTCGAGGAGGCGCGCGGGGAGGGCCGCCGCTGCATCCTGGACCCACCAGGCGCCGTCATCGTAGCCGGGAAGCGCGGAAATCCGGCCCGGCGTCGCGAGCCGAAGCGAGCCCGTCGGCAGGCTCTCCCCCTCGGGCAGGGCGGCATCCGGGCCGCGCGGGGTCACGTCCACCGGCGGGGTGGTCTCGAAAACCGCTTCCATCTTCGCCACGCGGGCATTGCCATAGGCAGAGGACAGACGGCCGCGCAGCCAGCCCGGCAGGCGCTTCGGCGGAGCCTTGTCCCAGCCGTCGCGTCCGTCAGCGGCCAGCTTGCGCAGGACCGCGTTCACCATTCCGCTGGAACGAGGATGCCGCTTCTTCGCCAGCGTTACCGCCTCGCTCACGACACCATGAGGCGCGCTGCCATCGACCATCAGCTCGGTTGCAGCAAGCCGCAGGATATCGCGGATTTCGGGACGTGGAGGCCGCGCGAGAAACGGGCCGAGCGCGGCATCGGCGCGGGAGGACAGGCGCAGCGTCTGCCGGGCCAGCCGCCCGGCACGGGCGCGCACCTCGGGCTGGGCGTCCTTGTAGGGGGCTTCCGCCTCCAGATCGGCGAGACTGCGGCGGTCCCGCTCGACGCCTGCGATCAGGGTCAAGGCGAGCGCTCGCGGGTCCTGAACGGCTTTCGCGCGCTGTGACATTTGCCTCGGGCCTCGTTGCACGGTGGTCTGCGCGGCGTATATGAGGGGCATCCCTGCCGCAAGTTGCCCTGAAGGGGCGGAAGGACGCCATGACCGACACGCCAGAGACCCGTCCGGAGCTTCCCGATGCCGCGCGCCGTGCCCTCGCCGAGGCGGCCGAACGCCGCGAGAAGGACAATCGGCCTGACCTTCCCCCGGAACTCGGTGGCCGCGACGGCCCCGAACCCGTTCGCTACGGCGACTGGGAACGCAAGGGAATCGCGGTCGACTTCTGACGTCGCCGCTACCCTCAGAGTCCCAGAACGTCCGCCATCGAATAGTGGCCGGGCCCTTGCGACTGACCCCAGAGCGCGGCTCGAACGGCGCCCCGCGCGAAGATCGCCCGGTCCGTCGCCACGTGCCGCAGAACGACTCGCTCGCCCTGGCCGGCCAGAATGACGTCATGCTCGCCGACGATGTCGCCTGCGCGGATGGCCGAGAAGCCGATTGTCCCGGCCTCGCGTGGACCCGTTATCCCGTCCCGCGCGGCGCGGTACACCTTCTCCAGATCCTGCCCGCGCCCCTCGGCGGCGGCTTCGCCCAGCATGAGCGCCGTGCCCGATGGCGCGTCCACCTTGTGGTGATGGTGCGCCTCGACGATCTCCACGTCCCATCCCTCGAGCGACGCGGCCGCCTGCTTTGCAAGCTGAACGAGCAGGTTGACCCCGAGGCTCATGTTGCCGGCGCGCACGACGACGGCATGGCGCGCGGCCGCATCGATCCGCGCGATGTCCTCGCTGGACAGGCCCGTCGTGCCGATCACGTGGACCGCGCGCGCCTGTGCCGCGAGATCCGCCATGGCGACCGTCGCGGCGGGGGCAGTGAAGTCGATCACGCCCTGCGCAGAGGCCATCGCTTCAAGCGGATCGTCGGTCACTACGACGCCGAGCGGAGCGCTGCCCATCGCCTCGCCGGCATCGCTCCCGATCCAGTCATGACCCGGTCGTTCCAGGGCTCCGGCGATGCGCAGATTCGGCTCTTCCGACAGCACCTGCAGGAGCATCCGGCCCATCCGGCCCGAGGCTCCGGCCACTACGATTCCCGGTAGATCTCCGGCCATGTGTCGTCTCCATCACTGAGTGGGTCCCGCATAGACCGGCAACGCGCCCCGCGCAAAGGTGATGCGCGGTGCGCGAGGCGATGAAGCGCCATGCAGCCCGGCGAAGTCCTGCGAAGAGGGTCTCTCCTGCCGCAACGATCGGTGGCGGGACCGCCCCGGGTGGAGGGGTGTTGTTCCGGTATCCTCCTCTCGTTGCCGGTTTGTTGCGCGGGTGCGCTTTCGCGTCCCGGCGTCCGTCTCCGATCCTTTTGGGTCTGCAGGGCGGTCAGCAAGACTGCATCCGCTTGCGCGGGGCGGCCGCCCTGCCTAGGTGTGCCTCCATGGGACGATCCAGATTCAACGAGCATGGCGGGGGCCCGTCGCAAAGACAGCTTCGCGTCGGCGAGCTCATCCGCCGTACGCTGTCGGACGTGTTGGCGCGCGGCGACATTCACGATCCGGAGCTGCAAAGGCTGTCGATCACCGTCGGCGAGGTGCGAACCTCGCCCGACCTGAAGGTCGCGACGGCGTTTGTCCTTCCCCTTGGCGGGCGGGGCGCCGAGGAGGCTCTGGCGGCGCTGCGGCGGAACCGGGCCGAGCTTCGACGTGCCGTCTCCAAGGAGATGACGTTGAAGTTCTCCCCGGAATTGCGATTCTCTATCGATGAAACCTTCGATCAGATGGATCGGACCCGCGCGCTCTTCGACAGCGACGTGGTCCGCCGCGACGTCGAGGCGCCCGAGGGCGAGGACGAGACCTCCGGGCCGGCCGATACGGGGCCCGAACATGGCTGATCGCCCGGGCCGCCGGGTTCTCCTGCTCCTCGGCGCCCTTCTGGTGCCGGTCCTGTTTCCCCGCGCCGCCGCGGCGGAGGTGTCCTGTGAGCGGATCACCTTCGAGGATGCGCCCTACACCGTTTGCCGCGCCGATGTCGGATCGGACGACATTCGCGTCTTCTACAGTGACGCGTCGGGCGGGATCTACGGCGGCTTCTCCTCCGTCGATACGATGCTGGCCGAAGAGGGCCGGACGCTGGCCCTTGCCATGAATGCCGGCATGTATCACGGCGATCGCAGCGCGGTGGGCCTTCTCATCGAGGACGGAGCGGAGAAGGCGCCGATCGTCACGTCCGAGGGCCCCGGCAATTTCGGCCTTCTGCCGAACGGCGTCTTCTGCCTTACCGAGGAGGGAGCCGGCGTCGTCGAAAGCCGTGCGTTCGCCGAGGACCCGCCAGCTTGCCGTTTCGCCACCCAGTCCGGGCCGATGCTCGTGATCGATGGCGCCCTGCACCCCCGCTTCATCGAGGGAGGCGACAGCCGGCATATTCGCAACGGCGTCGGCGTCTCCGAGGATGGAACCACGGTGTGGTTCGCAATCTCCGATGCGCGCGTGAACTTCCACGACTTCGGACGACTGTTCCGCGACAGGCTGGGCGTGCCGAATGCCCTGTATCTCGACGGCAAGGTCTCCCGCCTCCATGCTCCGTCCATCGGCCGGTCCGACCCGGGCTGGCGCCTCGGCCCCATGATCGGCGTCGCCGTCCCCCGCTGAGACTCGACTTCGGTTGCGACTCACCTTACCGGTGAAGTGTGAACAAAAGGCGAACAAGTGGCCACCCGCAGATGCCTTCCTCGCGCCGGATCCTTTCCTTGTGGTTCCCCCGGATGGGAGCGGAACGTCTGCTCCGCCTGGAACGGGCGCGATCCACGACGGCGATCGCCGTAATCCGGGAAACCGGAAACACGCAGATCATCGACTCGCTCTCCGAGGCGGCAAGCGCGGCCGGACTGTCCCCGGGCCAGCCACTTCGCGATGCGCGTGCCTTGTGCCCGGATCTCGTGACCCGTCCCTCGGATCCCAAGGCGGAGGCCGCGTTCCTGCGCCATCTTGCGCGCTGGGCCGGGCGCTATTCGCCATGGGTCGCGCTGGCGCCGCCGGATGGCCTCGCCATCGATCTCAGCGGCTGCGCCCACCTTTTCGGCGGTGAAGAGGCGCTTCTGCGCCAGGTTCGGGCAGATTGCGCTGAAGTGTCGTTGAGCGTCTGCGCGGGGATCGCCGACACGCACGGCACAGCCTGGGCAGTGGCCCGGTTCCATGCGCGCTCGGCGGGACCCTTGCGGAACGGCGATGCGATCGATCAGGAGGCCCGGGCGACCCGGTCGAGAGCGGCGCGCCGGCGGGGCAGGGGCACCGGAGAGATGAACGAGAGTGCCCCGCGGGGCGGGTCTCCCATCGTTCCGCCGGGGGGCATGCGGGCGGCGCTCGCCGCGCTTCCCGTCGCCGCACTGAGGCTGCCCGATCCGATCCTGGAGCAGCTTGCGCGGCTGGGATTGCGGCGGATCGAGGATCTCGCGGGTCAGCCCCGGGGAGCGGTGGCCAGGCGGTTCGGACCGGAAATCGGCCTGCGTCTCGATCAGGCGTTCGGGCTCGCGCCGGAACCTCTTTCGCCGATCGCCCCCGATGCGCCCTTTTCCGCCCGGCTGTCGCTGCCCGATCCGATCGGGCTGGAGGCGGATATCCTGGCGGGAATCGACCGGCTGCTGCCTGCCTTGTGCGACAGGCTCGCAGATCGGGGCCGCGGTGCGCGGCGCATCGTGCTCCGGCTTTTTCGCTGTGATCACACCTCCGGGCAGGTCGAGGTCCGCCTTGCCCGGCCCTCGGACGAGCCGATCCGGATCCGCCCCCTCCTGGCGATGCGGCTGAGCGATATCGATGCCGGCCCGGGGATCGACGCGATGCGGCTCGAGGCGCCTGAAACGGAGGTGCTGCGCAAGGAGCAGGGGCGGCATCCGGTGGCGGCGCAAGGTGGCGGAACCGCGGACTCTCCGGCGGGCATGGCGGCCAGGGGGCCGACTGCGCCGGACCCTTTGCCCGCGAAGCCCGATGCCGAGTTTCCCGAACTTGTCAGCCGGATCGGCGTTCGGGTCGGTCTCGAGGAAATTACCCGCGTTGTCCCGGGAGACAGCTACCTGCCCGAGCGCAGCGGCCAGATCATTGCCGCGGCCTGGGCCTTTCCGGCGGAAGCCTGGCAACCCTGCACGGTCCATCCGCGGCCCCTGATCCTCTTTCCGCCCGAGCCTGTTCACCTGCCGGCCGGCCGGGTCGCGACACATGCTCCCAAGGCAGCCCCCTGCGAGTTTCGCTGGCGGGGGCGGACCCTTGTCGCGAAGGATCAGTCCCAGAGCGAGCGGATCTGTCCGGAATGGTGGTGGGACCATCCTGACTGGCGAAGCGGGTTCCGCGATTACTGGCGGGTGGAGGCCGAAACGGGAGACAGCATCTGGATCTACTTCGCCCATGGAGACACGATGTCCGCCGGGTGGTTCTGTCACGGGATCTTCGGCTGATCGGTTCACGCGGCTTCGAGGATCTCCCGGTGATGGGAAATCGCGTCCTTGATATCGTCATGCCAGGTCAGCCGCCCTTGCTCCAGAACGGCCCCGGAGGTGCAGATCCGGGAGAGAAGCGGCATCGAGTGCGACACGACGACGGCGCCCGCATGCGCGAGCCGGTGCCGGAAAAGCACTTCGCACTTTGCCCGGAAGGCCGCATCGCCGACGCTCGTCACCTCGTCCACGAGATAGGTGTCGAAGCGGATGCCCATGGAGAGGCCGAAGGCGAGGCGGGACTTCATCCCGGAGGAATAGGTCCTCACCGGCTGGCGGAACTGCTTGCCGAGATCGGCGAAGTCCTCGACGAACGCGCAAAGCTCGTCGGTGTCGACTCCGTAGATGCGGCCGACGAACCGCACGTTCTGCGCTCCGGTCAGGTCGCCATGGAACGAGCCGGCGAACCCCACGGGCCAACTGACATGGCCCTGCCTGGTGATCTTCCCCGAATCGGGCGCAACCGTCCCCGCGATCATGCGCAGAAGCGTCGATTTCCCGGCCCCGTTCCGGCCCAGCAGCGCGATCGACCGGCCTGCGGGGAAGCGCGCCGTGAGATTGTCGGCCACGACGCGGCTGCTCCCCTTACCGCGCCAGATCTTGCTCACGTTCTGGAGCCGGATCATCGACTTGCCCGTCATCGCCGATCTCGCAGCGAATAGAAGACGAGCGTCCCTATGGCCCAGAGCAGCACCGCGAAGAGACTTGCGACAAGCAGGATGAGCGGCCTGTCCGGGAAGCGGGCGGTCTCGGCCCGCGTCGGTGCGATGAAGGCCGCGAGATATCGGCTCTGTCGCCGCGCTTCTGCCACGGCGGCATCGAGGGCGGCCCGTGCCGCGACATAGGCCCCTTCGGCGAACTCCCGCTCCGCGGTCAGGCGCTCGAACTCGGAGACGGTTTCGGCGTAGCTCGCCCTGTCCTGCGCGGCGGTGCCGAACTTTTGCCGCTCCGCCTCGATCCTCCCTTCGATGATCTCGATCCTGCGCTCCGCCTGTTCGACCCTGGGATCGGTGTCGCGCGTCCTGTTCCTCAGCAGGTCCAGCTTGATCATCTCGTCCGCAAGTTGCTGCTGCAGCGTATCGATGAGGCCCATCTGGCTCTGCACGTCCGCGGCGGGGTCCACGACGCGGGTCGTCGCCCGGAAGCGGGTCAGGCGCGCGCGAGCATCCTGAAGCCGGGCTTCGGCTTCCGAAAGTTCCCTGCGCGCATGGCGCGTCGCATCTTCCTGAGCCTGGTCCGACAGGGCGTTGATCATCTCGCCGCTTCTGCTCAGGACGACCTCCGCGATGCGCTGCGCGTCCGCGGCTTCGAATGCACGGACATGCATCTCGATGAGACCCGATCCGGGATCGTAGCTCACCCGCACCATGCGCTGCCAGTAATCGACCAGATCCTCCAGGGACGCCTCCGGATCGAGGGCGAAGAGAGGATCGCGCGCGTGCGGGGCGCTCCAGGCAGCGCGAAGATCGATCTGGGCCTCGACAGCGATCACCAGATCCTGACTTTGCAGGTAGGCATGGAGGATATCGGCATCGGCCGTGTCGCCGCCGCCCAGATCGCCGAGGCCGCCGAGAAGGTCGATCCCAGATATGCCTTCTTCCTTGCGCACTGCGAAGCCCGCATCGGACGCGAACTGGTCCGCGGCACGATCGTAGAGATACCCGGCGGCAAGGAGGATCGGCGCGAGAACGAACAGTGCGAAGCTCGCGATCAGTCGTCTGTGGCGCCTTTTCGACCGCGCGGGAGACGCCGCCGGGCGGACGACATGCGGCTTGTGGAACGCCTCCGGCAGAACCGGGCGGGGCCCCCCTTTCTTCGCCGCTGGAATCGGCGGCCGACGCAGCAGCG
This sequence comes from Tropicimonas sp. IMCC34011, assembly GCF_003390865.1. GTDB lineage: Bacteria > Pseudomonadota > Alphaproteobacteria > Rhodobacterales > Rhodobacteraceae > Tropicimonas_B. The sequence continues at coordinate 520,534 of NZ_QMEJ01000003.1, forward strand.
CCGGTGCGGCCGGCGCAGGGTTGGTGGCGAGCGCGGCGGTGTGCGGCATGTGGGCCTCCGGACCAGAATCGTCTCGCCGCCCTCTTTATCCCTCCACGCTTAAACGTCCCCTTAACGGGAACGGAGTACGAACCCCTTCAGGGTAGCGATGAGGAGCTCGTATGAGAGTGATCGGCGCGATGATGCTCCGTGAGATGGCGACCAGCTACAGCCGGTCGCCGGGCGGCTGGTTATGGGCGGTGGCAGAACCCGTCGCTGCCATCACTCTGCTGTCGCTGCTCTTTTCGATGGCATTTCGCGCGCCCGCGCTCGGTCAGAACTTCCCGCTGTTCTATGCCACGGGATACCTGCCGTTCATGCTCTTCAGCGATGTGTCGACGAAGATCGGCGCAGCGCTGCGATTCTCGAAGCCGTTGCTGGCGTATCCCCGCGTGACGTGGATCGATGCGATCCTCGGCCGTTTTTTTCTCAACCTGCTGACGCATCTGCTCGTCACATGCGTGGTCATGGCGGGGATTGCAGGGATCTACGGCGTGGCCGGCCCGGCCCGCCCAGGGGCGCTGCTCAATGCGCTTGGAATGGCGGCTGCCCTGGCGCTCGGCGTGGGAACGCTGAACTGCTTCCTGCTCGTCATGCTCCCCGCGTGGGACCGGATCTGGCAGATCGCTACACGGCCCCTGTTCATCGTGTCCGGTATCTTCTTTCTCTTCGAGGCCGTACCGGAACGGTATGCGGGCGCGCTGTGGTTCAATCCCCTCATCCATGTGACCGCTGAATTCCGGAGGGGCGCCTATGCCGGCTATACCCCGGATTGGGTCAGTGCCGCCTTCGTTTACGGCGTTGCTGCCGGGGTATTCGTTCTCGGCCTGATTCTTCTGCGTCGCCATAGCCGCGACATCCTGGCTCGGCTCTAAGGCGGTGGCATGATGCGCGATCACGTTGCCATCCTTCTCGGCCTTTACGGCGAGACGCCTTTCCTCGGCGCCCAGCTCGATTCGATTGCAGCGCAGGACCATTCTGACTGGACCCTGTTCGCGGGGTGCGACGACGCAGGTTGCAGCGGGGCCATCGCCGGCATCGATCCCGCGCGAGTGCGGATGATCGCGGGGCCCGGGCGGGGGTTCGCCGCCAACTACCTCAACCTCTTGGGCTACGTCGACGCCGACACCTCCTATGCCGCGTTCTGCGATCAGGACGATGTCTGGCATCCTGACAAGCTGCGCCGCGCAATTGCAGAGTTGCGACAGGTGGAGACCGGAACCGCGGCGCTCTACGTCGCGCGAACGCGCGTGGCTGGCGCCCTCCTCGATCCGAGGCACATCTCGCGCGCTGGCGGCGGGCGGCCATCATTTGCCAATGCTCTCGTTCAGTGCATCGGAGGGGCGAACACGATGGTAATGAACCGCGCCGCGCTCGACCTGCTTCAGGCTGCGCGGCACGAGGCGCTGGGAGAAAATGGCCCCGCATCGCATGATTGGTGGGCCTACCAGATTATCACTGGGGCGGGCGGAGTGGTCCTGACCGATGATGCGCCGAGTGTCCTCTATCGCCAGCACGGTGCGAATCTCGTGGGTGACAATTGCGGCCTCGTTCCGTTCCTCCGCCGCGTCAGGCTCATGCTCGGCGGTCGGTACAGGGCGTCGGCAGAAGGCGGGTACGCGGCGCTTGCGGCGTCCGTCCACAGGATGACGCCGGCGAACCAGGCGATCTTCGCGGAGTTCCGCCAGGTGCGGCGACTTCCAAGACTGCGTCGTCCACTCGCGTTCCGTCGCGCTGGGATCCGCCGGCAGGGCCGTATCGGTACCGCCTTGTTCTACCTGGGGGCAGCCCTCGGCGGCACGTGACATCTATCATGCAAGGCGCTGCTCTTTGTCCGCGTTCGTGCCACCTCCGAGGAATGTCCGATGGCCTTCGCGGAGCAGCGCTGTGGTCACGATGTCGAATGGACTGCCTTGGTGGCCCCGAAGTGCTTGATCTGGGAGGCTTCAATGCACAGAGTTTGTGGATGACGTTCCAGTCCGGTTCATCCATAACCCCGCACGTTCCCGACAGGGTCGCCTTCGATCGGCTCGAGCTGGGCGCGATCCTGACGCTCTACGGGCGAATGGTGGCTGCCGGCGAATGGCGGGATTACGGAATTTCGATGCTCAAGGACGTCGCCGTCTTTTCCATTTTCAGACGCACTGCGGAAAACCCGCTCTACCGGATCGAAAAGCGCCCTCGGCTCCGCAGTCGTCAGGGGATGTACGCGGTGATCGGCATGGATGGGCAGATCCTGAAACGCGGGCACGATCTGCGGTCGGTGCTGCGTGTGCTCGAGCGCAAGTTGATCCGTGTGGTCGACTAGGCCGCGGCGTTCCGGCGCACGCGGTTGCCAAGCAGGGCGCCGCAGATCTCGACGTCTATCTCATTGAACCTTCTGACGTTGCGAGGGCCACGCGGGCTGACCTGGGACGCGGAAGAATACGCAATTTGACGCCGTGATACCTGGCTCGGCAATCGCGGATCGCGGCGGTCCGATCGTTGACGCATCCGTCCGGAGACCCACTTATTCGCCCTGAGTGAACCGGCCTTCGCAAGAAGGCGTCGCAGGACGGAAGAGGGTAGGATCGTGCGCGAGTGGAGCGGGAAGACATATTGGCTGATCGGGGCGAGTGAAGGCCTCGGTCGGGCTCTGGCAGGACAGCTCAGCAAGGTCGGCGTAAGCCTCGTTCTGTCGGCGCGGAATCAGGATCGGCTCCAGAGTCTCGCGGACGAGCTTCCGGGGCGCGCCCGGATCGCCCCGTGCGATGTGACCGATACAGACTCGGTGGAGGCAGCCGCGGCGGAGGCTGGCGAGATCGACGGCATGATCTATACCGCCGGCGCCTACTGGCCGATGTCCGCGCGGGATTGGGATACCGAAAAGGCATTGACGACGCTCGACGTCAACCTCGCCGGGGCGTCTCGCGCGCTGGGGGCTGTCCTGCCGAAGATGATCGCGCGGGATCGAGGGCACATCGTCCTCACAGGCTCGCTCGCGGCCTATCGCGGATTTCCGGCCGCGACGGCGTATGGGGCGAGCAAGGCGGGAATCATGCATCTTGCCGAGGCGCTCCATGCCGACCTCCGCGGCAGCGGCGTCGAGGTGCAACTGGCCAATCCGGGATTCGTGAAAACGCGCATGTCCAAGAAGAACGACTTCCACATGCCGGGCCTGATGGAGCCCCAGGATGCGGCGCGTCGGATGTTCGAGCACATGGGATCGGACAACTTCAAGAGCGGGTTCCCGGGCGGCGTCTCCGCCATGATCCGCTTCGGACAATTGCTGCCGGACTGGGCGTGGTATCCGCTGACGCGCAGCGAGAAGTAACGCGGGATCCGGGTTCACGGCCGCTTTGGGTCATGCTAGCCATAGTGCCATGCCCGATGGTGACCCCAAGATAGATACCAACACCGGCCCCGTGATCCGGCAACTCGACGATACGGTGATTAGCCGGATCGCGGCGGGTGAGGTGGTCGAACGGCCCGCATCGGCGGTCAAGGAACTGGTCGAGAACGCCATCGATGCCGGGGCGACCCGGATCGATGTCGAGGTGGCCGATGGCGGCAAGAGCCTGATCCGCGTGAGCGACGATGGCTGCGGAATTCCGTCCGAGGACCTGCCGCTCGCGCTCGCCCGTCACGCCACTTCCAAGATCGACGGCTCGGATCTTCTCGCCATTCGCTCGTTCGGCTTTCGGGGCGAGGCGCTGGCGGCGCTGGGGGCGGTGGGGCGCCTGACGCTGACGAGCCGGGTGATGGGGCGCGACGCCGGAGCGTCCATCGCGAGCGCCGGCGGAACGCTCGGTGCGGTCAGGCCCGCGGCCCGGGGGTGTGGCACGACGGTCGAGTTGCGCGATCTGTTCTACGCCACGCCAGCGCGTCTGAAGTTCCTCCGGACGGACCGTGCGGAGATGCAGGCGGTGAGCGACATCGTGCGCCGCCTTGCCATGGCTGAGCCCGGCATAGCGTTTACCTTGTCGCAAGTCACCGATGGCGAGGCGCGGGTCAGCTTCCGCGCCGATGCCGAAACCGGCGACCTGTGGGGCGCGCTGCGCGGACGTCTGGGCCGGATCATGGGGTCCGACTTCACCGAGAACGCGCTGGCGATCGATGCCGAGCGGGAGGGCCTCCACCTTGGCGGGTTCGCCGCGCTCCCGACGTTTTCACGCGGGGCGGCGACGCATCAATATCTCTTCGTCAATGGCCGCCCGGTTCGGGACAAGTTGCTGACCGGCGCCTTGCGCGCCGCCTATTCCGACGTGCTGAGCCGCGATCGGCATCCGGTCGCCGCGCTTTTCATCTCCTGCGATCCCGAACTGGTGGATGTGAATGTCCATCCGGCGAAGGCGGAGGTTCGGTTCCGTGATCCCGGAACGGCGCGGGGGCTCGTGGTGTCCGGGCTCCGCCATGCGCTTGCGGAAGCCGGTCACCGCTCGTCGTCCCACCTTGGGGGCGCGGCGCTGGGGGCGATGCGGCCGGAGGCCGGCGCGCCACCGGTTTACCAGCGGGACTATACAACGCGGGCGTCCTGGGCGCCGCAGCCCGCGCCTGATCTTCAGCCCGGCTTCGCGGAGATGGGGCCATCGGCGCGGTTTGATCCCGCACCGGCTCCGACGCCGGCAGGCGAAGTAGTGGAACCCGCGGCGCCGATCGAGGACTATCCCCTCGGCGCGGCGCGGGCGCAGCTCCATGAAAACTACATCGTCGCGCAGACCCGGAGCGGCGTGGTGATCGTCGATCAGCATGCGGCGCATGAGCGGCTGGTCTACGAGCGGTTGAAAGGGCAGATGGCGGCGAACGGGATCGCATCGCAGGCCCTGCTTGTCCCGCAGATCGTCGAGCTGCCGAATGGCGGGGCGGACACGCTGCTTGCCGAGAGCGACGCCCTAGCTCAGCTCGGCCTCGTTATCGAGCCGTTCGGCGGCGGGGCGGTGGCTGTTCGCGAGACCCCGGCGCTCTTGGGCCAGGTCGATGCGGCAAAGCTCCTGCCAGACCTTCTGGATGCGCTGGAAGAAGCCGGTGCGGGGGGCGGCGATGCCGGCTTGCTGGGCGCGCGGCTCGACGCCGTGCTCAGCCGGGTGGCCTGCCACGGGTCGGTGCGGTCCGGCCGGCGCATGGGCGCCGAAGAGATGAACGCGCTCCTGCGGGAGATGGAAGCGACGCCGCATTCGGGGCAGTGCAACCACGGCAGACCGACTTACGTCGAACTGAAACTGTCCGATATCGAGCGGTTGTTCGGCCGGGCATGAGCGGTGACGGGGCCGTCGCCCTGCGCTTCAATCCGTGCAATGGCCTCGGCAAGCCCTTCATACGCGACCGACATACTGTGCGCGTTGGCGTGGATGATCCGGTCAGGCGAAACCGCCATCGCGACATGGCCTTTCCAGAAAAAGAGATCGCCCCGCCGCGGTGCGTCATCGGCAGCCGGGAACGAGATACGCTGCAGGTCGCTGTCCCCGGGGCAGGGTAGGCCGCAAGCGACAAGGGCTGCCTGGACGAGGCCGGAGCAATCGATGCCAAGCGGGCCGTTGCCGCCCCAGAGGTAAGGGGTGCCGAGGAAGCGTTCGGCCACCGCGGCGGGGTCGGATTCGGGCGCGTCCACTTCGCGGAGGTGGGACGCGACGATGTAGCCACCATGGCCTGCGTGGAAACGCCCGTCCTGCGGGGTGCAGGACAGGAGGGCGCCGTGAGGAAGCCAGCCGAGCTCCGGTGATTTGATGTCCGGAGCGCTGTAGAGGTGGGCCGACCGGGCTGCGACGGCGTGGGTGGCCTCCGTGGCGGGGCCGAGCGCGGCTTCGGTCACGTAGCCCACATATCCGTCGAGGCCGGACTGGATGAAGGCGATCCCCTCCTGCCGGTCTAGGACGCGGAGCGGCGTTCCGAAGAGGAGCTGCCTGTCCCGTGATCCTCCGGGCGCGCAGAGAAGGTCCGCCACCGGCACCGCGAGGGAGGCGGGGTCGCCCCGAACGAAGCGATCGGCATCGACCTCGCCGCGCAGCTCTTCGGCAGCGACGCGTCCGTTGGCCGGGGTCAGTCGCCGGTCGTGGGGCCTGCTCACGACAGGCTGTCTTCGATGGCGCCGAGGATCGCCCGTGCGCCCTGCTGCAATGCACCGACAGGGCGGCCCGGCGCGCCGTTCGCGTTCCAGGCGTAGATGTCGAAATGGGTATAGCTGGACACCGGCGCGGCGAACCGGCGGAGGAAGAGGGCGGCGGTGATCGCACCGGCAAAACCCCCTTTGGGCGCATTGTCGAGATCGGCGATGGCTGGCTCTATCATTGCCTCGTAAGGCTCGTGGAACGGCAGCCGCCAGACAGGGTCTGCCATACGGCGCGCCGCTGAGGAAAGGGCGGCGGCCAAGTCCTCGTCATCGGTGAAGAACGGGGCGATGTCCGGTCCGACGGCGACACGGGCGGCGCCCGTCAGCGTCGCCATGGAGATGACGCGGTCCGGTGTCTCCTCGCCTGCATAGGCGAGGGCGTCGGCCAGGACGAGGCGCCCTTCGGCATCGGTGTTGTTGATCTCGATCGTCTTGCCGTTGCGCGCCGTCAGCACGTCACCGGGGCGGAAGGCGTTGCCGGAGACCGAGTTCTCCGCCGCGGGGACGAGGACGCGCAGGCGAATCCGAAGGCCAAGCGCCATGATCGTCCGGGCAAGGCCGAGGACGTGTGCTGCACCGCCCATATCCTTCTTCATCAGGCCCATCGAGGCGCCCGGCTTGAGGTTCAGCCCGCCGGTGTCGAAGCAGACACCCTTCCCGACGAGGGTGATGGCGGGGCCGTCTTGCCCCCAGCGCATGTCGATCAGGCGCGGCGCGCGCGGGCTGGCTCGGCCGACGGCGTGGATCAGGGGGAAGTTCTTCTCGAGGAGGGTGTCGCCCACGGTCACGTCGATATCGGCGCCGAACTCCGAGGCAAGGGCGCGGGCCGCGTCCTCCAGCTCATCCGGGCCCATGTCCGACGCGGGGGTGTTGATGAGATCGCGGGTGAGGGCTTCGCCGGATGCGATGGCCTCGATCCGGGCCGCGTCCACCCCGGCGGGGGCGACCAGTTTCGCCTTCTGCGCGGCCCCGGATTTGTACCGGTCGAAGCGGTACCCGGCCAGAAGCCAGCTCAGGGCGGCTTCGTTCGCCGCGTCCGGCTCAAGGTCCGTTTCCAGGCGATAGGTGCCTTCCGGCAGGGTGGCGGCGGCGGCGGCAAGAGGGAAGCGGGAGCGCTTGCGCTGCTCTTCACTCCCGTAGCCGGCCGCGGCGATGACCCCGCCATTTCCGTCCGGCGCGAGCATGGCCTGACCAGGTGCGCCCGAAAACCCGAGGCGGCTGCACCAGCCGGACGCGGCCTCCGGCAATCCCTCCATCCAGGGCGCGACGGCCTCCGACGGGACGAGGTGAAGCGCGATGGCGTCCTTGGACTCGGCGGGGGCGAAGGTCAGCGACATGGAAAACTCCTGCGGATATCTGCGGCGAAGCCTAGCTTCCACCACTCTGCCCGCAAGGGGCTGCGCAGGGTCAGACGGCTTGCGGCGCGAGATCGAGAAGCGCGGCCCTCGAGCGTTCCCCGACGCGTTGAAGGCGGGCGAGGGTCGCGCCGAGGGCCGCCTCGTCGCCCCGCCCGGCGCAGACGGCGACATCCCGCGCAACGCGAGCGAGCTTGGACATGCCGATCTGGTCGGCGATGGCGGCCAGTCCGCGGGCGAGGCGCACCAGCTCGGGCGGTCGCGCGCCCGAACGCGCCAACTGGCCGAGCTCCGTCAGGCGAGAGCCCAGGCGGTCCAGGGCGCGTCGGACAACGGTTTCGGCCTCCGCCGGCCCCAGGTTCTCGACGAGATGACCGAGGCGGTCGAGGTCGAGGCGAATGTGATCGTCCGGCATCCGGAGTGCGTGCGTCATGTATCTTGTCCTCTTCAACGTCCCGACCCCCTCGGACCCGTGGATGCACATTGACACGCCGGGTTGAACAAACGGTTGCGGCGGGGCTAGAAAACCGCGCAGCCTTTCAGTGACCCGAAGCCTGAGGAGACGACGCGTGGCCGATAACGACTCCCCGATCCTTGTCCGCCCGCTACCCGGGTTTCTCGCGACGAGGTACCATGGCTGGAAGGCGACCACATACGCCGAGAGCAAGAGCTGGCACCGGCGTCTCGCGGCCGAGGGTCAGCGGCCCCGGATGATGGCGATCGCCTGCTGCGACAGCCGGGTGAACGTCAACGCCGTCTTCAGCGCCGAGACGGGCGATATCTTCCTGCACCGCAACATCGCCAACCTCGTCCCCACCTTCACCCCGGACGGGGACCATCACGGCACCTCGGCGGCGGTCGAGTACGCGGTTCGGTTCCTGAAGGTGTCCCACATCATCGTCATCGGGCATTCCGATTGCGGCGGTGTCGCCGGGTGCCATGCGATGTGTTCCGGCGAGGCGCCCGAGTTCGAGGAGAAGACCAGCTTCATCGGACGGTGGCTCGACATCCTGCGTCCCGGATACGAGGCGTTGCCGCAGGGCGAGGACAAGGCGGCGCAACTGAGGATGCTCGAGCGGGCGGCCGTCACGACATCGCTCCAGAATCTCGGCACCTTCCCGTTCGTGCGGGAGGCGGTCGAAGCGGAGGAGCTTTCCCTGCACGGCCTCTGGTTCGACATCGGCGAGGGAACGCTCGAGCACTACGTGGCGGAAGAGGGCTTCACCCACGTCTGAGCGGTGCGGGGGGGGGGGCGCTGCGAGGTCCGGCCGTCCTTTCTCGTTCCCTGACAAAACCTTGAGCTCAGTGCGCACAGGCGCACGGGGCTGCGCGATTGCGCCGATGGCCGTGGCTGCCCGAGCCCTTACCTCAAGGGGCGTCGATACGGCGGAAGGCTCCGCTGTGCCAAACTCGTCAGGAGTAGAACCATGGATTTCCAGGACAAAGTCGTTCTCATCACCGGGGCCGCCGGCGGGATCGGCCTCGCCGCCGCCCGCAAGTTCGCCGCCGAGGGGGCCAAGCTTGCCCTCGTCGATCTCGACAAGAGCACGCTTCAGGACGCGGCCGGCGATATCGAGGGGGCGCTTCTGCTGTCCGCCAACGTCGCCGACGAAGCCGATGTGAAACGGTATGTCGGCGAGACCGTGAAGGCGTTCGGACGCGTCGACGTCTTCGTCAACAACGCCGGCATCAACGGCGATTTCAAGACGATCGACGAGCAGAGCTTCGAGAACTATCGCAAGGTCCTCGACGTGAACGTCATCGGCGTGGCGATGGGGCTCAAGCACGTCGTCGCTCAGATGAAGGCGCAAGGTGATGGCGGCGCCATCGTGAACACCGCCTCCAACGGCGGCCTGCTCGGCGCGCCCGGGATGAGCGCCTACGTCGCCTCCAAGCACGCCGTGATCGGGATCAACAAGTCCGTCGCGCTCGAAACCGCAGGCGACGGGATCCGCGTCAACGCAGTCTGCCCCTCCGGCGTCGATACGCAGATGATGCGGTCCATCGAGACCAACGCGATGAAGGGCAACGAGGCCGAGGCGCGCAAGGCGTTCGAATCTTCCGTGCCGATGGGGCGCTACGCCGAGTCGGAGGAAATCGCGGATCTGATGCTCTTCCTCGCCAGCGAAAAGGCCTCCTTCATCACCGGCGCCTATTACCGGATCGACGGCGGCGGTGCGGCGACCTCCGCATGAGACCATAACAGATCCGGCGCATGCGTCTCGCTGCGCCGGCCGGGACCGGATCGGGCCGGAGCCATTGCAGCTCCGGCCCGTTTTGCGTCCGCCCTCAGGGCTGCCAGCTCAGCTCCTGCCCCTGCGGCCAGGTCAGCGTCGCGGTGACGGTGATCGTGCGGGTCTCGCCGGGCGCCAGGGTGAGGTTCCAGACGTCGATGCCCCGCTGGTCCTCCCAGTTTTCCTCGTCCGGCTGCGGTTCGATGCGCAGGTCGATGTCGAGATCTTCCTGCTCCGAATAGGGCAGGGCGATCAGGGTCTGCACGTCCTGCGGCGCGCCGGTCAGGTTCTGGACGTCGTATTCCAGCGTCTGGCGCCGGGTGTTGGACCGGGAGACGAGGCCGACATCGCCGGTGTCGTTGCGAATCTGCCGGTATTCCAAGCGGATGCCCTCGAGCGGCCCGAAGGACAGCTCCTCCTCGGCGCCGGCGGCGATCAGCGGCAGTTGGGATCGGCCGGAGAAGGTGCCGTCGACGTAGAGCGCCGCTTCACCCGGAAGGATCGGCTCGTCCCGGTCGTTGGTGAACTGCGCCAGAAGGTAGGCGGTCTGATCGATGCGCGGCACGGCGCGGGCGAAGGGATCGGCCTCGAGCTCCAGAACGTCCAAAGCGAGCTGGACCGGGTCTCCTCCCGACCCCACGGTCACGTCTTCGGGGTAGGCATAGGTGACGGAGAGACCGGAGATCTCCGCCGAAGCCGCCTCGCGGGTGAAGTCCGCACCGGACGCTTTCATCTCCCGCGTCTCCTCCATGGCCGGCGCGGGAGCCATGTCCATCTCGGCGGCACCGGCGACCGTTGCGCGCGGCTCATAGGGCGGATGGATGGAGGCCTGGTTCTGCCACGGCTCGGTCGGGATCACCTGCGCGTAGGGATCGGCGGTGGACAGTGTTAGCTCCACATCCTGCCATGCCTCGCCGGTTCCCTGGCTGACGAGCGCCTTGCGCGCGATATCGAGAGTGCCCGCATCCCGATCGAGCCGGAGATCGTAGACCGGCGTCCACCCGGCATTGCGGCTGAGCGCGGTGAGAGTGAGCGTGGCGGGCCCGGCCTCCTCCGCCGTGACCTCGACGGCCAGCATGTCCACCGCACCGGCGGGCGGGGAGAGCTCGTTGAAGCGGCGCCGGGCCTGGGCAAGCTGCTTCTGAAGCTCCTCGAGCGCCTCTTCCTGTTCGGCGAAGCCGGGCGTGGCGGCGGCGAGATCGCGGGTTGCCTGGGCGAGTTCGCTGCCGAGCGTGCCCGACAGCTGGGCAAGGCTGTCCCCGTCGATCCCGTCCACCTTCTCGGCGCTGAGGGAGCGCAGGAAGGCGATGCGGGCTTCGGCCGAGGCGACGTCGGCTCGCTGCTCGGCCAACTCGCGGACGGCTTCTTCGATACGATCCTCGAGCGTGTCGATCTGGCCCTGCGCCTCGCTCTGTGCCGGGGAAAACACCTCCTCGGGGTCGGTGACGTAGCCTGGCAGGAAGCTCACCGCGCCGACGGTGATGCCGCCGGTTGCCTCGATCCGGGGCGGGTCCTCCCCCACGCGGGCGCCGCCGGCGGGGATGAGGATACGGTGACGGCCCGCGGGCAGGTCGACCTCGGCCGTGCGGGTGACGCTGGCGCCGTAGGGATAGACGATGGCCGATTCGGGAGGGGCGGGAACGCGGAATTCGTCAGCCCCTGCCGCGCCCGCCAGCCCAAGGGGCACGAGCCCCGCAAGAAAGATGTACCGCGTCGTCATATGGTCCTCCTGCGCCGCAGCGCTGCCGTTTTGCTGTCGGGAATCTGCACCTCTCGCCGTCACGTTGCATCCCGAAAAATACCGCCGCGCGATCAAGTTACGGGTAGGGGCGCCGGCTGGCCGGGTTTGCGACGCGGAGGGGCGGGCGCTCGTCCTGCCGCTCCTCCTCACCGGCGAAACCCGCTTTGCCAGACGCAGGACCGCGCCCTGCACAACGTCAAACGCCCCCGCGGTTCTCCGCGGGGGCGCTTCCTGCATTCAGTCTGGTCGGGGGGACGACCGCCCCGATCCTCAGCCCTTTTTCAGGATCCGGTTGCCCAGAAGCTCGGCGATCTGCACCGCATTCAGCGCGGCCCCCTTGCGGAGGTTGTCGCTGACGCACCAGAGGCTGAGGCCGTTCTCGATCGTCGAATCCTGACGGATCCGGCTGACGAAGGTCGCGAACTCGCCGACGCATTCGATCGGCGTGACGTAACCGCCATCCTCGCGCTTATCGACAACCATGATGCCGGGGCTCTCGCGCAGGATGTCCCGCGCCTCGTCCTCGTCCAGGAATTCCTCGAACTCGATGTTGATCGCCTCGCCGTGGCCGACGAAGACCGGCACGCGGACGGCCGTCGCGGTGACCTTGATCGACGTGTCGATGATCTTCTTGGTCTCGGCGACCATCTTCCACTCTTCCTTGGTCGAGCCGTCCTCGAGGAAGACGTCGATATGAGGAATGACGTTGAAGGCGATCTGCTTCGGATAGACCTTGGGCTCGACCTCCTGACCGGGGACGTAGAGGCCCTTGGTCTGGTTCCACAGCTCGTCGATGGCATCCTTGCCCGAGCCGGAGACCGACTGGTAGGTCGAGACGACGACGCGCTTGATCTTCGCCCGGTCGTGGAGCGGCTTCAGCGCCACCACCATCTGCGCGGTGGAGCAATTGGGGTTCGCGATGATGTTCTTCTTGGAGTAGCCCTCGATCGCGTCGGGGTTCACCTCGGGCACGATCAGCGGGACCAGCGGGTCGTAGCGATAGAGCGACGAGTTGTCGATCACGACGCAGCCGGCCTTCGCCGCACGCGGGGCGTAGGTCTTCGTGGCGTCGGAGCCGATGGCGAAGAGGGCGATGTCGTACCCAGTGAAGTCGAACTGTTCGAGGTCCTGGGTCTTGAGAGTCCGGTCGCCATAGCTGACTTCGGTCCCGATCGATTTTCGGGATGCGAGTGCGACGACCTCGTCGGCCGGAAACTGACGCTCGGCCAGAATGTTGAGCATTTCGCGGCCCACGTTGCCCGTGGCGCCCGCGACGACGACCCTGTAACCCATGACGGGCCTCCTTTTCTTGCGGTGCGCGTTCCTTAACAGCGCGGCGCGGAGCCCGAAAGGGGCAGACGGGGCGGGTTTTTCCGAAAGCGCGGCGAATTTCGGCCTGTGAGCGCGCTCCTTTCTTGAGGTCCTGCGGCCGCGCTATAAGGTTCGCCGGTGACAGCACTCGAGAAAGCTCTCTTTCATGCCGCCCGCCGCCCGCATCTCCGACATGCACGCCTGCCCCATGATCGCGCCCGGGCCCACGCCCCATGTCGGCGGTCCGGTCATCGTCGGCTCGCCGAACGTCATCACCCTGAAGATGCCGCAGGCGCGGGTGGGCGATTCCTGCATCTGCGTGATCCCGATGGACAGCATCGCGAAGGGCTCGGCCACGGTGCACGTGAACAAGAGGCCGGCCGCGCGTCTCGGGGACAATACCGTTCACGGCGGCGCCATCGTCACAGGCGCGCCCACCGTCATCATCGGGGATGCGGCAGCGGTCGCGGCAGTGCAGCTCGGCGCCGCGCAGCCCTGTCTTGCCAAGGCGGCGAAATCCGGCGCGGCTTTCGTGAAGGCCTGAGCGCCGCTTTTGCCGTTCTCCCCGGCAGCCGCCCGCCCTATGGTCGCGGCCCATGACTGACACGCTCGATATCTTCCTCGTCGTTGCCCCCGGGCTCGAAACCGTGCTTGCCGAGGAGGCGCGCGCCTCCGGCTTCGACGTCGCCGAGGTGACGCCGGGCGGCGTCTCCCTCCGCGGGGGCTGGCCCGAGGTCTGGCGCGCCAACCTGGAGCTGAGAGGCGCAAGCCGGGTCCTCGTGCGGGTTGCGTCCTTCATGGCCTTTCACCTCGCCCAACTGGACAAGCGCGCACGCAAGATCGCGTGGGGCGAGGTGCTGCGGGCGGATGTCCCGGTCCGGGTCGAGGCGACGTCTTCGAAGGCGTCCAAGATCTACCATGGAGGCGCCGCCGCTCAGCGTATTGCACGTGCGATCAACGAGGAGCTGGGGGCGCCGCTGTCGGACGACGCCGCGGTGGCGCTCAAGGCCCGGATAGACGACAATCGCGTCACGATCAGCGTCGATACCTCCGGGCCGACGCTGCACAAGCGCGGCCACAAGGAAGCCGTCGGCAAGGCGCCGATGCGGGAAACGCTGGCTGCGCTCTTCCTGCGCCGCTGCGGCTTCACCGGGACGGAGCCGCTGGTGGACCCGATGTGCGGCTCGGGCACCTTCATCATAGAGGGGGCCGAAATGGCCGCGGGGCTTCAGCCGGGGCGGAGCCGCAGCTTCGCCTTCGAGCATCTCGCAAGCTTCGATCCCGCGGTGTGGGCCGGTCTGAAGGAGCGCGCTGGCGGCAAAGCGCCCTGCCGCCACCATGGCTTCGACCGCGATCCCGGCGCGATCCGCATGGCGACTGCGAATGCCGAACGTGCGGGCGTGGGGCAGGGGACCAGCTTCACGCCGGGCTCCATCAGCGAGCTGCAACGCCCCGAAGGACCGCCCGGCCTCGTCATCGTCAACCCGCCCTACGGCGGGCGCATCGGCAACAAGCAGGGCCTGCACGCGCTTTACGGCAGCCTTGGCAAGGTTCTCGCCGAACGCTTCTCCGGCTGGCGTGTGGGGATCGTGACGTCCGAAGCGGGCCTCGCCCGTGCGACCGGGCTGCCGCTTCTGAAGGCGGACGGGCCGGTGCCCCATGGCGGGCTCAAGGTCGCCCTTCACCGGACGGACCCGCTTCCCTGACCCGCGCACGCGCGCGCGATCCCTATATGGCACATTATCCTCGACGCATGTCCGAGCGGTCCCCCGCCGACACCGGGCGGCGGACGGATACGTTTGTGTGACAGTGGTTTAAGGCCGCCTCTCCGGGGCATACGTCCTTGCGTGAGCTGCCCCGCATCCCGCGGGGCCGACGCAACTGCAGGCGCGATGCGACTAGGGACGGGCGTGCTGCCCTTCTTGTCTCTCGCGCCGAAGCTCGGGCCGCGACAGGTCCGGCAAAGGAGAGACGATGATGCTGAACACGATGCTTCGCGGCGGTGCCGCCGCCCTCGCCATGAGCTCGCTTCTCGGAGGCGCTGCCCTCGCGCAGGCGGATGCCGAAACCGGGGAGACCGCGACCTCTCCCACCGAAGCGATGGGAATGTCCGACGATCAGCGCGTCGCCACGGTCGGTGAAACGGAGATCACCGGGGGCGACCTCGCCCGCTTCATCGAGGGCCTTCCTGCCGAAATGCAGGAGCAGCCGCCGCAGCTTCTGATGTCCATGGGCGCACAGCAGCTCATCCTGCGTGAGCTGCTTCTGCAGAAAGCCAACGCGGAGAACCTGTCGGACGATTCCGAAGTGCAGTCCCTGACGGAGGGCTCGGGCGCCATGGATAAGGAGAACGCGATGATCCGCGTTTACCTCGACCGGGAGATGGAAGCTCGGGTGACGGACGACGCGGTGCAGACACTCTATGACGAGGCAGCGGCCCAGGCGGGCGAGGGGGAAGAGCTTCCGCCCCTCGCAGACGTCCGCCCACAGATCGAGCAGCAGCTCCAGCGCGAAGCGATCCAGAGCATCCAGGCGGAGCTTGCCGAGGAGACCGAGGTCACAATCTACGGTCCCGACGGCGAACCGATCGAAGACGCCGGCTGACCGGACACTTCGCTAGAGCCGAGGGATCCCCTCCTGACATGGCCCGCCGCGGTTGCCCCCGCGGCGGGCTTTTTCGTGGCTACACCGCCAACCGAACCTTCCCCCGGGTCGCTTCAGAGGGCAGGGCGGCGAGTCGCGCTGATTCCGTGCTGTGGACGCTGGGTAAGGGAGTGTTTCGGGGGTCTTGGGTCTGGGGAGGTTGGTCTCAAGTCATTGATATTGGGTGGTTTCCTGTCTTTTTTTGGAAAAAGCGACGT
>NZ_QMEJ01000004.1 GCF_003390865.1 Tropicimonas sp. IMCC34011
AATATGAGAACGCATTTTCGACGCATTTTGTGCAATTACTCCGAAAGCTCACTTGCAAGAGCCCTGCGTCACGTTCTGCATCATCACCTACATCGCGCTACTCAGGCTCGACGCTGCCAGTACCCGCCCCCGTCCCCGGCGGGAGGGGGCGCCGCCGAGACCGCCATGCTTCGCGCGATCTGCGACGGCGCGGGAATCCAGCCCGACACGTTCGACGGCGCCGCTCCGCAGGAGGTCGCACAGGAGATCGGGCGGGCACTGCGGATCATGACTGCCGAGCTCCGCGAGCTTTTGAAGGCCCGGACAGCGACGAAAGTGTCCCTGCGCTCCGGAAGCCGAACGATGATGAACAACGAGGCGAACTCCCCGCTGAAGTTCTCGGCCGGAGTCGAGGATGCGCTCGGCATGATGTTCGGCCCCGGAAGGCCAGGCTACATGCGCGGCGCCGAGGCGGTGCAGTCGGGGTTCTCGGACGTGAAGAAGCACCAGGCCGCGATGCTCGCAGCGATCCAGCCGGCGCTCGCCGAGCTGATCGACGACCTCGCGCCGGAGACCATCGAGAAGAAGGTCGAGGGCGGACGGTTCTCGAACAAGAGCGCGCGGGCCTGGGAGCTCTTCGTCGAACGATGGGACGCGAAGACCGAGCCCTACGACAACGGGATACTCGATGTCTTCAACGTCTACTACTCCAAGGCCTACGACCGCATCGCACAGAATTGACGCAAGGGAAGTTACGCTGCGTCAAAACGGCCTCCGACATGCCCCGTGGGCCGCTCATGCAGGGGTTTCGGCGCCGCGGCCAAATTGACTCCGAGGTCACCGTGAGGTAACGTCCCGGCAGTTTCAGGAAAGGATTATCAGCGATGCGCAGCATTCTTCTGTCGTCCGCCTTTCTCGCCGCGATCGCGACCGGCGCGGCGGCGCAGGACACCCCCTACTCCCCGAACGATGTCGTCAATTTCCTCGTGGACAGCGCCGATCTCGGCCTCAACCGGGGGATCTGCATCGGTACCGCGCAGGAATGTGCGCCGCCCGAGCCGCAAGGCATGGACATGCTCATCAACTTCGAGCTCGATTCGGCCGACCTGACCGCCGAGGCGCGCGAGAACCTCGCCGTGTTCGCCGAAGCGCTGAAGGATGAGCGGCTGAACAAGGCCCGCTTCGTCGTGGAGGGGCATACCGATGCGCGCGGCGTGGAGGGCTACAATTTCGGCCTGTCCGAAGAGCGCGCGGCGTCCGTGAAGGACTATCTCTCGGAGCTTGGCGTCTCCGAGGCACGGCTCACCGCCGTCGGCCTCGGCGAGAGCGAGCCCCGCACCGGCGATGCGCTCGATCCCGAGAACCGCCGCGTCGAGCTGCGGATCGATCTTCAGTAGCGATCGGCGCCCGGACGGGGTTGCCGCTGGACATGACGATGCCGCCCCGTCAATCTCGGGGCGGCATTTTCATTCGGACCCGCCATGGATCACGAGAAACTACTTGAGCCCATTTCCGACGATCAGCCCTGCGGGCCTGACATGGAGGAAGAGGGCGACGACGCATTCATCGACTACTACTACGAGGCGCTCGCGCGGATTCCGGAGCGGTTCCTGCAAGGTGGCGAGCCGTTCGACCGCACCTCCATCGACCTCAAGAGCGAGACAGCGCAGATCGATACGCTGCTCGGGCAGTCTCGGGACCTGCGGCTTCTGTCGCTGGAAGCGAAGTTCTACGCTCTGGCCGGCCGGATCGACGGGTTCTCCCGAAGTCTCAATGGCATGTCCGGCCTCCTGAGGGAGTACTGGACGGACGTGCACCCGCAGATCGGCGGTGGCGTCACCGAACGGCGCAACCAGATCGAACTGCTCGACGACCGTTCCACCATCGTCATGCCCATTGAGCATGCCCCCCTCTTCCGCGACCGGCGCCTCGATTACGTATCGCTGAGGGATTATCAGGTCGCATCCGGCAAGAAACCCGCGCGTGAGAGCGAGAAGGTGCTCGATGCCGGCAG
Source organism: Tropicimonas sp. IMCC34011 (assembly GCF_003390865.1). GTDB lineage: Bacteria > Pseudomonadota > Alphaproteobacteria > Rhodobacterales > Rhodobacteraceae > Tropicimonas_B. Next base: position 1,994 of record NZ_QMEJ01000004.1, read on the forward strand.
CATCATGACCGCGCTGCGCTCCCCCGACAATGCCGAGGCGGTGGAGAAGGTCTTCGGGCAGGTGAGCGAGGCCCGCGATGCGCTCGCCGCGATCTCCCTGACCTGCCGGACGGCCGACAGCGGGAGTTTCGCCCCCACGCTCGGCGCCGTGACCGAGTGCCTGAACGAACTCTACGCCTTCATCGCCGGCGCACGGCCCGATTTGTCGGGTGAAGAGGCGGGCGAGACGGAGGACGAGGCCGCGGCCGAGGGCGGCGCCCCCGCCGAGGACGGCCTCGCGGCGCCCGCGCAAGGCGGGACGATGACGATCACGATCGCCCAACCGGGCGACATTCCCAGCCACGCCGCCGCCGCTGCCGCCCTCCTCGCCGTCGAGGCCTACTACGCCCGCACCGAACCCTCCTCGCCGGGGCTTCTCCTCGTGCGGCAGGCGCGGAAGCTGATCGGGCGCCCGCTGACGGAGGCGCTCGATACGCTGCTGCCCAACGTCGCCTCCTACGCCAAGATCGATTTCGGATCGGAGACGGGCTTCGAGCTGGCGGCGGATACGCTCCGCGGCCTCGCGGCCGACACCTACGACGTCGATTCGCTGCTCGGTGAGGAGGGGGAAATTCCCGACTATTCCTGCGGCACGCGGCAGGAAGCATCGGCGCTGATCACCGCAACCGAGTCCTTCTTCCGCCAGATGGAGCCGTCGAGCCCGGTTCCGGTGCTTCTCTTCAAGGCCAAGACCTATCTCAACCGGGACTTCTCGGCGATCGTGAGCGAGCTGTTCGCATCGATGAACTCGGAGTGATCGGGAGGCGGCGCGGCACGGTTAGCGCTACGTCAAAAGGTTTGACAAAAAGCCCCCCCCGTGGCTCTTATAACGCCATATTGATGGAGATTTGACATGGCCTCTGACTCGGCGACTGGTTTCATCAAACGCAATCGTCCGCCTCGCGTGAATATTTCTTACGCGGACCCCTACGACGCGGAAAAGAATGTCGAACTGCCCTTTGTAATGGGCGTGATGAGCGATCTGTCCGGCAATGCCTCCGAGAAGGAGAAGGACCCCGTTGCCGAGCGCAAGTTTTCGCAGGTGGATACCGAAAATTTCGATGACTACATGGCATCGGTTGCGCCCGGCGTGTCGATGAATGTCGACAACAAGCTCGGCGATGCAGAGGGCGAGAAACTCTCCGTGAAGCTCGACTTCGCGAGCATGGAGGATCTCGACCCCGGCCAGATCGCCAAGCAGGTTCCGGCCCTGGCGAAACTGCTCGAGGCGCGGGACCAGCTCGCCAACCTCCAGCGCTACATGAACGGCAAGTCCAAGGCCCAGGATCAGCTCAGGCAGCTCCTCGAGGATCCCAAGCTCATGGCCCTTCTCGCCGAGAAGGACACGAGCAAGGACACGGACGCCGACACGTAATCTGCCGGCGCGATCGGCTCGAATTGAGATAGTGGGATAGCGTAGAGATGGCAGACGAAGCCCAAAGGGAAGCCGGCGCGGCCGGCGGTGCGGTAACCGAACTCGACGAGTTCTCGAGCCTTCTGAAGCAGAACTTCAAGCCGCGCTCCGAGAACGCGGCCAGCGAGGTCGAGAACGCCGTCTCGACGCTGGTCAAGACGGCCCTGTCGGACTCGACCGTGATCAAGGAAGACGTGCTCGACACGATCTCCGAGATGATCGCGAAGCTCGACGAGAAGATGACCTCGCAGATGAACGAGATCATCCATCACGAGGAGTTCCAGAAGGTTGAGAGCGCGTGGCGCGGCCTTCACTACATGGTCATGAACTCGGAGCCCGATTCCGAGCTCAAGATCAAGGTGATGAACGTTTCCAAGAAGGAGCTGGAGCGGGAGCTGCGCTCCTATCCGGGCGCCAAATGGGACCAGTCTCCGCTCTTCAAGCAGATCTACGAGCACGAGTTCGGCCAGCTCGGCGGGCAGCCCTACGGCACCCTCGTCGGCGACTTCTACTTCGACCACTCGCCGGCCGACGTGCGCCTGCTGCGGGACCTCGGCAAGATCGCCGCGGCTAGCCACGCGCCCTTCATTTCCTCGACCAGCCCGTCCCTTTTGAACATGGACAGCTGGAACGAGCTCGGCAATCCGACCGACCTGATGTCGATCTTCGAGACCCCGGATTACGCCGGCTGGAAATCGCTGCGCGACAGCGAGAACAGCCGTTACGTGGCGCTCACCGCGCCCCGAATGCTCGCCCGTGAGCCCTACGGCCAGAGTAACCTGCCGGTCGACGCCTTCAATTTCGAGGAAGAGACCGACGGCCATACCGGCGAGAAATACGCCTGGATGAATTCCTGCTACGCGATGGCGGCCAACATCGCCCGTTCGCACAAGGAGTACGGCTGGACCGTCCGCATCCGCGGCGTTCAGGCCGGCGGCGAGGTCATCAACCTGCCGCAGCATACCTTCGACACCGATGACGGCTCGCGCGATCTGAAGTGCCCAACGGAGGTCGCGATCAGCGATCGCCGCGAGGCGGAACTGTCCCGCGCGGGACTCATCAGCCTCATTCATCGCAAGAACACCGACAAGGCCGCCTTCATCGGCGCCCAGTCGCTGTACAAGCCCAAGAATTATCAGACGGAAGAAGCGACCGCCGCTGATAACCTGAGTTCCCGGCTGCCCTACATCTTCGCCGTGTCGCGCTTCAGCCATTACCTGAAGTGCATGGTCCGTGATCAGATCGGGTCCAACAAGGAGAAGATTCAGCTGGAACGGGATCTGACCGCCTGGATCAACCAGTATGTCGATCCCTCACCGGAGACCTCCTCGGAGCGGACGAAGGCGGAAAAGCCGCTGGCCGCCGCTCAGATCGAGGTCATCGAAGACGAGGAAAACCCCGGATACTACATGGGTAAATTTTTCCTTCGTCCGCACTTCCAGATGGAAGGAATGGATATCGGGATGTCCCTGGTATCCAGGCTCCCGCAAGGCGCCAATTAAACTCAACCTGGATTGAATCACCCATCCATTGCCAACAAGGAGAGCTCCAATGGCAGTTGACATGTTCATTAAAATCAACGGCATCAAAGGCGAGGCGCAGGACAAGACCCACAAGGACGAGATCGACGTCCTGGCCTGGTCCTTCGGAATGTCGAACTCCGGTTCCACCCATATCGGTGGCGGCTCCGGTGCCGGAAAAGCGAATTTCCAGGACATCAGCTTCACGAAGTACATCGACAAGTCGTCGCCGATCCTCGCGATGCACTGCTCGAACGGCAAGCACATCCCGGACGCCAAGCTCGTGTGCCGCAAGGCCGGCGAGAACCCGCTGGAATATCTCATCATCGACATGAAGGACATCCTGGTGTCCTCCGTCTCGCTGGGCGGCAGCGGCGGCGAGGATCGCTTGACCGAGAACGTCACGCTGAACTTCGGCTCCTTCAAGTACAAGTACGTGGAGCAGACGAAGACCGGCGGTTCCGGCGCCCAGCCCGACATGAAGTGGGACATCGCCGCGAACGCCGAAGGCTTCTGATCGGCGGGACCCACCGCGGGCGCGCGACGGTCAGAGCCGTCGCGTCGCTTCACGGGCGAGACACGCGGGCGGGCGCTTCATGTGGCCCGCCCCGTTCGTTTTCAGTGCATAGCGGGGAGGCATCGCCGTGGCCGATCTGTCCAGACAGCCGCTCCAGGTTCCGCTCATGTATGCCTTTCGCGAGGCGTTCGAAGCGAAGGACGCCAAGAAGGGCGAGCACGAGTACCGCGACGGCGCGCGCGTTCTGAGCGACCGCGGCGCGACCCGCAGGCGCGGCGCCAACGAGGCGCAGCTCAAGGCCGATCTCGAGATCGACCTCAACAAGCTGGCCAACACGATCAACCTCGCCGCCGCCGAGGATCTGAGCCCGTTTCCCTTCGTTCGCAGATCTATCCTCAATTACGGCGTGGTCGATCTGTCCCTCGTGTCCGAGCACGGCGAGGCGGTGCGCGCCCTGACCCGCGACCTGCGCGAGGCGCTCCTCGCCAACGAGCCCCGCTTCATATCGCGGACCATGGAGATCCGGCTGCACGAGGCGGTGGACGATGTGGACCAGAAGTTCATCTTCGACATCTCCGCCGAGATGGCGTGCCGGCCGGTCGACATTCCGCTCGAATTCGTCGCCGAGATCGACGTCGGATCGGGGAAGATCGCCTTCAACAGGATCGGCGGGGCGAAATGAACCGCGAGTTTCTCGAAGCGTACAACCGCGAGCTCGCCATCCTCTACGAGCGCGCCCGGGAGTTCGCGGAGGATTATCCCGGCATTGCGGAGCGTCTGGGTGGCCTGACGGAGGAGAAGCTGGATCCGGGACTGGCCGGGCTTCTGGAGGGCAGCGCGTTTCTCGCCGCGCGGGTGCAGCTCAAGCTGCAATCCGAGTTCTCCACCTTCACCACGAACCTGCTCGACCAGCTCCTGCCCAACTACCTCGCCCCCACCCCGGCGGCGATGATCGTGCAGGCGCGCCCCGATTTCACCGATACGGCGCTGACGGACGGCGCCCGCCATCCCGCCGGCGCCTATCTCGACGCGACCTATGTCGAGCGGGAACAGCGCGTGTCCTGCCGGTTCCGCCTCTCCGCGCCGCTGACCGTCTGGCCGCTGGACATCGACAAGGCCGATTACCTTCCGAGTCCGGGTCCGATCCAGTCCCTCGGCCTCGATGTCCTGGGGGAGACCTCGGCCGGTCTGCGCCTGCGCATCGTGCGGCGCACGGACAACAAGAAGCGCTCCCTCGAAGAGGTCACGAAGATCGGCCGGAAGCCCGCGCTCGTGGACGAGGTGCAGGTCGACGAGCTGCCCGTGCATCTCAACGGCAACCGGCCGGACATGGTCTCCCTCTACGAGCAGCTCTTCGCGAACACCGCCCGGATCACCCTGCGCTACCTCGACAAGGCCGGGGACCCGATCTTCCTGCCCTGCCCGCCCGGCATGATCGAGCAGATCGGCTTCCGCGAGGAAGAGGCGCTCTTTCCCGAAGACGACAAGATCTTCTCGGGCTTCAACCTCCTGCGCGAATTCTACGTCCTGCCGCAGAAGTTCCTCGGCTTCCGGCTGACCGGGCTCCGGGCGCTCGTGTCCCGCATCCCGGCGCCCGCCTTCGACATCCTGATCGAGTTCGACACCGCCCAGCCCCGCCTTGCGCCGCTGATCGGGCCCGACAACTTCCGGCTCTATGCCGTTCCGGCGGTGAATCTCTTCGAGGAACAGTGCAGCAAGGTGAAGCCTGACCCCAGGCACAACGAGTACATCGTCGTGCCGGACAGCGCGCCGTCGGTGAATTACGAGATCCACCGCATCGCCTCCGTCGCCGCCCATTACGCTGGCGTGCGCAAGAAGGTCCGCGTGCACAGGCTCTACTCGCTGCCCGATGCCGAGATTCGGCCGCAGGATGCGCTCTACTACACGATCCGCCGCAGGCCCCGGCGCCTGACGGAGAAGGAACGCCGGTTCGGCTTCGGCGGCGATTACATCGGCACGGAGACGTTCCTGTCCCTCTACGAGCCGGCCGGTCTCGATGACAAGGATCGGGTCCAGCGGCTCCAGGTCACCGCGCTCTGTTCCAACCGGCACCTGACGCAGCAACTGCCCATCGGCCAATCCGCCGTCGATTTCCGGCTGGTGGACGACATGGAGGTCGCGCTGAGTTGCATCTCCGGGCCGACCCTGCCCCGGACCTCGATCGCCCAGATCGAACGCAACGATCCCCGGACCGGCAAGCATGGCGAAGTGCTCTGGCGTCTCGTCAACATGCTGTCCTTCAATCACCTGGGCCTTAGCGACCGCGGCGCGGAGGACCCGGCCGGGGGCCTTCGGGAACTTCTGTCGCTCTTCGCCGACGTGGGGGACGCGATCACGGACCGGCAGCTGCGCGGGTTTTCCTCCATCACCGCCCGCCCCATCACCCGCTCCCTCAGGCGGCCGGACGGGTTCCATGCGGCGAGGGGCACGGAGGTCACCGTCCGCTTCGACGAACGGGCGTTCGAGGGGGCGGGCATCATGCAGATCGGCGCCGTGCTCGACCGGTTCTTCGCCGATTACGCACATATCAACAGCTTCACCGAGACCGTCCTCACCTCCGACCAGCGCGGCGAGGTCATGCGCTTTCCGCCCCGCTCCGGCACGGGGCCGCTGCTGTGAGCGCTCCGTCAAAACCCGAGACCCGCCGCGAGGAGCTCGCGGACGAGCCGTGGCGGTTCGACATCCTCGCCCTCCTGCGGGAACTGGAGCGGATGCATCCGGACAAGCCCCGCATCGGTCGCGCGTCGGTGATGCGGGAGGAGATCGTGCGGCTGGGGCAGGATCCGTTCTACGAGTTCCCCGCCTCGAACATCCAGTCCGCCGAGTTCGAAAAGGACGGGCCGGTGCATCTGCGGGCCCGCTTCCTCGGCTTCTTCGGCCCGCAGGGCGCGCTTCCGCTCCTGACCACCCTCGAGGCGTATCGCTGGCAACAGGGGCGGGACGACAGCTTCGTGCGCTTCGTGGACATCTTCGCCACGCGGCTGATGCAGCTCTTCTTCCGGGCCTGGGCCGACGCCCGGCCGATCGCGCAGTTCGACCGGCCGAACGACGACCGCTTCGCCGATTACGTCGGCTCGATGATCGGCATCGGCACGCCCGATGCGAAGGGGCGGGACAGCATTCCGGACTGTGCGAAGCTGCCCTATGCCGGGCTGATGGCGGGCCGCGTGAAGTCCGCCGCGCGCCTTCAGACGGTGATCCGCGGCATCCTCGGGGTAGAGGCGCGTCTGCGGGAGAGGGTCGGCATGTGGCTCGATTTCGAGCAGAGCGATCTCACCCGCATGGGCCGGACCGGCGCCGAACTGGGGCGCAATACTCATGCCGGCGCACGGGTCTACTCGATCAACGACAAGGCCGTGATCGAGATCCGGACCACATCTTATGACGAGTACCGCTCCTTCCTGCCCGGCCAGCCCGCCTTTCAGCACCTCGCTGACATCGTGCGCTTCTATCTCGGCGAGACGGTCGATTTCGACGTGGAGCTGACCCTCCCCGCCACCGCGCGCCCCGCCGCCCGGCTCGGCCAGGCGGGACAGCTCGGCTGGACCAGCTGGGCCAATCCCGGGGACGCGGAGCCCGGCGAGAGCATTACCGGCGCCACGTTCAGCCTGCACGAGGCGGCATGACGACGTTCTAGTAGAAGAAACATAACGAACCGACGGGGGATGCATTTATGTCTGAGATCAGCCTGGAGACAGTCGCCGGCAAATTAAACCGGACCGGCTACGACGCCTTCATGAAGGCCCTGCGCCACGCCAAGAACGAGGGCCACCGCAACGTGGAGCTCAGTCACTGGCTCTTGCACATGCTGATGAACGACCGCTCGGACATCACCATCGCCCTGCAGAACTACGGCGTCGATCGCTCCAAGGTGATGATCGAGACGCAGAAGACCATCGACAGCTACAAGCAGAACGTCACGGAGATGCCGGGCTTCTCCTCCCACGTGATCGACCTCCTGGACCGCGGCTGGCACTACGCCACGCTCCTGTTCGGCGAGCCCTCGATCCGCACGGGGCACATGCTGGTGGGGATGCTGAAGGACAAGACGCTCTCCCAGGCGCTGGAAAGCACGTCACCCACCCTCTCGAAACTGGATCCAACCACCGTCGCCAACGATGCCCGCTCCGTCTGGGCCGCCTCCGAGGAGGAGGACATGCGTCCGATGGACGGGTCCGGTCTCGGTGGCGGCGGCGGGGCTGCGCCCGCCGGCGAGGGGGAGGAGAGGCGCGGAACGACGGCGCTCGACCGGTTCTGCATCGACATGACGGCGGATGCCAAATCCGGCAAGATGGATCCCATCGTGGGCCGCGACGAGGAGATCCGCCAGATCGTCGACATCCTGATGCGGCGCCGGCAGAACAACCCGATCCTCACCGGGGAGGCCGGCGTCGGCAAGACCGCGGTCGTCGAGGGATTCGCGCAGCGCCTCGCCTCCGGGGACGTGCCGCCACAGCTTCAGGGCGTTCGCCTCCTGTCGCTCGACATCGGCCTGATGCAGGCCGGCGCGTCCATGAAGGGGGAGTTCGAGCAGCGCCTCCGGCAGGTGATCGACGAGGTCCAGGGCTCCCCGACCCCCATCATCCTCTTCGTCGACGAGGCCCATACCCTGATCGGGGCCGGCGGCGCGGCCGGGACCGGGGACGCGGCGAACCTCATGAAGCCCGCCCTCGCCCGGGGCACGCTCAGGACGATCGGCGCGACCACGTGGATGGAGTACCAGAAGTACTTCGAGAAGGACCCCGCCCTCACCCGCCGCTTCCAGCCGATCACCATCGACGAGCCGGACGTGGACCGGTGCTGCTACATGCTGCGCGGAATCATGGGACCGATGGAGAAGCACCACGGCGTGCGCATCTCGGACGAGGCCATCGTCGCCGCGGTCCAGCTCTCCCATCGCTACATCCCGGCCCGCCAACTCCCCGACAAGGCGGTCTCCCTGCTCGACACGGCGGCCGCCCGCGTGGCCATCTCGCAGAGCACGACGCCCGCGATCATCGCCGATGCACAGGCCAGGATCGACAGCCTGACCAAGGAGCTGACCGCCAAGGAGCGGCAGGCCGATCTCGGCGAGGTCGCCGAAGACCGGATCGCCGAGATCAAGGAAGAGCTGAAAGCCACCGAGGCGGAGCTGGACAAGTTCAGGGCCATGTACGAGGCGGAGAAGGCCGTGGTGACGGATGTGCTCGAGCTGCGTGCGCGGCTTACCGGCGACGCGAGCGCCGCAGGACTTCCGGTCGACCGGAACCCCGCCGCCGATCCCGACAGCCCCTCGGCGCCGGAGCCCGACCAGACCCCGCCGCCCCGCGCCGCCGAGGAGGAGGCCGCGCCCGCCCAGACGATGGCCGAGGCCCCCGGCGCTGCCGCGGCCGAGGCGCCCCAGATCGATCCTGCGCTCACGGCCCCCGCCTCGGAGGAGGATGCCGAGGCCCTGCGCAGCGTCCTCGCGGCCAGGGTCTCCGAGCTGGAGGGCCGCGATCCCGACGAGCGGATGATCTACGCCCATGTGGATGCGCAGGCCGTCGCCTCCGTCGTCGGCGACTGGACCGGCATCCCCGTCGGGCGCATGGTGACGGACGAGGTGCAGGCGATCCTCACCCTCGCCGACCGCCTTCAGGAGCGCGTCGTCGGTCAGGATCATGGCCTGAAGATGATCGCGAAACGGATCGAGACGAACCGCGCCAAGCTCGACAACCCCGACAAGCCGATCGGCGTCTTCATGCTCGCGGGCCCCTCCGGCGTCGGCAAGACGGAGACGGCGCTCGCGCTGGCCGAGGCGATCTACGGCGGCGAGCAGAACGTCATCACCATCAACATGAGCGAATTCCAGGAGGCGCATTCGGTCTCCCTCCTGAAGGGCGCGCCTCCGGGCTATGTCGGCTACGGCGAGGGCGGGCGCCTGACGGAAGCGGTCCGGCGCAAGCCCTATTCCGTGGTCCTGCTCGACGAGGTCGAGAAGGCGCATCCCGACGTTCACGAGCTCTTTTTCCAGGTCTTCGACAAGGGCAGGATGGAAGACGGCACCGGGCGGGAGATCGACTTCAAGAACACGCTGATCCTGTTGACCTCCAACGCCGGGACCGATGTCATCATGGACCTGACGGCCCGCGGCGCCGCGCGTCCGGACCCCGACGCCCTGGCCGAGGCCCTTCGTCCCGCGCTGCTTGACGTCTTCCCGCCGGCGCTTCTGGGTCGGATCGTGACGATCCCCTACTACCCGCTCTCGTCGGACGTGATCGGCATGATCACGCGCCTCAAGCTCGGCTCCATCGTCAAGCGGGTGAAGGCGAACCACGGCGCGACGATGAGCTTCTCGGACGCGGTGATCGAGGAGATCGTGGGCAAGTGCCAGGATCCGGATTCGGGCGGCCGGATGATCGACAACATCATCACCAACTCCATCCTGCCCGATCTGTCCCGCCAGATCCTGAACAAGGCCGTCGCCGGCGAGGAGATCAGGGAGGTGAAGGTGGAGACGGGCGAAGACGGCTTCACCTACGCGCTGACCTGAGAGGGGGATGCCGGAGCGCCCGGCCCGCGGGTGGCGGGTGCCCCGGCTGCCCCATCCTTTACAGGATTGTCACGCCCCTCTCATCGCCCTGTCATACCGGGCTGTCAGGACTGCAGGCGGCCCCGGCATTCCCTCCGGACGGGGCCGCAGACGTTCCCCCGGTGTGTGCATTTCAAGCATGACAAAGGCGCCCCTGATCCGGGGGCGTCTTCTTTGCTGCACACCACGTGCGCGAAATTTTAAGTCGCCTCCGGGGTAGTTTCGGCCCTCGTTCCAGCTAAGACGTCTTCCATGACCGACGCTGCGCCTACCGCTTTCGAGCCCGACCCGTCCAACCTTCGCTCCATCCGCACGGCGCTGGGGCATTTCGGCACGGGCGTCACCATCGTCACCTGCGCCGCGCCGGACGGCCCGCTCGCGATGACGGCGAACAGCTTCGCCTCCGTGTCGCTGGAGCCGCCGCTCGTCCTGTGGTCCCCGGCCCGCAAGAGCGCCCGGCACGACCCGTTCGTCGAGGCCCGGCACTTCGCCATCCATGTCCTGAAGGACGATCAGGAGGAGCTGGCCCGCCGTGCCGCCGCCTCCGGCCGGGACTTCGACGGGATCGAGCTGGAGCACGGCGCGGCCGGAACGCCCCTCCTGCCCGACTGCCTCGCCCGCTTCGAATGCCTGCACTACGCGGCGCACCCCGCCGGCGATCACACCATTGTTCTCGGCCAGATCGAGAAGGTCACACTCGGAACGGGCACCCCGCTTCTGTTCGCGCAAGGCGCCTTCGGTCGCTTCGCCGAATGGCAATAAAGTGAGCAACGCCCTGACCTTGCCCGAAATTTGTGCGCTGGCGGCGCGTCCGCACGCCCTGTCTCGCCATGCGCTCCGAACGGCACAAATCCGCCCCCATCGCTCACTGGGGCCTTGCATCGCGCGCCGTGGCGCAGTGAAAACGATCTAATCCGATACAAATCCCGTGCTTTTGCCCGTTGGCGATAACCAGCCGGAAACTCGCATAGTAAATAATTCCCCAGCGCGGACATCGTGCCGCCCTGACCGGAGAGACCCATGCCGCATACCGAATTTCGCTCCGAGATTCTCCGCCACCTGACCTACACGCTGGGCAAGGAAGCCGAGATGGCGACCCGGTACGACTGGCGCATGGCTCTGTCCTACACCGTCAGGGACCGGATCACCGAAAGCTGGCACGAGGCGATGCGCACCTCCCGCGAGGGCAAGATGAAGCGCGTCTACTACCTCTCGATGGAGTTCCTGATCGGACGCCTCCTCGAGGACGCGATCGTGAACCTGCGCCTCGACAAGCAGGCCGAAGCCGCCATGCAGGACCTCGGCGTCGATTACGACGCCGTCGTCGCGACGGAGCCGGATGCCGCGCTCGGCAATGGCGGTCTCGGCCGTCTCGCCGCCTGTTTCCTGGAATCGCTCTCCACGATCGGGACGCCCGCCATCGGCTACGGCATCCGGTACGAGCACGGCCTCTTCCGCCAGACCTTCGAGAACGGTCGCCAGATGGAGGAGCCTGAGGACTGGCTCTCCCAGCGGCATGCCTGGGAGTTCGAGCGGCCGGACGTCGCCTTCGAGATCGGCTTCGGCGGCGATGTCCGCGAGGAGAATGGCCGCTGCATCTGGACCCCTGCGGAGCGCGTCATCGCCTCCGCCCACGACACCCCCGTCGTCGGCTGGCAGGGCAGCTGGTCCAACACGCTGCGCCTCTGGGAAGCGAGGGCCGCCCACGCATTCGACCTCGCGGCGTTCAACGCCGGCCGCTACGTCGCCGCGGCCGAACCCGGAACGCTGGCCCGGACCATCTCTCGCGTGCTCTACCCCGACGACACGACGGAGCAGGGCAAGGAGCTGCGCCTCAAGCAGGAATATTTCTTCACCGCCGCCTCCCTGCGGGACATCCTCGCGCGGTTCGAGCGGGAGCATGACGACATCGCGCTCCTCCCCGAGAAGGTCGCGATCCAGCTCAATGACACGCATCCCGCCATCGCCGGGCCGGAGCTCGTCCGCCTGCTGCATGACGAGCGTGGCATCGAGTTCAACGCCTCGGTGGACCTCGCCCGCCGCTGCCTGAACTACACGAACCACACGCTCCTGCCCGAGGCGCTGGAGCGCTGGTCCGAGGGGCTGATGGGTCGCCTCCTGCCGCGCCACCTCGCCCTCATCGCGCGGATCGACGAATGGCATGCGCGCCTGAACCCGGGCCGCACCATCACCGCCCTGGAGCACGGGCAGGTGAAGATGGGCGAACTCAGCTTCATCATGGCCAATCGCGTGAACGGCGTCTCCGCGCTGCATACGGAGCTGATGAAGAAGACGGTCTTCTCCGAACTGCACGCGCTGCATCCCGAACGGATCGTCAACCAGACCAACGGCGTCACGCCGCGGCGCTGGGTCCTGTCCTCCAATCCGCGGCTCTCCGCGCTGACGACCGATCGCATCGGAGAGGGCTGGGTCGACGACCTTGAGCAGATCGGCCGCCTCGAGGACCACGTGGACGATCCCGCGTTCCTCGACGCCTATGCCGCGGCGAAGCGTGCCAACAAGGAAGACCTCGCGGCGTGGGCGAAGGAGAGCCTCGGCGAGAAGATCGACCCCGCTGCCATGTTCGACATCCAGATCAAGCGCCTGCACGAGTACAAGCGCCAGCACCTCAACATCATCGAGACCGTCGCACTCTGGCAGGAGATCCGGGACAATCCGAACGCGGACTGGACCCCGAGGGTCAAGATCTTCGCCGGCAAGGCCGCGCCCGGCTACGTCTTTGCCAAGGAGATCATCCACCTGATCAACGACGTCGGCCGCGTGCTGAATGCCGACGCGGTGACCAGCAAGTTCCTCAAGGTGATCTACCCGCCGAACTACAACGTGACGCTCGCCGAGCGCCTGATCCCTGCCGCGGACCTGTCGGAACAGATTTCGACGGCCGGCAAGGAAGCCTCCGGCACCGGCAACATGAAGTTCGCCCTCAACGGCGCGCTGACCATCGGCACGCTCGATGGCGCGAACGTGGAGATCCGCGAACGGGTTGGCGCCGACAACTTCTTCCTCTTCGGGATGACCGCCGAGGAGGTGGTGGAGCGACGCCGCGTCGAGAACCATGCTGCCCGGGCCGTCGCCGATGATCCGCGTCTTGCGCGGGCGCTGGAGGCCATCCGCTCCGGCGTCTTCTCCCCCGAGGAGCCGGACCGGTATCACGGCGTCGTCGCGAACGTCACGGGGCCGGACTACTTCCTCGTCTCGTCCGATTTCTCCGATTACTGGCGCGCCCAGCGCGAGGTCGATGCCGCGTATCGCGACACCGCCGCATGGACCCGCGCCGCCGCGCTCAACACCGCCCGGTCGGGCTGGTTCTCCTCCGACCGAACGATCCGCGGCTACATGGCCGACATCTGGGACATCCGCTCCAGTCGCGCTTTCGCGACAGCAGCGGAGTAAAACGCGCCGCCCCCGGCGTCCGGTGGGCTCCGGGGCGGGACTTGGAAGGATAGAGTCGGGCCGATCCCGAGGTCAGGGCCGGCCCAATCGGCCCGCGAACGACCGGGGTTCGCGCGCCCATCGGCTCGCGACAGGATCGCGGTCGCCGAGGGCCCTGCCGGCCATCCAGGCGCACTCCGGCCATTCGCCCCACACAAAAATGCGCACCCCGGAGTCGAGACGGCGGCGCACCGCAGGGTCGTCGCCTCCGCCCGCGCGGATCGCATGACGCGCAAGGTGCGAGTTCGCGCAGCGGGCACCTCCGCCGCCCCCCTGCTGGCCTTTTCGTCCGGAAACGACCCCGATTCTGCGGCCCCGCGCCGGCCGATGGCGGCGACGGGCGGCCTCATGGAGCTTGCACCTCCGCCTCAATCCCCGGCACCATCGTAGAAATATTTGCCTGTTCCCCACAGGAACCGCCCCGGTTTCTTGATGTTGGCTCGGCGAAGGATAGCGTTGGACCATGGCCAAGACACAGAATTCACACCCCGCCTCCGCCGCCTCGCCCGAGGCGTACCGCAGCATCATCGAAGGACGCTCCGACGATCCGTTCGCCGTGCTCGGTCCACACGGGTCCGGCAAGGACAGGACGGTGACGGCCTTTGATCCGGGCGCCGCATCGCTCGCGGCCGTCGTGGGCGGAACGTCCCATCCGCTGGAGCCCGTGGAGGGCGCTGCGGGGCTCTTCAGCGGCCCCGTTCCGGAGGGCGACTACACCCTCAGGGGCACAGGAGCGGGCGGGGAGACGTGGGACGTCGAAGACCCCTATCGCTTCGGTCCCGTGATGGGGGAGATGGACGAGTATCTCCTCGGCGAGGGCACGCATCAGCGTATCTGGCAGGTCCTCGGCGCCCACGTCATGGAGCATGAAGGCGAGCGCGGCACGCATTTCGCGATCTGGGCGCCCAGCGCGCGGCGGGTCTCGGTGGTCGGCGAGTTCAACGCATGGGACGGCAGGCGCGCCCAGATGCGCCGCCGTGGATCGACCGGCGTGTGGGAGATCTTCCTGCCCGGAATCGGCGAGGGCGCTGCCTACAAGTACGAGATCCTCGGCGCCGAGGGCCAGCTTCAGCCGCTGAAAGCGGACCCGGTGGGCTTTGGCTCGGAGCATCCGCCGCAGACGTCGTCCATCGTGCGCGACATCACCGGCTACGGCTGGCACGATCAGGACTGGATGGACAGCCGCGAAGGCCGCAACGGCCGCTCCGCCCCGATCTCCGTCTACGAGGCTCACCTGGGGTCCTGGAAGCGCATCGCCGAGGAGGGCAATCGGCCGCTGTCCTACAAGGAAGCCGCCGAACAGCTCGTCGATTACGTCCATGACATGGGCTTCACGCATATCGAGCTGATGCCGGTCAGCGAGCACCCCTTCGACGGCTCCTGGGGCTATCAGCCGGTCGGTCTCTTCGCGCCGACGATCCGCCACGGTCCTCCGCACGAATTCCGCGATCTTGTGGATGCCGCGCACCGCAAGGGTCTCGGCATGATCCTCGACTGGGTGCCGGGGCATTTCCCCTCGGACAAGCACGGGCTGGAGCGGTTCGACGGCACCGCGCTCTACGAACATGCCGACCCGCGGGAGGGCTTCCACCAGGACTGGAACACCCTGATCTACAATTACGGGCGGATCGAGGTCTGCAACTTCCTCGTCTCCAACGCCCTTTACTGGCTTGAGGAATACCACGTCGACGGGCTGCGCGTGGATGCCGTCGCCTCGATGCTCTACCGCGATTACTCGCGGGCCGAAGGCGAATGGGTGCCGAACAAGGATGGCGGGCGCGAGAATTACGAAGCCATCGCCATGCTCCAGAAGATGAACACGATGACCTACGGCGAGACCGAGGGCGTGATGACGGTCGCGGAGGAAAGCACCTCCTATCCGGGCGTCTCCGCGCCTGTTCATACGGGCGGCCTCGGCTTCGGGTACAAGTGGAACATGGGCTGGATGAACGACACGCTCAGCTACATGGCGAAGGATCCGCTCTACCGGAAGCATCATCACCATCAGATGACCTTCGGCCTGCACTACGCGTTCTCGGAGAATTTCATCCTGCCGATCAGCCACGACGAGGTCGTGCACGGCAAGGGCTCCATGCTGACGAAGATGCCGGGCAACGAGGCGGAGAAGCTCGCCAACCTGCGCGCCTATTACGGTTTCATGTGGGGTCATCCCGGCAAGAAGCTGCTCTTCATGGGCAACGAGTTCGCGCAGCCGACCGAGTGGAACCACAACGCCCAGCTCGACTGGGAGACCGCCGCGAAGCCGCAGCATGACGGCATCCGCCGCCTCGTCCGCGATCTGAACACGCTCTACCGCGCTGAGCCGTCGCTGCATGCGCGGGACTGCGAGGAGGACGGGTTCCAGTGGATCGAGGCGAATGACGCCGATCACTCCACCTTCGCCTGGGTCCGCCGCAATTTCGACGCCTCGCCCGAAGTGGTGGTGGTCAGCAACTTCACGCCCGTCGAACATCCTGAATATCGCGTCGGCCTGCCCGCCGCGGGCAAGTGGCGCGAGGCGATGAACACCGACGCCGGGGTCTACGGCGGCGGCAACCGGGGGAACATGGGTGGCGTGACCGCCACATCCGGCGAGTGGCAGGGTCAGCCCGCCAGCGCCACGATGGTGCTTCCCCCGCTGAGTACGGTCATCCTCGTCAGGGAGGGATGAGGAGATCGGATGGTCCAAGGGTAATCGGTACGGGGGGAGACCTATGACACCCAGCACACAGCGCCTCAGCGCGCGTTCCATGGCGTTCGTCCTTGCGGGCGGACGCGGCAGCCGGCTCAAGGAGCTGACGGACCGGCGCGCGAAGCCGGCGGTCTATTTCGGCGGCAAGACGCGGATCGTCGACTTCGCGCTGTCGAACGCGCTGAATTCCGGCATCCGCAAGATGGCGATCGCGACGCAGTACAAGGCGCACAGCCTGATCCGTCACTGCCAGCGCGGGTGGTCCTTCTTCCGCGCCGAGCGGAACGAGTATCTCGATATCCTGCCCGCCTCGCAGCAGATGTCCGAGACGGACTGGTATCGCGGCACGGCGGATGCGGTTTCGCAGAACGTCGCGATCATCGACAGCTACGACATCGAGTACATCGTGATCCTCGCCGGGGATCACATCTACAAGATGGATTACGAGGTGATGCTGCAGGAGCACGTGGACAGCGGCGCCGACGTGACCGTCGGCTGCCTGACCGTACCGCGTGAGGAGGCATCTGCGTTCGGCGTGATGGCGGTGGACGATGATCTGCGCATCACCTCCTTCCTCGAAAAGCCGAAGGACCCGCCGGGAATGCCGGGGGACGACACCAAGACCCTCGCCTCGATGGGGATCTACGTCTTCAAGTGGTCCTTCCTGCGGGACCTGCTCGTCGGCGATTCCGAGGACAGCAACAGCAGCCACGATTTCGGCAACGACATCATCCCCGAGCTCGTGAAGAACGGCAAGGCGCAGGCCCACCAGTTCACCGACAGCTGCGTGCGCCATGCCGAGGATGCGCCGGTCTACTGGCGGGACGTCGGCACCATCGATGCGTTCTGGAAGGCGAATATCGACCTTACCAATTTTACGCCCGATCTCGATCTCTGGGACAAGAACTGGCCGATCTGGACGTATTCGGAGATCGTGCCGCCCGCCAAGTTCATCCACGACGAGGAGGACCGCCGCGGTCACGCGATCTCCTCACTCGTCGCGGGGGGCTGCATCATCTCAGGCACAGAGATCCGGGAGAGCCTGCTCTTCACCAAGGTGCGGACCAGTTCCTACGCCTCGCTGGAGCGAACCGTCGTCCTTCCCCGGGTCATCATCAACCGCAACGCGCACCTGAAGAACTGCGTGGTCGACAGCGGCGTGGAAATCCCCGCCGGCCTCGTCATCGGCGAGGATCCCGAAGAGGACGCCAAGCACTTCCGCGTCTCGGATGGCGGCGTGACGCTGATCACCAAGTCGATGGTCGACGCATGGTCGAGAGCGCAATGATGAACGTCCTGTCCGTCACGTCCGAATGCGCGCCGCTGGTGAAGACCGGCGGTCTCGCGGACGTGGCCGGCGCGCTGCCTCACGCCCTCCTCTCCGAGGACGTGCGGATGCGGACTATCCTGCCGGGGTACCGCACTGTGATGGAGGCGCTTGGCGATGCCCGCGAGGTACTGACTGATGCGGATGTCTTCGGTGGGACCGCGCGCATACTGGAGGGCACGGCGGCAGGGCTCGACGTCTTCGTCGTCGATGCCCCCCATCTCTACGACCGGGACGGCTCTCCCTATCTCGATGCCGAGGGGCGGGATTGGGAGGACAACCCCGAGCGCTTCGCTGCCCTCTGCCGCCTTGCCGCGCGGATCGCGGCCGAGGGGGCCGGTGACTGGCGGCCGGACGTCGTGCATCTTCACGACTGGCAGGCCGGCCTCACCCCGCTCTACCTGCGCGGCCACGGCCCGGACACGCCGCCTTGCGTCACCACGATCCACAACGTCGCGTTTCATGGCATCGCCTCCCCGGACAAGCTGGACCGTCTCGGCCTGCCGCGGGAGCTGTTCACGCCCGAAGGCTACGAATTCTACGGTCAGATCAGCGCACTGAAGGCGGCCCTCGTCTACTCGGACAAGCTGACAACCGTCTCGCCCTCCTATGCCCGGGAGCTTCTGTCGCCGGAGTTCGGCATGGGGCTGGACGGGGTCCTGCGCAACCGCGCCTCCGATCTCTACGGCATCCTCAACGGGATCGACACCGCCGCGTGGGATCCGGCCCGGGACCCCGCCATTCCCACCTTCAAGGCGCCTCGCGGCAAGGCGAAGGCCCGCGCGCGGCTGATCGAGGAGATGGGGCTGGACCCCGAGGCGCCCGGCCCCCTCGCCGTCGTCGTCTCCCGCCTGAGCGGGCAGAAGGGGCTGGACCTGCTTCTGGAGGCGCTCCCCGCGCTTCTCGCCCGCGGCGGCCAGCTTGCGCTCCTGGGATCCGGAGACGCGGCGCTGGAACATGCCTTCCGCGAAGCGGCGGCGGCCGATCCGCGCGTGGCCGTCCATATCGGATACGATGAGGCGATGTCCCACCGGATGATTGCCGGGGGCGATGCGATCCTCGTCCCCTCCCGTTTCGAGCCCTGCGGCCTCACACAGCTCTACGGTCTGCGCTACGGCACCGTTCCGGTGGTCGCTCTGACCGGTGGACTTGCCGACACGGTCATTCCGGCCAACGCCGCCGCCCTTCAGGCCGGTGCGGCGACCGGACTTCAGTTCCACCCCATCACCGCGCCCGCCCTCGAAGGCGCCCTGAACCAGCTCTGCGATCTCTATTCCGACGCCGACACATGGGGCCGGATACAGCGCAACGCGATGAAACACCCGGTCGGCTGGGGGCCCTCGGCGGCTGCCTATGCCGCCCTCTACAAAGGAATGGCACGAACATCGTGACCCAGATCTGGACCATGACAGCAGGCCGCCCGGCCCCCCTGGGCGCGACCTTCGACGGGGACGGCGTGAACTTCGCCGTGTTCTCCGAGAACGCCACCCGGATGCAGCTTTGCCTGTTCACCCCGGACGGGCAGACCGAGACCGACCGGCTGGACCTGCCCGAGCGGGACGGTGACGTCTGGCACGGCTACGTCTCCGGCATGCGGCCGGGCCAGCGCTACGGCCTGCGCGCGCACGGCCCCTATCGCCCGGACGAGGGCCACCGCTTCAACCACCACAAGCTTCTCATCGACCCCTACGCGAAGCGTCTCACGGGTCATCCCGCCTGGAACGATGCACTGATGGGCTACACCGTCGGCGCCAAGCAGCAGGATCTGTCCTTCGACACGCGCGACAGCGCCCCCTACATGCCCAAATCGGTGGTCGAGGATCCCGCCTTCACCTGGGGCGGAGACACGCGGCCCGAAGTGCTGACCGAGGAAGCGGTGATCTACGAGGCCCATGTGAAGGGCCTGACGCGCCTTCACCCGAGGGCCGAGCCGCCGGGCACGTTCCTTGCCATGGCGTCCGATCCGATGCTGGAGCACTACACGAAGCTCGGAGTCACCTCGATCGAGCTTCTGCCCATCCAGGCCTTCGTCAATGACGGCTTTCTCGAGGAGAAGGGCCTGACGAACTACTGGGGCTACCAGACGCTCGGCTACTTCGCGCCCGATCCGCGCTACCTCTCCGAGGGCAAGATCAACGAATTCCAGCAGATGGTGGCGCGGCTTCATTCGGCCGGCCTCGAGGTTATCCTCGACGTGGTCTACAACCACACCTGCGAGGGCAACGAGATGGGCCCGACGCTGGCCTTCAGAGGTCTCGACAACGCTGCCTATTACCGCCTCGCCGACGATCGCCGCTATTACATCAACGACACGGGCACCGGGAACACGCTCAACGTGGACAACCCGATGGTGCTGCGCATGGTGATGGATTCCCTGCGCTACTGGGTTCAGGAGATGCACGTGGACGGCTTCCGGTTCGACCTGTGCTCGACGCTCGGGCGCACCGATACCGGCTTCGATCGCGGCGCCGCCTTCTTCGACGCGATCCGGCAGGATCCCGTCCTGACGCAGGTGAAGCTGATCGCCGAGCCGTGGGACATCGGCCCCGGCGGCTACCAGCTCGGAGCCTTCCCGCCGCCCTTCCTCGAATGGAACGACAAGTACCGCGACGGGGTGCGCCGGTTCTGGCGCCGGGATCCGGGCCGCGCGCCAGATCTTGCCGAGCGCCTGACAGGCAGCGCGACGCAGTTCGACCATTCGGGCCGTCCGGCGACGGCGTCCGTGAACTTCCTGACCGCGCATGACGGCTTCGTCCTGCACGACATCGTCAGCTACAACGAGAAGCACAACGAAGCGAATGGCGAGGACAACCGCGACGGCCATTCGAACAACTACTCGGACAACATGGGCGTCGAGGGGGAGACCTCCGACAAGCGCGTCAACGAGGATCGCGCCCGCCGCAAGCGCGCGCTGATGACCACGCTCTTCCTCAGCCAGGGAACGCCGATGATCCTCGCCGGGGACGAGATCGGAAATTCCCAGATGGGCAACAACAACGCCTATGCCCAGGACAGCGAGATCTCCTGGATCGACTGGTCCCGCGCCGACGAGGACTTCCTGCGCTTCGTGCAGCGCATCATCGCCTTCCGCAAGGACCAGCCGATCCTGCGCCAGAAACGCTTCCTCCACAGCCGGGAGCGGATGATCGACGGCATGGAAGACCTGTTCTGGCGCCGGCCGGACGGCAAGCCGATGGAGCCGTCCGACTGGAACGATCCCGGCCTCCAGACCCTCTGCGTCGAGATGCGGACGGCGTCGGGCACCCCGCCCTACGGCGCCACGGCCACCGCCATCTTCGCGGTGTTCAACGCCGGCGACACGATCGAGGTGGCAATTCCCGATCCGGGCACCGGCATATGGTCGAAGCACATCGACTCCGCCGACCCCGAGGTGGAGGTCGCTCCGGTCGAGGACAGCAGTATCGAGGTCGGGCGGGAAAGCGTTTCCGTCTTCGTTCTGGAAGGGGAAGAATGACCGGCCCGCTTCACGACCTCATGGCGGAGGTGGGGATCCTCGCGCAGTACACGGACCAGACGGACAAGGTCCGTGTCACGCCGCCCGAGACCGCCCGGGCGCTCCTCGCTGCCATGGGCCTCGATGCCAGCACCGATGACGCAGCCGCCGATACCCTGGATCGCCTGCGCTCGGCAAAGGCGGCCCGCGCGCTGCCCGACTGGCACGTCGTCGAGGCGGATCATCCCGAGACGATCGCGCTGCCCCGCTCTGTGTCCGAGGCACGGCTGGAGACAGAGGACGGCGAGACCTCCAATCTGGAACCGGGAGAGACTCTGGGCTTGCCGCCGCTCCCGGTCGGCTTTCACCGCCTGACGCTCGACGGGGAGGAGACGACGCTGCTCTCGGCCCCGAAGAGCCTGCCGCTGCCGCCGCGCGGCTGGGGCGTGACGCTGCCGCTCTACGGCTTGCGGCCCCCGGAGGAGGGCGGACTCGGCACGTATGCGGACCTTGCCACGGTCATAAGCGGGCTGGCGAGAACGGGCGCCGCGTTCGCCGGGGTCAACCCGATCCATGCGGGGTTCCCCAGCGATCCCGGCTCCTTCAGCCCCTACGCCCCCTCCCACCGGCGCCGCTTCAACGTCGCCCATATCCGCCCGGCATCGGAGCCTGACGCTGTCCCGAGCGATCTGGTCGACTACCGCTCGGACATTCCGGCCCGCCTGTCGGCACTGCGCGCCGAATTCGACGAGGGCGGAAGCGACGCCGCGCGCAAGGCGCTTGAGGACAGGGACGACGCGCTCCGCCGCTTCGCCGTGCACCAGGCGCTCTCCGAGGAGCTGGGTGCATTCTGGAGCGACTGGCCAGAGGAGTACCAGGACTGCACCTCGAACGCCGTGTCCCGCTTCGCGGAGACGCACGAGGCCGATGTGCTCTTCCACGTCTGGCTCCAGCTGCGGGCGGAAGAGCAGTTGGCGGAGGTCGGCCGGACGGCCGGAGGGATGCGCTACGGTCTCTATCTCGATCTTGCCGTCGGCACCCATCCCCACGGCGCCGAGACCTGGGGCGATCGCGAGCATTTCGCGCAGGGCGTCTCCCTCGGGGCGCCGCCCGACGCGTTCAGCTCGGACGGTCAGACCTGGGGCCTCGCCCCCTTCGATCCGCTGGCGCTGGCGCGGGACGGGTTCCGCCCGCTTGCGGAGACGCTGCGCACCCAGCTGCGCTTCGCCCGTCTTTTGCGGATCGACCACATCCTTGGCTTCGAGCGCGCGTTCTGGGTGCCGCAGGGCGACGCCGCCGGAGCGCCCGGCGCCTACGTGAAGATGCCCCGCGAGGCGATGCTGGCGGTGGTGCGGATCGAGGCGGCCCGCGTGGGCGCGGCGGTGATCGGGGAAGATCTGGGCAACGTCCCGGACGGGCTTCAGGATGCGCTCGTCGCAAGCGGCGTCCTGGGGTGCCGCGTGGTGATGTTCGAGCAGACCGGGAGCGACGAGGCCCCTGCATTCCGCGCTCCGCGGGACTACACCGAAGCCGCCCTCGCCTCCTTCTCCACCCACGATCTGCCGACTTGGGCGGGCTGGCGCGAGGGCCGGGAAATCGATGCACGCCTCGAGCGGGATCTGATCGAGACGGAGACCGCCGAACGCATTCACGCCCAGCGAACGCGGGAGGTCGCGGCCTTCGACCGTGTTGCCGGCACCCCCGATGGCGGGGCGGACGGGATGCACGCATTTCTCGGCGATACGGCCGCGCGGCTTGTCGCCGTCCAGATCGAGGATATCCTCGGTATCGAAAACCAGCCGAACCTGCCGGGCACGGTGGACGCCTATCCCAACTGGCGCCGCCGCCTGCCGGTCGGCCCCGGCGCTCTTGCGGGGGATCCCCGCGTCGCGGGCGTATCACACATCATGGCCCGCGCAGGCCGCGAGGAGAACGAATGAGCGAGATCATCACGGTCGAGACGACACCGATCGAGGGTCAGAAACCCGGCACGTCCGGGCTGCGCAAGAAGACCCGTACCTTCATGAAACCTCACTACGTCGAGAATTTCGTCCAGGCGATCTTCGACGGGATCGGCGGCGCGGAGGGCAAGACGCTCGTCCTCGGCGGAGACGGTCGCTACTTCAACGACCGCGCGATCCAGGTGATCCTGCGCATGGCCGCGGCGCAGGGCGCGGCGCGCGTGATCGTCGGTCAGGGCGGCATCCTGTCGACGCCCGCCGCCTCGAATCTCATTCGCACCCGGGGCACCGATGGCGGGATCATCCTTTCCGCGTCGCACAATCCGGGCGGCGAGGACGAGGATTTCGGCATCAAGTACAACACCGCGAACGGCGGCCCCGCTCCCGAGGAGGTGACGAACCGCATCTTCGAGGCGAGCCGGGCCGTCACCGCCTACAGGATCGCCGAGAGTCAGGATATCGACCTTGCCGAGATCGGCACCCACCGCCTGATCGAGACCGAGATCGAGGTCGTGGACCCGGTCGAAGATTACGCCGCCCTGATGGAGCGCCTCTTCGATTTCGACAGGATCCGGGAGTTCCTGGCCTCCGGCTTCACCCTGCGCTTCGACGCGATGCACGCCGTGACGGGCCCCTATGCCAAGGAGATCCTCGAGGCCCGGCTCGGCGCGCCGGAAGGCTCCGTCCTCAACGCGCAGCCCCTGCCCGACTTCGGCGGCGGTCACCCGGATCCCAACCCGATCTGGGCCAAGCCGCTCCTCGATCTGATGATGTCGCAGGACGCGCCCGATTTCGGCGCGGCATCCGATGGCGACGGTGACCGCAACATGATCCTCGGCCGCGGCATCTACGTCACCCCCTCGGACAGTCTCGCCGTCCTCGTCGCGAACGCGCATCTCGCGCCGGCCTATGCCGGGGGGCTGAAGGGCGCAGCGCGGTCCATGCCGACCTCCCGTGCGGTGGACAGGGTCGCCGGCAAGCTCGGCATCGACTGCTACGAAACGCCGACCGGATGGAAGTTCTTCGGCAACCTTCTCGATGCCGGACGCGTCACGATCTGCGGCGAGGAGAGCGCCGGGACGGGCTCGGACCATGTGCGGGAGAAGGACGGTCTCTGGGCCGTGCTTCTCTGGCTCAATATCCTCGCCGAAACCGGCAAGGGGGTGAAGGAGCTGCTGGCCGATCACTGGCGCAGCTTCGGTCGGAACTACTATTCCCGTCACGACTACGAAGGCGTGGACGCGGAGGCCGCAAGCGGCCTGATGGAGGCCCTGCGCGGGCGTCTGGCCGACTTGCCGGGCACGCTGATCGCGGACCGCAAGGTGACCGCGGCGGACGAGTTTGCCTATGACGATCCTGTCGACGGCTCGCGGGCCGAGCAGCAGGGCATCCGTATCGAATTCGAGGGGGGAGGCCGCATCGTCTACCGACTGTCGGGAACCGGCACGTCGGGCGCGACGCTGCGCGTCTATCTGGAGGACGTGGAGGAGGAGCCGGCGGCGATGGACCGCGATGCGCAGGAGGCGCTCGCGGACATCATCGCAGCCGCAGACCAGCTTGCCGGGATCGCAGAGCGCACCGGCCGCGCTGGCCCCGACGTGAAGACCTGAAAGGAACCCCATGTCCCTTAAAGATCGCGCCGAAGCCCGGCCCGACATCGCCGCGGGCCTGGCCGAAGACTGCCACCGTATCCTCAACGAGGCCGAAACCTCCTTCGACGCGGAGATGGAGCTGGCCCGCCGCCTCGGCGCCCATGTCGCGGAGGGCCACGTCACCTTCGGCTTCTGGACGCCGGAACTCCTGGATCATCGCGTGCCGGACGGGGACGTGTTTCTCGAGCTCCTCGCCCCGGAAGAGGACGTGGACCTCACCCGCGCCAGCCAGACCCTGCGCTTCGAGCGGGTCTACCTGCCCGTGGCGCGCTACGAGGATCGCGTCTTCGCCGCCGTGTCCGGGCTGAAGATCGGCACTCGGGAGGACGTGGGCGACTTCTACGCTCTCGTCTGGCGCGACCCGGAGGGAGCCTGGCACCGCATCCTCGATCCCCTCGCGGCCTCCCTGCCCTACGGCGCCTTCGCGCCGGCGGAGCTTTACGACGTGGCCTCCATGCATCGGGGACGGGCGGACGAAAAGTATTTCCGCTCCCTCGCGACGGAGGACGGCAGCGCGTACAAGTTCGGCCCGCCGACGAATATCCTGCAGATCCACGTCCCCACCGCCACCGCCGGCGGCACCATCGCCTCGCTCAACCGCCGCTACCAGCGCCTCGCGGAGCGCCTCGCCAACGACATGGCGCTCGAGCCGGCGGACCAGCTCTTCCTCGGCTATGACGCAGTGCAGCTCCTCCCGGTGGAGCCGACGACGGTCTACGAGGACGGGCACGCCTTCTGGGAGGAGACGGACCACGAAGACGGGCAGGTGACGGTGAACCTCACCCGTCCGGACACCACAAACTGGGGCTACGACGTCGTGATCGGCGGCATGGCCACGGTAAACCCGGTGCTCCTGGAAAGCGGGCGGCCGGACGAGCTCGTCGACCTCGCGGCGACGCTCCACACCTTCCCCGCGCGTCCCGGAACCACCCAGCCCCCGAAGCGCCTGATCCTCGACGTGGTGTTCGGTCATTCCGACAACCAGGGCCTCGGCGCGCTCAACGCGCACTTCTTTGCCGGACCGAACATGTACGGCCAGAACATGGCCTACAAGAACCCCACCGTCCGCGCGATCCTGCTGGAGCTGCAGCGCCGGAAGGTCGATTTCGGGGCGGACGGCGTCCGCGTCGACGGCGCGCAGGACTTCAAGTGGTGGGACCCGACCAGTCAGGAGCTCAAGCACGACGACGAGTATCTCCAGCAGATGGCGGACGTCGAACAATGCGTCGCCGGCACCACCTACAGACCGTGGTTCATCTTCGAGGACGGCCGCCCGTGGCCGCAGGAAGACTGGGAGCTGTCCTCCACCTACCGCGCGGTGGTGGAGAGCCAGAAGGACGACGACATCTTCCAGTGGGGGCCGCTGACCTTCGCTCACAACACGCCGTTCATCTACACGTTCTGGCTGTCGAAGTTCTGGCGCATCCAGGAGATGCTGACCCACGGTGCCAACTGGATCTCCGGGACGGCCAACCATGACACGCTCCGGCGTGGCACCCAAGTCAACCCGAAGCTCAACATCAACACCCGCCTCGGCGACACGAAGATGGAGATCCTCGACAAGGCCTATGACAATCCGGCCGTGGCGATGCTGACCTATGCCGCGCTGCCGGGCGTTCCGATGGACTTCCTGAACGCCCGCGCCCGCGCGTCCTGGGGCTTCATCCGCAACCAGGACGACCTCTACGGCGTGAAGGTCGTGGCCGAGGAGGCGATCAGCCTGAAGTGGCAGGTGGACGAGTACAGTTATTCCGTTCCCGCCAACTTCCGGCGCCTGAAGGAGATGGGCTTCGCCACCCGCGAGGATCTCGCGCGGTTCTTCGAGTTCCTGCCGGCCCTGGTGGAGGTCACGGAGTACGACCTCGACGAGATCGCGCGGCTTCTGAACGTCGCCGAACCGAAGCTTGCCGGGCCCGAGCATTTCAGCGATGCGACGCTGAAGGCGGTGGCGCGCGCGTGGATGGATGACATGCACGAGTACTGCAATGTCTCCCATTCCCTGCCCCGGCTCGACTCCGTGCAGACCGACTTCATGCTGGCGGTGCGCAATTTCCGCCGAGCACGGCCGTGGCTGCGGGACAATTTCAGGGACGGCGACCATTTCGACTACATCCGCCCGATCGATGGACGGACGGTCTTCACCTCCCTCCGCCACGGGCCGGACGGCGAACAGGTCTATACCGTGACCCACATGGAGGGCGGCCCGACGGACGACTTCGATCCGGTGCGCCTCGGCATTCCGGGGCTGGACGGGTTCGGCTGGGAACTGGCGCTCAGGACGCCCGGCATCGGTCAGGACTATGTCGGCGGGCCGATCGTCTTGCGAGACAGCATGGGCCTCGTGTTCACCCGCACCCCCGGCTGATCGGGGCACCTAGGCCCGAGCCGGGCGACCGGCTCCGGCCCCGCGGTACACCCTGCTAAATTGCGCGGTGGCGGGGCAGCTCGCTGCCCCGCTTCGCCTCAGACCGTCCCGGGCTCTCCGAGCGTCCGGCGCAGTTCCTCGCGGCGGGTGCGGGCGCTGGAGATGATGCGCGGTTCGTCTACCGATTCAGGTGTCTTGAGCCAGACATCCGTCCAGCGCCTCTGCGCCAGGTCGATGGAGGACAGGGCGGAGATCGGGACGGACAGAAGAAGGCTCGCCGCGATCGGCAAGAGCCAGAGGGAGACCAGCCCCGTCGCCATGCCGGAAACGAGGAGGATCCCGGTCACCGTCTCGAGCGCGTGGAAGCGCAGCAGGACCCCCAGCCGGTAATCCCCGCCGGAGCGGGCCTGCGGCGACCAGGTGGCCGGGACGCCGGCGATGGTGCGCAGAACGGCGATCATCTGCTGCACCATCAGGATCGGGGCGAAGGCGACGGAGGCCGCGACTTCGAGGCAGATGGAGAGCCAGAAGAAGCGGCGGCGTCCGAAATGCGCGGGCTTGATGCCGGTCAGCGGCAGCGACAGCGCGCCCAGCGCCTTGGGGGCCAGCAGCATCGAGTACATGAAGACGAGGACGAGCACGTTGTCGAGCGGAGAGAGTTCCGGCCAGAGCGGACGCATCGGGTTGTCCGGCGAGAAGTACTGCACGACGCTGGTCTGCCCTGTGCCGAGCAGGGCCCAGATGCACAGGAGCACGAACCAAGCGGGTGACATAAGGTAGGCCATCGCGCCCGAGAAGAGATGGAACCGCGAGACCCCGGCGAGACGGGACGTCGCGAGAACGAGAAGGTGTTGCAGGTTGCCGTGGCACCAGCGCCGGTCCCTGAGGCAGAAATCGATCAGGGAGGCGGGGCTTTCCTCGTAGCTGCCGTCGATCCTCGGCAGGAAGCGGATGGACCAGCCGGCGCGCCGCAGAAGGCCCGCCTCGACGAAATCGTGGCTCATGATGAGACCACCCTCGCCGCGCAGGGCCGGCATGCGCGGCAGGCCCGCGCAGGAGGCGAACGCCGCGGTGCGGATGATCGCGTTGTGGCCCCAGTAGTTCCCGTCCGTATCGGTCCATGTCGCCAGCCCCTCGGCGAGAAGGGCGCCGTAGACGACGGAGGAGAATTGCTGCACCCGCGCGAAGAAGGTCCGTGCGCCGATCAGGCGGGGGAAGGACTGGATGAGACCGGCGGAGGGGTCCGCCGCCATCTCGTGCGCAAGACTGGTGAGGGCCTTGCCGCTCATGAGGCTGTCGGCATCCAGCACCACCATGGCCTCGTGGCCGCCGCCCCAGCGGGCGACCCAGTCGGCGATGTTGCCGCTCTTGCGGTCGGTGTTCTCAGGGCGGCGGCGATAGTAGAAGCGGCGCCCCTCCGGCAGCGCTTCGGCCAGAAGCTCGGCGGCCCGCCATTCCTGCGCGGCGATGACGGGATCGCGCGTATCGGACAGGACGAAGAGGGAGAAGGTGTGCGGCGTCTCCGAGCGGCCGAGCTCGTCCAGCATGGCCGCGGCATTGCCCATCACGTCCCAGGGGACCTCGTTGTAGATCGGCACGAGGAGCGCGACGTCGATCCCGCGAGGGGCCGGGTCCTCGGCGCGCGTGCGCAGCGGCGGCGCGGTCAGAAGATGCAGGAAGCCGACCGTGGCCGTGGCCAGCGACATGGCGATCCAAAAGAACGTGGCGCAGACAAGGGCGACGAGCGCCGCCTCGGCGAAGCCGAGCCCGTCCTCCGCCAGCCAGCGGCCGAAGAATGTGCAGAGAAGCCCCGTGGTCAGAAGCGCCGGCAGGAACGTCATCGCCCGCCAGACGCGGGCACGTTGCCGGATCGGCGCGGCGCATCGGCCTTCGTCGGGAACATGGCGCAGCGATTGACGCGGGTGCGGCAGGGGCTGCTCGGGCGGGACCATCTCCGAGCCGGCGGGGCCGGCAACGGCGGTGAGAAGGCGGGTCAGCTCGTCCATCTGTACAGCCACACTTCTGAGAGGGGCGCGCCGTCCCGGACGAATTGCGCGCGAAGTTCGGAGGCGGTCTCCTCGCCGGGATCGAAGGAGAATGTCAGGCGGGGGCCGCCGGTATCGGGATTGGTCTCGAGGCGCGGCGTGCCGAGCGTGCCGCGCGAGGCGTTCAGGTAGATGTCCTCGGCGGAGATGTTCTCGATCGCGTCCGTTCCCGCGAAGTCGAGCACGACGACGAGCTTGCCGGCGAAGTCCCGTCCGATCCGCGTATCGACGATCCGCGCGGGCGCATCGGGCCCGGGCGCCGCTTCCGGCCCCCATGTGATGCGGTAGGCGTAGGCCACTTCGCTGCCGCCCTCGAGCGGCTCCCTCGGGGACCAGTAGGTGACGATGTTGTCATAGATCTCACGGTCGGCGGGGATCTCCACCAGCGTGACGGACCCCGGCCCCCAATCGCCCTTCGGCTCGATGAAGGCCGAGGTGCGCTTGTGGTAGAGCGCCTCGAGGTCGGAATAGGCGGAGAACCCCCGCGTCCGCTGCATCAGGCCGAAGCCCCGCATCCCGTCGTCGAGGAACTGGGAGATCTGGAGCGTCCTGGGGTTGGCCAGGGGCCGCCAGAGCGTCTCGCCCCGGCCGTTATGGATGCACAGGCCTTCGCTGTCATGCACCGCCGAGCGAAAATCGTCGAAGCGCGCGCGGTTGGTCTGGTCGAAGAGGAACATCGAGGTGAGCGGTGCGAGGCCGATATTGGCGAGGCGCCGCCGCGGATAGATCACCGCGTCCACGTCCATGACCGTCGTTTCGCCGGCCGAGATGTCGAAGCTGTAGACGCCGGTGACGGAGGGGCTGTCGAGGAGCGCATGGATGCGGAAGCTCGTCGCGCCGGGGTCTGGCGCTTCGAGGTAGAACTCGGTGAAATCCGGGAACTCCTCGCCCTTCGGGCCGGCCGTATCCACTGTCAGCGCCCGCGCCGACAGACCGTAGACCTCGCCCTGACCGATGGCGCGGAAGTAGCTCGCGCCCTGGAATACCGCGAATTCCTGAAAGATGCCGGCCTTTTCGAGCTCGGCCCGGAGACGCAGGCCGGAGAAGCCCATGCTCTCGCTCACCGGCAGATCGGGGAACCGGTCGGTCGTGTCGAAGAGGTCCATGTCGAACGCGACCATCCGCGCCGCCGCGTCCTCCACCACGAACATCGAAACGCCGCGGGGGAAATAGAGGCCGGGGGCGAAGAAATCGACGCGGAGCGGGCGCCCTGTTTCGTTCCAGAGCGCCGCGGCATCGCGGAACCAGATCGAGCGATACTCGTCGTAGCTGAGGTCCTGCCATTCCTGCGGTACGGGATCGCGCGGCGTGAAGGACCCCTCCGCCATCGCGCGGGCCCGGGTCCGGAGGGCCTCCACGGAGAAGGGCTGAGACAGGGGGAGCAGACGCGCCGCGCTGCGCGGCGACGACTCCGGGATGATCTCGGCGGACGCGCCGCGGGCCGCGAGGCCGGCCGCGATCACGCCAAGAGCTGTGCGACGGGAAATCATGACGATGTCCTTTTGCGCCAGGGTTCCGACATGAGCCATCCGGTGCCGTAGGCCACGCCCACCATGAGGGTGCAGCCGGCAATGGTGACGGCGAGAACGAGAAGCGGCGTACGGCCGGTCACGTCGAGCACCAGCCCGGCGATCCGGGACAGCGCCATGGAAAAGACGAAGACCGCGAGGGACCGCTGGCCGACGCGGACGATGGCGGCGCGCAGTCCGCCCCAGAGCTGCCCCGCCATGCCGGCGGGCGTGGCCCGGAGCGCCCGCCCCTCGGGGCCGGACAGGGCATAGGCGGCATAGGCCAGGACGAGGAAGTAGAGATAGCGGAAGAGGCCGAGATCGGTCTTCTCAAGGAGGGGCCGGGCCGCCTCCCGCAGGCTCAGGATCCACTCGTGATGGATGTAGAAGCGCCAGTAGGCGAACGGCATCGTCAGGACGAGCAGGATCAGTGCGGCGGTCACGAGGCCCCATGTCACCGGCGGCGTCCTGATCCATCCCCGCGTCAGCGCAAAGCCGGTGAAGAAGACGAGCTGCCAGCCGAACGGGTTGAAGAACCATTCCCGGTCGGACCAGGGCTCCGCCGGAAGGTGCAGTACCTCGATCGCCGCCACGAACCAGATCCCGACCGAGAGCGCAATGGCGGCAGCCGGGGCGATCCGGGCTGCCGCCATCATCAGCGGCACCAGTGCCAGCGCTCCCATGTACATGGGCAGGATGTCGAAATAGTTCGGCACGTAGGTCAGCGTCATCAGCGCCGGAAGAAGCGCCTCGGGATCCGCGAAGAACGGCGTGAGGTTCAGCGAGTTCACGTAGTCCTTGTCGAACAGTCCCGCCCCGTCGATCGCGGCAAGCGTCGCGGCGAGGGCGAAGAAGAAGCCGATATGCGCCCAGTAGAGCTGCCAGACGCGCAGGCCGATCCGCGCCGTCCCGATGGCGAAGCCGGACCGGTCGTAGACGCGACCGAAGGCGATGCCGGACGCGGCACCGGAGCAGAAGACGAAGATCTCCGTCGCGTCCGAAAAGCCGAAGCGCGTCGGCAGCCACGCATTCAGGAAGTTGCCGGGCATGTGCGCGATGAAGATCAGGAACATCGCGACGCCCCTGAAGAAATCGAGACGGATATCGCGCGCGGCCGCGGGAATGGTTGCTGCAACCTGGGGAGGCGCGGCTGGCAGTATGTCGGTTGCGGTCATAGCGCCGGTATCAAGATCCTTCAGAACCCGTCGCGGGACACGCCGAACGTGCCGACCTTGTGCGCAACACCGGCGCCTCGTCCCCGACATATCCGGACATGACCGCCCTTCACGTCGAAGGAAAGACGTGCGCGCCGAAAATGCCGCGTTGCGGCAGGCAAGTGGCAAAAAGCCGCCGGGGGAGGCGCCAAGTGCCCGCCGAGGGGGCATAAATCGTACCTCGCATGTCCAGAATCGTGACTGCGGACAGGGGCGGAGCGACAGACGATTCTTGCGCCCCTACCCCGTGCGGGACAGGCGGCATGGAATCGGCAGGCTCGGCGAAAGCGCCCCCATCTGCCCCTCAGGTCTGACCCCACCCGGGGAGGCGGCGCCCCTGCCCCGGAAGGCCGCGCCGGCGGCGACGGCGACGGTGCGGCGACACGTCGAAGGTCCGCCCCGCCTGCCCCACTTTCTCGCCCGGCCGCCTCCCGTTAAGGTTGGCCCCGGACCAGCGAGAGCGGAGGACATCATGGCGGGCTTCACCATCGCCTTCGTCGCGCAGGACGGACGACTGCAATACGAAGCGCTTCTCCTCGCCGCGTCCCTGCGCGAGATGGATCCCGGTTTCGACGGCCGTCTGGTGGCGCTGGAGCCGCAGCCGGGCGGCGCATGGCCCGGCGATCCGCGCATCTCGTCTCCTCACGTGCGGGAGGCGCTGCAGCGGCTGGACGTGGAGATCACCCCGTTCAGCGCCGAGCATTTCGGCGCGGCCTATCCCAACGGCAACAAGATCGAGGGATTGTCCGCCCTCCCGGAGGGCCCGTTTCTCTTTCTCGACAGCGACACCCTCGTCACCGGCTCCCTGAGCGACGTGCCCTTCGACTGGGCGCGTCCGTCCGCTTCGATGAGGCGGGAGGGGACATGGCCTGAGCCGCCGCTCTACGGCCCCGGATATACCGAGATCTGGGGCTCGCTCTACGACCGATTCGGCCTCGACATGACGCCGACGCTGGACCTCTCCCAGCCGGACGAGCACTGGGAGCGCTATCTCTATTTCAATGCGGGCTGGTTCTTCGGCGCAGATGCTGCCGCCTTCGGTGCCCGTTTTCTCGACTATTCCCTTTCGATCAGGAACGACCCGCCAGAGGCGCTGGCCTGCCAATCCCTCGATCCGTGGCTAGACCAGATCGCCTTGCCCCTCGTCATCCACTCCCTGAATGGCGGGCGGCCGGGGCCGGAGCTTGCAGGGCTGGACGGAGACGTGACCTGCCATTGGCGCGTGCTGTCGCTGCTTTATGCGCGGGAAAGCGACCGGACCGTCGAGATCCTCGAGACGGTCAGCCAGCCCAACTGGATCAAGAAGGCGCTGAAGGAGCACGAACCGTTCCGCCGTCTGCTGTTTCAGGGCAAGGGCCACCGCCTGCGTGCATTGTTCGACCGCGCGGACCTGCCCCGCCCGGAACAGGCCCTGCGCAACCGCATCAAGAAGGAGAAGATGTGGTATCGCTGACGGGCGGCGGCCCGGCCGCGGCCACGTTCGGTCGCCGGGCAGTACCGGGGGCCTGAGCGGCTCCGCCCCTCGGGGCGTCTCGACCCTCCGCCCGCGAGGAGACGACACAGCCGTCAGACCGGAGGCGCCGGCGGGCCGTGAGCAGCAATTCGCCGTTCATCGCGGTTCGCCCTTTTCGGACGATTGCGTTCGGGCGCCGCCGACAGGACAAATCCGGCAACAGATCGGCAGGCCGAGGGCGGCTGGACGCGCCCCCGATGCCTGCTCCGCACGGTCAGGTGAAGGTCCCTTCGGTTTCCAAGCGCCGGGCCGTGCTGTATCAATGGCTTGCGGCCGCCGCTTGGCATGGCCCCGGAATCGGCGAGACGGACCAGACGCGATGAGCATTGCCTACATTCTCGAACTCGGTGATGACGAGGTGGCCCTCAAGCACGCCGGCACCGGTGAACTCGTCGGTGCCGTCCGCCTGGATGCGCCTGACTTCGATGCGGCGCTCGGTGCCCTGGCCGCCGAGGCGGAGCCCGGCGCGGAGGTCGAACTCTGGCTGCCCGAAAGCCAGGTCCTCTGCCTGGAGGTGCCGGCCTCCGGCCTTGACGAGGTGGTCGATCGCGGCCGGATCCGCAGCGCCCTCGACGGCCGGACGCCCTATTCCGTCGATGAGCTCGATTGGGACTGGACCGAGAAGGACGGCAAGCTCCATGTCGCCGTGGTTGCACGTGAAACGCTGTCCGAGGCCGAGCGCTTCGCCACCCAGCACGGCTTCGCGCCGAGCGGTGTCAGCGCAAGCGATGGCATGGCGGACTATCCGGGCCGCCCGATCTTCACCGGCACGGCGGCCGAGCAGAGCGCCTACGAGGCGAAGGCGAACGTCCCGCCCGTGATACTCGCCCCCATGCCCCCCACCGACGCCGGCGGGACCGCTGCCGGCGCCGCGGCGGAGTCGACCCCGACCGGGGAGATCGAGATCCCGGACGAGGAGACGGATCCCCGGATCGAGGAGACGCCGCGCGACACCGCCGCGCTGGACGGTCCGGACAAGGCAGACGACGAGCCCGCCGAGGGCACAACGGACGAGATGGCCGCCCCTGCGGACGCAGCCCACCTCGAGGATGGTCCGGCCGCCCCCCCTGTCGATGACCGCACGGGCGCCGAGGTCTCCGGCGATGCATCACCTGTCATGCCGGACGTGCCGCAGGAGCCTCGGACCAGCGACGATCCAGCCGGAACCGCCGCGCCCGACCTGACCACCGACGCCGAGACCCCCGACGTGCCGGCGGACCCGGACCCCGGCGTTCCGCCGCGACGCCTCACGGACGACGTTCCCGTCCTGCCGTCCTTCGCCGCAATGCGCGCGCGCTCCGGGGAGCCGTCCGGGGGCGCGCCGAGCCTGTCTCGCGCGAGCCAGGTCGCTCCGCCGAAGACGCCCGAGGGCGAGGACGGCGCACCGATCCTGAGCGGGCCGGACGCCGAGCCGAAGCCGCCGACCGTGCCCCGCCCGGAGATCCCGCCGCATCTGGCGAAGACGGCCGAGCCGGCCGCGCCGTCCCGAAAGGCTGGCGGTCTGAGGGGGCTTGCCGGGAGCGTTCTGAAGAAGACCGAACCGTCCCGCGCAGATCATCAGCGCACCGAGCCGCCCGCCATGGGCGCGCCCGCACCGCAGGCCGAAGCACCGAAGCACCCGCTCTTCAGCGGCAGCGCGTCAGGCACGCCCACCGAGACGACAGTACCGCCGCGCCCCCTCTTCGGTGAGGCCGGCCCGCCGCTTGGCCGCACGAAACGGGCCGGCGACGCCGGCATGGGCGCCGCGCTTGCCGGAGCCGCAGGTGCGGCCGGTGCAGCGGGGGCCGCCACCGTGGCCGGGGCGAAGGGCCCTGCCGGCAACGTCACGCCCGCGACAGAACAGAAGACACCGGGGGCCTCCCCCGCCGCCGCGCCCGGCTTCGCGCATGGCCTGACGGGCTTTGCCGAACCTGCGGCGCCGCCCCCCATGCCCCCGTCCAGCGCAGCTGGGACACCCGGCACGGAGGCCGCACGCCCGGCGCCCGAGCCGCCGCGCCTTCGCCCGAAGGACGGCATGGTTCCGGCGCCGCGCGCGGTCTCTCCGGCCAGTGAAAACAGCCTCTCCGAGGAGGAGAGCCTCACCGTCTTCGGCGCCCGTCGCGGGGCCGCACCTGCGAACGCGCGCAGCCCGAAGGCGCTCGGCCTGGCCGTTGCCGCCTGCCTCGTGGCACTCGTGGCGCTGGTCGGGATATGGTCGCTCATCTTCAGTGGTGACGAGGATGTCGCCATGCCCGAGATCCGCGAGCCGTCCGAGCTCGAAACCGCCCGCGTCGGGGATGCGGAGGAGCTGGACCCGGCGGCCGAACTGTCCGCCGGGGGAACCGCTCCCTCCGCAGAGGCGGACGAGCCGCCGCAGATGCAGGCCGCGGATCCGGATGCGGAGATCGCCGCAGGGACCGCCGAGACCACCGAAGGAACGCCTGCCCTCGAAACAGCCGTGCCGGACGAGGAAGCTGCGCCCGATACGGATCTGGCCGCCCTTGAGCCCCGGGGCGATCTGCCTGCGCCAAGCGCTGCGGAGCCGCAGGAGGACGCCGCGTCCGAAGCGCCGCCCGCCGTTTCTGCCGCCGAGGCACGGGCCTTCTACGACGCCACCGGCATCTGGCAGGCCGCGCCCGAACGGGGCTACGAGCCGGCGGCGGATGCCGCACGCGGCCTCGTCGTCGCCTCGGTCGATCCCGGCGTGCCTGCCGAAGAGCCCGGCGCCCTGCCCGAGGCCGGCAATCCCGAAGCGGACCGTCCCAGCGGCTTGCCGGAGCCGAAATCCTACGGCGAGGAGCTTGGCGGCGATCTGGTAGGCACCGTGACGCCGACCGAAGAGGGCGCCCTGTCCGCCGTCGGCATTCCCATCGTTGCCGGCCCGCCGGACGTCATCCCGCCGTCGCGGCCGGATGACCTCGAGGAAGCGGCCCGCGAAGCCGATCCGCTCTTCGGCTTCCGCCCGCAGCCGCGGCCGGACACCCTCGGCCCGAGCGATGAGGATGCGAGTGCCGATACCGGACAGGACGAGACAGCGACCGCCTCCGACGACGGAGAAGACGTTGATGACGTCTCCCTCGACGTGGCCGATGACGTCGACGGCACGGATCCGGACGGCGCCGAACTCCAGGTGGCCGATGCGGACGCGGGGACGGCGGACGATGACGCCGCCGAGGACGCGCCGAATATCGCGATCGGCAAGCTCCGCCCCCGCGCCCGCCCCCTGGCCCTGATGCCGGAAACTGCCGCGGCAGCGGATTCGGAGGCGATCGACGAGGCGGTGAGCGCCGCGCTTGCAGCCAGGCTCTCGAATGCCACCGACCTGGCCGTGGCCGCCTCCGTCCAGCCCGCCAGTCGGCCCGAGGACATTTCCCGCATCGTCGCCAGCGTCCGCGCCTCGCAGTCGGCGGCGAGCCAGGCCGCGGCCGCATCGACGGCAGCCGTGCAGACCAGCGCCCCCGCCGCCACTGCCGTGCCGCAGGCTGCGCCCCAGCGGCAGCCGCAGCCGCAGGCACAGCCGAGTGCGGCACCGGCCCGCGGGCCGGCCGTCGCGCGCAATCAGCGGGTGCAGCCCTCCGCTCCCACGTCCGGTGCGGTCGCCGCCACCGCGACCACGAAGAATGCGCTCGACATGTCCGGCCTCGCGCTCATCGGGACCTACGGCTCCGCCAACCAGCGCCGCGCCCTCATCCGCCTCGGCTCGGGCCGCTACGTCAAGGTTCAGGTGGGCGACAAGGTCGATGGCGGGCAGGTCGCGCGGATCGACGACGGGCAGGTGTCCTACGTCAAGCGCGGGCGGCAGCACGTGTTGCAGATGCCCGAAAGCTGATCCCCGGAGCGGCAGGTCCCGGGAGCCGGGCCTTGCCCGCCCCGGCGGGGTGCCTCACTGTAAGCCGACGCGCCCTCGACGATCCTCTGACGGACCTGCCAGCCCATGGAATTCATACTTGCCCAGGCCACGCTGTATCTTGCAGCCGCGGTGGTCGCGGTGCCGATCTGCGCGCGGCTGGGGCTCGGGTCCGTCCTTGGATACCTCCTCGCCGGCATCGCCATCCAGCCCTTCATCGGGATGCTCGGGACCGAAGCCGGTGAGCTGATGCATTTCGCCGAGTTCGGCGTCGTGCTGATGCTCTTCCTGATCGGCCTCGAACTGGAGCCGCGGGCGCTCTGGGACATGCGGCACAAGCTGGTCGGCCTTGGGGGGATGCAGGTCCTTCTGACCACCTTCGTGATCGCCGGGGGCTGCCTCATCCTCGGCGTGCCTGTGCCCACCGCCATCGCCATCGGCATGACGCTGGCCCTCTCCTCCACCGCCATCGTGCTTCAGACGCTGACGGAAAAGGGTCTGATGAAGACGCCGGGGGGCCATGCTTCCTTCTCCGTCCTCCTGACGCAGGACGTTGCCGTCATTCCGTTCCTCGCGATCCTGCCGCTTCTGACCATGCCCGGGATCTCCGCGCGGATCTCCGAGACCGGGACCATCGAACGCGCGGGCGACGGGCACCACGAGGCCGCGCTCAGCCTCGTACAGGGGCTTCCGGGATGGCAGGTCACGCTCGTCACGCTCGGCGCCGTGGCCTTGGTGATCCTCGTCGGGATCTACGCCACACGCCCGGTCTTCCGCTTCGTCCACATGGCGAAGTTGCGGGAGATGTACACCGCGACGGCGCTGCTCATGGTCGTCGGCATCGCCGTGCTGATGAACGCCGTCGGTCTGTCCGCCGCGCTCGGAACGTTCCTGGCCGGTGTGGTCCTGGCGAACTCCGAGTTCCGGCACGAGCTCGAGGCGGATATCGAACCCTTCAAGGGTCTCCTTCTCGGCCTGTTCTTCATCGCGGTCGGCGCGGACATCAACTTCCAGTATCTCTGGCGCAACCTCGGGGACGTGATCGGGCTGACGCTGCTCGTGGTGCTGGCGAAGGGCGTGATCCTCCTCGGCCTTGCCACCGCGTTCCGTCTGAAGGGCGAGGACCGGCTCCTGTTCACCCTCGGCCTCGCACAGGCCGGCGAGTTCGGCTTCGTCCTAGTGTCCTTCTCGCTGCAGCAGGGGGTGTTCGACGCGGCGCTCGGGCAGCTCCTACTTCTCGTCGTCGCGCTGTCGATGCTCATGACGCCGCTGTTCTTCATCGCGCAGGACCAGATCGCGCGGCGGCTCTCGGGCGGCCGCAAGTCGGCGGAGCATGACCATATCGACGAGCAGGGCGCGGTGATCATCGCCGGGATCGGGCGCTTCGGGCAGGTGGTGAACCGCATGGTGCAGATGGCCGGACTGACGACGACGGTGATCGACAACGACCTGCCGACGATCCAGCTGATGCGGAAGTTCGGCTTCAAGGGATTCTTCGGCGATCCGACCCGCCCCGAGATCATCCATGCGGCGGGCCTGGCGAATGCGCGCGTCCTCGTCGTGGCCCTCGACGACAAGGCCGCCGCCCTGAAACTCGTTCGCCATGCGCGAGCGCACCGGCCGGACCTGCACATCGTCGCCCGCGCCCATGACCGGGTGCACGTCTACGAGCTCTATCGGGCCGGGGCGAACGACATCGTCCGGGAGATGTTCGACAGCTCCCTCCGGGCGGGGCGCTACGTGCTCGAGAACATGTCCTTCTCGGAATTCGAGGCACACGAGATCGAGCGCACCTTTTACACCCACGACCGCCGCACGATCCGCGAGCTTGCCGATGTCTGGCGGCCGGGCGTGCCGGTCGCGGAGAATGCCGAGTACATCGCCCGCGCACGAGAGCTGAACAAGGATCTCGAAACAGCCCTCGTCACCGCCCTCGACGACAGCGAGGATGCACGGGATGCAGCACGGCGGGACCGGGATGCCGAAGCCGCCGCGGTCGCGAAGTCCGAAACGCGGAAGATGGAAGGGCAGTAGGGACGCCCGGCGCGTGTCTGCATCCCCGGTCGCCACGATTCAACGGACCAGTGCGGCGTCACGCGGGACCGGGGCCTGGGTCCCGGCCCGCTCCCTCAGAACGCTTCGGGACGCGCTTCCCGGGCCATGTGATCGAGAACGCCGTTGACGAAGGAGGGCTCGCGGCCTTCCGGAAAGAACGCCCGGGCGATATCGACGAATTCGTTGATCACGACCTTCGGCGGTGTGTCCGCGCGGACGAGTTCGGCCCCGGCGGCGCGGAACAGCGCGCGTAGCGTGGTGTCGATCCGGGCGATCGGCCATTTGGCAACGAGGGCCCGGTCCGTCATCTGGTCGATCCGGGCCTGTTCGTTCACCGCGTCATCGACGAGAGCACGGAAGAGATCGACGTCTCCCTCGGCCATTTCCTCGCCTTCGTAGGCCGCGCCGAAGCGATGGTCCTCGAACTCCTTCTCCACCGCACGGGTGGTCTGTCCGGAGCTTTCCATCTGGAAGAGCGCCTGCACCGCATAGAGTCGCGCGGCGGACCGCATCTGGCGTTTGTTCGAGCTCATGCCGTCTTCGGATCCTCGTCATCTGCCCCTGTCGCGAGGCGGTATTCGGCGCTGGCGGGCTTGAAGCCGATGCCGCGTTCGGGCCGGCTGAAGCGGCGCGTCAGCGCAATCAGGTGTAGCGCGGCTTCGGCCGCGCCGCCGCCCTTGTTCTGGCCGGCCGCCTCAGCGCGGGTCTCGGCCTGCTCCATGGTTTCCACCGTCAGGATGCCGTTGCCGATGCAGGCCCCTTCGAGCCCGAGGAGCGTCAGCGCGCGGGAGCTGTCGTTGCAAACCGTGTCGTAATGGGTGGTCTCGCCCCGGATCACGCAGCCGAGCGCGACGAAGCCGTCGAAGTTGGACTGGCGATGGGCGATGCGGATGGCGATGGGCACTTCGAGCGCGCCCGGCACCTCGGCGATCTCCCATGTGCCACCAGCGGCCTCGATGGCGGCCTTGGCGCCGGCGACCAGTTCGCCAGCGATATCCTTGTAGTAGGGCGCGACGACGATCAGGAGCCTCGGCGCCTGTTCGAAGGTCGGGGCGGGCAGCGTGTGGTGGCTCTGGCCGGCCATCAGGAGCTCCTCGGGATGGGACGTGTGCCGGTGATCTCCAGACCGTACGCCTCCAGCCCGACGACCTTTGGCGCGGGCGAGTTGGTGAGGAGTTCCATCTGGTGGATGCCGAGCGCGGCGAGGATCTGGGCGCCGACGCCGTATTGCCGGAGCGTCTGCGGCGAGGCTTCGGGGCCGGTGGCGATCTGCATCGACAGATCGCGCAGCAGGACGACGGCTCCGCGGCCCTCCCCCGCAATGGCCCGCATCGCGTCGTAGAACTCGGTCGGGCTGCCGGTCTCGCCGATGCCGGCCACGTCCTGAAGCGGATCGAGCGCGTGCATCCGCACGAGGACCGGACCGCCTGTCTCGATGTCGCCCTTGGTCAGCGCGATATGCTCGGCGCCCTGCGCCTCGTCGCGGAAGATGCGCATGCGCCACTCGCCGCCATGCATGCTCTCGACGTCGCGCTCCTGGACGAGGCGGACGAGGTTGTCGTGGCGGCGACGGTACGAGATCAGATCGGAGATCGTCCCGACCTTGATGCCATGCTTCTGGGCGAAGGCGATGAGCTCGGGCAGGCGCGCCATGGTACCGTCGTCGTTCATCACTTCGCAGATGACGCCGGACGGATCGAGCCCGGCGAGACGGGAGATGTCCACCGCGGCCTCGGTATGCCCGGCGCGGACGAGCACGCCGCCCTCGCGGGCGCGCAGCGGAAAGACGTGGCCCGGCGTCGCGAGATCCGCGCCGGTCGCCTCGGGATCGATCGCGACCTCGACGCTGCGCGCCCGGTCGGCGGCGGAGATCCCGGTGGTCACGCCTTCGCGCGCCTCGATGGAAACGGTGAAGGCGGTTTCGTGACGGGAGGAGTTGCTGGCCGCCATCAGCGGAAGACCGAGCGCGTCGATCCGCTCGCTGGTGAGCGCAAGACAGATCAGCCCGCGCCCGTGGACGGCCATGAAGTTGATCGCCTCGGGCGTCGCCATCTGGGCCGGCACGATGAGATCGCCTTCGTTTTCCCGGTCCTCGTGATCGACGAGGATGAAGATGCGCCCGGCCCGCGCTTCCTCGATGATCTCCTCGACGGAGGAGAGCGCGCCGCTGAACTCCCCCTCGGGAGCCGCGCCGGGGCGGGGGTCGGCCCTCTTGGGGGTATCGGTCACGGTCATGTCCTCGGGCTCGTTCGGATCGGGCGGCAGATAGTACAGGCACGGCCCTTTGGCCAGAGCGGTGAGGCGCCGCAGGACGCGGCGTTCCGGGCCCGCCCTCGCCCTCAGCCCGCCGGGCGGTGGCGGGAGAAATGGCCGATGATGTCCTCGAAGAACGCATCCCGGATCTCCGGGCGCTCCATCATCAGCTCGTGCTCGCCTCCGGGCGCGACATGGAGCCGCCCGCCGGGCCAGCGCGCCATGGTCGCGCGGATGGCGGCGGTATCGACGATGCGCTCGTTCGAGCCGACCCAGGTGAGGCACGGCACGCGCGGCGGAGCGAGGCGGCGAAGCGCCCGCATTTCCCGCAACGCCTCGAGAAGCCATGTCAGGGACGGACCGCCGAGGGACAGTTCGGGATGCGCGACAAGATGGGACTGAAGCCAGGAGAGCCGCTCCCGGTCGGTCGTCAGCGTGTTGCCCTCGTAGGGGACGTTCGCGAGGAAACTCTCGGGCGACGTGCCCGGGGCATAGCGACCGCCTAAGCCGAGCGCGCCGCCGGCCCCCGAGATCAGCCAGGCGGCCGGTCGCAGATGCGGCGGCATCCCGATGCCCCACATGGGCGCGGAGAAGGCCGCGGCCGCGACAGGGAGCCCCCGGTGCAGCGCGCGCAGGCCGATGCAGCCGCCCATGCTGTGACCGACGAGGTAGAACGGGCCGGGCAGTCCAAGCTCGGTAACCGCCGCCAGGACCGCATCCGCATCGTCCTGATAGGTGGCGAACCTGTCGACATGGCCGGTCGCGGTATCGGGAAGGAAACGGTCCGCGAGGCCCTGCCCCTGCCAGTCGACCGCGACGGAGCCGAAGCCCGCCTCGGCAAAGACCCGCGCCGCAGGCCCGTACTTCTCGCCGTATTCGGTGCGGCCGGGGAAGATGAGGACGGTGCCTGCGCCCCCCCGGCCGAGATGAGCCATCCGGAGGCGCAGCCCCCTCGGCGTGGTCAGCCAGAACGCGCGGGCCTCCTCCGGAGCGTCGGCGATGTCGGCCAGGAACGGCGCGGGGGTCATCTCCCCTGTCCGCGGGCCGTCACGTCCGGGCCGGGTGGAGGCCGCGCCGCCGCTCACGACAGGATGCCTGCCAGCTTCATGGCAAGACCCATGTCCCCGTCCACGGCCAGCTTGCCGGACA
This sequence comes from Tropicimonas sp. IMCC34011, assembly GCF_003390865.1. Lineage (GTDB taxonomy): Bacteria > Pseudomonadota > Alphaproteobacteria > Rhodobacterales > Rhodobacteraceae > Tropicimonas_B. The sequence goes on from NZ_QMEJ01000004.1 coordinate 44,522, forward strand.
TGAACGCAGCGGTGGGATCCGTGTCCCCGTCGAGGATGGACTGGAAGGTTTCGGCATCCGCCGTCATCGTCACGTCCGCCGCGTCGTCGCCTTCGCGCACGCCCGCGTCGTCCATCATGATCGAGCCTTCGTCGCCGATCACGAACTTGGCGGTTCCGCCGAGGCCGCCCTCATATTTCTCGGACAGCTTGGCGACTGCCGTGTCGATTGTCTGGCTCATGGGTCCTGGCTCCTTCGCTTCCGCCAAATGTGACCTCGCGGGGCATTTCATCGCGCCCGAAGTCTCTCTAGGATCGCCATCGAGATATGGAACGTTTGCGCCCTTCCCTCAACGTCGTCGCTGCGGCATTTCTGTGCAGCATGGCGTTTTTCTCCGCGGCCCTCGCCCAGGGGACCGGCGCGGACGTGGAGGGTATGCTGGAGCGCCTCGCCGATCCGGAGACCCGCGGCTGGGAGCAGATCGAGGCCGACATCATGCGCGAGTGGTCGAAAAGCGGCTCACCGGCGATGGACCTGCTCCTACAGCGCGGCAACGAGGCGCTGGCCGAAAACGACACCGAGCTTGCCATCGACCACTTTACCGCCCTCGTCGATCATGCGCCCGATTTCTCGCAAGGCTGGAATGCCCGTGCGACCGCGTACTACCAGGCCGGGCTCTACGGGCCCGCGATGTCCGACATCGCCCGGGCGCTGGAGCTGAACCCGCGGCATTTCGGTGCGCTGGCGGGGCTCGCGATCATCCTCGACGAGCTGGACGAGAAGGAGCTGGCGCTGCAGGCCTATCGCAGGGTCGAGGAGGTCAACCCGCATCGCGAGGAGCTTGGCCGGGCCATCGAACGGCTCGAACAGGAAACCGGCGGCCGGACCCTCTGATCCGCCAGCTTTCCGGGCCGCCTGCCCTTTCCCCCCGCTCAACCGCCGGATAGGCTCCCTTCCATGCACGATCGCCCCAGCGTGACGGCCGTCCTCGGCCCGACGAATACCGGCAAGACCCATTACGCGATCGAGCGGATGCTCGGCCATCGGACCGGGATCATCGGCCTTCCGCTGCGCCTTCTGGCGCGGGAGGTCTACGACCGGATCGTGGCCATCCGCGGCCCGCGCGTCGTCGCGCTCGTCACCGGAGAGGAGCGGATCGTTCCGCCAAAGGCGCAGTACTGGGTCTGCACCGTGGAGGCGATGCCGGAAGGCACCGGCTGCGACTTCCTCGCGATCGACGAGATCCAGCTCTGCGCCGATCCCGAGCGCGGCCACGTCTTCACCGACCGGCTCCTGCGGGCCCGCGGCCTGCACGAGACGCTGTTTCTCGGCAGCGATTCGATGCGCAGCGTGATCGCCGCGCTGGTGCCGCGCGTGCAGTTCATGCGGCGGGAGCGGTTCTCCGAGCTGATCTATGCCGGGCCGAAGAAGATCTCCCGGATGCCGCCGCGCTCCGCCATCGTCGCCTTTTCCGCCGAAAGCGTCTACGCCATCGCGGAGCTGATCCGGCGCCAGAAGGGCGGCTGCGCCGTGGTCATGGGCGCCCTGTCCCCGCGCACGCGGAATGCGCAGGTCGATCTCTACCAGAACGGGGACGTGGACTACCTCGTCGCCACGGACGCGATCGGGATGGGCCTGAACCTCGACGTGCGGCATGTCGCCTTCGCGGGCCTGTCGAAGTTCGACGGGCGGCGGATGCGCCCCCTCGCCCCCAACGAACTCGGACAGATCGCCGGGCGTGCCGGCCGCTACACGCAGGACGGCTCCTTCGGCACGACCGGGGAGGCGCCGCCGATCGACGACGAGGTCGCCTCCGCCATCATGGACCACCGATTCTCGCCGGTGAAGAAACTGCTGTGGCGCAATCACGATCTCGATTTCGGCTCGCCCCAGCGGCTGGAAGCCTCCCTCGAGCGCCCCGCCGAGGGCGATCTTCTTCAGAGAACACGCGAATCGGACGACCTGGCGGCCCTGCGCGCCCTGATGGGAATGCCCGAGGTGATCGACGCCGTCCGGGACGCCCGCGATGTGCGCCTGCTCTGGGATGTCTGCCGGATTCCGGATTTCCGGGGCATCTCCGCAGCCGAGCACGCATCCCTCCTGGGCCGCATTTTCGGCTTCCTGCGCGAATGGGGCCGGGTCCCGGATGACTGGCTCGCGCGGCAAGTGAAACGCATCGACCGAACCGACGGCGACATAGATGCGTTGGGAAAGCGTCTGGCCTACATCCGGACATGGACGTATGTGGCGCAGCGCAGCGGCTGGGTCGACGACGAAAGACGTTGGCGCGACGAGACGCGCGCTGTAGAAGACCGACTGTCCGATGCGCTCCACCAGGCGCTGACGCAGCGGTTCGTGGACCGGCGCACGAGCGTGCTTCTGCGCCGACTGAAGCAGAGGGAGGGCCTTGTGGCCGAAGTCAGCGAGACCGGTGAAGTCACCGTCGAGGGCGAACATGTGGGCCGGTTGGACGGCTTCCGGTTCAGCCAGGATAAGTCCGGCGATCCCGACGGGGCGAAAACGGTGCGGCAGGCAGCCCTTGCTGCTCTGAAGCCCGAGTTCTCGCTGCGCGCGGATCGTCTCTACAACGCGCCCGATACCGAGTTCGATTTCACCGAACAGGGTGGCCTCATGTGGGGCTCCTCCGCCATCGGCAAGTTGGTGAAAGGGTCCGACGCCCTCAAGCCGCGGGTCGAGGTCTTCGTCGATGACGAGGCGGGCGAGGGTGTGGCCGAAAAGGTCGCGCGCAGGCTGGATCACTTCATCGGCCGCAAGATCGCCGCCCTCTTCGAGCCCCTTCTCGGCTTGTCGTCGGACGAGGCGCTCACGGGTCTCGCCCGCGGCTTCGCCTTCCGCATGGTCGAGGGCATGGGCCTTCTGGAGCGCGGTGCCGTCGCCGAGGAAGTCCGGTCGCTGGATCAGGAAGCGCGGGGAGCGCTGCGGAAGCATGGCCTGCGCTTCGGCCAGTTCACCATTTTCATGCCGCTCCTGCTCAAGCCGGCGCCGACGCGCCTGCGGCTCGTGCTGTGGTCGCTGTGGAACAATCTCCAGGAATTTCCCGAGAGCCCCCCTCCGGGCCTCGTGACGATCCCGACGCCGAAGGATGCGCCGGACGGCTACGCGCTGATGGCGGGCTACCGCGTTGCCGGCGAGCGCTCCATTCGCATCGACATGCTGGAGCGCCTTGCCGATCAGCTCCGCCCGATGGACAGCCGCGGCGGCTTCGAGGCGACGGCGGACATGCTGTCGATCACCGGCCTCACGCTCGAGCAATTCGCCGCCCTGATGGACGGCCTCGGCTACCGCGCGGAAAAGGGCGAACGCGAGAAGATGCGCGCGCCCGCGGCTCCGTCGGCACCCGCGAAGACGGACGAGGCACAGGCAGAGAGCGCATCCGAGGCCGGAGCGTCCGAGGCTGAGGCCGTCCCCTCCGCCGAGACCGAGGCTTCCGCGCCCCTTCCGGGCGAGGCCGAACCGGTCTCCGAGGCCGAGACGCCGGCACCCTCGGAGGCCGCCGCCCCCGAAGCACCGGTCGAGCCGACCGCCGAAGGGGCATCCGAGGTAGAGGCCGTTCCCTCCGCCGAGCCGGCTGCGCAGGAGCCGTCACCGGCTGAAGGGACGTCGGAAGCCGAAGCGCCCGCCCCCGAGGCCAGCCCGGCGGACACAGATGCGGCACCGGCAGAATCTGCACCGCAGCCTACCGGCGAGACCGAGATTTTCTACACCTTCACCTGGGCCGGACGGCGCGGCGGCCAGCAGAGCCGTCGTGGCGGCGGTCAGGCGCAGCGCAAGGGCGGCGGCAAGCCGCGCGCAGAGGCCGGCGGTCGCGGCAAACCCGGAGGCAAGGGCCCGCGCGGGGGAAAGAAGGACGGCAAGTCCGGCAACGCCCCCAGGGCCTTCGAGGCGCGTCCTCCGAAGAAGGACAAGCCGATCGATCCCGACAACCCCTTCGCCGCGCTCGCGGCGCTGAAGGACAAGCGCTGACGGCGGGGGCGGACAGCCGCCTTCGGCACCGTCACCGGGACAGAGCCTCCCGGTGACGGACACGCCCTCGATACGCGTCGACAAGTGGCTCTGGCACGCGCGGTTCTTCAAGTCGCGCGGGCTGTCGGCCAAGGCCGTCTCGGATGGCGGGATCCGCGTCGATGGCGTGCGGATCTCCAAGCCCTCCCGCAGTGTCGGCCCCGGCAACACCCTGACCTTCGTGACCGGCAACCGCGTGCGGGTCGTGCGGATCTTGGATGTCGGCACCCGGCGCGGCCCCGCCCCGGAAGCACAGGCGCTCTACGAGGATCTGTCTCCGCCGCCCGAGCCGCGCGATGACGGGGCGCCGGTTCGTACGGGCCCCCGGCCGACCAAGAAGGAACGCCGCCGGATGGATGCGACACGCAGCGGCGCGCTTGATCCTTTCGCCGGAAGCGAATAGGTCGCCGAACGTTCCGCATCGTCCGAGGGCCAGCGAATGACCTACGTCGTCACTGAAAACTGTATCGCCTGCAAATACACCGACTGCGTCGAGGTGTGCCCCGTGGATTGTTTCTACGAGGGGGAGAACATGCTGGTGATCCACCCCGACGAGTGCATCGATTGCGGCGTCTGCGAGCCCGAATGCCCCGCCGACGCGATCCGGCCGGACACGGAGCCGGACATGGACAAGTGGGTGGAGTTCAACCGCAAGTACTCCGAAGCCTGGCCCGTGATCGTCACGAAGAAGGACCCGCTCGAGGGCGCCGAGGAGATGGACGGCAAGGACGGCAAGATGGAGCTCTTCGCCGAGGGCGCCGGCGAGGGCGGCTGAGGCCGTCTCTTCACCGCAAATTAAGCGTCTTTCCGCAGGGCGACGAGCCGCCTGCGGCTGCCGGTCCTTCAAATGTAGCCTGTTTCGTGCTATATGATCGTTTCGATGCCTTCGGAACGGGCGATTCTGCGCGTTTGCCTCCTTCCCGGGCCATGACACCACCGGCAGTGCCGCGGTCGTGAAGCACATGCTCCACGGGCGGGGCCTTTTGGCCTCCGCGGGCACGCTTACGAGGAAATACCATGAGCAAGAGCAAGAAGATCGAGTTTCGCCCCAACGACTACGTCGTGTACCCGGCGCATGGCGTCGGACAGATCGTCTCGATCGAGAAGCAGGAGGTCGCGGGGATCTCGCTTGAGCTCTTCGTCATCTCCTTCGAGAAGGACAAGATGACCCTCCGCGTTCCGACCAACAAGGCGACGGAAGCGGGCCTGCGCTCCCTCTCGAACCCCGAGACGGTCGACAAGGCGATGACGACCCTGAAGGGCAAGGCCAAGGTCAAGAAGGCCATGTGGTCCCGTCGTGCGCAGGAATATGAGCAGAAGATCAATTCGGGCGATCTGATCGCCATCGCCGAGGTGGTCCGCGACCTGCACCGGGCCGACGATCAGCGCGAGCAATCCTACTCCGAGCGCCAGCTCTACGAGGCCGCCCTCGAGCGCCTGACCCGCGAAATCGCCGCGGTCTCCGGCAAGGGCGAGGACGATGCGCAGCGCCAGGTGGACGACGTTCTCGTCAGCCGCGTCGCCGCCGCCTGAACCAGCTTCGGCACGATGTAAGGAGGCCCGCCCCGGAGATCCGCGGCGGGCCTTTTTTCGTCGGCAGCAGCAGCGGGGCGTCCGGGGTCAGTCCCCCTGCCCCGGCGCCTCACCCCGCCGCAGCGCCTCGTTGTAGCGCCGTGCGCGGGGCACCAGCAGGTACGGCACGAGCCAGTCCGACCGCCCGAGCCACCGGGCATCGTAGCGGATCCGCCCGTCCGTGCGGCCCTTCATGGAGTTGCCGTAGAGGATGTGGTGCTCTCCCGATGTGAAGGGGACGGAGGTGTCGATGAGGTCCACGCCGGTCCGCCGATTGATCCGCTCTGCCTCCGCCTCGATTCCGAGAACGAGGTCGTCGTAGACGATCTGCATCCAGTCCGTGCCGTCCACCATCCCGCGGGTGCGTCTGACGGCGGCCGTCTCGCGCCGGTGCCATTCGCGTATCAGGGTCAGGCCACCCTTGCGCTTTCCCGCGCGGTTCGGCCGATCCATCCACCGGCATGCCCATGACCGCACATCTTTCGACACGTGAAGCACCAGCGTCCGTCGGCGGCTCACATGCTCGATCAGGTGATTGGCGTCCTTGGAGCTGTCGACCATGATCCGGCCGGGGAAGAGCTCCGCGAAGGTATCGTGCAGCACGACGTTCGCCGGGCCCCGCGATCGGCCCTCCGGCAGACGCGGGATCAGGACGCCCCAGAACGAACAGTCCAGCGCCGGTGCGCCACAGGAACAGGTCTGCGCGGTCACTTCCGCCCTTGGACGCTGCCAGACGCATTTCCACCCCCCGAGACTGACGGCATGACCGCCCGTGCCGAGAAGAAAGTCGAGCAGCGTCGACCCCGAATGGCCGAGGCTGGAGACGAAAACGGAGTCGTATCGGTGCGCCATCCGTTATTGATCGCAGGTAAAGTGACCTACGGAAGGTCTTCCCGCCCTAGTCCGTCACCTCGGTCGCCACAACGTACTCGGTCAACTCCTCCTCCACGAGCACGTAGATCTCGTCCGGCGGCGTGGCGAGGCTGTGTTTCATCAGGCGCAGGTCGATGCCCATCTCACCGAGATAATCCATCACCTCCGCCTGCCCTGACTGGATGTCCTTCACGGCGAGAAAGGCGGGCAGCAGGGTATTCTCCCCGTAGTAGTGCTGGTGCACACCCACCGCGCCCTCCCGGCTAACGAAGCGCTCCGGCCCGCCCATCAGCATGTAGGGACAGGCGGACATGCAGACGGCGTTCGTCTCGATCCGCGTGTCGATCTCGTCCTGCCGCAGGCGCCGGCCGATCGTGAGCGCGTCCGACACGGAACCGCCGGGGGAGAGAAGCGCGACCTCGAGGAGGGGCTCTGAGCGGGCGCCGAGCCAGTCCGTGAAGCGATCGGCGTCGCCGGGGCGGATCGTCCCCGAAATGCGCGCGGTGTTCGCGCCGGTCTCCTCGAAGAAGAGGCTCGATGGCATGTCCATCCCGTCCGGCAGGTCGACGCCGGGGGGCGCAGGCAGGCGTTCCGGATCGAACCGGCGGCGCTGGTCGCCGGGGCGGATCGGCTGATCGAGTTGGGGTGCGGTGGTCCCCGGCCAGCCAAGCTGCGGCAGCGCCCCGGAGAAGTCCTGAACCAGCAGGACAAGGGCGATGCCGATCTGCAGACCGAAGATGGCGCGGATCGCTGAGGCCGTGTTCATCGCCGGATCAGCCTGCCGGTCGCGGACCGGAGCCGACGGCCTTCGGCCCCTCGGACATGCGCTCCGGCCGTGGCGGCCCCTCGTATTCTCCCGGGCCCGGATCCGAGGGCCGGCTTGCCTCCTCCACGTCCCTGATCGCGAGAATCGCGGCGCGCATCTCGGCAAGCGTCAGCGAATCTTCGATCCGGGTGCCCTCCCGCCCGGAGCGGATCGCCGACTGCACGACCATGAGGATGAAGACGAGCACGGCCGGCAACAGGTCGATCGCGATGGCGCCGGCCCAGGAGGGGGCGAAGTTCGACGCGTACCGGATCACCGCGTCCGCCGTGCTGATGGGCGTATACGCGACCTCGTCCGGGGCTGGCATCTCGATGACCTGCTGCGCCGCGGCCTCCAGCGTCTGGGCGCGCTGACCGAGGACCTCGAGGACGGAGGTGATCGTCGCCTGCTGGCCCTGACGGATCGCATCGCTGGAGCCATCGAGTTCCGGCAGGACGACGGACGCGCGAAGGTCCTGCGCCGCGCGCTGCACCAGAGGCGCGACGGAAAGCTGGCGAAGCTGCGTGATGATCCCGGCCAGGCGGACGGCCTCTTCGGAGAAGGTCACGGAGCGATCCTCGACGGAGCCCTGTGCCACCGTCAGCGCCCGCATCCGCGACAGGATGGCGTTGCCCTCGGCGAAGGCCCGATCCACCAGCGGATCCTGCGCCGCGATCTGCGTCTCGAGGGTCTCCAGTTCCTGCGACTTCTGCCGCAGCACGCGGAACACGGCGCCGCGGCCCGCGATGCCGGACAGATCCCCCGTCGCCTCCTGCTCCCCCAGATCCTCGAAGGACTGGCGGACGCGGGACACGTCGAGCTCGAGCCCCTGCGCACTTACCGCGATCTGGTGTGCCCGCTCGAGGCTGGCCTGATACTCCTGCACGGTATTGGCGAGATGCTGTTCCACCGCCGCCGCTCCGGCAAGCGCAGCCGCGTTCAGCCAGGAGGACATCGCGACGATGGCGAGCGAGCCGAGCGCCATTGACGCCATGAGCCCGATGCGCGCGCCCGCGGTCTTCACCGCCGGCAGCAGGCGCATCAGGTAGGACCAGAAGACGAAGATCCCGACCGAGACGGCGATGGAGTAGGATATCGCCGCGAAGAAGGTGAAGGCGCCCGAATCGTCGAGGAGGGAAGACACGCCGAGATAGGTGTAGATGCCAGACGCGCAGGCGAGGACGCCGAGCGCGGTCGGGGTGAACGTGTCGAGTATGCCGATATGGCCCTCGAGTTCCTTCGCGTGCCGCAGACCCCGCGCTTCGGCGCGACCCATCCTGCGCTCGTCTGCATCCATCCGTGACGTCCCCCGCTTCCCCTTGCAGCGGTCACTCTACCTCGCGATGTGCCTCGATCGAAATGACTAATCGGTGGGACGGTGCCCGCGCAGGTAGGCCCGGCGTCCGGTCACCCCGGCGGCCAGGCGATATCGGCCCAGATCGGCAGATGATCGGACGCGCGGCGGAACTCCGGGCCATCGGCGACGCCGCCGCGGATCATGTGCAGTCCCTTGAGAACGAAGCGGTCGAGCGGTGCCCAGGCGTAGGTCGCGTGGAACGAATTCCCGACCTCGCGAACGTCGAACTTCGACACCCGGAACGGGGCGAACCCGGCGGTGCGGCTGAACTCGTTGAAATCCCCCATGATCGCGACGGGCCCCGCCTCGAGGGCGGAGAGGCGCTTCACGATCTCGACCTGCTGGCTGAGCCGCGTGCGGCGGACGAGCGAGAAATGGGTGCCGACGAGGCGGAAGGGCATCTCCCGCACGGACAACTCGGCGAGAATGCCGCCCCGGCCTATCCCCATCAGGTCGAACGGCGTCACCGATGCGACCTCGACATGCTCGCGGACCAGCATGGCATTGCCGTGATGACCGAGGGACGTGCCCTTCCCCGCCGGCAGCGGCTCCATTCCGGCCAGCTCGCGGATCGTATCGGGCGGGATCGCGGAGTGGCGCGGACCGAGACGCCAGTCCGCTTCCTGCAAGGTCACGACGTCCGCGCCGAGACGGGCGATCCCGCGGGCGACGCGCTCGGGATCCCGGCGCCAGTCGAGACCGAAGCACTTGCGCACGTTCCAGCTTGCCAGTCTCAGCTTGCCCGGGAGAGGCGGTGGAAGGCTCACGCGCAAGGCCCCCCCGTGCAACGGAGGCCCTGAAATCGTCTGCGGATACCTTGTGCTCCGTGAGCACTCGTCGCAGCGTCCCGCGCATGAAATTTCGTCATCAGCCCCTCCTCGTCTGGGCCATCTGGCTCGTGCTGACCGCAGCGGCAGCGCAGGCGGCGTGGCATGGCCACTGGTCGATTCTCTTTCTCGCCGTGTCGTCCTTCTTGCTGACCCTGGCGCCGTCGCTGTTCGTGTCGCGGTTCGACATCGTGCTTCCGGCGAAGTTTCTCTCCGGGGTCTGCCTGTTCGTGTTCGCCACTCTATTCCTCGGCGAGGCCTTCGACTTCTACGAGAGATTCTGGTGGTGGGACATGATCTTGCACGGCGCGTCGGCAGTCGGGCTCGGGATCGTGGGATTTGTGTTTCTGTTCTTCCTCTTCGAGGGCGACCGGTATGCTGCGCCGGCCGGGCCGCTGGCCATGCTGTCCTTCTGCTTCGCGGTGTCCATCGGAGCGGTCTGGGAGATCTTCGAGTTCGTCATGGACCAGACCTTCGGCATGAACATGCAGAAATCCGGGCTCGTCGACACGATGTGGGATCTGATCGTGGATTGCCTCGGCGCGGGCATCGCGGCGCTTGCCGGGTATCTCTACCTCAAACGGAGGGAGGGCGGCTTCGTTTCGGATCTCATCGAGGAGTTCATCGACGCGAACAGGCGCAGGTTCTCTCTCCGCCGCGGGCGCCAGCGGCTGAAGCCGGGCGCGCGGGGAGAAGACAGGTGGCGGGGACCGCCGCATCCGTAGGGGCAACCAATTCCCGAGGACCTGTATATACAGGTGGGCGCCAGGTAACCGGACCACGGCCCGATCAGAGCCAGCTCCCTCGGAATTGCTTAAGGCCACCGGAATTTGACCCCATGAACGAGAAGGGCAGATCCGCCAAGCCGCGAGATAAGGCGCGGTGCGCGCCTCGGCAAGGGGCCGGAGCGATTTCCGTGACCGCGACCGCCTGCTCTCGCCATCACGCTCCGGCGAGGCCGGCTTGCGCGGACGTTCCCGTTGTGTTCATCATCGACCCATGCCGTTCGACCCTGCGACAGACAGTTCCCACGCCCAAGCGCTGATGCCCGGCCAGCTCATCGCCCGAGGCATTTGCCGGATGATGGCACATTCGGGGTTCGTGACCGTGGAGGAGCTGGTTCCGACCCCCGGCCTCAGGGTCGACGTGATGGCGATGGGGCCGAAGGGAGAGATCTGGATCTTCGAATGCAAGTCGAGCCGGGCGGACTACATGTCCGATCGCAAGTGGCAGGGCTATCTTGAGTGGTGCGACCGCTTCTTCTGGGCGGTGGACGAGACCTTCCCGACCGACCTTCTTCCCGAAGGCACCGGCCTCGCGATCGCGGATGCCTATGACGGCGAGATCCTGCGCATGGGGCCGGAGACCAAGCTTGCCGGGGCGAGGCGCAAGGTTATGTGTCAGAAATTCGCGCGTCACGCCGCGCGCCGCCTTCAACTTATGCGCGACCCGAGCTTCACGATTTCCACCTGATCATTTATGCGGGTCCGGCCCGACTTGCTGGAGACCATCGTGGACCTCGAAATTGTCATCGTATCCGGCCGTCGGCCGGCCCTTCTGGAACGGACGCTCGCCTCCTTTGAGGCGAGGCTCTTCCGACATTTCGACATATGCCGCGTTTCGGCCAACCTCGACGCATTCGGCGGTGACGAGGCCGATCACGCGGCGTGCCGAAAGATCCTGACATCCGCTTTTCCGGATATCATTCTTCATGAACCGCAGGAGCCCGGATTCGCCGCCGCGGTGCAGCGTCTGTGGGCCGGAACGACGGGATCCACCGTTTTCCATCTGGAGGATGACTGGCTGCTCGACGAAGACGTCAGGCCGGCGGATATCGCCGATCTGGGGCGCGGGAACGTCGCGGCCATGCCTCTTCTGTCCCAGCATATCGACTGGACGGGCCCCTCTCGTGACCTCGTCTCGCGCAAGGTGCGTACCCGCCTTTTCGGCATGGCGATCCGGACCGAAACGCGACCCATCTTCGGGACGAGCCCCGGTTTCTTCACCGGCTCGTTCGTGCGCGGGGCCGCAGCGCGGATGGATACGAGACTGGATCCGGAGAAGCAGATGCGGGGCCGCAAGAAGAACCCCGCCCTGAGCGAATTCCTGAAGCCGCTGCGCTGTCAGGTCCTGCCCGGCCGGAACGACCGCCCCATCATCCGCGACATCGGTCGGGAATGGCGGGACGAACGAGACTTGGAGAAGATCGTCCATCCGGACGGGCGCACCGAATGGCGCAAGAGAGAGGCGGCCTGACGGCGTCTCAGCGCTTTTTCTTGCCGCCTTGCTTGCCACCGCCCGCCTTCGCCCGCGCAGCCTCGGCCGCGGCGCGGATCTCCTCGGCGATCTCCACCGCCTCGTCCGGCTCGAAGTCGAGCGGGATCTCGATCCCGCCTTCGGCCTCGACATAGATCCGCACCATTCCCGCCGTGGTCGGGCCGATCTGCAGGTTCGCAGTAATGTCGATTTCGCTGTCGATGCTCATGGCGTCCCTTCGGATGCTGCCTGACCGCCCCTGTGGACGGTGGATAGAAGGGGATATACCGTCGTGGCACGGTGTGGCAAGCGGCGGGAAATCGTCCTTGCGCCCCTTGCGCGGACCGCTCGCGGGCGCTAAACCCTCGGCCCGTGCCGCCTTAGCTCAGTTGGTTAGAGCGCTTGATTGTGGATCAAGAGGTCGCCCGTTCGAACCGGGCAGGCGGTACCATCTTCCCCTTGGTTCAAGTTTCTTCCGCTGCCGGCGCGCATCCTGTCGCCCGTTAACCTCACGAGCGCGTTGGGTCCTCCGGAAAACCTTGAATACGCGGGACTTCCTCCCGATATTGCACAACGAAGCCCGCCCTCGCGCGGGAACGATTTCGACTGGAGGTATGGATGGCACAATTTGACACGATCCGAACGGGGACCGCTGGCGTCCGCACCGCTCAGATCGACGCGGGCCTCAAGGCCCACATGAACAAGGTCTACGGCACGATGTCCGTGGGCATGCTGATCACCGCGCTCGCGGCCTGGGCGATTTCCGGCCTTGCGACGAGCGATGCGCCGACGGCGTACCAGATCAGCGCGAACACCTACCTGACCGACTTCGGCTACGCGATCTACGCGTCGCCCCTGAAGTGGCTCATCATGTTCGCGCCGCTGATCTTCGTCTTCGGCTTCTCCGCCGGGATCAACCGCATGTCCGCCGCCACCGCGCAGCTCGTGTTCTACGCGTTCGCAGCCGTCATGGGCCTGTCGCTGTCCTCCATCTTCCTGGTCTTCACCAGCTACTCCATCGCACAGGTCTTCCTGATCACCGCGATCGCCTTCGCCGGCCTGTCCCTCTGGGGCTACACGACGAAGAAGGACATCTCCGGCTGGGGATCGTTCCTGATCATGGGCGTGATCGGCCTGGTCGTGGCGTCGATCGTCAACATCTTCCTCGCCTCCCCGGCGGTGATGTTCGCGATCTCTGCCCTCGGTGTGCTGATCTTCGCGGGCCTGACCGCCTATGACACCCAGAAGATCAAGACCGAGTACATCGCCCACGCCCACCACGGCGATTCGGAGTGGCTCGGCAAGGCCGCCATCATGGGCGCGCTGAGCCTCTACCTCGACTTCATCAACATGTTCATGTTCCTGCTCCAGCTCTTCGGCAATCGCGAATAAGCTGCAGAAGCTCCGAACCGGACGTCAGGGCCCGCCATTTGGCGGGCCTTTTTTATGTCTGGAGGGACGGAACATTACGGCCGGATGATCGGGCGGGCATACATTCTGTGCAAACCCCGCCGATGGGGCCGGGGCGCGCCCGCCCGCCGGGGGCCTCGCCGCCCTAGTCCTCGTCCTTGTCGAAGAGCCCGGTCAGGGCACGGCCGACGAGGTTGGCCGTCGTCGGCTTGCGCAAGCGCTGGAAGGGAAGCGGGCGGCAGACCTCCATCGCCGCAACGCCGACGCGGGCCGTCAGGGCGCCGTTCACGACCCCTTCCCCGAAGCGGCGGGAGAGGCGTGACAACAGCCCGCCGCCCGCAACGGTGTGGATCAGATCATCGCCCACGGCGACGGCGCCCGTCGCCACGAGGTGGGTCAGCACGGAGCGGGTGAGCCGCCACGTGCCGAGCGTTCCGGACCGCCCGCCATAAATCTCGGCGATGCGCCGGATCATACGAAGGTTCGACGTAAGCGCCGTGAAGACGTCCGCCAGCGCCAGCGGCACCACCGCCGTGACCGCCGCGACCTGCCGCGCCGCCGCCTCGATCTCCGCCCGCGCGGCGAGGTCGAGCTGGCCCATTAGTTCCGCTTCCGCGAGGCCGAGGAGGGCGTCCGCGTCGAAGAGGTCGCCCTTGCGCTCCGCCAGCCTCGCACGGCCCCATTCGAGGTCACTCCGGCTGGCATAGAGCTTCTCAAGCGACGCCACGCTCTTGCGCGCGAGGGAGAGATCGGCGCCGGCGAGGGCCGCTTCGGCATCCCGGTGGATGTGGTCGAGCCGCCCGAGGCGCCAGAAGCTCGCAGCCTCCTTGATCGCCATCGCGATGAGCGCGAGCAGCACGGCGGAGACGAGGCCGGCCGCGATGATCCCGAGGACCGGGTTTGCCTGCAGAAGGGACGTCACGAAGGACCACGCAGCGACCGACGCCGCGAAGCCGATGAGGGACACGAGCGCACCCCAGAAGAGCTTCGCGGCTCCCGACGAGCGCCGCGCACCGAGGGCCGCGAGCGTCTTCATCGCCTGCCCGCGCGGGGCTTCGGAGCGGGGCGCGTCCGGCACCGGCGGCGCCTCTGCCGGGCTCATTCCGGGGGCACCCCGCGTCTCGGCGTCGATCTCGATCATCACCGGACGTCGGCCGGGACGTGCTGTCTCGTCACTCATCTCAGACGGTCTCCGATCAGGAAGTCGGCGGCCTGGTCCAGCCGGATGTGCGGCGGCCCCTCCCCCGGCTTGAGGACGACCGGCGCGGGAGCGAAGCGCATCAGCCCGTAATCGCCGTCGAGCCATGCGCCCCCTCCGGCGCGGGCGGGCTTGAGGATGCGGGCGGGGTCCTCCGGCAGTTCGCCCGGCCAGAGCATGACCTCCTTGCCGGTGTCGAGGAGCCGTCCGCGCACCATGCCGAGCTCTTCGCCGTCATGCTCCCGCATCTCCTCCACCGTCGCGCGGAGAGACGCGATCGCGAGCGCGCGGGTCTTCGCGCCGGCGAAATCCGCCTGGTCCTTCGCCCCGCGCAGGAGCGCGGCCATGATCGCGGTCATCCGCGCATGCTGCGTGTGGTGCAGATGATCGGCCTTGGTCGCGGCGAAGAGGAGCCGGTCCACCCGTCGGGCCCCGATGAGGGAGGTCAGCCAGTTCCGCTTGCCATGCCGGAAGGCGCCGAGGATGCGTTCCATGGTCTCGCCGAGATCGGCGACGGCGTGCGGGCCCGCATGGATCGCCCCCAGAAGGTCCACGAGGACGACCTGCCGGTCCATCCGGGAGAAGTGATCGCGGAAGAAGGGGCGCACGACCTGTCCCTTGTAGGCGTCGAAGCGGCGCTCCATTTCCCGCCCGAGGGAGCCGCGCGGGAAGCGCCCCTCCCCCGGCGGAACGGGCGCGAAGGTCAGCGCCGGAGAGCCCTCGAGATCGCCGGGCATCAGGAAGCGGCCGGGGGAGCAATCGGCGTAGCCCGCCTTTCGCGCGGCCGCGAGATAGGCGGTGTAGGCCCTTGCGAGCCCCTGCGCGGCGGTTTCCGTGAACTCGGCGGAGGGGTCGAGCCCCGCCAGCGCCTCCCGGTAGGGCGCGGCCTCGGGGCGGCCCTCGGCGGCCTCGATCATGCCGCGGGACCACTCCGCGAAGTCCTGCTCCATCAGCGCCAGATCGAGGAGCCATTCGCCCGGATAGTCCACGATATCGAGATGCACCGTCCGGAGCCCGGACACCGATCCCAGCATCCCCTGGGGCTGCACCTTTAGGGACAGGCGCAACTCGGAAATCGCGCGGGTGCTGTCCGGCCAGTGCGGCGCGGGGCCGGTCATGTCGCTCAGGTGCTCTTCGAACGCGAAGCGGGGGATGGTGTCGTCCGGCTGCGGCTGGAGCCAGGCGGCCTTGATCGCGCCGTTCGCCGTGCCCGAGAGGCCCGGCATCCGCGCGCGATCCATCAGATTGGCCACGAGGGACGTGATGAAGACCGTCTTGCCGGCGCGCGCGAGGCCCGTGACGCCAAGCCGGATGGTGGGCTCGAAGAGCCCGGTCACGCGGTCGTTCGCGCCCTCGACGCCGCGCAGTATTCCGTCGGCGATTCGCCCGATGACCACTCTATCCGTCCCCTCGATCCTGGCTTGGCGACAATGTAGGGCGACGAAGGGGGCTCCGAAAGGCCGGCCGCGGGATGGACTGCCGCGCAGTCGGGCGCTAAGGCCCCGCAATGCCCCGATTTGCCCTCCGCATCGAGTATGACGGCGGCCCGTTCTCGGGTTGGCAGCGTCAGTCGCACGCCCCTTCGGTGCAGGGCGCGGTAGAGGCCGCGCTCGCACGGCTGGAGCCCGCCCCCGTCACCATCGCCGCGGCAGGGCGCACGGATGCCGGCGTCCACGCGACGGGACAGGTTGCCCATGCGGACCTGACGAAGGATTGGGATCCCTTCCGCCTGATGGGCGCGCTCAATCATCACCTGAAGCCCCACCCCGTCGCCGTCACGGCCTGCTCCGAGGTGTCCGAAGAGTGGCACGCGCGCTTTTCGGCGACGGAGCGGCGCTATCTCTTCCGGATGCTGAACCGCCGCGCGCCGGCGGCTCTGGAGGCGGGCAAGGTCTGGCTGGTTCCGCAGCCGATGAACGTGGAGGCCATGCAGGACGGCGCCCGTCACCTTCTCGGGCGGCACGACTTCACGACCTTCCGCGCCTCCGAATGCCAGGCGGACAGTCCGGTGCGCACGCTGGACGAGCTGCGGATCGAACGGGCCGGAACCCCGGAAGCGCCGGAGGTCCACTTCCACGTCCGCGCCCGGTCGTTCCTCCATTCGCAGGTCCGCAGCTTTGTCGGGACGCTCGAGCGGGTGGGCGCCGGCGCGTGGCCGCCGGAGCGTGTGGGCGAGGTGCTGGCGGCACGGGACCGGGCCCGATGCGGCCCGGTCTGCCCGCCGCACGGGCTTTACCTCGCCGGGGTCTCCTACCCCGAAGACCCGTTCGGCTGAGGCCCGCTCAGACGGACATCGTGGCCTTCACCGCATCCTTCCAGTGCCGGTACCGCTCCTCGCGATCCCCCTCGCTCATCTTCGGCTCGAAGCGAGTCTGCAGCTTCCAGCTCTTCGTGAAGCCGTCGAAGGAGGGATAGAGGCCCGCCTGCGACCCCGCGACCCATGCCGCGCCAAGGGCCGTCGTCTCCAGCACCTCGGGCCGGTCCACGGAGGCGCCGATGATATCGGACAGGAACTGCATCGCCCAGTCGGACGCGGACATGCCGCCGTCGACGCGCAAAGTGTCCCCCGCCTGCTCCTCACCGCCATGGTCGGCCGTGATGTCCGCCGTCATCGCCTCGAGGAGATCCCGCGTCTGGAACCCGACGCTCTCCAGCGCCGCCTTGGCGAACTCCTCCGGCCCGGAATTGCGCGTCAGACCGAAGACCGCGCCTCGGCACTCGGCATCCCAGTAGGGCGCGCCGAGGCCGGTGAAGGCGGGGACGAGGATCAGGTTCTGCCCCGGGTCCGCCTTCTCCGCCAAGGGCTGGCTCTCGGAGGAGGAGGAAATGATCTTCAGCCCGTCCCGCAGCCACTGGACGACCGCACCGGCGATGAAGATGGAGCCTTCGAGCGCGAAGGTGGGCTTGCCATCGAACTGGTAGGCGACGGTGGTCAGGAGCCGGTTCTGGGACTGCACCGGCTTGTCGCCGGTGTTGAGAAGCGCGAAGCACCCGGTGCCGTAGGTCGATTTCAGCATGCCGGGCTCGAAACACGCCTGCCCGAGAGTCGCCGCTTGCTGATCGCCGGCGACGCCCAGGATCGGGATCTCGCCTCCGAACAGCTCTTCGGACGTCACGCCGAACTCCCCGCCCGTGTCCAGCACCTCCGGCAACATCTTCAGCGGGATGCCGAAGATATCCGAGATGGTCTCGGACCAGCGGCGCTTGTGAATGTCGTAGAGCAGCGTCCGGCTGGCATTGGTGGCGTCCGTGACGTGGGACCTGCCGCCCGTCAGATGCCAGATCAGGAAGCTGTCCACCGTGCCGAAGAGCAGCTTGCCCTCGGCCGCCTTCTCTCGCGCGCCGTCGACCTCGTCGAGAATGAACTTGAGCTTGGTCGCGCTGAAATACGGGTCGAGCAGGAGGCCGGTGCGCTTGGTGAACATCTCCTCCCGTCCCTCCTCCCGGAGCTGGCGGCAGAAGTCGGCGGTGCGGCGGTCCTGCCAGACGATGGCCGGATGGATGGCCTTTCCGGTCTCGGCGTCCCAGACGACGGTGGTTTCGCGCTGGTTGGTGATGCCGATGGCGGCGACGTCCCCGGCGCGGATCTCGGCCTTCTCCAGCACGGCGCGGCACGTCCGCAGGGTCGTGTCCCACAGATCGCCGGCATCGTGCTCCACCCAGCCGGAGGCGGGATAGTGCTGCGCGAACTCCTCCTGAGCGGAATGGGCCATGTGCATGTCCCGGTCGAACAGGATTGCGCGGGTGGACGTCGTGCCCTGATCGATGGCCAGAATGTAGCTCATGCCCCCTCCCTTCGGGTCTTGTGAGACTGTGTTGGGCGGGGGGCGGTCCCCGCCATTGTCACTCCGCCGCCTCGAGCCGATCGGCGTTGTCCGCCATGAAGGCGTCCAACCGTCCGGCCTCCTCCTGCGACAGGCGCAGTCCGAGCTTGCCGCGGCGCCAGAGGACGTCATCGGCGGTGAGGGCGAACTCGTACTTCATGAGCCAGCGCACCTCCGTCTCGGTCAGCGTGTGACCGAAATCCTGACCGAGATCGCCGACCTCCGAGGCCTCACCGAGGATCTTCCAGACATCCATGCCGTAGGCGCGAACGAGGCGCCTCGCCCAGCGTTCGCCCAGGAAGTCGTACCGGGCGACGAGGTCCGCGATCAGCTTGTCGACACCATCGACCGGGAAGTCACCGCCCGGCAGCGGGACGCCCGCAGTCCATGGCGCGCCCATGTCGTGGACTTCGCCGAGGCGTTCGAGCGCGGATTCGGCGAGCCGGCGATAGGTCGTGATCTTGCCGCCGAAGATGTTGATGTAGGGCGCGCCGCTCTCGGAATGCAGCTTGATGACATAGTCCCGCGTCGCCGCCGTCGCGCTCTTCGCACCGTCGTCGTAGAGAGGCCGCACGCCGGAATAGGTCCAGACGATGTCTTCCTGCCGCACCGGCTCCCGGAAGTACTGCGACACGAACGCGAGGAGATAGTCGCGCTCCTCGTCCGATATCTCGGGCTTCTGGTCGGGATCCTCGTGCACCGCGTCGGTGGTACCGATGAGCGTGAAGTCTTCCTCGTAGGGAATGGCGAAGATGATCCGCCCGTCCGTGCCCTGGAAGAAGTAGCACTTGTCATGCTCGAAGAGCTTGCGGGTGACGATGTGGCTGCCTTTGACGAGCCGGACGCCCTCGCGGGTATTGTCGTGAATGCGCTGGTTGATCACCTGCTCCACCCAGGGTCCGCCGGCATTGACCAGCGCGCGGGCGCGGAAGGTCTGCTTGCCCTCCGGGCCGTCCGTCGTGATCTCCCAGACGCCGTCGCCCCGCTTTGCCTCGATGACCTTGGTGCGCGTCATGATCTTCGCGCCACGCTCTGCCGCATCGCGGGCGTTGAGGGCCACGAGCCGCGAATCCTGCACCCAGCAGTCGGAATATTCGTAGGCCTTGTCGAACCGCTCCTTGAGCGGCAGGCCGGCGATATCGCTCCTGAGATTGACGGTGGAGGTGCCCTTCAGGATCTTCCGGCCGCCGAGATTGTCGTACATCGCAAGGCCCATGCGGATCAGCCAGGATGGCCGGCGCCCCTTCATCCACGGCATGACGACGCCCATGAGCTTCGAGGTCGGCGTGTCGCTCTCGAACCGCATGTCCGCGGTGTAGGGCAGGACGAACCGCAGCGGCCAGGAGATGTGCGGCATGGCGCGCAGCAGCGTCTCCCGCTCGATCAACGCCTCCCGGACGAGGCGGAACTCGAAATACTCGAGGTACCGCAGCCCGCCGTGGAAGAGCTTCGTGGACGCGCTGGAGGTCGCCGAGGCGAGGTCGTTCATCTCGGCGAGGCGAACGGTCAGCCCGCGCCCGGCCGCGTCGCGGGCGATTCCGCATCCGTTGATCCCTCCGCCGATGACGAAAAGATCGGAGATGTCGGTACTGTCCATGTCGGGTCTCCCTCCCGTTTGCGTGCGATCCCTGGCGGGCCCGGGTGCACAGAGGCTAAATCAGCTGAGGGCGGGGTCAAACCCCTTAAGGCCCATGGCTCAGGCCCCGGCTCGCCCGGCACTGCGCCGGACACCGAGCATGATGGCGTCCTCGACCCCGGGCCCGCCCGGCTCTCCCGAAAGCACGCTGACGTCACCGGTCGTCTCGAGGACCACCGCGCGCACCTCCTCCAGCGAACCGATCCCGGCTTTGCGGAGCTTCGCCATCAGGTCTCTCCGGGTGAGACGGGCGGCCTTGAGGTTCGCCTCGAAGATCTCGCCGTCCTCCATCAGAAGGAGCGGCGAGTTGTCGAAGACCCGCTGGGTGTCCGGCGCATAGCGGCGGAATGAGGAGATCACGCGCTGCACGACGAAGACCGAAGCGATACCGATCAGGGCGGTGACGAGGCTGGAGCGGGTGTCCACGATCGTCGTCGCCAGGAGCGAGCCCGTAGCGACGGTCAGTGCGAAGTCGAAGCTCGACATCTTGGAGAAGGACCGGAGCCCGTTCATCCTGACGATGACGATCAGGACCGGCACGGCGACCAGCGCACGCAGGAAGGGCTCTATATAGGTCATGACGGGCGAACGGACCCGAGTGGCCATTCGTTCCGCGCGAAGGGAAACTCAGCGGTCGCCGCGTTCGGAGATTCCGAGCAGATTGCCAAGGCCGCGCCAGACCTCGCGGGCGCCGCCATCCCAATCTGACCGCCGGGACTTGAAGAGCGTCGCCTGGCTGCGGTGCATCACCCCGTCCGACAGGATGCGCAGGTGGTTCGCCCGCAACGTCTCACCGGTGGAGGTAATGTCCGCGATCGCCTCCGCCGTGCCGTTCCGCACGGTGCCCTCGGTCGCGCCCTGGCTGTCCACCAGCCTGTAATCGGCCACGCCGGCCTCGCGCAGGAACTCCCGGACCAGCCGGTGATACTTCGTCGCGATCCGCAGACGGAAACCGTGCTCGGCGCGGAATGCGGCGGCGGCGGCATCGAGGTCGTCGAGCGTGTCCACATCCGCCCAGAAGGCCGGAACGGCGAGAACCAGATCGGCGTGACCGAAGCCCATCCGGGTCAGCTCCTGAACCGAATCCTGCCAGGAGGCGAGGCGCTCGCGCACCATGTCCGAACCGGTGACGCCGAGATGGATGCGGCCCGCCTCCAGCTCCCGCGGGATCTCGCCGGCAGAGAGCAGCACCAGCTCCACGCCCTCGGCCCCCTCGACGCGGCCCGCATATTCGCGCTCGTTCTCCGTGCGGCGGATGTCGAGCCCGCGCGCCCCGAACCAGTCGAAGGTCTTCTCCATGAGCCGCCCCTTGGACGGCACGCCGAGCTTGAGCGTCATGGTGCACCTTCCGTGAGCGCAAGGGCGAGGCCCGGCCGGATCACCCCGCCCACGGCCTCGATCGAGCGCCCCCCGCCGAGCCGCGAGCACAGCGCATCGTAGCGCCCGCCGGTGGCGACAGGAGGCAGGTCCGGGCGGCCGGGGGCATAGAAGCCGAAGACGAAGCCGTCGTAATACTCCATCGAGGTGCGGCCGTAGCTGCCCTCGAATTCGATGGCGGAGAGATCGACGCCGCGCTTCACCAGCGCGTCCAGCCGATCGGCGAGCCGCGCCGCCGCAGGCTCCATCGCCGGCATGTCCACCGCGATATCCTCGAGCCGGGCAAGGGCGTTCTCGGGGTCCGCACGCACCGCAAGGAGATCGTCGATCACCTCGACCTCCGCCGCGGAGAGCCGGTCTTCAGCGGCATCCTCGGCCAGAGCCTTGATGCGCGCGACGACCTCCGAAGCGGACCTCAGGCCGATCTCCGGCCCGGCCTTCGCCACCAGCTCCTCGGCGCTCCGACGTCCCAGCCCTTCCAGAAGAGCCTTGCGCGCCGGCGGCACCGCCGAGCGTCCGGCATACCGGTCGAGCAGCGCCTTGAAGCGGCGCGGGCGCCAGAGATGCCGCATCAGCGCGGCCCGTCGCCGGGGAGAGGCACCGAGCCCCTCGACCGCCGCCGTCAGAAGTCCGATATCGCCCATGGCGGCCCTGAGGCCGAGCGGCGCCAGCAATTCCGAGAAGAGGGCGAAGACCTCCGCGTCCGCCGCCGCCGGATCCGCGCGGGAAAAGAACTCGAGCCCCACCTGCATCGTTTCCGCCGCACGCCCGGCTCTCGCGACTTCCTGACGCCGGAAGACCTCGCCCGCGTAGCAGTAGCGCGCCGGCTCGGCGCCTTCGCGCATGTGCGCCTCGACCACGGGGACGGTGAAGTCCGGCCGGAGCATCATCTCGCCCTGAAGGGGATCGTCCGTGGTGAAGGCGCGGGCGCGGATATCTTCGCCATAGAGGTCGAGGAGCGTGCCCGCCGGTTGCAGGATCTCCGCCTCGACCGGGACCGCCCCTGTCTCTTCGAACGCCGCCAGAAGTCGCGCGGCCTCGGCCCGGATCGCCGCCTTGTCAGTCATCGTGGGCCGCCAGCATCCGGCCAAGCTCGGCCACGAGGTCAGCGCGGGGCACTTCGCGTTGGGCCGGCTGCCCCTTCCATTCCTCGAGCGTCGCACTCGCCGCGATCTTCGCGCCGAGCTTCAGGTCCTTGAGCTGAACGACGCCGCGCCCGGCCTCCTCCTCGCCCTCGATCACGGCGACCGGCGAGCCGCGCTTGTCAGCGTATTTGAGCTGGTTGCCGAAATTCTTCGGATTGCCGAGATAGACCTCCGCCCGGATCCCGGCGGCGCGGAGCTCGGACGCCATCGCCTGGTAGGCCGGCAGCCGGTCCCGGTCCATCACGGTGACGACGACGGGACCGTCCGCCTCGCCCTTCGTCTTGCCGGTGGCATGCAGGGCGGCGAGGAGCCGGTCGACGCCGATGGAAATGCCGGTCGCGGGGACGGCCTGCCCGGTGAAGCGCTTCACCAGATCATCGTAGCGCCCGCCGCCGGCGACGGAGCCGAACTGGCGCGGCTTGCCATCGTCGCCCGTGATCTCGAAGGTCAGCTCCGCCTCGAAGACGGGGCCGGTGTAATAGCCGAGGCCGCGAACGACGGAGGGGTCGATGGTTGCGCGATCCGGGCCGAAGCCCTGCGCCGCCAGAAGCTCGGCGATATGCTCCAGCTCATCGACGCCGGCCCGCCCCTCAGCGCTTTCGCCAACGAGATCCCGGAGCCGCGCCAGCACGGCGGCGGGGGCGCGCCCGGCATCGCTCCGGTCCAGCCCCGCCTCGACGAAGCCCATGACCACGGCGGCCTGCTCATCGGTCAGCCCTGCGCCCTTCGTGAAGTCGCCGCTCTCGTCCTTGCGGCCACCGCCGAGAAGGAGGCGGACGCCCTCGGGTCCCAGCCGGTCGAGCTTGTCGATGGCGCGCAGGACGATGCCCCGCTCCCGCGCGAACGCCTCGGGGTCGGCCGGATCTAGGATGCCGGCGACCTCCATCACACCGTTCAGGACCTTGCGGTTGTTGATGCGGACGGCGTAGTCCCCCCGCTCGATCCCGGCCGCTTCCAGCGCTTCGCAGAGCATTCCGCAGATCTCCGCGTCGGCGGCGACAGAGGGCGCGCCCACCGTGTCCGCATCGCATTGGTAGAACTGGCGGAACCGCCCCGGCCCGGGCTTCTCGTTGCGCCAGACCGGGCCCATCGCGTAGCGGCGGTAGGGGGAGGGCAGATCGTTGCGGTACTGCGCGGCGACCCGGGCCAGTGGCGCGGTCAGGTCGTAGCGCAGCGCCAGCCAGTCGCCGTTCTCCTCCCATGCGAAGACGCCTTCGTTCGGGCGATCCACGTCGGGCAGGAACTTGCCAAGCGCCTCGACCGTCTCCACCGCGCTCGTCTCCAGCGGGTCGAAGCCGTAAAGCCGGTAGACCTCCGCGATCCTGCCGAGCATTTCGGTCCGCTCGGTGACCTCCGCGCCCATGTAGTCGCGGAAGCCGCGCGGGGTCACGGCCTTGGGCCGAGGGGCCTTCTTGGTCTTTGCCATGTCGCGTCTCGTCCCCGCCTTGCCCTGCATCGCAGTCGCGCCCGCATCTAGCCGAAGGCCGGTGCGCTCGCAACCGCGGCCGCTGGCCGCTGGCGGTACCGCCCCCGCCGATGGACGCGTGCGCTGAGGCCGGCGCCCTGCAATCCCCTTCCCCCTCCGCCGGCAAGCGGGTACCAGACTTCCCATGAACGAGACCCGCATCGAGGAAGAACTGGCGCATCTGCGGCGCGTGACGGACGATCTGTCCGAGATCGTCGCACGTCAGGAGACGCAGATTTCGCGGCTGGAGGCACGGGTGGCCTATCTCACCCGGCGCGCGGCGGATGACGAGGCCGCCCAGTCTGGCGGCGCCGTCTTCACCGACGAAACCCCGCCGCATTACTGATGGCGGAGCCGCTCCTTCTCGTGGTCATGGGGGTCAGCGCCTCCGGCAAGTCCACACTCGCCCGGCGTCTCGCGGAGCGCCTCGGCCTGCCGTTCATCGAAGGCGACACCTGTCATCCGCCCGAGAACATCGCATGGATGGAAGCGGGCCACCCGCTCGACGACGAGATGCGCAAGCCGTTTCTCAAGGCCGTCGGCGAAGCCCTGCGGACGGGCCGGAAGGACGGCACGGGCGCCTGTGTCGCCGCGTCGGTCCTCAAGCGCGCCTACCGGGACCAGGTGCGGCAGGCCGCCGGCTCCCACGTCACCTTCGTTCACCTCGCGCCGGACGCGGACACGTTGCGGGAGCGGATCAGCGGCCGGACCGGGCACTTCATGCCACCCTCGCTTCTGGACAGCCAGCTTGCGACGCTCGAGCCGCTCGAGCCGGACGAGGGCGGCCTGACCCTCTCGGATCTGGCCCCCGCGGAGGCTCACGTCGAAACGACGCTGGACTGGCTTCGCGCCTCAGGGAGCGAGATCCCGCAGGACTGAGCGCAGACGCGTCTGCGCCTTGCGGTCCGCCTCCATACGCCCGGCGCGTTCGGCGCGCGGCGTGATCGGAGTGCCGGCGGGCATCCCCATGGAAGCCGCCGCCGCACCGGGGCCGGGATACAACCCCGCGGCCGAGGCTCCGAGCATGGCGGTTCCGAGCAGGACCGCATCGGGGGCGCCGGAGGGCCGGACCTCGCGGCCCGTCGCATCGGCGTAGAGCTGCATCAGAAGCGGGCTTCGCCGCACGCCTCCCGCGGCATGGAGCACCCGCACGGGCTGCCCCGCGGCATCCATCTCGCCGAGGACATCGCCCATGCCGAGTGCGAGCGCGGTCGCGGCGCGCCAGTAGATCCGGGCGGCGTCGTCCGCACCGCGCCCGAGGCCGAGACCGATGATCCCCGCCCGCCCCTCGGCCCCGGGACGAGGCATCCGCCGCCCGCGGGCGCCTGTCAGGACATGGATATCGGACCCAAGGTCCGGCCCTTCGGCGATCAGGAGCGTCTCGATCCGGGCAAGCGTGGCCTCGTGGGCGGCAATGTCGGCGGAGCCCGCCCCGAAGGTCTGAAGCACCCAGTCGAGAAGGGCGCCGGCCGCGCTTTGCCCGCCCTCGATGGACCAGAGACCGGGCAGAACCGCGCCCTCCACCGGACCCCATAGCCCGGCGCTCCTCGGCCGCTCGGCACTCACGCCCATGACACAGGCGGAGGTGCCGGCGATCAGCGCCGCATGACCGCCGCGGCCGCCCTCCGGGGCCCGCCCCAGGAGGCCGAGCGTGCCTGCATAGGCGTCCACCATCCCCACCGCGACCGGGCAGCCGATCGGCAGGCCGAGTTCCGTCGCCGCAAGGGCGGTCAGCGTTCCGGCCCGCGTTCCGGGCGGTGCCACGTGACGCGGAAGACCGCCGGCCCGGCCCAGATCCTCGAGCCCGATCCGGGCGAAGAGCGCCTCCGGCCAGCCGCCATCGCCGGGGCAGTATCCCCATTTCGCCGCTGCCGCGCAGAGGGAGCGGATCTCTGACCCCGTCGCGCGCCATGTGAGAAAATCGACGAGGTCACGGGCAGAGCCCAGCCTGTCCCAGAGAAGCGGGCGGTGGCGCTTGAGCCAGAGGAGCTTCGGAAGCTGCATCTCGGGATGCATGGAGCCGCCGGCGAAAGCGAGGGCGGGATCGGCGGTCGCCGCGATCTCCTCGGCCTCCGCCGTGCCGCGGTGATCCATCCAGGCGATGGTGTCCGCACCATCCGCGCCGATCTCGAGGGGGGCGCCACCTTTTTGGCGCAGGACCAGGGAACAGGTCGCGTCAAAGGCGAGCCCGGCGACGGGACGGGTCTCTCCGCCGGCGCGGGCTTCGGCAAGGGCGCCACGGGCCGCTGCGGCGACGGCGCGCCAGACCCCCTCCGAGGACATCTCCGCGATCCCGCCAAGCGTTCCGGTCATCTCGAATGGCGCGACGTGGCGGACGATCATGTACCCCGAGCGATCGAACAGGCCCGCCCGGGCGCTCGCGGTTCCGACATCCACCGCGCAGATCAGAGACTCCATGCATGTTCCTCGAGCGAGGGCGACCTAGCCGAGCGCGGCGAGCGCGTCGGCCAGACCACGCATATCGTCCACGACCGCATCAGGCGAGAGCGAGACGACTTTCTCGTGCAATCTCGCGGGCGCCGCGTGGCTTCCACCGGTGAAGGCGAGGGTGCGCATCCCGGCGGCCCGTGCGGCCCGAAGCCCGGCCACGCTGTCCTCGATGACGACGCAATCCGCCGGATCGGTCCCCATCCGGGCCGCTGCATGGAGAAAGAGATCGGGCGCCGGTTTGCCGCGCGGCACCATGGTCGCGCTGAAGATCCGGCCCTCGAACAGGGGCAGCAGGCCGGTCAGGGACAGCGAGAGGCGAATCCGTTCCGGCTGGGAGGAGGAGGCGACGCAAACGGGCGCGCCGATCTCTGCGATCGCCTCCGCCACGTGGGGGATCGCGCCAAGATCCGTCTCGAAGCGCGCGAAGAGGCGCTGGCGGATCTGCGACAGGTGGGCTTCGGTCAGCTCGCAATCGTGCTCGGCACGCAGGATCTCCACCACGCTCGCCATGGAGCGGCCGAGGAACCGCTCGTAGACGTCCGCCGCCTCGATCTGTCCGCCGGCTTCGCGCACCACGCCCAGGAGCACCTCGGCGGACAGAAGCTCGCTGTCCACCAGGACCCCGTCGCAGTCGAAGATGACGAGACGCGGCAGCATGGCCCGGCCCCTCCTGTCTCGCCCGTCGGGCGTCGTGAACCTAGAGCCGGTCCTCCAGATATGCTGCGAGCGTCGCGCGCACGCCGTCCGCATACAGCGCCTCGAGGCATTTGGCGAACGCATCGGCAAAGGTCGGGTCGCGGCCGACGGCGCCGTAAACGTCCTGCATCCCGAGCCAGGCGGAGGGATCGCTGCGCGCAGCCTCCGCCCGCTCCACCAGTCGGTCCCAGGCCGGATCGTTGGGCTCGATCGTCTCGCCCGCCTCGGTCGTGCCAGCGCAGTAGCGGCACCAGAGCGCGCTTTCGAGGGCAAGGCCGGTGATCCCCTGCCCCGCGTTCAGGCGGTCCGCGATGGTCGGCACGATGAATTTCGGCTGCCGGTTGGAGCCGTCGAGGCACAGGCGTCGCACGGTGTCCCCGATCTTGGGATTGGCGAAGCGCGCCTCGATGGTGGCGGCATAGGTCTCGAGGTCCGTCTCCGGTACGGGGGGCACGGCGGGGATGATCTCGTCCGACGTGATCTTGGCCAGGAAGGCGCGGATCTGCTCGTCTTCCATCGCCTCGTGGACGAAATGGATGCCGAGAAGCCCGGCGGGATAGGCGATGACCGCGTGGCCACCGTTGAGGATGCGGAGCTTCATGGTCTCGAACGGGGCCACGTCCGGCACGAACTGAACGCCCACCGTCTCGAGCGCGGGGCGGCCTTGCGGGAAATCGTCCTCCAGAACCCACTGGATGAAATCCTCGCAGAAGACGGGCCAGTTATCGGCCACACCGAACGTCTCCCGGACGATCGCGCGCTCGCGATCGCCGGTCGCGGGGGTGATCCGGTCCACCATCCCGCTCGGGAACGCGACACTCTCCTCGATCCAGTCCGCGAGCTGCGGGTCCGACAGGCGTGCGAGGCCGGCGACGGCGTTGCGCGTGATGGCACCGTTATGGGGAATGTTGTCGCAGGACATGATGGTGAAGGGCGCCTGCCCGCTCTCGCGGCGTGCCTTGAGGCCAGCGACGAGAAGGCCGAAGACGGTTTTCGGCGCGTCCGGGGTCTGGCCGTCGGCGGCAATGGCGGGGTGCGTGGGATCGAAGCGGCCTGTCTCGGCGTCGATGAAATAGCCGCCTTCGGTGATCGTGAGGGAGGCGATCCGGATTGCCGGATCCGTCAGCTTCGCCACGATCGCCCCGGCGTCACCGGGATCGAGGTAATCGACCATCACGCCCGTGACGCGGGCCTCGCTCGTCTCGGCGGACTGCTCGACGACGGTGGTCAGGAAATCCTGCGCGGCCAGCGTCTCTCGCGCCACCGCGTCACCCGGCATGACCCCGGCGCCGACGATGGCCCAGTCCTGCCCCTCCCCCGCCCTGAAGAGCCGGTCGAGATAGACGGCCTGATGCGCGCGGTGAAAGTTGCCGACGCCGAAATGCAGGATTCCGGGCGAGAGGTCTTCGCGATCGTAGCTGGGGCGGGCGACACCTTCGGGAAGGGTGCCTAGATCGGCGAGGGACAGGGTCACGGCCATGGCGTGCACTCCTAGAATAGCAATGTGGGGCCGCCTTCGGCCAGCGGGGACCGGCGCGGCAGCGTCATGGGGTCTTCACCCGCTTGCGCCCTGCCCGGGGGGACGGCCCCCCCGCGGCGCGGGCCGGGCTCACCGGATCGAAAGGCCGCTTTCGTCGAAGCGGTGGATGCGGGCGGGATCGGGGGTGAGGTAGACGGTGTCCCCGTGCCGCGCGTCGAAATCGCCGATGGTGCGGACGGTCATCTCGCCGAACTCCGTCTCCACCCGCAGGAACGTGTCCGACCCCAGGTGTTCGCCGAGGCCGACGCGGCCGGTCCACTCACCGCTCTCCTTCGACGTCCGGAGATGTTCGGGACGGATGCCGATGGTGTGGGCGCCGTGCTTCGCGGCTTCGGGGCCGGTGATGAAGTTCATCTTGGGCGAGCCGATGAAGCCCGCGACGAAGAGGTTGCGCGGATGGTTGTAGAGATCGAGCGGCGAGCCGACCTGCTCGATCACGCCGGCCTGCAGCACCACGATCTTGTCGGCCATCGTCATCGCCTCGACCTGATCGTGGGTGACGTAGATCATGGTCGTCGACAGCTGCTGATGCAGTTCGGAGATTTCGGCGCGCATGTTGACCCTGAGCGCCGCATCGAGGTTCGACAAGGGCTCGTCGAAGAGGAACGCGGCCGGCTCCCGCACGATGGCGCGGCCGATGGCGACGCGCTGGCGCTGCCCGCCCGAGAGCTGGCCGGGACGCTTGTCGATATAGGGAGAGAGGTTGAGCACCTGCGCGGCGTTCTCAACCTTCCGGTTGATCTCCTCCTGCGGCAGCTTCGCCATCTTGAGCGGGAAGGCGATGTTCTTGCGCACGCTCATGTGCGGGTAGAGCGCGTAGGACTGGAACACCATGGCAAGGCCGCGCTTGGCCGGCGGCAGGTCCGTCGCGGGCTTGCCGTCGATGCGGATCTCCCCCGAGGTGACGTCCTCCAGCCCGGCGATCAGGCGCAGGAGCGTGGACTTGCCGCAGCCCGAGGGGCCGACGAAGACGACGAACTCGCCGTCCTCGATGGTGAGGTCCAGAGGCGGAATGACCTGTGCCTCGCCGAAGGACTTTGTGATCTGGTCGAGCGTGATGCGGCCCATTCAGGGAGCCCTCCTTATTTCACGGCGCCGAAGGTGAGACCGCGCACGAGCTGCTTCTGGCTGAACCAGCCGAGGATCAGGATCGGCGCGATGGCCATCGTCGATGCGGCGCTGAGCTTGGCGTAGAACAGCCCCTCGGGGCTTGAATAGCTGGCGATGAACGCGGTCAGCGGCGCGGCCTTGGCCGCGGTGAGGTTCAGCGTCCAGAATGCCTCGTTCCATGCGAGGATGACGTTCAGGAGCATGGTGGACGCGATGCCGGGGATCGCCATCGGCGTCAGCACGTGGATGATCTCGTTGCGCAGTTGCGCCCCGTCCATCCGGGCGGCCTCGAGAATCTCGCCGGGGATCTCCTTGAAGTAGGTGTAGAGCATCCAGACGATGATCGGCAGGTTGATGAGCATCATCACGATGATGAGGCCGGTCCGCGTGTCGAGCAGGTTCATGTCCCGGAAGATCAGGTAGATCGGGATCAGGACGCCCACCGGCGGCAGCATCTTCGTGGACAGCATCCACATCAGGATCCCGCGGGTCCGCGGGCTCGGCACGAAGGCCATGGCCCAGGCCGCCGGCACCGCGATGATCAGGCCGATGACCGTGGAGCCGACCGAGATCAGCACGGAGTTCCAGAAGTAGCGAAAGTAGTTCGACCGCTCCTGCACCACGACGTAGTTCTCGAGCGTCCAATTGAAGAACAGAAGGCTCGGCGGATCGGCGATCGCCTCCGCCTCGGTCTTGAAGGAGGTCAGGACCGTCCAGAGGACCGGGAAGAAAAGCGTGAGACCGACGAGCCACGCAAAAACGGTGACGGTGAGCTTGCGGGAGGTGCTGCTAGCGCGTGCCATGTGGGATGCCCCTCCTCAGGCGTCGAGGTTCTTGCCGATCGCGCGCATCAGGAAGATCGCGACGATGTTGGCGAGGATGATGGCGACGACGCCGCCCGCGGCCCCCGTGCCGACGTCGAAGCGCAGGAGCGATTCGGCGTAGACGAGGTAGGTGAGGTTCGTGGAGGCGTTCCCTGGCCCGCCATTCGTCGTCACGAGGATCTCGGCGAAGATGGACAGAAGGAAGATCGTCTCGATCAGCACCACGACGGTGCCCGCCCGCGCAAGGTGCGGCACGGTGATGTAGAAGAAGCGGGAGATCGCGCCCGCGCCGTCCATCTCGGAGGCTTCCATCTGCTCGCTGTCGAGCGACTGGAGCGAGGTCAGCAGGATCAGCGTCGCGAAGGGCAGCCACGTCCAGCTCACCATCAGCGTGATGGACAGAAGCGGGATCTCCGCCAGCCAGTCGATGGGCTGCATCCCGATCGCCTCCGCCATGAAGGCGAAGAGTCCGTTCACGGGGTTCATGAACATGTTCTTGAAAACGAGCGCCGAGACCGTCGGCATGACGAAGAAGGGCGCGATGGCGAGCACGCGCACGATGCCCTGCCCGAAGAAATCCTGGTTAAGCAGGAGCGCGAGGAGCGTCCCGCCGACGAGGGTTATGAAAAGCACCCCGCCGACCAGCAGCAGCGTATTGATGAGCGCGGTCGAAAAGGCGGGATCGGTCAGGAAGTAGCGGTAGTTCTCGAAGCCGGTCCACTCCTCCATGCCGGGCATGAGGAGGTTGTAGCGCAGGAACGAGAAATAGAGCGTCATCGCCAGCGGCACGATCATCCACAGAAGAAGGAAGATGACGGCCGGCGAGATCATCGCGCGGGCGGCGGTTCTGGAATGGGCTGTCGCCATGGCGGGCCTCGCGGGGGCGTGACGAAGGATCAGGGATGCGCGGAGGCGGACGTCTCAGGGTCCGCGCCTCGGGCGGATGGGCGGGGGGCGGATCCGGAAGAGGACCGCCCCCGCGCCGTGTCTTGCGGGGTCCCCGCGCCCCCTTTTCAGGAGAGGACGCGGGGCGCGCTCGGGCTCAGTCCTGGTAGCCCGCCCGCTCCATTTCGCGGTTGGTGGAGGTCTGCGCGTTCTGCAGAGCCTGCTCGGCCGTCACCTGGCCCGCAAGCGCGGCGGAGAACTGCTGACCGACCGCCGTGCCGATGCCTTGGAATTCCGGGATCGCGACGAACTGTGCGCCGGTATACGGGATCTCCTGAACCGAGGGCGCGCTGGTATCGACGGCGGACATCGAGTTCAGCGTCATCTCGGCGAAGGGCGCGGCCTCCTGGTACTCGGGGTTCTCGTAGAGAGACGTCCGGGTGCCCGGAGGTGCGGCGCGCCAGCCCTCTTCCTCGGCGACGAGCTGGGTGTAGCCCTGCGACGTGGCCCAGGCGACGAACTCCTTGGCGGCCTCGGGCGCATCAGAGGAGGCCGGAACCGCCAGCGACCATGCCCAGAGCCAGTTGCCCCGGTTGTCCATGCCGTCCTTGTTCGGGAACTGCGCGAAGCCGACGCTGTCCGCCACAGTGCTGTCATCGGGATCGGTGACGAAGCCTGCGGCGACGGTGGCGTCGATCCACATGCCGCACTTGCCCTGCTGGAACAGCGAGAGGTTCTCGTTGAAGCCGTTGGAGGACGCGCCCGGCGGGCCGTACTCGTTCATCATCATCAGGTAATCGTTGACGGCGGAGGTCCATTCCTCGCTGTCGAACTGGGCCTGCCAATCGGTATCGAACCAGCGCGCGCCGTAGCTGTTGGCCATGGCGGTGATGAAGGCCATGTTCTCGCCCCAGCCGGGCTTGCCGCGCAGGCAGATGCCGTAGATCCCGGCGTCCTGATCGGTCATCGCCTCGGCGGCGGTCATGATGTCGTCCCAGGTCGGCTGATCGGGGATCTCGACGCCGGCCTCTTCGGCCAGGTCGGTGCGGTACATCACCATTGCCGATTCGCCGTAGAACGGTGCGGCGTAGAGCGTGTCGTCCACCGACAGTGCGGTGCGCACGGAGGGCAGCAGGTCGTCCACGTCGTAGTCTTCAGGCAGGTCGTCGAGAGCCAGGAGCCAGTCCTGGTTTGCCCAGATCGGAACCTCGTAGGTGCCGATGGTCATGACGTCGAACTGCCCGCCATTCGTGGCAATGTCCTGCGTGACGCGCTGGCGCAGGACGTTCTCCTCGAGCGTCACCCATTCGAGTTCGATGTCGGGATGATCTGCGGTGAAATCCTCGGTCAGACCCTGCATGCGGATCATGTCGCCGTTGTTCACCGTGGCGATGGTGAGCGTTGTCTGCGCAGCGGCTGCGGACGACAGGGCGCCGACGGCGCAGGCTCCGAGAAGGGTACAGGTCAAGCGTGTCATAGGGCTCCTCCCTCATATGGGCTTGGCGATTCTGGTGGCAGATCGACTTCTCCCGGTCGAACATTTGCCACCCCTCTGGGCATTTACTCGCACTCTACGCAAAGACGGTCAATACCCCAGCGCAATTCTGCATTGCAGAAAACGCATGGCGTGACGTGGCAGCGGATGTGCGGCCCTTGTTTGCCGGCTTGGGCGCGTGAATCACCGGGGCCCCGGCGCGGATCATCGCCGCCCGGGGGGAGGAGGTCGGGGACCGTCCGGGCCGCTCAGCCGAGCAAGGCCGTCGCGGTCGCCTCGTCCGTGATGAGGCCGGTGATCAGCCCGCCGCGAATCGCACCGGCGATGGCCGGGAGCTTGGCGGTGCCGGTGGCCGCGGCGATCACGCTGCGGCCGTTCGCAAGCTCCGAAAGCGGCATGGAGGTCACCCTCCGTGCGGCGCGGGCGCCGATCTCGGCGCCTTGCGAATCATAGGTCCGGCCGAGGATCTCCCCCACCGCACCGGCCGCCCTGAGCGCGTCCAGATCCTGCCGGGAGAGAAAACCGTCCAGCACCAGCGGCGCGACTTCCGATACGCCCCCGATGCCGACAAAGGCGACCTCGGCCGCCCCCGCCAGATCCATGGTCCTGCGGATCGCCTTCTGACCGACGATCATCTCCCGCTCTTCGGGAGAGGAGGCGATGACCGGCATCGGCAAGGGGTAAGTCGGCGCGTCCACCCGGTCCGACAGCGAGAAGAGCACGTTGTAATAGGCCGTCGAGCCATCGATGGAGATGTTGCCGGTCAGCGAGACGATCTTGTGCTGTGCGCAGGCAAGACGCGGCATCTGCTCCACGGCCGCGCGCAGGGTCCGCCCGGTGCCGAAGCCCGCGACGAGCGGCTCCTCCCGCTCCAGCCATTCCTCGATGCAGGCCGACGTGGCGCTGGCGACGGCGGCCAGCGGACCGCCCTCCCCCGGCAGGGTCGGCACGACCTCCGCCATCGTAAGCCCGAGCTCGGACTTCAGCCGCTCGGCCAGGGAGAGGCAGGCGGCGATCGGATGGTCGATCCGGACCTTCACCATGCCCGCCGCCATCGCCTGACTGACGAGACGCTGGGCCGATTGCCGGGAGACGCCGAGAACGCTCGCGATCTCGTCCTGCGTCTTGCCGGAGATATAGTAGAGCCAGGCTGCACGGGCCGCATCGTCCAGTCGCCGCGCGCTCCTGCCCGTTCTCTCGTCCTTCGCCATCAGCCTGCCTTGTCCTCGCGGGAGGAGCGCAGGATTGCACGACCCGGCCCCTCAGCGCCAGTCGAAGGGCGGAACGGGGCGAAGGAGCCGCGCTCCTCACCAGCCTCCGCTTGCCCTGATCGCCGTCGAGGAGGCCGGGGACAGCGGCATGTTGACGAAGCACCAGGCGGGCGCCTCCGCCCGTGCGAGCGCAAGGGACTGCGCGGCGGGTATCCGCGCGGAGGGGTAGGCCCGCGCCGCGGGGGAGGTCAGCGCGGAGAGGCGCGATCCGGGGCGGGCAAGGATGCCCATGGGCACGCTTTCCATGATCCCTCTCCAGTCGTCCCAGCGATGAAACTGCGCAAGGTTGTCCGCCCCCATCAGCCAGACGAAGCGCTGCCGGGGGTAGAGCCGCCCCAGGGCCGCGAGCGTCGCGGCGGTGAAGCGCGTTCCGGTCCGCGCCTCGATATCCGTCACGTCGACGCGCGGGTGCCGGACGAGATTGCGCGCTGCACGGAGACGCCGCTCCATCGGGGCGGGACCGTTTTCCTTCAACGGGTTGCCGGGGCTCACCATCCACCAGATGCGCGCGAGGCCGAACGCCGCCAGGGCCGCCTCCGTCAGGGCCACGTGGCCTGCGTGGGGCGGATCGAAGGAGCCGCCCAGAAGGCCGATGGCTCCGCGCGGCGCGCCCGGAGGGAGGTCGTATCGCATCATGTCTTCCCGTCTGTGCGCGCAGGTCCTTGCCCCCTGCCGTGCCTCTGCCCGTTGAACAAGGGGCCATGGCGCCGTAACTAGGGCGCCAAACCAGTCAGCGAGCGAGCACATGGCAACCTACCAGTACGTCTACCACATGGACGGCGTCTCCAAGACCTATCCGGGCGGCAAGAAGTGCTTCGAGAACATCCGCCTCAACTTCCTGCCGGGCGTGAAGATCGGTGTGGTCGGCGCCAACGGCTCGGGCAAGTCCACCCTGATGCGCATCATGGCGGGGCAGGACAAGGACTTCTCCGGTGAGGCCTGGGTCGCCGAGGGCGCGCGCGTCGGCTACCTGCCGCAGGAGCCGCAGCTCGACGAAAGCCTGACCGTGCGCGAGAACGTCATGCTCGGCGTGAAGGAAAAGCAGGACATCCTCGAGCGCTACAACGAGCTGGCGATGAACTACTCGGACGAGACCGCCGAGGAGATGTCCGCCCTTCAGGACACCATCGACAGCCAGAACCTGTGGGATCTCGACAGCCGGATCGACATCGCGATGGAAGCGCTCCGCTGTCCGCCGGACGATGCGATGCCGGCGAACCTCTCGGGCGGCGAGCTGCGCCGCGTCGCGCTCTGCCAGCTCCTGCTCGAAGCGCCCGAAATGCTGCTTCTCGACGAGCCGACCAACCACCTCGACGCCGAGACCATCGCCTGGCTCCAGCAGCACCTGATCGACTACAAGGGCACGATCCTGATCGTCACCCACGACCGGTATTTCCTCGACGAGATCACCGGCTGGATCCTCGAGATCGATCGCGGCCGCGGCATTCCCTACGAGGGCAACTACTCCGCGTGGCTCGACCAGAAGGCCAAGCGGCTGGCGCAGGAGGCCCGCGAGGACAAGGCCCGGCAGAAGTCCCTCGACCGTGAGCTCGAGTGGATCCGGGCGGGCGCGAAGGCGCGGCAGGCCAAGTCCAAGGCCCGGATCAACGCATACGAGCAGATGGCGGGCCAGTCCGAGCGGGAGCGCGTCGGCAAGGCGCAGATCATCATCCCGAACGGCGAGCGTCTCGGCTCCAAGGTCATCGAGGTGGACAACCTCAAGAAGTCCTACGGCGACCGCGTCCTGATCAACGATCTCTCCTTCTCGCTGCCGCCGGGCGGCATCGTCGGCGTGATCGGTCCCAACGGTGCCGGCAAATCCACCCTCTTCCGCATGCTCACCGGCCAGGAGGAGCCTGATTCGGGCGAGCTGTCCTACGGACCGACGGTGGACCTCTCCTATGTCGACCAGTCCCGCGACGCGCTCGATCCCGAGAAGACGGTCTGGGAGGAAGTCTCCGGCGGCGCCGAGATCATCGAACTCGGCGAGGCCCAGATGAACTCCCGCGCCTATTGCGGCGCCTTCAATTTCCGCGGGCCGGACCAGCAGAAGCCCGTCGGCCTCCTGTCGGGCGGTGAGCGCAACCGCGTGCACATGGCCAAGCTGCTGCGCGCCGGCGGCAACGTGCTGCTCCTCGACGAACCGACCAACGACCTCGACGTGGAGACGCTGCGGGCGCTGGAGAATGCGCTTGAGGACTTCGCGGGCTGCGCCGTGATCATCTCCCACGACCGCTTCTTCCTCGACCGCCTCTGCACGCACATGCTCGCCTTCGAAGGCGACGGGCACGTCGAGTGGTTCGAGGGCAACTTCGCGGCCTACGAGGAGGACAAGGTCCGCCGTCTCGGCGACGAGGCCTTCCAGCCGAGCCGCTCGAAGCACAAGAAGTTCACCCGCTGAGCCGAAGGCGCCCGGAGAGACACGGGCCCGCAGAAGATCGAAAAGGGCGCCCGCCAGTCGGGCGCCCTTTTTCCTTTGCGCGCCGTCCAATGACGCGGCCAGCTCCGGAGCCGGGACCGGAGAAATGGCGGCCGAATACACCTGCGACCTGCTCCCTGTCATGCCCCCACCCGCGGGACAGCGGGCGGGCCCCTCGCAACACCGGTCTTCGCAGCGCGATCGTCCGCTCTCTCGCTTCCGACCCCGGTCTCCGCCCTTCTTGACCGATGCGCCCCGGAGCGGTCAGGGTGGCATCGTTCATTCCAGGACGGACCTTATTTCGATGCATCCTTTCAGGACGAAGGCGCGCCTCGACGGGCGGTGCAGGGTTTGCGGGCAGCCCGTCCCGCCCGAACGCGCAGGGCTCGGGATCTGCGGCAACCCCGTCTGCCAGACCCGCGCGACGATCGAGGCGGCCTCCGCCGAGGTAAAGCGCAAGGCCGAGGAGAGGGATGCGGCCGAGGCAAAGGGGCTGGCGCGCGTGTCCCACGTCCTCGAAGCGACCGCTGCGCAGGCCGGCGAGCCGGATCTGGACAGGATCGCGACGGGCGTCGTTCCCCATATCACCCTGACCGAGGTGCCGCAGGAGGAGGAGCAGCTGGAGCGGTTCGAGACCAATCTCGACCGCGCCATCGCGGAGGCGCTCGGGGAGGAAGAGGCGCCGGAATGGCTTCAGACCGAAGCGGAGGGCGATCCCGACTTCGTCCAGCGCGCGGAGCATCAGCAGGGCGATCCGCTCTCTCTCGACGCCGCCTGCATCGCGTGTCGCGGCGAGTGCTGCATGCAGGGCAACGGCCGGGACGCCTTCATCAACATGCGCACGATCCAGTGGTACCTCCGCCAGAACCCCGAGGCTAAGAGGGAGGAGATTCGGCAGGACTACCTCTCCCGCCTGCCCGAGGCGCATATCGAACGCTCCTGCGTCTACCACACGAATACCGGCTGCGCCCTGCCCCGCGAGATGCGGGCCGATGTCTGCAATCGCTGGGAATGCCGGTGGCGGGACGCCCTCAGGGGCGAGATCCGCCGCAAGGGCGCCGCCCGCTCCGCCGTGGTCGGCCTGCCCCGCGACCACGACGACCATCCCGAGGAGGGTGGCCCCCGCATCCGTGCCGTCGCCATCGACGAGCATTCCCGCGTCGCCATCAACGACGGCTTCCGAGCCGGTCCCCTCAAATAGCCACCGGGCGGCGTCCCGGGGCCGGCTCGGGGCGTTCCGCCGCAGCCTTCCGCGAGAGAAGTGGTTTAAGGCCGCCGGAATGTGCGCTAGGCTTGACACTCCGTTCCCGAGCCGGCGCGGTCCAAATCGATTTTGAAAACACGACGCCGAGAGCCGGGGCGGGCCCTGTCCATGCCCCCTTGCGCGGTGGCGCTCTTTGGCGCATGATGCGACCTGCGAACGCGCTGCGCCGCATCG
This sequence comes from Tropicimonas sp. IMCC34011, assembly GCF_003390865.1. Taxonomy (GTDB): domain Bacteria; phylum Pseudomonadota; class Alphaproteobacteria; order Rhodobacterales; family Rhodobacteraceae; genus Tropicimonas_B. Next base: position 82,398 of record NZ_QMEJ01000004.1, read on the forward strand.
AACACTGTCCTCGCTACCCGTGCTGTCAGTCCCTCGATCGTAAGCGACTGAAGCCGACCTGCCGCAATATCGCGGGCAGGAGACTAGCAAGGAAGGGTCACATCATGGCCACCGGCACCGTTAAATGGTTCAACTCCACCAAGGGTTACGGCTTCATCGCCCCCGATGGTGGCGGCAAGGACGTCTTCGTCCACATCTCCGCTGTCGAGCGCGCCGGCCTCACGGGCCTCGCGGATGACCAGAAGGTCACCTTCGACATCGAATCCGGCCGCGACGGCCGCGCCAGCGCCTCCAACCTCGCGCTGGCCTGAACCGGGACTGCGGAACGGCCTTCGGGCCCTCCGCGCTCAGGCGAGGCCGATGAGGCGCGCGATCTCAGTCGAGAGCGCCGCGATCTCCGCCCTCGCCGCACCGGCACGCTTTTCCTCCGGCGCGGCCCGTCCGCGCCCGAGGCTCTCGGCATAGGCCACGCGATTCCCGAGCACCGTCTCGGCAATCTCGGCCCCGAGCTCCGTCAGGTTCTCCGATATTTCCGCCGTCAGCCGCGTTCCCGGTCGCGCACGATTGAGAACGAGCAGCGTCTTCCGATGCTCCCGCTTCGCCAGCTCCAGCACGCTTTCGGTCGCCCAGACATCAAGGTGGCTCGCGGAGACCGGCACCAGAACCAGATCCGCCTCCCGCAAGGCCGGCCGGAGATCGGCATCCACCTTGGGCGGGGTATCCACGATCACCACGTCGTTCTCCCGACGCAGCTTCTCCACCTCGTATGAGACGCCCCATGCGGAGGCCGTGGAGAACTCCATGTCCGCCTCCCCGAGCGCATCCCGTCTGGTCATGAACCATCGGCCGAGGCTGCCCTGCGGGTCGGTGTCGAGGAGCGCCACGCGGCGGCCCTCCAGCCTGTAGGCGCAGGCAAGATTCGCTGCCAGCGTCGTCTTGCCGGAGCCGCCCTTCTGCTGCGCCAGCGTGATCGTTCGGCCGGCCATGCTGTCGCTCACCTTGCTGGAATTGTCGAACTTCCTTGGGGTTAGCCTCGCCGAAAGGAAGGGGCGCCGCAAGGAGCCGTTCGCGCCGGGGCCGCAGCCCCGCCCGTGGCGAGGCACACGTTTTGTTTATGCCCGATCTCGGTTCGCAACGTCACCTTGGCCATGGCGCCGTGCCCGGACCGTCGTTAAACATTGATGCGACATGACACGCACCCCAGCTTTCCTGCGCCCCGTGGCGCTCGCTGCCGCCCTTGCCGCAGGCGCAGGGCCGGCGTTCACCCAGAACCTCGACCTCGTGGTCAGCAGTTCCGACGAAGACCTCAAGAGCGCGCTGAACGCCGCCTCCGTCCTGCGTGCGGCGTTCCAGGACGAGGAGCGCGGCCCGGCCGAACTCGTCGCGGCGGCGAAGGCGGAATATGCGCGTCTCCTGACGGCGCTCTATTCCGAAGGCTATTACGGCGGCGTCATCAACGTCTTCGTCGACGGGCGGGAGGCGGCGGACCTGTCCCCCCTGTCGGCACCGTCCGGCATCGGCCGGATCGTGGTGAACGTTCAGCCCGGGCCCCAGTTCGTCTTCTCCGAGGCGCGGATAGATCCCCTCTCTCCCGAGACGGACCTGCCTGAGGAATTCGCCGTAGGCGAACCTGCCGCGGCCTCGATCATCGGCGATGCGGCGAATGCCGGGATCGACGGCTGGCGCAATCTTGGCTTCGCGCGGGCGGACATCGCCTCCGAGGACATCACCGCCAATCACGCCGCGAACACCCTCTCGGCCCGGATCGGCATCTCCACCGGCCCGCGCCTGCGCTTCGGCCGCCCGGTCATCACCGGCAACGAGCGCGTGCGCACCGAGCGCATTCGCACGATCGCCGGCATCCCGGAGGGGGAGATCTACGACCCGGAGGAGCTGGAGCAGGCCACGAAGCGGCTTCGGCGCACCGAAGCGTTCCGCTCGATCACCGTCTCCGATGCGGAGACCCTCGCAGCCGACGGCTCCCTTCCCATCGACATCGCGGTGGTCGAGGAGAAGCGCCGCCGCCTCGGCGTCGGCCTCGAATATTCCTCGGTGGAAGGCCTGACCTTCACCACCTTCTGGCTGCACCGGAACCTGCTTGGCGGGGCCGAACGGCTCCGGTTCGACTTCGACGTGACCAACATTGGCGCGACCGAGGAAGACAACGGGATCGATTACGCGCTTACCGGCTTCTTCCGCCGCCCGGCGACCTTCACCCCCGATACCAACCTTCTGATCAATGGCGCCATCGAGTCCGAGGACGAGCCCGGCTACAAGTCGGACTCGCTGACCTTCGGTGTCGGCCTCGAGCGGATCTTCTCGGAACGGCTGACCGGGACCGTCGGCGTCGCGCTGCGCGCGGGACAGGTCGAGGATGCGTTCGGTGAGCGTGAATTCTCCCTCGTCTCGCTGCCCGTCAGCCTGACCTACAACACCCGGGACACCGATCTCGACGCGACCGAGGGTGTCTACATCAAGGCGGACGTCTCCCCCTTCGTCGGCATCAGCGACATCGACAGCGGGGCCCTCACGGAAGTCGACGCGCGGGCCTATTACGGCTTCGGCGCACAGGACCGCGTCGTGCTCGCGGGCCGCGCCCAGCTCGGCTCCCTCACCGGCCCCGACATCGACAGCGCGCCGCCCGATTACCTCTTCTTCGCCGGCGGCGGCGGATCGGTGCGAGGGCATCCGTTCCAGACCCTCGGCACCGACGAGATCGACGATACGGTGATCGGCGGGCGCTCCTATGTTGCGCTGTCCGCGGAGGTTCGCACCAAGGTGACGGACAAGATCGGCATCGTCGGGTTCTACGACACCGGCTATGTCGGCGAGGAGGAATTCCCCGACGGCTCGGGCGAGACCATCTCCGGCGCCGGTCTCGGCCTGCGCTATGCCACGGGGATCGGTCCCATCCGCGTCGATGTGGCGACGCCCGTCGGCGACACGCCGGACGAGGACGCGGCGGCAGTTCAGTTCTACATCGGTATCGGGCAGGCCTTTTGATGCGCGCATTCCTTGCAGCACTCACCGCCGTGGTTCTCGCCACGGGCGTCGCCCATGCCCAGGAAGACCGTGACGTCGGCCTGCTCCAGGGCTTCATCGAGGACCGGCTCTCGGGCGGCGGCCGCCAGATCCGCATCGAGGGCTTCGAGGGCGCGCTCTCCTCTCGCGCCACGATCGAGGAGCTGACGATCGCGGACGAGGAAGGCACCTGGTTCACGCTGAGAAACGCCGTTCTCGACTGGAATCGCTCGGCGCTCCTGCGCGGCCGCTTCACCGTGACCGAACTTTCCGCCGAAGAGCTGATCGTCGAGCGTCGCCCGATCACGGAGCCTGAGGTGGACGTGCCGAGCGCGCAGGCCTCCGGCTTCTCCCTGCCCGAGCTTCCCGTCTCGGTGAATATCGGCGAGGTCTCCATCGGACGTGCCGTCCTCGGCGAGGACATCATCGGCCAGGAGGCCGTCCTGTCGCTCGAGGGGTCCGCCTCCCTCGCGGATGGCAGCGGCGAGGCGGACCTCACGCTCCAGCGGCTCGACGGCCCCGAGGGACAGATCGCCCTCGATGCCGCCTTCGACGGGGAGTCCGAGGTCCTGTCCCTTGACCTGCGGGTCGACGAGGCGGCGAACGGTCTGGCAGTCAACCTGCTGAACATCCCCGGCGCGCCCTCCCTCGAGCTGAAAGTGCAGGGTGAAGGGCCGCTCGACGACTTCACCGCCGAGATCGCCCTCGACACCGACGGCGAACCCCGCGTGACCGGCACTGTCGCCCTCGACGGCACCGACGATGGCGGCCGGGCGTTCGACGTGGAGATCGGCGGCGACATCACCCAGATCGTCCAGCCCGATTACGAGGACTTCCTCGGCTCGAACATAGCGCTCATCCTGCGCGGGCGGCAGACCGGCGACGGCCGTACCGTCATCGAGGAGCTGGGCATCTCCGCGCTCTCGCTCACGCTGGAGGGCTCTGCCGCCATCGGAGCGGACGGACTTCCAGATGCGTTCGACCTCGAAGGCGCGCTCCGCGCAAGCGACGGCGGCTCCGTCACCCTGCCCTTCGGGGGCGGCGACACGGAGGTCGACCGCGCTCAGATCACGGCGAGTTTCGACGGCGCCGTCAGCGACCGGTGGACGCTGGACCTCATCGCGCAGGGGATCGACCAGCCGCAGATCGAGATCGCGACCCTTCGGCTCGGTGGCGGCGGCACCATCGCCGCTCCGCGCGCCGAAGGCGGCGAACGCGCCGTCACGGCGGATCTGACCTTCACCGCGGGCGGTATCGACCCGGCGGACGAAGCTCTGGGCGACGCTGTCGGAGAGGACATCCGCGGCGACGTCAACCTCACCTGGGCGGATGGGGAGCCGCTCGAACTGACCTCCCTGAACGTGATCGGTACGAACTACTCCGCCGCGATCGAGGGCATCGCGCGTCTCCAGAACCGCTCGATCCTCTTCGAGGGCGACGCCGCGCTGAACGCGGACGATCTCTCCCGCTTTTCCGGCGTCGCGGGCCGTCCTCTCACCGGCGATGTCGAAGTGACCCTATCGGGCAATGTCGATGCGCTCGGCGGGATCTTTGATGCGGAACTCAGTCTTCAGGGCACCGATCTCAGCATCGGCCAGGAGACTGCGGACGAGCTTCTGGACGGTCCCGTCTCCATCGATCTGTCCGCTGCGCGAGATACCGGCGGCACCACGCTGCGCGCCTTCTTGATCGACAGCCCGGCGATCACCGCAAGCGGCGAAGGCCGCCTCGGGCCCACCGACAGCGACCTTGTCCTGACCGCCCGGCTTGCCGATCTCGGCATCCTCGTCGAGGATTACAGCGGCCCCGTCACCCTTGAGGGCCGGGTTCAGAACAGCGCGCCCGAAGTCTACGATGTGGCCGTCGATCTGGCCGCGCCCTACGATCTGACCGCCCGCATCGACGGCCGCATCGCCGAAGGCACGAGTGATGTGGACCTGGCCGTCTCCCTGCCGGACATCGCGCCCTATCTGCCCGATACGGACTATAGCGGCCCGCTCGACGTCACCGGCAACGTCGCCGAGACCGGCGAAGGCCGCTGGCGCGTGGACGTCGAGGGGTCCGGCCCCTACGAAAGCTCCTTCGACATTTCCGGCCCGGTCGGCGACGGACGCAGCAATATCGAGGGCACGGTATCCTTGCCCGATGTCGCCCCCCTCGCGCCGGGCGCCGACATTTCCGGCCCGATCCGGGTCACGGGCTCCGCGGTGCAGAATGACGAAGGTCTCTTCGTCGTCGACGTCGAGGGCTCCGGCCCCTACGAGAGCACGTTCGACCTCGAGGGTCCGGTGGGGTCGGGCCGAACCGCGCTCGCGGGCCGCGTCGCCATCCCCGAGATCGCCCCCCTCCTTCCCGAGACGCTGGACTACAAGGGCGCCGTCGAGGTGACCGGCAGCTTCCGCCAGGGCCCCGAGGGCCGCATCGTCGTCGATGTGGACGGCTCAGGCCCCTACGGCTCGACCTTCGCCGTCGAAGGTCCCGTGGGCGGCGGCGAAACCTCTCTGCAGGGGGCCGTCGCGATCCCCGATATCCAGCCGCTCGTCCCGGGCGGGAATTACTCGGGCCCGCTGAGCGTCACCGGCACTGCCGAGCAAGGGGCAGACGGCCGTTTCGTCCTCGATGTCGAGGGGACCGGCCCATACGACAGCGTCTTTTCCGTCGAGGGTCCGGTCGGCGGCGGCGAGACCTCCATCGTCTTTGATGCCGCGCTTCCCGATATCGCGCCGCTGGCGCCGGGCGATTATTCCGGCCCCCTCAGCGTGTCCGGCACGGCCGCCCAGACGGGCGAGGGCCGCTTCGCCATCGACGTGAACGGCTCCGGTCCCTACGACAGCACTTTCGCGGTGGAAGGTCCCGTGGGCGACGGACGCAGCGAGGTCTCCCTCGCGCTCAACCTGCCATCCCTCTCTCCGATCGCATCCGGCATACCGGGCGGCCTCAGCGTCACCGGGGACGTGGCCGAGAACGGGGACAGTCGCTTCCGCGTCGATCTCGATGCCTCCGGCCCCTATGGCGCGTCAGCCTCGGTCGAGGGTCTTGCGGGCGCCACCGGGACGGACGTGGACGTGCGCGTTTCGGTGCCGAATGTCGGCGCCATCGCTCCCGGCATCAACGGCCCCCTGACCCTGACCTCCTCCGTGGAACAGGTCGAGGATACTCAGCGCTACCGGATCGATGCGGATTTCTCCGGTCCCTACAGCACCTCGGGCACGGTGGCGGGCGTGGTCGGCGCCGAGGGCAGCGACGTGGATCTTGCCGTCTCGATACCGAACATCGCCCCCCTCGCGCCCGGCCTGTCCGGCACGGTGCGTGTTGCGGGCAACCTCCAGCAGTCGCAAAGCGGGTACGCGGTCGATCTCGACGTGACCGGCCCCGGCCCGGCCCGCGCTTCGGTGGACGGCACGATCGCACCGGACTTCGGCAGCGCGGATCTGGACGCCACGGGCAGCGTTCCCCTAGGCCTCGCCAATGCCGCACTCGATCCCAACCAGATCGTCGGCACGGCCAGCTTCGACCTCGGCCTGAACGGCCCGCTCGAGCTTGCCTCCGTCGCCGGCACTGTCAGCACGAATGGCGCGCGCTTCTTCCTGCCGAACCTGTCGCAGGCGATCACCGACATCAACGCGACGGTGAACCTGGGTGGTGGCACGGCCCGCATCGACGCCTCTGCCCGTGGCGGCGATGGCGGGCGGCTGTCGGCGAACGGCTCGCTCGGCCTCGGCGCGGGGCTGCCCGCCGATATCGCCATCAACATCCGCAACTACGTCCTGCGCGATCCCGAGCTTTACGAGACCCGCGTCAGCGGCGATCTGCAACTCAGCGGCCCGCTTGCCGGAAGCGGCGGGATCAGCGGGCGTCTGAACCTCGGCGAAACCGAGATCCGCGTCCCGGACAGCGGCCTCGGCTTCGGCGGGGACATTCCCGAGATCACCCATATCAACGAGCCGCGCCCGGTCTACATCACCCGCCTGCGCGCCGATCTGGCCGGGCCGAACGCCGATACGGATGGAGACGATGCGTCCGGCGGCGGCTCCGGGGGCCTCAATCTCGACATACGCATCGTTGCGGACAACCAGATCTTCGTGCGCGGACGCGGCCTCGAGGCGGAACTCGGCGGCCAGCTGACCCTCGGGGGGACGACGTCCGACATCGTTCCCGTCGGTCGGTTCGAGCTGATCCGCGGCCGCCTCGACATCCTCGGCGAACGCATCGTCCTCGATCAGGGCGCAATCACGCTTCAGGGTGATTTCGTGCCCTACGTGTCCCTCAGCGCCTCCACCGAAACGGACGAATACACCATCACGATCAGCGTCGAAGGCCCGGTGGACGATCCTGAGATCAGCTTCAACTCCAACCCCTCCCTGCCGCAGGAAGAGGTGCTGGCGCAGTTCCTCTTCGGCCGGGACGTCACGCAGCTGTCGCCCCTACAGGCGGCGCAACTCGCCAATGCCGTGGCCACTCTCACCGGGCGCGGCGGCGTCGGCATCGTGGGACAGATCCGGGAGAACCTCGGCCTCGACGATCTCGACTTCACAACCGACGAGACCGGCGGCACCCAGCTGCGCATCGGCAAGTACCTGTCGGACAACGTCTATACCGACGTGACGACGGGCAGCGACGGCGACACCGAGATCAATCTCAACATCGACGTCCGCCGCAACGTGACGGTCAAGGGGTCCGCCGGCTCGGACGGCGAAACCAGCCTCGGCATCTTTTTCGAGCGCGATTACTGAAGACGGGGGGCTTCATTGCCCCCCGGCCCGTGCCTATTGCACGGAGGACGGCGCAGCCGCGCGCTGAGCGGCGGGAGGAAAGAGCTTGCCCCGGTGCTTGGCATCGACGCGCCAGAGTTTCTTCCGAATCCCGGCCGGCTCAAGATGGCGGTACGCCCCGCCGGAGAACTTCTTCCAGTCGAGCGCCAACCCCTGCTTCACGAGTTCCGCGGACAGATCGCTTCCATCCGGGAGGTAGCATTTCGCCACGACCCGGTCGTACGTCATGCCCTCCTGGATGACCGCCTTGATGACCTGCCCCTTGCAGAGGGCGACCATCGCGAACTTCGCCTTCTTGCCCCACGGGTCCTGCAACTCCGGCGCGTCGATCCCGGCGAGGCGAATGTGCGTCTTCTGGATGACGATCGTATCGCCGTCGATCACGTAGCATTTGCCCTCGAGGATGCCCCCGGCCGCGGTTGCCGGCGACGGCGACGGCGCTGGCACCGGCGGGCTCACACTCCGCGGCGGGACCGGCTTATGGACTGGCCTGTGAGGGCGAGGGTTCTCTGGAGCCCGAAGGGGGGGCCGCGGCGCCGGCTTCGGAGGCCCGCTGAACAGTTTCCTCAAGAATCTCAACATGCAACTCGCCTTTACCTCTGGACAGGCAGAGACTAGCCGCGATCCGCTTGGCACTTCCAGACCTCCGGGAAGCGTTCGGACAGCCGCGTTGCCCGCCGCCTACCCGAGGAACACCCGACCTTCCGGGTAGCGGACCTGCGGCACCGTGCGTGTGGCGAGGAAGAAGCCGAGCGTCAGCGGACCGACGCGGCCGAGGAACATCACCACCATGATGACGATCTTCCCGGCCCAGGTCAGGTCCCCCGTTGCGCCGAGTGACAGGCCCACCGTGCCGAAGGCGGACGACACCTCAAAGGCCAGTTCCAGGAAGCTCGCATCCTCGAAGATCAGGAGGAGGAACAGCGACACCATGACGAGGAGCATGGACACGATGGTCAGGGCGAGAACCTTCAGCAGTTCCTCCCCCCGGATCGAACGCCCGAAGATCGTCAGGTCCTGACGCCGCCGGAAGAAGGCGAGCGTGGCGATGATCAGGACGGCGAAGGTCGTCACCTTGATCCCGCCCGCCGTGGACGTGCTGCCGCCGCCGATCAGCATCAGGGCGATGGTCAGGAGCGATGTCTCCTCCCGCATCTGGGTGATGTCCACCGTGTTGAACCCCGCCGTCCGGGGCGTGACGCCCTGGAACCAGGCGGCCCAGAGCCGGTCGGACGTGCTCTCGAGCCCGCCGAGCGTGCCTGGGTTGTTCCATTCCAGAAGGCCGAAGGTCAGCGTGCCCCAGAGGATCAGGATCGCCGTGCCGGACAGCATCAGCTTGCTGTGGAGCGACAGTTTCCGCCACGAGCGCTTGTTCACGATCTCGCCCACGACAAGGAAGCCGAGGCCCGAGACGATGAACATGAGGGGCACGACGATATTGAGAAGGGGATCGCCAACCCATCCGGAGAGGCTGTCGGGATAGAGCGCAAAGCCGGCATTGTTGAATGCGGAGATGGAGGTGAAGATCGCGCTCCAGATCCCCTCCGCCACTCCGAGACGCGGCACGAAATCGATGATCAGGAGAAGCGCCCCGCCGAGCTCGACGACCACCGCGATCTTGAAGATCTGCTCCACGAGACTCGTGAGGTTTCCCAGCGAGGGCTGGTTCAGGTCCTCCCGAAGGATGACACGGTGGGAGAAGCCCACGGGAATGCCGAGGGACGTCAGCACAAGGACGGCGAAGGTCATGAGACCGAGCCCACCGAGTTGGATCAGGCACGCGATGATCGCTTGCCCGACGATCGTGTAGTCGGAGCCGGTATCGACCACCGCGAGGCCCGTGACCGTCACCGCGGACACGGAGGTGAAGGCGGCGTCGAGCGACGTCACTTTACCGGTATTGGAGATCGGCAGGATGAGGAGGATCGTGCCGAGAACAATGAGCCCGAGGTAGAGAGAGGCAAGCTGCGCCGGAGGAGGCAGGTGCCTCAGCCGCTCGAGGCCTCCGCGCAGGCGACGAAAAAGGCGCATAGCTCAGATCGTCTCGGCGAAGGCCCGCAAGTTTGCGCGCTTGCCGAGCAGGATGAGCCGGTCGCCTTCGGACAGGGTGCAGGGCTGACCCTGAAGCGCCTTGATCTCGGAGCCGTGCATGATGCCGAGGGGGACCAGCGAGAACCTGTCCTCGAGGTTCATCTCGCTGAGGACAGAACCTGCCATCCGCTCAGGCACGACGACGTTCACGACGTGATAGCCGTTACCGAGGCTGACATAGTCGCCGACCATCGGGTTGTTCAGCATCTGGGCGGCATGGCGGCCCATCTCGGCCTCGGCATGGATCACCCGCTCCACCCCGATCTTGGACAGGATCCGGTGGTGCATCCGGCTCGACGCCTTTGCCCACACGTGCTCCACCCCGACGAGCTTGGCAGACAGAGCAGACAGGATGGACGCTTCGAGGTCCTGCCCGATGGCGATGACTGCGACGTCGTACTCCCCGAGGCCGATCTCCCGCAGGACGTCCTCGTTGCCGCCGTCGGCAATCACGGTCCGCGCCAGCTCGTCGGCATAGCGGTTCACAACGGCGCCGTCCTTGTCGATCCCGAGGACGTGGTTTCCGAAGCGGGTGAGTTCCTTGGCGATCGTCGCGCCGAAAGTCCCGAGCCCGATGACCGCGAATGTGCGGCTCCTGCGACGCTCTTTTGCCATGATCTCCGTCTGGCGTTGCGCGGGCTTATGCGCCTCGCCGGGCGGGATGTAGCAGATGGCGGGCCCAAGGAAAGGCCCGTTTCAGAGCGCCTGCCTCAGGCGACCATCGCCTCCGCCTTCTTGAGATCCACAGACACGAGCTGGGATACGCCCTGTTCCTGCATCGTCACGCCGAAGAGACGGTCCATGCGACTCATGGTGATGGCGTGGTGGGTGATGATGAGGAAGCGGGTGTCCGTCTGCCGCGTCATCTCCTCGAGAAGATCGCAGAACCGGGTGACGTTGGCATCGTCGAGCGGGGCATCGACCTCGTCGAGGACGCAGATCGGAGCGGGGTTGGCAAGGAAGACCGCGAAGATCAGCGCCATCGCCGTCAGGGTCTGCTCGCCGCCGGACAAGAGCGACAGGACGGACAGCTTCTTGCCCGGAGGCATGCACATGATCTCGAGGCCGGCGTCCAGCGGATCGTCCGACTCGACCAGCATCAGCTTGGCCTCGCCGCCGCCGAAGAGATGCTTGAAGAGCATGGAGAAATTGCCGTTCACCTCCTCGAAGGCGGTCAATAGGCGCTCGCGACCTTCCTTGTTCAGGGAGGCGATACCGGTGCGCAGGGTTCCGATGGCGTCTTCGAGATCGGCCTTTTCGGTGACGAGCTCGTCATGCTCTTCCTGCACGGCGCGGGAATCCTCCTCGGCACGCAGGTTCACCGCGCCGAGCGCGTCCCGGCTGCGGCGGAGCCGGTCGATCTCGGCCTCGATCTCGGGAGCCGGCGGGATCGCGGACGCATCACCGCCGAGGCGGTCCAGCAGCGCATCCGGCTCGATGTCCAGCGCCTCGCGGATGCGCTCCGCGGCCTCCGCCTCGGAGGCGCGGGCAGCCTCGGCGCGGGCATCGGCTGCCGCACGCCTCTCGCGCGCCTCGGATGCGGCCCGCTCTGCCTCGCGGGCGGCAAGCTCGGCCTCGCGATGCGCGCTCTCCGCTGCGGCAAGTACTTCCGCGGCGGCGGTCCGGCGGGCTTCGGCCTTCTCGCGATCCGACTCCAGGGTGGCGCGGCGCTCCGCGATCTGTTGCGGCGCGGGACGGGCGGCGGCGAGGTCGCGCTCGGTTTCCTCCCGGCGCCGGGCAAGGTCCGCGCGGCTCGCTTCAGCATTCCGGAGGCGCTTCGCCCAGTCGGCCATCTCCCGCTCCACCGCCTCGGCGCGGCGACGGCGCCCCTCGCCCGCCCGGCGCAGCTCATCCGCCTCCTGACGGGCCGAGAGCATGTCCCGGCGGCTCCCTTCCACGCGATGCCTGGCTTCCGCGATGCCCTCACGGGCCGCGCCGAGATCGGGAAGCCCGGCCAGCGTCACCTCCGCCTCCTCCAGCCGCGCCTCGGACGCGGCGAGCTCTTCGGTATGGCGCTCCACGGCGAGCTCCGCGGCTTCGAGGCGGGTTCCGGCCATGGCGCGCTCGTTCTCCGCGCGGCTCGCGGCGCGGGAGGCGTCGGCCACGCGGGCATCGGCGTCGCGGCGGGCCCGGCGGGCGAGTTTGTCGTCCTCGGAGAGGCGCGTATGCTCGGCTTGCAGCGCCTCATGGGTAGCGGCGAGATCCTCGGCGCGCGACGTCAGGGTCTCCAGTTCGGCCGTGAGGCTCCTCAGCCGGTTGACCTGCTGAAGCCGGATCTTGGCGGCGGAGGGGGCATCGGCCGAGAGCGCGCCGTAGCCGTCCCAGCGGAAGAGATCGCCAGCGCGGGTCACGAGGCGCTGGCCGGGCGCGAGGTCCGCCTGCATCCGGGTCCCTGCCTCGGCATCCTCGACGAGCCCGATCTGGGCGAGGCGGCGCGCCAGCAGGGCGGGCGCCTCGACATGTGCGGAGAGCGGATCGCTCCCGGCGGGAAGAGGTTGCGGCGAAGGGTACCCCGGCAGCCCGCGCCATCCCGTCCCGGCCTCATCGAGAACGGGCGCGCGCAGCTCGTCGGCGAGTGCGGCGCCGAACGCGGCCTCGAAGCCCGGAGCGACGGTCACGCTGTCGATGAGCGCCGCGGCCTCGCCGGTCTCCCGCGACACAAGGCGCTCGATCGCGGTTGCCTCGGCGCGGAGAGCCTGAACCTCGCCTTCGGCGCCGGAGCGGGCCGCGCGGGCCTCCCCCACCTTCACCGAGCATTCCGCGAGCGCAGCGTCCGAGACCGCGATCTGGTCCTCGGCCTCCGCTGCTGCCTTCTGCGCCTCCGACAAGGCCCTCGTTGCTGCGGAAACGCCCTCGCCCAACGCCTCCAGCTTGCCGCGCGCCTCGGCCGCCTCCCGCTCCGAACTCGCGCGCTCGCGGCGGTGGCGTTCGGCGGACGCCCTGGCCTCGGCCGCGTATCGCTCGGCGGACTGGTGCTGCGCGGAGAGGCGGGCGACGTCCTCGGTCACCTCGGCCAGCTCCGATTCCCGGGCGCCGAGGTTCTCGGAGGCGATCCGGGCCGCCTCCTGCGCCGCATCGAGCCGTGGCCCGTGCCCGTCCATCGCCTTTGCCAGCCGATCCTTCTCGTCTTCCAGCCGGCGCAGGGAGGCGCCGGCATCGCTGTTCAGCTCCTCCTCCCGCGCAAGGTCGCGCGCGAGCTGCTCGAGACGTCCTTCGAGCGTTTCGATGGCACGGAGGGCGCGGGCGGCGTCCTCGTCCGCCGAGCCCAGATCGACGAGGATGCGCTGAAGCACCGCCGCCGCGACGGTCTCCTCCTCGCGCAGGGGCGGAAGCGATTCGGCCGCAAGTCGGCGCGCGTCTTCGGAGGCCGTGACCGCCTTCTCCGCGGCGGCGGCGTCCTGCCTCTGGAGGGTCAGCTCCTCGGCGGCGCGGGCGGCGGCATCGGCCGCCTCGCGCCAGCGCCGGAACAGCAGCAACCCTTCGGCCCGGCGCAGATCGCCGCCGATGGAGCGGTACCGCGCCGCCTGCTTCGCCTGCCGCGCAAGGGTCGAAAGCTGGGAGGCCAGCTGCTCGATCACGTCGTCCACGCGGGAGAGGTTCTGCTCCGCACCGCTGAGCTTCAGCTCCGCCTCGTGGCGCCGCTGGTAGAGCCCGGAGATCCCCGCCGCCTCCTCGAGGATACGCCGCCGCGCCTTCGGGCGGGCGTTGATCAGCTCCGAGATCTGCCCCTGCCGCACGAGCGCCGGGGAGTGGGAGCCGGTGGAGGCGTCCGCGAACAGCATCTGCACGTCCCGCGCGCGCACGTCCTTGCCCGCGGCCTTGTAGGCCGATCCGGCGTCGCGGGTGATCCGGCGGACGATGTCGAGCTCGTCGGCCTCGTTGAAGGCGGCCGGCGCGAGGCGCTCGGTGTTGTCGATATGGAGCGAGACCTCGGCGAAATTTCGGGCCCCGCGCGTCGCGGCGCCGGCGAAGATCACATCCTCCATCCCGCCGCCGCGCATGGCCGTCGGACGGTTCTCCCCCATGACCCAGCGCAATGCTTCGAGCAGATTGGACTTGCCGCATCCGTTCGGCCCGACGACCCCCGTCAGGCCGTCGGCGATCACGAGGTCCGTGGGATCGACGAAGCTCTTGAACCCGTTGAGGCGCAGGCGCGTGAATCGCAAAGGAAAGCTCCCGGAGAGATCGGAAGAGGGTGCCGCTGCGGGGGGATACATGTCAAGGAGATGACACCTGATGTGGATGCCGCAAGCGAGTTATCCACAAGATGTCGCAAGGGAAAGTGGCGGATGGTGGCCGATCCTAGTCGGCGGCCAGCATGTAGCCCGCGCCGCGCACAGTCTGTAGATAGCGCGGCTGCTTGGGGTTGTCCTCGATCTTGCGCCTCAAACGCGTGATCTGAACGTCCACCGCCCGCTCCTGCGCCCCGTCCCTGTCTCCGTCCCGGCCCGGATCCTCGACGAGCTGGCTGCGGGTCAGTGGCTCCCCCGCATGGGCGGCGAAGATCCGCATGAGCGTCGTCTCGGTCGCGGTCAGCCGGACGGGGACGGTCCCGCGCCACATCTCGCCCCGCTCCACATCGTAGCGCACCTGGCCGAGATGCAGCACCTTCGGGCCCTGCGACGGCGCCTGTTCGGGCGGAACGCGGCGCAGGATGGCGTTGATCCGGAGCAGCAGTTCCTTCGGCTCGAACGGCTTGCCGAGGTAGTCGTCCGCACCGGCCTCGAGCCCGGAGATCCGGTCCTGCGTTCCGCCCTTCGCGGTCAGAAGAAGGATCGGGGTCGCGAGACGTTCGCGCAAGGACGCGGTCAGGGACACCCCGTCCTCCCCCGGCATCATCACGTCGAGCACGATGAGATCGAATTCGAGGCCCGCGAGCAGGCGACGTGCATGGGCCGCATCGCGCGCGACAGTGACCATGAAGCCGTTCCGGGCGAGGAACTTCTGCAGCAATCCCCTGATCCGCTCGTCGTCATCGACGATCAGCAGGTGCGTCCCGGCTTCCATGCTCAGTGTCCTCCTTCGCTGAGCGACAGGTACCGCCTCCGCATCTCCGGGTCCATCATCGCTTCGAGGACCGCCCGGAAGCCCGCCACCGCCTCGGGCCCCGCGCTGCGGAACGCGGCGCGCATCCGGGCGCGCTGCGCGTCGGACAAAGCCGATTCGAGGTCCGAGCCGCGCTCGGTGAGGTAGAGGTGCCGCTCCCGCTTGTCCGTATGACCGACGCGGCTTTCGATGAGGCCGTCATCGATGAGGGCGCGCAACACCCGGTTCAGGGATTGCTTGGTCACGCCGAGGATGCCGAGCAGGTTGTTTACCGTCGTGCCGGGCGAGCGGTGGACGAAGTGCAGCGCCCGGTGGTGCGCGCGTCCGTAGCTGTAGCTCTCGAGGATCCGGTCGGGATCGGCGGTGAAGCCGCGATAGGCGAAGAACATCGCCTCGATCCCCTTCCTCAGGTGTTCGTCGGTCAGGAACAGGAGCGTCTCGCCCCGCTGCCCCGCTCCGGGCCTGTCCCTCATGTCGCTTCCGTCGCCGGTCATCGTCACCTCCAGGTGTCCCCGTATTAAGTCAGCCTTGTTGACATTGCCAGATCGCAATGTTAGCTCCGCTCAGTTTTTACGCAATTAAATGTCCGATCCGGACGTTTTTTGGACAGGTTGTTCCGAAGGAGGGCACGATGGCTGGCAATTACGACGATCGGGACGGGATGATCTGGCTCGACGGTCACCTTGTGCCGTGGCGCGACGCAAACGTGCATATCCTGACCCATGCGCTGCACTACGCCTCCTCGGTGTTCGAAGGCGAGCGTGCCTATAACGGGCGCATCTTCAAGAGCCGAGAGCATTCCGAGCGCCTCCGCACCTCCGCCCAGATGATCGATTTCGAGATCCCCTGGACCGTGGAGGAGATCGAGGCCGCGAAGGCGCAGGTCCTCGCCTCGTCCGGCCTTCAGGACGCCTATGTGCGCGCGGTTGCATGGCGTGGCGCGGGTCCCGACATGGGCGTCGCCTCCGCGCGCAACCCGGTCCGCATGGCCGTCGCCGCGTGGGAATGGGGGGCCTATTACGGCGACGCGAAGATGCGCGGTGCCAAGCTCGACCTCGCCAAGTGGCGCCGGCCCGATCCGGCCACGGCACCGAGCCAGGCCAAGGCCGCGGGTCTCTACATGATCTGCACCATGTCCAAGCATGCCGCCGAGGCAAAGGGCTGCTCCGACGCGATGATGCTGGATTACCGCGGCTACGTGGCCGAGGCGACCGGCGCGAACATCTTCTTCGTGAAGGACGGCGAGGTGCATACGCCGAAACCCGATTGCTTCCTCAACGGCATCACCCGCCAGACCGTTCTCGGCCTGCTCGAAAAGCGCGGCATCACGGTCCACGAGCGCCATATTGAACCGTCCGAGCTGGAAGGCTTCCAGCAATGCTGGCTCACCGGCACCGCCGCCGAGGTCACCCCAGTGGGACAGATCGGCGACTATACGTTCGAGGTGGGCGAACTGACTCGCTCCATCTCGGAGGAATACGAGCAGCTCGTGCGGGCCTGAGGCCCGGCGAGGGGCGGGCGCGAACGCGGCGCTCGCCCCCTCTCCCGACATCGGCGGACGGCGCGCCTAGGCCTGCCGTCCCCGCTCGATATCGGCATACCGCGAAACGCGCGCCACGCTCCGCACCCTGGGGCGTCGCATGACGCCGAGCACGTTGGGATGGGATCCCTCGGGCGCGAGCCGCTTTCCAGCGGCGGCAAACGACGTGAGCGGCTGGCCGCTCCTCGCGCGATGCGTTCTGTCGACGATATGGCGTGTCATTCCGGCATCCTCCTCATGCAGGTGGTACACCATCTAAGGTAGCAACTCCCGGCCGCCGCTCAACCCGTCAGGCGGCCCAAGGCCCACTCCGCGGCATCCGCGACTGCGGGATCGGCGTCGCCCCTCAGGCCCTCGGCCACCGGCAGGAGCGCCGGCTCGCCTGAATTGCCGATGGCGTAGAGGACGTTGCGCACGAAGCGATCCCGTCCGATGCGCTTGATCGGAGAGCCCGAGAAACGCGCACGGAACGCGGCATCGTCGAGCTCGGCCAGCTCCCTCAGGGGCGGCAAGTCCAGATCATCCCGGGCGGCGTGGCGAGCATCCCCGGCGGCGACGGCGAACTTGTTCCACGGGCAGACCGCAAGGCAATCGTCGCACCCGTAGATCCGGTTGCCGAGACTGGCGCGGAACTCCTCCGGGATCGGCCCTTTATGCTCGATCGTCAGGTAGGAGATGCAGCGACGCGCATCGAGCTGGAAGGGCGCCGGAAAGGCCTTCGTCGGGCAGATGTCGAGGCAGCGGGTGCAGGAGCCGCAGTGCTCATGCTCCGGCGCGTCCTTCGGCAGGTCGAGCGTGGTGAAGATCGCCCCGAGGAACACCCAGTTTCCGAAATCGCGACTGAGAAGGTTCGTGTGCTTGCCCTGCCAGCCAAGCCCCGCCGCCTGCGCCAGCGGCTTTTCGGGGACGGGCGCCGTATCGACGAAGACCTTCACCTCTCCGCCGCCCTCGGCGATCAACCAGCGCGCCAGCTTCTTCAGCCGCTTCTTGACGATATCGTGGTAATCCTTGCCGCGGGCATAGACGCTGATCAGGCCGCGGTCCTTTTCCGCCAGATCGGCAAGCGGATCCGTCTCCGGTCGGTAGCTGTCCGCCAGCATGACGACGGAGCGGGCCTCGGGCCAGAGCGCCGACGGGTCCGAGCGCCACGCCATTCGCTCGGCCATCCACTCCATCTGACCGTGCCGCCCCTTCTCCACGAACCGGGCGAGCCGCTCGGGCAGCTCCGGCAGCGAATCCGGCGCGCAGATGCCCATTTCGGCAAAGCCGGTCTCGCGCACCTCCCCGGCGAGGCGCGTCTTCAGCGCCTCCATCGCGCCGGAGCTGTCTCTGGGATCGCTGGACATGGGAAAACTCAGGGCTCAGACCCTGTGATAGGGCGTACCGGCGAGGATCTGCGTCGCGCGGTAGATCTGCTCGGTGAGCATGACGCGGGCGAGCATGTGGGGCCAGACCATCGCGCCGAAGGAGAGAAGGAGGTCCGCCCGCTCCAGCAGCGCGGCGCCGTGACCGTCCGCCCCGCCGATGGCGAAGAAGACGCCGCCGGCGCCCCGGTCCCTAAGGCCTGCGATTTCACTCGCAAAGCCAGGGGAATCCAGCGTCCTGCCCCGCTCGTCCAGAGCCACGAGAGCGGCAGTGTCGGGCAGCGCCTTCAGAAGTAGCGCCGCCTCGCCGTCCCGGCCGCCGCCCTTCCGGTCGTCGATCTCGGTGACGTCGAACCCGGTCAGACCCATCCCGCGGCCGGCCTTGGCGGCGCGGGAGAGGTAGTCCTCGACGAGCGAACGCTCGGGAGAGGCGCGCAGGCGCCCCACGGCCAGAACGCCCACCCGCATGGCTTCAGTTCGCGCCCGGCCGGCTCTCGGCGGCCGCCGTCGCGGGCTGCCACATCTTCTCGAGCTGGTAGAACTCCCGGACCTCGGGACGGAAGACGTGAACGATCACGTCACCCACGTCGATCAGCACCCAATCGCCGCTATCCTTGCCCTCGATCTTCGACAGGCGGCCGGCCTCCTGCTTGAGGCGGTCGACGAGGTTCTGCGAGATCGACGCCACCTGGCGGGTGGAGCGGCCCGAGCAGATCACCATGTAATCCGCCATCTCGGACTTGCCGCGCAGGTTGATCTGCACGACATCCTCGGCCTTGTCGTCATCGAGAGAGGAAAGGATGCGCTCAAGCAACGCTTCGCTGCTCTCGGCCCCGGGCTGCGCGGTCATCGCCGCGCCATGTGCCGCCGGGTGCGTGGCGGCGTCCGCATGAATAGACAGGACATCGTCCTCCGTTTGTCGCGCCGCCTGTGCCCCGGCGCTGGGCGTAACGACAAGGTAGCAATCGCAGAGCCTTTTCTCAACGGGCGTGTCACGCACGGGAGACGTGCATGGCCTCGAGGCGCAGGGGGGCCGGGATGGCGTCGCGGCCGTCCAGGATCAGATCCGCCATGAGGCGCGCGGCGAGGGGCGCCATTCCGAAGCCGATCTTGAAGCCGCCATTGGCCACGAAATGGCCCTCTCTGCCCGGAAAGCGGCCGAATATTGCGCGCCGGGAGCGTGATCTGGGCCTGAGACCAGCCCAGCGCTCGAGGACCGGCGCATCGGCGAGCGCAGGACACGCCGCGCGGGCGGCCGCGATGACATCGTCGAGCTGATGGTCGGTGCTCCGGGGATCGGCAAAATCCCGCTCGGAGGTGGAGCCGACGGCCACACTCCCATCCGCATGGGGGACGATATGAAGCCCGCCGGCATAGAGCTGTGGCAGGCCCCGGCGGTCGAGCCCGAGGCGTGCCGCCTGCCCCTTCTGCGCCGCGCCGATCACGCGGCCGGTCGCCTCGGACAGCGCTGCGAGGCCCGCGGGGCCGGTGGCGTGAAGGACGGGACCGACCTCCGCCGCATCTTCCCCGAGGATCACCTCGCCCCCCAGCCGCGAAATCGCTTCGGCCAGCGCCGCGCAGGCGGCGGCAGGGGCGATGCGGGCCGACAGCGTGTCGAAGACGAGCCGCCCGGTGGGAGACGCCGGGGCCCAGTCCCCGGCCTCCGCCACCCCGATCAGACGCCACTCCGCCTGCCCCCGCCAGCGTTCGGCCGCTTCGGCCGCACGCGCCTCGGCCCGGTCCTCGCCGCCCTCCGGGATTGGCTGAAGACGCCCGAGGCGCGCGTATCCGGGGCTCCTGCCCGAAACCCCCTCTACCGCGGCCCAGAACGCCGGCGCCGCGAGGAGGCTCTCGAGCTGCGCTTCCTTCGCCGCGTCCCACCGCTCCGGCGCATGGGGCGCGAGCGCCCCAACGACGCCGCCGGACGCGCCCGCGGCGAGGCCGTGCGTGTCGATCACGCGCACCCGCGCGCCCCGTCTTGCCATCTCGAACGCACAGGCGAGCCCGAAGATGCCCGCCCCTCTCACCGTTGCTTCGATGCTTGCCAAACCCGCCCCTCGCGTCCCATGTCGACGTCGTAGCTGAACAGGGCTTAGGACAGATGGATCAGGGTGAGAAGGGCGTGACGTGGAAGGAGAGCGGTGTTCCCGTGAGCACCCGGTTCGACGATCCCTATTTCTCCCTCGAGGACGGCTTGGCGGAGACGCGGCACGTCTTTCTCGCCGGAAACGGGCTTCCCGAGCGGGCCCGGAGCGGCTTCCACGTGGCCGAGCTCGGCGTGGGTACCGGATTGAACCTCCTCGCCCTCGCACAGATGGCGCGGGAGGCGGAGGTGGAGGTTCGGTACACCGGCTTCGAGGCCTACCCGCTGTCCCTGGCGGATCTCGGCCGGGCACTGGCGCAGTTCGAGGTCGCGGAGGAAGACGTGTCGGCCCTCTTGGCGGCGTGGGATCCCGCTGGGTTTGCCGCGCGGATCGGACCGGTGGAGGCGGAGGTGATCGTGGGCGATGCACGGCAGCGGGTGCCGGCCTGGGATGGGTGCGCGGACGCCTGGTTCCTCGACGGATTCGCGCCGGCGAAGAACCCGGAGCTGTGGGAGCCCGGGCTCCTCGCCGCCGTTGCCGCCCGCACCGCGCCGGGCGGAACCTTCGCGACCTACACCGCCGCCGGAGCCGTCCGCCGCGCCCTCTCCGCCTCCGGATTCGTGGTTGAGCGGCGCTCCGGATACGGCCGGAAGCGGCACATGAGCGTCGGGCGGATGCCGGAGTGATCGGAAGCGCTCCGCTCCGGCGGCGCCCCCGGCGGACTGCCCCGTCTGGCCATTGCCGCCCCGGCGCGGCACAACGTTGCCCATGACCGAGCAAAACTCCCGCCTTGGCATCGGATTGATGCTGGCCGCCACTTTCGTCTTCTCGGCGCAGGACGGGATCTCACGCCACCTCGCGGGCCAGTACAACGTCTTCATGGTCATGATGATCCGCTACTGGTTCTTCGCGGCGTTCGTAATCTTGCTGGCCACGCGACAGGCAGGCGGCATCCGGGACGCGGCGCGGACGACGATGCCGTGGATCCAGGGGTTCCGCTCGCTCCTTCTCATCGCCGAAGTGCTCACCCTCGTCACCGCCTTCGTCATCCTCGGCCTCGTCGAGACCCACGCGATCTTCGCCGTCTATCCGCTGATGGTCGCGGCCCTGTCGGGACCGATCCTCGGTGAGCGCGTCGGCTGGCGGCGATGGTTGGCGATCGGGATCGGTTTCGTCGGCATTCTCGTGATCCTGCAGCCGGGCTTCGGCGTCTTCTCCCCCGCCGCGCTTCTGGCCGTCGCGGGCGCGGCAATGTTCGCCCTCTATGGCCTGCTCACGCGCTATTGCGGCCGGTCCGACAGTGCGGCGACCAGCTTCTTCTGGACCGGCACGGTCGGCGCGGTAGCGATGACGCTGATCGGAATCTGGTTCTGGGAACCGATGACCGCCGGGGACTGGGCGTGGATGGCGCTTCTGTGCGTCACCGCCTCCCTCGCGCACTGGCTCCTGATCAGGTGCTACGAGGTCGCCGAGGCCTCCGTCGTGCAGCCCTTCGCCTACTTCCAGCTGGTCTTCGCCAGCGCCTTCGGGGTGACGATCTTCGGCGATGCGCTGGAGCTGAACGTGGTGATCGGCGCCCTCATCGTCACGTCCGCAGGGATCTTCACCCTCGTGCGGTCTGCCATCGCGGCTCGGGCCTCCCGCCGCGATGGCGCACGCTAGCCCTCCCGCAAGAGGTCCGTGAAGGCGACGGGGCCGGCGGTTCCGGTGAGGCGCGCACGGTAGATGCGCAGCGATTCGGTCACGCGCATCACATAGTTCTGCGTCTCCCGGAACGGGATCATCTCGATCCAGTCGATGATGTCGATGCCGGCGCTCCGCGGATCGCCCCGGTCGCCGACCCAGTCCACCGCACGGCCCGGCCCCGCATTGTAGCCCACCGAGACGAGAACGGGCGCCGGTCCGAACACCTCGATCAGCCCGGCGAGATAGGCGGACCCGAGCGTCGCGTTGTAATCGGGCCGGTCCGTCAGGCCATCGCGGTCATACGGCAGACCCAGCTCGTTCGCCACGTCCTGCGCCGTGCCGGGCATCAGCTGCATCAAACCGCGTGCCCCGGCGGGGGAGACGACGACAGGATCGAACTCGCTCTCACGCCGTGCGATCGACAGCGCGAGGGCCCGCTCCACCGGCAGGTCGTCCCGGTCGAGCATGTCGCTCATCGGGAAATAGGCCGCGGGGATCACCGTCCCCACGGAGGCCGCGCGCTTTGCGACCATGAGCGCGACATGCTCCTCCCCGCGCTCGAGCAGAAGCGTGCCGAGAGTGCCGGCGGCGTCGCGGTCCAGCTCCTCGACGAGATGGGTCAGGAAGCGCTCCGCCTCGTAGTCGATGCCCGCATCGAGCAACATCAGGCCGGCCGCCAGCACCGAACTGTCCTTCAGCGGCGAGGCCTCCAGCGCCGGAAACGTCTCCGCCCCCGTCAGCGTGGGATCGAGCGACAGGCCCGCCGCTTCCGCCGACAGAAGACCGTAGAAGCTCGTCTGATGCTCGGCACCCGCCTCGTAGGCGGCCTGAGCGGCCTCTTCATTGCCCGCGGCGGAATAGGCGCGCCCGAGCCAGTAATGGCCGCGACCCTTGCTGATCGGCGTCTGCACCGCCGCGTCGAAGCGGGTGAAATGATAGACTGCGAGTTCCGGATCGTTCAGGAAACGCAGCGCGATGAAGCCGGACAGCCATTCCAGATCGGCGTAGTCGGACCCGTCCACGAGGAAGTTCTGGCTCGCCAGCGTGTAGGCATCCGCGTAATTTCCGGCACGCATGGTCTGCCGGGCGAAGATGCGGCGCCAGCTTGCCCAGTACTGCGGCCGCCCGAGGCCTTCGAGCGAGGAAGAGCGCTCGTCCATCAGCGCCACGGCATCCTCGTTCCGCCCCTTCGCCGCGCGCCAGTTGAAGCGTTCGTAGGCGAGGCCCGCATCGTCGGCGAGGCCGTCCGGCACCTTCTCGATCAGCGTGTCGACGCCGGGCGACTGCTGCGAGAGCGCAATACGTGCCTCCGCCAGCGCCTCCCAGCCATCGGGCACGCGCGAATACATCCGCCGCGCCGCCGAGACCTCGCCCCGCCAGAGAAGGTCGTCGAGCCGGGAGACGTGGTGAGAGCCCAGGATCTCGCCGTAACTCGCAAGTAGCTGCGCCTCGGCCTCGGTCGTGAGCGTCATCGTCCGCCATGCGAGCACCGCGAGGGCCTCCGCGTCGCCGGTATGCCCCAGGGTGCGATGCGCGTCGATCAGGCGCAGGAGGCCGGTGGAGGTCTCCGGAATGCGGGATTCGAAGAACTCGAGGACGGTCTCGGGCGCCGCCGTCGTGGGGATCGCCGTCTCGGCGCGGACGCGCAGCAGATCGAGGCCGGGCCAGTCCGGGTTGCGGCCGATGAAATCGAGATATTCAGCGAACGTCGCCTCGCCGCCGCGCCGGAGGCGGTGCCACGTCACGAAATCCAGCGCCACCTGCCCGCCGGGCTCGGCCGCGATGTTCGCCCGCCTCCAGTCGCCGGCGCGGATCTGGTCCATCGCCTGCGCAAGGGCATCACCCCCGGGTGACGCCGCGGCGCCGGTTGCAAGAGCGGGACAGAGGACACACGCCACCGCAGCGGCACGAACGGTACATTTCAACACGTGGAGCAAGGCGGAGTCCTTCGGGTTCCGTCTTCGGGACAGGCTTGAGGCGAAGCCAGAGGGTAGATCCTGCGCCGCGTATCACAACTCACAAACTTGGCAATCTCTTCGACCGTCGCTAGGGTCCGCGCGCCGCGAAGCGCGGCCCCCGGCACAGGAGAAAAAAACCAATGTTTCAAGGATCGATTCCAGCGCTGGTGACGCCCTTCAAGGACGGCAAGGTGGATTGGAGCGCCCTCGAGGCGCTGATCGAATGGCACATCGCCGAAGGCAGCACCGGCATCGTGCCCGTCGGCACCACAGGCGAGACGCCGACGCTGAGCCACAAGGAGCATGAGGACGTTGTCGCGCGCACCGTGCAGATCGCCGCGGGGCGCGTGCCGGTGATCGCCGGGGCTGGCTCCAACAGCACGCATGAGGCGAAGCGGCTGGTGCGCCACGCCCAGGATGTCGGCGCGGATGCCGCCCTCGTGGTGACGCCGTACTACAACAAGCCGACGCAGGCCGGCATGATCGCGCATTTCACGGAACTTCACGAAAGCTCCGATCTGCCGATCATCATCTACAACATCCCCGGCCGCTCGGTGGTGGACATGACGCCCGAGTCGATGGGCCGGCTGGCCGAGCTGCCGCGCATCGTCGGCGTGAAGGATGCGACCGGGGACGTGGCGCGGGTGTCCCGCCAGCGCCAGACCTGCGGGCCGGACTTCTGCCAGCTCTCCGGCGAGGACGCCTCCGCCCTCGGGTTCAACGCGCATGGCGGACGGGGCTGCATTTCCGTGACCGCGAACGTGGCCCCGAAGCTGTGCGCGGAGTTCCAAGCCGCGACCCTGGCGGGCGATTACGCCAAGGCGCTGGACTACCAGGACAAGCTGATGCCACTGCACCGCGCGGTCTTTCTGGAGCCGGGCGTGGCTGGCGCGAAATACGGACTCTCCCTCCTCGGGCGCTGCCGCGACGAAGTCCGCCTCCCGCTCACGCCGCTGAGCGAGACGGTGCGGCTCGCGATGAAGGACGCGATGGAGCATGCCGGCCTGATCGGCTGAGCGCCGGGCGGGCGGCGGTGTCGCCGTCCGCTCCCCCCCGCGCCCTCGATGTCGAGCGCCCCCATTGGCCCGGAGCGCCATGTCCCCTATATGACCGCGTCATGGCCAAGCCCAAGGACAACCCGAACTACAAGGTGATCGCCGAGAACCGGCGGGCCCGCTACGACTATGCCATCGATGACGACATCGAATGCGGCATCGTCCTGCAGGGCTCGGAGGTGAAGTCGCTGCGCCTGAACACCGCCAACATCGCCGAAAGCTACGCCGAGGTTAAAGACGGGGAGCTGTGGCTGGTGAACAGCTACATCGCGCCCTACGAGCAGGCGATGTTCGGTCACGAGGACCGGCGCCGGCGCAAGCTCCTGGCCAACAACAAGGAGCTGGCCCGGATGTGGTCCGAGACCCAGCGCAAGGGCATGACGCTCGTGCCGATGGTGCTCTACTTCAACCACAAGGGCATCGCGAAGCTGAAGATCGGCATCGCGAAGGGCAAGCGCGCGCCCGACAAGCGTGAGACCGAAGCGAAGCGGGACTGGCAGCGCGCCAAGTCGCGGCTCCTCAAGGAACACGGCTGACCCGAAGCGCGAGGGTGGCGGGCCGGGTTGCATGGCCCCCTCCTCCGGTCTAGCCATATCGGCGGCAAGGAGGCCCCGGTGATGGCAGGCGACGCACCTACCCAAGACGATCCCCGCACGCTGGTCTCGACGGACTGGCTGTCCCGGCATCTGGGCGACGACACACTGCGCATCCTCGATGCGTCCTGGTACCTTCCGGCCATGGAGCGCGACGCGCGGGCGGAGTTCGACGCCGCCCACATTCCGGGCGCCCGCTTCTTCGACATCGACGCGATCGCGGACCACCGCTCCGGCCTTCCTCACATGGCGCCGCCGCCCGAGATGTTCGTCTCGCGGGTGCGTGGCCTTGGGATCGGGGACGGTCAGCAGGTGGTGGTCTATGACGGCGCGGGTCTCTTCTCGGCCGCGCGCGTCTGGTGGCTCTTCCGCCTGATGGGCAAGGACGATGTCGCGGTTCTGGACGGCGGCCTGCCGAAATGGACCGCCGAGGATCGTCCGCTCACCAGCACGCGCGCGCAGGTGAGGGACCGGCACCTGACCGTGCATCACCGGCCGCACCTGCTCTCCGACGTGACGGATGTGGCGCAGGCCGCGAAGGCCCGCGACCGTCAGGTGGTGGACGCCCGCTCCCCCGCCCGGTTCCGCGGCGAGGAGCCGGAGCCGCGGGCGGGAATGCGCGCGGGCCACGTCCCGGGCTCGCTCAACGTCCATTACAGCACGCTTCTGAATGCGGACGGCACGATGAAGGACGCCGACGGCCTCCGCGCCGCGTTCGAGGCCGGCGGCGTCGATCTCTCCCGCCCCATCATCACCACCTGCGGCTCCGGCGTGACCGCCGCGATCCTCTCCCTCGCCCTTGCCCGGCTCGGGCACGAGGACAACTCCCTCTATGACGGCTCCTGGTCCGAATGGGGCGCCTTTCCCGAACTGGAGGTTGAAACCGGATGAGCGTTCTGCCCGCGGGAAGCCGGATCGATTATACCATCACCTGGCTGGAGATGACCGAGCGGCCATCCTATCCTCGGCCGCACCATCCGCTGTCCGGCCCCGTCCAGCTCCTCTGCGCGCGCACGCCGCCGGTGTGGTACTTCCTCGACCTCTACCGCGCGGTCGGAACCGACTATTCGTGGGAGGACATGTTCGAGGCCGGGGAGGAGGATCTCGCAAGCTGGATCCAGGACCCGGACACCGAGCTCTGGACCCTCCTCAAGGACGGCTGGCCGAACGGGTTCTTCTTCCTTGATCACCGCGAGCCCGAAACCTGTGATCTGTCCTATTTCGGCCTCGCGCCTCAGGCGATCGGGCGGGGCCTCGGGCGCTTCATGCTCGAGACGGCAATCCATATCGGGTGGGATTTCGACGGAGTGACACGGATGACGGTGAATACCAACACGCTCGACCATCCCCGCGCGCTGGGGCTCTACCAGCGATGCGGCTTCGAGCCGGTCCGGCGTACGGAGCACGAGCGCATCCTGACGCGTCCGCGCGATGTTTCGCGGATTCCGAACTGATGTTCGCGCATCTCCCGGCAGCGGAGCCGGACAAGATCCTGAGGGTGATGGCGGAGTTCGCGGCCGATCCGAGGGACGGCAAGATCGACCTCGGCGTCGGCGTCTACAAGGCCGAGGACGGAACGACGCCCGTCCTGAAGGCGGTGCATGACGCAGAGGCGCGCATCCTCGAGAGGCAGACGACCAAGGGCTACACGGCGCTTTCTGGAGATCCCGGCTTTCGCAACGCGGTGGCCGAGCTGGTCCTCGGCGACGTGCCGCAGGACCGCCTCGCCACGCTTGCCACCCCCGGCGGGACGGGCGCGATCCGGCAGGCCTTCGAGCTGGCGCGCAAGGCGAAAAGCGATCTCACCGTCTGGGTCAGCGATCCGACATGGACGAACCACGAAGCGATCCTCGACGCGATGGGAATCCGCTGGCGGCGCTACCGCTACTACGACCAGGCGACCGGCCGGGCCGACGTCTCGGCGATGCTGGAGGACCTGGGCGATGCAGCGCGGGACGATCTCGTCCTGCTCCACGGTTGCTGCCACAACCCCACCGGCGCGGACCTGACCGAAGCGGACTGGCGCGCGATCGGAGACCTTCTGGAGCGCAGCGGTGCGGTGCCCCTCGTCGATCTGGCCTATCTGGGCTTCGCGGACGGGATCGAGGCGGATCTCGCCGGTCTTCGGCATCTTGCGCACCGGCTGCCTGAATTCCTGCTCGCCTTCTCCGGCTCGAAGAGCTTCGGCCTCTACCGCGACCGCGTCGGCTGCGTCCTGGCCCTCGGGGCCGACCGGGAGGCCGCGCAGGCGATGTCCGGCACCCTGGCGAGCATCAACCGCCATTCCTACGCCTTCCCCCCCGACCATGGCGCCCGAATCGTGGCGACGATCCTCGGCGATCCCGGCCTCCGCGCGAGCTGGACCGAAGAGCTGTCCTCCATGCGGACACGTATCAACTCGCTTCGCCGCAGCTTCGCGGAGGCGCTGACGGAGGCGACGGGCAATCCCGGCTGGCAGGTGCTGGCCGAGCAGCGCGGCATGTTCTCCCTCCTCGGCCTCGGGGACGATGCCGTGCGGCAGATGCGGGAGGCGCACGCGGTCTATGTCGTGGGAGGCGGGCGGATCAACATCGCCGGGCTGACCCCAGCGAGCATTCCGGGCGCGGCACGGGCCATCGCCGACGTCCTCTGACCCCTGACGCTCCGGCGCGCCGCCCTATCTCTGCGGCGAGTTCAACCAGCGTCGGAGAGACAGAGATGAAGACGGAAGAGACGGACGGGGGCACCCTGGAAACCTGGACGCCGGACGAGGTGGGCGCCGCCCTCGAGGCCGGCGAGATCGTCCTCATAGACGTTCGAACGCCGCAGGAATACGCCCTCGAGCGCATTCCGGGCGCGCTCCTTTTCCCGATGTCCCATTTCGATGCCGGCGCCCTGCCGACGCAGGACGGCAAGCGCATCGTCTTCCACTGTGCCGGTGGCGCGCGGTCCGAGAAGGTCGCCCGCGCGGCCCTGGCCGCCGGCCTCGATCCCGTCGCGCATCTCGGCGGCGGCTTCGGCGTCTGGAAAGGCAACAAGCGCCCCTATCTCGGCACGGACATGGCCACCGGCGCACCGAAACTCATGAACGGCTGATCCGGGCGGACCGGTCCTTTGCCGAACGAAAAACCCCGGGCACGATCCTGTGCCCGGGGCAATCTTGCTGGCCATCAGGCCGGGGCGATCAGCCGCGATGGAATTCCGGGTAGGCTTCCATGCCGAGCTCGGCAGTGTCGAGGCCGGCGATCTCTGCTTCTTCGCTGACGCGCAGGCCCATCACCGCCTTCAGGATGAACCAGACCACCAGCGACACCACGAAGACGAACACGCCGACGATGACGATGGAGATGAGCTGACCCATCAAGGTCGCATCGGGGTTGGTCAGGACCACGGCGAGCGTGCCCCAGATCCCGGCGAAGAGGTGGACCGGGATCGCACCGACGACGTCATCGATCTTCAGCTTGTCGAGGAACGGGATCGCGAAGACCACGATCACACCGCCGACGGCACCGATGAGGGTGGCCGCGCCGAGGGTCGGGGTCAGCGGCTCGGCGGTGATCGAGACGAGGCCCGCGAGAGCGCCGTTCAGGACCATGGTCAGGTCGATCTTGCCGTAGAGCATCTGCGTCAGGATGAGCGCCGCGATGGCACCGCCCGCTGCGGCCGTGTTGGTGTTGGCGAAGATCCGCGAGACGTCCGCCACGTCGCCGACGGTTCCCATGGCGAGCTGCGAGCCGCCGTTGAAGCCGAACCAGCCGAGCCACAGGATGAACGTCCCGAGCGTGGCGAGGGCAAGGTTGGAACCGGGCATCGGGACCGTGCGGCTGTCGACGTACTTGCCGATCCGCGGGCCGAGGACGATGGC
Organism: Tropicimonas sp. IMCC34011; assembly: GCF_003390865.1. Lineage (GTDB taxonomy): Bacteria > Pseudomonadota > Alphaproteobacteria > Rhodobacterales > Rhodobacteraceae > Tropicimonas_B. The sequence goes on from NZ_QMEJ01000004.1 coordinate 111,452, forward strand.
ACCGGCGAGGGCTGCCCAGCCGCCGACCGAGTGAACGACCGTGGAGCCGGCGAAGTCGAGGAAGCCGAACTGGCTGTCGAGGAAGCCGCCGCCCCATTTCCAGGACGCCTGGATCGGGTAGATCAGCGCGGTCAGGATGATGGTGAAGACGAGGAACGGCCACAGCTTGATGCGCTCGGCGAGCGTGCCCGAGACGATGGAGGCCGTGGTGGCGCAGAACATCAGCTGGAAGAAGAAGTCCGAGCCGGTGGAGGCGTAGCCGTAGTCGTCAGCGGCATCCCGGCCGACGCCGACCGCTTCGAGCACCGCGACACCGAAGGCGCCGAGATAGCCACCGGTTTCATCGGTGCCGATGGTCCAGTTCCCCAGCGGATACATGATGTTGTAGCCGATGAGATAATAAAAGATCGCGGCGAGCGAGAAGAGCGCGACGTTCTTGGTGAGCTGCATCGTGACGTTCTTGGACCGCACGAGACCGGCCTCGAGCATGCAGAAGCCCGCGGCCATCCAGAACACCAGGAAACCGCCGATCAGAAACAGCAGTGAGTTGAAGATGAAGACGCTGTCGGTGGACGCGGCGGCGAGGTCCGTCGTGGCCTCGGCGGCTTCAGCGGCCTCCTGCGCCATGCCGAGACCCGGCGCGAGCGCCAGGACCGCGACGAGCGGAAGGGTGGACTTGAGTTTCATTGGATCGGTATCCCCTGTCTGTTCCGGCCGGCGCTTAAAGCGCGTTATCGTTGGTTTCGCCCGTGCGAACCCGGACAGCCTGGCCCACGTCGAGAACGAAGATCTTGCCGTCGCCGATCTTGTCGGTCTTGGCGGTGGCCGCGATCGTCTCCATGACCTGATCGGCCATGGCGGCGCTGACGACGATTTCCAGCTTCACCTTGGGCACGAAGTTCACGGCGTATTCGGCGCCCCGGTAGATCTCGGTATGGCCCGATTGCGAGCCGAAGCCCTTGATCTCGGTTACCATCATGCCGCGCACGCCGATGGCGGTGAGCGCCTCGCGCACCTCCTCCAGCTTGAACGGCTTGATTGCAGCAATGATGAGTTTCACTAGTGTCCCCTTCGGCTGAACCGGGCGTATCTCCGGCAGTTCACGGCGCCGAAAAGGCACGCAAAGGGGGCACGCATTCAAGAAACGGCGCTCGCCACGCCTGCTGCATAACGCGCACATGCCTAAACTTTAGGCGCTCACACGGTGGTGACCACTTTTTGGGCAGGGAATGAAAATCAAAACGTGACCACTTCCCATCTCCCCAACTGGCGCCGGGTTCGGTAAGCACGGTCCCAATCGAGCAGAACAAGAAACCGAAAGGGGCGAGCGCCATGAGTTCAGGCAAGCGGCCCACCCTGAGAGGCGAACGTCGCGCGGGACCCACCAAGTCGAAGCGCCAGCCCAAGCCCGCGAAGTCCAAGCCCGCCCGCACGTCAAGGCGGAGCCGCCGTGCGCCTGCGCGCCGCCGGCGGGGCGGCCCCCTCGGCTGGATCGCCGCGTTCATCCGCCTGCTGATGCGGGTGATCTTCGGTCTCGTCTTCCGCACCGCGCTGATCGTCTGCCTGCTGATCGCCGGCGCCGTCGGCTATTATTACACGACGCTTCCGCCCGTGGAGGCGCTGGTCGATGGCCGCGCACGCGGCTCCGTCACGCTCCTCGATCGCAACGGGGACGTCTTCGCCTGGCGCGGGGAGCAGTTCGACACCATCACCTCGACGAGCGACGTGAACCCCAACGTGGTGAACGCCGTCATCGCCACCGAAGACCGGCGCTTCTACAGGCATTTCGGCGTCAGCCCCCGCGGCGTCGCCTCCGCCATGCGCATCAACCTGCGGGAGGGCCGCGGGCCGCTGTCCGGCCACGGCGGCTCGACGCTGACCCAGCAGACGGCCAAGCTTCTCTGCCTCGGCGATCCCTACGACCCCGATTCGGGCATGTCCGAAGCGGAGTACGAGGAGGATTGCCGCCGCACGACCGTCGGACGGAAGATCAAGGAAGCGATCTACGCCATGGCGATGGAGGCGCGGTACACCAAGGAGGAGATCCTCACGATCTACCTCAACCGCGCCTATCTCGGCGGCGGCGCGCGCGGGTTCGCCGCCGCGGCCGAACGCTATTTCGGCGCTCACGTGAGCCAGCTCGATCCCGCACAGTCGGCCATGCTGGCGGGTCTCCTCGTCGCCCCCTCGCGCTATGCGCCGACCTCAAGCCTCGAGCGGGCGCAGTCGCGGGCCGAGACCGTGATCCGCCTGATGTACGAGCAGGATTACATCACCGCGGCCGAGCGCGATGAGGCCTGGGCGCACCCGGCGGAGCTCTCTGCCGCCGCCGAGGCGCGCGCCGGCGGCTACTTTGCCGACTGGGTGATGTCCTCCGGGCCGGACTTCCTGACACGCAACACCACCGAGGACGTCGTCATCGGCACCACGCTGGACCAGGAGATCCAGCGCGCGGCCGAAGGGGCGCTGGCGGACATCTTCGAGCAGAAGGTCCGCGAGGGGTCGGAGGCCGAGGCCGCAATCGTTGTGATGAGCGCCGACGGCGCGGTCCGCGCCATGGTCGGCGGACGTCGCAGCAAGGTCTCCGGCGCGTTCAACCGCGCAACGATGGCCAAGCGTCAGTCCGGCTCCTCCTTCAAGCCGTTCATCTACGCCGCCGCGCTCGACATGGGTCACTCCCCGCTCGCGACGGTGGTGGACGAGCCCTGGTGCATCAACGTCCCCGGCTCCGGTCAGTATTGCCCGAAGAACTACACGCGGGACTTCAAGGGCCGCGTGACCCTTGCGGACGCCCTGAAGGACAGCCTGAACGTGCCGGCCGTGAAGGTGTCCGAAGCGGTCGGACGCGACGCCGTGCGCACCGTGGCCGAACAGTTCGGCATCGTCAGCGACCTTGCGAACGGCCCGGCCCTCGCGCTCGGCGCCTCAGAGACGTCCCTTCTCGAGATGACCGGCGCGTATGCCGGCATCCTCAACGGCGGCCGCTCCGTGTCGCCCTACGGCCTTCTCGAACTCCGGATCGAGGGAGAGGGCGAGGCCCTGATGGGACAGGACGGCGGGTATGGCGAGCGGGTGATCTCCGAGCACGCCGCCCGGGAGCTCGTCTGGATGATGAGCCGCGTGATCGATAGCGGCACCGGCGGGCGCGCGAAGCTCGGCGACCGCCCCGCCGCCGGCAAGACCGGCACCACCTCCGCTGCGCGGGATGCCTGGTTCGTCGGCTTCACCGCCGACTACGTGGCCGGCGTCTGGATGGGCTACGACGACAACACGCCCCTCTCCGGCGTCACCGGCGGTGGCCTTCCGGCGGAGATCTGGCACGAGGCGATGATGCGCATCCATGAGGGCATGGAGATCAGTCCGCTGCCGATGGACGTGCCGCAGCAGCAGGTCGCCGCGCCCGCTCCGCAGCAACAGCAGCAGCCGCAGCAGCAGGCCCCCGCGTACCAGGGTCAGACGCAAACCGCCGGAAACCAGCAGCGGCAGCAGCAGCAGCAGCAACAGCAACAGCAACAGCAACAACAGCGGCGACAGCAGCGGCAGCCCGACAATATCGGCGAGCGCATTCTGATGGACGTGCTCGGAACCATCCTCGGGGGTGGGAACTGACCCGCCCCGGCAAAGCGGAGCCGTCCATGACGACGCTGAACGTGGAGGTTCGCCTCGACTACGATGCCGTGGAGCCGACCGCGCTCCTGCTTCAGATCGAGGCCGCCGAGACGGAAGGCCAGCGCATCGTGTCGTCCGACCTCTCCGCGCCGGGGACGGACGAGATGTGGCGCGTGCCGGCCGAGGACGGGATCGGGGAGCGTCTCTGGCTTCGCTGCGAGGATGCGTTCCGCTGCACCTATCGCGCCCGGATCGAGGTCACGCGGGATGCGGCGCCGCTGGACGGCCTTGCCGAGACGCCGCTCCATGCGCTCCCCGGCGAGGCGGTCCCCTATCTGCTGCCCTCCCGTTTCTGCCCGTCCGCACGGTTCGAGGCCCTCGTCGAGGATCGCTTCGGCGCACTTTCGGGCGGCGCGAAGATCGCCGCGATGCGCGACTGGGTCGAAGCGTCTTTCTCCTACGTTCCGGGCGCGAGCAATGCCGATACAGACGCGGTGGACACCTTCCTCTCCCGCCGCGGGATCTGCCGCGACTACGCGCATGTCCTCGTGTCGCTGGCGCGGGCGGCGACGATCCCGGCGCGGATGGTTGCCGTTTATTCCGCAGCGGTGACACCGCCTGACTTCCACGCCGTAGCCGAGGTCTACCTGGGCGGCGCATGGCGCATGGTGGACCCGACGGGCATGTCCGATCCCGCGGAGCTGGCCGTCATCGGCGTCGGTCGGGACGCGACGGATATCGCCTTCCTGACGTCCTTCGCGCCCATCTCGCTGAAATACCAGTCAGTGTCCGTTTCCCGCGGGTGACACTCCCGCGCCCTCTCCGCGCGATCCGGCTTCCCGCACCGCTGCGCCCGCGATAGTCAGGCCGTATGGCACGTTCAACACGATCAGGTGGTGCGGGGCGAAAGTCGTCGCCGCGCAGCGGAAGCGGTCGCGGCAAGGGCAGGCCGGCGACCCCGCCGGGCAAGCGCGCGCGCCGCTGGGCGATCCGGCAGGCGCTCCGGCTTTTCGGCGCCTTCGTGATCCTCCTTTTCCTCGCAATTCTCGTCTTCCGCTTCGTCGCCCCGCCGACGACATGGACGATGGTGTCAGAAGGCCGCAGACTCGACGGGATCACGCGCGAATGGGTGCCGGTGGACGAGATCGCACCGGTGATGCTGCGCTCCGCCGTCGCGGCGGAGGATGCCAACTTCTGTCTCCACTGGGGCTTCGACATGAGCGCGATTCGTCGCGCGCTGAACGAGGGCGCGGTCCGCGGCGCCTCCACGCTGTCCCAGCAGACGGTGAAGAACGTCTTCCTCTGGCAGCACCGCTCCTGGGCGCGCAAGGCGCTCGAAGCGGGGATCACGCCGGTCGCGGAGATCGTCTGGCCCAAGCGCCGGATCCTGGAGCTCTATCTCAACGTGGCCGAGTTCGGCGAAGGCATATTCGGCATCGAGGCGGCGGCGAACTTCTATTTCGGCACGACGGCGGCGAAGCTCACCGCCCGGCAAGCGGGGCTTCTCGCCGCGGCCCTGCCGGCGCCCAAGGCGCGCAACCCCTCCGCGCCGCCGGACTGGATGCGCCGAAGGGGAGCTGCGATCGAGGACGGCGCGGCCACCATCGCGCGCGACGGCCGTGCGGCCTGCTTCGAGCGCTGAGCCGGCGGCGGGGCGAACGAAAACGAAGACCCCGGCCCCCGCGACTGTTGACGCGTCTCGGGATTGCACTCTGTCGCCTCAGACGGCATCACCATTGAACCGCACTCGTTTCAGGTCCGCTCCATGAACCGTCTTTACCACGTCCCCCTCTCTCCCTTCTGCCGCAAGGTCCGCCTGGTCCTTGCCGAGAAGCGGATCGAGGTCGAACTGGTGGAGGAGCGCTACTGGGAGCAGGACCCCGATTTCCTGCGCCGCAACCCGGCCGCCAAGGTACCGATCCTGCGGATTGGCGGGCGCTTCATGCCCGAGAGCCAGGCGATCTGCGAATATCTCGAAGAGATCGAGCCGACGCCGGTCCTGATGCCCCGCACGCCCGAGGACCGCTACGAGGTCCGCCGCCTCTGCGCGTGGTTCGACGACAAGTTCCACAACGAGGTCACGGCGAACCTCGTCTACGAACGGGTGAACAAGAAGATCACCGGGCAGGGCTATCCTGACAGCTCCCGGATCAAGGCCGGCTCGAAGGCGATCAAGTACCACCTCGACTACATGCACTGGCTTCTCGACCAGCGCCGCTGGCTCGGCGGGGACCAGATGTCGCTGGCGGACTTCACCGCGGCCGCGCACTTCTCCTCGCTCGACTACATCTCGGACGTGGACTGGAACCGCTCGGAGAACGTCAAGGACTGGTACGCGAAGATCAAGTCGCGCCCCGCGTTCCGCGGCATCCTTGCCGATCAGGTCTCGTCCTTCCGCCCGCCCCCGCATTACGCCGACCTCGATTTCTAAGAGGCGCCGCGCTCCGCCCCGAGCGGGAGCATGGACGTCGGCTTTTCTCTCGGGCGCGCGGGGCCTAGAACAGAGGCACCGGCAGACCAGCGCGCGAAAGGGCCGAACCCATGAGCCATCCCAAACCCGTCGTCCTGTGCATTCTCGACGGCTGGGGCATCGGCGGCCGACGTGAAGGCAACGCCCCCGCCCTCGCCGAGACACCCAATTTCGACCGGCTGATGGCGACCTGCCCCAATGCCACCCTGACGACCTACGGCCCCGATGTGGGTCTTCCGACCGGACAGATGGGCAATTCGGAAGTCGGCCACACCAATATCGGTGCAGGCCGCGTCGTCGCCATGGATCTCGGACAGATCGATCTTGCCATCGAGGACGGCAGCTTCTTCGAGAATGACGCGCTTCTGGGCTTCATCGACACGCTGAAGGACACGGGCGGCACCGCGCACCTGATGGGCGTCGCCTCTGACGGCGGCGTTCACGGTCATATCGACCACATGGTCGCGGCCGCGCGGACGATCGCGGAGGCCGGCGTGCCGGTCGCGGTCCATGCGATCACGGACGGGCGGGACGTGGCGCCCAAATCCGCTGACGGCTTCATCGCCGAGCTCGAGAACCGCCTGCCGGAGCGTGCGTACATCGCAACGGTGACGGGCCGGTACTATGCGATGGACCGGGATACCCGCTGGGATCGCGTACAGAAGGCCTATGACGCCATCGTCTCGGCGGACGGCGTCGGCGCGCCGACGGCCGAGGCCGCGGTGCAGGCGTCCTGGGAGGCGGGCAAGACGGACGAGTTCATCCTGCCCGTGGTCATCGGGGACTATGCCGGCGCGGCGGACGGGGACGGCATCTTCTGCCTCAACTTCAGAGCCGACCGGGCGCGGGAGATCCTCGCGGCAATCGGCGATCCGGACTTCGCCGAGTTCAGCGTGGAGGGCCGTCCGGACTTCGCCGCCCTGCTCGGCATGGTCGAGTATTCGGACCGGCACATGGCATGGTTCGAGACCGTCTTTCCAAAGCGGAAGATCGTGAACACCCTCGGCGCATGGGTCGCCGCAAAGGGGCTTCGCCAGTTCCGACTCGCCGAAACGGAAAAGTATCCTCACGTCACCTTCTTCCTCAATGGCGGCAAGGAGGAGCCGGAGACGGGCGAGGACCGCTACATGCCGAAGTCGCCGGACGTCGCGACGTATGACCTGCAGCCGGAGATGTCCGCCCCCGAAGTTACTGCGAAGCTCGTCGAGGCGATTGGATCGGGCTACGACCTGATCGTTGTGAACTACGCCAACCCCGACATGGTGGGTCATACCGGCGATATCGACGCCGCGATCGTCGCCTGCCAGGAGGTGGACCGGGGTCTCAGCCTCGCTCTCGAGGCGCTGGACAAGGCCGGCGGCGCGATGATCGTCACCGCCGACCATGGCAATTGCGATACGATGCTGGCCGAGGATGGCAGCCCCCATACCGCCCACACGCTGAACCCCGTTCCGGTCATCGTCGTGGGCGCGCCGGAGGGGGCCGATCTTAAGAGCGGGCGTCTCGCCGATCTCGCCCCGACACTGCTGGAGCTGATGGGCGTCGAGACCCCGCCGGAGATGACCGGCGTCTCCCTCCTCTCCTGACCTCCTTGCGCGGCCTCGCCCATATCGCCCTCGCCCTCCTCATGGCCGTCCCCGCCACGGCACAGGAGGGGCCTGCCGCCGCTGCGCGTGCGGCCTCCGCCCTTCTCGAGGAGGCTTCGGCTGGGCTGGAAGCGGCCACCGGGCGGCGGGAGAGGGTGGCTGCCCTTACCGGCACCGTGCGCGCCTACGAGGAAGGTCTCGCCGCGCTTCGCGACGGGATCCGGGATGCGGCGGCGCGGGAGCGCGTCATCGAGGCAAATCTTGCTGGCCGCGAGGAAGAGCTGTCCCGTCTGCTCGGCGCGCTGTCCTCCATCGGCAACTCTCCCCCACCCGTCCTGATGATGCACCCGGACGGCCCCCTGGGCGCGGCGCGCTCGGGCATGATGCTCGCCGATGTCGCCCCCGGCCTCCGCGCGCAGGCTGATGCACTGAGGGCGGACCTCGCCGAGCTGAGGCTGCTGCGCGCCCTGCAGGACGGCGCCACCGAAGACCTGGCCCGCGGCATGTCCGAAGCGCAGGCCGCGCGGCTCGCCCTGTCCCAGGCCGTGGCCGAGCGCACGGACCTTCCGCTGCGCACCGCAAGCAATGCCGACCAGATGGCGCGCCTCGCCGCCGATGCCGGCTCACTGGCCGAGTTCGCCGCCCTGATCGAACCCCTGCCGGACCTGCCCGAGGGCGAGACCGGCCCGCGGCCCGGCGCCCTGCCCCTCCCCGTCAACGGACAGATCATCCGCCGCTACGACGAGATCGGAGCGGACGGCATCGCGCGGCCCGGATGGTCCATCGCCACGCGCCCCGCGGCCCTTGTGACGACGCCCCTCGGCGCGACGGTGCGCTATGCCGGGCCTCTTGCCGGGTACGGGAATGTGATTGTCCTTGAGCCTGCGCGCGAAAATCTGATGGTGCTCGCCGGGCTGGACGTGGTCTATGGTGCGCCGGGCCAGGTCCTGCCCGCCGGAGCGCCAGTCGGCGTGATGGGTGGGGGCAGCGGCCCGGACGACGAGGCGATCCTGACCGGCCCCGGCACAAGCGCTGGTGCGACGCGCAGCGAAACGCTTTACTTGGAAGTCAGAGAGGGCGACGCCCCGGCGGATCCCGCCACCTGGTTCGCCGCCACCGAAAAAGGATGAGGAACAGGATGAGGAAATTCGCGATGGCCGCCGTGGGCGGCACCCTTGCGGGCGCGCTCCTTACCACGCAGGTGGCCGGGCCACTCCTGGCACAGGAAGCCGAACGGAACGTCAATATCTACGAGCAGCTCGACCTGTTCGGCGACATCTTCGAACGGATCCGCGCGCAATACGTGGAAGAGGTCGATGAGGAGGAGCTGATCGAGGCGGCCATCAACGGCATGCTGACCTCGCTCGACCCCCATTCCAGCTACCTCTCCCCCGAGGATGCGCAGGACATGAGGGTGCAGACCCGCGGCGAATTCGGCGGCCTCGGCATCGAGGTGACGCAGGAGGACGGCTTCGTGAAGGTCGTCTCCCCGATCGACGACACCCCGGCCGATGAAGCGGGCATCGAGGCGGGCGACTTCATCACCCACGTCGATGGTGAGAGCGTTCTCGGCCTCACCCTGGACGAGGCCGTGGACCTGATGCGCGGGCCTGTCGGCTCCGAGATCGTCATCACAGTGGTGCGCGAGGGCCGCGACGAGCCGTTCGACGTGACCATCGTGCGCGACACGATCACGCTGACGGCCGTGCGCACCCGCGTCGAGGGCGATACTGTCGTGCTGCGCGTGACGACCTTCAACGATCAGACCTATCCCAACCTCGAGAGCACGCTGGCCGAAGCGATCGAGACGCATGGCGGGCCGGATTCCGTCAACGGCATCGTGCTTGACCTGCGGAACAACCCCGGTGGCCTCCTGACGCAGGCGATCGCCGTGTCGGACGCCTTCCTCGACAAGGGCGAGATCGTCTCGACGCGCGGACGCATGGCAAGCGAAGGCGATCGCTACAATGCCGAGCCGGGCGATCTTGCGAACGGCAAGCCTATCGTCGTGCTGATCAACGGCGGCTCGGCCTCCGCCTCCGAGATCGTCGCAGGCGCGCTCCAGGATCATCGCAGGGCCATCGTCGTGGGGACCAAGAGCTTCGGCAAGGGCTCCGTGCAAACCGTGATGCCGCTGTCGCAGGACGGTGCGATGCGACTGACCACCGCGCGGTACTACACGCCGTCGGGCCGCTCCATTCAGGCGCTGGGGATTTCCCCGGACATCGTCGTGCAGCAGCCGGCCGCAGTCCCTGCCGATGAGGACGAGGCCGACGAGGGCGCAAGCGCCGTCATCAACAACCGGTCCGAAAGCTCCCTCCGTGGCGCGCTCGACAACGACAGCCTGACCGAGGACGAGATCCGCCAGATCGAGGAAGATCAGGCCGCCGCCGAGAAATCCGCGGAACTTCGGGAAGAGGACTATCAGCTCGCCTACGCGATCGACATCCTCAAGGGCCTCTCCGCCCTCGGTCCCGAGGCGCGCCGCGTTGCCGCCGAGGAGCTGGCCGGCGACGATGAGTCAGCCGAGAGCGACGAGGACGCCGGCGCAGAGGCGCAGTAAAGCCTCCCGCCCAAAAAGAATGGAGGACCGGTCCGAAATGGGCCGGTCCTTTTTTTCATCTGAAGATGACAAAGGGAGGGGACGGGCGGCGGAGCACCTTCGTCACTCGGGCTGCTCGTTCTCCCGGACCGGCTCGGCCTCGCTGGGGACACCGTCGTCGATCATCAGGAGCGCCACATCATCGTAGAGATGAACCCAGGCGACCCGTTCGCGCTTTGTCAGGGGCGGGACGAGATGCTTGTCGAAGGTGCGCATCAGGGCAAGGCCCCCGGAGGCGTAGTCGATGGGAACGACCCCATAATCCTTGTGACGGTTGCCGAGTGCGCGCGCCTCGATCTCGAACAGAGCCGGGTCGTGAAGATGGTCGACCAGGAAGCCCATGGTGGACATGAACTTGACGTATTGCCCCTCCATGTCCTCTTCGAACAATTGCCGGTACTGCGGGCGCAGATCGAAGAGGGTTCGGTAGAAGGTCCTGGCGGCAACCGGTCCCAGCGCTGCCATGCGGCGCCACGTTCGCGTCACTCGATCGACATCGGAGGGCGTGAGGTGAGGGTGCTGTCCCATGGATGCAGCGTTTCATGGTAGCGCTCGCGGGCGCCACTTCTAGGCGAATTCCACGACCGCCCCTACAATCTTGCAGGCAAGTGGCGATTAATGAGGAAATGAGCGATCGGCGTCTCGAAACCGCGCAGACCGAGCGCGACGTCCGATCGGCTTCTCTTTCCACGCCGGACCGTTCGCTGCCCGGCACGTCGAGCGGAAGCACGCCTTGGCACGTGTTCCGGCGATAGCGATGGCCCGCTATTGAATAGCGATCCCGCGACTAGTCTAACGGTTCCATGATGACACTTTCCTCGACCGACCTGCCGTACCGGCCTTGCGCCGGCATCCTGCTTTTGAACGCAAAGGGGCTCGCCTTCGCCGGGGAGCGGATCGACACGCCCGGCGCCTGGCAGATGCCGCAGGGCGGGATAGATCCGGGAGAAACCCCGCGCGACGCCGCCTTGCGGGAGCTGGAAGAGGAGGCCGGCGTAAAGCCCCACCTCGCCGACGTGGTCGCCGAGACGCCGGACTGGCTACGCTACGACCTGCCCGACATTCTCGTGGGAAAGGTCTGGGGCGGGCGCTGGCGCGGGCAGGAACAGAAATGGATCCTCGCGCGGTTCCTCGGCTCGGATGCCGATATCCGCATCGATACCGATCACCCGGAATTCTCCCGGTGGGACTGGATCCCGCCCTCCGAGCTTCCGGACCGGATCGTCCCCTTCAAACGCGCTGTCTATCGCCAAGTGATCGACAGCTTTTCGGAGTACCTCTGATGCGCCCCATCGCCGCCCTCCTCGTCGCCGCTGCGACCCTCTCCGCCGGTCAGGCGGCTGCCCTGTCCTGCCTGCGCCCCGATCCGGTCCGGATCTACACCCAGGCGCGGGACGCCGAGGAGGCCTTCCGCATCGCCTATGGGCAGCTGGACCTCTCCGCCGTGAGCTTTCCGCAGATGGAAAGTTACGACGTGGGCGCCCCCGAAACCCGGGATTTTTCCGGCATCCCCTTCGAGGGGCATGCGATCACGAAGGACGGCTTCACCGTTCCCGTGAGCACGCCCGTCACCGTCCGCCTTACCTGCCTCGGCCCCTGGTGCCCCACCGCGCCCGGCCCCGAGCCCATGATGATGGCGCTGGAGCAGATCGGCGACGGCTGGCGTGTCGACATCAATGCCTGCGGTGGAGACGCCTACGGCCAGCCGAGCAAGGAGCAGCTGGAGCGGGTGGTGGCCTGCCACCGCGACGAGGGCGACTGCGCTACGGAATAGAGAAGGCCCACCGCACGCCGGCGAGCGGCGCTCGGGGAAGGACGGTGCCGGCGCCCCGGATCGCCCCCCTTCGCCGGCCCCCGCCGTCTCCGGGCGGGCGCATCGTTCTTTCCTTCACGATCAAGCCATTGCGTCTCCTCACTCAAGGACACCCCATTCGCGGACTCCCAAAAAGAACAAATCGTGAATATCCTGACGATCCGACTCGCCCTCAGCCTTCGAGATTGCCATGCCGGACCGTCAGATCATCCACCCGGGCAGCGCCCCGTTCGCCGAGCTTTCGGCGCTGTCGAACTTCACCTTCCTGACCGGCGCCTCCCACCCGGAGGAGATGGTGGACCGCGCCGCGATGAAAGGCCTGCCGGCCATTGCCGTCGCGGACATCAACTCCGTCTCCGGGGTCGTCCGCGCCTATGCCGCCGCGAGGGAGATCCGCCGTCTCGTGCAGGAGCGGGAGGAGATGGAGGCACGGGACGGACCGATCGGCCCCCCTGCACCGCCGGGCGCCCACCGCGCGCCCTCGCTGGCGATCCGTAATGTCCCGCGTCTCATCCCCGCCGCCCGGCTCGTTTTCGAGGATGGCTTCAGCGTCACCGCGCTGCCGCGGGACCGTCCGGCCTGGGCGCGCCTCTCCCGCCTGATCTCCCTCGGCCGCCGCCGCGCCACCAAGGGCGACTGCCTGCTGAGCCTCGACGATCTGCTCGAATGGGGGGAGGGGATGGAGCTTTTGATCTTCGCCGAGTTCTCCCCTCCGGGCGGCCTGCCCCGCAGCGCGCAGAACCCGGCCAGCCCCACCCGTGCGCTCTGGGACAGCCATGCCGGCCGCCTCGTCGCCCGCTTCGGCACCGCCTGTCACATCGTTCTTGCGCCACGCTATGACGGGCAGGACCGCGACCGCTTCGACACCCTCGCCGGGCGTGCCGCCGCCCTCGGGATCGACACCGTCGCCTCCGCCGAACCTCTCATGCATCACGGCCGCCGAAGGCCTCTGGCGGACATCCTCTGTGCCATCCGCCTCGGCCGCGTCATCGACCGGCTCGGCCGCGCCGGCCTGCCCAATGCAGAGCGCCGGGTGCGCTCCGAGGCGGAGATGCGGCGCCTCTTCGACGGCCCCCATGCCGCCGCCCTCGCCAATGCCGGCGAGGTTGCCCGGCGCTGCACCTTCTGCCTCTCCGAACTGAGCTATCAGTACCCGACCGAGATCGCGGACGGCGAAAGCGCCAGGGACCGCCTCGCCCGCCTCGCCCATGAGGGCCTGGCCTGGCGGTATCCGGAGGGCGCGCCGGAGCGCGTGCTCCGCCTGATGACGCACGAGCTGACCCTGATCGCCAGGCTCGGCTACGAGCCCTATTTTCTCACCGTTGCCGACATCGTCACCTTCGCGCGCTCCCGCGGCATCCTGTGTCAGGGCCGCGGCTCGGCGGCGAACTCGGTGGTCTGCTATTGCCTCGGCGTCACGTCCGTCTCCCCCGAGGTCGGCACCATGGTGTTCGAACGGTTCGTTTCGGAGGCGCGGGACGAGCCGCCCGATATCGACGTCGACTTCGAACACGACCGCCGCGAGGAGGTCATCCAGTACATCTACCGCCGGTACGGACGGGAACGCGCCGGCCTCTGCGCCACGGTGATCCATTACCGCGGCAAGCGGGCGGTGCGGGAGGTCGGCCGCGCCATGGGTCTGTCGCAGGACATGGTGGCGGCCCTGTCCAGCCAGATCTGGGGGTTCGGTTCGGGCGCCGGGATGGAAGAGGCGCGCCTGCGCGAGCTCGGGCTCGACCCCAGGGAGCGGCGCCTCGCCCAGACCATGGCGCTTGTCCGCGAAATCCAGGGGTTCCCGCGCCACCTGTCCCAGCATGTGGGCGGCTTCGTCATCACGGAGGGGCGGCTGGACGAACTCTGCCCGGTGGAGAACGCCTCGATGGAGGACCGCACGATCATCCCCTGGGACAAGGACGATATCGACACGCTCGGCATCCTCAAGGTGGACGTCCTCGCCCTCGGCATGCTCAGCGTGATCCGTCGCGCCTTCGATCTGCTGCGCCAGCACAAGGGGATCGACCATAGCCTGGCCACCATGCCGAAGGAGGATCCGGCGACCTACGAGATGCTCTGCCGGGCCGATTCCCTCGGCGTCTTCCAAGTGGAAAGCCGCGCGCAGATGAACTTCCTGCCACGGATGCGCCCTCGCTGTTTCTACGACCTTGTGATCGAGGTCGCGATCATCCGCCCGGGGCCGATCCAGGGCGACATGGTCCACCCCTACCTGCGCCGCCGCAACAAGGAGGAGGAGGTGACCTTCCCTTCGGACGAGCTGGGCAAGGTGCTGGGCAAGACGCTCGGCGTACCGCTCTTCCAGGAGCAGGCGATGCAGATCGCGATCATCGGCGCGGGCTTCACTCCCGACGAGGCCGACCGGCTGCGCCGCGCCCTCGCCACCTTCAAGAAGCTCGGCAATATCAGCGAGTTCCGCGGTCGTTTCCTGCGGGGGATGCGGGCCAACGGGTATGATCCGGACTTTGCCGAGCGCTGTTTCTCCCAGATCGAGGGCTTCGGCTCCTACGGCTTCCCCGAAAGTCACGCCGCGTCCTTCGCATTGCTCGTCTACGCCTCCGCCTGGCTCAAGAAGCACCATCCGGGGATGTTCGCCTGCGCGCTGCTGAACTCCCAGCCAATGGGGTTCTACGCGCCCGCGCAGATTGTCAGGGACGCGCGGGAGCATGGCGTCACCATCCTGCCCGTCTGCATCAACGCCTCCTACTGGGACAGCGTGATGGAGCGCGATGCCCGCGGCGATCTCTCCCTCAGGCTCGGCTTCCGCCAGATCCGCGGCCTGAAGGAAGAAGAGGCCAAGTGGATTTCCGCCGCGCGGGGCAACGGGTATCTCGGCGTCGAGGAGGTCTGGCGTCGTGCCGGCATTGCCCCCGCGATGCTCGAGAAGCTGGCCGAGGCGGACGCGTTCGCCGCAGTCGGCCTGTCCCGCCGGGAGGCCCTCTGGGCCGCGAAGGCCCTGGCCGGCCCATCCCCCCTGCCGCTCTTCGCCGGCGACATGGACGGCGAGAACATCCTGGAGGACGCGCCCCGCCTGCCCCGCATGACCCCGGGCGAGGAGGTGGTCGAGGATTATGTCTCCCTTCGCCTCAGCCTCCGCACCCATCCTCTCGCCATGCTCCGCAGGATTCTAACACCCGAGCACTCGTCGAAGGAGGCTCTGATCCCGGCCTCCGGTCCGTCGGAAGACATCGGCCTCGGCGACCATCGCGTAGCCCTGACCGCCCCCGTAGAGCGAGCAAAGACCAAGGCCGCATCGACGTCCGCAACCATGCCGGCCGGCACCGCGCCGGATCGCATCGGCGCGGCGGGAGACGCCGCAGGGACAGCAGGCGCAGCTCCGACCCCGCCCGCCTCATCGCTTCCGAAACATCAGGCCCAGGGTGCCCGCGAAACATCTGCGTCGCAGGCGCCATCGATGGGAAACGTCACGACGGAGACGGCCCGGAAAGACACGCACACGAGAGAGGGAGGACATGCGCTGCCCGCAGCATTCCAGACACCCACCACGACGCCACACCCACATCTGCCCCGGAGCGTTTCGCCGCCCTGCAGTTCGCGCCCCCATCCCCATGCCTTGCAAGGAGCGCAAACCGACGCTCAGCCAACCATCGCATCTTGCATCCGACCCGGGCTCATCAGCCAACTGCGCCCGGGAACGTCTGCATTCGTCTCGCCGGATGCGCGCGCCCGAAGCAGTTTCCGGGTGCGAAGCGACGAATGGGCCGCCGATCCCGCCACCGGCGGCCTTCAATGCAACTCGACCCGCGCCTGAACCTACCGCATCTGCACAACAAGGCCCTCCAGATCTCTTTCGCTGCGAAGCCGCGCATCCTGCCGACACTCGGACATTGAGTCCTGAACCCGATCAGGCCGGGAACGTTCGGGCAGGATGCCGCGCCTTTGGCGGCGGAGCGCATGTCCATCCGCCCCCTGCTTCTGCGCGATTCGGATTAAGATCTGGTTGGCGGCCACCGCGATCTGCCCCCGCCCGGAAAAATCACGGAAAGCCGAAACCCTTTGGCAGGATTTTCGCAGTACGAAGGGCGAGCGGCAGCCGAAGATCCGCGGTAGACTGAAGGATAAACGCATACGGAACGACAATGCCCCATCCCGGCTGAGGCGCCACAGCGTCTTTCCGCCGCCACCGGCGCGGGCAGCGGAACACCTTCGAGGGTACGGCATTCACAGATCATGACAGACAAAAAATCCCCCAAGAACCTCGACCGCCCCCAGACGCCCGAGGAGAACACCGCCACCGACGAGCGCGGCGACAAGCCCATTCGCGGCCCCGAAGACATCGAGAACAAGGACAAGCACCCCGGGCATATCAACAAGCAATAGCCGTCGGCTGACTTGGGTTTGCCCAATCGCGCGACACAAGATCTCCGTGGCGGCCGCTCTGGACGCCTCCGTGCCGTTCCGGGCGCTGGACCGGAGATGACGCGGTCAGGGGGTGGCGCAAGTCGCAAGTGCGGGTAGGGTCGGCACCATGACGACGCTTCTGTACACGCACCCCGCCTCGCAATCCCACGTCACCCCGGATGGCCATCCCGAGCAGGTCGCCCGTATCGATGCCGTAGTGGCGGCACTGGCGCATCCGTCGTTTGCGGAGCTCGACCGCAGGGAGGCGCCGGAGGCGCGCCGCGACGATTTGCTTCGCGTCCACCCCGAGGCGCATATCGCCTTCGTCGAGGCCTCCGCGCCGCAGGACGGGTTCGTCTCACTCGACGCGGATACCTGGATGTCTCCCGGATCGCTTCAGGCAGCCTTGCGCGCGGCCGGAGCGGCATGCGCCGCCGTCGATGCGGTTCTGGCGGGCGAGGCCCGGACCGCCTTCTGCGCCACGCGCCCTCCCGGTCACCACGCCGAGCGGGAAAAACCCATGGGGTTCTGTCTCTTCGGCTCGGTCGCGGCGGCGGCAAAACGGGCGCTCGACGTTCACGGCCTTTCCCGCGTCGCCATCGTCGATTTCGACGTTCACCATGGAAATGGAACGCAGGACCTCATGTGGGACGAAGAGCGCTGCCTCTTCGTGTCGACCCACCAGATGCCGCTCTATCCCGGCACCGGCGCGCCGGACGAGACGGGCGCGCACGGGCAGATCCTCAACCTTCCGCTCCCCTCCGGCGCTGATGGAGCCTTGTTTCGCAAGGTGATGGAAGAGCGTGCGCTGCCGGCCCTCCGAGCGTTCGCCCCGGAGCTGATCCTGATCTCGGCGGGCTTCGATGCCCATCGCAGCGACCCCCTCGCGGGCCTCGATTTCACGGAGGAGGATTTCGCCTGGGTCACGGGGGCTCTGTGCGACCTTGCAGACGAGACGGCCGGGGGGCGCGTTGTGTCGAGCCTCGAGGGCGGCTATGACCTCGAGGCGCTGGCGGCGAGCGTCGCTGCGCATGTGACCGTCCTGATGGAGCGAGGCGCCCGATGACCGAAACGCCCGTATCGGAAATGAGCTTCGAGGCCGCTATGCGCGAGTTGGAGCAAGTGGTTTCCCGTCTCGAAACCGGCAATGTCCCGCTCGAGGAAAGCATCGCGCTCTACGAGCGCGGCGCATCGCTGAAGAAACGCTGCGAGCAGCAGCTCAAGGCCGCCGAGGAAAAGGTTGCCGCGATCACTCAGGATGCCGGTGGCAACGCCGTCGGAACGGCTCCGTTCGAGACCGAATGAGCGCGACGGACCTACTCAGCCGCGCCGCCGCATCGGTCGCGCTCCATATCGACGGGCACCTGTCGGATTGGCCGGATGCACCCGTGACCCACGCGATGCGCCACGCGCTCGGCGGGGGCAAGGCATTGCGGGGAGCGCTGGTCCTCGAAGGGGGACGGCTGCACGGAATGCCCGAGCCGCAGGCGATCTGGCCGGCGGCCGGGATCGAGGCGCTTCACGCCTATTCCCTCGTCCACGACGATCTTCCGGCAATGGACGATGACGACCTCCGGCGTGGCCAACCGACGGTTCATGTCGCATGGGACGAGGCGACGGCAATCCTGGCGGGGGACGCGCTCCAATCGCTGGCCTTCGAGCTCGTCTGCGATCCGCGCGGAGCGCCCACAGGCGAGGCGCGCAGCGACCTGGCGCTGTCCCTCGCACGGGCCTCTGGCGGGCGGGGCATGGTCCTCGGGCAGGCTCTCGACATCGCGGCCGAGACCGCGGACGCGCCGCTCGGCCTGCGCCAAGTGGAAGAGCTGCAATCGGCCAAGACCGGCGCGCTCATCGTCTGGGCGGCGGAGGCCGGCGCGCGGATGGCGGGAGCGGACCCAGCGCCCCTCAGCGCCTACGGCACCGCGCTGGGACGCGCGTTCCAGATCGCGGACGACCTGCTCGATGCCACCGGGGACGCGCAGGCGGCCGGCAAGCGACTGCGCAAGGATGCCGAAGCGGGCAAGGCGACCTTCGTCGAACTTCTCGGCATCGAGGGAGCGAAGGCACGGGCGAACGCGTTGGTGTCGGACGCGCAGGATGCGCTGGCGCCATACGGTCCGGATGCGGACCCGTTGCGCGCCCTTGCCCGCTTCGTTATCGCGCGGAACCGATAGGAGGAGAGGCGACATGGCCGATCGACCCAGCACGCCCCATCTCGACCGCCTGCGCGGGCCGGCGGACCTGCGCCGCCTGTCCGACGGGGAGCTGTCCCTCATCGCGGACGAGCTGCGGGCCGAGACGATCAGCGCGGTGAGCGAGACGGGCGGCCACCTGGGCGCCGGCCTCGGCGTGGTGGAGATGACGGTCGCGCTTCACGCGGTGTTCGATACGCCGCGGGATCGCCTCGTCTGGGATGTCAGCCACCAGACCTATCCGCACAAGATCCTGACGGGCCGCCGCGACCGGATCCGCACGCTTCGGCAGAAGGACGGCCTCTCGGGCTTCACGAAACGCAGCGAGAGCGTGTTCGACCCGTTCGGCGCTGCGCATTCCTCCACCTCCATCAGCGCGGCGCTCGGCTATGCGGTCGCGCGGGACCTCGGCGGCACGGCGGAGCCCGAAATCGGCGACTGCATCGCGGTGATCGGGGACGGCGCGATGAGCGCCGGCATGGCGTTCGAGGCGTTGAACAACGCCGGCCATCTCGGCAAGCGCCTGATCGTGATCCTGAACGACAACGAGATGAGCATCGCACCGCCCGTGGGCGCGATGTCGTCCTACCTCTCCCGTCTCTATGCCGGTGCGCCCTTCCAGGAGCTCAAGGCGGCGGCGAAGGGGGCGGTCTCGATGCTGCCGCCGCCGTTCCGCGAGGGGGCCAAGCGGGCCAAGGGGCTGCTGAAGCACATGGCCGTCGGCGGGACGCTCTTCGAAGAGCTCGGCTTTTCCTATCTCGGGCCCATCGACGGGCACGACATGGACCAGCTTCTCTCCGTCTTCCGGACCGTCAAGGCCCGGGCCGACGGACCGATCCTGATCCACGCCATCACCCGCAAGGGCAAGGGCTACGCCCCGTCCGAAGCGGCAGCGGATCGCGGGCACGGCGTGTCGAAATTCGATGTCGTCACCGGCGAGCAGGCCAAGGCGAAGAGCAACGCGCCGTCCTATACCAGCGTCTTCGCCAAGTCGCTGGTGCAGGAGGCGGAGCAGGACCGGACGATCACGGCCGTCACCGCCGCGATGCCGGACGGGACGGGGCTGAACCTCTTCGCGGAGCGGTTTCCGGGGCGGTGCTTCGATGTCGGCATTGCCGAGCAGCACGCTGTGACGTTCGCTGCCGGTCAGGCGGCGGGCGGGCTCAGGCCGTTCTGCGCGATCTATTCGACCTTCCTGCAACGTGGCTACGACCAGGTGGTGCACGACGTCGCCATCCAGCGCCTGCCCGTGCGCTTCGCCATCGACCGGGCGGGGCTCGTGGGCGCGGACGGACCGACCCATGCCGGCGCCTTCGACATCGCATTCCTGGCCAATCTGCCCGGCTTCACCGTCATGGCCGCGGCCGACGAGGCGGACCTTCGGCACATGGTCGCGACCGCAGCCGCGCATGACGAGGGTCCCATCGCGTTCCGCTTTCCGCGGGGCGAGGGCACCGGCGTCGAGATGCCCGAGCGTGGCGTGCCGCTCGAGATCGGCAAGGGGCGCATCGTTCAGGAGGGCAGCCGCGTCGCGATCCTGTCCTTCGGTGCGCGGCTTTCGGAAGCCAAGAAGGCGGCCGAGGCGCTCTCGGCCCGAGGCATCGACCCCACGATCGCCGACGCGCGCTTCGCCAAGCCGCTCGACCGGGAGCTGATCCTGTCCCTCGCGGCAGAGCACGAGGCCCTCATCACCCTCGAAGAGGGCGCGATCGGCGGCTTCGGCAGCCACGTGGCGCAGCTTCTGGCCGATGAGGGCGTGTTCGACACCGGGCTGAAGTTCCGCTCGATGGTGCTGCCCGACACGTTCATCGATCAGGCGAGCCCGGCGGACATGTATGCCGAGGCGGCGATGCAGGCATCCGACATCGAGCGCAAGGTCCTGACCACGCTCGGCGTCGACATGCTGTCCAAGCGGGCCTGAAGGCGGCGCCCGCCGTCGATGCCCGCCGGCCTCTGGCCGGGGGGATTTACCGCATGAATGAAGGAAGACGCGCCTAGCGCGGCATCGGGTTGGTGCCGTGCTTGTAGGGCGTCCAGTCCTCGATCTCGGGATAGTATTTCCGGCGCCATTCCCGAACCTTCGGGTTCATGCGCCGGCGCCAGAGATGCGGGAACATCGCGATTGCCGCCATGACGGGATAGCCGTGGGGAAGCTGCGGCGCCTCGTCCTCCGAATAGGTCTGCAGGAGCGGGAAGCGGCGATCCGGCCTGAAGTGATGATCCGAATGGCGCTGCAGGTTGATGAGGAGCCAGTTGGACGCCTTGTGCGCCGCGTTCCACGAGTGCCGCGGCTTGACGTGCTCGTACTTGCCGCCTCCGAGGTGCTTCCGGGTCAGGCCGTAATGCTCGACGTAATTGACCACCTCCAGCTGCCAGATGGCGACGAACGCCTGGTAGAGAAACAGGGCAAGGCCGCCCCAGCCGCCGATGATCAGGGCGAGCGCGAGATAGGCGAGCTGGATCGCGCCGTAGCGCCAGAACGGATTTCGGCGGTGCCACCAGGGCAGGTCCCGGCGGGCGAGGAGCGCGGCTTCGGCCTTGAAGGAGGACACGATGCTCTGGCGGAGGACACGGGGAAAGAACTGGTGAAAGCCCTCGTTGTACCGCGCCGTCACGGGATCGCGGGGGGTGCCGACATACCGGTGGTGGACGAGAAGGTGCTCCGATCGGAAATGGCCGTAGAGGGCGAGGCCCATCAGCAGATCGCCCAACCAGCGCTCGAGCCGGTTGGTCTGATGCATCAGCTCGTGAGCATAGACGATGCCGATGGTCCCCGAGATCACGCCGAGCCCGAAGAAGATGACGATCTCCTCCAGCACGTTCAGGTGCGGGGCACGGGTGGCGTACCAGACGGAGCCGAAGACGAGGGCGAACTGCACCGGGAACCAGACGAGCGTGACGAGGCGATACCATTTGAGGTCCGCATCCGGCGTCTCGGTATCGGCATTCTCCTCGTAGAGGCCGGTCAACACGTCCAGCACGCCGAACATGCCCCAGGCGAATAGCGGCAGGGTGAGCACGAAGAGGCCGCCCTGGGTCAGCGACAGGATCGCGAGCGGCACGGCGATCATCGACAGCCAGAACGGCGCCGCATTTCGAAGACTGGCAAGTTCGCTGGCGGAGACGGAATTGTCGGACATGGACGACTTCCTCCTGACCCGGTCCGTTCTAGCGCGGGACCGGGGCGATTTCAAAGCTCCGCGATGGCGGGCGCGGCCCTGTCCCAGACCTTTCGCATGAGCGTGGGAAGGGAGGCCGGGCGGAACTCGGCCTCCGGGATGAAGTGCCCGCGGTCCGGCGCGGCATCCTGCGGCAGCCTCGCGATGCGAACGTCGAGGCGCAGGTGGAAATGGGTGAAGGTGTGACGCACCTCTCCAGCCGCCTGCCAGTTGGACGTCGCCGGGGGCGCCTCCTGGGGGAGTTCCTCGGACCAGTCCGTGCAGGGCCATCCCAGCATACCGCCGAGGAGCGACCGGGGCGGACGGGTTTCCAGCAGCAGCGCTCCGTCCGTGCGCCGGGCGACATAGGCAGTGCCGATGCGGACGGGCTTGGCTTTCTTCGGAGTCTTGCGCGGGAGGGTGGCGGCGATGCCCGCGGCGCGCCCGCGACACGGCTCCGCCACCGGGCACACCATGCAGGCAGGGCTCTTTGGCGTGCAGATCGTGGCGCCGAGATCCATCATCGCCTGTGCGTGACAGCCGGGGCGACGGTCCGGGGTCAGCTGTCCGGCCATCTCCGTCAGCTCGGGCTTGGCCGCCGGCAGGGGCGTCTCCACGGCGAAGAGGCGGGAGACGACGCGTTCCACGTTGCCGTCCACCACCACGGCTGGCCGGTCGAACGCGATCGAGGCGATGGCCGCAGCGGTATAGGGTCCGATTCCGGGAAGCCGGCGCAGGCCCTCCTCGGTCTCCGGGAAGGCGCCGCCCAGATCGCGGGCCACGATGCGGGCGCAGGCGAGCAGGTTCCGGGCGCGGGCGTAGTAGCCGAGGCCCGCCCATTCGCCCATCACCTCCGCATCATCCGCCGCGGCGAGGGCGGTGACATCCGGCCAGAGCGTCGTGAAGCGCGCGAAATAGCTTTTGACCGCCGCCACCGTGGTCTGCTGGAGCATGATCTCCGACAACCAGACGCGGTAGGGATCGGGCAGCTCGCCGGCGATCCGACGGGCCGGCCCGATGCGCCAGGGCAGCTCACGCGCATGGCCGTCGTACCAACCGAGGAGGCGCCCCGGTACCGTTTCCATCCCGGCCTTCATGTCAGCCCCGTCACGCAAGATTTATGGCCTTTCCGGCTTCCGCTCTGGCAGCCGCTCCTAAGCGGGGTAAGATGGAGCGGAAGGCAGGACAAGGGAGGGTTGCCGCTCGTGGCCCCCAAGGATCCCAAGACGAAGCAACCCCGCCGCAGGGGCAAGTTCCGGCAGGCGTCCTCGCTTGTCGCCGCGGATGTGAGGCGGGCCGGCGAGAGCCGGGGCTTCGCCAATACGCGGCTCCTCACTCACTGGCCGGAGATCGCGGGAGCGGAGATCGCCGCCATCGCGCGCCCGGTCTCGGTGGATTACTGCCGCGGTCAGCTCGGCGCGACGCTGACCCTCCTGACCACCGGCGCGCAGGCGCCGCTTCTGCAGATGCAGGAGCCCCGGCTTCGCGAGAAGATCAATGCCTGCTACGGATATGCCGCGATCAAGCGCATCCGCATCACCCAGACCGCGCCGACCGGCTTCGCGGAGGGACGGCCCGATTTCGCGCCGCAGGGGCCGAAACAGGCTCCCCGCCCCGATCCGGCGACGCTGCAAGCGGCCGAAGCGGCCGCGTCGGGCACGAAGGACGAGGGCCTGAAGGCCGCTCTCGCCATGCTCGGCGCCAATGTTCTCGGACGGACGAAACACCAACGGAGATCCCAATGACCAAGACAACCCGCCGCGCCCTTCTCGGCGCGCCCTTCGCCGCCGCTGCCTTCGCCGCCCTGCCCGCCTGGGCCCAGGACGCGGAGACGGAGGACGGCACCGCAAGCGCGGCTCCCGAGATCGCCGAGATGGCGATGGGCGATGCCGATGCGCCGGTCACGATCTACGAATTCGCCTCCTTCACCTGCCCCCACTGCGCCAGCTTCCACCTCGGGCCTCTCAAGCAGATCAAGGAAAACTACATCGACACGGGCAAGGTGCGCCTCGTCTACCGGGACGTCTACTTCGATCGTCCGGGCCTCTGGGCCGCGATGATCGCGCGCTGCGGCGGCCAGATGCGCTTCTTCGGCATCGCCGATGTGCTGTACCAGAACCAGCGGGAGTGGCTGCAGGGCGAGCCGACCCAGATCGTCGAGAACCTCAAGGCCATCGGGCGCGAAGCCGGCATCGGCAACGACAAGCTCGATGCCTGCCTGCAGGATGGCGAGAAGGCCGAAGCGCTCTTCGCCTGGTACGAGGAAGGGGCGACGGAGAACAACATTCAGGGCACGCCGTCCTTCGTGATCGACGGCGAGACCTATTCCAACATGTCCTATGACGACTTCGCCGAGCTTCTGGACGAGAAGCTCGAGAGCTGAGGCGTCAGCCCAGACCGATACGGGACAGCGCGGGCCCCAGCGCCGCGCTGTCCTCCCATTCGAGACGCACCGGCAGCGGCATGACCTTGCCCCGCCATGAGAGCGGCAGTCGGACCATATCCTTCTCCGTCGTGACGAGCTGGGCGTTCTCCGCCAGCGCCTCCCGCTCCAGCCGGGCGAGGAGGGCCTCCCCGAGGGGCTGGTGGTCGTCGAGCTGTACGGCGCCTCTGAGGGTGGCCCCGAGCCCCCGCAACGTGTCGAAGAACTTTGCCGGCCGACCGATCCCGGCGAAAGCATAGACCCTCAGCCCCTGCCACGGCATCCCGGTCCGCAGCGGCACGATCCGGCCCGTGATCCGGGGCGGCAGGTGCTCTTCCAACAGTGTCCCCCATCCCTCGCCGAACGTGGCCTGCGCCGCGGGTGCGCCTATGGTCAGCAGAAGATCGGCGCGGGCGAGCCCCGCCTCCACGGGTTCGCGGAGCGGCCCGGCGGGGATGCAGCGCCCGTTTCCGAAGGCGCGGGCAGCCTCCGTCACGACGATGGACAGATCCTTGCGCACGTTTGGATTCTGGTGCGCGTCATCGAGGATGACGGCTGTCGCGCCCGCCGCCTCGGCCGCACGGACGCCGGCAGCGCGGTCGCGGGAGACCCAGACCGGCGCGAAGGCGGAGAGAAGCAGAGGCTCATCCCCGGTCTCCTCCGCGCGGTGCCTCGTCCCGTCCACACGCACCGGCCCTTCGAGAGAACCGCCGTAGCCGCGGGTGACGACATGGGCGCCGGCGATACGCTGGAGCAGCGCGATGACGGTCGGAGTCTTGCCGGTGCCGCCCGCTTCGAGATTGCCGACCGATACGATCGGAATGCCGGCGCGGTGACCCGGCCTTCGCACGCGGCGCGCCGTGGCGGAGGCGTAGAGCGCGCCGAGCGGGGAGAGTGCGCGGGCCTGCCAGCCCGGAGCGTCGGGCGGGGCGTCCCAGAAGCCGGGGGGGCGCATCAGCCCCGCCTCTTGCGCAAGGCGGCGTCAGCAAGGGCGGCGAGCCGGTCGATCACCTCCGCCCCGTCCGTTGCGATAGCCCAGGCGTTGTGCGCCAAAACGGCAGACCGCTCGGGCGAGAGAAGATCGTCCACCGCGAGGCCGAGGTCGGCGGGCCCGGAGATCCGGTGGAGCGCTCCACCTTCGGTGAGGCGGCGCAGGACGGGATCGTCCCCCCGACCCTCCTGCCCGGCGATCAGGGCGGAGCCGAGGGAGGCGGCGGCGAGAGCCGGGGCGCGCGGCCCGCCCGCCAGGGTTCCTCCAAGAAACGTGACCGGCGCGATCCGGACCCAGAGGCCGATCTCGCCAGGCGTGTCGATGAGGTAGACCTCCGTGCGCTCCCCCGGCTCCTCCTCCAAAGACCGGCGGGCATGGCTCCAGCCTTCGGACGCGATCAGCTCCGCCGCGGCATCGGCATCCGCTTCCTCGGGCAGGAGGACGATCAGAAGGAGCCGGTGCGCATGTGTCAGGACGAAGCGGTGGGCTGCGAGGATGTCGCCAAGCTCGGACGCGGCGGGCTCGAGGGCAAGCCACACGGGCCGTGTGGCGAGGAGCGCCGCGAAGTCCGCCCGCTCGCCTTCGGAGCAGGGCGGCGGATCGGGAAGCCGGATGAGCGGCCCGGTGACCTCTACCCGCGGGCGGACCGGCGCAAGGCCGAGGATCGCGTCGGCGGCGGCAGGGCTCGAGGCGAGAATATGCCCGAACCGGTCGAACGTCGCCCGCTGGACCCGGCGCGCGCGGCCCGTCGTGGGCGGCGGCACGGCGGCCCCGACGAGGACCAGCGGCACAGCGGCGCGGGCGGCGGCGGCAAGAAGCGCGGGATCGTCCGGCGTCTCCATCCAGAGCGCCATGTCGGGCGACCAGTGCGCGATGAACTCGTCCTCCCGCCCCTCCTGCGGAACCGGGCGAACCAGTCCTTCGAGGGGCACCGGGCCGGTGCGGGCCTCGGTCGAGGTGATAAGCATGGTGCAGCCGTCGAACACCTCGTCGAGCCTCTCCGCGAGCGGGGCGAGCGCATCGAAATCCAGCGCGCCGGGCGCGTGGACCCACACGATCACGCCCCGCGGGCGGGACGGCTCGGTCTCGGCGAATTCAGGCGTTCGGCCTCGCCCGAAGAAGAACCCGGCCATCTCAGGCCTTGGTTTCCTCCGTCGCCGAATCTTCCGCGTTCTCGTCGAGAAGGCGGTGGATATGGGCAATGAAGTAGCGGGTATGCGCGTCGTCCACGGTGCGCTGCGCTTCGGCGCGCCAGGCGTCCCTGGCCTCTGCGAAGTTCGGGAAGAGGCCGACGATGTGGATGTCGTCCACGTTCTCGAAATGGGTGGTGGACGGATCGGTCAGAGCGCCGCCGAACACGAGATGAAGAAGCTGCTTGTCCTCGGCCATGGGGGCCTCCGGCTTGGATTGCGAAAAAGGGACGGACCGGCGAGGACCATCGCGCGGGGGAGGGCCGGGGTCAAGCTGGCGGGCAAGGGGCTGCCCGGCATCTGCCAAGGCTCCGGAGGCAGGCTGGACCCGGCTCGCCCCGATGCGTATCAACGCGGGCGAGCCACACCCCCACGACGCCTTCCCGAAAGAGCCACCATGTCCCGCCTGACCCCGTCCGAGATCGAACCGAAATGGCAGCAGGCCTGGGACGAGGCAGGGCTGTTCCGCGCCCGCCGCGATCCGGCGCGTCCGAAATACTACGTCCTCGAGATGTTCCCCTACCCGTCGGGCCGCATCCACATGGGGCACGTGCGCAACTACACGATGGGGGACGTGATCGCGCGCTACAAGGCGGCGCGTGGCTTCTCGGTTCTGCATCCAATGGGCTGGGACGCCTTCGGGATGCCGGCGGAGAACGCCGCGATGCAGTCGAACGGTCACCCCAAGGACTGGACCTACGGCAACATCGACACGATGCGCGCCCAGATGAAGCCGCTTGGCCTGTCGATCGACTGGGAGCGGGAATTCGCGACCTGCGATCCTGAATATTACGGCCAGCAGCAGGCCATGTTCCTCGATTTCCTCGAGGCCGGCCTCGTGTATCGCAAGGCCGCGACGGTCAACTGGGACCCGGTGGACATGACCGTCCTCGCCAACGAGCAGGTGATCGACGGCAAGGGCTGGCGGTCCGGTGCCGATGTCGAGCGGCGGGAACTGACGCAGTGGTTCTTCCGCATCTCGGACTATTCGGAGGAGCTCCTGAGCGCCCTCGACGGGCTGAAGGACTGGCCCGAGAAGGTCCGCACCATGCAGGCCAACTGGATCGGCAAGAGCCGCGGCCTGCAGATGACGTTCGACCTCGAGGAGGGCGCCGGCGGCCACGAGGGCGTCGAGATCTACACCACCCGGCCGGACACGCTGATGGGGGCCTCCTTCGTCGGCATCTCGCCGGAGCATCCCCTGGCGAAGGCGCTGTGCGATGCCGACCCCGAGATCGCCGCGTTCTGCACCGAGATCCGCAAGGGCGGCACCACGGAGGAGGCCCTCGAAACGGCGGAGAAGCGCGGCCTCGACACCGGCCTCCGCGCCCGCCATCCGCTGAAGGAAGGGCAGACGCTCCCGGTCTGGATCGCCAATTTCATCCTGATGGACTACGGCACCGGCGCCATCTTCGGCTGTCCGGCGCATGACCAGCGCGATTTCGAGTTCGCCCGGAAGTACGACCTGCCGATCCCGCCTGTCTTCGTTCCCGAGGGCGCGCAGGCAGAGGCGGCGCTGACCGAAGCGTTCGTCCCTCTCAAGAGCGAACTCGTTCGCTACATCCGCGGCTTCGCCGGCGGCGAGGTGCAGACCGGCGAGGCGGCCGTCGATGCCGCGATCGCCGAGGCGGAAGCCAAAGGTTGGGGCGAGGGCGTCACCAAGTTCCGCCTCAGGGACTGGGGCCTGTCGCGGCAGCGCTACTGGGGCTGCCCGATCCCGGTCGTGCACTGCGACGCGTGCGGCACGGTGCCGGAGAAGAAGGAAAACCTGCCGATCGAGCTGCCCTACGACGAGGGCGGCCAACCGATCGACTTCTCGATCCCCGGCAATCCGCTCGACCGTCACCCGACATGGCGGAACACCCCCTGCCCCGCCTGCGGCAAGCCCGCGCGGCGCGAGACGGACACGATGGACACCTTCGTCGACAGCTCCTGGTACTACGCCCGCTTCACCGCCCCGCGCGCCGAGACGCCGACCGTGGCGGAAGACGCCGAGTACTGGATGAACGTCGATCAGTATATCGGCGGTATCGAGCACGCGATCCTGCACCTGCTCTATTCCCGCTTCTTCGCCCGCGGCATGCACAAGACCGGGCATCTGCCCGCCAAGGCACAGGAGCCGTTCGACGCGCTCTTCACCCAAGGGATGGTGACCCACGAGATCTACCTCACGAAGGATGCGAAGGGCCGCCCGGTCTATCACCTCCCCGAAGAGGTGAGCGAAGGCACGCTGGCGGACGGGACGCCGGTCGAGATCCTGCCTTCGGCGAAGATGTCCAAGTCGAAGAAGAACGTCGTCGACCCGGTGAACATCGTCTCCGCCTTCGGGGCCGACACCGCGCGCTGGTTCGTCCTGTCGGACAGCCCGCCCGAACGCGATGTCGAATGGACCGCCTCCGGCGCCGAAGCCGCCTACAAGCACCTGTCGCGTCTCCACCGCATGGCCTCCTCCATCGCCGAGGAAGGGCAGGCGATGTCCCGGACCATGGCCGAGACCTTCTCCAGCCCGGGCGCGGATGCCGCCGACGCGGCGGGTGCGGGTGCGGGCACCGATCCGGTCGCCGACGTTGCCCTCCTTCGGGAGATGAACCGCGCGATCCGCGACGTGACCGAGGGGATCGAGGGCTTCGCCTTCAACACCGCCATCGCCCGGCTCTACGGCTTCGCCAACGCGCTGTCGAAATCGGACGCCTCGGTGCAGGTCCGGCGGACGGCGATGCAGGTCATGGCGCAGCTCGCCTCCCCCTTCGTGCCCCACCTGGCCGAAGAGCTCTGGAGCGTACTCGGCGGCGAGGGCCTCCTGACCGGCGCGCCCTGGCCCGAGGCCGACCCGGCCCTCCTGACCGAGGACACGGTGACGCTGCCGATCCAGATCAACGGCAAGAAGCGCGGCGAGATGGAGGTCGCGAAGGATGCGGCCAAGGACGCCATCGAGGCGCAGGCGCTGGCCCACGAGGCCGTCGTGCGCGCTCTGGATGGCGGGCAGCCGAAGAAGCTCATCGTGGTGCCCGGGCGGATCGTCAATGTCGTGGTCTAGGCGCGGCACGCTTCTCACGCTCGGCGCGCTCGGCGCCTGCGGCTTCCGCCCGGCCTACGCGCCAGGCGGCGGCGGGGAGGCGCTGCGGGGCCGGATCGCGGTCGCGTCGCCCGAAACGCCCACGGAGTTCTTCTTCGTCGGCCGGCTCGAGGAGCGGCTCGGCCGGGCGGATGCGGCCGCCTACCGGCTCGCCTACGATCTGAAGCTCGAAACCCAGGGCTTCGCGATCACCCCCGACAACGACACGCAGCGGTACCAGATTGTCGGGCGGCTCGATTACCGTCTTCTGGACGGCGCCACCGCTGCAGTTCTGGACAGCGGGCGGGTGGAGAACTTCACCGCCTACTCCGCCATCGGCACGACCGTCGCCACGCGCGCCTCGGAACGGGACGCCTACGAGCGGCTGGCGGTGATCCTTGCGGACGATCTCGTCACCCGCCTTCTGGCGACGTCCGGCGGCTGGCTGACGTGAAGACCGGGCGCGGTCTCTCCCTCGCCTCACTCATCGCCAAACCCGATCCGGGGCGGCCGGGGGTGCTGCTCTTCGGGCCGGACGCGATGCGCGTTTCCCTCAAGCGGCAGGACCTCGTCGCCGCGATCGTCGGTCCCAAGGGGGAGGAGGAGATGCGCCTCACCCGGATGTCGGGGGACGAGGTCCGGCGCGATCCGGCGCAGCTTGTCGACGCCCTGAAGGCCGCGAGCTTCTTCCCGGGCCCCCGCGCCGTCCTCGTGGATGCCGCGGGCGACGGCGCGGCCCCTGCCGTCACAGCGGCGCTCGAGGAGTGGCGGGACGGCGACGCGTCCCTCGTCGTCACCGCCGGGGCCCTGAAGCCCACGAGCAAGCTGCGCAAGCTCTTCGAGGGGCATCGCGCGGCGGTCGCCGCCGGCATCTACGACGCGCCGATGAACCGGGAGGAGATCGACGCGGAACTCACCCGTGCCGGCATCTCGAACATCTCCCCCGAGGCGATGGCGGATCTCGAAGCCCTCGGCGGCGCCCTCGATCCCGGCGATTTCCGCCAGACGCTGGAGCGCCTCGGTCTCTACAAGCTGGGAGATGCCACGCCGCTCTCGTCCGATGACATCGCCGCCATCGCTCCGGCGACGGTGGAGGCCGGGGTGGACGAGCTGATCGGCTGCACCTTCGACGGCGCGGTGGACCGGATCGGCCCCCTCGTCGCGCGTCTCTCGGGGCAGGGCCAGAACGCGACTTCCCTCGTCATCGCCGGGCTCCGCCATGCCCGCGCGCTCCTCGCGGCGAAGGCTGACCACCAGGGGCCGGCCAGCGCCCTCGCCCGCGCCCGCCCACCGGTGTTCGGGCCACGTCGGGACAGGATGATCCGGCAGGCCACGGACTGGCGGCTGGTGCGGCTCGAAACGGCGGTGCGGCTGCTGGTCGATACCGATCTGGCCCTGCGCTCCGCCGGTCAGACCGCGCCGCAGATGGCGCAGGCCGAGCGCGTCTTCATCCGTCTCGCGATGCTGCGCCGCGCGCGCTGAGCCAGGCGGCGGCGCCCTGCCCGGCCCGGCGTCCGGTGGCGAGGCAGGCGGTGATCAGGTAGCCGCCCGTCGGCGCTTCCCAATCCAGCATCTCCCCGGCGGCGAAGGTGCCGGGACGCGCCTCGATCATCAGCTCCGGTGTCAGGGCCTCCCAGGACAGGCCCCCTGCCGTCGAGATTGCCTCGTCCATCGGGCGGGGGCCGGCATGGCGAACGGGAAGGGCCTTGGCGAGCCCTGCCAGCGCATCCGGCGCTTTCGGCAGCGGACGGCCGAACTCCTGCAAGAGCGCCGCCTGCGGCGGCGAGAGGCGGAGCGCCTTTCGCAGGACATTGGCGACGCTGGTCCCCGTCTTCATCCGCCGGATGGCAGCGGCGGCTTCCTCGGCGCTGCGGTCGGGCATCAGGTCGAGCCGGAGGATAGCGCCGTCCCGCACCGCCGCCGACACCTCGTAGACGCCGCCGCCTTCGAGCCCCTTTTCGGAGATCACGCATTCGCCGCGGCTCACCAGATCTCCGGCGGACAGGGCGACCCCTTTCAGCGGCGCTCCGAAATGCGGCGCCATGTGGGGGGACCAGTCGACATAAAGCGCCACGTTGGCAGGCCGGAACGGAGCCAGCGGCAGCCCCGCGCTCCCCGCGAGGCTCGTCCAGGCGCCATCCGATCCGAGCCGCCGCCAGCTCGCCCCGCCACAGGCGAGGATCGCCGCCTCGGGCGTCAGGTGCTCAGGCCCGTCCGGCGTGTCGAACAGGAACGCCCCGTCCTCCCAGCCGGTCCAGCGCCAGCGGGTCCGGATCTCGGCGCCCCGCTCCCGCAGACGCCCAAGCCAGGCGCGCAGGAGCGGCGAGGCCTTCATCGCCTCGGGAAAGACGCGGCCGGTCGATCCGGTGAAGAGCGGCTGTCCGAGTCCGTCCGCCCATGCCGTGACGTCCGCCGGCCCGAACGCGTCCAGTAGCGGCGCGAGGCGGGGCGCGGCAGAGCCGTAGGCGGCGCGAAAGGCGCTCTCCCCCTCGATCTTCGTCAGGTTGAGGCCGGAGCGGCCGGCCATGAGGAACTTGCGGGCGGGCGACGGCATCCGGTCGACGACGAGCGGCGCATGGCCCGCCTCCGTCAGGGCTTCGGCCGCCATGAGACCCGCCGGCCCCGCTCCGATCACGAGAACGCTCATCCGCGCCCCCTTGCCGAACCGCCGGTGGCGGCCGATCTCTTCCGGGCATGAGCGATGCTAGCGATCCGATCTGCCCTCTCTGCCTGCGCCCGATCCCGCCCGGTGTGCGCCAGAGCCGGCATCACCTTGTCCCCCGCCTCAGGGGCGGCAAGGGCGGCGAAACCGTCCTTCTGCATCAGATCTGCCATTCGACGATCCACGCTCACCTTTCCGAAACGGACCTCGCGCGGAGCTATGCCACGCCCGAGGCCCTGCGCGCGCATCCCGAGATCGGGCGCTTCGCGGCCTGGGTCGCCCGCCGCCCGCCTGACTTCTACGCACCGCAAGAGACGAAGCGGCGCGCCCGCCGCCGCTGAAGGGCTCAGCGCCGGTCGGCGGGCTTGCCCGCCAGAAGCCGCTTGATCCCGCCGACGAGACCCTGCGGCGCGGCCAATGCGGGCGCGGCCATGTCGAGGACCGTCCGCTCCAGATCTTCCCGCGCCACGACGCGGTCGCACAGACCCCAGCCGAGCGCCTCCTCGGCGCCGATCCTGTCCGCCCCGAGCAGCATCCGCCTCGCGCGGCCCTGCCCGACGATCGCGGCGAGGCGCAGCGGGTCAGAGGGCTGCGGCAGGACGCCCATCCTGAGGACCGGGTAGAAGAACTCCGCCCCCTCGGCCGCGATACGCAGATCGCAGGCGAGCACCATCCCCAGCGAGCCGCCGGCAGCGGTTCCGTTCAGCGCCGCGATGGTGAGGCAGGGCAACCCGGCGATGCGTGAGGACACGCGCTCCCAGACGTCCGAGAGGCCGAGGCCGTCCTTCATCTCCTGAAGATCCGCGCCGGCCGAGAAGACCGGCCCCTCCCCGGTCAGGATCACGACCCTCGCCCCAGCCCGCTCGGCCTCTGCCGCGGCGGCTTCGACGGCCCGGAGCATATCGCGGGTCAGCGCGTTGCGCTTCTCGGGGCGGGCGAGCGTGATGCGCCAGACGCCGTCCTCGGAGGCCTCTACCTCGACCGGAGCGCCGGCCTCACCGCCCGTCGCCATCAGACGAGCCCGACCTTGCGGCGGATCTCCTCGTCCCGGAGACTGAGTTCCTCCCCGACATGTGCGTCCGCCTCCGGCCCCGCCATCCAGACCAGCGCCCGGGCCACCCATTCAGGCGAGATGTGCTCCGACCAGTCAAGCTGACTGACCCGGTTCACACCGCTGTCCTTGATCTGCTGCTGCATGTCCGTGGCGACCGTTCCCGGAGAAAGACCCATGGCGCGAATGCCGCCCTCGCCGTTCTCGAGGTGAAGGGAGCGGGTCAGCATCGCGGCGCCGGCCTTCGAGGCGCAATAGGCGCTCCAGCCCTCGTTCGGCCCGTGCGCGGCGCCCGAAGAGATGGTGAGGATCGTGCCGCTGCCCTGCGAGAGCATCACCGGCAGCGCGGCGCGCATGCCGTGGAAGACGCCGCGGAGGTTCACGTCGATCGCCTGCCCCCATTCGTCGGGGTCCGCCTCGGACATCTGTGCGATCGGGCCGATGACGCCGGCATTGTTCACCAGCACGTCGAGCCGTCCGAACGTTCCGACGCAGGCATCCACGGCGGCGCGGACCTCCCAGAAGCGGCTGACATCGCAGGGAACCGCAAGCGCCGCGTCGGGCCCCAGTTCCCCGGCGAGGTCGGCAACCGCCTCCCGGTCCCGCGCGAGGAGGGCCACCTTCGCGCCGGCGGCGACGAAGGCGCGGGCGGCCTCGGCGCCGATCCCGCGGCTCGCCCCCGTGATGAGTGCGATCTTGCCGTTCAGATCCGTCATCGGATGTCCCCTCTGAGCCGGTGTCCTGTCATTCGGGATCACGCGTAGCGCATGGCCTCGTCCCCCGCAAAGGCAAAGCCGCGTCTTAGCGCCGGCCCTCGCGGAGCCATGCCCCGAGCAGGAGCAGCCCGGCGAGAAGCAGGTACACCACCGGCCAGCCGAGCGGGGTCACGGTCACGTCGGCGGTGCGGAACGCCTCGCGCGGCGTGATACCGAGCCAGCCGCGGCCCTCCGCCGTGCGGCCCGCGGAGACCTGACGGAGATCGGGAACGCCGTCCGATATCGCGCGGATGCCGCCCTGCGTTCCATCCACCAGGGGAGCGAGCAGATCGCCCGAGGCGATGGTCTCCTCGAATTCACGCGGCGCCGGGGGGCCGAGGGCAACGATGGCCGCCAGTTCCCCGTCATCGAGCCGGTAAAGCCCGTCCTCGTCTCCGGTGAATGTGCCCGAGAAGCGGCCGGGGGCGGTCTCGGCAAGCTCGAGGGTGAAGGTCTCGCCGTCCGGCCCGGTCACGGTGACGCTCTCGGGCGGCTCGCCGAGGCTCCGGCGGGTGACGGTGACCTCGTGACCATCGGCGGTGGCGGTCAGCGCCTCCTCCTCCAGCTCCGGCTCCTTCATCATCCAGTGCGCGAGCCGGCGGAGGAGTTCGAGCTGCGGCCCGCCCCCCTCGTAGCCGCGCGACCAGAGCCAGGCGTGATCCGAGGCGAGGAGCGCGACGCGGCCCTCCCCCACCCGGTCGAGCATCAGAAGCGGGCGCTCCTCGTCGGTCCCGGACAGGACGACCTGCGCGCTTGCTGCCGCGTCGGTCTCGATCAGGCGGAACCAGCTGCCCCAGGGTGGGGCGTCGCCCTCCGTCTCGGTCGCGGCGCGCGGCGTCGGCAGGGCCACGTCGTCCAGCCCCTCGGTGACGGGATGGCGGGCGCCGGTTTCGGTGATCCGTGGCCGGAACCCTTCCTCCACCACGCGCGCGGTCGGCGCGCCGGGCAGGATGTCCCCCAGCGGCGAGCGATAGAGGCTGTCGGCGGACGCATAATCCGGCCCGGCGGCCACCAGCACCGCACCGCCCCGCTCGACGTAGGAGCGCACGTTGTCGAGATAGATTGCCGGCAGGATGCCGCGGCGCTTGTAGCGGTCGAAGATGATCAGGTCGAACTCGTCGATCTTCTCGAGAAACAGCTCCCGCGTCGGGAAGGCGATGAGAGACAGCTCCGTGACCGGCACGCCGTCCTGCTTCTCCGGGGGGCGCAGGATGGTGAAGTGAACGAGGTCCACCGACGAATCCGATTTCAGAAGGTTGCGCCATGTCCTCTCCCCCGGATGCGGCTCGCCGGAGACGAGAAGGACACGGAGCCGGTCGCGCACCCCGTTGATCTGGACGACGGCCGCGTTGTTGCGGTTCGTCAGCTCCGTCTCGTCGCCGGCGACGGAGAACTGGATCACGTTCGTGCCGCCGTGAGGCAGCGTGACCGGCAGCTCCAGCTCCTCCCCCGTGGGCACCTCGAAGGGCACGGGCTCGGAGCCGTCGACGGAAATGGTAAGCTCGGCACGGCCTGCCATCTCCTCGGGGACGGCGCCGCGATCCTCGACACGCAGGGACAGCATGACCTCCTCGCCGAGGATGGCGAAGGCGGGAGCGTTGGTGATCTCGAGGCGGCGGTCCCAGTCGTCCTCCTCTCCGGTCAAGAGCACGTGCAGGGGAGCAGGCAGGTCGGGCGCGGCACCCAGGTCGTGCACCTGGCCGTCGGTGACGAGGATCGCGCCGGCGACGCGTGCGCGCGGCTCCTCCGCCAGAAGCTCCGACAGGGCCGTCATCGCCAGCGTCCCGGCGTCGTCCTCGGCGTCGCGAACCGTCACTTCGCGCAATTCGGTATTCGGCAGCGCCTCCACCTCGGCGCGGATGCGCTCGGCGGCCTCCTCGGTCTGGCCCGGGCGGTCGGAGATCCGCTGGCTCGCGCTCTCGTCCAGCACCATCAGGACAATGTCGCTGAGCGGCGCGCGGTCCTCCGTCTGGAAGGACGGGTTGGCGACGGCGAGGCAGAGAACCGCCCCCGCGAGGCCGCGCAGCCACCAGCCCTTGAGGCCCCTCCAGAGCGCGAGGATCGTGCAGGCGAGCGCCATCCCGGCCGCAGCCCAGAGAGCCCACCACGGCAGGAGCGGATCGAAGAGAATCTGGCCTGCGGTCATTGTCCCAGCCTGTCGAGAAGTGCGGGCACATGGACCTGGTCGGACTTATAGTTGCCCGTCAGCACATGCATGATGAGGTTCACGCCGAAGCGATAGGCGATCTCGCGCTGGCGCTCGCCGGAGTAGCCCCGGCCAACCGGAAAGATCGCGTTGCCCTGCGGATCGGTCGCCCAGGCCGCGGCCCAGTCGTTGCCGCCGATCACGACCGGCGTCACCCCGTCGTTGAGATTGCGGAAGGGCATCCCCTCCACACGCTCGGCATCGGCGGGCGACGCCTCGACCCAGATATCGCGGCCGAGGTGGCGGCCGGGAAAGTCCTGGAGCAGGTAGAACGTCCGGGTGAGGACATGATCCTCCGGAATGGGCTCGATGGGCGGGATGTCCAGCGGCGCGGCGAGTTGCCGGAGCTTGCGACCCTCGGGCGTCTCGCCCGAGCCGAGGTTCGCGTCCCGTGTATCGAAGAGGATCATCCCGCCCGACCGCAGGTAGGTGTTCAGCTTGGCGTAGGCATCGGCGGAGGGCATCTCCTGGGCCGTGCTGACGGGCCAGTAGAGGAACGGGTAGAAGGCGAGCTCGTCTGCCTCGAGGTCCACCGCCTCCGGCGCGGCGGGCTCGATCGAGGTTCGCGCGAAGAGAACGTCCGAAAGGCCCCTCAGCCCCGCCTGCGCCGTGTCGTCCAGCTGGGCGTCCCCGGTGATGACGTGGGCGAGAACGACCTCGGATGTCGGCGTGGGCGCCGGCTCCTGCGCCATCGCCGGGTCCGCGAGGGACGAGGCCAGCAGGAGCCCCGCGACAAGCGCCGCCGCACGCCCGGCCCCGCGGGGACCGAAGCGGCCTGTGAGAAGGAGGGAGGCGACGACGTCGACGGCCAGGAGGAGGAGGGCGAGGATGAGGGCGAGGCCCTTCAGCGGCGTTTCCGCCTCGGTCGCCATGCCTTCGACGGGAATGCGCGGGGGCCAGTCGGTCGCGGCCAGCGTATCCCCTTCGGCCATCACGTTGAGCGCAAGCTGGCGGTCCTCGCCGGCATAGAGGCCCGGCGGTGTGTCCGGCCCCGGCCGGGCGGAGACGAGATCCTCGCCCGCGATGCCCGGCATGGTGCCGGCGTCCTGAAGCGTGCCGAAGGCGTCCAGCACCTCCTCCGGGGTCCAGACCGTGCCCTCCATGTCCTCCGCGTCCGGCACCGAGGGGCGGGTGGAGACGGCGAGACGCTCCAGCATCTGGACGAAGAGCCCGGAGAGCGGAAGCGTGGACCATTCGGCATTGGCCGTGACGTGGAAGAGAACGACCTGCCCGTCGCCCAGGGGCTTGCGGGTCACGAGCGGTGTGCCGTCGTCGAGGGCGGCGATGCTGCGCTCCGGCAGATCGGGGTCCGGCTGCGCCATGACCTGCGCCGAGACGCGGACATCGTCCGGAACGAGCAGACCGGCGAAGGGCGTGCCGTCCGGAAACGGCCTAAGTTTGCGCGGCTCGCCCCAGCTCATCGCGCCGCCGACCGACCGCCCCCCTTGCCGCAGCCGGACCGGAAGGAGCGGATCCTCCTCGTCCCGGCTGACATCGGACGCGGCGAGGCGCGGTCCGGCGAAGCGCACCAGCAACCCGCCGCCCTCGACCC
The DNA here is from genome assembly GCF_003390865.1 of Tropicimonas sp. IMCC34011. GTDB lineage: Bacteria > Pseudomonadota > Alphaproteobacteria > Rhodobacterales > Rhodobacteraceae > Tropicimonas_B. Next base: position 149,140 of record NZ_QMEJ01000004.1, read on the forward strand.
AGCCGGTCAGCGCCTCCCGCTCGGCCGGGGAGAGACGGGCGACATCGGCAAGGACGATCGCGTCCGGATTGGCGGGAATGACGTCCGTCAACTGGCCCTCCAGCAGATCCGCGGTCGGCTCCAGCGCCTGTTGCAGGTAGTGCAGCGGCGAGAGAAGCTCGAGCCCCTCGCGGGCGCCGCTGCCGTCGATCAGGGCCACCTCGCGACGCTCGAGGCTGTCATCGGCGAGCGCGACGGCCCCGGCGGAGCGGGCGCCCTCGATCTCGAACCGGGTGATGCGATTGCGCAGTTCGGCGGGGAGGGAGAGCGCGGCCTCCGTGCGGGTGTCGCCGGGGGCGAAGGTGGCCTCCACCCGTGCCAGGGCCCGCTCCGTCCCGGACGGATCGAGCCCGCGGGCCACGACGGGGACGGTCGCCTCGATGCCGTCCGCCGCACGCAGGACATCCACCTTCACAAGGCCATCCTCGAAACGGGCGGGGGTGAGCGCATGGATGGGGCGCGGGCTTTCGAAGACGGTCACGACGCCTTTCCTCTCCAGTGCCTGAAGCGCGTCCTCACGGCCCTCGCGGGCCAGTCCGTCCGACAGCCAATACGTCTCCCACGCCTCCTCCGACGCCTCCGCCCACTCCGCCAAAGCCTGCGGCTCAGGCGCCCAGGGAGAGGGGGAGAGCCCCGGCAGGCGACTTGCCCAGGCATCCGACGCGAGAAATTCCGGGCCACCCGGCGGCAGATCGGTGGAGAGCGCCACGGCGACGGAGCGCCCCGCCTGTCCGGCTTCCTCCGCGAGCGCCTCCATCCGGTCGAGGCGGCGCGGCCAGTCCCGCGCATCCGCCCACGTCGCATCCGCGAGGATCAGGAGGGGGCCGCTGCCGGGTCGCTCGTCCTGCGGGTTCAGGACCGGGCCGGCGAAGGCGAGGATGATGAGCGCCGCCGCGAGGACGCGGAGCAGCAGAAGCCACCACGGCGTCCGGTCGCTCTGCGTCTCGTCGTCTCCCAAGCCAAGGAGCAGCGCCACGCCCGGAAACCGCTGCCGGATCGGCGCCGGCGGCACGGCGCGCAGGATCAGCCACAGCGCCGGAAGGACCACGAGCGCGGTGAGGATCGCGGGGGCCGCGAAGCCGAGGGGACCGAGCGTGAACATGGATCAGCGGCTCCGGTCGAGGGCGGAATAGAGCCAAAGCAGCGCGGCCTGCGCCGAATCGCCCGTGTGGTGGCAGGTGTAGAGCCAGCCCGAGAGACGGCCGAGCTCGTCGAGCCGCCCCTTCCGCTCGGCGAGCCGGTCCAGATACCGCTCCCTCAGGCCGCCGGCCTTCAGCGTTTCATGCCGGACCCCGCCGCCCATGCTCTCGAAGATCGTGCGGCCGTTGAAGGGGAAGGTCTCTTCCACCGGGTCCAGCACCTGCAGAAGCGCGCCCCGCACCGACCGGTCGGTGGCCTTGCCGAGGCTCTCTTCGACCGCGGCGGGATCGCCGAGGAAATCGCTGATGAAGACGGCGCGGGAATGGGGCGGCAGGCCGGTCGTGTCAGGCACGCCGTACTCGCCGCCATCCAGCGCATCGCCCGTCAGGGCCTCGGCCATCCGGACGAGGGAGAGCCGCCCGGCGCGCGGCGGCTGACCGAGATTGGCAAGACCGACCCGCTCCCCGGCCCGCACGAGAAGGACCGACAGCGCCAGCGCGAGAAGCCGCGCCCTGTCGGATTTCGCGGGCCGCGACGCATCCCCGGTGAAACCCATCGCGCTGGAGGCGTCGACCCAGATCAGGACGCTCTGCGCTCCCTGCCATTCACGCTCGCGGATGTAATGCGTGTCCGACCGGGCGGAGCGTCGCCAGTCAATCATCCGTGCCTCGTCACCGACGCTCAGGGGTCGGTACTGCCAGAACTCATCACCGACGCCGGCCCGGCGGCGCCCGTGGGAGCCGGTTAGGACGGAGTTGGCGAGTTGCTCGGCCTCGGCGAGAAGCGGCGGAAGGCTGGAGGCCAGCCCCTCGGCGCGGGTTCGCAGCTGTGGACCGGCCTGGGAGGTGACGGGTCCATCGCTCACGCGGCGACCTCGCTGCGCGTGTGCTGGTACACGATCTCCCGGATCAGCCCGGCGAGGCTCTCGCCGCGGGCGCGCGCCGCGAAGGTCAGCGCCATGCGGTGGAGGAGGACGGGCTCGGCCATCGCGGCGACATCTTCGGGAGAGGGCGCGAGGCGACCGTCGAGCAGCGCGCGGGCGCGGACCGTCATCATCAGCGCCTGCGCGGCGCGCGGGCCGGGCCCCCAGGCGACATCCCGGTTCACCCGTTCGGGCGCGCCGGGCTCCCCGGGACGGCAGGCGCGGACGAGGTCCAGGATCAGGTCCACGATCTTCTCCCCCACCGGCATGCGGCGGATCGTCGTCTGCGCATTCAGAAGCTCCTGCGCGGTGAACACGGCCTGCGCCTCGGCGTCCTCCGTGCCCGTGGTCGCCATCAGGATCTCCCGCTCGGTGGCGCGGTCCGGATAATCCACGTCGATCTGCACCAGGAAGCGGTCGAGCTGAGCCTCTGGCAGCGGATAGGTGCCCTCCTGCTCGATCGGGTTCTGCGTCGCGAGGACGTGGAAGGGCACGCCGAGGGCGCGATGCGCGCCGGCAATGGTTACCTCGCGCTCCTGCATCGCCTGGAGGAGGGCCGATTGCGTCCGGGGACTGGCGCGGTTGATCTCGTCGGCCATCAGGAGCTGGCAGAAGATCGGCCCCTCCACGAAGCGGAACTCACGCCGCCCGCCCTCGAGCGTGTCGAGAACTTCGGAGCCGAGGATGTCCGCCGGCATCAGGTCCGGCGTGAACTGGATCCTGTTCCCGGACAGCCCCATCACGGTGGAGAGCGCCTCGACGAGGCGCGTCTTGCCGAGCCCCGGAAGGCCGATCAGCAGGCCATGACCGCCGCAGACGAGAGCCGAGAGGACGAGATCCACCACCTTTTCCTGACCGATGAACCGGCGGGTGATGGAGGTCTTCGCCTCGCCAAGCAGGCCGCCCAGCCGCTCGATCTCGGCGACCAGTTCGGTGGGGTCGGACATGACAAACGCTCCTCGTGGATTAGCTTTCGGCACGACGGATCGCACGCATGGGGAGTGTGAGGGAATGCCGAAAGCCAAGTCCAGCCACAGTGATGTGAGAACCGGCAACACCGCGGCCTCCGCCGAAAGTCTCGCCGAGGCCGCGCGCGCTGCCTCCGGATCGGGCAAAGGACCACCTCTCGAGGCCTGGGACCCGCCCTTCTGCGGCGATCTCGACATGGAGATCCGCCGGGACGGGACATGGTTCTACGAAGGCACGCCGATCGGGCGAAAGGCGCTGGTGAAGCTCTTTTCCACGATCCTCTGGCGCGAAGGGGATGCCTACTTCCTCAAGTCTCCGGTCGAGAAGGTCGGCATCCGCGTGGAGGACGCGCCTTTCGTGGCGGAAGACGCGGAGATCGAGGGAGACGGGGCGGAGCAGATGATCCGGTTCACCACTCAGGTCGGCGATGCCGTGACCGCCGGGCCCGATCACCCGATCCGCGTGGAGCGCGACGCGGCGACCGGCGAGCCCTCCCCCTACGTCCTCATCCGACGCAACCTCGAAGCCCTTGTCGACCGCAAGACGTTCTACCGCCTCGTCGACGCCGGCACCCGCGAGGAAGTGGAAGGCACGCTCTGGTTCGGCCTTCGCTCCGGCGGGACCTTCTTCCCCATCATTCTCGCGAGCGAGCTGCCTGACGGCTGAGGGGACGCCGCCCTCTTCGGACGTTAGGGCAAGGGACCGGCTCCCGGCTCAATGTGCCGCGGCCCAGTTCGGCCCCCTGCCAGCCTCCACGACGAGGGGGACGGAAAGCTTCACGGCCGGGTCGGCAGCGCCTTCCATGACCTCGCGCACGCGCTCGGAGACCTCGTCCGCCGCGCTCTCGTCCACCTCGAAGATCAATTCGTCATGCACCTGCAGGAGCATCTTCGCCGGCATCCCCTCGATTGCGGGCTCCATGCGGATCATGGCGCGCCGGATGATATCCGCCGCCGTCCCCTGGATCGGCGCATTGATCGCGGCGCGTTTGGCGAAACCGGCCCCCGGCCCCTTGGCATTGATGTCGGGCGTGTTGATCCGGCGGCCGAAGAGGGTCTCCACGTAGCCGTTGGCCTTCGCGAACTTCGTGGTCGCGTCCATGTAGTCCTTGATGCCGGGGAAGCGTTCGAAATAGCGGTTGATGAAGGCTTGTGCGTCCTCCCGCGGGATCCTCAGGTTGCGCGCCAGACCGAAGCCAGAGATGCCGTAAATCACGCCGAAATTGATCGCCTTGGCCTGTCGCCGGATCATCGGGTCCATCCCTTCGACGGGCGTTCCGAACATCTCGGAAGCGGTCAGCGCGTGGATGTCGACCCCGTCCCGGAACGCCTCGCGCAGCGCGTCGATCCCGGCGATATGGGCGAGTATGCGCAGCTCGATCTGGGAATAGTCGAGCGAGAGCAGGACCTTGCCCTCCTCCGCCACGAAGGCCTCCCGGATGCGGCGGCCCTCCTCGGTGCGGATCGGAATGTTCTGAAGGTTCGGCTCCGTGGAGGCGAGGCGGCCGGTATTGGCGCCTGCGATGGAATAGGAGGTGTGGACGCGGCCCGTCTCGGGATTGATGTGGTCCTGAAGGCTGTCGGTATACGTGGACTTCAGCTTGGAGAGCTGGCGCCAGTCGAGGACGCGGCCGGGCAGATCGTGCACCGTCGCCAGATCCTCCAGCACGTCGGCGGGCGTGGACCAGGCGCCGGTCTTGCCCTTCTTGCCGCCTTCGAGCCCCATCCTGTCGAACAGGATCTCGCCCAGCTGCTTGGGGGAGCCCACGTTGAACGGCTCGCCTGCGAGGGCGTGGATGTCCGCCTCCAACTCGGCCATCTTCTGCGCGAAGGCACCGGACATGCGGGAGAGGACGTTCCGGTCCACCTTGACGCCCTCCAGTTCCATCCGCGCGAGCACCGGGATCAGCGGCCGCTCCAGCGTCTCGTAGACGGTGGTGACCCGTCCGGCATGGAGCTGGGGCTTGAGATGCTGCCAGAGGCGCAGGGTGATGTCCGCATCCTCGGCGGCGTAGCGGACCGCGTCCGGGATCGGGACGCGGTCGAAGGTGATCTGGCTCTTGCCGGAGCCGATGAGCTCCTTGATCGGAATGGGGTTGTGGCCGAGGTACCGCTCGGACAGCGCATCCATTCCGTGGGTGTGAAGGCCGGCATGGAGCGCGTAGGACAGCAGCATCGTATCGTCGAGCGGGGCGACCTCGATGCCGCAGCGGGAGAGGATCTTCGCGTCGTACTTGGCGTTCTGCGCGATCTTCAGGATCGCCGGGTCCTCCAGCATCGGCTTCAGCGCCTCAAGGACGAGATCCTTGCCGATCTGCCCGTCCGACAGCCCTCCGCCGAACATGTCGTCCTCTCCGGAGCGGTGGGCGAGCGGGATGTAGCAGGCGCGGCCGGGCGCGATGGCGAGGGAGATCCCGACGAGCTCGGCCCGCATCTCGGAGAGCGAGGTCGTCTCGGTGTCGAAGGCGACGTAACCCTGCGCCGCGATCCGGTCGAGCCACGCGTCGAGCTGGGTCATGGAGCGGATGCACTCGTAGGCCTCCGGATCGAAGGGCACGGCCTCGGGTACGGGCGGCGCATCGGCCTGGGCCGGAGCCTGATCCTCGATCGCCGGCGCCTCGACGCCCAGCTTCTCCGCGACGCGCTTGGAGATCGTGCGGAACTCCATCCGGCCAAGGAACTCGAGCAGCACGTCCGCGTCCGGCTCCTTCACCTCGAGATCGTCCAGCGTGAAGTCGAGCGGAGTGTCGCAGTCGAGCTGGACGAGGCGCCTCGAGAGACGGATCTGCTCGGCATGATCGATCAGGGTCTGCCGCCGCTTGGGCTGCTTGATTTCGCCCGCGCGCTCCAGAAGCGTCTCGAGGTCGCCGTATTCGTTGATGAGCTGGGCCGCGATCTTGAGCCCGATGCCGGGTGCGCCCGGCACGTTGTCGACCGAGTCGCCCGCGAGCGCCTGCACGTCCACCACGCGATCGGGGCCGACGCCGAATTTCTCCTCCACTTCCTCGACGCCGATGCGCTTGTTCTTCATCGCGTCCAGCATCTCCACCCCGCCGCCGACGAGCTGCATCAGATCCTTGTCGGAGGAGATGATGGTCACGCGGCCGCCCGCCTCGCGGGCCTGGCAGGCAAGGGCGGCGATGATGTCGTCCGCCTCGAAACCGGCCTTCTCCTCGCAGGCGATGTTGAACGCCCGGGTGGCCTCGCGGGTGAGCGGGATCTGCGGGCGCAGGTCCTCCGGCATCTCGTCCCGGTTGGCCTTGTAGAGATCGTAGATCTCGTTGCGGAAGGTGTGCGAGCCCTTGTCGAAGATCACGGCGGCATGGGTCGGCGCATCCGGGCCGGCACTGTCCTCGATGTACCGGAACAACATGTTGCAGAAGCCCGAGACCGCCCCGATCGGCAGGCCGTCCGACTTCCGCGTCAGCGGCGGCAGCGCGTGGTAGGCGCGGAAGATGAACGCCGAGCCGTCGATGAGATGCAGGTGGTGTCCCTTGCCGAATGCCATGGCGCGCCGCTCCTGTCGCATGGTTGGGGTGGCGCGATCTCTAGCCGGGTCGCGCGGCGGAATCCATGGGGCGGGAAGGCGCCTTCGGTCAGAGCCGCGCGAGCATGTCCGCAAGGATGCCGATCGAACGCTCCCGGGCCTCGGCCGACGAGCCCGCGTAATTGTCGAGGCCGGGCGCGGAATTCACCTCGAGGATCGCCGCATCCGCGGCCGTCGCCGCCAGGTCCCCGGCCATCACGTCCACACCCGCCGCGGCGAGCCCCAGCGCATCCGCCGCACGCACCGCGATCTCCTCGGCTCCCGGCGCCAGCCGCCCCGTCAGATCGACGAGGGAGCCGCCGGTGGAGAGGTTCGCCCCGAAGAGGAGCGGCACCCGCCGCCCGTCCTGCACCACGTCGTTTCGGGACATCCCCGCCGCGGCGAGCGAGCGGGCGATGCGTGGATCGGCCTCCGAAAGGACGGCGCCTCGCTTGCCCCTCGCAATTTTCTCCAATGCCTCCGTGACGAGCGCGTCGGCGCTGCGCACCCCGTCCCCCTCGATGAAGGGCGGCGCGCGCCGGTAAGCCGCCCGCACCCGCCCGTCGAGGACGAACAGCCTGTGATCGGTGCCCGGCAGGAGCCGCTCCACCCGCGCCCGATCCTCGCGGGCGAGGAGCGCGCCGAGATCCCGCTCGATCTGGGCCGCGCCCGTTGCGAGCGACACGCCGCGCCCCTCGGAGCCGTTGTTCGGTTTGACCGCGACCGGCGCGCCGGCGGCGAAGGCCACAGCCTCCGGCAAGCCCGGCAGGCCGGCGCCCGCTGCGCCGATCCTGAGCCCGAGCCTGTCCCGGAACGTCTCGGCGAAGACCGTGATCCCCTCGGCGGCCGGCAGCCCGGCGGCCTGCAACACCTCGGCGGTCCAGCCCTTGTCCGCGGCGATCGCCGCCGCCGCGTCGGAGTTCACGCCGAGAGAGGCGCCGAAGATCGGCCGCGCCTGCCCGTCCGCCCGGACGAATCGCGCCAGATGACCGAATGTCCGCTCGATCTCCAGATGCCCGCCGCACCGCGTCGCCGCTTCGCGCAGGAGCGTCACGAGGACGCGAGACCGGGCAAGCCGCTCGGCGTCCGGCACCTCGTAGAGCATTCAGGCGGCGCCGGCCTCGACGGACGTCTCCTCGTCCGCATGCGAGGTCAGGGCGAGGAACGCATCCTCGAGATTCGGCTCCTCGCTGCGCACATCGGCCACGGAAATCCCGGCCGCGCGCACGATGTCGAGAAGCTGCCCCGCCGTCACCTCGCCGCGCCGGTAGGTGAGCGCCACGGCCCCCGCCGGACGGCGCGACATCTCGACGCCCTCCGGCAGGCCCGGAAGCTCCCCGATGGGCGTATCCTCCTGCGGCGTCACCACAAGGGCCTTGGCATCGAGACGGCCCACGAGGTTCTGCGTCGAATCCTGCGCCACGATCCGGCCCCGGTCGACGATGGCGATCTCGTCGCACATCTCCTGCGCTTCCTCGAGGTAATGCGTGGTGAGGATGATCGTCATGCCATCCTCCTCGTTCAGCCGCCGCACGTTCCTCCACAGCATCTTGCGCAGTTCGATATCCACGCCGGCCGTCGGCTCGTCGAGGACGAGAACATGCGGGCGGTGAACCAGCGCCTTGCCCAGAAGCAGCCGCCGCCGCATGCCCCCAGACAGGTTACGCGCATAGGCGGAGGCCTTGTCCGTAAGGCCGATGGTTTCGAGGATCTCGTCCGTCCGCCGCTCCCGCTTCGGCACGCCGTAGAGCCCGGCCTGCACCTCGAGCGATTGGCGCGGCGTGAAGAAGGGATCCATGTTCAGCTCCTGCGGCATCACGCCGATGGACGCGCGCGATTGCCGCGGATTCACATCCTGGTCGAAGCCCCAGATCCGAACCTTCCCCGAGGTCTTCACCACGAGGCCCGCGAGAATGTTGATCAAGGTGGACTTGCCGGCGCCGTTCGGCCCCAGAAGCCCGAAGATCGCGCCCGCGCGCACTGTGAGGTCGACTCCGTCCAGCGCGGTCTTGGGGGGCTCGCCGCCCACCGCCGCGTAAGTCTTCGTCAGCCCGTCGATCTCGATGGCGTTGCCCGTCATGCGCCCTCCGGCCCCTTGCCCGTGCAAGGGCGTTCCTTATGATGCCGCGAACTTAAGGCCCACCGGGCGCCGCGACAAGGAAACCGCAATGACCAAGCCCCCCGGATCCCCCTCCATCGATCCCCCGGAGACCGAGGTCGTGAACAAAATGCGCGTGGTCTGCGACGGCAGCGGCCCGGGCCTCGGGCATCCCCGCGTCTGGCTTTCGGTCAGCCACGAGACGGGTTGGGTCGAATGTCCCTATTGCGACAAGAAGTTCGTGCACGAGGACTGGGCGGAAAGCTGAACCACTTCACCGCGTGTTAATGCGAATCAGGTTTCCTCTGCGGTAGCAGAACCGGAGCCCGAGATGCCGTCCTCGCACCAGATCGTAGCCGTCCGCCGCAGCTTTCTGCTCGCGTCCTCGCGGGACGATGCGCTGGTGGCGAACTTCTACGGGCTGCTCTTCTCGGAAAACCCCGGCCTCCGCGCGATCTTTCCGCAGGACATGCGCGGTCAGCATTCCAAACTGAAGGACATGCTCCAGACGGCGCTGACCTCGCTTCACACGCCCCGTGCCCTCATCGCCCCGCTCAAGGCGCTCGGCGCGCGCCATCAGGGCTACGGCGCGCGGCCGGAGCACTATCCCGTCGTCGCCAGTACCCTGATCGCCACGCTGAGGGAGGCGACTGGCCCCCTCTGGACGGAGGAGACGGAAGACGCCTGGAGCGCTGTCCTCGGCTTCGTCGCCGAACACATGATCGCCGGAGCAAAGGAAGCCGCCGCAGCGGCATGACGTAGCAAGCCGCGCGCCGGCTGGATGTCCCGCCCCCGCCCACCGTCCGCTCCACGTTTCCTGCCGAAGACGGCCCACCCGGCGGCCGGGCGATGCTCCCGCTTGCCGCTCCCGGCGATCCCCGGCATACCCGGAACCGATGAAACCGCAGCTTTCCTATCCGGACCTCGTAAAGGCCTTCACCCGCTTTCGTGACGCGGAGCCGGAGCCGAAGGGGGAGCTCGTGCATGACAGCGCGTTCACCCTTCTCGTCGCCGTCGTTTTGTCCGCGCAGGCAACGGATCGCGGTGTGAACAAGGCCACCGAACCGCTGTTCGCCGCTGCCCGCACACCGGAGGCGATGCTGGCTCTCGGCGAAGAGGGCATCGCGGAGCACATCAAGTCCATCGGTCTCTTCCGGAACAAGGCGAAGAACGTCCTGAAGCTCTCCCGCATCCTCGTGGAGGAATACGGTGGCGAGGTCCCCTCCTCCCGTGCCGCCCTCGTGGCACTGCCGGGGGTCGGGCGGAAGACGGCGAATGTCGTTCTCAATTCGTGGTTCAAGATGCCCGCGCAGGCGGTGGACACGCATATCTTCCGCGTCGGGAACCGCACCGGCATCGCGCCCGGCAAGGACGTCATCGCTGTCGAGCGGGCGATCGAGGACCACGTCCCCGCGGAATTTCAACTTCACGCCCACCACTGGCTGATCCTGCACGGGCGCTACACCTGTACGGCGCGGAACCCCAAATGCGGCGCCTGCGTGCTGGGGGATCTGTGCTGCAACGAAGGAAAGACGGCATGAGCGGCTACAGCGTCATCGGGATGGGGAATGCCATCGTCGACGTCCTCTCCCATTGCGACGACACGTTCCTCGACCACATGGGGATCGAGAAGGGCATCATGCAGCTCGTGGAGCGCGAGCGGGCCGAAACGCTCTACGGAGCGATGGAGGAGCGGCGTCAGGTCGCCGGCGGTTCCGTGGCGAACACGCTCGCAGGCCTCGGCGCGCTCGGCCTCTCCGCCGGTCTCATCGGCAAGGTCCGCGACGACGCGCTCGGCCGGTTCTACGCCTCCGCCATGCCGCCGGGATCGACGTTTTTGAACGCGCCCGTCGCCGGGGCGGATCTTCCATCGAGCCGGTCCATGATCTTCGTCACCCCGGACGGCGAGCGCTCGATGAACACCTATCTCGGCATCTCCGCCGAACTGGGCCCGGAAGACCTGCCGGAGGAGGAGATTCGGGGCGCCGACATCCTGTTCCTCGAGGGCTATCTCTTCGACAAGAGCCCCGGCAAGCAGGCGTTCCTCCGCGCCGCGGATCTCGTCCGATCGGGCGGGGGTCGTGCCGGGATCGCGCTGTCGGATCCGTTCTGCGTGGACCGGCACCGGGAGGATTTCCGCAGTCTCGTCGCCGGCCCGATGGATTTCGTGATCGGCAACCGCGAGGAATGGATGTCCCTCTACCAGACGGACTCGCTCGATGCGGCGATGGAGCTGGCCGTGGCGGATTGCGATCTCGTCGTCTGCACGCGATCTGGCGACTCCGTCCTGCTCTTCCGGGATGGCGAGCGAGCCGAGGCGGAGGTCTCCCGTGTCGTACCGGTGGACGCGACCGGCGCGGGAGACCAGTTCGCGGCGGGTTTCCTCTACGGTCTCGTCACCGGCAAGGACCTCAAGACCTGCGGCCGCATGGGCTGCATCGCCGCGACCGAGGTCATCGGCCATTTCGGCGCCCGCCCCGAGGCCGACATCAAGGCGCTCTTCCGGGATGCCGGGCTGATCTGACCGGCCCAATCCGGCGGGGGGCTCAGGCGTCCCCGCCCTTCGCCTTGAATTCCGGGTGGTTCGGCGAATCCCGGTCCGTCAGCACCATGCTCGGCGGCTCGCCGCGGTCCAGAAGCTCGGTCGCCAGGGCCACCGCCAGCGCCCAGCCGGTCCCAGCGGCCCAGCCGGCCAGCACGTCCGACGGCCAGTGCACACCGAGATAGACCCGGCTTACCCCCACCGCGATCGTGAGGAGCGCCGCCAGGGCGATGACGTAGATCTTGATGGCCCGCCGCTCCTGCACCCGCGCCACCAGTACCGCCAACGTCAGGTACACGATCGCGGACATCATCGAATGGCCGGACGGGAAGGACGCGGTGTGGACGATGGACCCGTGTGGCACGATGTCCGGCCGCGCCCGGTCGAACGCGTTCTTCGCGACCTGCGAGAAGAGGATCCCGGACGAGACCGCGATCAGCAGCACCACCATCGACATGCGGTTGCGCTGAAGCCAGAGCAGTCCGGCGACGGCGATGGTGAGGAGCGTGAGCACACCCACGCCACCGAGTGCGGTGAAATCCCTCATCAGCTCTTCCACGAACGGCGGGCCGATCGGATTCGACGGATCGCCGGGCGTGCGCATCAACAGGATGATCGCCCGTTCGAGCCGGGCCGCGGGACCGTAGGCCACGCTTTCCGCCAGCTCGGCGAACCCCCATGCCACCATCGCAAGAAGTGCGAGCAGCGCCATGGTCGAGAATTCGGGGCGCCCGCGCTGGATCAGCGAGCGAATGAAGGAGAGACGGCGGATCGGTGACATCGGCGCAGAATGGCGGTCAGGCGCGCCGGGTCAAGCCGAAGGCGCCGCGGCAAAGGGATCCATCCCCGCCGAGGCCATGGCGGCGCGGTACTCCTCGAGGAGCCGCGCGCAGAGTTCAGCCGTCGGCAGCACGTCCGTGATCGCCGCGCTCCCCTGCCCGGCAGACCAAACGGTGCTCCAGGCTTTCGCCTCGTGCCCGGCATCCAGCTTGCCGCCGGGGCCGAGATTGTCTGGATCGAGCCCAGCCGCGACGATGGAGGGACGCAGGAAGTTGGCGTTCACGCCGGAGATTGCGGGGGTGTAGACGACGTCCGCGGCGCCGCTGTCCATGATCATGCGCTTGTACGCATCGTCCACCATCGCCTCTTCGGTCGCGATGAAGCGCGTGCCGAGATAGGCGAGGTCCGCCCCCATGACGCGAGCCGCGGCGATGTCCTGTCCGGTGGAGATGGCACCGCCGAGAATGACGGTGCCGTCGAAGACCTGCCGGATCTCGGTCAGGAGCGCGAACGGGCTGGTCGCGCCGGCATGGCCGCCCGCGCCTGCCGCGATCCCGATCACTCCATCCACGCCCGCCTCGGCGGCCTTCTCGGCATGGCGGCGCGTGGTCACGTCGTGGAAGACGAGCCCGCCATAGGAATGGACCGCGTCGACAAGGTCAGAGACCGCGCCGAGAGACGTGATGACCAGCGGAACCTCGTGCTCCACGATCACCTTCAGGTCCGCTTCGACGCGGGGATTGGACCGATGAACGATGAGATTGACGCCGAAGGGGGCATCGCCGTCGCCCAATGCGTCCTCGATCTCGTCCAGCCACTCGGCAAACCCTTCCGTCGTGCGCTGGTTGAGGGCGGGGAAGGTCCCGAGAACGCCGGCGCGGCAGGTCTCGATGACGAGCTCGGGGCCCGAGGTCAGGAACATCGGCGCAGCGATGGCGGGGAGGGACAGGCGCCCCTCCAGCGTCTTGGGCAATGTCATGCGGTCGGCCTCCCGGGGTCTCTCTCCTGACCATGACGATAGGCGACGCCGGCATAGGAGCAACCGCGACGCTCCGTCAGGACGTGTCAGCCGCCAACCACCATCTCATCCCATTCCGGAAGCATGAGCGCATCGCGCCCAAGGGGAGCGCGCATCTTCGCCAGAGCCTCGTCCGGAACGGCGCCGAGCGTGTGGGGCCAGGCGGGCTGGTCGCCACCGGAATGGACGGTTTGCAGCGCGTCCAGCCGGGCCTGATCTTCGGCTGCGCGCCGCATGAACCGGAATTCCAGATCGAGGGCGTCGCGGACACTGCCGCCGGAGCTACGCAGATCCCGGACCGTGGCGAGCGTCCAGTCCATGGACAGGGGCGCGGCGCAGCGGATGGACGCGGCGGCTTCGGCGGCGAGGGCGGCCTCCGAATCGTCCTCCGTCGCCTCCGCTTCAAGCGCGGCGAGCATCTCCGGCACGGTACCGAGCGCGAAGACCTCGTCGAGAGCCTGGCACGCATAGAGGAGCGGCGCATCCGGCGCGGGATAGGCGGCCTCGTCCACCGTGCGGAGACGGCCGGTCCGGCAGAGCTCGTCGATGAGATCCGGCCAGTCCTTCTCCGGCACGAAGGCGTCGGCGAGACGGCCGCAGACAGCGTCTCCCGGCCCCGCGGACACGCCGGCGAGCCCGAAATACTCGCCGAGCCGTGCGGGAGCCCGCGCCAGAAGGTAGGTCCCGCCGGTATCCGGGATGAGGCCGGTTGCGCAGCCGTCGAACACGATGCGGCTGCCATTCCCCACCACGCGGCGCTGCGCGAAACAGCCCAAGGCGACGCCGGTCCCGGCCACACGGCCGGAGAGGAAGGAGACGATCGGCTTGCTCGGCTGGGCGATCCGGTCCGCAAGGCGGTACTCGCAGCGCAGCACCTCTGCGGCGGTCTCTGCTCCCCCCTCCCGCGCATGGCGCAGGAACTCGCCCAGATCGCGGCCGGCGCAGAAATCTCCCTCGGCGTCGATCACGATGAGGGAGACGGCGTCGTCCCCCTGCCACCTCTCGAGCGCCTCCCGGATCTCGCGGCAGCAGCCTGCCGTCAGCCGGTTGCGTTCATCGGGACGCGTCAGGGTGATGCGCCCTGCCCGGCCGTCCCGTCTGATATGCAGTTCGTCGCTCATGCCAAGTCGCAGGTCCCCGCCCTCCTCGGCGGGGTCCCCGCAATCCTCCCGATTGTCCGGTTTCTCCAGTGATCATCTTTGCCGAAATCGGCCGAGGTCAACCGCAGGATCAGTTGCCGAGCTTGGCGTGAACCTCGTCCAGATCGACCTCGCCTACCGGCATCTTGTTGGCAGGGTTCTCGAAATCGTACCGGAAGAGCTGGAAATCCTTCTTGTACATTTCGAAGACGAGATGCATCGAAAGGTCGTCGAAGTAGTCCTCGACCGGGTGCGCTCGTTTCGGGCCATGCCCCTCGCTCTCATTGAAGCGCGGGATCGTCGCCAGGTCGACGGAATGGGGCGTGTCGCAGGCGCTCAGAACCTGCTGCATTCCCTCGTTGAACTTCTCGGTCCAGAAGATCCTGTCGTAGCGCCCGCCGTTCACGATGAACGTGGAGATATGTGAGGACATGGCCGACCAGTGGATGTCCGGCTCCATCGGGCGGCGGAAGCGGATCGTGTCCCGCGCAAAGAGCAGGAAGCGCCGGAAGGAGCGGATCTGATCGAACTCGAAGCCCGTCTCGGGGTCCCCCACCTCGATCCCGTAGCGCTGGACGAGCTGGGGCACGAGGTTGCCGCGATACCGGTTGCCGTTGCGCTGGATGCCGCAGATCTTGTCGAAGAAGGAGGACAGGATGCGCGCGTAGGGGTTGCGCACGCAGGTGAAGGTCGGGCTTCGATGGCCCTTCACGTTCGCCTCGATGAGCGGCTTGCTGTTCTCGAAGCCCCATTTGTGCAGCCCCGCCTCGGCATCGTGCACGTCACCGTCGAAGAACGCACCATGGTCGGAGTAGTACATGATCTGACCGATGGTGGAGCAGGCGCATTTCGGCACCACGCGATACACCATGCTTTCGCTCTCGGTCATCCACGTTCCGGGAAATCCCATTCAGGCCTCTCTTCATGACGACAGGGTCCGCCGCCAGCCATGGCCGCTTCCTGCGGCAAGAGAGCAAACAACCCCTGTCATTTCAACGGCTCTTCACGATAATCAGTCTGCAATCAATGAATTGCTTCCGCGAAAGGACCGGATGGCCCGGATCGCCTACATCCTGCTGTGTCACAAGGACCCCGACGCGGTGATCGCCCAGGCCGAGCGACTGACCGCGGCCGGCGACTGCATGGCGATCCATTTCGACGGTCGCGCGCCGAAAGACGCGTTCCAGAAGATCGAGACCGCCCTTGCGGGCAATCCGAACGTGACCTTTGCCCGGCGGCGGGTGAAGTGCGGATGGGGCGAGTGGAGTCTCGTCGAGGCGACCCTCGAGGCCACACGCGCCGCGGTGGCGGCCTTTCGGCGGGCGACGCACTTCTACCTGCTCTCCGGCGATTGCATGTCGATCAAATCGGCCGAGTACGCCCATCATTTCCTCGACTCGAAGGATGTCGACTACATCGAGAGCTTCGACTTCTTCGAGAGCGACTGGATCAAGACGGGGATCAAGGGCGAGCGGCTCACTCACCGGCACTTCTTCAACGAACGCAAGCACAAGAGCCTGTTCTACGCCAGCCTGGCGCTGCAATCGCGGCTTGGCCTGACGCGGCAGATCCCCTCGGATCTGCAGATCATGATCGGTAGCCAGTGGTGGTGTCTTCGGCGCCGCACCGTCGAGGCGGTCCTGTCCTTCTGCGAGGAGCGGCCGGACGCGATGCGCTTCTTCCGGCGGACCTGGATCCCGGACGAGACCTTCTTCCAGACCGTCGTGCGCCACGTGGTGCCGGGCGTGGAGATCGAGACCCGGACGCTGACGCTGCTCATGTTCACCGATTACGGGATGCCGGTGACGTTCTACAACGACCACTTCGACCTCCTGCTCACCCAGGATTCCCTTTTCGCCCGCAAGATCAGCCCGGAGGCGACGGATCTGAAGGCCCGGCTCGGTCGGATCTATGCCGAGACAGGCGTGCATTTCCCGATCTCGGGCGAGGCGGAGAGCCTCTATCGCTTCCTGGCCGGACGCGGCCGGATCGGGCGCCGCTACGCCGCCCGGTTCTGGGAGGAGGCGGGCCACGAACAGCCGCGGGAGCTGCTGATCGTGGTGTGCAAGAAGTGGCACGTGGCTAAGCGGCTGATGGCGCGGATCAAGCAGGTCACGGCGGTGCCGGGCATCGACTACCTCTTCAACGAGGAAGACAGCGACCTGCCCGATCTCGGCGGCATCCAGTCCACCCTTGAGAAACGGACACGGCACCGGCGCGCCCTCATCCGGATGCTGTTCGACTACCACGGCAAGGAGCGGCTCGCGATCTGCCTCGACCCGTCGATGATCGACCTCATGCAGGATTTGCAGTCTGACCGCTCGACCATGCGGATGCTTGAGATCGAATGCGACATGACGGACGATTACCTCGCCGGCCACGCCATGCGCGTCGGCCTTGCCGGATCGTCCACGCCGAAGGACGTGATAGGTCGGCTGATCCCCACGATCCGCTATGATATCCTCCATGAAAGCGGTCGGCTGCGGCAGGCCGGTTTCCCGCATCTGGAGCGCATCCGGCAATCTGCGGATCCGGAGGAGAACGCCGGCCCCCTCGCCCGCTTCCTCTCGATCTCCCATGAGGAGGCGAGGGAGATCACCTCGATGCCCCACCTCTTCACCGAATGACCGCAGCCCTTCCCGAACGCTCCCTCTACGAAAAGGACCCGGCATGACCCACGCCTATGACGACACCAACATCTTCGCGAAGATCCTGCGCGGGGAGATCCCGAACGACACCGTTCTGGACACCGAGCACTCCCTCGCCTTCCGGGACATCACGCCCAAGGCGGCGGTCCATGTTCTCGTGATCCCGAAGGGCGCCTACGTGACCTACGATCACTTCGCGCGCGAGGCATCAGACGCGCAGATCGCCGATTTTACGCGCGCGATCGCCGAGGTTTGCCGCCGCGAGGGGCTGGAGGAGGGAGGCTACCGTCTCATCTCCAATGTCGGCGAGGCAGGCCTTCAGGAGGTGCCGCACATGCACGTGCACATCCTCGGCGGCCAGTCCCTCGGTCCGCTCCTCGCTGAATAAGGCGCAGGTTCCGGGTCGCCGGGCGCGTCCCCCGTGCGTCAGTGTCGGGGCCTGGATGGACGGAGACGACAGCGATGCGGGACGAGCAGGATTTGAGCGGCGCCTATCACTACGGCGTCATGCGCAGGGCGCTGGAGGAGATCGACGCGGCCGGCGGCAACCTGCCGCTCGACGACCTGGCCGCCCGCCTGGGCATGAGTTCGTCGCACTTCCAGCGCCTGTTTTCGGCCTGGGTTGGCGTCTCGCCCAAGCGCTACCAGCAGTATCTCGCGCTCGGCCATGCCAAGGCGCTCCTGCGCGACCGGCATACCGTCCTTGAGGCCGCGGACGGGGCCGGCCTGTCGGGCGGGGGCCGTCTGCACGATCTCTTCCTTCGCTGGGAAGCGATGAGCCCCGGCGCCTGGGCCGCGAAGGGAGAGGGCCAGCGCATCGCATGGGGCACATTCGACAGCCCTTTCGGCGAGGTCATCGCGATGGCGACGCAGCGTGGCCTCTGCGGGCTCGGCTTCACCGCCGAGACCGGGCGGGAGGCCGTGATGGCGGACCTCGCCGGTCGCTGGCCGAAGGCAGAGCTGCGGGAAGACCCCGCCGCGCTCGCCCCCTGGATCACCGCCGCGTTCGAGGGCCGGGGCGAGGCCCGTTTGGACCCACCGGGCGGGCCGTTCCAGATCAAGGTGTGGGAGGCGTTGATGGCTATTCCGACCGCCCATGTCGCGACCTACTCGGACATCGCGGCCGCCATCGGCCATCCGGGCGCGGTGCGGGCCGTCGGAACCGCGGTCGGGCGCAACCCGGTCGGCTTCCTCATTCCCTGCCACAGGGCGATCCGCGCCTCGGGCGGGCTTGGGGGCTACCATTGGGGGCTGCCGGTCAAGCGCGCCATCCTCGCCTGGGAATCGGCGCGCGCCGACGCGGTCTGAAACCCGCCCTGCTCCTGGAGTCACGACGACGTGCGCGATTCTTCGCTAACGTGCGTTGTCACTTGCTGTAAAGGGCGACAAGTTGCCCTAAAAATAAGGGCAGACATTCCACACCAACACTTGAGGCAAGATTCGAATGAGCATCTCCTTCAAATTCGCGGCGGCCGCGCTGACCGGCACGATCGCGCTTTCCGCCTGTACCGACCCGCGCCTTCTGAACGACGGCTCCGACCCCAACCGCACTCGTGACGGCGCCATCGTCGGCGGTCTCGTCGGTGCGGCCACCGGCGCGCTGACTGGTGAGGACGCCGAGGATCGCCGCCGCCGCGCCGTCGGCGGTGCTGTGATCGGTGCCGCGGCCGGCGGCGTCATCGGCAACCAGCTCGACAAGCAGGAAGCCGAACTGCGCCAGCAGATGGGCAACAACGTCGGTATCCAGAATACCGGCAACGAGCTGATCCTGACCCTTCCGCAGGACATCCTCTTCGCCACCGACAGCGCCTCCCTGCGTCCGGACCTGCAATCCGACCTGCGCTCGCTCGCGGCGAACCTGCAGCGTTACCCCAACACCACGGTGGACGTGATCGGCCATACCGACAACACGGGTGCTGCCTCCTACAACCAGCAGCTTTCCCAGCGCCGGGCACAATCCGTCGCGGGCGTGCTGATCAACTCCGGTGTGAACCCGGCCCGCGTCCGGTCCATCGGCCGGGGCGAGGATCAGCCCATCGCGTCCAACCTCGACGCCGCCGGCCGTCAGCAGAACCGCCGCGTCGAAGTCATCATCCGCCCGAACTGATCGGCCGGACAGACGTCGCAGGAAGGGCGGGATCTTCGGATCCCGCCCTTTTTCGTTGCCCGTTCCCCCGCGGCGGAGTTGCAGGCCGGCAAACGAAAACCGCCCCGGCCGATCAGGCGCGGAGCGGTCTTTGTATCATCCGCAGATGAGCGCAGGTCGGGTTCAGTGAAGCTTGGCTTCGACCGTCCCGATACTCTCGTCGATCAGACGGTTCTGACGCTCGCCTGTCATGCGCTCCTTGAGAACGCGCGCGGCGGCCGCCGTCGCCACCTCGATGGCGCGGTTGCGAACTTCGCGAACCGCGGACGCCTCGGCGGACGCGATCTGCTCCTCCGCGGTCGCCATGCGGCGCGTGATGGACGCCTCAAGGTCCGCCTTTGCCTGCCGGGCAGCCTCCTCGGCATCGGACCTAGCCTGCGCGACGATGCGCTGAGCCTGATCCTGCACGTCCTTCTGCTTGCGCTCGAACTCGGCGAGGACGGTCTGGGCCTCCTCGCGGAGGGCGCGCGCCTCGTCCAGTTCGGACCGGATCGTGGTGGCCCGCTTGTCGAGCATCTTCATCAGAAGACCCGGCACCTTGAAGTAGACAAGGATCGCCAGGAACAGGATGAAGGCGAGGAGCACCACGAAGTTGGTGTTCCCCAGCGAGAAGAACGGCCCGGTTGCGGCCTGCGCCGGAAGAGCCGCGAGCGCGGCCGCCGATGCGGCGAGTGCGATACGGATCATGCGGTACGGCTCCCCATCTCGGCGTCGACGGCGCCATTCACAGCGGCATCGTCCGCGTCCTGGCCGAACGCTTCGACGATGGCTTGCGCGACATCCTTGGCCACGACCTCGACATCCGCCGCGGCCTGATCGCGGATCTCGCCGATCCGTCGCTGACTCTCGGCCGTCTTCTCGGCGATGTCGGCATCGGCGGCTGCGATGGCCTCGTCGAGGTCCGCCTGGATTTCGGCGCGGGTATCGGCGGAGATCTTCTGCGCCTCGCTCCGGGCATCGGCGAGCGCCTGCTTGTAGGCCTCTTCCGCCTCGGACGCGCGGAGCTTCAGCTCCTCGGCCGCCGCGATATCGTTGGTGATCGTGCCGTTCCGCTCCGCCAGAACGGCGGCGATGCGCGGCAGCGCGATGCGGGACAGGATGAGGTAAATCGCCACGAGCGCGATCACCAGCCAGAAGATCTGGTTGGGGAACGTCTCGAGGTTCAGCTGCGGCATGCCCGCGGCCTCTTCCTCATGCGCGAGGGTCTCGGTGTGTACATCCACATCCGACGGCAATGCGCCGACGTCGTGGTTTTCCACTACTCCGGTCCGCCCCGCGGTGTCCGCCGGGGACATTTCCGCGTCGGTCTCTTCCATCGGCGTCTCCTTGGGTCAGACCCGGGGCGGGATGCCCCGGCGGCGGAAGACGATCAGGTCGCCCTCCGCCGGCATATCGCCAGTTGCAGTCCGTCCGATCAGACGGCGAACATCAGCAGCAGGGCGACGAGGAACGAGAAGATGCCGAGCGCTTCGGCGAACGCGATGCCGATGAAGAGCGTGGCGGTCTGGCCGGCGGCGGCAGACGGGTTGCGCAGGGCGCCGGAGAGGAAGTTACCGGCGACGTTGCCGATCCCGAGAGCGGACACGCCGCAGCCGAGACCTGCAAGGCCTGCACCGATGAACTGGCCCATGTTTGCGATTTCGCCTTCCATGATCTTTCTCCTTGGGACTGGAATTGGCAGATAGGGGTTCGGTCGATCCGGCCCGCCCTTAGTGGTGCGGGTGAAGCGCGTCCTTGAGATAGACGCAGGTCAGGATCGTGAAGATGTATGCCTGGATGAACGCGACCAGCAGCTCGAGCCCGTAGATCGCGGTGATCGCGAGGATCGAGAAGGGCGCGATGGCGGCTGCCGCTGCGAAGCCCGCGAAGACCTTCATCACCGCGTGTCCGGCCATCAGGTTACCGGCAAGACGGATGGAGTGGCTGACCGGGCGGATGAAGTATGAAATCAGCTCGATGATCGCCAGAACCGGGCGCAGCGCGAGCGGCGCCGAGGCGACCCAGAAGAGCGACAGGAAGCCCGTGCCGTTCTTGACGAAACCGAGGATCGTCACCGTGAAGAAGACCGCGAGGGCCAGGACGGCGGTGACGGCGATGTGCGAGGTGACCGTGAAGGCGGCGGGGATGAGGCCCAGCATGTTCGCCGTCACGATGAACATGAACAGCGTCATGATGTAGGGGAAGTATTTCAGCCCCTCCTTGCCGGTCACGTCCTCGACCATCTTGTAGACGAAGCCGTAGGCGAGCTCGGCGACCGACTGGCCGCGGCTCGGCACCACGTTGCGGCCGCGCGTTCCGAATACCAGCAGGAGCGCGATCGCCAGGACGGTCAGGGCCATCCAGAGCGTGACGTTGGTGGGGGTGTACCAGTGGATCTCGTCCCCGCCGAAGAGGGGGCGCACGATGAACTGGTCCATCGGGTGGATCTGGATGCCGCCACTGGCGCCATGCGCCGCCACGTCGTGTGCCGCTTCTTCTTCCACGTCAGCCCTCGTCGTCTGCGGCGGGCCGATCGCCCGCGTTCTTACCGATCTCCTCCGCCGTACGCATCATCACGCGCACTCCGGCGAAGAACCCGAGCCCGATGAACAGGATCAGCAGGAACGGCTTCGTTCCGAACAGGGCATCGAGCCCCATGCCGACCCCGAGACCGATCAAGAGACCGGCCACGAGCTCCGTCACCATGCGCCAGGCGATCTGCGCCTGACTGTGGTGGTCTTCCACCCGGCTCGTCTCCGGCTTTCCCGTCGTGCCCTTGAGGCGCGCGATCTGCTCATCGAGCCGGCGCAGGCGGTCCGCATTGTCGTCGTCGGTCATGGGCCGCCCCCGTCGTCGGTCGTGGTTCTAGGCAGCGGGGGCAGACAAGTCAATTGACAAAGGACTCTGCCAAGGCATTGAAAAATATTACTATTACCAAGCGAGGTCTCGCCTCCGGACGCCACGCAGCCCGGAATCTGCCCGGCTGCCATATTCAACTGCGAGGTTGACCGACGATGCGGACGCTCCTATCGGCGAGGGAATGGCCCGCCCTGCCCCCCATCATCTCGACACCCTGTTCGCCGCACTGGCCGATCCGACGCGGCGCGCGATCCTGTCGATGCTGCTGGAAGACGATATGGCGGTGACCGATGTGGCGGAGCCTTTCGAGATGTCGCTCGCGGCGATCTCGAAGCACCTGTCCGTTCTCACACGCGCCGGTCTCATTTCGCAGGAGCAGCGGGGACGGGTGAAATGGTGTCGGCTGGAGCCGGCCTCCCTGCGCGATGCCACGGTCTGGATGCAGGGATTCGGTCAGGTCGAACCGGTGGAGATCGACGCGCTCGAGCGCCTTCTCGTCCGGGAGGGATTGATTTCCGATCCCGGCGGCGCGGCGGATGAAACCTCCCGCACCGCCGATGACCGGTGATATCGGCTCAGATCAGAGCACGAACGCCACGATGGCGAGGACAATGACCACAAGGCCGACGAGATAAATGATGCGGTTCATTCTGAACTGCCTCCTAGTTGATTTGCAGCCGTAACGCGGACGTGATGATTACGGTTCCCCGCGTTCAGCCCATCCGCTCCGAGGCGTAGCTGTTGGGGGACGCCGGGAAAACCACTGTTTTGCTTCCGTTGATGAAAACGCGCCGATGGATATGGGCATGGATCGCCCGCGCGAGGACCTGCGCCTCGACATCCCGGCCCAGCGAAACATAGTCGTTGTTGCTCTGGGCGTGGGTCACACGCACCGTTTCCTGTTCGATGATCGGTCCCTCGTCGAGATCGGCCGTCACATAGTGGGACGTTGCCCCGATGAGCTTCACGCCCCGCTCGAAGGCCTGCTTGTAGGGATTTGCGCCCTTGAAGCTCGGCAGGAACGAGTGGTGGATGTTGATGATCCGGCCGGACATCTTCCGGCACATCTCGTCCGACAGGACCTGCATGTAGCGGGCGAGGATCACGAGGTCGGCGCCGGTCTCCTCGATGATGGACATCTGCTGCGCCTCGGCCTGCGCCTTGTTCTCCTTGGTCACACGGATGTGGTGGAAGGGAATATCGTGGTTCACGACGACCTTCTGGTACTCCATGTGGTTGGAGATCA
Organism: Tropicimonas sp. IMCC34011; assembly: GCF_003390865.1. GTDB lineage: Bacteria > Pseudomonadota > Alphaproteobacteria > Rhodobacterales > Rhodobacteraceae > Tropicimonas_B. Next base: position 172,190 of record NZ_QMEJ01000004.1, read on the forward strand.
CCGCGACGATCTCGATCGGCAGCGCGCCGATCCGCCAGCGATACAACAGGTCGTTCAGACAGTGCCCGAAGCGGGACACCATGATGACGACCTTCATCTTCTCCGCCTCGTCGTGGAAGGCGTAGTCCATCGAGAAGCCCTTGGCCGTCGCGGCGAAGCCCTCCTCGAGCGCGGCGAGCGTGCGATCCTCCTCGGAGACGAAGCTCACGCGCATGAAGAAGTTGCCCGTCTCGGTATCGTCGAACTGGGAACTGTCGGTGATGTTGCAGCCGTGCTCGGCCAGGTAATTGGCGATGGCCGCCACGATCCCGCGGGTCGAGGGGCACTTCACGGTCAGTGCGAAATTCGTCATGTCACATCCGATTCAGAAACGCGGGGGGACGGCGGTCCCATGAGCCCGAACGCTGACCGCCGCCCGGGCCGCCGGCGCGCCGGAAAGCGCCGCACGGCGGAAGGAAAGCGGCGCGGGGCCCTGCCTTTTGTACCTCAGGCGCCGTGCAGGAAGTGCAGGACGTCGCCGTCAGCAACCTTGTAGGCCTTCCCCTCCGCCCGCATCTTGCCGGCATCCTTGGCGCCCTGTTCGCCGCCCAGGGCGACGTAATCGTCGTAGGAGATCGTCTCGGCGCGAATGAAGGCGCGCTCGAAATCGCCGTGGATGACCCCGGCGGCCTGGGGCGCCGCGACTCCGCCCGGAACGGTCCAGGCACGGGCCTCCTTGGGGCCGACGGTGAAGAACGTCTGGAGGCCCAGAAGCTCGTAGCCGGCGCGGATCAGCCGATCGAGTCCCGCCTCGTCCAGCCCCAGTGTCTCGAGGAACTCCGCTGCCTCCTCCGCATCGAGCTGGGAGATTTCCTCCTCGATCTTCGCGGAGATGACGACCGTGCCGGCGCCCTGCGCCGCGGCCATCTCCTCGACGGCGCGGGAATGGGCGTTTCCGGTCCCCGCCTCGTCCTCGGAGACGTTGCAGACATAGAGGATCGGCTTCGACGTCAGAAGCTGGAGCATCTCCCAGGCCTTCGCATCGTCCGCATCCACCTCGACGGAGCGGGCGGGCTTGCCGCCCTCGAGCGCGGCCTGCGCCGTCTTCAGAAGACGCTCCTGCTGGATCGCCTCCTTGTCGCCGCCGCGAACCTTGCGGGTGAGGTTCTGGAGCCGCTTCTCGATGGATTCGAGGTCCGAGATCATGAGCTCGGTCTCGATGGTCTCGGCGTCGTCCACGGGGTCGACCTTGCCCGACACGTGGGTCACGTCGTCATCCTCGAAGCAGCGCAGCACGTGGGCGATGGCGTCGCATTCGCGGATGTTGGCGAGGAACTGGTTGCCGAGCCCTTCGCCCTTGGACGCGCCCTTCACGAGGCCGGCGATGTCCACGAACGTCATGCGCGTCGGGATCGTGCGGGCGGATTTCGCGATGCCCGCAAGCCGCTCCAGACGCGCGTCCGGGACGGCCACGTCGCCGACATTCGGCTCGATGGTGCAGAAGGGGAAGTTCGCTGCCTGCGCCGCCGCTGTCTTGGTCAGCGCGTTGAAGAGCGTGGACTTGCCCACGTTCGGCAGCCCCACGATGCCGGTCCGAAAGCCCATGCCGGTCTCCTTGTGATGGATCGCAGGCGCATCTAGGCGAACACGGGCTCAGGGGCAAGCGGCGTGCGGGACAAGGGCCGCCGGAGGCAGCCCCTGCGGAGGTCCGTGGCGCCGCTTTGTTGCGCAGTCAGCGCGCGCGACGGTCGGCGTGGGACTGGTAGATCAGGATCCACGCCAGGAGGATGAAGATCGGGTGGCCGAGGCCGCCGCTGATCAGGATCGACGGGATCCAGATGAGGAAGGTCACGATGGCGACGATCGGCCGCCCTGCAAGCAGGATGGACAGGGGCGGCAGGAGGAGTGCGAGAATATAATTCATGGGCTCCGATATAGGCACGTCTTCGGTCATTTCACGGGATCGGCGAAATTTCCGGGTGCGGATCGCGCGGGCGTGCGCTTGATTTCCTCTCCTCGCTCGGGCAACAGCGCCGAGGACGTCTCACCAGGGAGCCGCGTCATGGCCCGGATCGCCGATACCTTCGCCCGTCTTCGCTCCAAGGGCCGCAAGGCCTTTGTCTCCTACATCATGGCGGGCGACCCGGATCGGGAGCGCAGCCTGGAGGTTCTCCGCGGGCTGCCCGGCGCGGGCGTCGACATCATCGAGCTCGGCCTACCCTTCACCGATCCGATGGCGGACGGCCCCACGATCCAGGCCGCCGGTCAGCGCGCGCTCGGCGGCGGCATGACTCTGGAGGCGACCCTCGGCATGGTCCGCGCGTTCCGCGAGGAGAACGACGAAACACCGATCGTTCTGATGGGCTACTACAATCCCATCTACTCCCGCGGCGTGGAGCGATTCCTGGCGGAGGCGAAGGAGGCCGGCGTCGACGGTCTGATCGTCGTGGACCTGCCCCCCGAGGAGGATGACGAACTCTGCATTCCCGCCCTGAAGGCCGGGATCGACTTCATCCGCCTCGCGACGCCGACGACGGACGACGCCCGCCTGCCCCGCGTCCTCGAGAACACGTCCGGCTTCGTCTATTACGTCTCGATCACCGGCATCACCGGATCGGCAGTGCCGAAGCCGTCCGACGTCGCCCCCGAAGTCGCCCGGATCAAGGCCGCGACGGACCTGCCGGTCATTGTCGGCTTCGGCATCCGCGACCCCGAGAGCGCCCGTGGCATCTCAGAGATCGCCGACGGTGCGGTAGTCGGCTCCGCCATCGTCTCCAAACTCGCCGAAGGCGGTCCGATCGAGGAGCTGCTGGCCTATGTCCGCTCCCTCGCGGACGGCGTGCATTCGGGCTGAACCAGGACGACGCCGCGGCCCCGGCGCATGTCCGGCGGCCTCGTCCGGCGCGTCCCTGCCCGCAGCCGATGTCCCCGCTTTTCCGAGGCCCCGCGCGGGCCCACTGGAGACGACATGACGATTCGAACACGCATAGCCGACTTCATCGACCGCCCGTCCTTCAGGAACGGGATCATGGCTGTGATCCTGATCAACGCGGTCGCGCTCGGGCTCGAGACATCTGAGACCGTCATGGCTCAGGCCGGCGGCCTGATCCTCACCATCGACCGGCTCTGCCTCGCGATCTTCGTCCTCGAGATCGCCGCCAAGCTCGTCGCTCGCGGCCCGTCCTTCTTCCGCTCCGGCTGGAACGTCTTCGACTTCGTCATCGTGGCGGTGGCGTTCATCCCCTCCGGGCAGGGCTTCGCCGTCCTGCGCGCGCTGCGGATCCTGCGACTCCTGCGCGTCATCTCCGTCGCCCCGACGCTTCGGCGCGTGGTGGAGGGCTTTGTCACCGCCCTGCCGGGCATGGGATCGGTGTTCCTCCTGATGGCGGTGATCTTCTACATTGCCTCGGTCATGGCCACGAAGCTTTTCAGCGAGACTTTTCCCGAGTGGTTCGGCTCCCTCGGTGCCTCCGCCTATTCGCTCTTCCAGATCATGACGCTCGAAAGCTGGTCGATGGGCATCGTGCGGCCGGTGATGGAGGTGCACTCGGAAGCCTGGCTCTTCTTCGTGCCCTTCATCCTCGTGACGACCTTTGCGGTCGTGAACCTCGTCGTCGGCCTCATCGTGAACTCGATGCAGGATGCGCACGCGCAGGAATCGAATGCCGCGACGGAGGATTATCGCGTCGAGGTGCTGCGGCGGCTCGAAGCGATCGAGATGCATCTCGCGCCGGCATCGGGAGAGACGTCCAAAGCGGCGGCGCGGGACTAGCGCGAGCCGCAAGGCACGCGAGGGGAAGGGCGTGCCCTACCCCCTCAGAGCGTCGGCTTGACGCGCAGCAAGGGCATGAAATCGGCCATCTCGGGCCCCCGCCCGCGACCGGTCAGCGCCTTGCGCAGCGGCAGGAACAGGCCCTTGCCCTTGCGCCCAGTCGCGTCCTTCACCGCCGATGTCCACTCGCCCCAGGTTTCGGGCCCGTAGGGAGGCTCGCCCAGAAGCGCCAGCGCCTCGGCCACGAACTCCCGGTCCTCGGGGTCCACCAGCGGCGGAGCGCCCTTCGTGCAGACCTCCCACCAGGGGGCAATGTCCTGCCGCGTCTCGACATTCTCGCGGAACACGTCCCAGAACGCCGCCCGCTCACCCTCCGGCACGCCGGCCGCGTCCAGCTCGTCCGCGACCGCCTCGACGGGCAGTTTCGCAAGGTAGCGGGCCGTCAGCGGGAAGAGGTCGTGCTCGTCGAACTTCGTAGGCGCCGCGCCGAACCGGGAAATGTCGAAGCCGTCGATGAGCTCCTGATGCGCCTGGCGCAGCTCCACCGGTGCCGAGGAGCCAAGCCGTGCCATCAGCGACAGGAGCGCCAGTGGCTCGACACCGCGACCGCGCAGATCCCGAAGGGACAGCGTCCCCAGCCGCTTCGACAGCGCCTCGCCCTGCGGTCCGGTCAGCAGCGAATGGTGTGAGAAGGACGGCAGCGTGCCGCCCAGTGCCTCGATGATCTGGATCTGCGTCGCGGTATTGGTGACGTGGTCGCCACCGCGGACCACATTCGTGATCCCCATCTCGGTGTCGTCCACCACCGACGCGAGCGTATAGAGCACCTGCCCGTCGCCGCGGATCAGGACAGGGTCCGACACGCTGGCCGCATCGATGCTCTGGTGGCCGAGGATGCCATCCTCCCATTCGATGCGCTGGTGGTCGAGCTTGAAGCGCCAATGTCCCGGCCGCTCCGCGCGCAGCGCATCCTTTTCCGCCTCCGACAGCTCCAGCGCGGAGCGATCGTAGACCGGCGGACGGCCCATGTTCAGCTGCTTCTTGCGCTTGAGATCCAGCTCGGCCGGGGTCTCGAAGCACTCGTAGAGCCGCCCTGCGGCCCGCAGCCGCTCCGCGGCCTCGGCATAGCGGTCAAGACGCTTGGACTGCTGCTCCTCGCGGTCCCAGTCGAGACCGAGCCAGCGCAGGTCCTCCCGGATCGCCTCGGCGTATTCGGGCTTCGAGCGCTCGGGATCGGTGTCGTCGAGGCGCAAGATGAATGTCCCGCCCCCGGCCCGCGTCACCAGCCAGTTGAAGAGCGCCGTGCGAAGGTTGCCGACGTGGAGATACCCGGTCGGAGAGGGCGCGAAACGAGTGACGGTCATGGCGAAATCTCCCGGGTGGCAGGGCGGCTTGGCTCTTTCACGTCTCGCCCGCCTTGTCCATATCGGTCGCGATGGCCCCGAGGGAGAACGCAGCATGGACTGGAGCAAGGCCGAAGCGCCGACCGTGGACGAGATCGCGGCGCTTGCGGAAACGGCCCGCGCCGCTCTGCCCCCGCCGTTCCGCAGCGGCGCCGCGGACATCGCGATCCGTGTTGTCGACTTCCCGGACGAGGCGATGCTCGCGGATCTGGATATCGAGAGCCCCTTCGACCTGACCGGCCTCTACGACGGCATTCCGCAGACGGAACGCTCCGTCCTCGATCAGCCATCCCGGCCCGACGTCATCTGGCTCTTCCGCCGTCCGATCCTTGACGAGTGGGCCGAGCGCGGGACCGTCACGCTGGGAGAACTGGTCACGCATATCCTCGTCCACGAGATCGCGCACCATTTCGGCTGGTCCGACGACGACATCGCGTCCGTGGACGAATGGTGGACCTGAGACGCAGTCCGTAACCGGTTGTTCAGCAGTAACGGCTATCGGTGCCCCGAACGAAAGGGGTCCTGGCCAATGCAACGCATCATTTCACGCTTCCGAATCACGACCATCATCCTGGCTCTCGTGGGCCTCTGCATCTCGCTTGCGGCGATCAGCACCCTGCTGGAAGTCTCCCGCGGGGTCGAAAAGTTGAACGGGATCCGCCACGCCAACGTGGTGATCGACGCGACAGAAGCGCTTGCCGAGTATTCCAGCGCGATCGCCGCTGAGAAGTCCGCCGCGGCGCTCATGCTCGCCGTGCCGGGGGACCGGTATGCCGGCCAGTATGCCGCCGCCAAGCAGCGCACGGACCAACGCGCCGACGCGCTTCGCGAGGAGATGGAGACGGCCCTGCGAGTCGCGCGGGACGCCAGGAACATGCAGGGCCTCGAGGACGTCCTCGATTCCATCGAGTCCCTCAGCGGGATCCGGGCTGAAGTCGAGACCCGCTCGCAGACCGCCCTGGAAATCCTCGAAAGCTACACCGCCGCGATCCGGCCTTCTCACGTCATGATCGGCCGCGCGGCGGACGAGATGACCGTTCCCGTTCTCGGCCGACAGATGCGCGCCTATGCTCTCCTGTCGGACGCCATCAACGACGGTGCGTTCGAGCAAGGCGCCGCGGCGGCGGGCTTTGCCGTCGGCGCATTCTCCGAAGAGATGGAAACCATCCTCACCAGGCGGCAAACTGGCCAGACCCTCCGCCTCGAGATGCTGGACGAATTCCTTGAAGCCGATTTCGTCCAGCGGGTCGAACAGATCGACAGCGGAGACGCGGCCGAACGCATCGAAAGGATGCGCGGGATCTACGCCTCCGGCACGCCCGAGCGGATCGAGAGCGTCTCGGTGCCGGCCTGGCTGACTGCAAGCGATACGCGCCTCGAACAGATGCGTAACCTGAAAGCCAGGCTCGCGGATCGCCTGCGCGAAACGGCCGAGGAATGGTCCAACGACGTCATGCATGGCCTTGTCCTGATCAGCGCCATCGAGATCGCAGTGCTTCTCTTCGTCGGTGCGCTCAGCTTCCTGATGGTCCGCGCGATCAACAAGGCCTTCACACGGACGCTGGCCCCCCTCACCGCCCTTGCCGACGGCGATCTCGACGCGGAAATTCCGCCGGCGGGACGCACCGAGTTCGGCCAGATCGCAGCCTCCATGATCGTGTTCCGGGACAATGCAATCAAGCGGCGCAGTCTTGCGGAAGACGCGGCTCGCAGCGCCGAGGCCCAGGCCGCCGTCTTCGACGACATCAAGGACGCCCTGCGCAGCGTCTCCTCGGGCGATCTGACCGTGCGCATCGATCACACGTTCCCCGAGGAGTACGAGGGCGTCAGAAAGGATCTCAACTCCGCTGTCGAGAAACTGGGGGAGGCCCTTGGCTCCCTCGTGCAGAACGCCGAAGAAATTCACAGCAATACCTCGGACATTTCCCGGGCCGCAGAGTCGCTGTCCCAGCGGGCCGGAAACCAGGCGGCCACGCTCGAGGAAACCGCCGCCGCACTCGACCAGCTCACCTCCTCGGTCTCCTCGACGGCCACAGGCGCGAAGGAAGCGGAGAAAACCGTCGCGACCGTCCGCGACGATGCGAAGAAGGCAGGTGACGTCGTGACCGCCGCGATCAAGGCGATGGACGACATCGCGGCCTCTTCCGGGAAAATCACCCAGATCACCTCGATGCTGGAGGACATCTCCTTCCAGACGAACCTCCTCGCCCTCAACGCCGGTGTCGAGGCGGCGCGGGCAGGAGAGGCCGGTCGCGGCTTCGCCGTCGTGGCCGCCGAGGTCCGGGCCCTTGCCCAGCGCAGTTCCGACAGTGCCGGCGAAATCAAGAGCCTGATCGAGGAAAGCGCGCGCACTGTGACGCAGGGCGTCGACCTTGTGGACCAGACTGGCAAGTCCCTTACCGCCATCGTCGAGCGTTTCGAGACGATCACCGCGACCGTCGAGGAAATCGCCCACGCGGCGCAGGAACAGTCCATCGGGCTGTCGGAGATCAATTCCTCCGTCAACGATCTCGACCGCGTGACGCAGGACAACGCCGCCGCTGCGAGCCAGGTGAACTCCGCCGGTGCACTGCTGCGCACGGAAAGCGAGAAACTGCGGTCGCTTGCCGAGAGCTTCCGGACGAACCGGCCGGCCGATGGAACGGTCGTTCCCTTCGGCGGGGCTGAGCGCGCCGCCTCCGCGCCCAGAACGGCACAGAAAGCTCCGGCGCCTCGTGGCGCGGCACCGGCGGCAACGGCTGCGCTGGCGGTGGAGGACCCCGGCGACGATGCATGGCTCCAGTTTTAACGCAAGGCACTCGGGAGGAACCGCATGAACAGCAGTTCCGGCACAGGATCGATCCGTCGCTTCCGGCAGACCGCCGGGGACTCGGAAAACCTGATTAATCTCGTACAGGGAGACATCGCCGTCTCGGATCGTCCCGGCGACGCACTGACCACCATCCTGGGGTCCTGTGTGGCGGTCTGCCTTCACGACGCGGAACGCAGGATCGGCGGGATGAACCACTTTCTCCTGCCGGTCTCCAACAGCGGGGGCACGGAGGGTCTCAATACGCGCAGTGGCGCGTACCTCATGGAGTTGCTGATAAATTCCATGCTGAAGAAGGGGGCACTGAAGCGCCGACTGACAGCCCGCGTCGCCGGCGGCGCAATGATGCTCGGCAACGTCCGTCCGATCGGCGCTGCCAACGCAAAGTTCGCCTCCGACTTCCTCGCCGCCGAAGGGATACCCATCGCCGGTCAGCATACCGGCGGCATCCGCTCCCGACGCCTGAAGTTCAAGATCGGGACCGGGGAAGTCCTGATGCAGCTGATACGACCGACAGAGCGGGAACTCGACGCCGTACCTGCGCCCCCCAAACTACCCGACGGATCGGGCGCCGTAGACCTCTTCTAGCTGCCCCTCGCCTGTTCATATCCGTCGGAAGCGGGGCGGCATCGGGTTCAGGGCCCGGCCCGGAACCTTAGGCGACCTCCTCATGCCGGGACCGGCTCCGCCTGCTATCCGCCCCAGCCGGGCTCGGCATCAACGACGTCGCCACGACGTCAGAGCCCGGCGAACTCCATCCTGCCGTTCCCGCCACGAACAGGACGTGCGGGAGAGGATGAAATAGCGAATGGCGGGCGGGCGGGATCCGTCTCCAGCACCTTTACGGCATTGACGGACTGGGTCGCGCTTGGAACGAGGGTATGCCGGCAAAAGTGCGGGCGAGAGCGCGCACCCTGCGCTCCAGATGCCCGGCGGCGCGTGGAGGCCCCCGGAGCAGGAACGTTGATCTGTCACAACAGACGCTGCGGTGGCGCCATGTGCAAGCGGTCGCCGACGTTCCTGACGCGTCGGCCTCGACGAGCGTCCCGGGCCCGCCGATGCAGACCCGGCGGAACGCGGAACGCGGAAAGCGGAACGCGGAACGCGGAACGCTGAACGCTGAACGCTGAACGCTGAACGCTGAACGCTGAACGCTGAACGCTGAACGCTGAACGCTGAACGCGAAGAAATCACGATTTATTGGCTGGGGAACAGTGTCGAAAGTCTCGCCCCCCGGCGGAAAGCCTTCCCGGTCCAATCTGCCGGGCGGATGAGATGATTGCAGCGCCGCGCCCAATCAGGGCACGCCCGTTGCAGCCCTGACATCAAGCCTGCCACGGCAAGGCGCGGAACGGGCGGCTTCCGCCCCATCCCATGCCCAACCGCGCGTCCATCCTCAGGTCTGGGGGTCGCCTCCGCTGTCGGCTTCGGCCGGTTCGCGTGACGGAAGCGGATCGTCGATGGGAAGGCCGGGATCGCGCCAGCGATTGACGATGGGATAGCGCCGGTCGAGCCAGAACGCGCGGGGTGTCAGGCGGGCGCCGGGGGCCGCCTGAAAGCGCTTGTATTCGCTGCCGTAGACCAGCCCCTCGACGCGGCGGACCACGTCTTCCTCGAAGCCCTCCGCGACGATGGCGGCGGTGGACAGGTCACGGTCCACCATCATCTCGAGGATACGGTCGAGATCGGCGTATGGCGGCAGGCTGTCCTCGTCCTTCTGGTCGGCGCGCAGCTCGGCCGTGGGGGGCTTGTCGATGATCCGGGTCGGAACAACCTCCCCGGACGGGCCCATCATCCAGTCACGATGCTCGGAATTGCGCCAGCGGCAGGTCTCGAAGACGCGGGTCTTGTAGAGATCCTTGATCGGATTGTAGCCGCCGGACATGTCGCCGTAGATCGTGGCATAGCCCACCGCGACCTCGGACTTGTTGCCGGTGGTGAGCAGCATCTCGCCGAACTTGTTCGACATCGCCATCAGAAGAAGCCCGCGGAGGCGGCTCTGGACGTTTTCCTCGGTCACGTCCTCTTCCAGCCCTTCGAAGAGCGGCGCGAGGGCAGCCGTCACGGCATCGCGCGGACCGCCGATATTCACCTCGTCCAGTCGGCAGCCGAGGGCAGTGGCGACAGCGGCGGCATCGTCGAGCGAGGTCTGCGACGTGAACTCGGACGGCAGCATCACGCAGCGCACGTTCTCAGGGCCAATGGCGTCCGCCGCGATCACCGCGACGATGGCGGAGTCGATCCCGCCCGACAGCCCGAGCAGCACCTTCTTGAAGCCGGACTTGCGCAGATAATCCCGCAGGGCCTCGACCATCACGCGGTAATCCTGCTCCCACGGCGATGGAACGGACGCCAGCTGGCCCGCGGCGGGGACCCAGCCGTCCTCCCCCTCCTCGAAGTCGACGTGGCGGATCGCGGTCTCGAAAAGCGGCATCTGCTGGACGAGCCCGCCCGCCCGGTCGAGGACGAAAGAGCCGCCATCGAAGACCTGGTCGTCCTGGCCGCCGGCGAGGTTGAGATAGACGAGCGGAAGCCCGGTCTCGACCGCGCGCGAGACCATGTGCCCCATGCGCACGTCGCGCTTCACGCGGTGATACGGGGAGCCGTTGGGGACAAGCAGGATCTCCGCCCCGCTTTCGGCCTGCGCCTCCGCCACATCGGGCCACCAGGCATCCTCGCAGATGGGCGAACCGATCCGGACGGGGCCGATCCGGTAGGGCCCGTGGATCGGGCTGGAGCGGAACAGGCGCACCTCGTCGAACACCCCGTCATTTGGGCGGTGATGCTTCAGGATGCGGGCGGCGACACGGCCCTTCTCGAGGATCCAGTAGGCGTTGTAGAGCGCGGGCGGATCGGCGAAGGGGCCGCCGATGGCGATGGCCGGGCCGTCCGCGCAGTCGGCCGCGAGCTGCAGGAGCGCGCGTTCGGCATGGGCGGTGAAGGCCGGCCGCCGGACGAGATCCTGTGTCTGGTAGCCGGTGATGAACATCTCCGGAAAGGCCACGAGGTCCGCGCCGGCGGCCTTTGCCTCCGCCCAGGCGTCCCGCGCCGCTGCGGCGTTGGCGTCGATCGCGCCCACGGTCGGGTTGAGCTGGGCGAGTGTCAGGCGGAATGTCGGCATGGGAGGTCTTTCGGCTCGGCAATCCTCCGCCAGATAGCAGACTGACGGTCAGTTGACAGCGCCCGGCCCGGAAAAGCGTTGCCGCCGCTCCCGGCCCGCCGTAGGTTGCGCATCCGAAACCGGAGGCGAACATCCGCCCGCTAGTCTTGGGGGAGCAGTCCGATGTCCCGAACCGCCCGATCGATCGCCCTTGCCGCCGCTCTGGCCAGTCTCGCCATGACGGCCGAGGCGCAGGTCAGCCGTGTACAGACCAAGCAATACGACAATGGCGGCGTCTACGAGGGGACGTTCAAGGACGGGCTTCAGCACGGTCGCGGCACGTATCGGCTCCCCAACGGCTACGAGTACGAGGGCGACTGGGTCGAGGGCGAGATCCTCGGTGACGGCACCGCGCGCTATCCCGACGGCTCGGTCTATACCGGCGAGTTCGTCGCGGGGAAGCCCGAGGGACAAGGCCGGATCGTCTTCGCGGATGGCGGCACCTACGAGGGCGACTGGACGAACGGCGAGATGACCGGCACCGGCACCGCCAACTATGCAAACGGCGTGCGCTACGAGGGCTCTTTCGTCAACGCGCTGCATGACGGGGAGGGCACGATGGTCTCCCCCAACGGCTATCGCTACGAAGGCCAGTGGGTCGCCGGGGTCAAGGAAGGCCGCGGCACGATCACCTATCCCGACGGCGCCGTCTACGAGGGCAATCTCAGCCGCGGGCAGCGCTCGGGTCAGGGCACGCTGACCATGCCGGACGGGCTCGAATATGTCGGCGAATGGGCCGGCGGGCAGATCAACGGCACCGGCAGGCTCGTCCAGCCGAGCGGTGATGTCTACGAAGGCGACCTCGTGGACGGCAAGCGGGACGGCCGCGGCACTGTCACCTACGCCAACGGAGACGTCTACGAGGGCGGCTTCCAGAACGACCTGCGCCACGGTCAGGGCGAATTCGTCGGGACTGACGGCTACGAATATGCCGGCGACTGGGTCGAGGGCCGGATCGAGGGAACGGGCCGCGTCGTCTACCCCGACGGATCGATCTACGAGGGGACGTTCTCGAACGATCTGGCAGACGGCCAGGGCAAGATCACCTATGCCGACGGCTCGACCTACGAGGGCGGCTGGACGGCCGGCGTGATCGACGGCGAAGGCACCGCCACCTATGCCAACGGCCTCACCTATACCGGCGGTTTCGCGGACGGCCAGAACGATGGCCAGGGCGTGATGACCTCCCCCGACGGCTACCGCTACGAAGGCGAATGGCAGGCCGGGCTGCGCCATGGCGAGGGCACGGCGACCTATGCAGACGGCACCGTCTACGAGGGCGGCTTCGTCGAGGGTCAGCGCGACGGCCAGGGCACGATCACCATGACCGACGGCTTCACCTATACCGGCGGCTGGTCCGATGGCGAGATCAGCGGCGAGGGCGTCGCCACCTACGCCAACGGCGACCGCTACGAGGGATCGTTTGCCGACGGAAATCGCCAGGGTGAGGGAACGATGGTCTACGCGACCGGCGAGGAAGCCACAGGCACGTGGGACGACGGCGTCCTGACCAGCACCGCAGACCCTGCGGACGCAGTGCCGGCGGCGGCCGATGGCGAGGCGGAGACCACCACTCAGTAGGACCCTGCGACGGTCCCGCATCGGCGGGGCCCTTGTCGCTGGCGCCTTCGACCCTCGCGGCTAGACCACTTCGCCCTTCTCCATGCGGCCGAGGAACTCCTCCGCTTCCGCAAGGATAGTATCGCGCTTCTCGTCCTTCATCCGATCCCAGGTCCGGTACATGTTGCCCATCCGGGGATTGCGCTCGAAGCGGTCCCGGTGCCTGTCCAGGAAGGCCCAGTAGAGCAGGTTGAACGGGCAGGCCCCCTCCCCCGTCTTGGTCTTCACGTCGTAATGACAGCCGCCGCAGTAGTCGGACATCCTGTCGATGTAATTGCCCGAGGAAATGTACGGTTTCGAGCCGACGATCCCGCCGTCGGCGAACTGGCTCATGCCGATGACATTGGGCGCCTCCACCCATTCGTAGGCATCGGCGTAGACCTCGAGGTACCATTCGTGCACCTGGTGCGGGTCGATCCCGGCAAGGAGGGCGAAGTTGCCGGTCACCATCAGGCGCTGGATATGGTGAGCGTAGGCGTGCTCCTTCGTGTCCCTCACGGCTGAGCCGACGCAGTTCATGCGCGTCTCGGCGCCCCAGTAGAATCCGGGCAGGTCGCGGTCATGGCGCAGGATGTTGCGGGAGGTGTAGTCCGGCCCCTGCAGGAAATAGATCCCGCGCATGTACTCCCGCCAGCCGATGATCTGGCGAATGAAGCCTTCGACCGCATTGATCGGCGCATCTCCCTGCCGCCACGCCTCTTCCGCTGCCTCGCAGATCTCCTGCCAGCTCAGGAGCCCGGCATTGAGGTAGAACGAGACATGGGCATGGTAGAGGAAGCCGTTCCCCTCCAGCATCGCGTCCTGGTAATCGCCGAACTTCGGCAGGGCGTTCTTGATGAAATGCGTGAGCGCGCGCCGGGCCTGACCGGGTTCGGTGGCGAGAGTGAAGGGGCGGAGGTCCCCGAAGTTCTCGCCGAACCGGGCCTCGACGAGGTCCAGCACCTCCTCCACGACCTCATCGGGCGTGAATTCCATGGGCCCGCCATAGTCGATCTCGCCGGGAGCGGGCTTGCGGTTCTCGTGATCGAAGTTCCATTTCCCGCCCGCGGGCTCCCCGCCCTCCATCAGGAGGCCGGTCTCGCGCCGCATCTCGCGATAGAACCACTCCATCCGGAGTTCCTTGCGATCCTTCGCCCAGTCCTCGAAGCGGGCGTGACTGGCGAGGAAGCGATCATCGGAGAGCTGCGTGACGTCGAGCGGGCAATCGTTCAGAGCCTCGATCAGACGCCATTCACCGGGCTCGGTGGCCAGCACCTCGGCCGCCCCCCGCTGCTCCGCGCGGCGCAGAAGCTCGCCGGGGATGGAGCCCGCGTTCTCGGTATCGTCGAGCTCGGTGTAGTCCACCGTCCAGCCATCCTCCCTCAGCCGCGCGGCGAACTTGCGCATGGCGGCGAAGAGAAAGGCGATCTTCTTCGGATGATGGCGGACATAGCTCGCCTCGGACATGACCTCCGCCATGACGACGACATCCTCGGCCCTGTCGGCCTCGCGCAGCGCGTGGATGTCCGGGGAAAGCTGATCCCCGAGGACGAGAACGAGACGGCTCACCAGTCGATTCTCCTGCCATGCTGATCGAAGAACCCGCCGCTTTCCTCGGGGCCGAGACGGTCCAGCACCGCGAGGAGATTGGCGGCGGCCTCCGCCGGCGGGACCGTTTTGTGCCGCGCGGTGTAGTCCTCGGTGAATGGGGTCTCGACGGTGCCGGGGTGAAGGCAGAGGAGAGTCGCCTGCCGGTGCGTGCGGGCAAGTTCGATTGCGGCGCCGTGCATCAGCATGTTCAGCGCAGCCTTGGACGCGCGATAGGAATGCCAGCCGCCGATGCGGTTGTCCCCGATCGATCCGACGCGGGCGGAGAGCGCGGCGAAGGTGGCCGGCCTGTCCTTCGGCAGCAGTCGAAGGGCGTGCTTGAGGACGAGCATGGGGCCGGCCGCGTTCACCTCGAAGACGCGGGTCAGTGAATCGGCCGTGACGGCGGCGATGGATTTCTCGGGTGGAGTGTCGGCGGCAAGGATGCCGACGGCGCAGAGGATCAGGTCGAACTCCCCTTGCAGCGTGCCGAGGCAGCGCTCGACCGACGCCTCGTCCCGGACGTCGAGCCCGTCCTCGCGGCGCGACAGCCGGACGACCTCCCCCCGCTCCCCGAGCGCCTCCGCCAGCGCCGATCCGATCCCGCCAGAGGCGCCCACGACGAGGGACCTCATTCGGCGTAGACCATCTTGCGGCCCATGCCGCCGTCCACCACCAGCGTCTGCCCCGTGACGAACCCGGCATCGGCGAGGTAGATCACCGCCTCCGCGATATCCTCGGGCCGGCCGGCACGGCCAACCGGGTGCTGGCCGTGGTCGATTTCGCGCAAGGCAGGCCGCTCCTTGGGCGGGACGATCCAGCCGGGCAGGATGGTGTTCGCCCGCACCTCGGGCCCGAGGGAGACGGCGAGGGACTGGGTCAGCCCGATCAGCCCGCCCTTCGCGGCGCCGTAGCCCTCGCAGTCCGGCTCCGCCTGAACGGCGCGCACGGAGGACATGGTGACGATGGAGCCGCCCCTCGCCCGCAATCCCGGCACGGCGGCGCGGACCGTCAGGAAGGCGCCGAGGAGATGACTGTCCGTCATCTTGCGCCAGCCCTCCAGCGACAGCTCCTCGATGGGGCCGGTGACGGGATGGGCGATGCCGGCATTCGAGACGAGAAGGTCGATGCCGGGCGTCCCGAACTGTTCCGCGGCCTTCGCGAAGGCCTCGGCGACCGCCGCTTCATCCGTGACATCGCAGGTGATCGGCAGGACGCCGCCCTCGCCCCGTGCGAGGCCGTCTGCGTCCAGATCCAGCGCCGCGACGCGCCAGCCCTTGCCCGCAAGGCGTTCGCAGATCGCCCGCCCGATGGTGCCGGCCGCGCCGGTCACGATTGCAATTCTCGGTTCCATGCCGGGGGAGGTAGACGCGGGCACAGGACGGTCAATCGAGGGGTTTTCATTTACCTTTGCGTGATTATAGTCCGCCCCATGACCGGACGCCCACATATCGCAGCCGACGCGCAGATCCTGCGCCGCGCCCGTCCGGCGCTCCTTCTCCTTAGCTGCCTCTGAGCGTGCCCTCCGGCGCGCCGCTCAGAGGTGGATCAGCGCTGGAAGGAACGAGACAAGAGCTAGGGAAGACCTCCATGACAGACCAAGTGACCGACGCCGGCAAGGACCGCGTCCTGATTTTCGACACCACCCTGCGCGACGGCGAGCAGAGCCCCGGCGCCACGATGACCCATGCCGAGAAGCTGGAGATCGCCCAGCTGCTGGACGAGATGGGTGTGGACGTGATCGAGGCGGGCTTTCCGATCGCCTCGGAGGGGGATTTCGCCGCCGTGGCCGAAATCGCCAAGCGGGCGACCAACGCGACGATCTGCGGCCTCGCCCGGGCGAACCTGAAGGATATCGACCGCTGCTGGGAGGCCGTGAAACACGCCGCCTCCCCGCGCATCCACACCTTCATCGGCACCTCGCCGCTGCACCGCGCCATCCCGAACCTGAACAAGGATGAGATGGCCGAGCGCATCCACGAGACCGTGACCCACGCGCGCAATCTCTGCGACAACGTGCAATGGTCGCCGATGGACGCGACGCGGACGGAGTGGGACTACCTCAAGCGCGTCGTCGAGATCGCGATCAAGGCCGGCGCCACGACGATCAACATCCCCGACACCGTCGGCTACACCGCGCCCGTCGAATCGGCGGACCTGATCCGGCGCCTGATCGCCGAGGTCGAGGGTGGAGAGGACGTCATCTTCTCCACGCATTGCCACAACGACCTCGGCATGGCGACGGCGAACTCCCTGGCCGCCGTCGCCGGCGGCGCCCGTCAGATCGAGTGCACGATCAACGGTCTCGGCGAACGGGCGGGGAATACCGCCCTCGAGGAAGTGGTCATGGCGATGCGGACGCGGGGGGACATCATCCCCTTCGACACGAACATCGATGCCCGGAAGATCACGCATATCTCCCGCCGGGTCTCCGCCGTGTCGGGGTTCCAGGTGCAGTTCAACAAGGCGATCGTCGGCAAGAACGCCTTTGCCCATGAAAGCGGCATTCACCAGGACGGCATGCTGAAGAACGCCGAGACGTTCGAGATCATGCGGCCGGAGGATGTGGGCCTCTCCGCCACCTCGCTCGTGATGGGCAAGCACTCGGGCCGCGCCGCCCTGCGCTCGAAGATGAAGGAATTGGGTTTCGACCTGGCGGACAACCAGCTCGCCGACGTCTTCGTTCGCTTCAAGGCGCTGGCGGACCGCAAGAAAGAGGTCTTCGACGACGATCTGGTCGCCCTGATGCAGGACGTGATGGAGGTCGACGAATACCTGAAGGTGAAGTTCCTGCGCGTGATCTGCGGCACCGAGGCGCCGCAATCGGCTGACCTGACGCTGACAGTGGACGGCACGGACAAACAGGTGACGGCGACGGGCGACGGCCCGGTGGACGCGGTCTTCAACGCCGTGAAGGAGGTGTTCCCCCACGGCGCACGGCTGCAACTCTACCAGGTTCACGCGGTCACCGAAGGGACGGATGCGCAGGCCACCGTGACGGTCCGGCTGGAGGAAGACGGCATGATCGTCACCGGCCAGTCGAGCGACACGGACACCGTCGTCGCCTCCGCCCGCGCCTATGTCGCCGCGCTCAATCGTCTGGTGACGCGCCGTCGCCGGTCCGAGGGCAGCGACCGCAAGGAAGTCAACTACAAGGACGTGAGCTGACCTTCCGCCGCCGCCCCGCCCCGGGCGGCGGCTTCCCGGCCCAGATGCCGCTTCAGGCGCCGCAGGTAGACCCCGCGCCAGCCTCGGGGGGCGCTTTCGAAGGCGCGACTGCGCCGGATGTCCCACATTTCGGCAAGCCATCCGCCTGCCTCGGCCTCTGGCGCGGGGATGTATCCCTTCTGGGTGTAGAGGGTCAGCTCGCCGAGCCAGAACCGCTCCCCATCCACGAGAAAGTCCACCCGGACCTGATCGAATTGCCCGCCGATCCGCCGCGCCAGTTCAACGAGGCGATCCCAGCACTCCGGGAGCGGCGCGTCGAGCGTGCGGTCGACGACGTTCGACCGTGCGCCCTGCTCGAAGCCCCCTGTCCCGTCCGGCAGCAGGATTGTGGCCGCCTCGTCCGGCGTGTCCCGGCCGCGGGAGCGGAAGATCCGGCCGATCTCCGGGCCGAAGGTGTAGAACTTGATCTCCTCCAGCGCGCCGAAGCCGACGCTTTCCTCCACGAAAAGGCGCGGCTTGATCGACAGGTAAGCCGTTTCCTGCGCCACCTCGCCGTAGCGGGTCCGAAGCCAGCAAGCGGCCCTTGCCCGTATCGCGGCATCGTCCATGTCGGTCCGAGCCGGGAAGATGTTCATCGACGAGCCGTGATTCGCCTTCAGCACCACGTCCTGAGCCAGAAGGGACGCCGGAATGACATCAGAATCCGTCCCCTCCCAGAGGAGACGCGGGAAGGGAACGTCGATCCCCTCGTCCCTCGCCCAGCGCCGGACGGCCAGCTTGTCGGACAGCAGGACGAAGCGCGGATCGTGATCGAAGAGCTTGCGCCACGTGAATTTCTCGGAGACCGAGCGCGGCAGGGCCGGCCACGGCATCCCCGCCCAGCGCTCGGGACGCCCGCGACAGTAGCGGACGAGACGCCTGTGCCGCAGGCGCACCCACAGATTCACCGCGGCGAAGAGCAGGCGGTCCGGCAGATACGGTGTCATTGCTCTCAGTCCGTGGTCAGAACTCGTCAGCGACATTATCGCATCATGGACAAGGGCTTCACCAGACGGCAGGATTGCGCGCATAGGCCGCCGCGCCCCCCTTTTCCGCACAGCCCCCTACGCCTATAAGCGGCTCGGCCCGCGGACCGGGGTGTCGCGGTTCCACGAGTTTTCGGAAGGAGAATGCATGTTCCGACTGGGCGGATTGTTTTCATCGGACATGGCGATCGACCTCGGCACGGCGAATACTCTCGTCTACGTCAAGGGACGCGGCGTGATCCTGAACGAACCTTCGGTTGTGGCGTACCATATCAAGGGTGGCCGCAAGGAGGTGCTCGCAGTCGGCGAGGATGCCAAGCTGATGCTCGGCCGCACGCCGGGCTCCATCGAGGCGATACGGCCAATGCGGGAAGGCGTCATCGCCGACTTCGACGTGGCCGAAGAGATGATCAAGCACTTCATCCGCAAGGTTCACAAGCGCACGACCTTCACCAAGCCGAAGATCATCGTCTGCGTCCCCCACGGCGCGACGCCGGTGGAGAAGCGGGCGATCCGGCAATCCGTCCTGTCGGCGGGGGCCCGGCGGGCCGGTCTCATTGCCGAGCCCATCGCGGCGGCGATCGGGGCGGGCATGCCCATCACCGATCCCACCGGCTCCATGGTCGTCGATATCGGCGGCGGCACGACGGAAGTCGCGGTCCTGTCCCTTGGGGACATCGTCTATGCCCGCTCCGTCCGCGTCGGCGGCGACCGGATGGACGACGCGATCGTCAGCTACCTTCGGCGCCAGCACAATATCCTGATCGGCGATTCGACCGCCGAGCGAATCAAGACCTCCATCGGCACCGCCCGGATGCCCGATGACGGTCGTGGCGCGTCGATGCAGATCCGCGGCCGGGACCTTCTCAACGGCGTGCCGAAGGAAACCGAGATCAACCAGGCGCAGGTCGCCGAGGCCCTGTCCGAGCCGGTGCAGGCAATCTGCGAGGCGGTGATGACGGCGCTCGAGGCGACACCGCCCGATCTCGCGGCGGATATCGTGGATCGCGGCGTCATGCTCACCGGCGGGGGCGCCCTCCTCGGAGAGCTCGACCTGGCGCTCCGGGAGCAGACCGGCCTCGCGATCTCGGTCGCGGACGAGTCACTCAATTGTGTGGCCCTCGGGACGGGCAAGGCGCTGGAGTATGAAAAACAGCTTCGGCATGTGATAGACTACGACAGCTGACCATCGGCTCACGCCGCCACATCATCCACTCTGACCGAGGGCACCCGTGGCACGCAGCGCAGGCAACGGCATAGACTACGTCAGTCCGGTCCGACGCATCCTCGTCGGGGTGACGATCGTCCTGTGCCTCGCGATCTTCGTCGTCTGGCGCATCGACAGCCCCCGCGTGGAACGGATGCGCACGGAGCTGCTCGACCGCGTGGTGCCCAGCTTCGAGTTCGCCGGCGCCCCGATCCGAAGCCTTGCCGGCATGGTGGACGACTTCCAGTCCTACCAGCGGATCTACGAGCAGAACCAGGACCTTCGCCGCGAGCTTCAGCAGATGAAGGCGTGGAAGGAGGCGGCGGTGCAGCTGGAGCAGGAGAACGCCAAGCTCCTCGCCCTGAACTCCGTCCGTCTCGACCCCCAGCTGACCTCCGTGTCCGGCGTTGTGATGGCCGACAGCGGGTCCCCCTTCCGCCAGTCCGCCCTTCTCAACGTCGGCAGCCGGGATGGTATCCGTGACGGCTGGGCGACGATGGACGGCCTCGGCCTCGTGGGGCGCATCGCCGGTGTCGGAAAGCAGACGAGCCGCGTGATCCTCCTGACCGATGCCGCGAGCCGCATCCCGGTGACGATCCAGCCGTCCGGTCAGCGCGCGATGCTGTCGGGGGACAACGCCTCCGCCCCGACGCTCGATTTCATCGAGGATTTCGATCAGGTGCGCCCCGGCGACCGGGTCGTCAGCTCGGGCGATGGCGGGCTCTTTCCGTCGGGCATCCTCGTCGGCCAGGTGATCGCCGGCACGGATGGACGCCTCCGCACGCGCCTCGCGGCCGATTACGAGCGGCTCGAATTCATGCGCGTGCTGCGCTCCCACGAGGGCGAGGTGGTTCCCGCGGACGGCTCCCTCATCGTGCCGCCGCAGCCCGTCCCGCTTCTGCCGCCAGTGCCCGAAGAGGGCATCGACCAGCTCGCAGCGGGGCAGTCCGAGAATGGTTGATCCCGTCACCGCCCGCCTCTGGGGATTTCGCGCGCTCTACGTCCTTCTGGCGGCGATGATCGTCTTCGTCCGGCTTCTGCCGCTCGACATGACGGTTCCGATCCTGCCGGGGCCGGACCTTCTGCTGGCGCTGACCTTCTGCTGGACGATCCGGCGCCCGGCTTATGTGCCCGTCCTACTCGTCGCGGCCGTCTACCTGGCGACGGACCTCATGTTCCAGCGCCCGCCCGGCCTCGGAGCGGCCCTCGTGATCGCGGGAACCGAGTTTCTTCGCTCGCGCCGCTCGCAGAACCGGGACGTGCCGTTCGCCTTCGAATGGGGCCTCGTGACGGTCGTTCTCGTCGGGATGGTTGCCGCGAACCACGCCGTTCTGGCACTCTTCGCCGTGGACCGCCCCTCCTTCGGCAGCGCGGTCTTCCGCGGCCTCGTCACCGCTGCACTATACCCCGCCGTCGCCTTCCTCTCCGCGCATGTCCTCAACGTGCGCAAGCCGAGCCCGGGAAAGACGGACGCCCTCGGGCACAGATTGTGAGGTCCCAGATGCGCAGGCCCCCCAGAGATACCGAAGAAAGCGCCCGCCGGATCACCCGCCGTTCCCTTCTCGCCGGGGCGGGGATGCTCGGGTTCATGGCGGTCCTCGGTGGCCGCATGCGACACATGCAGGTGGATCAGGCCGACGCGTTCCGCCTTCTGGCCGAAGAGAACCGCATCAACATCCGCCTGCTTCCCCCGGCGCGGGGCCTGATTTTCGACCGGAGCGGCACCCTGATCGCCGGCAATGCCCAGAATTATCGCGTCGTCGTGGTGCGCGAGGATGCTGGCGAGATCGAGGAGACGATGGCCCGTCTGCGCGCGCTCGTGCCGATCTCGGACGAGAATTCGGAGCGCGCGATGAAAGAGATCATGCGCCGCTCGCCCTTCGTGCCGGTTACGGTGGCCGATCAGCTCGACTGGGCCGACGTGAGCGAAGTCGCGGTGAACGCGCCTGCCCTGCCGGGGGTGACGCCGGAGGTCGGCCTGACGCGACACTATCCTCTCGGGAGCGATTTCGCCCATATCGTCGGCTATGTCGGCCCGGTCTCCGATTACGACCTTTCGAAGATCGAGGACCCCGAGCCGGTGCTCCAGATTCCCGGCTTCCAGATCGGAAAGGTCGGTCTCGAGGCAAAGCTGGAGGATGACCTGCGCGGCGAGGCGGGCACCAAGCGCATCGAGGTGAATGCCGGCGGACGGGTCATGCGGGAGCTGTCCCGGCAGGATGGCATCGCCGGGCGCGACGTGCAGCTCACCATCGACCACCGCCTGCAGAACTTCACGCAGGCGCGGCTCGGCGCGGAGAGCGCCGCCTCCGTGGTGATGGACGTGCGCACGGGCGATCTTCTGGCAATGGCCTCGGCGCCTTCCTTCGATCCCAACAAGTTCGTCCGAGGCATCTCGGTCGCCGATTACGCGATGCTGACCGAAAACGATCACCGCCCGCTCGCGAACAAGACCGTGCAGGGCCTCTACCCGCCCGGTTCGACGTTCAAGATGGTCACCGCGCTGGCCGCGATCGAGGCCGGCGTCGTGACCGCCGGCGAAACGATCTATTGCCCGGGCTACAAGGAACTCGGCCAGCGCCGTTTCCACTGCTGGAAGCGCGGCGGGCATGGCTGGACGGACCTGCACAACTCCCTCAAGGGGTCCTGCGACGTCTATTACTATGAACTGGCCGAGCGCGTCGGGATCGAGAAGATCTCCGCCATGGCACGCAAGCTCGGGATCGGCGTCCGGCACGATCTACCGATGTCCGCCGTGGCCGAGGGCATCGCGCCGACGAAGCAGTACAAGCGCGAGCGCCACGGCCAGGAATGGCTGGTGGGCGACAGCCTCAACGCGTCCATCGGTCAGGGCTACGTCCTCGCCTCTCCGCTACAGCTGGCGGTGATGGCCGCGCGGCTGGCGACCGGAGAGGGCATCAAGCCGCGGCTCGTCAAATCGGTCAACGGCGTGGAGCAGCCGGTCGAGACGGACGGCCCCCTCGGCCTCGGCCCGACCACGCTTCAGCAGGTTCGCTCCGGCATGTACGGCGTGATGAACGAACGCGGAGGCACGGCCTATGGCAGCCGCATCGTCGCCGACGACATGCAGCTCTGCGGCAAGACCGGGACCAGCCAGGTCCGCTCCGTCGTGGTCCGCAACGCGGACGTGCCCTGGGAAGAGCGGGACCACGCTCTCTTCGTGTGCTTCGCCCCCGCGGACAATCCCAGGATCGCCGTCTCCGTCATTGTCGAGCATGGCGGCGGCGGTTCGGCCGTCGCGGCTCCCGTCGCACGGGACATCATGCTCTCCGCCCTCCATGACGGAGGCATTCCGCCTCTGGACGCCTACCCCTCGTCCCAGCGGCGGCAGCAGGAGGACCTGTTCAGCAGCCTCCTGATCCGCCGTCCGGGCGGAGCCACGCCACCGAGCGAGAAGGCGTGAGCGCGTGAGTTATCTCGAATACCGCGTCCAGTCCGTCCCGAAGGGGCTCGGCAAGGTGCTTTACCTCAACTGGGCGCTGATCGTGCTTCTGACGGCCGTCGCCTCGACCGGTTTCCTGATGCTGTATTCCGTGGCCGGCGGCTCCTTCAGGCCCTGGGCGGAGCCGCAGATGGAGCGGTTCGCCATGGGTATGACCGCGATGTTCATCGTCGGCATGGTCCCGATCTTCTTCTGGCGGAACGTCGCGGCGCTGGCCTATGCGATCTCGATTGCGCTGCTCGTCGGAGTGGAGCTGTTCGGTACGACCGGAATGGGCGCGACGCGCTGGATCGACCTCGGCTTCGTGCGGCTCCAGCCGTCCGAGCTCACCAAGATCACACTCGTGATGCTGCTTGCCGCCTATTACGACTGGCTCGACATCAACAAGGTGTCCCGCCCGCTCTGGGTTCTCGTGCCGCTCGTCCTCGTGCTCATCCCGACCGCGCTCGTTCTGAAGCAGCCCGACCTCGGGACCGCGATCCTGCTGGTCTCGGGAAGCGGCATCGTGATGTTCGCCGCAGGGGTCCACTGGGCCTATTTCGCCGCCGTCATCGCCTCCGGCGTCGGCCTCGTGACCGCCGTCCTGCAATCGCGCGGCACGCCCTGGCAACTGCTCAAGGATTACCAGTACCGCCGGATCGATACCTTCCTGGACCCCGACAAGGACCCGCTTGGCGCGGGCTATCACATCACGCAGTCCAAAATCGCCCTCGGCTCCGGCGGCTGGACCGGACGAGGGTTCATGCAAGGCACGCAGAGCCGTCTGAACTTCCTGCCCGAGAAGCACACCGACTTCATCTTCACCACGCTGGCGGAGGAGTTCGGCTTCGTGGGCGGGCTGTCCCTTCTTGCGCTCTACGCGCTGATCATCGTCTTTTGCATCTCGTCCGCGATGCAGAACAAGGATCGCTTCTCCGCCCTTCTGACCATCGGCATCGCGGCGACCTTCTTCCTCTACTTCGCGGTCAACATGTCCATGGTGATGGGCCTTGCGCCCGTGGTGGGCGTGCCGCTCCCGCTGGTCAGCTACGGCGGCTCGGCGATGCTGGTGCTGCTGGCCGCCTTCGGTCTCGTCCAGTCAGCGCATGTTCACCGCCCGCGGGGGCGCGCATGAGCCTGAAGATCCTTTTCTCCGCCAGACCCGGCCTCTGGGACGCCTACGAGACGCCGCTCCGCGCGGCGCTGGACGAGGTGGGGATCGTTGCCGAAGTGGGACCCGATCTCGGTCCGCCCGAAGCCGTCGACTACATCGTCTACGCCCCGAACCCGGATCTGCGCGATTTCGCACCCTACACACGGCTCAAGGCGGTCCTGTCGCTCTGGGCGGGCGTCGAGACCATCGCGGGAAACGAGACGCTCATCGCGCCGCTGACGCGGATGGCCGATCCGGGCCTGAAGGAGGGGATGACCGAGTGGGTGACGGGGCATGTCCTCTATCATCACCTGAATATCGGCCATGCCCTGGCGCGGCAGTCCGGCACGTGGGAGCCTTACGTGCCCCCTCTGGCGCGCGACCGGCGCGTGGCGGTCCTTGGCCTCGGCGAACTCGGCGGCGCGGTGGCGCGGGCGCTTGCGAACCTCGGCTTCGAGGTCAGAGGGTGGAGCCGGCGACCGCGGGAGATCGAAGGCGTACGCTGCGTCTCGGGCCCGGATGGCCTGACCGAAGCGCTTTCGGGGGCGCATTTCGTCGTCTGCCTCCTGCCGGGAACGCCGATGACCGAGAACATCGTCGATGCCGCGGCCTTGCGATCTACCGCTACCGGCGCCGTCCTGATCAATCCCGGACGCGGCACGCTGATCAACGATGACGCGCTGATAGAGGCGCTCGATACGGGCCAGCTCGGTCACGCGGTGCTGGACGTCTTCAGGAAAGAGCCATTGCCGGCGTCGCATCGCTTCTGGGCCCACCCCGGAATCACCGTGACCCCGCATGTCGCGTCGGAAACCCGGCCGACGAGTGCCGCCCGGTTCATCGCGGAGAACATCCGTCGAAGCGAAGACGGCGCAGACCTTCTTGCGCGTGTCGACCGCGCGAGCGGCTACTGAGGACCTGAAACGAGAAACGGCTGCCCCGAACCGGAGCAGCCGTTTCATATTCGTCCTGTCGCGCGTCCCCGAAGCGGGGCGCAGGGCAGAATCACACGATGGCAAACACGACGCTGGCCATCATTCCCGTGATCATGCCGGAAGCGAGAATCATTTTCGCAATCATTGAAGTGCCCTCGGTGTCAATCTCTGTCGGGGATAGAACCGCGATCCCCGCCTGAAGTTCCGCCAAGACCGGCAGATTTTTGCCGCTTTGAAAATTGGCGCTGATTGCGCTTGCGCGGCCTAGGGTGAGCTACCCCGGCCGCACCCTCTTTTTCTTTCCGAGATGCACGTTAACATTTGCGTCAACGCATGACCGACCGAAGGAGACGTGCCCATGTGGGAGGGCATCCTCGACAGAATGCTGCGCGGCCTGATGAAGATCGGCAGGCTCGACGTCACCTTTCCGGACGGCTCCGTTCGGCACTACGGACAGGCGCAGGCCACGGCGGACCGCATCGTCCGCGTCACGATCCATGACGAGACCCTGCCCCGCCGGATTTGCCTCAACGCCGATCTGGGCCTCGGCGAGGGATACGTGGACGGCGGCCTGACCATCGAGGATGACGACATCTACGGCCTCCTGGAACTGGCGACCGTGAACGCCGCACGCCCCGACCAGCCTGCATGGCGCGACCTGGATCTCCGGCTCCGCCGCCTTCGGCGGGGGCTTCAGCAATACGCGCCGAAGACGACGGCGCGAAAGAACGTCTCGCATCACTACGACCTGTCGGGCGAGCTCTACGATCTCTTCCTCGACGAGGATAAGCAGTATTCCTGCGCCTACTTTCGCTCTCCCGACGATACGCTGGAGGAGGCGCAGGCCCAGAAGAAGAAGCATATCGCGGAGAAACTGCGGATCGAGCCGGGGATGCGCATCCTCGACATCGGATGCGGCTGGGGCGGGATGGGTCTGACGCTGGCGCGGGACTACGGAGCGACGGTTCTCGGCGTGACCCTCTCCACCGAGCAGCAGAAGGTCGCGGCCGCCCGGGCGAAGGCGGCGGGTCTGGAGGATCGGGTGGAGTTCCGCCTGACGGACTACCGGGAGGTGACGGGGGCGTTCGACCGGATCGTCTCCGTCGGCATGTTCGAGCATGTCGGCGTGCCGCAATACGAGACCTATTTCCGCAAGGTCTACGACCTTCTGGACACGGACGGCATAGCGCTCATCCATACGATCGGACGCACCGCGCCGCCGGGCGGCACCTCCCCCTGGATCCAGAAGTACATCTTCCCCGGCGGTTACGTCCCTGCCCTGTCCGAGGTGGCGAAGGCCGTCGAGAGCACGCCGCTCTGGACCACGGATGTCGAGATCTGGCGGCTGCATTACGCGGAAACGCTGCGACACTGGTACGAGCGGTTCATGGCGAACGCGGACCGCGCCGAGGAACTGTATGACGCGCGTTTCGTGAGGATGTGGCGCTACTATCTGATCGCCTCGGAGCTGGGCTTCCGGGAACACCGCCAATGCGTCTTCCAGGTGCAGCTGGCGCGCAGGAAGGATGCCGTGCCGCTCACGCGGGACTACCTCTACCGCGACGATGCGCAGACGGACGTGGCCGCGATGGCGGCCGCCGCCGAATAGGGCGAACGGCTCCCCCGGAGCAGTCCGGACCATGAGAGGGATCGGGGCAGGACAACGCCGCCATTGTCGCGCTGCGTTCGCCTGAACATCGCCCGGAACCGCGATCAACCGAGGTTGCGGCCCGCTATCCCTTGCGCCCCGGCACCCGGTCACTATAACGCCGAACGATTTGGCCGACCCCATCCGCCGACACCATCCGGAGCCCCCGCATGCCCAAACGCACCGACATCTCGTCCATCATGATCATCGGAGCGGGGCCGATCATCATCGGTCAAGCCTGCGAGTTCGATTATTCGGGCGCCCAGGCCTGCAAGGCGCTGCGGGAGGAAGGCTATCGCGTCATCCTCGTCAACTCGAACCCCGCGACGATCATGACCGACCCCGGCCTCGCCGACGCCACCTATATCGAACCGATCACGCCGGACGTCGTGGCCAAGATCATCCGCAAGGAGCGGCCCGATGCTCTCCTGCCCACCATGGGCGGACAGACCGGACTGAACACCGCCCTCGCGCTTGCCGACATGGGCGTTCTCGAGGAATGCGGCGTCGAGCTGATCGGGGCGAACCGCGCGGCCATCGAGATGGCCGAGGACCGCGGCCTCTTCCGCGAGGCGATGGACCGGATCGGCCTCGAGAACCCCAAGGCGACCATCGCCAACACCATGCAGCAATGCACGGACGCGCTGGAGCATGTCGGACTGCCCGCGATCATCCGCCCGGCCTACACGCTCGGCGGCACCGGCGGCGGCATCGCCTATAACCGTGACGATTACCTTCGCCTCTGCCGCTCCGGCCTCGACGCCTCCCCCGTCTCCCAGATCCTGATCGACGAGAGCCTCCTGGGGTGGAAGGAATTCGAGATGGAGGTCGTGCGGGACCGCAACGACAACGCCATCATCGTCTGCGCCATCGAGAACGTCGATCCGATGGGCGTGCATACCGGCGACAGCATCACGGTCGCGCCGGCGCTCACGC
This sequence comes from Tropicimonas sp. IMCC34011, assembly GCF_003390865.1. Lineage (GTDB taxonomy): Bacteria > Pseudomonadota > Alphaproteobacteria > Rhodobacterales > Rhodobacteraceae > Tropicimonas_B. The sequence continues at coordinate 200,013 of NZ_QMEJ01000004.1, forward strand.
TCACGGACAAGGAATACCAGATCATGCGCTCCGCGAGCATCGCGGTCCTGCGCGAGATCGGCGTCGAAACCGGCGGCTCCAACGTGCAATGGGCGGTGAACCCCGAGGACGGCCGCATGGTTGTGATCGAGATGAACCCGCGCGTCTCGCGCTCCTCCGCGCTCGCGTCCAAGGCGACGGGCTTCCCGATTGCCAAGATCGCCGCGAAGCTGGCCGTGGGCTACACGCTGGACGAGCTCGACAACGACATCACCAAGGTGACGCCGGCGAGCTTCGAGCCGACCATCGATTACGTCGTGACCAAGATCCCGCGCTTCGCGTTCGAGAAGTTTCCGGGTGCCAAGCCGGAGCTGAACACGGCGATGAAGTCCGTCGGCGAGGCGATGTCGATCGGGCGGACGATCCACGAAAGCCTGCAGAAGGCGCTGGCGTCGATGGAGACGGGCCTGACCGGGTTCGACGAGATCGCCATCCCCGGCGCGCCCGATCACGCCGCCATCGTCAAGGCGCTGACGGAGCGGACGCCGGACCGGCTCCGGATCGCGGCGCAGGCGATGCGGCACGGCCTGACCGACGAGGACATCCAGGCCGCGACGCAGTACGATCCGTGGTTCCTTTCCCGGATCCGCGAGATCGTGGAGACCGAGGAAGCGCTGCGTGTCGATGGGCTGCCCGAGACCGAGGACGGCCTCCGGCGCCTGAAGATCATGGGCTTCACCGATGCGCGTCTCGCTACCGTCACCGGGCTCGAGGAAGCGCAGGTGCGGCGGGCGCGGCTCGACCTCGGTATCGTCGCGGTCTTCAAGCGGATCGACACCTGCGCCGCGGAGTTCGAGGCCCAGACGCCCTACATGTATTCGACCTACGAGGAGCCCGTGATGGGCGAGGTGGAATGCGAGGCGCGCCCCTCGGATGCCAAGAAGGTCGTGATCCTCGGCGGCGGGCCGAACCGGATCGGCCAGGGCATCGAGTTCGACTATTGCTGCTGCCACGCCTGCTTCGCTCTGACCGAAGCCGGCTACGAGACCATCATGGTCAACTGCAACCCCGAGACGGTCTCCACCGACTACGACACCTCGGACCGGCTCTACTTCGAGCCGCTGACCTTCGAGCACGTGATGGAGATCCTGCGCATCGAGCAGGAGAAGGGCACGCTGCACGGCGTCATCGTCCAGTTCGGCGGGCAGACACCGCTCAAGCTCGCGAATGCGCTCGAGGCCGAGGGCATCCCGATCCTCGGCACGACGCCCGACGCGATCGACCTGGCCGAGGACCGCGAACGCTTCCAGTCGCTCGTGGTGAAGCTGGGCCTGAAGCAGCCCAAGAACGGCATCGCTCATTCGGATGCCGAGGCGATCGACATCGCCGAGGACATCGGTTTCCCGCTTGTGATTCGCCCGTCCTACGTCCTCGGCGGACGCGCGATGGAGATCGTCCGGGACCGCAGCAGCCTGGAGCGCTATATTTCGGAGGCGGTCGTCGTGTCCGGCAAGTCCCCGGTGCTGCTGGACAGCTACCTCTCCGGCGCCACGGAGATCGACGTGGATGCGCTGTCCGACGGCAAGAACGTCCATGTCGCCGGCATCATGCAGCACATCGAGGAGGCCGGCGTGCATTCGGGGGACAGCGCCTGTTCCCTGCCCCCCTACTCCCTCCCGGCGGACATCATCGCGACGCTCCGCGAGCAGACCCGCGCGCTGGCGCTGGAGCTTGGCGTCGTCGGGCTGATGAATGTGCAGTACGCGGTGAAGGACGGAGAGGTCTACCTCATCGAGGTCAACCCGCGCGCGAGCCGGACGGTGCCGTTCGTCGCCAAGGCGGTGAACAGCCCGATCGCCTCCATCGCCGCGCGTCTGATGGCCGGCGAGCCGCTGACGAACTTCGATCTGGTGAATCCGGAGCTTGAGCGTTTCGCCGTCAAGGAAGCCGTCCTCCCCTTCGCGCGCTTCCCCGGAGTGGACACGCTTCTCGGGCCCGAGATGCGCTCCACGGGCGAGGTCATGGGCTCCGACGACACGTTCCCGCGCGCCTTCCTGAAAGCCCAGATGGGCGCCGGGATCGACCTTCCGACGGAGGGGCGCGTGTTCCTCTCGATCCGGGACGAGGACAAGACGGAGCAGCTCCTCGAAACCGCCCGCACCCTGATCGAGCTCGGCCTCACCATCGTCGCCACCCGCGGCACGGCGGCCTTCCTTGCCGAGAACGACCTCGCTGCGGAGGTGGTCAACAAGGTGTACGAGGGCCGGCCGAACATCGTCGACGAGATGAAGGACGAGCGGATCGCGCTGGTGATGAACACCACCGAGGGGCCGCAGGCGGTGGAGGACAGCCGTTCCATCCGCTCGGTCGCCCTGCTCGACAGGATCCCCTACTACACGACGCTGGCCGGCGCGCATGCCGCCGCTCTCGCCATGAAGGCACGCGAAGAAGGCGAGCTGTCGGTCCGGTCGCTTCAGGAGGCCTGAGGGCCGGGCGATCGGTCCGTCTCCCGCAAGGGCTTGCCTCGAAAGGGGCCGGCCCTTGCACTGGAAAGCGGCGCTGGCCGCTCGTTTCGCGCGCGTCCCGGACGGAACGTCAGGTGCCGCTCGGCCTCGACCCTTTCCGGTCCGATGTCAGATTTCGGTCGCAAACGGGAACTATTTCGGAACCCGGCGGCGGAGAGCCGAGCTAAACGAGTCCGTGACCTTCCCGTTCTTCGGGGAGCGCGGCCGCGCCTGAGGCCCTTGCGGTGACGGGGAATGAGCAGGAGACCAGCATGTCCAACGAGCCGACACGATTGATCGAGACCGGCGAGACCGCCTGGCGCGTCGAACAGGCGGACAAGCTGGCGCGCATCGTCGACGGCGCCGATTACTTCCGGGCCGCGAAAGCCGCGATGCTCTCGGCGCGTCAGACCATCATGCTGATCGGCTGGGACTTCGACACGCGGGTCGAGTTCGAGCCGGAAAACGAGACGCTGGAGGGGCCGAACCAGCTCGGCGACTTTCTCGAATGGTTGCCGCAGAACCGGGACGATCTTCACATCTACATGCTCAAATGGGATCTCGGCGCCGTGCAGTCGATTGGCCGCGGCATGATGCCGATGTCGATCCGGACCCTCGGCATGGGCGAGAACTTCACGTTCCGGCTCGATTCCCACCATCCGACCGGCGCCGCGCACCATTCGAAGATCGTGGTGATCGATGACCAGATCGCCTTCTGCGGCGGAATCGACATGACTGCCGGACGCTGGGACACCCGCGCGCATGCCGATGACGAGGAGCTCCGGAAAATGCCCGGCGGAGCGCCCGCAAAGCCCTGGCACGATGTCACCACCGCTGTCTCAGGCCCTATCGCAAAGGCCCTGGGCGATCTGGCGCGGGAGCGGTGGCAGCGGGCGACGGGAGACGTGATCGAAACACCGGACGGCGCAGACCCGATCTGGCCGGACGGGTTGGAGCCCACGCTCACGAACGTGCCGGTCGGGATCTCCCGCACCTATCCGGATTACGACGGGCACGAGGAGGTCCGGGAGATCGAGGCGCTCTACCTGCGCCTCATCGCCGAGGTGCAGGACACGCTCTACGTCGAGACGCAGTACCTTGCGGCACCAAGGATCGCAGAGGCCATCGCAGAGCGTCTCCAGGAGCCGGACGGTCCGGAATTCATCATCATCCTGCCGCGCAAGTCGGAGGGGTGGCTGCGGCAGAAGGCGATGGACGGCGCACGCTTCAATCTTCTGCACATGCTCTGGGAAAAGGACGTCCATGGCCATTTCGGTGCGTTCTTCCCGGTGACCGAGGGGGGCGCGGCGATCTACGTCCATGCCAAGCTGACTGTGATGGATGACCGCCTGGCACGGGTGGGCTCCTCCAACTTCAACAACCGCTCTCTCGGCTTCGACACCGAATGCGACCTCGCGGTCGAGGCAAGCGCCTGCCCCGATCCGGAGGCGGTACGGGCAAAGATCCGGGAGACCCGGACGGACATGCTCGCAGAGCATCTCGGCACGTCCCACGAGACGGTGGAGGCGGCGATCACGGCGGAAGGCTCGGTCCTGAAAGCAATCGAGGCGCTCAGGGGCGCCGGCCGCACCCTCGTTCCCTTCACGCCGGACGAGATCGCCGAGGACGACAACGGCCTTTCGGACAACGAGATGGCGGACCCGGAGCAGGCCAGCGAGACGTTCCTCGAGCGGCTGGCCGAAGGGATCGCCGATTTCGCAAAAGACTGATCGCGGATCAGGGCGGCCCTTCAGCGTATGTGTCGCACTCTTCCACCGCTCTTGTAGCCGTTCGCGAACCGGCATGCGCGCCGCTCCATGGAGAGGAGCTCCCTTGCAGGGACTGGCGTCCGCCGGATTCCCGCCGGCAGACCGGGCTCAAATCCACTGAGACCTGTCGTTCCCCGGGGGCACCGGCGGCTGACTACTTGGCGATCTGACGCTGCAGGAATTGCGGCGTATCACGCCACAGCTTGCGTCCCGTGGATGCTTCCCAAGCCTCTTCGAGATATTGAAACCTTTGTTCCAGGATCGCCCGGATACGTGGCAGATCGGCGGCCTCGAGGGCGGCCAAGGTATCGAACAGCGTCTCGATCGAGGCTTGCGGATTGCCGAGTACGGCCTCCCGCCGCACTGGTTCGATCTGCTGTGCCAGCACCTGCATGATGGTTTCCAGAAACCCGATATGGGTCGTCTGCCCCAGCGCCATGTTGAATTGCAGCGCCGCCATGGACAGAAGCTCGACCTCGTCCTCGCTCAGCTCAGCCTTGCCACGTAGTTCCTTCAGCGGCGCGAGGATCTCGTGCAGGCGGGCGTAATCGGAGGCAGTGGCCCGGTTGACCGCCAGTTCGACGATCTGCGGTTCAAGCGCTCGGCGGGAAATCAGAATCTCCACGAAGTCGTGGATTTCGGCCGGTGCAGGCAGAAACATCTGGATATAGCTCGAAGGTGGGCGTCCGGTGACGAAGGTGCCGCCCGCCGCGCCGGCACGGGTTTCCAGAATGCCGTCCCCCTCCATCCGCTTCAGAGCCTCGCGCAGGGCGCTGCGGTTGGTGCCCAACTGGCGGGCCAGTATCTGCTCCGAGGGCAGTTTCTCTCCGACCAGCACCTGACCGAAGAAGATGGCCTTCGCGATCACGTCCACCACGAAGTCGGCACTGCGCTTCAAGTCGATCGGCTTGAAGACGTGATGTGTGGTCTGCTCGGCGCGTTTGCCCATGTCTCGGCTCTCCTGTCGGATCACGCTTAACCCAGAACTCCCGGACGACAAAGAGTTGACGGGTCGCCAAGGATGCGTTTTTCATTGCCGCAACATCCGTTATTGGACTATATTAAAACCGATAATCATTTATGGAAAACCGAAATGAAACTTGAAGACCTGCTTGGCGATGGCCTGCGCGCTTTGTTCTGCATCGGGATCAACGACGATTTCTTCCGCGCGCCGCCCGAGGAAAAGAAGATCGTCGGGGCCGCTCTGAAGGCCGCCTTCGACGATCTCGAAGGGCGGTTCGGCGTCAGGGTCCTCGGCACGTTCGACGATGATCTGCTGCAATGCGGCTCCGCGCAGGGCTTCCCTTTCATCTCGTATATCCTGGCCGACATCCCCGATTTCGAGTCCGCCGTCGCCGTGACCAATTGCCTGCGGGAACCGGCCGGTGATGCGACCCTGTCGCGCTACGTGACGATCCAGAGTCGCATTGGCCATCCCCTCTTCTTCGGGGCGAAATGATGCAGAGCCCGGTACGCACCGCCCTGGTAACCGGCGCCGCGCAGGGGCTGGGCCGGGCGATTTCAGACGCCCTCGCCGCCGCCGGACACTCTGTCTGCTATGCCGATCTGGACGGCGACCGCGCCGCCGAGGCCGCCCGGGCCGCCCCGGACAGGCGATGGCCGTTCAGATGGATACCACGCAGCGCGCCTCGATCCGGGCCGCGATTGCCCAGGTGCACGACCGGTTCGGAGATATCGGCGTGCTGGTCAACAATGCCGCCCGCACCGTCGCCCGCCCCTTCTTCGAGATCACCGAGGAGGAATGGGACGAGGTCATAGCGGTGAACCTGCGCGGCACCGTATTGACCGCGCAGGAGGTCATTCCGGACATGATCCGCGCCAAATGGGGGCGGGTGGTCAATCTGTCCTCGCTGGCCGGGCAGCGCGGCGGGCCGCAGGTTCAGGGCATCCACTACGCCAGCTCCAAGGCGGGGATCATCGGCGCCACCCGGTATCTCGCGAACGAATTCGCGGATGCCGGGATCACCGTGAACTGCATCGCCCCCGGCCCGATCCTGACCGAGGCCACCGCGAAGGCTCCGCCTGACAAGCTGGCCATGGTGGCCGGATCGATCCCGGTGGGCCGCATCGGCGACGCGGCCGAGGTGGGCGCGCTGGCCCGGTATATCGTGTCGGAGGACGCCGGTTTCGTGACCGGGATGACCTTCGACATCAACGGCGGGCTGCTGATGCGATGACCGCGCACGCACAGCCCTCCCGCGCCGCCACGTTGCGCGCCGGGCTTCGCAAGGGCGACGCTCGGCTGCGCGGGACCTTCCAGGGCCTCGCAATGGCCTCGGTCACCGAGATTCTGGCCTCCGCCGGGCCGGATTTCATCTGCATCGACGGGGAACATGCCAGCGTCCGGGGTGAGACGCTGGCCAACCTGGCCCGTGCTGCCGATCTCCATCTCTGCCCGCTGCTGCTGCGGGTGCCGGATGGCCTGCCCCACATCATCGGTGAGGCCCTCGATGCCGGCGTGGCGGGCATCCTTGTGCCGCGCATCCCCGACATCGCAGCGGCGGCCCGTGCCGTGAGCTTTGCGCGGTTTCCACCCGATGGCATCCGCGGCGTCGGACCCGGCCGCGCCGCCGGGTATGGCTATTCCATCGGCGAGATCTTGAACGGAGAGCCCCCGCTGGTTGGGGTGCAGATCGAGACCCTGGGCGCCCTGGACAATCTGGAGGACATCCTCGCCGTTCCCGGGCTGGATTTCGTGATGATCGGCCCGGGCGACCTTAGCGTAACCCTCGCCGCCAACCGGCCCGACCTGCCGCTCGAGCAGGCGATCGGTCGCATCCGCGAGGCCGCCCGTGCGGCCGATATGCCCTGCGGCATCTTCACCCCGGACCGCGCCGCCAGCGAAACCGCTCTCGACTGGGCCGCCTTCGTGATCCAGGGGAGCGATGCGATGATGCTGCACGCAGCCGCAAGCCAGAGCCTACCTCGTTAGGACAGGCGCGGCAGCCTGCCGGGCCGCCCTCAGGCAGCCCGGTCGCCCGGCTTGGCCAGCCCCGCGAACCCCGCGCCCGGGTTCAGGATGCCCTTGGGATCGAGACTGTCCTTCAGACGCTGCATCAGCGCGATCTGCACGGGGTTGCGCGAATAGTGAAGGTAATCCCGCTTGATGCGCCCGATCCCGTGTTCCGCTGAAATCGTGCCGCCCATGTCGCGCACCAGCCCGTAGACCGCCGCCTTGACCTCCGCCTCGGGCTGATCCGTCCCTGCCGAGGGGACATTGACGACAAGATGCAGATTGTTGTCGCCGATATGCCCGTAAGACAGCGCATGAACATCCGGCCAGCCGGCGCGCAGGGCCGTTTCGATCGCCTCGACGGCCTCGGCCATGCGGTCGGTTGGCAGGCCGATGTCGAAGGGAATGACCGGACCGAGGACCGTGGAGTATTCCGCCGGCGTCTCCCGCACGGCCCAGATATCGGCCTCTTCGCGCCCCGAGGCCGCCAGCACGGCGTCGCGGATCAGTCCCTCCTCGTAGCAGGCCTCCAGAAGCCCCTCGAAGCTGGCGCGCACCAGTTCGGTGCGGCTGCCTGTCGCCTCCAGGATCAGCAACAGCGGATGATCGGTGCCCAGGGGCATGGGCACATCGCACCGCGCGGCCATGGTGGCGTGGAAACTGTCCCACATGACCTCGAACGCCGACAGCATGGGCCCGAGATCGCGGCGGGCGCGGGCCAGGATATGGATCGCGTCGGACGTGCTGCTGCAGGCGATCAGCGCCGTCTCGCGCGCAGGCGTCGCGGGGTGCAGGCGCAGGACGCAGGTTGTGACCACACCCAGCAAACCTTCCGAACCGATGAACAACTGGCGCAGGTCCAGCCCGGCGTTGTTCTTGACCAGCGTGTTCATGTCATCCAGCACCGTCCCATCGGCCAGCACCACCTGGAGGCCCAGAACCTGGTCGCGGGTCATGCCGTAACGCAGCACGTTGTGGCCCCCGGCATTGGTCGCGATCAGCCCGCCCAACTGGCAGGATCCGCGCGCGCCGATGTCGATGGCGAGCAGCATGTCGGCAGCGGCGGCCGCCGCCTGCGCCTGTTCCAGCACGACACCGGCCCCGCAGATCATGATCCCGGCCGACGCATCGAGCCGCTCGATCCGGTTCAGCCGTTCGAGCGATAGGACAACCCCGCCCGGGGCGGGGTGCGCGGCGCCCGAGATCCCGGTCAGCCCGCCCTGCGGCACCACGGCAACTTCCGCGTCATTGCACAGGCGCAGGGCCGTGGCGACCTCGTCGGTGTTGCGCGGGCGGATCAGGGCCAAGGGGCGGACAGGGTCCAGCCCGGCCCAGTCCGCATGGTACTGCACCGGCACGTCGGCGCCGGGCGTCACCACATCGGGTCCGAGGGTCTGAAGAAGCGTTTCAACGAACTGCGGCATGGAACAACCTTCGATAAAATATCCATTTTCAGATTTTATATATACCGATAGCAAAGTGAAGAGTCGATCAATGCGTAGCTGAGACAGGCTTGCCGCAAGATAAAGCGGTGACTCATCATCCTGATCCAAGCGGAAGGGGGATGCCCTTCCGAAATATTTGGTCTACGGAAGTTCCCAATTTGGATTGTTAGAACCGGCACCATGACGCTCAACCTTTCGCCTCTCGTCCTGCCCCTCGCCGCCGAGGAAGCCGCCCGCGCCATCGCCGGAGCGATCCGGCGCGGCGAGGTTCGGCAGGGCGAAAAACTCCCGGCCGAGCGCGCCATCGCGGCCCAGCTCCAGGTCAGCCGCGTCACGGTGCGCGAAGCGCTGCGCATCCTGTCAGAGGCCGGCTATCTCGAGCTGCGTCCGGGCGCGGGCGGTGGCAGTTTCGTCGCCTCGGAAGTGATTGCGCCCGAATTCCTCTATCCAGGCCTGTCCGTAAAGCCAAAGGACATGATCGACGTCCTCGACGCCCGCCGCATCGTCATGCCCCGCATCGCCGAGGTCGCCACGATGAACCTGTCCGAGGACGATATCGAACGGATGGAGGCCGCGATCCGCTTCGCCGAGGACGCCATTGGCGACGGGTCGGACCTGAACGAAACGACCCGCACGGTGCTTTCCGTGGCCTCGATGCGGTTCGACCTGGCCATGGCGGATGCGACCCGGAACAAGCTCCTGGCGCGGATGATGAACATGCTGCTCACTTGGCTGGACCCGCTGCGCATCATGACCCTCCGTTCCTCGGAAGACACCGACCGGGCCCTGGCCAACCTCAAGGATACCCTGACCGCACTGAAGGCCGGCGACCGGCCAACGCTGCTGACGACGCTGGACCGCCGGATGACGCAGATCGAAGGGGAATGGGAACGGGCCAGCGGCCGGCGTCTGCGGCGCGACCGGCCCGATTTCCTGCAGACCACCGACAGCTGATCCGCCTCGCGCCAAGGGGGATCGACCCGGCACCGGCAAGAGCCCCGGTGCCGGGCCCGCCGCCTACTGATCGGCCGCGTTGAACGCCTCGACCGCAGCGTCGACCCGAGCGGTGTCCCAGGCATCGACCTCGGAGAAACCGCCGTCCTCCGCCACCGAATAGATCACGTAGGGGCCAGAGACATCGCCGTTCACATCGAAGCTGAACGCCCCGGTGGCACCGACATAGCTGACCTTCTCGCCCGCCTCGAGAGCGGCCTTGGCGTTGGCGAACCCCTCTGGTCCGGTCAGCACTTCGGTGCCGCCACCACCGGTGACATTGCGCATTTGCGCTGCGATGGCCTCGCCATCGGTGCTGCCGGCGGCCTCGATCGCCAGCAGGGCGGTCATGGCGGCGTCATACATGTTGTGCAGAGCCGGACCGTTGGGCGAGGTGTCGAACGCCTCGACCCAGGCTGCGTCGAAGATCTCGACCGACTCCCCTTCGATCTGGCCATTGTCGATGCCGATGGCCTTGTTCAGATACTGCGCCCCGACCCCCTCGACGAATTCGCTCGCACGCAGGGCGTTCGAGAGCATCAGCGTGTCCGGTCCGCCCAGCGACAGCCATTCGCGCAGGGCATTGGCCCCGTCGGCGGGGAAGGCGATCAGGAAGAGGGAATCCGGCTCTTCGCGCAAGGCAGTGGACACCTCGGCGCGATAGGAGGCCTGCTCCTGCAGATAGGGCACCATGGCCGCGATCTCGAGCCCCTTGGTCTTTGCGGCGGCCTCGAAGGCGCTGGCCAGGGACGAGCCGTAATCCGAATTCACATAGATCACGGCGGGGCGCTTGTAGCCCATTTCGACGGCCTTTTCGGCCATGATGATCCCCTGCGGGCTGACCGTGGGGATGGTTCGGAACCACAGGCCTTCGGTGCCGCCTTCGCTGGCCAGTTCGGTGAAGCTCGGCGCGGTCGAGCAGCAGCTCACCTGCGGAACGCCCGACGGCACGGCCACCGAGGTCAGGATCGGCATGGTGATGCCCGACTGGATCGCTCCCAGCAGGACCGACGCGCCGCCGACCTCGACCAGCGTCTTGGCCGCGTCCAGTCCGACCGAGGGCTGGCCCTGATCGTCACGCAGCAGGTACTCGACCTCGCAGCCCAGCACACCACCGGCCTCATTTACATGATCGACGGCCAGTTGTCCGGCCTCGGCAATGGCCTCGCCGACGGACCCGAGCGAGCCCGTCAGCGACAGGATTGCACCGAGGCGAACCGGGCAGGACTGATCCTGGGCCTGCGCGGGCTGGGCAAGGGCGCCCAGAAGGGCCAGCGCCGAGGCGCTGAGAAGCGTGGTCTTGAGGGTCATTGCTGTACTCCGAGTTGAAGGGAACTGGCCCGTTCGGGCTCTGTTTTTGTGAGTTCGAAATCAGCCGCCGCGCCGTGCCGGTGTGACGGCGCGGGGCTCGCCGATGAGGCCGGCGGGGCGGAAGAGGATCGTCAGGACAATGATCAGGCCGATCAGGATGACCTGCACGGCACTCGCCTGGGCCTGGAGTTCGGGCGGGGCCACGCGGCTCAGAAGGGTGCCGCTGCCGGTCCAGACCAGCCAGATCACCAGCGACCCCACCACCCCGCCAAGCAGGCTGCCGGAGCCGCCGACGATCAGCATGGCCCAGATCTGGAATGTCAGGATCGGGATGAAGTCGATCGGGCTGACGAACCCGATATATCCGGTGTAGAGCGCGCCCGCCAAACCCATGATCCCCGAGCCGATGACGAAGCTCTGGATGCGGACACGGACCGGGCTCTTGCCGAGCGACCGGGCGGCCACGTCGTCCTCGCGGATAGCCCGAAGCAGGCGCCCCCAGGGCGACCGGATCAGCCGGGCCAATGCCGCCCAGATGAGGCCAAGGATCACCAGGACGAAGGCGAAGTACACTAGGTTGAACACGGCCACGTCGCCGGTCAGGTTCCAGAACGGGCGCGGCAGGCCGTAAAGTCCGTTGGTCCCGCCGGTCAGCCCCGCGGCATTGATCGCCACCAGCTGCACGCTGATGCCGATACCGAAGGTCGCGATGGCCAGATATTCCTCGCTCAGCCGCAGGGTCACCAGCGCAACGACCAGACCGGCCAGCCCGGCGGCCACCACCGCGCCAAGCATGCCGCCGGCGAAGGGCAACCCGAATCCGCCAAAGAGAAACGTCCGGTCAGGTCCGATCAGGACAGCGCAGGTATAGGCGCCGATGGCGTAGAAACCGACCACACCGGCATTGAACAGCCCGGTGAAGCCCCACTGGATATTCAGCCCCATGACGATGATCGCGTAGATCCCGGCGATGGTCAGGAAGAAGACGGAATAGGCAAGCAGACCGGTCATTTGGCGCCTCCGGAGGTGCCGCGGAACAGGCCGGTCGGGCGCAGCCAGAGCACAAGCAGCAGAACGATGAAGGGGATGGCCAGCTTGTAGCCCGACGGGATCCACAGCAGCGCGACGGCCTCGACCAGCGCGACGATGAACCCGCCGGCAAGGGCACCGACGACATTGCCGATCCCGCCCAGGATGGCCGCCGCGAAGATCGGAAGCAGCAGCTGGAAGCCGACGTCCGGGCGGAGCTGGACCGTCACTCCGTAGAAGACGCCCGACATCGCGGCGAGCGCGCCGCCGATGGTCCAGGTGACCAGAAGGATGGTGCGAAACCGCACCCCGTTGATCGCCGACAGCGCCGGGTTCTCGGCCGCCGCCCTCATGGCCAGACCCAGAGCGCTGTAGCGCAGGAAGGTGTACAGCCCCCCGGCCACAACCAGCGTCACCACGAAGACCAGCACCTGATCCGGCATCACGCTGGCCAGATCCCCTATCCGCCACGCGAAACGCAGATCGTTGGAGTAATATTGCGCGCTACCGCCGAAGAGCAGATGGATCACGTAGCGCACGATCAGCGCCACCCCGAACGAGGCGAAGACCAGTGTGATATGGTTCACCTTGCCGCGCAGGCGGTGAAACACCAGCCGGTCTGCGATCAGCGCAAGGGCCACGGTCAGCACCATGGCCACGAGCATCGCCAGGATCAGCCCCGGCCCAAGACTGAAGGGTCCCAGGCTTCCAGCCTCGAGCCCTGTCGCCGAGAGCACGAACAGGGCCATATAGCCACCCCAGGTCAGGTATTCGGCATGCGCGAAGTTGGTGAATCTCAGGATGCCCATGACCAGGGTCACCCCCATCGCACCAAGCGCGATGATTGCTCCGGTGCTCAGCCCGTCTGCGATCGCCTGGATCATGTCCGTTTCCTTCCAGCATCGCCGAGGTAGATCGACTTGACCTCGGGATCGTTCAGCATCTGCTCGGAGGTGCCGTCGATCCGGCTGCGGCCCTCGGCCAGCACATACGTCCGGTCGGAGACACGCATCGCGCTCTTCGCGTTCTGCTCGACCATGAGAACCGCGACGCCCTCGTCGGCCAGGCCGCGCAGCAGGCCAAAGACCTCCTGAACGATGTTGGGCGCAAGGCCCGCGCTCGGTTCGTCCAGCATGATGATACGAGGAGCGGAGAGAAGCGCCCGGGCCACCGCCAGCATCTGCCGCTGCCCGCCCGAAAGCCCGCCGGCCAGACTGCGCGACAGCTCGCGCAGGATCGGAAAGCGCGCATACGCGGCCTCGATCCGTTCAGCCGCAACGGCCTTCGTCAGGGAGCGGGCCCCAAGCCGCAGATTGTCGGCGATGGTCAGCGTGCCGAAGATGTTCGACGTCTGGGGCACAAAGGCCAGGCCCAGATCGGCCATGTCCTCGGTCGGGTGGTTGGTGAACTCCTCCCCATCGACCAGAACCTGCCCGTCCGAGATGCGGACCAGCCCGGCGACAGCCTTCATCGCGGTGGATTTCCCGGCCCCGTTCGGACCGATGATCGTGACGAATTCGCCGCGGTTCACGTGCAGCGTCACGCCATGCAGGATCGGAAGATCGGGAACATAACCCCCGACGACGCCCCGCATTTCCAGAACCGGGGTCATGCGGCCTCTCCGCCCAGGTAGGCCTCGATCACCTGCGGATCGGAGGCGACCTGATCGGCCGAGCCCGACAGGATCACCGATCCCCGGGCGAGCACCACGATCGGATCGCAGAGCGACATGACCATGTCCATGTTGTGCTCGATTACCAGGAAGGTCTTGCCCTGCTGGTTGAGGGTGACGATCTTCTCGACCAGCGTGTCCAGCAGCCGCGGGTTCACCCCGGCGGCCGGCTCATCGAGCAGGATGAGGTCGGGATCGGCGATCAGCACCCGCGCCAGCTCGAGCAGCTTTTGCTGTCCGCCCGAAATCGCCCCCGCCGGCTGATCCCGGACGTCGTCCAGATTGCAGAAGGCAATGACATCGCGCACCCGTTCGGTCAGCTCGGCGTGGCCCCGCCGCAGCCCGGCTCCGCCCAGCAGGGCCCGCCACACCCGTTCGCCCGGCTGGCCGGGGGCCGAAACGAGCACGTTTTCGAAGACCGTCATGCGGCTGAAGGGGCGCGGGATCTGAAAGGTCCGGGCGATTCCCCGCCCGAAGATCTGATTTGGGCTCTGCCCATGAATGGGCTGCCCGTGATGCAGGATGCGTCCACCGGCCAGGGGCAGATTGCCCGTGATCGCATTGAACAGGGTGGACTTGCCCGCGCCGTTCGGTCCGATCAGTCCGGTGATCCGGCCCTGGGGGACATCGAAACTGGCCCCGTCGACAACCCGCAGGCTGCCGAAGGCCACCGCCGCGCCGTCCACCGACAGCGCGGGAGTCCCCTGCCCCGCTGCATCCTGCACGGTCATGGCCTCAGGATTCCAGCAGGAAGAACGGCCGTCCGGTCCGCGCCTCGAGTCGCATGTACCGATCGAGGCGAACGCCGTCGATCTCCTGCCGGACGCACTGGATCATGGCCGCGATGGTTCGCTGATCGGGCACCTCGAAGATCAGGTACCAGGTGAAATCGGGCGTGCTGGGCTCCCCGACCATGAACAGATCGTCATCCAGCGTCGCCAGCACCTTGGCTCCCATGTCCGACCAATCGGCAAACAGCCGCTTCATGCGCGGCAGTACCTTCTCGCGACGATCCTCGGCCGAGGCTTCGAACCATCCGGCGGTCGAGGCGCCGAGGAAGATGACGCGATGCGGAACGGGGATTTCGGGGGCTTTGAATTCGACGGCCATGAGGACTTCCTGTCTTAAGTTATATTTTGGATTGGGGGCGCGCGGTCAGCGCATCAGGACGCCGCCGTTGACGTCCATCGTCGTGCCCGTGACGTAGCCATTGCGGGGATCGGCCAGGTAAACGGCGGCGTTGCCGACTTCGGTGTCCTGACCGAGGCGCTGAACCGGAATCGTCTTCGCCAGGCCCTGCACCTTTTCCTGCGGCATGGCGCGGGACATGGGACCCTCGATCGCGGCGGGGGCAATGCAGTTCACGGTGATACCGTTCGGCGCCAGTTCCTGCGCAAAGCACTTGCTGAGCGCGAGGATGCCAGCCTTGGAGGCCGAGTAATGCGCCCCGGCGACCACTCCGCCGCGCTGGCCGGCGAGCGAGGAGAGGTTGATGATCCGGCCATAGCCGGCCTCGCGCATGGCTTTTCCGACCGCACGACACCCCAGGAAGACGCCGCGCAGGTTCACCGCCATGACGCGGTCCCATTCCTCGACGGGGATGTCCCAGACCGATTTCGAGACGGTCATCGCCGCGTTGTTCACCAGGATCTGGATCGGGCCGCTGCCGGTCAGCTCGGCCGTGATCTCTTCCCAGGCAGCTTCGTCCGCGACATCGAAACAGCGGGAGTCGATTCGCTCACCCGTCGGGGAGATTGAGCTCGCGGTCTCGGCGACCGCCTCCGAGATATCGCACATCACGACTGAAGCGCCGGCCTGCCAAAGGGATCGCGCGATGCCCTCGCCCAAACCCTGCGCTGCGCCTGTCACCAAGGCGCGATGCCCATCCAGTGGCTGTGTCATACTTTCTATCCGACCATATTTGGCTTTTTCATGATCCAAACACCACCACGCCCCGCCGGAACCTGTCAAGATAAAAGCTAGAAACCTGAAATACCTCGGCTGTACGATGGACGTTCTTGAGCCGAAACCGGCCCTCAAAACTCATCTATATAGGGCCTTGGACCATTGCAGAGAAAATGAGCGCCGCGCGCACCGGACGAGCCCAGACCACGCCCAAGATGAGGGGGAGGCCTTCATCACACGCCGACAATTTGACTGAGTCTCGCCTCATACGGGCATTATCGACAGCTTATATGACCCATTTTCGGTTCTTTTTAGATCTGAAAAAGATTGACAGGAAAAATTCTGCAAGCTTAGCTTTGCGGAAAGCGTGTGAACCGCTTCAAGCTTGAATGATCTGGCAAGTGCGCCCCACGCCCCGAGACGGACGGCAAACCCGACAGACGACCATGAGGCGCCCCGCGCCGAGGAGCGATCAGCCGATGGAAACCGACGCACGGAAACCCGCACCCCTGACGCGACGCGCCCTGCAGGTTCAATCGCTTGCCGTCTGCGTGGCGCTGCTGATCATGGTCGGCATCACCTGTGTGGACGTCATTGGCCGTTACCTGTTCAATGCGCCGCTTGCGGGCGCCTACGAGGCGACACAGCTGCAGATGACCGTGCTGATCTTCCTCGGGCTGCCGCTGGTCACGCTGCGCGATGCCCATGTGAAGATCGACTTCCTGGCCGGGCGCCTCAGCCAAAGGGCCCGGAGGGTGCAGCGCGCCGTGATCGGCGTGGCGACAGCGCTGGTGCTGATCGTGCTGGCCTGGAAACTGGCGCAGCTGGGCGCGCGCTTCGCCCGGCACGGGGACGCCACTATCTACGGCAACATACCCTATGCGCCATTCGTCTATGTCGATGCAGCGCTGGCCGCCCTGTCGGCCCTCGCCGCGCTGGCCGTGGCCTGGCGCGGCCCGCTCGCCCTCCCCGACGAGGCCGATCAGCCCGAGGTGTCGGTATGACCATCGCCCTGATCGGCCTCGCAGCCCTGTTCCTGCTGCTGTTCGCGGGCCTGCCCGTGGGCTTCGGGATGATGGTGGTGGGCAGCATCGGCTTTGCCGTCATCTCCGGTGGCATCGACCCTGCACTGCAGCTGCTGGCCCGCACCACCTGGACCAACACGACACTCTATTCGATGTCGGTGCTGCCGCTGTTCATCCTGATGGGCGACATCGTCGGTCGCACCGGCATCGGGGGCGAACTGTACCGCGCCGCATATGCCTTCGTCGGTCACTGGCGGGGCGGGCTTGCCGTGGCCACGATCGGAGCAAGTGGCGGGTTCGCCGCAGTGACCGGGTCCAGCCTTGCAACCGCCGCCTCGATGACCCGCATCGCCTACCCGCAAATGAAGGCCCTGGGCTACTCGGAGTCGCTGGCCACCGGCGTCATCGCCGCAGGTGGCACCCTCGGCGTGCTGATCCCGCCCTCCGTCGTCTTCGTCTTCTACGGCCTGCTGACCGGCTCCGACATCGGCCAGCTCTTCATGGCGGGCGTCCTGCCCGGCCTGCTCGGGCTGACACTGTATTCCCTTGCCGCCTTTCTTGCCGCCACCTTCCGCCCCGAGAGCGGCCCCAGGGGTCCGCGCAGCGGCTGGGGCGAGCGCCTCTCCGCCCTGAGGCCGGTCTCTTCGGTGGGGATTCTGTTCCTGATCGTGATCGGCGGCATTTACGGCGGCATCTTCACCGCGACTGAGGCCGCGGGCATCGGGGCCGGAGGCGCCATGCTGATCGCCTTCTTCAAGGGCAAGCTGAGCCTTGCCCTCCTGCGCGAGGCTCTGACCGAGACGGCCTTCACCACCACCGTCCTCTTCACCGTCATCATCGGCGCCATGGTGTTCGGCAATTTCATCAACGTCAGCGGGCTGCCTCACGCGCTCTCCGAGCTGATCTCGGGCGGCGGCTATGCGACGCTGACGGTGCTGATCGCGATCCTGGCCATCTACCTGGTGCTCGGCTGCGTGATGGAAAGCACCTCGATGGTGCTGCTGACGGTGCCGGTCTTCTACCCCGTCGCCATCTCACTGGGAATCGACCCGATCTGGTTCGGCGTGCTGATCGTCTGCATGGTCGAGGTCAGCCTGATCACCCCGCCCATCGGGATGAATGTCATCCTGATCAACTCGCTTCTGCCCAGGGTGCCCATGCGGGCGATCTTCACCGGGGTCAGCATCTTCATCGTCGCCGACATCTTCCGACTGGCCCTGCTGATCGCCTTTCCGCAAATCTCGCTCTGGCTTCCGGGGCTGATGTGACCAACCAGAAAACCAGATCCCGACAGGAGTTCCCATGAAACATTCGCTGATCGCCATCGCCGGCATTTGCGCAGCCATTGCAGGCCCCGCCCAGGCCGACACCACGCTGCGTTTCTCCAACTGGCTTCCGCCCACGCATTACGTCACCACCGAGATCCTGGAGCCCTGGGCGGCTTCGGTGGCCGAAGCGACCGAAGGCCGCGTCACCATCGAATTTCTGGCCGCGCTCGACGCGCCGGGCGGGCATTTCGACCTGGTCGACAGCGGCATCGCGGACGTGGCCTTTGCGGTGCATTCCTACACCCCGCAACGCTTCGTTCTGACCGAGATCGCCGAACTGCCCTTCATGGCCAACGACGCGACGAACAACTCGATCGCCTACTGGGAAACCTATCAGGAGTATTTCGCAGACGCCGACGAACATGCCGGCGTGAAGCTCCTGGGCCTTTGGACCAGCGGTCCGTCGCAATTCTTCGCCGACGAGACCTTCCTAGACAGTCCGACCGCCGCCAAGGGGCTCAAGATCCGGACCCCCGGCAAGGTGGTGCAGGAGATCGCCCAGGCCCTCGGCATGGTGCCCGTCAGTGCCAGCGTCTCGGAGAGCTACGAGATGCTGTCGCGCGGCGTCATCGACGGGCTGTTCCAGCAGAAGGAAAGCGTGGTCGCCTTCAACATGGACAAGTATCTGAACGCGGAAACCGTGGTGCCCGGCGGCTTTGCCCATTCCAGCCAATTCATGATCATGAACCAGGATGCCTTCGACGACCTGTCAGAAGAGGATCAGCAGGCCATCGAGAGCGTCAGCGGCGAAGCTCTGGTCCGCTTGGCGGCCGGCGTCTGGGACAAGTACGATGACGAGGCCAGCGACAGTCTTTCCGCGGCCGGGGTCGAACAGCTGACCCTCTCCGGCGCCGCGCTGGACGAGATCAGGCAAACTCTAGCCTTCGTCGAGCAAGACTGGCTGGACCGCGCCACCGAGCGAGGCGTCGATGCCCAGGCCGCGCTGGAGGCCATGCGCACTCGCATCGCCGAACTCGAGGGCAACTGACGGAAACATCCCCGGGCAAGCTGCGCCGATCATCAAGGCGCGGCTTGTCATGGAACTTCAAGGCGCGCCGCACCCAAAATGTCGGCGCGCTTTGCAATATCTGCGCGCGGCAAATCCGTGAACGGGCACTCCTCAACCCTCCTCGGATTTGACTGGGGAAATAGCTGCGAGGCGCTCAACGCGCTCTCAGCAATCGCACTCGCTGCGACCGTAATCTTCTGGCTTTGAAGGAGAACGCGTCCTGAGCCTAAAGCCGAAATCTGCCGGGCAGGAGTTGATTGATCGAGGCTTGCTCAACGAAGAGCAGATTTCCTACATTGATTAAATGGCGCGGAATCCGAATTTATTTCTTTGCTCAACTGTTTAGGGCGAGTTACTGCAGGTGTCGAACGACTGCGGCAGATCTGTGAAGTTTAGCTTCCCCGCCAGTATGGAAAAAATGTTCGACCTCTGGGCCAGCCGTTTCTGCATGGTACTTGGGATAGGCCGCTGCTCGTGTCCCGAATGACGGCTCTGGGCTCGCACCGGCCATCCGCCACTTATGGCTCGAAGGTGGGTTCCGGCCGTCAGCTTCAGATAGTAGGCGACTAGGGCGAGCTACGCGGTTTGTCCGCCTCAGCAGGTTCTCTCTCCAGCTGGAGATTACGGTCAGAGCGATAGTTGCGCAGAGACAAAGTCGGCGCGTGTTGCAATGTCGGCGCGCGGCAGCTCCGTGATTTCGTATCCTAGTGCGATGTAGGTCTCGCGCAGGACGGCGCAGGTCGCTTCGGCCCCGGCGCGGGTCTGCCTGCGTTCGGTGTCCTGTGTGAAGATCTCGTCCCAGAACGGCGCCAGGAAGACGCGGGCGTTGTAGCGGGCTGCCTTGGCTGCTGCGGCGACGTGGGGCGGCACGGGGAGGCCGCAGAGGGTCAGGTAGCCCATGATGTCGGGAATGCCTCGGTCGAAGATCACGGGGCCTGGGAGGGCCTTTGCGTCCTCGTAGGCGCGGAGGTCGCGCTCCAGCATCCGTTCGGCATAGGCCATGCGGTCCGCCCAGGGGAGGGCATCTCCGCCGCTGGCCATCTCCTCGCGAATGATCGCGCGGCCGGATTCGGGAATTGTGTGAAAGCCACGGCGGGCAAGCTCGGTGACCAGGCTGGTCTTGCCCGCACCGGGACCGCCCGTCACGACGAAGAAATGGTCGCTCATGGGCCATCCTCGGGTTTGACAGGGGAGGGACTGCGCAGCGATCGACACGCCGAAAGGCGCGGATCAAAGCAGCATGGATTTTCACAGGGAAAACAGCACCCGTCTGCGGGGCAGAGGCAAATCCTCTGACGAGAAAGGCAGAACTATCTGGTGCTTTTCAAAGAGGGAATGGTGGAGCCTAGGGGGGTCGAACCCCTGACCTCTTGCATGCCATGCAAGCGCTCTCCCAACTGAGCTAAGGCCCCGTGCGGCGCTGTCTATGCGGCGGTGCAGACGAGTTCAACCCCGAAATGCAGCCGCCACAGGACGCCCTTGGGTTAATTGTCGTCGTCGTCGGTCGACCGGTCCGCGATGTCATCGAGTGACACCGAATCCTCGTCGTCGTCCTCAAGAACGTCGTCGCCGAGATCGACATCGGTGTCGTCGTCATCGTTGTCGATGGGCGTTTCGTCCTCGATCAGGTCGTCGTCCTTCTTGGCCGGCGCCTTCGACTCCTTGGCGATCGCCTTCGCCTTGCCGGTGTCGAGGTTGACGGCCTCGCCGGTATAGGGGCTGATAACCGGGGTACGGCCGAGGTCGTAGAATCGCTTGCCCGTCGTCGGGCACAGCCGCTTGGTTCCCCATTCTTCCTTGGGCATCGAAGGGATCCTCATGTTTCGCAGGAAGCAGAAAGACGCCCGATGCCACAGGGGCGCAGCACTGTCAAATGGCGGTGACGCGAGTCGCGAGCGATCGGTGTCGGACGGCATGGGATCCGTGTCCCTCCTGATGCGCAGATCCGCCCGCGCGCGGAGGGTGACGCTGCGGGTCTCCGCGCTCGACGGCCGGGTCACGCTGACGCTGCCGGCGCGGATGGCGGAGCGGGAGGCGCTCGACTTCGCGCGCGGTCGCCTCCCCTGGATCCGGGACGCTCTGACCAGGGCCGCCCCGCAGCAGGACGTCATTCTGGGCGCGACGATCCCGGTCGAAGGGCGGACGGTTCAGATCGCCGAAGGCTCGCGCGCAGGGGTCACGGAGGAGCACCTTTATGTGCGCAAGGGATCCGCGCCCGGCCCCGCGGCTCGGGCCGTCCTCAGGACGCTGGCGCGGGAGCGGCTGGCGGCGGCGTCCGACAGGTATGCCGCAGCGCTCGGCCGCTCCTATTCCCGCATCGCCCTCAGGGATACGCGGTCGCGGTGGGGCTCCTGTTCCTCCAGCGGGACCCTCTCCTATTCGTGGCGCCTGATCATGGCGCCGCCCGTGGTGCTCGACTACGTGGCCGCACACGAGGTCTGCCATCTGCAGGAGATGAACCACTCGGATCGCTACTGGGCGCTCGTCCACGATCTGATGCCCGGCTTCGAGGCTCCGCGCGCGTGGCTGAAGACAGAGGGGCAAGCTCTCCACGGGTGGCGATTCGATGCTGAGGCGCCGACGAGCGATTGACCCGCCTCGCGCGCGGCGCGATTGTAGCGCGCCATGCTGCTTCAGCCCCGCCCAGAGACCGTGCTTCCAGGTTCCGCCGCCACACTGTCGGCGCATGAGCGGGTCTTCCGCGCGCTGCGCACCCGGATCATGCACGGGGAGATCGCGCCCGGCGCCGCGCTGACGCTGCGCGGGATCGGCAAGGAGTACGGGGTATCGATGACGCCCGCGCGGGAGGCGGTACGTCGACTGGTGGCCGAAGGCGCGCTGACCCTCTCCGCCTCGGGCCGCGTCTCCGCTCCCGAGCTCTCGCCTGAACGAATCGAGGAGCTGGCGGCCCTGCGCGCACTTCTGGAACCGGAGCTCGCCGCCCGCGCCCTCCCCCGCGCGCATTTCGCCCTCATCGACCGGCTTCAGGCGATCAACGCGACGGTCGCCGGTCATGTCGCCGCCGCGGACGGCTGCGGGTACATCCGCTCGAACCTCGAATTTCACCGCACGCTCTACCTTCGCGCGCAGGCGCCCGCGATGCTGGCGATGGCCGAGACGGTCTGGCTTCAACTCGGCCCGACCATGCGCGCCCTCTACGGGCGGCTGCGACGGACCGAGCCGCCCTATCATCACAAGTTGATCCTTGCCGCCCTCCGCGCCGGGGACGAACCGTCGCTGAAACTCGCGGTTCGCACCGACGTGACGCAGGGGCTCAGGCTTCTGGCCCAGTAGGCCGGTCGCCGACCGCCTCCCGGAAATGTCGGCGGCAGAGGGGAAGGTAGGTTTCGTTCCCGCCGATCTGGACCTGTGCGCCGCTCCGGGCGACCTGCCCGTCCTCATCCCGCCGCACGACCATCGTCGCCTTGCGTCCACAATGACAGATCGTGCGGATTTCCCGCATCTCATCCGCGAGCGCCAGGAGCGTTGCGGAGCCGGGGAAAAGTTGGCCGAGGAAGTCCGTGCGCAAACCGTAGCACATGACGGGGACGTTCAGATCGTCGACGGCACGGGCGAGTTGCCAGACCTGATCCGAGGAGAGGAACTGGGCCTCGTCGACGAACACGCAGGCGAGCGGCCGCGCTTCCATCTCCGCCCCGATGCGCGCGAAAAGATCGTCTCCCTCCGAGAAGACCTCGGCCGCGTCCGAAATGCCGATGCGCGAGCCGATGCGACCCGCACCCGCCCGCGTATCCACGCCGGCCGTGAGGAGAAAGGTGTCCATTCCCTGCTCGCGGTAATTGTACGACGCCTGCAACAGGATCGTCGACTTGCCCGCGTTCATGGTCGAGTAGTGGAAGTAGAGTTTCGCCATGCTGCCCGGCCTACCCCCCGTGGATCGGCCGGGCAAGTCTCAGGCGAAGGCCGCCTCGAGAGCGATTTCCACCATATCGCCGAAGCTCGACTGCCGCTCTGAAGATGGCAGCGCTTCCTCGCGAAGGAGGTGATCGGAAATCGTCAGGACCGCCAGGGCCCGGCAGCGATGGCGGGCGGCGAGAATGTAGAGCTCCGCCGCCTCCATTTCGACGGCGAGAATGCCGTGCCGGGTCATCTGTTCGTTCAGGTCGGGACGCTCGTCATAGAAAACGTCCGAGGAATAGATGCCGCCGACATGCGTCGTCGTGCCCCTTGCCGTGGCCGCAGCTTCGGCCGCCTTGAGAAGGGACCAGTCCGCGCACGGCGCGAACTGCATTTCCCGGAAAATCCCGCGGGAGGGAGTCGAGAGCGTGGTGGCGGTCATTGCCAGCACCACGTCCCTCAGCTTGATGTCGTCCTGCATCGCGCCGGCCGAACCTATTCGTATCAGCGTCTTGGCGCCGTATTCCGAGATCAGTTCGTTGACATAGATCGACAGGCTCGGCATTCCCATCCCCGACCCTTGGATCGTGACGCGATTGCCTTTCCATTCCCCGGTGAAACCGAGCATCCCGCGGACCTCGTTGACGCAAACGGCACCGTCGAGGAAGGTCTCCGCTGCCCATTTGGCCCGCAAGGGGTCGCCCGGCATCAGGACCGTTTCCGCGATGTCTCCGGGCTTCGCCCCGATATGAACCGTCACGTCGTTACCTCCCGGCCTGCAAGGCGACCCGAACTTGCCTCAAATGGCGAGATCGTTCAGATCTCCGCCATTGTCCTCGTGATCCTTGATCCACTGGGGGCGACGGCCACGACCCGTCCAGGTCATGGAGGGATTTTCGGGGTGCGCGTATTTGGGGCGGGACTTCTTTGCAGTCGCCGCCTTGCCCTTCTTCCGGCCGCCGATGAGTTCGTCCAGCGTCCAGCCGTATTTCTGGGCGGTTTTCTCAACGGCATCCAGCGCCTCGCGACGATCCCGCTCCAGCGCCTTTTCCATCTCCGCGTCGATCTGCGCTCGCATCTCCTCGAGCTCCTTGCGGGACCTGCCTTCGATATTGACTGCCATTTTGATATAACCCTGTTCGCGTGAAAAAGATCTTATGCCACATATTGCGCCATTGGCGATCTTCAATGAACTAAAAATTTTGAAGGCGCAAGCCGCTCCGAACCACTCCCGTTACGGTGGAATTCTTCACTTAAGTTACATCAACACAATTGCATGGCGCCATCCATTTAATTTATGGCACCCATAATTGTATCCGGCAGATTGCGGCGAAATAACGGCAGGGCCATACCCGGCACTCCACATCGCCTTTCGGGCAGCGATCTTTTGACGTGGGGGTATGCCTTCACGAAACTATCGATGGGCGTCGCAGTCGTCACCCGGTGAAAGAGCTCGGCTCGGGCAGTTCTGGTTCGTGGTGCGCCTGCCCCGAGGGCGTTCGGCGGTCCATTCTGTCCACAGCTTCCGTCCATTCGCGGCGGGGCACCTGCGACCGCCATGCCCAAGCTGGCGCCGCCGGGTAGCGCCCGGGATGACAGACAATTTTCTGCTTACATACCAGAAAGTTGCATCGCGCCTCTCCCGCTCACCCTCCGGGAGACGTCGCGCCCATCTCGCGAGGCGAACGCGCAACACTGCCATCAGCCCGCGCACCGCTGGATTGTCGAACCTTCCGATAGCAGGAAAGATAGATCAGCCGGAGACCCGGGCCTCCGGTTTGGCCAGTCGATACCAGTACCGGCTGCCACAGTTTTGACCGGCGCCCTGCCTATCAGGGGCGGAATGTATTTCGGACCAGGCCGACGGAAAACGCCATGGCATGGCACGCGTTTGGAGATTTATCGATGACGATGGGGCGCAGTATCGAGGGCCTCTGCGAGATGATCCGGTCCGCCGAGACGGTGGAGGATCTGCAAAAGGCAACGGAGGCAGTCAGCCGGCATTACGCGGTCGATCACTTCGTTTACCATTGGGTGAACAGCGCCGGCGAGCGGTTCGGCGCTGGCACCTATCCAGCGGAATGGGTCGACCACTATCTCGAGCAGGGATACCTTCGGGTCGATCCCGTGATCCTCGGCAGCATGCAACGCGCGGACCCCACGAACTGGCGGGATCTGGACTGGTCGAGCAAATCGGCCAAGCAGTTCCGCGCGGACGCGATCGAGCACGGCGTCGGCAATCAGGGTCTGAGCATTCCGGTCCGCGGCCCCTCCGGGCAGCTCGCCGTGCTCACGATCTCCCACAACTGCGATGACGTCGTCTGGAACGCCTTCTGTGAAGAGAATACGCACGATCTTCTGATCCTCGCCCATGAATTCAATCTCAAGGCGCTGGAGTTGGAGAAGATCGCGATCCCCGCGCCGCCCCTCTCGGCCGAAGAACGGGACGCCATCGTCTGTCTTGCGCGCGGCATGGACATGGCGCAGGCAGCCGAAGAGCTAGGCGTTTCCGAGCGCGCGATACGGGTCCGCGCGGAAGGCGCCCGGCATAAGCTCGGGGCGCTCAACACCACGCATACCGTCGCCCGCGCCAGAAGTTACGGCCTGATCGTGGTCTGAACCGGACGGGACCCCGCGCACGGCCGCGTCTGGCCACCTTGCGCGGGGCGGTCTAGGAACGCGGCATGGATCCCTCCACGCTCACATTCTCCGACGACCAGACCCGCGCGCTCGCCGCCATCGGGGACGCCTTGCGTCATGCCGGCGTCGATCTGGAGGCCGGAACGACACGCCCGCCCGGCAAGGGCGGCGCGCGCGTTCTGGCCATTACCGGCAAGGCCGGCAGCGGCAAGACGGTGCTCTTGGCGCATGTCGCGCAGGCCCTCGAGGCAGCCGGCGCCCAGATCGTCACCGGCGACTGGGAGGGCAAGAAGAAGAAGGAGAAGCGGACCTTCGCGATCCTTTCCCCCACGAACAAGGCGGCCAGCGTCCTGCGGCATCGCGGCGTCCCGGCCTGCACGATCCACCGCATTCTCTACACCCCCGTCTTCGCGCCCGAATACGAGGCCATCGCGGACTGGCTTGCCGGCGAAGGCGACCGCCCGGACACCGAAGCGCTGTCCGACGAGGCACTGGACCGGGCCGCGGCGTTCTATGCCCGCCACCCGTCGGTGCCCGGCGCACTGGCTGTCGCCGGCCTGCGCGGCTCGGACTTCATCACGGGCTGGAAGCGGCGGGACGATCCACTGGATATCGGACTGGTGGACGAAAGCTCCATGCTGGACGAGCGTCAGTTCGAGGATCTGAAGGAGATCTTTCCGACATTGATGCTGTTCGGAGATCCGGCCCAGCTCCCGCCCGTCAACGGCGGCGGCAAGATGGTCTTCGAGACGCTCCCCGAAACGCAGCGCTTCGATCTGACCCGCATCCACCGGCAGGCCGAGGACAACCCGATCCTCGATCTCGCCCATGCCCTCGCCGATCCCGAGCTCACCTTCGACGGCTTCGAGCGCATGATAGAGGAGAAGGCCCGGCAGGACGAGCGCGTCGTCGTCGCGGGCCGTGTCGATGCCGAACTCATGGCGCGCTCCCCGGTCCTCGTTTGGCGCAATGCCACGCGCATCAGGCTGATTCATGCCTTTCGCGGTGCGTTCGGGGCGCCGGAGGACGACCTTCTTCCCGGCGAGCCCCTGATCTGCGACGGGATCGAATTGCCCCTGAAGCAGCGCAACAGACGCCTCGATCTCGAAGCCCGCGGCCTCATCAAGGGCGCACAGGCGATCTATCGCGGCCCGGGCAAGAAGCCCGGTTTCGCGCGCCTTCACATCGTCGGTGCGGAGGATCCGCACATCTCCGTCGCCTCGATCATCAAGATCGAGCTGCCGGAGGAGGGGGAGCCCGTGATTCCCCATGCCGCGACCATGGGGGCAGCGTTCCTGCACGGGGCGGCGGTGACGATCCACAAGGCGCAGGGCTCGCAGTGGCGGGACGTGCAGGTCTTCTCGCCGGACCTCTATGCCGCCGCACGGATGGGGCGGAGCGAGGCAGGGCAGCCGCTCTGGAAGCGCCTCGCCTATGTCGCGATCACGCGGGCCGAGGAACGCCTGTTCTGGGTCACCCGGTATCGCCTCGCCCGGCCCTCCGGTCCGCTCACCGCCGACGATCTCGTGGCCGCGGAACCCGCCCCCCTGACGCTGACGTCGCCGGACGTTTGAGACTGTACCGTAGCTGTCGCTGATCGGGAGACCCCGACCTGGGCAGGATGTCAGGCGGTTCGGCGTTTCAGCCGGGGCGCCTCCTCCTCACGTTCGCTCCGGCGCGCGATCAGGGCGGCGCGGGGCGCGCCATTCGCCCAGGGCATGCGAACGTCTTCCGCCGCTTTCGCGGCCTCGATTGCGGACGTCATCCAGCGTCTCGTCTTGTTTGCCATACCAGCTTCTCCCAACGGGCTCGCACCTGTGCTCGACTGCACGATAAGCGTTCGAATGGGGCGGGCATGGGGCGCATAGGCGCCGCTTTGCGGGAGTCTTGGAGACCGTCTCGCGTCAAAGCCGGATGCAGGAAATCATGCGCCCGTAATCGGCCTCGCCCAGATGGGTCGTCCGGCGGTAGGAAAAGAACCGGTCCGGATCGGCATAGGTGCAGTGCCGGGTCCATTCAGCCTCTCCCACGCCCGCCGCCCTCAGCCGCCAGAGCCCATAACCCGGCAGGTCGAACATCGCGCGATCCCCCTCGCCGCCGGCGAAGAAGCGGGCGGCCTCTGGCTCCTCGTCCACAAAACTCTCGACGAAGTCCGGACCGACCTCGTAGGCAGCCTGGCTGATCGAGGGGCCGATCACCGCGCAGATCCTTCCCCGCTCGGCGCCAAGGCCCTCCATCTCCTCGACCACCCGCTCGAGGATACCGTCCTTCGCGCCGCGCCACCCGGCATGGGCCGCGCCGATCACGCCGGCCTCCTCGTCCGCGAAGAGGACGGGCTGGCAGTCGGCCGTCAGCACGCTCAGCACCACGCCCGGCTCGTTCGTCACGAGACCGTCGGCGCGGGGGCGTTCCCCGGGAATCGCCCGGACGACTTCGGCGGAATGTACCTGCGTCATTCCCGCAAGACGATCCGGCGGCACGTCCATCGCACCCGCAACGCGGGCCAGATTGATCTCGACCGCTTCCCGCTGGTCGCTGGAGCCCGGACCGCAATTCAGCCCCTCGAAGATGCCGGAGGACGCGCCGCCGCGGCGGGTGAAGAACCCGTGCCGCAGGGGCGAGAGCGCATCGGAGGTCAGTATTTCGAGCGTCATGGGGCAAATCCCGCAGGCAGGGGCGCGTCCGGCCGGTCGAACGCAAGGACCTTGAAGAGCGAACCCATCTGAGACGGATCGGTCAAGCGTTCCAACGCGCTGCGGACCTCATCGATCCCGCCGGGCCGCTCCGAGACCGCGCGCGCCAGGGCCTGCGCCCGCGGCACGATCCCGAGCGATCCGAGCCACAATCCCTGCTCGAGCGGGCCGCTGACGCGGAGCCCGGCCCATTCGCCGGCCCGCGCGAGCGCCGCGAAGTCGACATGCGCGGTGAGGTCCGCCTGCCCCGGAGCGGCGAGGGGATCTGCATAGGCGTGGTTCTGGACAGCCTGAAACGTGTCGCCGCGGCCGCCCTCGGCGCCATAGTCGATCATGAGCGCAAGACCGCCGTGATCCTTGATCCTTGCGGCAATCGTGCCGGCCACGGTCGGAAGCGACGGGCAGATCTCCACCACGTCTCCCCCTTCGGACGTCCGCGGCGCGCCGCCGGGCGGTGCGGCATCGGCGAGCCCCATCGCAAGACCGCCCTCCGGCCCGAGCCCGATCACCCGCTCCCGCCAGGTCTCGCCATCTCTCTGGAACTGGCGAATCGGTAGCGCGTCGAAGAACTCGTTCGCGATAAGGAAGAGCGGTGCCTCCGGGAGTTGCTCGACGCTGTCCAGCCAGCGCGGGAACCGGTTCGCAAGCGTCTCGGCCTGAACCTTTCGCAAGCTGGGGCTCGCCTCGACCAGTACGATTTCGGCGGCCGCCACGAATCCCGGCACCCGCTCCGCGGCCCGCAGGGCGTCGGCCATCAACGTGCCCCTCCCCGGTCCGAGCTCCGCGAGGACGAACCGCTCCGGCTGACCCCGGTCCATCCATCCTTGCGCGAGGGCGAGGCCCACCAGCTCGCCGAACATCTGGCTGACCTCGGGCGCGGTGATGAAATCACCCGACGCGCCGAAAACGCGGCCCCCGGTATAGTAGCCATGTTCGGGATGAAGCAGGCATTCCGTCATGTAGTCGGCAAGCGTGAGGGGCCCCGCGGCCCGGATCCGCTCTTCGAGAAGTCGCGCCAGTTCGGTCATGCCGGGACGGTGCGCCCCCTCCGCGCCCAGACGATGAGGGCGATCCCGAGCGCCAGCATGGGAAGCGACAGGAGTTGCCCCATGGTCAGGCCGATGGCCCCTTCGCCGATCACGAAGCCGATGGGATTGCCGGGCGAGACGAACTGCGCGTCCGGCTGGCGCACGTACTCCACCACGATCCGCGCCAGCGCATAGCCCGTCAGGAACGTGCCCACGAGGATTCCGGGGCGCTTGAGCGCGCGCGTTCCGAAGGCGAGCAGCAGCAGCACCGCCCCCAGTGCCAATCCTTCGAGTCCGGCCTGGTAAAGCTGGCTGGGATGCCGCGCGAGCTCCTGACCGGTATAGAACCACTCCCCCGCGACCGGGCAGTTCTGCACGGAGGGGACCTGGCACATCGTCGGGAACTTCATCGCCCAAGGCACGTCCGTCGGGCGGCCGTAGAGCTCCGCGTTGATGAAGTTGGCCAGCCGTCCGAAGAACAGGCCGGGCCACGTCGCGACCGCGAGCATGTCCGCGGTCTGCAAGATCGGGATTCCATTGCGACGGCAGAAGATCGTGAAGGCAAGGACAACGCCCAGCATCCCCCCGTGGAAGGACATGCCGCCCTCCCACAAAACGAGGATCTGCGCCGGGTTCTGCAGGTAAAAGCCGAGGTTGTAGAACAGCACGTAGCCGAGGCGCCCGCCGAGCACGATGCCGAGGATCAGCCAGGTGAGCAGATCGTCCGCCTGCCCGGGGCGCATCGGCGGCACGTCTCGCGGCCAGAGCCGCTCCCGGCGCAGAAGCAGGATGCCGATCCTCCAGCCGGCGAGGATGCCGGCGATGTAGGCAAGGGCATACCAGCGCAGGGCAAGGTCCAGCCCGAAGAGGCTGACCGAGACGAGTTCCGGATCAATGGCCGGAAAGGGGATCATGGCACGCATGCCGGCTCTGAACCGTGGAGGCGGGCATAAGTCAACCTTGTGGGCGCGCCTCCGAGCCCCATATAACGCCCTTGTTCCAACGCCGAGGGGATCCCGATGCAGACGCGCTCCAAGTTCTTCGACGACATGTCCCAGCTGATGACCAATGCGATGGGCGTGGCTCAGGGCGCGCGGGAGGAGGCCGAGACCGCCTTCAGCGGCATGATCGACCGGTTCCTTGCCGAGCGGGACCTCGTCACCCGCGAGGAATTCGATGCCGTGCGCGCAATGGCGCAGAAGGCCCGCGAAGAGAACGAGGCCCTCAAGGCCCGGATCGAGGCGCTTGAGGCGAAGCACGCTTCGGACGCCTGATTCCGAAGCCGATCCGCGCGAGCGACACGCCACCGAGCAGGACGTGCAGCGCCGGTGACGCGCGTCCGCGGAGCACCGCCACTGGACGCAGGCCCGCGCGCCGCAGTCATCATGCCCCTGCGGCAGACGCACTTATCCCCAGAAACCTGCCGCCCGGGGGCTTTTGTCCCCCGAATGTCTCTTTACAGCCTACCCTCCTTGCCCCCACCATATCTGGTAAGGGCAGCCGGCTTCGCCCGCTGATCCTTGAGCAGGCACCTAGCCCTAGACGCCAGTGACGGTGCCGGGGCTACAATCAACGAGGCCGGGCAATGTCGCTTTCCGAAGCATATATGACGGACGACCTTCACCCCATCGACATCGTGGAATCCCTCGCGGAGCACCACGCGTGGGACTTCGACCGCATCGGCGACGATCAGATCGCCATGGCCGTCGAAGGCCGCTGGAAGACCTATTCCATCACGCTGGCATGGTCCCACTACGACGAGACCCTTCGCCTCATCTGCACCTTCGAGATGGAGCCGCCCGCAGCGCGCCTCCCGAAGCTCTACGAGGCGCTGAATCGCGTGAACGATGCCTGTTGGGCAGGCGGTTTCACCTACTGGGCCGAGCAGAGCCTGATGACCTACCGCTACGGGCTCGTGCTCGCAGGGGGCCAGATGGCGGGGCCGGAGCAGATCGACACCCTGATCGAGGCCGCCGTCACCGCATCAGAGCGCTTCTACCCCGCCTTCCAGCTCGTCACCTGGGGCGAGCGGGAGCCGGTGGACGCGATGCAGGTCGCCATTGCAGAGGCTTACGGCCGCGCCTAACCTCCGCCCGCGCTACAAACGCGGGAGAGGACCGACATGGACATGACCGATATCACGGCCCGGGGTCTCGTGATCCTGGGCTGCGGAAAGATGGGCTCGGCAATGCTGGAAGGCTGGATCGCCGACGGTCTTGCACCCGAGTCCGTCACCGTTCTGGATCCGACGCCCTCCGACTTTCTGAAATCGACCGGATGCCGCCTCAACGCGGCCCTGCCCGAGCGCCCCGCCCTCGTCCTTCTCGCGGTGAAGCCGCAGATGATGCAGGACGCGCTGGCCCAGGTCACGCATTACGGCGGCGGCGATGTCCCTGTCCTGACCGTCGCGGCCGGACTGCCGATCCGCTACTACGAACGCGCGTTCGGGGCCGGCACGCCTGTCATCCGCGCCATGCCCAACACGCCCTCGGCCGTGAAGCGCGGCATCACCGCGATCGTCGGAAACGAGGGCGGCTCCGCCTATCTCGATCTCGCCGAGGAGCTGCTGTCTGCCGTGGGACAGGTCGTGCGGCTCGAGAGCGAGACACAGATGCGAACGGTCACCGGCATTTCCGGCTCCGGTCCGGCCTACGTCTTCCACATGGTCGAGGCGCTGACCGAGGCCGGCATTCGCGAGGGACTGAGCGAAGAGATCGCGGGCCAGCTCGCCCGCGCCACGATCTCGGGGGCCGGTGCGCTTCTCGACAGCTCGGACGAGAGCGCGGCCCAGCTCCGCACCAACGTCACCTCCCCGAAGGGCGTTACCGAGGCCGCCCTTCGAACGCTGATGGAGGAGCTGCCGGACCTGATGCACCGCACGGTCAAGGCCGCGATCAAGCGGGACGAGGAGCTGTCGAAGTGACGGAAGAGGCGACGTTCGACGACTTCATGAAGCTCGACATCCGCGTTGGCCGCATCGTCGCCGCCGAGCCGTTCCCCGAGGCGCGGAAACCGGCGATCAAGCTGCGCGTCGATTTCGGGCCGGAGATCGGGGAAAAGAAGAGCTCCGCCCAGATCACGGCCCACTACGCCCCGGAGACCCTGCCCGGACGGCGGGTCCTCGGCGTGGTGAACTTCCCGCCCCGGCAGATCGGCAAGTTCATGTCCGAGGCGCTGGTTCTCGGGGTGCCGGATTCGGAGGGCGAGGTCGTCCTGATCGAGCCCGAGCGGGATGTGCCCGTCGGCGGACGGCTCTTTTGACGGCCCGCATCCTCATCACCCGGCGCCTGCCGGACCGTGTTCTGGAGATGGCCCGCACGCTGGGGGAGGTCGTCGTCGACGAGGAGCGCGCGGCCTACGGCCCCGGTGACGCCGGAGCCGCGCTCGGGGAGTACGACGCGATCGTGCCGACGCTGGGGGATGCCTTTACCGAGGCCGCGTTCGCAGGCGGGCCGCATCGCACGAAGATCCTCGCGAATTTCGGCGCAGGCTTCGGCCATATCGACGTAGAAGCCGCGTCGCGGGCCGGCATCGTGGTCAGCAACACGCCCGGCGCCGTCACCGAGGCGACCGCCGATATCGCCCTGACGCTGATGCTGATGAGCTGCCGCCGGGCGTCGGAGGGCGAAGCACTTCTTCGCTCGGGCAAGTGGACGGGCTGGACGCCGACCCAGCTTCTCGGCCTCCACATGTCCGGCAAGACTTTGGGCGTGATCGGCATGGGGCGCATCGGCCGGGCCGTCGCTGCCCGCGCGCATCACGGCTTCGGAATGGACGTCGTCTTCTGGAACCGATCGCCGGACCGGGACGCCGGCGTGCCCGCCCGGCAGCTTGGCCGGATCGAGGAGGTCATGTCTGAGGCGGACGTCGTCGTGATCGCCCTCGCCGCGGGACCGGGCATGGCCGGCATCATAGGCGCGGACCAGATCGCCGCGATGCGCCCCCACGCCCACCTCGTCAACATCGCCCGCGGCGAGCTGGTGGATGAGGGGGCGCTCATCGCCGCCCTCGAAGGCGGCCGGATCGCGGGCGCGGGCCTCGACGTCTACGAGACCGAGCCCGACGTGCCGGCGGCCTTGCGCCGCCTGCCGAACGTGTCCCTCCTGCCCCATCTCGGCACAGCCGCCCTCGAGGTGCGCGAGGCGATGGGGATGATGGCACTCGACAATGTCCGCGCCGCCCTCGAGGGCCGTGAGCCGCCGAACCGCGTCGCCTGATCCGGGGTCCGGCGATCAGATCCCGTGGGACCGGTCGTAGGGCGCAGGTTCCGGCGATGCCCACGCGCCCTCCCCCTCGAACACCTCGATCAGGAGAGGGCGGCAGATCGCTGCATCCGACGAATGCTCCGCGCCGCAATCTCCGCCGGGACAAGCGCTGAGGGCGATCAGCAGGTCTATCTCCGCGAAGAACTCGATGAAGTCTCCTTTTCGCGCCGGGCTCGCCTTCATGAAGTACTGCCCCGTATCGCGCGTGAAACCGGTGCACATGAAGACGTTGAGAACGTCATGCACCCGGCCCTCCGCCTCCCCCGGTGGCAATCCCAGCTCCCGGACGAGGGCGCGGGTCAGGTTCGAGTGGCAGCACTGGTGATACGGTGCACCTCCGAGGCGGACGTGGGTGTAAGGGTCGCAGCGCGTTCCGATCACGTCATGCACAGCACCCCCATCAGCATCGATCCCGTACCAGTCCAGGCTGTCTTCCAGGATCGTCGCCATCGGGCGCAGGTACGGAAAGGCGGACCAGAGCCGGTCGCCCTGCCCCACATGCGTGCCATGGAGGGCGCGGGTCTTGCCAGAGTAGAAACGCTCCGCCGGATCGTCGGCCGCCCAGAGGTTCAAATCGCCGACCTGCGAGCCTTCGGGGCAGGAGATCCGGAATGCGCCGCCCGCCGGAACGCGCGCCGTGCGCGCCTCCCTCGGCGGAACCGTGACGCTGCCGGCTGCGCACATGGCCGCCCGGCGCCCCGCCCGCGCCGCCATGTCCACCGGCGGCAAAAGGACAGGATCGTAAGCGATGACGGGGGGCGCCGCGGGGCGGGCCTCTGCGTCCGCGGGGCCCTTCACCGGCGCATCGCCCTTGCCGCAGGGACATCTTCGAGACAGGATGACGGGAACCGGCCGTCCGGGGCCGGGGCATTCAAATCAAGGAATTGGAGATCGTCCATGTCCGTGCTCATCCGCAGTTTCGCCCTTCTGATGACCCTCGCCGTGATCGGGGCCTGCACCCCGATGCCGTCGCAACCCCCGGCTGCTACCGAGGAGAACCTCGATCAGGATCTGGACGGAGACGGCATCATCGATGGCGAGCAGATCGTCTTCGAAAGCTGACCCTCCCGCAAGCGGATCCGGGAACCCGATTGCGGGAGATGTCTTGGGTCATGCAACCAATCGAAAAAAGTCCGACATGGAGACCGTCATGACCAACCTCAAACTGTCCGCCCTGCTCGTCGCCTTTGTCGCGGCGCTGTCCGCCTGCGCCCCGACCGGGATGCAGAATTCCGGCGCGACCGAAGCCAATCTCGATCAGGATCTGGACGGCGACGGCATCATCGACGGCGACACCACCGGCATCAACTGAGGGTGTCCTGACATCCAATGATTTACGTGAAACGCGTCGCCCCCTCGGGTGGCGCGTTTTTCGTTTGCGCTGACGGCGGGGGCACAACGCATCGCCCGCCATGAAAAAGGGCGCCGCGATCCCTCGCGGCGCCCTTCAGCGTTCGTGTGCGACGGCCTCACACGTGGCGGTCGACCATCATCTTCTTGATGTCCTGAATCGCCTTGGCCGGGTTCAGACCCTTCGGGCAGGTCTTGGCGCAGTTCATGATCGTGTGGCAGCGGTAGAGCTTGAACGGGTCTTCCAGATCGTCGAGCCGCTCGCCCGTCGCCTCGTCCCGGCTGTCGATGATCCAGCGGTAGGCGTGCAGCAGCGCGGCCGGCCCGAGATAGCGGTCGCCATTCCACCAGTAGGACGGGCAGGCCGTGGAGCAGGACGCGCACATCACGCATTCATAGAGGCCGTCGAGCTTCTTGCGGTCCTCGATGGATTGCCGCCATTCCTTCTCGGGCCGCTGCGTCTTGGTCTCCAGCCACGGCATGATGCTCGCATGCTGGGCGTAGAACAGCGTCAGGTCGGGAATGAGGTCCTTCACGACGGGCATGTGCGGCAGGGGATAGATCTTCACATCGCCCTTCACCTCATCCATGCCATAGATGCAGGCCAGCGTGTTGATCCCGTCGATATTCATCGCGCAGGAGCCGCAGATGCCTTCCCGGCAGGAGCGACGGAAGGTCAGCGTGGGATCGATCTCGTTCTTGATCTTGATCAGCGCGTCCAGGATCATCGGACCGCAGGTGTCCATGTCCACGAAATACGTGTCCACGCGCGGGTTCTTTCCGTCATCCGGATTCCAGCGGTAGATGTGAAAGGCCCGGACGTTTGTCGCGCCCTCCGGCTTCGGCCACGTCTTTCCCGTGGTGATCTTGCTGTTCTTCGGGAGCGTCAGTTGCACCATGATAGGGTCCTCGCGGTCCGAGCTGTGTCCCCGGCGATCCGCCGCAGGCGTGCGACGTCCTCGGGATAATGGCGGTTTAGCACATCGAGCAGGCCGGGCGAACGCCCCGCGGCACCTGCAATCGTTCTGAAGATGGGGTCCGTGGCGGCAATGCGCCAGCGGGACGAAAGGTCGCTCGCTCCCGGCGCCGCATGTCCGGGGGAAAAGGAAGAGCCGCCGCCGTAGCTTGCCTGACCGCCAACTCCGTTGTCGAGCATCGGCAGGCGAAGCGCATCGAGACGGCGGGCGCGGTAGTCCGCATCCTGCCGCCACCGGTCGAGCGACACGGAAACACGCCCCTCGCAGGCCGTCAGGAGGGCGACATACTGCGAGACGGCCCGGCGGAGCGGTCCAATGCCGCGCGCGCCCTGCGCCGTGCCGGCCTTGCGAACGCGCACCAGCTTCAGGAACGAGGCGAGCCAGTTGAGGAAGGAGCGATGAACGACGATCTCCGTCGCCGGCCGATCCCAGCCCTCGGGCGTCGCGGTGCCCGGCAGACGATCCTCGTAGCTCACGAGATGCGCGCGCGCGGTGCGCCCGTCAGGAAACTGCGGGAACCAGCGGGTCGTCCGGAAGCTCGGTCCGTGACGGTCGCCGCGGGGCGTCTCCATCAGCGCGTAGGTGTCGAAGGGATCGCCCGGCGCGCAGTCATTCAGAAAGACGCACTCGCCCGGTACGTTGCGGCGGAGCCAGTCCGCGATAGCATGGTTGCCTGAGCGCCGCATGCCGAACATCGCCAGAAGCGGCGGCTGATGGGACCCGGGGTGCGCAACCTTCACGTTCATGTCCGCGGCCCCCCGACGGCACCGGCATGCTTGCGGACGAGCGCCACGACCTCGCGCCGCTTTTCGTCGGGCAGGCCCAGCCCGTTGATCTCCCGGATCAGCTCGAGAACCGCCGCGGGAATGGAGACGTTGATCCGCGGCGGCTCGATCAGGGCGTCGATCGCGGCTTCGCCCATGCCCGCCTCGCGCAGCACCGTCCGCCCGACGCGGCCGTCTGCCTCGTCCTCGAGCGTCACGATCCGCGCCCGCGCGCCGAGCTCCGCCTTAAGATCGGCGGCGAGCCGCGCCGGCATGGTCGGATCCGGAAACGCGCGGCAGAACCCCGCGTAATCCATCGTGCCGCCGCCGTTGCGAACCTTCTGGTTGTGGCAGGACCGGCGCAGCGCCTCCCCCTCTCGCGTATAGAGGACGAAGATCACGTCCTGCCCCTCGAACGCGGTGAGGAGCGCGTCCACGACGGCGCGGGGGCCATCGCCGTAGGTCGCGCCGAACAGGGTGCCGGATGTCACGCCGAGGAGGTTCTCGTCCGAGATCAGAACCGTATCCTGCGGGGCGGCGGCCGCCCATTGTGCCAGCTCCTTCGCCGCGCGCCTGAGGCGGTGCCGCGCACGGAATCCGCCGCGGCTGAGGATACGGTAGGCGGCGAGCCGAAGCTCCCGCGTCCGATCTTCCCGCACGGCGAGCGCCATGTCCTGCTCGAGCGCATTCTCGTTGGCGCGCAGCATGTTCTGGATCGCGGTGGAGCCGGTCTTCGGCAAGCCGGCATGGATCACCACACGCTTGGCCCCGGACCGAGCCCCGGCGCCGCCGGCCGCATCGCGGGTGAGATGATCCGCCGCCACGTTCACTGCGAGACCGGCTGTCCGAAGAGGTTCGGAAGCGCGCGGGTCGACAGGCAGTTCAGCGTGCCCGGCTCTTGCAGCACGTCGGTCACGACCTGAATGCTGCGGGGCGAGGGCTGGGCGCGGCCGGCATCCGCCGCGACGGTCACGATCTGGCGCGCGCTGGCGTTGTTGATGATGCAGTCCGTCACCGGCTGCACGGTCGCGCCGGGGAAGCGCTCGGCGACGACATTGTTCACGACCTGCCGCGCCGCCGTCCGCGCCACCTGATCGGCAACGACGGCTGCGCAGCCGGGCAGAGAGAGGACGGCGACCAGCAAGGCGGGCCGCAGAAAGGTGAGAGGTCTGGTCATGGTATGCATGAAGGGCGAACCGCTCCTTCCTCCCGAACGTTCCGCCCCCAGCGGCGGGACTCGATCACGTTTCAATCGTCCGGGCGGCCCGGGCAGCGGATCTTCGCCGTCCGGGCCATCCCGATCGTCAGTAGACGCGCTGTTTGGGCGCGATGCGGGCGAGGTCGATCCCGCCCTCTTCCTGCACCGACAGCGGATCCAGATGGACGGGACGGTAGGTCAGGTCCACCTTGCCGTTCACCCGCGCGAGCGTGTGCTTGCGCCAGTTCTCGTCATCCCGGTCGGGATAATCCTCGTGGGCATGGGCGCCACGGCTTTCCTTGCGGGCCTCCGCGCCGACGATGGTGGCGAGCGCGTTCGGCATCAGGTTGGTCAGCTCGAGCGTCTCCATCAGATCCGAATTCCAGACCATGGAGCGGTCGGTCACCTTGATGTCGTCCATCTTGCCGGCGACCTCGTACATCCGCTCAACGCCCTTCGCGAGCGTCTCGTCGGTCCGGAAGACGGCGGCATCTTCCTGCATCACCTTCTGCATCTCGCCGCGCAGCGCCGCCGTCGGCGTGCCGCCGCTGGCATGGCGCAGGCTGTCGAACCGCTCCAGTGCCTTGTCGAGGGAGGCCTTGTTGAGCGTCGGCGCCGGGCTTTCGGGATCGACGATCGAGGCGGCCCGGATGCCGGCCGCGCGGCCGAAGACCACAAGGTCGATCAGCGAGTTGGAACCGAGGCGATTCGCACCGTGGACCGAGGCGCAGCCCGCTTCGCCCACCGCCATCAGGCCCGGCGCGATGCGATCGGGATCCTCGGCGGTCGGGTTGAGGACCTCGCCCCAGTAATTGGTCGGAATGCCGCCCATGTTGTAATGCACCGTCGGCAGGACCGGGATCGGCTCCTTCGTCAGGTCCACCCCGGCGAAGATCCGGGCGCTCTCGGAGATGCCCGGCAGCCGCAACGCCAGAGTTTCCGGCGGCAGATGGTTGAGGTGCAGGAAGATGTGATCCTTGTCGGGACCGACGCCGCGCCCCTCCCGGATCTCCATCGTCATGCAGCGGCTGACCACGTCACGGGAGGCGAGATCCTTGTAGGTGGGCGCATAGCGCTCCATGAACCGTTCGCCCTCGGAGTTGGTGAGGTAGCCACCCTCGCCCCGGGCGCCCTCGGTGATGAGGCAGCCGGCGCCGTAGATGCCGGTGGGGTGGAACTGGACGAATTCCATGTCCTGCAGCGGCAGGCCCTGACGCGCCACCATCCCGCCGCCGTCGCCGGTGCAGGTATGGGCGGAGGTCGCGGAGAAGTAGGCCCGGCCGTAGCCGCCCGTCGCCAGCACCGTCATCTTGGCGGAGAAGGCATGCAGCGAGCCGTCCTCGAGGTTCCAGGCGAGCACGCCCTGGCATTCGCCGTCCTCGGACATGATGAGATCAGTCGCGAAATACTCGATGTAGAACTCGGCATTGTTCTTCAGCGACTGGCCGTAGAGCGTGTGGAGGATGGCGTGGCCCGTGCGGTCTGCCGCGGCGCAGGTCCGCTGCACCGGGGGGCCTTCGCCGAATTCGGTGGTATGGCCGCCGAAAGGCCGCTGGTAGATCTTGCCTTCTTCGGTCCGGCTGAACGGAACACCGTAATGCTCAAGCTCGTAGACCGCTTTCGGCGCCTCGCGCGCCAGGTACTCCATCGCGTCGGTGTCGCCGAGCCAGTCGGAGCCCTTCACGGTGTCGTACATGTGCCACTGCCAGTGATCCGGGCCCATGTTGGACAGCGATGCGGCGATCCCGCCCTGCGCCGCGACGGTATGCGAGCGCGTCGGGAAGACCTTGGTGATGCAGGCCGTCTTCAGCCCCTGCTCCGCCATGCCGAGCGTCGCGCGGAGACCGGAGCCGCCGGCACCGATCACGATGACGTCGTAGCTGTGATGGGTAATGTCGTAGGATGCCATGTGGGTCTCCTCAGAGCGCGAGGCGGGCGAGAGCGAACAGCCCCGTCGCCATCGCGGCATAGCTGATGCAGATCGTCGCGAGGACCAGCGCCTTGCGGGTCAGCCCGTCGCTGTAATCCTCGATCGCGGTCTGTGCGCCATGCCGGAAATGGTTGAACCCGACGACCAGCATCAGCGCGGTGACGATGGCATTGAAGGGGTTCGCGAAATGCAGAGCGACGTCGGCGTAGGGCTTCCCGATGGCGGGGCCGACGACGAAGACGAAGAGCGGCGTCAGGATCACGAGCGCCACCGAGGTGACGGTCATGTGCCAGAAATGCTCGGTGCCGGAGCCGGCGGCGCCGCGCCCCGTGGCGCGCTTGCGGTCGGTCATGTAGGCCATATCAGTCGCTCCGCTCAGACCAGAAGGATCGTGATGAGGGTAAGGATCACCGAGCCCACCATCGCCGCGATGCCGAGGCGTTCGGCGGTCGCAACCTCGAGCCCGCGGCCCGTATCCCAGTAGAGATGCCGGAGGCCGGCAAGCGCGTGATACCACAGCGCCAGCACCGACAGAGTCATCACGATGTCGATGATCCAGCTCGTCAGAACGCCGTCCGCCCGTTCGAACGCTTCTGGACCGGCAGAGGCAGCGAGCAGCCACCAGACGATGAGAAGCGCCGCCACCAGCATCGCAAGGCCGGTGATGCGAGTCAGGATCGAGCTCACCGACGTGATCTGGAGGCGGTAGTAGGGCCCGAGCATGAAGGGCGAAAGCGGGCGTTTGCCCCGGTTCACGTCTGGCATGGATGTCTCCCACTGGACGGCGATGCGGGATGCACCACGCGGCGCGGCCCGGATCATGTTTCTCCCCGTCCTAGCCGATTTGGCGCCCAAGTCACTCCCCCGAAGAGCAGATCAGACGTTATATCGCAGGCGCCGGGGCAAATTTATCGGCGATGTGATCACACGTTGTGAACGCGTGATCACAAGTTTGATCAAAAGGGACTACTGGTCGGACAGCTTCATGCCCGGTGTGTAGGTTCCGCCCGGAACCTCCTTCGTCACCGCCTGAGCGCAGCGCATGACGCCGTTCGCGGTATCGAACGCGTAGGACGGGTCACCGTGAAGCTCCCAGCCCTGGTTCAGCGCCGCGGTGACCTTGTGACAGAAGTCCGACGTGTCGTCGCCGGTCAGGTAGCGATAGAGCTTCATCCGTAGGTTCCCAGGAATGGATTGTGGCCGAGCCAGACATGGATCGCGGCGATCAGGGCGTAAAGCACCACGGTTCCGGCGACGTTCATGAGATCGCGCCGGACCGGCCCTTTCGGCGGCCGCGCCCACGGGCCCGATGCATTCAACGCCAGGATTTCGGCAACGGCCCAGAGACCGATTCCGCCGAACAGCACGAGCGAGGCGGCATCGCCGTTCACCAGAAGATGCGCGATGGACCAGAGAATGACTGCGGTCAGCATCGGGTGCCGCATGTAATGCGCGACGCGGCCCTTCATGTGACCGGCGCCGAGCAGGAAGATCGCGACGAGCATCAGCAGGTTGTTCAGGTGCCCCATACCGGGAAGTGGCGCATAGATCGGCGTGAACGCCGCGCGCTGGTAGCCGATCACCATCAGCACGATTCCCGCGACGATTCCGGCCGCGATCAGCCCTTTGGCCGGACCGGACGGTTCCGGCTTAGTGCGCCGCACGAACCGGACATAGAAATGCGGCAGGACCCAAAGCAGGACACCGAGAACGAGCAGGAACATGGCGAGGCTCTCCGAGGCCGGAACGCGTGGCTGTGCAAGTCCGGGAGCGAGCCGCGAGTGTGACCGGCCCGGATCCTGGAAACCGTAACGTGGCCCGGCGGCAGGGGCCAGTCCGGTCCGCGTCCATCACTAGGGGCGTCGCAGGGGGAGGACGCTTCTTGGGAGCCGGGGGCCTCACGGACCGGCTCGGGAAAGATCCTGCGCCTGCTGCCCCGTACCCCGGCACCCGGGGGTCACTCGAAGCCGATGCCGCCCGCTCCCGCCTCAGTGGCGCCGGATCTCAGCTATCCGATGGAGTATCGATGGAAACGGACCTCTCCCTTGGCGAGCCCCGCCGCGGCACCGACCCGGATGAACCCAAGGGGTGATCAGCCGCCGCGCGGCCGTAGAGCATGTTGCAAAAGCATGTCCCCAAGCACATTCCGGGCAACCCTTGGCCGGTGCCGATCGCCCTGCCTGAAGCTTGATGCGTAGACGCCCCATCTCGCCTTCGCTCTCTCCGGGAAGCGCCATCGGAGCGAAGTATAGATCATGTGCCGCCACGAGCATCCGGCGTTCGATCATCGGGCCGTAGGGACGACCGCTCCGCTTTCAGGTCGGATCACACGATCGAACCACAGCTTCGGGCCCGTCGGCTGCCACGCACTTGGCCCTCCCTCTATACGCTCTGCGCCTGTATCTTCGCCACGCGCTCCAGCAACCGCTTAGCGGCCCTGACGTGGAGCGCTTCGACGATCTTGCCGTCGAGCACGGCCACGCCGAGCCCGTTACGTTCGGCCTCCGCGAACGCATCGATCTGCCGCCGGGCGAGTTCGACTTCCGTGGCTGAGGGCGCGAAGATCTCGTTCGCAGCCGCGATCTGTGAGGGGTGGATCAGCGACTTGCCGTCCATCCCCAGCGCCAGACCCTGCGCGCACTCCGCGCGAAAGCCATCTTCATCCCTGACGGCATTGTAGACACCATCGATACAGGCAACCCCTGAGGCCCGCGCCGCCAGAACGCAGCTCTGAAGCGCCATCTGCAATTCTGCCCGGCCCGGCCCAGGACGGCAGGCGAGCTCCGCGGCGAGATCGTTCGTCCCGATGACCAGCCCCCTCATGCGCGGTACCGCCGCGATTTCGGCGGCATGAAGAACGCCGGAAGGCGTCTCCGCCATCGCCCAGATCTCCGGCCCGTCCCCGATGACCCGCGCATATGCCTCAACAGCCTTCGCCCCGGATATCTTGGGCAGCAGGACTGCATCGGCATGATTTGCCGCGGCGAGATCGTCCCGCCCCCACTCTGTGTCCAACGCGTTGACACGGAGTATCGTCATCCTGCGGCCGAAACCGCCCTCGGCCAGGGCTGCCGCCGCCGAATCCCGTGCCCGCGCCTTTTCAGCCGGAGCGACCGCGTCCTCCAGATCAAGGATCAGAGCATCCGCCGGCAAGCCCCTTGCCTTTGCCAGCGCCCGCGCATTCGACGAGGGAACATAGAGCAGTGATCTCAATGGACGCGTTGATGTCATGATTCGCCTTTCAGAATCGTTATCATCGGACGGAAACTTGCCCTTTTGCCGCTTCG
Organism: Tropicimonas sp. IMCC34011; assembly: GCF_003390865.1. Classification (GTDB taxonomy): domain Bacteria; phylum Pseudomonadota; class Alphaproteobacteria; order Rhodobacterales; family Rhodobacteraceae; genus Tropicimonas_B. The sequence goes on from NZ_QMEJ01000004.1 coordinate 242,946, forward strand.
AACCTCAAGCCAGCAGGAAAAACGTGGGCGCTGCGAAAAACATGCTCCGACATTTACCCTTCAAAAACCTCTTGCGGCGATGCTGTTCAGGCCGACCCTCCGACAGCCCGGTTCTCGCATGGAAGGACACGTCATGCCCCTCGCGCTTCGCATCACCGTCCTTGCAAACCTGCTCGCAGGCCTGACCGCCGATGCGAGCTCTGCTCAAGTCTTTCGCCACTGCGCGGCGCGCGACACCGTGGTTGGACGGCTAGCGGAAAAATACGGAGAATCGCGGCAGACGATCGGCCTCGGAACCGGAAACCAGGTGGTCGAACTCTACGCGTCGGCCGAAACGGGAACCTGGACGATCACGGTCACCAAGCCCTCCGGCGAGACCTGCCTCATGGCGACGGGTCAGGCTTATGAGCCCGTCGCCGAAAAGCTCCGCGCCGTTAACGAAAACGATGCCTGAATCGTCCAGCTGCCTCGGCTGGCTCTTCCCCCCTCTTGCCCGCGCGCTTGCGAAAACGGTCCCGAAGGCTTACGCAGCCCCGCGACATATCCACTTTCGGGAACCCATTCCATGTCCAGACCCAAGATCGCGCTCATCGGCTCAGGGCAGATCGGCGGAACCCTCGCCCATCTTGCCGCCATGAAGGAACTTGGCGACGTCGTTCTGTTCGACATCGCCGAGGGTATCCCCGAGGGCAAGGCGCTGGATATCGCCGAGAGCGGCCCCGCCGAGGGCTTCGACGCTCACCTCTCCGGCACCCAGGACTACGCCGACATCGCCGGTGCCGACGTCTGCATCGTGACCGCCGGTGTGCCGCGCAAGCCCGGCATGAGCCGCGACGACCTGCTTGGCATCAACCTCAAGGTGATGAAGGCCGTCGGCGAGGGCATCAAGGCCCACGCGCCGGACGCTTTCGTGATCTGCATCACCAACCCCCTCGACGCGATGGTCTGGGCGCTACGCGAGTTCTCCGGCCTGCCGCACGAGAAGGTCGTCGGCATGGCGGGCGTGCTGGATTCGGCCCGCTTCCGTCACTTCCTGAGCCTCGAATTCAATGTCTCCATGAAGGACGTCAGCGCGTTCGTGCTCGGTGGCCACGGCGACACGATGGTTCCGCTGACCCGGTACTCCACGGTCGCTGGCATCCCCCTGCCGGACCTCGTGAAGATGGGCTGGACCACTCAGGAGAAGCTCGACGCGATCGTACAGCGCACCCGCGACGGCGGCGCCGAGATCGTCGGCCTGCTGAAGACCGGCTCCGCCTTCTACGCTCCGGCGACCTCCGCGATCGAGATGGCCGAAGCCTATCTGAAGGATCAGCGCCGCGTCCTGCCCTGCGCCGCCTACGTGGATGGCGCGCTCGGCCTGAAGGGCCTCTACGTCGGCGTGCCGACCGTGATCGGCGCCAATGGCGTCGAGCGGATCGTCAATATCGAGATGACGAAGAGCGAGCAGGCGATGTTCGACAAGTCGGTCGAGTCGGTGAAAGGCCTCGTGGACGCCTGCAAGGGCATCGACGAAACTCTCGCCTGATCGAAGGCGGGGAGCGAGGTGGATCGCGGTTTCGTCTTCGGTGCTTACGGCGAGCCTTATGGCCGGCTCGCCGCTCAGGCTGCCCGCACGGTACGCGCGATTCACCCCGACATCCCGATCGATCTCTTCGCGGACATCGCCCCCGAGGGGGCGGATGTCTTCGACGAGGTCCACATTCTCCAGGACGCTCACTTCCGGCCGAAATTCGAGGCCCTGATCCGGTCGCGATTCGAGCGAACTCTTTATCTCGACAGCGATATCGCGATGGTCGCACCGGTGAATGACGTGTTCGACCTGCTTGGACGGTTCGACGTCGCGGCGGCCCACGTCCAGGTGCGCATGCCCGAGGATGACCTGCAGGCGACGCGGCCGATCCCGGCGGCCTATCCGCAGATCAATGCCGGAGTCCTCGGAATACGCAGATCCGATGCCACGCGCGCATTCCTCGAGACGTGCGTCCGGACCCTTGTCGAGACCGGAGCGACGCAGGATCAGCCGATCATTCGACGGGCTCTCTACGAGGGGGACCTGCGGCTTGCCGTCCTGCCGTGGCAGTACAATCTGAAGAACCTGCGCCTGCTGGTCTCGATGCACCGCCAGAGCCTCGCTCCACGGATCATTCATTCCTCCTATTTCCATCGCCGTATCGGGGATCACCGGGTTCCGAGCCTCGGAGAGGTGATCGGTCCAAGGGCGATGGCACATATCGAGGCCATGATCGCCTGCGATCCGACCCTCGGCGGCGACGGGCGGGAGGTTGCTCCCATGTACGAGAGCCTGCCGGGGTTTGCCTTTCTTAAGAAACTCACGAACAGACGACGCAAGCGTCAGGGCATCGAATTTCCGAAGCGCCTGCCGCCCGGCCTCTGGTAAGGAACGGTCCCAATGAGTGACGCCATCGCCCCGACGGGAACAGGCTTCGTCTTCGGCGTTTCGGGCGCTGAATACGCGCAACTGGCCGCCCGCGCGGCGCAGACGCTGCGCGCCGTCGCACCCGACGCGAATATCGACATCTACACCGATGCCGAGGTGCCGGACCGGATCTTCGATCAGGTCCACAAGCTGGAAATGAGCTGGTTCCGCCCGAAGTTCGAAGCGTTGCGGCGCGCCCGGTTCGAGCGCGTCGTCTACCTCGACGCTGACATGTATTTCCTCGCCGATATCTCGGACATCTTCGAGGTGCTGGAGGAATTCGACTTCGCCGCCTGCCACAACCAGCGACGCAATTCGGACTGGTCGAACACGCTTTGGCGCCGACCGCTGCCGGCAGCTTTCCCGCAGATCAACGGCGGCCTGATGGGAATGCGCAAGAGCCCGGAGACGCTGGCTCTGATCGAAGAGACCGAACGCGCGCTGCAGGAAGAAAAGCTCGACAAGGATCAACCCGTCCTGCGGGAGCTTCTGTTCCTGTCCAAGCTGCGGCTCGCGATCCTGCCGCCCGAGTACAATTTCGTCGAGTTCCGCATGGCGGAATCGATGAACGAGAACCATGCCGCGCCGCGGGTCCTGCACCATTGGCGTCTGCGCTGGCACATCACCCACGGCACGCAGCAGATCCATAACATACCGGGCTATATGGGACCCGGCCTCTACGAGCATATCAAGCGGCTTGTCGCGAATGACCGCAACCTCGGTGCGCCGAAAGTGGCCAAGATAAAGCCCTACGCCGATACCGGCGTTCTGGGCGGCCTGCGCTTTTCACTCGAGCGATCCCGCAGGAAGCGGTGGAAACGCAAGGGCTCCTCGGACTAGCCGAGGCGCGCGAACCGTTCCTCGTTCTCGGGTCCGAGCGCGGCGTCGAACGCGGCCGCCGAAATATCGACCCGGTCCCGCAATCCGATACGGTCGAGCGCGGCGGCGGGGTCGATCAGCGGCGCGGCGATCCGCCCTTCCCCTGCGAGCGCCTTCTCCTGCTCGGAGGTCAATTCGAAGAGGCTGGCGTGGAAGGCAAGGATCTCGCCCAGGGTCCGGCAACCGTCCCTGACGCGGCGGACCTGCCGCTGGCGCTCCTTGTGCAGCAGAAGCGTGATCGTTTCGTCCGGAGCCTCCGCGTAGCGCAAGGTCTTGGCGGCCCAGTGCATCGGGGTCAGCCCGTCGAAATGAAGGATCGCGGCATGGCTCGCCGTGCGGAAGGGCGGCACGATCGAAGAGCCGCCCTCGACGGGCGCCTTCGGGGAGTGAACGTTGAGACGATAGCCCCGCCCGGTCCGGGAGAGGCCCTTGCCGACGGGATAGCCTGCGAACCCGGCCTGGAGGTAGGGCAGCATCGGACCGTAGATCTCCCGCATCCGGGCTTCCGGAACGCTGCGGCAAGGCTTCCGGAATCGCCCCGAAAAGATCGAACCGGCCTCGTCCGTCTCGCCCCAGCATCGCTCCCAGTTCCGCAGCTTGAGCCAGCCGTGGTCCGGACCGAGTGCGGCCAGCTCCTCGGTCAGAGGCCGCCCCAACCACAGGAACTCGTCCGCATCGATATGCAGGAGCCAGTCGACCTTGGTGCGGTTGTAGGCCCAGGTCGCATTGGCGAGTTGCCGGACGGATTGCAGAGGGGGACGCTGCCGCTTCCGCCGCCCTTCCCAGTACTCCGCGTCACAGCGAATGACATGGCAGCGGTCGATGCGCCTGAGTTCGTCAAAGACGGGGTCGCCCGGATCGTCGAGGAAGATCCTGACCTCTTCGGCGCCGAGGGAGAGGTGCCAGGCGACGAAGGCAAGGACGAGTGCCGACGGCTCCCGTACGGTCGCAACCACGCCCCAGCGCGCTTCAGTCACGTGCCCGCCGAAGATGAGTCGCACGCTCGGGCAGGTCGTTGCCGAAAGATCCGGCGGCATTCCGAAGCGTTGTGATCACACCCTGAAATCGTGTGATCACGTATGTCGCTTTTTTCATCTTTTTACCTGACGCCTACGTTCTTCGCGTTAGACTTGGGTCAAGCGGCGTGCAAATGCACGTCTGAATCGCAGCAAGACGGGATGGTCTCGTGAATATCCATGAATATCAGGCGAAGGCTCTGCTTCGCGACTATGGCGCACCGGTCAGCGACGGACGCGTCGTTCTCAAGGCCGAAGAGGCCAAGACCGCGGCTGGCGAACTCGACGGCCCCCTCTGGGTCGTGAAGGCACAGATCCATGCCGGCGGCCGCGGGAAGGGCCACTTCACCGAAGCCGATGCTGGCGAGAAGGGCGGCGTCCGCCTCGCGAAGTCGGTCGAGGAAGCTGCCGAGGAAGCGAAGAAGATGCTGGGCCGCACGCTGGTAACGCACCAGACGGGCGACGCCGGCAAGCAGGTGAACCGGATCTACATCGAGGACGGCTCGGACATCGAGACCGAGCTCTACCTCGCGCTTCTGGTCGACCGCGCCACCTCCCGCATCTCCTTCGTCTGCTCCACCGAGGGCGGCATGGACATCGAGGAAGTCGCGGCGAAGACGCCCGAGAAAATCCTCTCCTTCAGCGTTGATCCGGCCGCGGGTTACCAGCCCTATCACGGTCGCCGCATCGCCTTCGCGCTCGGCCTCAGCGGTCAGCAGACGAAGCAGTGCGTCAAGCTGATGGGCACGCTCTACAAGCTCTTCGTGGACAAGGACATGGAGATGCTGGAGATCAACCCGCTCATCGTGACCGACAAGGGCGACCTGAAGTGCCTCGACGCCAAGATGGGCTTCGACGGCAACGCGCTCTATCGCCATGCGGACATCGCCGCCCTGCGCGACGAGACCGAGGAGGACAGCAAGGAGCTGCAGGCCTCCAAGTACGACCTCAACTACATCGCCCTCGACGGTGAGATCGGCTGCATGGTGAACGGCGCCGGCCTTGCCATGGCGACAATGGACATCATCAAGCTCAAGGGCGCGGAGCCCGCCAACTTCCTCGATGTGGGCGGCGGCGCGACGAAGGAGAAGGTGACCGAAGCGTTCAAGATCATCACCTCCGACGAGAACGTCAAAGGCATCCTGGTGAACATCTTCGGCGGCATCATGCGCTGCGACGTGATCGCCGAGGGCGTTATTGCCGCGGTTCAGGAAGTCGGTCTCAAGGTTCCGCTCGTCGTCCGCCTCGAAGGCACGAACGTCGAGAAGGGCGAGGCCATCATCAACAATTCCGGCCTAGACGTCATCGCCGCGAACGATCTGTCGGACGCTGCCGAGAAGGTCGTGAAGGCCGTGAAGGGCTGATTGCCGGGCCGGAGCCCCTCAGGGCACCGGCATGGCGGGACAGTCCCCGGCGACATGGAATTGTGCGGGCCGCGCGCGGCCTGCTGGTAATCGAAGAGGCGGCCTTTCGCGCCGCCACCACGAAGGAGGCCCCGATGGCCATTCTCGTTGACGAAAACACCAAGGTGATCTGCCAGGGCCTCACCGGCTCGCAGGGCACCTTCCACACGGAACAGGCGATCGCCTACGGCACCAAGATGGTCGGCGGCGTCACGCCCGGCAAAGGCGGACAGGAGCATCTGGACCTCCCGGTCTTCGATTCCTGCCACGAGGCCGTCGAGCGCACCGGGGCCAACGCCTCCGTGATCTACGTTCCGCCGCCGTTCGCGGCCGACTCGATCCTCGAGGCGATCGATGCCGAGATTCCGCTCATCTGCTGCATCACCGAGGGCATCCCGGTGCTCGACATGATGAAGGTGAAGCGCGCGCTGGAAGGTTCCAAGAGCACCCTGATCGGGCCAAACTGCCCCGGTGTCATTACCCCCGGCGCCTGCAAGATCGGCATCATGCCCGGTCACATCCACAAGCGCGGCAAGGTCGGCGTCGTGTCCCGCTCGGGCACGCTGACCTATGAGGCGGTGCTTCAGACCACCAATGTCGGCCTTGGCCAGTCCACCTGCGTCGGCATCGGCGGCGACCCCATCAAGGGCACCGAGCACATCGACGTGCTCGAATGGTTCCTCGCCGATGACGAGACCGAGGCGATCATCATGATCGGCGAGATCGGCGGCTCCGCCGAGGAAGAGGCCGCCCAGTTCCTCGCGGACGAAAAGAAGAACGGCCGCTGGAAGCCGACCGCCGGTTTCATCGCCGGCCGCACGGCGCCTCCGGGTCGCCGCATGGGCCATGCCGGTGCGATCGTCGCCGGTGGCAAGGGCGGTGCCGACGACAAGATCGAGGCCATGCAGAAGGCCGGCATCGTCGTTGCCGACAGCCCCGCGGGCCTCGGCGAAGCCGTCCTGAAGGCCATCGGCTGAGATCGGTGACGGGCGGCGTCGCATACTCGGGCTCGGGCGTGGCTTCGGCCACGCCCCGCCCTCTGCCGGTCCCGGCAGCGATCTGTCGCCGTCCCTCTTCCGCAACGCAGATCCCGGGTGGCCTCAGGCTGCCCGGATCCCCATATTTCATCCAGACACCCGACCGCTCGCTCCGCCAGGATCCATGCGCGCCACCCCATCGTCGCGAGACGTTTCTCAGCCCCAGGAGCTGACCCCAGATGACCGAGCAGACCTCAAACGACGTCTTCCACGCCTCCTCCTTCATGGAGGGGCAGAACGCGGAATATCTCGAACAGCTCTATGCCCGCTTCGCCGACGATCCCGCATCGGTGGACGAGGCCTGGGCCACGTTCTTCCGCTCGCTCGGGGACATGGACGGAGACGTGAAGTCCGAAGCGGACGGCCCCTCCTGGGCCCGCGCCGACTGGCCGCCGCAACCGAATGACGACCTGACCGCCGCCCTGACGGGCGAATGGGGCGAGGCGCTCGCCCCCGAGATCGCCGGTGCCGGGCAGAAGATCCGCGACAAGGCCGCCGAGAAGAACATCGCCGTGACCGAGGAGGCCGTGAAGCGCGCCGTCCTCGATTCCATCCGTGCGCTGATGATCATCCGCGCCTACCGGATCCGCGGTCACCTTGTGGCCGATCTCGATCCGCTCGGCATGCGCAGCCAGACGCCGCATCCCGAGCTCGATCCGAAGTCCTACGGCTTCCGCGACGAGGACATGGACCGGCCGATCTTCATCGACAAGGTTCTCGGCCTCGAAGTCGCGACCATGCGCGAAATCCTCGAGATCGTCCGCCGCACCTATTGCGGCACCTTCGCGCTCCAGTACATGCACATCTCCGCCCCCGCGGAAGCCGCCTGGCTCAAGGAGCGGATCGAGGGCTTCGACAAGGAAATCAAGTTCACCCGCGAAGGCCGCCGGGCGATCCTCAACAAGCTCGTGGAGGCCGAGGGCTTCGAGAAGTTCCTGCACGTCAAGTACATGGGGACCAAGCGCTTCGGCCTCGACGGCGGCGAAGCCCTGATCCCGGCGCTGGAGCAAATCATCAAGCGCGGCGGTGCGCTCGGGGCCAAGGAGATCGTCTTCGGCATGCCCCACCGCGGTCGCCTCAGCGTGCTCGCCACGGTGATGCAGAAGCCCTACCGCGCGATCTTCAACGAGTTCCAGGGCGGCAGCTACAAGCCCGATGACGTCGAAGGTTCGGGCGACGTGAAGTACCATCTCGGCGCTTCCTCGGACCGGGAATTCAACGGCAATAGCGTGCATATCTCGCTCACCGCCAACCCCTCGCACCTGGAAGCGGTGAACCCCGTCGTCCTCGGCAAGGCACGGGCCAAGCAGGCACAGCTCGGCAGCGACCGCGACACGGTGATCCCGGTCCTGCTGCACGGCGATGCGGCCTTTGCCGGTCAGGGCGTCGTGGCGGAGTGCTTCGGCCTGTCGGGCCTCACCGGTCACCGCACCGGCGGCACGATCCATGTCGTCGTGAACAACCAGATCGGCTTCACCACCGCGCCGCACTTTTCCCGCTCGTCCCCCTACCCGACGGATATCGCGCTGATGGTCGAGGCGCCGATCTTCCACGTGAATGGAGACGACCCCGAGGCCGTGGTGCACGCGGCGAAGGTCGCGACGGAGTTCCGGCAGAAGTTCAACAAGGACGTCGTGATCGACATCTTCTGCTACCGGCGGTTCGGGCACAACGAGGGCGACGAGCCCATGTTCACCAACCCGCTGATGTACAAGTCGATCAAGGGTCACAAGACGACCCTGTCGCTCTACACCGAGCGGTTGGTGAAGGACGGCCTCATCCCCGAGGGCGAGATCGAGGACATGAAGGCCTCCTTCCAGTCCTATCTGAACGGTGAGTTCGAAGCTGGCCGGGAGTTCCGCCCGAACAAGGCGGACTGGCTGGACGGACGCTGGTCCCACCTCGACGCGCAGGGCGAGAAGTACCAGCGCGGCAAGACAGCCATCAAGCCGGAGACGATGCAGAAGATCGGCAAGGCCCTGACCACGCCGCCGAAGGATCTGACGATGCACCGGACCGTGCAGCGTCTGCTCGACGCGAAGTCGCAGATGTTCGAGACCGGCGAGGGGTTCGACTGGGCCACAGCCGAGGCGCTCGCGTTCGGCTCGCTGCTCACCGAGGGCTACCCGGTGCGGCTGTCGGGTCAGGATTCGACCCGCGGCACGTTCAGCCAGCGGCATTCCGCCCTCGTCGATCAGGAGAGCGAGGAGCGCTACTACCCGCTCAACAACATCCGCGAGGGGCAGCAGCGCTTCGAGGTGATCGACTCGATGCTGTCCGAATACGCGGTGCTCGGCTTCGAATACGGCTACTCGCTCGCCGAGCCGAACGCGCTGGTACTCTGGGAAGCTCAGTTCGGGGACTTCGCCAACGGCGCCCAGATCATGTTCGACCAGTTCATCTCCTCTGGCGAGAGCAAGTGGCTGCGGATGTCCGGCCTCGTCATGCTCCTGCCGCACGGCTACGAGGGCCAGGGGCCGGAGCACTCCTCCGCGCGTCTCGAGCGCTTCCTGCAGATGTGCGGTCAGGACAACTGGATCGTCGCCAACTGCTCGACCCCGGCGAACTACTTCCACATCCTGCGCCGGCAGCTCCACCGCTCCTACCGCAAGCCGCTGGTGCTGATGACGCCGAAGTCGCTGCTGCGCCACAAGCTCGCGGTTAACAAGGCGGAGCACTTCACCACCGGCTCCTCCTTCCACCGCGTCCTCTGGGACGATGCGGACACCAACAAGCGCGGCCTGTCCGAAACGCAGCTCGTCCCGGACGAGAAGATCCGGCGTGTCGTCCTGTGCTCCGGCAAGGTGTACTACGACCTGCTTGAGGAACGGGATTCCCGCGGCATCGAGGACGTCTATCTGATGCGCGTCGAACAGTTCTATCCCTTCCCGGCCTTCAGCCTCGTGAAGGAGCTGGAACGCTTCAAGCAGGCCGAGATCGTCTGGTGCCAGGAAGAGCCGAAGAACCAGGGCGCCTGGAGCTTCATCGAGCCCAATCTCGAATGGGTGCTCGGCCGCGTGAAGGCCGATTACCGGCGCCCGCGTTACGTCGGCCGGTCCACGGCGGCCTCCCCCGCCACCGGCCTCGCCAGCCAGCACAAGGCACAGCAAGCCGCCCTCGTCGACGAGGCGCTGACCATCGAAGGAACGAAATGACATGAGCACCGAAGTCCGCGTCCCCACACTGGGCGAAAGCGTCACCGAGGCCACCGTCGCCACCTGGTTCAAGAAGCCGGGCGACACCGTCGCGCAGGACGAGATGCTGTGTGAGCTCGAAACCGACAAGGTGACGGTCGAAGTGCCGGCTCCCGCGGCGGGCACGCTCGCGGAGATCGTCGCCGAGGAAGGCGCCACCGTCGGCGTCGATGCGCTCCTCGCCAACATCGCCGAGGAAGGCAATGCCGGCCCCGAGGAGATGACGCCGAAGGGATCCTCCCAGGAAACCGCTTCCGGTGCCGGCACCGAGCGCGGCGGCGAGGTTGCCGAAGAGGTTGCTGCCGAGAGCGATGGCGGCTCCGAAGGTGGCGAGAGCGTGGACGTGATGGTCCCCTCTCTGGGGGAAAGCGTCTCCGAGGCAACCGTCGCGACCTGGTTCAAGAAGGTCGGCGACAGCGTCAACCAGGACGAGATGCTGTGCGAGCTGGAAACGGACAAGGTCTCCGTTGAGGTGCCCGCGCCCGCTTCGGGTGTCCTGAGCGAGATCGTGGCGGAAGAAGGCACCACCGTCGACGCGTCCGCCAAGCTTGCTGTCCTGACCTCCGGCGGCGCTGCTCCGGCCAAGAGCGCCCCCGCCGAGAAGAGCTCCTCCGCGCCGGCCCCCTCCTCCGATGGCGGCAAGGATCGCGATGTCGAGGATGCGCCGTCCGCGAAGAAGCTGATGGCCGAGAAGGGCCTCTCCTCCTCCGATGTCAAAGGCTCCGGCCGCGACGGCCGCGTGATGAAGGAAGACGTCCTGAACGCGCTGAACAAGCCCGCCGAGAAGCCCGAGGCCAAACAGGCGCCCCGCGCCGCTGCCCCGGCCGAGGATGCCGATCGCGAGGAGCGGGTGAAGATGACCCGCCTGCGGCAGACCATCGCCCGCCGCCTCAAGGAAGCGCAGAACACCGCCGCGATGCTGACCACCTACAACGAGGTGGACATGACCGAGGTCATGGCGCTGCGCTCGGAGTACAAGGAGCTCTTCGAGAAGAAGCACGGCGTGCGGCTCGGCTTCATGTCCTTCTTCACCAAGGCCTGCGGCCACGCGCTGAAGGAGGTCCCGGAGGTCAACGCCGAGATCGACGGCACGGACGTCATCTACAAGAACTTCGTCCACATGGGCATCGCCACCGGCACGCCCACCGGCCTCGTCGTTCCGGTCATCCGCAACACCGACACGATGTCCTTCGCGGAGATCGAGAAGGCCATCGCCGAGAAGGGCAAGCGCGCCCGCGACGGCAAGCTCTCCATGGCGGACATGCAGGGCGGCACCTTCACGATCTCGAACGGCGGCGTCTACGGCTCGCTGATGTCCTCGCCGATCCTGAACCCGCCGCAATCGGGCATCCTCGGGATGCACAAGATCCAGGAGCGGCCCATGGTCGTGAACGGCGAGATCGTCATCCGTCCGATGATGTACCTCGCGCTGAGCTACGATCACCGCATCGTCGACGGCAAGGGCGCCGTGACGTTCCTCGTCCGCGTCAAGGAAGCGCTCGAGGATCCCCGCCGCCTGCTGATGGACCTGTGAGGACTGCCGCACCCAAATCGGGCGGGCGCGGGCGCGGCGCGGCACTGATCGCCGCGCTGCCCCTCCTCGCCGCCTGCGCCGCCCCTCCCGGGGCGGACGTCTCCGTGCGCCACTTCGCCTCGACTGAGACGGCGGGGAACGGCGCGCGGTGGCATCTCTTCGTGTTCGACCCCGAGGAAGCCCGTTCGCTGGACGATCGCATCGCGATCGCAAAGCGCAGCATCGGGCAGGAACGCGGATGCGAGTGGGTCGGTGCTTCCCGCGCGGAGATCGAGGCGCAGACGGCAAAGCAGGGCCAGACGTATTCCCAAACGCTCCTTGCGGCGCCGGTCCGCTGCAGCGCCTGATGCCGGCCCCTCTTGAACGAACGTGCCCCCGGAGGCCCCGATGATGACACCCGAACTCTTCGTCCTCGTGCTGGCGGGGCTCCTTCAGGGCGTCCAGTTCGCCCTGATGGCGATCCCCGCGAACCGCGATCTCGGCCCCGGCTACACCATGAGCGCGCGGGACCGGGAACCGACCCGTGAGCTGTCGCCGCTTGCCGGCCGCATGAAGCGCGCGTTCGACAACCATTTCGAGGCGCTGATCCTCTTCGCCCCGATCGCCATCGTGATCTCGCTGACCGGGCAATCCACGGTCTGGACCACGTCCTTCGCCTGGATCTACCTCGCCGCGCGCGTTCTCTACATTCCGGCCTACGCCGCCGGGTGGCGGCCCTGGCGCAGCATCATCTGGATGGCGGGCTTCTTTGCGACGATGGCGCTTTACGTCGCCGCGCTGATCTGATGCTCCATCTTCCGAACCATACACCGCGGGGGCCCGCCGGGACGGGCATCGGGGGCGTGCATCTCCCCTCCTCCCCCTGCAACATCGAGACGACCGAAGGGATCTGACCTATGGCTAGCTACGACGTCATCATCATCGGCTCCGGCCCGGGCGGCTATGTCTGCGCGATCCGCTGTGCCCAGCTCGGCCTCAAGACCGCATGTGTCGAAGGCCGCGATACGCTTGGCGGCACGTGCCTGAACGTGGGCTGCATCCCGTCCAAGGCTCTCCTGCACGCCACCGAAATGCTGCACGAGGCGGAGCACAACTTCGCGAAGATGGGCCTGAAGGGCAAAAGCCCGTCCGTCGACTGGCCGCAGATGCTCTCCTACAAGGACGACGTCATCGCGCAGAACACCAAGGGCATCGAGTTCCTCTTCAAGAAGAACAAGGTGGACTGGTTGAAGGGCTGGGGCTCCATCCCCGAGGCCGGCAAGGTCAAGGTCGGCGACGAGGTCCACGAGGCGAAGCACATCGTCATCGCGTCGGGCTCCGAAAGCGCCGGCATCCCGAACGCCGAGTTCGAGATCGACGAGAAGGTCGTCGTCACCTCCACCGGCGCGCTCGAGCTGCCGAAGGTCCCGAAGAGCATGATCGTCGTCGGCGGCGGCGTGATCGGCCTCGAGATGGGCTCCGTCTATTCCCGGCTCGGCGCCGAGGTGACCGTGATCGAGTATCTCGACCACATCACCCCCGGCCTCGACATGGAAGTGACCAAGACGTTCTCCAAGCTGCTGTCCAAGCAGGGGCTGAACATCATCACCGGCGCCGGCGTCACCAAGGTCGAGACGAAGAACAACAAGGCGACCGTCTCCTACACGCTGCGCAAGGACGACAGCCAGCATGAGCAGGATGCGGATGTCGTCCTCGTCTCGACCGGCCGCAAGCCGGTCACGAAGGGCCTCGGTCTCGAGGAGCTGGGCGTTGCGATCAGCAAGCGCGGCCAGGTCGAGATCGACAAGGGCTACAAGTCCAGCGTCGACGGGATCTACGCGATCGGGGACGTGGTCTCCGGCCCGATGCTCGCCCACAAGGCCGAGGACGAGGGCATGGCCGTGGCCGAGATCATCGCAGGACAGGCGGGCCATGTGAATTACGGCGTCATCCCCGCTGTGATCTACACCCACCCCGAAGTCGCCTCCGTAGGACAGACCGAGGAGATGCTGAAGGAGGAGGGCCGATCCTACAAGGCCGGCAAGTTCTCCTTCATGGGCAACGGCCGGGCCAAGGCAAACTTCGCCGCGGACGGTTTCGTAAAGATCCTCGCGGACAAGGAAACCGATCGCATCCTCGGCGCCCATATCGTCGGGCCGATGGCTGGCGACCTGATCCACGAGATCTGCGTTGCGATGGAATTCGGCGCCGCGGCCGAGGATCTGGCGCGGACCTGCCACGCACACCCGACCTATTCGGAAGCCGTCCGCGAAGCGGCTCTGGCCTGCGGCGACGGGGCGATCCACAGCTGAGGGTCCCCCACTCCCGCCTTACCAAAAAAGGCCGCGCCCTCACCGGCGCGGCCGTTTTTCTGATGCCTGTTTGGGATGTGTCAGGCGCTGGCGACAGGCGATGCGCTTTCGGCGCGTACCACAGCATCCCGGATCGTCTTCCGGGTCAGCGGTTTCTCGATGAACTCGCAGCCGGGGTTCTCAAGCCGCATCTCGTCGCTGTTGTATCCGCTGGCGAAAATCACGTTGGTCCCGCGCTCCCGCAGCTCGATCCCGAAGTCGAGGCTTATCTCCCCACCGCCGAGATTGATGTCGAGAAGCGCAATCTCGAACGACTGCTCGGCCGCGAGGCGCCGCGCCTTGTCCAGCGTATGGGCAACAACGACATTGGAAAAGCCCATCTCCTCCAGCGTCTGCGCCGTGTCGAGGGCAATGATTATTTCGTCTTCTACGTAGAGGATCGCTGGCTGAGCAGTCATGAACCCGTATCTTTGGCATGATAACAGTCAAATTCCAGAACGCAGACCAGCCCGCCCGGGTTCCAGTCGAATGTCACGTTTCCGTCCAGCGCCCCCTCTATCGTCGAGGCGATGAGCTGGCTGCCGAATCCCTGCTTTTCCGCCGGCTCCACGGTGGGACCGCCCGTCTCCCGCCATGTCATGCGGATGATGTCCCCGTCGCCCTCGTCGATCCTCACCCATGAGAGCTTCACCTTGCCGCCAGGCTGTGAGAACGCGCCGTATTTCGCGGCATTCGTGGCCAGTTCGTGGATCGCCATGCCGACGGCGAGGGTCGCGCGCGCATTGAGCCGCATGCGCGGCCCCTTGAGCGTTGCGCGGTCGGCCCCGTACACGGAGGTCAGCTCCGGCTCGAGGACCGAATGCAGCTCCGCCGCGCCCCAGTTCTCAGTCGTCAGGAGCTTGTGGGTGTTCGACAGCGCCTCGATCCGCATGGCGAGGGTCCGGAACACCTCCTTGTCTTCGACCGCCTCTCCCCGCGCCCGGTTCACGAGGGCCAGCACGTTGGCCAGCATGTTCTTCACCCGGTGCTGCAGCTCGCGCATGACCCGCTGAAGCTCGGTCTGGAGTCGCGTCAGTTCGGAAATGTCCCGCAGGGTCACGCCGACGGCACGGACGGAGCCTGCCGCGGCGACGGGATAGCAGTCGAGGAGCCAGCTGCGCGCGTCGTCATCGCTGGGGGCGTCGGGGATCTTGACGTCCACCACGCTCCTGTTCGTATCGAAGACCTCGTCCGCCGGCCCCGACATGTCCTGCCAGAGGTTCGGGATCAGGTCCGAGAGCCGCTCGCCGATGCAGGCGTCGGTGCTGCGCCCGGCAAGGGCGGCGAGCTGTTCGTTGGCGCGCAGAAGGCGGAAATCCGGACCGAGGAGTCCCATTGCCTGCGGACTGGAGCGGTAGACCCCCTCGATCTCGGTCAGGCTGGCCTGCGCCGTCTCGCGCTGACGATCGATCTCGGCCAGGTGGGCGTGTAGATCGGTCACGTCGGACATAGTGAAGACGACGCCGGACTGCTGATCCGGCGCCTCCCCGTGATAGGGCAGCGCGCGGAACACGACATCGCGCGCGCCATCCCGCGTCCGCATCTCCTGCTCGTCCGGCTCGCCGCTTTCGATCACCGACCGGCAGATGTCCGCGACGCGGTCGATATCGAGGTCCGAGCCGATATCGTCGATCGTACGGCCCTTGTCGGTCTCCACGAAGCGGAAGAACTCGCGGCTTTCCTCGGTGAAGGAGCGCAGGCGGAGCGCCTCGTCGAGGAAGACCGTCGGAATCCGCGTCGAGCGGATGAAGTTCGACAGGTCCGTATTGGCCTGGTTGAGTTCGGAAAGCTTGTTCTTCAGCTCCTCGTTTACCGTGGACAGCTCCTCGTTCGCGGACTGAAGCTCCTCGTTCATCGACATCATTTCTTCGTTGGAGCTCTTCAGCTCCTCGTTCGATGTCTCGAGCTCCTCCACCGTCGTCCGGATCGTCTCCCGCGCCTCGTCGAGCTGGATCTCGAGCCCGCGGACATAGGCCGCGTCGGTCGTGTCCTCCGCCGCGCTCTCCGGTTCCGGTCTGCCGATGACGTCGAGCGAATCCCGCAGGACGAGCATCCGGAGGCCCCGGTCCAGCGTCTCTAGGGTGAGCAGAAGCCGGACGGCCTCCCCCGCGACCTCCCCCTCGAATTCCTTGCAAGGCGGCGCATCATCACTCTTCACGGCGGAGTTGAGGAGGCGGCGTACCGTGCCTTCGAGCTCCGGACGGATGAGGGAGAGGATTCCCGTCCGCGTCGCGCCCGCCCGCATCATCAGGAAGCGCTCGGCCCCGTCGGAGGAATAGGTGACGTTGTCGCTCGCATCGATGAGAACATGCGGCGGAACGTGCCGCTCCAGCAGTCGCCGCTCGCGCGCGCCCGGCTGCGCCCCCTCGGCGCGCTCCGGCTCCCGGACGGCCTCCGGCGGGCGCGATGCGGTCCGCGGCAGGGACAAAGGCAGGGCTGGCGTGTTCTGCCTTTGAAAAACGCGGCCGCTGCCCCTCCGCTCGCTGAAGGCCTCCGGCAGGTCGGGCAGCATCTCGGACGGCCCGATGAAGAGAAATCCCTCGGGGCGCACGGCATACTGGAAGACGCGAGAGGCCTGCGACTGGAGGTTCTCGTTGAAGTAGATCGTCACGTTCCGGCAGGACAGCAGGTCGACCCGGCTGAACGGCGGATCGCGCACGAGGGACTGCACCGAGAAACGGACCATGTCCCGCAGCCCCGAGCGCACCTCGAACCCGCTGCGATGAGGCCGGAAGAAGTTCTCGAGCCGCTCCCGGCTCATCTCCTCGGCGATGGCGCTCGAGTAGATTCCGGCGCGCGCCTCGGCCAGCGCATCCTCGTCGATATCGGTCGCGAAGACGGAGATGTGCGGCGCGATATCACGCAGCTCGGCCGCTTCCGCGAAGAGGATGGCGAGGGAATAGGCTTCCTGCCCCGTGGAGCAGCCCGGCACCCAGATGCGGACCTCGTCGGACGGCCCCTTGCCATCGAGGATGGCCGGAATGATCTCCTCCTCGATCTGCCGGAAGGCATCCGGATCGCGGAAGAAGGACGTCACGTTGATCAGAAGGTCCTTCACAAGCCGGGACGCTTCGGATTTGTGGTCGATCAGGGTGCGCAGGTAATCTTCGGGTCGCGTGATGCCGAGGACGGACATCCGCACGGCGAGTCGGCGCAGGAGCGTCCCCTGCTTGTAGTCCGTGAAATCGTGCCCGGTCCGGTAGCGGACATGGCGCACGACCCTGGAGACGAACTGGGCATCGTTCCGCAACGACGGCTCGACGCCGGTGCGCCGGTCGTAATAGTCGTTGACCACGTCGATCATCTCGGAGGTCGGCAGGACGAGATCCACGGCGCCCGTGGACATCGCCGCGCGCGGCATCCCGTCATACTTCGCCTGCTTCGGATCCTGCACGAAGACGAGGCCGCCGGACTCCTTGATCGCCTTGACGCCGGTACTGCCGTCGCTGCCCGTTCCAGACAGGACGATCCCGACGGACCGGTCCCGCGCCTCGCTCGCGAGCGACTGGAAGAACTCGTCGATGGGCCGGCGGAGACCGCGGGGGCTCTCGAACGTCTGAAGGTGAAGCCGACCGTCCCGAAGCATCATGCGAGCATTGGGCGGAATGAGATAGACCTGCCCCGGCTCCACAACCACGCCATCCGTCACCGAATGAACCGGCGTATTCGTCTGACGGGACAGCAGTTCGGGAAGGAGACTTTCGTGATCCGGGTCGAGATGCTGGACGAGAACGAGCGCGAGATCATGCCGCTCGGGAAGGCCCCGAAGAACCTCCTGGAACGCCTCGAGCCCACCGGCGGACGCACCGATACCGACGATCAGCGGGACGTTGCTGTCGACTTCCTCTGCGGGATCCGGGCTCACATCCTTCATGGCGCGGTTGCTTGCGGGTCTCGAGTCATGGCCTTAACGTTCATCGTCGCGTTCGACATAGATATGGTGTCCTCCGAATGGACGAACAGAGCAAGCAGAATGGGTTCGACCCGGCTCTCGCAAGAGTGAGCGAGATGTTCGATCGCTCCCCCATCGCGCTGACCCTCGCGGACACACGGCGCGAGGACGTCCCGCTCATTCTCGCCAACCAGAGCTTTCTCGATATCTGCGGCTACTCCCGGGACGAAGTGGTCGGCCGCAACTGCCGCTTCCTGCAAAGCGATCTGGACAACGCCGCCGCGCGCGCCGAGCTGAACGAGGCGCTGGCCGCAGGCACAAATTGTCAGGTCGTCCTGAAGAACCGACGCAAGAACGGCGAGATCTTCGACAACCTTCTTTTCATGCAGGCCCTTCAGAACCGGGAAGGGACGCCGATCTACTTCATCGGCTCACAGTTCGAGCTGGCGCAGGACGTGACGCGAGAGAGGATCGACAACCACCTTGGGCATATCAACGAGGCAGTGCGCAGCGTGATCGAGACCCAGTCCCAGCTTCGGTCAGAACAGCGCCGGATGCTCGCCAACGCGGCCTTTAACGTCGCCAGCGCCTACCTGTCTCTCTCGAACGACGACGCCTGATCGAATATTGAGGAGGACGGGCCGGAGTCACGTCCTCTGATCCTGCTGCCTGCTCCCTGACGACGAGGGCAGCTATCTGGTGGGGTAAGCGCGCGACCCAAGGGGCCGCGCGCTCCCGCCGAAGGCACTACTCGGGCAAGTTAGACCTCGGCGGTCTCGGTCGTCCGGGAGCTCTGCCCTTCGATCGAGCTGGATCCGCCGATCGCGATGCGACGGGGCTTCAGCGCTTCGGGGACTTCGCGGACGAGATCGATATGCAGCATTCCGTCGACGTGATCGGCCCCGGTGACGCGGACGTGGTCAGCGAGGGCGAAGCGGCGCTCGAAGGCGCGCGTCGCGATGCCGCGATGAAGGTAGGTGCGGGACGTCTCCTTCTCGTCCTCCACCCTGCGGGCGGAGACGATGAGCGCGCTGTCCCTCACCTCGACATTGAGATCGTCGGCGGAGAACCCGGCGACGGCGACGGAGATCCGATAGGCGTTCTCGTCGGTCTTCTCGATGTTGTATGGCGGGTAGGTCTGCTGGGAGACATCGGCGCTCAGGACACGGTCCATCAGATCGGCGACGCGGTCGAAGCCGACGGTGGCGCGGTAGAGCGGGGCAAGGTCGTAGGTACGCATAGGATTCATCCTCGTAAGCGATGTGTCATGCTGGCGCCCTCCTCTTCGGACGAGCGCCGTCTGGTTCGTCGCCCGGACCCTGAAGCGGCATCCGGACGCGGCTGATATGGGGATCGCTTGCGGCCGTTCAAGAGCCTCGCCGGCCCCCGGTTACGAGGTCGTGAAGTGGCCGCGAAAGTGTCAGGGGCGGATGCGTTTCGCCCCGGTGACGAAAGCGCTTCCGGCGTTCATGGCGCCCGTCGGATTGATCTCTATGCTGCGCTTGAGCCCATGCAGCGTCGCTCCCAGATCGCTGGCAAGCGCGACCTTCCGGCCGTCCGATTCCGCCTTTGCCGACACCACGAACGCCACCTGCGGGCCACCGGGCCCGAGCACGAAGACAGGGGCGCCGGAGGCCCCGAAATCGACGGCGCAGGACAGCATGGCGACGCCCCCCGCCGCGTCCAGCACCTCGCAGACCTCCTGCAGGGACGGTGCGGCCTCCCGCCCTGCCGCATAGGAGACGACGCCGACCTCGGTTCCGATGGTCAATCCCATCGCCGGCGGGAACGGCCGGATCGACGGCAACTGGATCGGCTGGTCGAGCAGGAGCAGCGCGATATCGCGGGAGACCCGATGAATGCTGCCCTTGTCGAGGTAATCGTAATCTTTCGGAACCGTCGAACGCCGCACCCCGCGATACGCCTCCGCCCGCCCGTTCCGGAGGCCGGCCATGAACTCGATCTCGCCGTCCGGGATGCGCGCGCCACTGCGACTGTCGAAGAGGCAGTGCGCCGCGGTCAGGACCAGATCCGCCGCGATGAGCGCGCCGGTGCAGAAGGAGCCCTTGCCGCCGAGATCGATCCGTCCGACCGCCTCCCATCCCTTCCCGTCATCCGCCGTGGCAAGCTCCCTGAGGGTAGTATCCGCCGAGACTGCCTGGCCGGCGAGAAAGAGACAGGCGACAAGTACGCGAAGCATGGGGCGGGGGTCCTGGCGGTTCGTATCGGGGGCAGGCTAGGCAAGGATCAGGGCCGGAATGCGGCACCTGTCGGGCTCTCGTCGGACAGCACCCCTGCCCTTGCGGCAGTCGACCGAGCGCTCACTCCACGGGCTGCATCACGGCATCCGACAATGTGCAATCCCGAATGACATCCGCCCCGCAGCGCCTCGGCTCCAGCTCTTTCGTCAGGCAGATCCGGACCTCCTGTATCGCCCCTGCCTTGCAGGTCACTGTCAGCCCGTCCGCCTCCAGATCCGGGTTCGCCTCGAGCCACGCCTCTTCCACGACGGAGGCCGCAAGCTCCATCTCGCGCGGGAGCTGGCGGAAGATCGCGGGGCGGGTGACGCTGTCATACCCCTCACGCGCCGCGTCGAAGTAGTCGGCAGCGGACAGGCCGGCGCAGGTGCCGTGCTTCTTCCACTGGTAGAACGCGGACCCGGCGGTGCCCATGATGTCCGCCATGGCGCGGGTCTGGGCACGGGAGGGGGGCGATTGCGGCCCGGCGCAATAGCTCGGCCAGCCCCGCTCGTTCTGCGGCCAGAGCCCGTGCAGGACCCAGTCCAGTCCCTGCCCGCACTGCTGGGCCCCCTGCCCCTCGGCCGCGCACCAGTTGGGCGACCAGGACAGGGCCATGACGTAGTAATCGAAGCGTCCCGGCTGCTCCCCCTCGGCGGCGGCGCCGGGCAGGACGAGGCAAAGGGCAAGGATCAGGCGGCTCATCGACATGGGATCTTTCCTTTCGAGGCAATCGGGACTATATCGCGCCCAATCCCCGAAAACGAGGACCGCGCCCGCATCCGGGCGCCGCCGGCCGCCCGGCGACGGGGAAGGCTTGTGCGACCTTTGGTCAAGGAGATGATGACATGACGAAGCCCCTGATGGCGAAGGCCACCGCGGTCTGGCTCGTGGACAACACGACGATCGGCTTCAAGCAGATCGCGGATTTCTGCGGCCTGCACGAGCTCGAGATCCAGGGCATTGCCGATGGCGACGTCGCGGCCGGGGTGAAGGGCTTCGATCCTGTGGCGAACAATCAGCTCACCCAGGACGAGATCGACAAGGCGGAGAAGGATCCGCTTCACAAGCTGAAGCTGAAGTACAACGCGGCCGCCGTCGGCGAAGAGAAGCGCCGCGGGCCGCGCTACACGCCGCTGTCGAAGCGCCAGGATCGTCCGGCGTCGATCCTGTGGCTGGTGAAGTTCCACCCCGAACTGACGGACGCGCAGGTCTCCAAGCTCATCGGCACCACCAAGCCGACGATCCAGGCGATCCGGGAGCGGACCCACTGGAATATCCAGAACATCCAGCCGATCGATCCCGTGGCGCTCGGCCTCTGCAAGCAGTCCGAACTCGATGCAGCGGTTCAGAAGGCCGCGCAGAAACGGGCAGCCGAAGGCGCCGTCATGTCGGATGACGAGCGTCGCCGTCTCGTCTCCACCGAGCAGAGCCTGTCCGATCCGGCCGAACCGAAGATCCCCTCCTCGATCTCCGGCCTCGAGACCTTCACGCTGACCGGCGATCCGCGTGACGAGGAAGACGAGAACGAGAAGCCCGTCGATGCGGACAGCTTCTTCAACCTGCCGGAAAACAATGACGACGAGGATGAGGACGAGCAGCCCTGAGCCGCACCCTTCGTCCGGAACCATAAAAGGCCGCGCCAGATTGGGCGCGGCCTTTTTCGTTGGCGTAGAGGGCGCCTTGCGAAGCCGTTCAGAACCGCTCCAGAAGGCGCTCCAGGTAATCACGTTCGGCTTCCGGGCGCCCCTGATCGGCGGAGCGGCGGCGGATTTCGTCGAGGAGCTCCTCGGCCCGGCGATAAACGTCCTCCCCCTGAAGAAGGTTCTCGTCGGTCCCGAGCGGCCCGTCCGCGCCGCGGTCCCGGCCGAGGGGATCGCGCTGGCCGTCCGGCCCCGCCTGTCCCGTCGCCTGCCCCTGCTGGCCCTGCTGCTGGCGCTGCTGCTGCGCCATCGCCTCGCCGAGATCGCGCATCCCCTGCCGCAGTTCTTCCATCGCCTGCGCCTGCTCGTCGATGGCGCCGGCGAGGTCGTCCTGCCGGAGGGCCTGCTCGGCGCGGTCCATCGCCTCGCCGGCGCGCCCGAGGCTGTCGCGGGCGCGCTGCCCCTCCTCGGTTCCGGCGCCGGGCAGGCCGCCTTGCTGCCGCTCCAGCTCCCGCCGCAGGTCCCTCTGCCTCTGGGCGAGATCCTCGGCGGACGGCGCGGCGCCCTGCCCCGGCTGGCCCTGTCCTTGCTGGTTCTGCCCGGGCTGCCCCGGCTGCTGTCCCGGCTGCTGGCCCTGCCCTTGCTGACCCTGCCCCGGCTGTCCCGGCTGCTGGCCCTGCTGACCGGGCTGTCCCGGCTGCTGCTGACCCTGGCCGAACTGCTCCTGCAGGTTCTGGAAGGCGTCGTCGGACAGGCCCTGCTGGTCCCGCAGCGTCTCGGCGAGGTCGTCCATCGCCTGCTGCCCGGGCTGCTGGCCCTGACCTGGGCCTTGCGTGACCTGCATGTTCTCCATCATCCGGCTGAGCTGCTCCAGGAGGCGGGCGGCTTCTGCGGTCCGCCCCTCCTCCATGAGCTCCTGAAGCCGGTCGAGCATCTGCTGAAGCTGATCGCCCGACATCTCCATGGTGTTCTCGGCCTGCTGCTGATCCTGTTGCGATGGATCCTGCTGCTGGGCAAGCTGACGCATGTACTCGTCCAGCGCCTGCCGCATCTCGTCCATGAGCTCGGCGATCTCCTCCTCGGAGGCGCCGTTTCGGATCGCCTCGGACACGCGATCCTGCGCCCGGCGAAGCCGTTCGAGGGCATCCGCGAGCGACCCTTCCTCCAGCTTGAGCGCCAGCGACCAGAGCTCCTCGGCAATCTCGTCGCGGGCCGCGTCGTCAAGTTCGCCCTCCGCACTGCCCTGTTCGAGGCGGCGGATCAGCGTGCGCAGGCGCAGGTAGCTCGAACTGTCCGGCATGACGTCATCGGGCTCATAGCTCACGGCGCGCAGCACCTGCGCCACGCGCGGGGCGTTCTGCCGGGTCCAGAGCAGGTCCCGCCGCTGTTCGATCAGCGCAGCCGCGACCGGCTGGAAGAAGCGCCGGCCCGGAAGACGGACCTCCAGCGGCTCCTCCGTCTCGCCGGCCTGGCCGGCGGCGTCGCTCACCTCCAGCGTGATCTCGACCGGAAGACCTGACCAGGGATGCTTCGAGAAATCGTCGACCAGCGCCTCGGTGAATTCCGTGCGGTCGCCGGAAATAGTCATCGGCAGATCGACCGTGATCGGCTCCCGCTCCTCGGGATCGGCAGCGAGACCGTGGCGCCGTGTCAGCTCGGGCAGGTCGAGCGCGATCCGGGCGCGGCCTGACACCACGCCGTAATCGTCGGAGGCGGCGAAGGGCTGGCTCATCTCGCCGCTCGCCTCGCGGCTCATCGTGCCGTCGAAGGCGACCTGCGGCGCCTCGTCCGGGATCAGGACGATGTCCCATTCCCGCCCGCCATCGCCTTCGATGGAGAGGATACCGTCGTCGATGACATCGAAGGACCGGGCGGTCATCTCCTCGGGCGGCGCGGTCTCGTCGGCGTCGTAGGGGGCGGGGCCGGAGATCGTCTCGTAGACATCGAGGTCGCCCGGCGCGCCGTAGAGACGGATGGTCACGCGGCTGCCTTCGGGGACGCGCAACGCGCCTTCGGGCTGATCCACGAGATAAAGATCGGGACGACCCGTATAGGCAGGCGGCTCAATCCAGCCTTCCCAGGCGGGACCGGAAGCGAGCGCGGCGCCGGGGCCGGCCTGTCCCGCAATCTCCCCGACGCTGGCCGCCCGCCAGATCGAGCCGAAGAGCAGCGCCATCACCGCGGCGAGAAGGGCGACGTAGCGGAGCGCGTAGGGATCGCGCGAGGCAAGGGCGAGGTCGGGTCTCGGCGCGCGCGCGGTTCCGGCGCGCTCCGCCATGCGCCGCACATGCGCGGCCCAGACGGCAGCGGATCCGCCATCGGCCGCGCCCACCGCCTGAAGGTCCGTCAGAGCCTGGATCGGCCGGCCCGGCATCGTCGCATCGAGACGGCGCACGGCTTCGGCGCGGGACGGCATCCTGAAGCGGAAGGCCCCCCAGAGGCCCAAACCGATGATGGCAGCCGCCCAAACGAACCCACCGATGAGTGCCCAGACCGGCGGCACCATGTCGTGCACCCCGAATGCGAGCAGGGCCACGGCGAGGAGGAGCAGCGCCCAGACCGGCCAGAACGCACGGACACCCCGCTCGGCCACCATGCCGAGGCGTGTCAGCCGCAGCGGACGTGTCAGGCGGCGCGTTGCCTCGGCGCGGGCGCGATCCGTCTCGGGGCTTGCCGGGCCGGCATGTCCCGTCTCCGGGCTCTGGCGGTCGGAGGTCATGGCACGGATCCTGCGTCTGGGCCTGTCCCGGATATCAGCCCACCGGGCGGCGCGGGCGCGGCCGAGGGATCAGTCCTCCAGCCACTCCGGCACGTTATCGCGGGAGATCATTTCGTCAAACGAGGGGCGGGCCCGAATGACGGCGAATTGATCGCCGTTGACGAGAACCTCCGGCACCAGCGGACGCCCGTTGTACTCCGACGACATCGAAGCGCCGTAGGCTCCGGCCGAGCGGAAGGCGAGAAGATCGCCGGCCGCCACCGGCGGCATCTCGCGCGCCTTGGCGAAGGTATCGCCGCTTTCGCAGACCGGACCGACGATGTCCTTCTGCGCGGTCGGACCGCCGGGGAGAGGCTCCTTCACCGGAACGATATCGTGATGCGCGCCGTACATCGCGGGGCGCAGAAGGTCGTTCATCGCAGCATCGAGGATCAGGAAGTCCCGCCCCTCGCCGGCCTTCTCGTAGATGACCGAGGAGACCAGAACACCCGCATTTCCGACGATGAGGCGGCCCGGCTCGATCTCGATCTCGCAGCCGAGGTGACCGAGCGTCCGCTTGATCATCGCTCCGTAATCGAGCGGGAGCGGCGGCGCGGCGTTGCTGCGCGTATAGGGAATGCCGAGGCCGCCGCCGAGGTCCAGCCGGCGGATGTCGTGGCCGTCCTCGCGGAGCGCCTCGGTCAGCTCTGCTACCTTGCCGAACGCCGCTTCGAAGGGCTGGAGGTCAGTGAGCTGGCTGCCGATGTGAACGTCCACACCCACGACCTCGATTCCGGGCAAGGCGGCGGCGCGGGCATAGACCCGGCGGGCATGGCCGACGGGGATGCCGAACTTGTCTTCCTTCCGGCCGGTGGAGATCTTGTCATGGGTTCCGGCGTCCACGTCCGGGTTGATCCGGAGCGCAATCGGCGCGGTCGTCCCGAGCCCCGCTGCAACGGCGGAGAGGACCTCCAGCTCGGGCTCGCTCTCCACGTTGAACTGGCGGATCCCGCCTTCCAGCGCGGCACGCATCTCCTCTGGCGTCTTGCCGACGCCGGAGAAGACGATCCGCTCGCCGGGCACGCCCGCCGCCTTCGCCCTGGCGTATTCGCCGGCCGACACCACGTCCATCCCGGCGCCGAGCGCGGCGAGGGTGCGCAGGATGGCGACGTTGCCGTTCGCCTTCACGGCGAAGCAGACGAGGTGGTCCGTCCCTTCCAGCGCCTCCTGAAACAGCCTGAAATGCCGGGTCAGCGTGGCGGTGCTGTAGCAGTAGAACGGCGTGCCGACAGACCTGGCGATGTCCGTCAGGGGCACGTCCTCGGCATGAAGAACGCCGTCGCGGTAGAGGAAATGGTCCATGAAGGGCTCGCTGGGTCTGGATGCGGGGTCGGCGGCGCCGTTCCTAGCGGGGCCCGCGCCCTCTGGCAACGCGCGCCGCGCACTCCTATTCAGGCGCCGCAGCGAAGGAGCACGAGATCATGGCGAAACGACGCCCCACCTGGATCCGCCGCAAGGCCGAGGCGCTGGCCGACAGCCGCGCGGTTCTCGGTTCGGCGGAGGCGCTCATCGCCCGTCGCCTCCGGCGCGCCCACGCCCGGACGGATTGGACGCTGGAGGGATGGGACGCGCTGCACGAGGCCGCCACGGCGGGGCCGGTGATCTTCGCGGTATGGCACGGTCGCCTCGCGATGACGCCCTGGATGTGGGACCGTAGCTGGGGACCGATCTGGTCCGTCACCTCGCATCAGCGGCCCGGGCGGATCGTCGGCGGCGTGCTCGGACGCTTCGGCTGGGACACCGTCCGGATGCACGACACTCGCCGCAACGATCGCGGCACGCTCACGCTCGCCCGCGCCGCGCGGGCCGGCGCCTCCTTCGGCATCGCCTGCGACGGACCGGTCGGCCCTGCACGCCGGATGTCGTCCGTCGCGGTCGACTGGGCACGCGTGACCGGCGCGCCGATCTTCATGTGGAGCTATTCCGTGGAAAGATACTCCACCCTGCCCTCGTGGGACCGGCTCATCGTGCCGAAGCCCGGCGGCGCCGGCCGCATGGTCTGGAAGAGATGGGGCGAGATCGGGCGGCGCACAGATCCCGCGGAGATGGAGGTCCTCCGGGCGAGGCTCGAAGCGGACCTCGACGAACTGACCGACGGGACCGACCGTGCGATGGGCCATGCCGGGCCGATAGACCGGGCGTGACACTGCTCAGGGCGTCATCGAGACGATGACATCCCCGCCGGTGACCAGACCGCCGCCAAAGCCCGGCCGCTCGCTGGCATAGCCGGCCTTCACCGTCCCGGAAACGGAGACGGGATCCCGCTTCGCTCCGAACGGATCGTTTCTGGGTGCCCCGGCGCCACCGCAGCCGGCGAGCGCGAGGATCAGGGCGATGCAGACAAGTCGGCTCATGGTGCATCCTTCCGAGGCCAGACCGGACGCGCTGCCCCGCCGCTCAAGGGAGGGCAGCGCATCCGGGCAATCTTCACGAGGGCGTCTCGTCCACACCGACCTCGATCACGTCCGGCCGGGTGATGGAGGGGGAAGACACGCCGGGCTCGATCCCGTTCTGGATCGCCGGGGGCTCGAACGCTCCGCTGCCACCCGGCCGCTCCGGCTCACCGCCGACGCCGCAGGCGGCCAGCCCCAGCACGAGGAAAAGCGCTGCGCCCCTCATCCAATCCGCTCCGACCAGAGCGCCACCTGCTCCCGCACCCGTTCCGGCGAGGTGCCCCCATAGGAGGTCCGGCTGGCCACGGAGCTGGCGACGCTTAGTACGTCGAAAACCCCGGCGTCGATCCGCGGATCGACCTCCTTCATCGCGTCCAGCGAGAGATCCTCCAGTCCGCAGCCCCCCTTCTCTGCAAGTGCGACGAGGGAGCCGGTCACATGGTGCGCATCCCGGAACGGCAGGCCGGCCTCGCGCACGAGCCAGTCGGCGAGGTCCGTGGCGGTGGAGAAGCCGGCCGAGGCCGCCGCTTCGAGGGACTCTCTGTTCGCCGTCATGTCGGCGACCATTCCGGACATGGCCGAGAGCGACAGCAGGTAGTTGTCCGCCGCGTCGAAGACCTGCTCCTTGTCTTCCTGCATGTCCTTCGAATAGGCGAGCGGCAGCCCCTTCATCACCGTCAGAAGCGCCACGTTCGCACCGACGATGCGGCCGATCTTGGCCCGCAGGAGCTCGGCGGCATCCGGGTTCTTCTTCTGCGGCATGATCGAGGAGCCGGTGGACCAGCGATCCGACATGGTCACGAACCGGAACTGCGCGGAGGACCAGATCACCAGCTCCTCGGCCAGCCGCGACAGGTGCATCGCCGAAATCGAGGCGGCGCCGAGGAACTCCAGCGCGAAATCCCGGTCGGACACGGCGTCGAGCGAGTTGGCGCAGGGCCGGTCGAAGCCGAGGGCCTCGGCCGTGGCATGCCGATCGATCGGGAAGGAGGTCCCGGCGAGGGCGGCGGCGCCGAGCGGGCACTCGTTCATCCGGGCGCGCGCATCCGCAAAGCGGCCCGCATCGCGGCCCAGCATCTCGACATAGGCCAGCATGTGGTGGCCCCAGGTGACCGGCTGAGCGGTCTGAAGATGGGTAAACCCGGGCATCACCCAGTCCGCCCCGGCCTCCGCCTGCCCCAGCAGCGCGCGCTGGACGGCGCGCAGCCCCTCGATGGCGGCGTCGCACTGGTCCCGGACCCAGAGACGGAAATCGGTCGCCACCTGATCGTTGCGGCTGCGGGCGGTGTGGAGCCGGCCGGCGGGCTCGCCGATCAGGTCCTTCAGGCGCGCCTCGACATTCATGTGGATGTCTTCGAGTGCGGCGGAGAAGGCGAGCTTGCCCTCCTCGATCTCTGACAACACCGTGAGAAGACCTTCCCGGATCGCGGTGGCGTCGCTATCGCTGATGATGCCCTGGGCCGCGAGCATCGCGGCATGGGCGCGCGAGCCTTCGACGTCCTGCGCGGCGAGCCTCTGATCATAAGAGATCGAGGCGTTGATCGCTTCCATGATGGCGTCGGGCCCGCTGGAGAACCGGCCGCCCCACATCTGGTTGGCGGCCTTGGGCGGGGTGCCGTTGGCGGGATCGAGGTCGGGACCGGACATGGGCGCTCCGAAACTGGAAAAATGAGGCGAGGAACCGCATGAGGCATGCGCTATCGGCCACGATCTACATTCTGGCGGCGGTCATGGCAAACACGGGCTCGGCAGATGTGTCCGCGCTCCTGACAGGGGACATGGACGGCATCGAACGCCCCGAGGGGACACCCGAGGCGCTGGCGCCCGAAGCCGAGGTCGCGCGCCTCGATGGTGGCACGGCACGCCTGTCCGACTGGTCCGGCCGTCCGGTCCTGCTGAACTTCTGGGCCACATGGTGCGCGCCCTGCCGGGAGGAGATGCCGTCCCTCGCCGCCCTCGCCGCCGATCCCGAAAGCGCCGGCAACGTCGCTGTCGTCACGGTCGCGAGCGGACGGAACGCCCCGCCGGCCGTCGAGCGCTTCCTCTCCGAGACGGGCGCGGGCGATCTGCCCGTCCTTCTCGATGCCGACCAAGTCCTGTCCCGCACCGCCGGCGTCCGCCAGCTTCCCCTGACAATCATCCTGGACGGGTCGGGACGCGAGATCGGCCGGCTCTCCGGCATCGCCGACTGGAACGGCGAGGACGCCCGTGCCCTCCTGGCCGAGGTCGGATCGATGGGGACCGGAGGCTAATCGCCTCGACGGCCGCCCCCTGTCGCCGGCTAGATCACCTGTCGGCGAGCGCGTGAGCTTTCGCCCCGCTGACTAGCCCCGCGTTGCCTGGACGCCCTCGTTCCTCGGTACCTTATGGCTCTTCGTCCTTTGGCGCTGATAGATCACGCAGAAGGATGGGCTTGATCGGCGGGCGGATACGGTAGTGTCCGACCTCAGCACAATCCACTTTGCGCTCCTTGGCGATCAATTCAGTCACCGTGACGCCACAGAAGCGCCCTTGGCACGGACCCATTCCGCACCGGCCAAAAGCCTTGGTCTGGTTTGGCCCGAGGCATCCCAATTTCACGTAGCCACGGATCTGACCCGCTGTCACTTCCTCGCAGCGGCATACCATGACGTCGTCGTCCGTCGGGACACGATGGATTTCGCGGGGGCAATAAAGCGTATCCAGAAATGGCCTGATGGCCATGTAACGTTTCAACTGCCGTCGAAGCGGAGCGGCACGTGTTTGCAGGTCGCTCAGTTTCTCCAACTGCTGACCGATAGACAGGGCCGCAAGGCGCCCCTGAACAGCCGAAGCCAAAGCGCCCGAGATGCCGCGACTGTCGCCGGCAACGTAGAGGGAGGACGTCGCCATCCTGCCCCATTCGTCAGTGACCGGCGTCCAACAGTGCTGGGCCGCATCCCAACTGTGATCGAGCCCCGTCGACATCGACAACTGCACGTTTGGGACGACGCCTTGGTGCAGAAGGACGAGCCGTGCCGGCAGTTCTATGCGCCCGCCGCGATGCCGGAACGTGACGGCCTGGGCGGCGTCCCGGCCTTCGATCGCGACCTCCCGTGCATCGCGATAGACTTTGACGCCGCCTTTCCTCAACGCTCCAAGCAGTTTCAAACCCTTGGACAGATCGGGCCAGCCGGCTAAAGCACCTGGCAATTTTGGAACCGCGCGGAGGTAATTAGTCATCGGGGTCGTATCGACGACGACGGCAATCCTCACACCCGCACGCATGTATTGCCAAGCCAGGAGGTACAGCAGTGGGCCGGATCCAACCATCGTGACCGGACCGGCCGGCACCGCACCCGCCCCTTTCAGGAGGACCTGCGCGGCCCCGGCGCCCATGACGCCGGGCAGTGTCCAACCCTTGATCGGAAAGGGACGCTCCATCGCGCCACTGGCAAGCAGAACGTATTTTCCCGAAACCGTTTTCGGGCCGTCAGCGATGTAATCCACGACGCCATCGGTCGTGAGGTTCCAGACCGTCGCGCCGCCACAATGCTCCGCCCCACTCCTGCGGAAGGCCGCGGCGAGTTCCTGACCTGCCACGTAGTCTGGACCCAAGACGTCCTGGCGATCATCCGTGACGGATTCGATATTGCGGTAGATCTGCCCACCGGGGGCCGTCTGCTCGTCCAGAACGACCACCGACATGCCAAGTTCCCGGGCCTCGCACGCCGCGGCCAGACCGGCCGGTCCGGCACCAATGACAACAAGATCGGCGGTTTCAGACGTCATCTTTGGCCCCTTCTGAAACATCCAAAGCCGACGACCCCTCCTGCCTGCGGATCGCCATGCCGTCCGTCACCGGAACCATGCAGCTCTGCCGGCCGGAAATTCCGTCGATCTCGACAAGGCATTCGAAACACACACCCATCATGCAGAAGGGCGCACGGGGCGCGGCGCTGACGATGCTGGTCCGAAAGACTCCGACACCACCGGCCAAAAGGGCAGCGGCCACGCTGATGCCCGCTGGAACGACAATTTTGCGACCCTCAAACGTGATCGTAACCGTCGAGCTTCCGGGCTTCGCCGGAATGACGAAGTAGGGTTCAGTAGCCATTGGAGAAACTCGAATCGGTGTCGAGGAACCGCTCACCCCGGAACGAGGTGAACTCCGGTGGTGTCTGTGTCAGCCCGCTGACCCATGGACCAAGAAGTTCGGCATGGGATGCCGCCAGAGTGACGCCGCTATGGCTCGACACGACGTAGCCACCGGGAAAGCGCTCGGACTCCTGGTAGATCGGATAGCCGTCCGGGGTCAGCGGTCGCAGCGCGCCCCAGGCTCGCACCAACTTGGCATCGGCCAGGGCGGGGAACGTCTCCACGCCCCGCCGGACCAGCCATTCGATCTTGTCCGAGGTGGTCCCGTCGTCGACTCCGGTATCCTCGGCTGTCGAGCCCAATTGCACCGATCCTTCCTTGGTCTGGCGGCACTTGTTGGTCGGATAATGCAGGAAAGGTTGCAGGCGCTCGGTGATCAGGACTTGGCCCCGGGTCGGCAAGACCGGGGCATGAATATCCAGATGCGATGCGAGGCTTGCGTTCCCGAGCCCCGCGGCCAGAACGATGCGATCGCCGGACCAGCGGGTTCCGTCATCGGCAACTGCGACGAACCGGCCATCGGGTGCGTCGTGTTGAATATCCGTGACAGTGACGCCGTTCACCACCCGTGCGCCGAGCTGGTTTAACCCCATATGCAGCGCACGCAACAGCATTAGTGGATTCGCGTGCCCGTCCAGTGGGCAAAAGCTGCCACCGACAACAGCATCTCCGATTCCGGGCAGGTAATTTCGCAAATCGGACCGGTCGAGAATCTCGAACGGCACCTTCGTACCATTCTTATTGATCCCCTCCAGCGCCGTTGCGCGCTTCTCGACCTCAGCCTCGCTGAAGCCAAGCCAGAACCCCCCGGGATTTTCCAAACCGGAATCGACCCCGGTCCTATTCAGCAATTCTTCCTGAAATTCCGGCCACAGCCTTAACCCCTGCAATGTCCAGTCAACATAAGGCGGCATGGTCGTGCCCTTCCCGTGCACCCAGACCAGTCCAAAATTCCCGCGCGAGGCTCGTAATGCATTGTCACCTTGATCAAGGATTGTCACCTCAGCGCCAGCCTTGGCGGCGCCATACCCGATCGCCGCCCCCAGCAGCCCGCCACCGACTATCGTCAAACGTTTTTCTCGGTGTGTGTACATATCGGTCCGCTGCATTTCGTCTTCCAAGGCTGCCCCGAGGCATCCATCAAGCGCATGTCGAGAAGCTAAGGTTATCCCCGTTCAACGGAAACGACCCACTGCTTTCCCGGCCGGTTTCGCCTAGCGAAGCTCGCCGGTTCACTAGAGCTTTTCGGGACCGTAGAGGCGGCCCAAAGGTGGAGCAAATAGATATATATATGCGGCCCATGCAAAAGCGATATGCACCCATTGGCGCGGAATGAGGTATAGTCAAGCAACTGTTATATATTGCTTTTGGAGTCTCCATGGGACGAAGCGCACCTCAGGATATGGAATCTTGCAGGACGGTCAGTAGTTTTGCGGAACCCCACCAGGCGCACGCACGCCCGGCAGTCTACAACCGAAAATGTCGGCTTGCGGGACCGGCCTGGCCGCCAGTGGTGACACCCTTGCCGACCTCGGATGAGACGACGCAACTCGCGGCGCCGACCGGCGCAAACGCCTTGCGCGGAAAAATGGTCGGATGCGCCCGAACTCTCAAACCGGGCGCGCCGCATGCGTTAAGTCAGATACCTGCGAGCGGCAGTTCGAAATGGGTCCGATGCATACGTCTTGGAATAGAAGAACGAGTTGCCGGTTTATTGCCAGGTTCGGAGTCGCCCTGATATGCTCAAGGTATTAAGGAATCGAACGTTCCGCATCTTGTTTATCGCCCAGATCGTTGCCCTTCTCGGCACCGGACTGATGACGATTGCGCTTGCGCTACTTGCGTACGACCTCGCCGAAGAAGGTGCCGGTCGGGTCCTTGGCACTGTTCTGGCAATAAAGATGATTGCTTATGTTGTAATCTCTCCATTGAGTTCGGCTTTGACTGAAGGGCTGCCAGTCAGGATAACGCTGATCGTACTCGACATAGTTCGCGCGGTAGCAGTTATTTTTCTGCCGTTCGTGACTGAAATCTGGCAGGTCTATGCAATGGTCCTGCTCCTCCAGGCAGCCTCCGCCGGATACACACCTGCATTTCAGGCGGTCATCCCGGAAATCCTTCCGGATGAGGGGCAATATACCAGGGCGCTGTCCCTGTCGCGCCTCGCCTCGGACCTGGAAAGTGCGTTGAGCCCGTTGCTGGCCGCGCTGCTGCTCGTGGTGGTATCGTTCAACACCTTGTTTTTAGGTACGGCGCTCGGTTTCTTGGTTGCCGCACTTTGCATCGGGTTGGTCGTTCTGCCGAAAACGCCGCCATCCGCGCCCGCGAAGTTTCTCGATCGGGCCACGAAAGGAATACGGATCTACTTCAAGACGCCGCGCCTGCGCGGAATGTTCGCACTGGGCTTCGCAGCTGCAGCGGCCGGTTCGATGGTGCTCGTCAACACTGTCGTGCTTGTTCAAGACCAATTCGGCCTTGGCGAGCAGTCAGTGGCTTTCGCTCTGGCCGCTTACGGTGGCGGATCCATGGCCGCGGCCTTGTCCCTGCCTCGGTTCCTGGACCGGTTAAGGGATCGCACCGTAATGCTGTTGGGGGCCGGACTCCTGACTGCAGCCTGTATCATGGGAAGCCAACTTTTCACATATACAGCGCTCCTGGCGCTGTGGGTCGTCATCGGTATCGGGTTCGCGATGACCGTCCTGCCAGCGGGGCGCCTTATTCGCCGCTCTGCGAATGCCGCAGATCGGACGGGCCTTTTCGCCGCCCAGTTCGCAATATCCCATTCTGTCTGGCTTCTCTGCTATCCGCTCGCCGGATCGATAGGCGCGGCCATTGGCGTCCAGTCTACCTTTTGGATCATGGCGGCAATTGCCTGTACCGGTCTACTCGTCGGATTGCTGCTTTGGCCCGCGCGTGATCCGGAGCAACTGAGACATTCCCACAGCGATCTGGACGCCGACGACCCGCACCTGATTGGTGCAAAGTATGTCCACGGCACCTACCACCATAGCCATCGTTACGTCATCGATCGCCACCACCCAAAGTGGCCGGGGTGAGGGTCAGCCCAGGACGTCATGAGCTGGCAGTCCTCGGCTGCTTCAACGGCGGAGCTGTGGCGCAGCGACCACGATCCGTCTTATGATCGGGAGAAGGGAAAGAGGTCCACCAGCCCAATGATCAAGCTCAGTCAGTTTGAGGCATTCAACGCCGTAATGCGCACCGGCTCCATGACCGCTGCGGCTGCTATGCTGCACACATCGCAACCAAATATCAGCCGGGCCATCTCGAAACTGGAGACCGAGTCTGGACTCAAGCTCTTCGAACGCACCCCCGGAAAGCTCATACCGACCGCGGATGGACTTGCGCTGTTCCACGAGGTGCAGCGCAGCTTCGTCGGCTTGAACGAATTGACCGAGGCCGCGCATCGGATTCACCGGAGCGGCAGCGGCATCCTGCGGATCGGAGCAATCCAGACCCTGTCGCTTTCGCTGATCCCGCGAGCCCTGAAGCGGTTCACCGACACCTTTCCTCAGGTTCAGATCTCAGTACAGACGGCCCATTCAGACGTTCTGTCCCGCTGGGTTCGTGAGCATAGTTGCGATCTTGCGATCATTTCGAACATTTATTCCCACGAAGGTCTGGACAGCGAGACGCTTTATTCTGTCGAGGGCGTCTGCATCATGCATGAATCGCACGCCTTGGGTGCGAAAGAGGTCATTACACCAAAAGATCTGGTCGGCGAACGGTTCATCACCTACCCTAAAGGGGACCCGCCGCGAGCAGTGATGGACCGCATATTGCAGGATGCGGGCGCCAACGTATCGCGAGTCATCGAGACCTCCTACAGCTCGATCACCTGTTCCCTTGTGATGCAGAATGTCGGGTTGGCAATTGTTAACCCGTTCGTGGCGCGGGAATGCCTCCAAAACGGAGTTATCGCGAGACCATTTCGACCGGCGCCCCGCCACGATGCGATCATGATTTTTCCGGCCGGAAAGCCCGTGGGGCGGCCCGTGGAGGGCATCATCGATATTCTGCGAACACAGGTTGATGACGACCTGAACGCTACTGACGATTGGCTAAAGCCGAACCACTAGGCTAGTCGGCACTGCGAGGCCGTTTAGCGCAGGACCTGGTCGGGCGGAGGCTCTCACCCCCGCCCGCAGTCGATGGTCAGCCTTGAAGCCACTCGTTAAAACGCATTGTGGCTTCTTCCTGCCGCGGACCCCAAAATCCAAAATCCAGCAGAGCCATGTTCCGGATGTTATCCGGATGTGTCGGCAGGACCTTGGCCCGTTCGGGATCGACCAAGGCGATAGCATTCGGATTTGACGGCCCGGTGCCATAGATTTCCGCCGCCGCGGCCTGCCTGTCCGCACGACAGCAGAACTTGATGAAGTCGCGGATCTGGTCGGCCTTGGGGCTGCCGCTCGGAATCACCCATCCGTAGTTGTTGTAGAAGCTGCCGTCCCAGGTGATCGCGACGGGAGCGCCGGCATCAATCACGTTCTGGGCGCGGCCATTGAACGTCGTGATCAGGTCGACCTCACCGGTCTGCAGCAGGGTCGGCGTCTGCGCGGAAGAAGCCCACCAGACATCAATGTCATCCCGGATCTCGTCCAGCTTGGCAAAAGCACGCTCCCACCCCGCTTCCTCCTGGAGAACGGTCGAGACCTCCTCGGGCGGGACCCCGTCCGCAACAAGGGCGATCGAAACCGTCTCTCGCGCGCTTTGACGCAGTCCCCGACGACCGGGGTGCCCTTCTACATCCCAGAAGTCGGCATAGGTCATCTTCTTGTCAAAATGCTTCGAATTATAGGCGAGAATGAAGGCCGCGCTGGTTCCGCTGACGAAAGTTTCGGACTTCATCGACGGCATCACCTCTTCCGCAGGCCCCGTCAGATCAAGGGGCTCGAGATAGCCGTCCTCAGCCAAGGTCGCAGCGACGTCATGGGCAATGCCTTCGCAGAAGTCCCATTTGTAGGTCTGGGTTTCGACGACGGCCCTGACCTCGGCGAGCGGGTTCTCGCGGCGCTCCACCGGGATCACTTCGACGCCGGTCTCTTCGAAATACGGTTTGTAGTAGGCTTGCGTATACGCATCGTCGATTGCGCCGCCGCTGCCGCCGACGATCAGCCGATTGTCCTGGGCCCGGGCCGCACCTGTCCAGATCGCGGGCGCGGACAGCAGTACAGCCGATCCCGTCATACCTTTCACGAACAGGCGTCTCGTGGTCTTGATCTGCTTTGACATCGTCTTTTTCCCTCTCTGTTGATTATGTTCGTTTCTGCCCGGCAGACCGCCGGTTGAGCAGTTCTGATGCCACGACCACGAGGGCGACCACGGCAATGAGGATCGTCGAGACCGCCGCCAAGGTTGGGCTGACCGCAATATGCGCCTCGCTCCAAAGCTTCTTGGGAAGTGTCGATTGCAGTCCGCTGCTGACGAAGAGCGCGATCGCGATCTCGTCGAACGACCGCATGAAGGCGAAGAGGAAGGAAGTGACGAACCCCACCTTGATGAGTGGCAAGGTAATGCGGCGGAAGGCCGTCAGCGTGCTGGCCCCCAGCGTCCAGGCGGCCTGATCCAGACGGTGGTCGTAGTTCTGGAGGACCGCGATCAGGGTCAGCACCACGTAGGGCACCGCAATGACCGTATGGCCGGCAACCAGGCCGATATAGGTGCCGATCAGCTGCATCTCGGCGAAGAAGTAGAACAGCGCCAAGGCGATGATGATGTTGGGCACCACGAGCGGCATCAGGATATAGGGCAGGACAAGGCCCTTACCCTTGAACCTTGCGCGGTTGATCCCGAAGGCCGCTGGCACCCCGATCAGCATGGACAGGATCGCCGTTGCGAGCCCCACGACGATCGAGCGGATCGTCGCTTCGCGCCAGACCGGGTCGGTGAAGTACTCTTCGTACCACTGAAGCGAGAAGCCGCGCGGAGGCCATTCGACAAAGGCGCTCTCGGTGAACGACACCGGGATCAGGAAGAACAGCGGCGCGGCCATGAACGTGAGGACGAGGCCGGCCACGACGTTCAGTGCAAACCGCCTCGACTGGCCGTCGGTCAGTTTTCGCTTCGGCATCAGGGCGCCCGTAATCCGGCTAAGCCAGACCGTCATGGTGCCCAATCCGGCGGTCGCGGCGCGCATCGCCGACCCGCTGGGCCCGCCACTCCCCTGCGCTCCCGTGATCGTTGCGATCCCCAGGAACTTGTCGAAGATCATGATGAAGATGATCGACAGGATCAGCACCATGACCGAGATCGCGGCGGCCATACCCCAATTATAGAGCACGTCGATCTGCTCGATGATCTCGAGAGCGATCATCCGCTCCGAGGGCGAGCCGAGAAGCGTGGGATGCACGAAGATGCCGATGGACACGATGAAGGTGACCAGGGCGGCTGAGGCGACACCTGGGAAGGAGATCGGAAAATAGATCCGCCAGAAGGCGTTCCCGGGCTCGGCGCCCAGTGTCGCCGCGGCGAGTTCAAGCTTCCGATCGATGTTCTGCATCGTCGAGTACATGGACAGGACCGCGATCGGCATCAGAGCATGGGTCATGGCGACGACGACGCTGAAGACCGTGAACAACATCTCGACCGGCACCTCGACGAGACCGATTGAAACAAGTCCGGAATTGATGACGCCGTTGCGGCCGAACAGAACGATCCACGCGAAGGCCCGGACAAGGACGCTGGTCCAGAGCGGTAGCAGCACAATCAGCATGAGGGCGTTCGTGCTGCCCTTCCGAGCCGTCGCCAGAAGATAGGCCACCGGGTAGGACAGCAGGATGGTGAAGAGCGTAGTCCATCCGCTGATCTTCAGCGTCGTCAGCATCACCTGGATGTTGTAGCCGCGGAACAGCTCGATGTAGTTCGTCCAACTCAGGACGCCGTCACGGTCGGTCACGCTCACCGCAAGGATGGAGAAGACCGGGTAGATGAAAAATACTGCAAGGAAGGCGAAGATCGGGAGCAGCAACAGCGGTGCGCCCAGCTTGGTCTTGCGCTTCGCGGTCCGCCCGCGGGGTGCCACGGCCGCCGTCATGTCATCTGCTCCCCGGCGAAGACCACGGAGTTCTCCGGCAGCCAGCTGACGTGGACGTTTGCGCCGTCCGGCAGCAACTGAGAACCGGGCGTCGTCAGCTCTACCGCAGTGACCTCGGTGCCATCGGCGAGGCGGACGAAATGTTCCGTCATGGTGCCAGTCATCACGCTGGCAATCACGGTTGCCGGCAAGGCGTTCGCGCCCGGGACCGGCTCGGAGGAGATGCGCAGATTCTGCGGTCTCATCATGCACAAGACGCTATCGCCCGTGGCCACTGATGTTGCAGGACGTTTAGCCTTGATGATCGAAGTGTCCTGCCATTTCAGTACAATCTCGTCCCCCTCTTCGCCGGCGACATTGGCCCGAAGGAAGGTCGCGCCGCCGAGGAAGTCGCCCACGAAGCGGCTTACCGGCCTGTGGTAGAGGTCCGCCGGGCTACCAAGCTGGACGATGTGGCCGTCGCGCATGACGCAGACCCGGTCCGACATGGACATCGCTTCGCCCTGGTCGTGGGTCACGTAGAGGATGGTGGCGCCGAGCGCCTTGTGCATCGTCTTGATTTCCATTTGCATGGTGTCGCGCAGCTTCTTGTCCAAAGCGCCGAGCGGCTCGTCCATGAGGATGATCGATGGGCCGTAGACGGCGCAGCGTGCCAGCGCGACACGTTGCTGTTGACCGCCCGACAGCTCGGTCGGCAGCCGCTCGCCCTTGTCTTCCAGGTCTACGATCTTCAGGAGCCGGGCGACGTTCTGTTCGATGTCGGAACTCGACATGCGCCGCATACGAAGGGGGAAGGCGATATTTTCCCGGACGGTAAGGTGCGGGAAAAGGGCATAGTTCTGGAAAACCACGCCGACGTCGCGCTTCTGAGGTTGCAGTTGGGTCGAAAGCTTTCCGTCGATCCAGATGTCGCCTCCGGAGGGCGCGGCAAGGCCTGCGACCATCATCAGCAAGGTCGTCTTGCCGGAGCCGGAGGGTCCGAGAAGCGTGAGAAACTCCCCGCTCTCGACTTCCAAGTTCGTGGGTTTCAGGGCGACCACTTCGCCATAGCGCTTTTCAAGTTCATGGACGCGGAGCTTGGCAGGAGTATCGGGGGTGCCGTTCATCATCTCTCAGTTTCCGCCGGCGACATTATTTTCCGGCGGAAGCGCCGCGGTGACGATGAACTCGACGAGGACATCCGGCGCCCCCATCTCGCACTGGGCCGTTGCCCGGGTCGGAGCCGCGTTCGGCGCAGTCCAAGCATTCCAGACCTCGTTCATCTCGGCGAAGTCCCGGGTGATGTCCTTGATCCAGATCTGCGCCGTGAGCAGGCGGCTCTTGTCCGTCCCCGCCTCCGCGAGAAATTCCTCAACTTTCGCAAGAGCATCCCGGGTCTGCCCCGCGATCCCCTGAGAGCGATCGCTCGCCGTCATTCCGCCCACGAAGACCATGCCGTTGTACACAACCGCCCGGCTACGCCTTGCGTCGGTTTCGATACGGCGAATTTGACCGTTCATAAGATTTGTCCCTGTCTTTGAATTGTTGTTCGCACGGCAGTTGCGACCAGTTCACAAAGCGAGGTCCCGGATTGGACAATGCCGCTGATTTTCTTGACGATACGAACGGGGTCAGAGCCCGGCAAATATAAATGCTGATGGGGTATATACTATTCTGATATGCCACCTCTCTCCGCTGTCGGAGGCCTGTTTCGGACCGGCTTCACGCCGCGCGGTAGCGAGATTCGAGGCAGCGCGTCCCCCTCATGGGAGCCCTTTTCACCGGCATCACTGGAGGTTCCGAAGCCAAGATTTTCAGTCCCGAGGGCCGTCAGGTGACCGCCGCCCGCTATGAGGCGTAAGGCTCCAGGATCGGGCCCCGCGGACCTGCCCGGCTTTTGCGGAGAGCGTTCAGCGCACTTTCCGGGCATTTCTCTCGCAGCAGCCGCGCCGGCCGGTGCCTCCCGACCTGGTGGCCTCATCGACAAGGTCACGATGCATGCGCGGGCTGCCATAGGTCTCGTTCGACAGCGAGAAGATGGTGCGGATATGCGCCAGATCGACCATGTCCTGCCGCTGGCGGCGACAGGCCGGGCGGTCCTGCCAGACGGAGAGCCTATAAAATCAAAACTGAATAGGCCGCCAGATCAGGGCTGACCTTCATACAGCGCTGCTTGCGATTCGATTTGACTCGAGAACTCGCCGCAATTCATTCGGCAGCAACGGTTTTGACAGCATTGCCAGCGGGCGGATCAGAGCCGCTTCCGCTTCCGTCATCTCATGCAAGCTTCCGCTTACAATGACGGATGGCACCCGCATTTCGTTTCGCAGCACCAATGCAGCGTCCTGTCCGCGACTCCCATCGGCAAGCTTCAGATCAACCAATGCAAGGTCCGGAAACGTCTTGCGCGACATCTCGACTGCTTTGCTCGCTGTGGCGGCAATTCCGACGACGACATGGCCCATCTCCAGAATCTGAGCTTCAAGGTCGAGCGCGATAAAGGCATTATCTTCAACGATAAGCACTTTCAGGACCGCTGGCTCCTCATTCGGGAAATATGATCCGTGTTCGCCAGCCA
Source organism: Tropicimonas sp. IMCC34011 (assembly GCF_003390865.1). Lineage (GTDB taxonomy): Bacteria > Pseudomonadota > Alphaproteobacteria > Rhodobacterales > Rhodobacteraceae > Tropicimonas_B. The sequence goes on from NZ_QMEJ01000004.1 coordinate 283,429, forward strand.
TTCGTCTTACCTTCCTCGATCGAGCCCCCCAACTGCGAGGCCATGCCCGCAATCAGGCGCTGTCCCAGACCTGACGATGCACTGGTGTCCCTTGAACGGCTGGCACTCTGGCCTGTTCCGTCATCTGATACTTCGAGAGCGATCATGGCGTCGCCGTCTCGCTTCACGCTCACCAGTACGGTGCCCTCGCCCTCCCAGCAGGCATGCTTGAACGAGTTGGTGACCAACTCATTCACCGCGAGTGACAGCGTCACCGCCTGGTCGCTTCGCAACCGGATCGGCTCCACATCGAGCGAGATCTGCACGTCTTGTTCGTCGCTCGACAAGGAACCTTGAAGATGCTCGCTCAATCGCTCCAGATACCGATCGATCTGCACCGTGGCGACATCCGCGTCCTGATAGAGCGAAGCATGTATTGCCGCGACAGCGTTCACCCGTGCCGTTGCCGCTTTGAGTGAAAGTCGCGCCTCGGGGTTCTTTGCCCCTGAAGCTTCAAGGTTCAGGATACTGGTCACCATCTGGAGTGAATTCTTCACCCGGTGGTTCACCTCTGCGATCAGCAAGTCACGGGCTTCGAGGGCGTCACGCAGGTTCGCCTCGTTCTCACGGATGGCGGTGACATCGAGTACGATGCCAACAATCCGCACGCTTCGCGTCTCGGGATCGCGGACCGACTCTCCTCGTCCGATCAACCAACGTATGGCCCCATCGGGCAGAACGACACGGAAGTCGAGCTGGAGATCGGCTCCGATCGTACGGGAGACCCGTTCCAGCTCGCTGAGCGCCAGTTCGAAATCATCAGCGCGCAAACGGTCATAAAAGGGTTGGACGGCAGGGCCGGTCTCGTTCGGCTCGAAGCCGAACAGTGCATCGATCTGAGGGGACCGGAGCAGGGTGCCGGCTTGGGGATCGAACTCGAAATAGCTCAGGTCAGCACCGCGCATCGCAGCCCTGCGCTTGGCGGCTTCGGCACGGTCTCCAAGAACGCTCCGAGTGACATCCTCGGCGGTATGGATCACATGAGTGACCCGACGTGGCGCGTCCGGGTCAGCGAAGATGGGAGAGTTCAGGATGCGCCAGTATCGGGTCCCGTAGTGGCCATCGGCTTCCAGCACGTCGTGCTGCCGCAGCGGCATTTCCTGTGCCTCGCCCGTGGCGACCACCGCGTCCGCCGACGCTTGCAGTTCTGCTTCCGCATCGGCCTCGGGATCGTCGGGATTGGCGGGAAAGGCTTCGAAAACACGCCGGCCGACGAGCTCCGCGGCCTGCCGATCAAGCAGCGCGCAGTAGAGCTTGTTCGCCGCCACGATCCGCAGGTCCGGCGTGAATACCAGCTGTGCCGTCGGTGCGTCGTTGAAAATCACACCAGGATCGATGCGGCTGGCGTCATGCATGGCGCATTCCTTCAGGCACGTTTCAGATCAAGTGCGGGCTACTCGCGTCGCTTGGCACATCCGTTCGCCAACGAGGTATGGTATCTTTACGCCCGGCGAAGGTGGCCAGTGGCCACTCTGCCAGCTTCCCGGTTTGAAACCCGGCCATCGACCTGTATCGTCGTTTGAGTTCGGGCACCATGATCGGATTCGCCTGGTAAGGGGGGGCCGCCATCAACGTCGCCATGCTACAGCAGATCGACCCTGCCGAAATTGTTGCCAGCTTGCGGGAAAGCCTTTTGGTGCTGACCGAGGATCTGGTCGTCGAATACGCCAACGACCGTTTTCTCCGAACGTTCGACGTCGACGCGGACAAGACCATCGGGTGCCGGCTCGCCTCACTCGGAGACGGACAGTGGAGTATCCCTGCTCTGCTCGAAGAGCTCGGAAAGATCCTGTCCGGCGGCGACGAGGTCGAGGACTTCGAGGTCGATCACGTGTTCGAACGGATCGGACGCAGGGTCATGCGGCTGAACGCGCGCAAGACCGTTCGGCCCGGCAACGGCTCCCGGCGCATCCTGCTTGCCATCGAGGATGTGACCGCGGAACGCGACGCGGCAACGGCGCTCGAACGCGAGCGTCTTCTTTCGGTTGGTATCGTCGAGACACTTCGCGAGCCGCTTCTCGTACTGGACGAGCGGCTCACCGTCGTCTCGGCAAGCCGGTCCTTCTACGCGACGTTTCAGGTCGACCCCGGCGCAACCGTTGGTCGCCGGCTGGACGATCTGGGCAACGGGCAGTGGGCGATCCCGGAGTTGCTCACGCTACTGACCGACATTGTTCCGAGAAATACAGTCGTCGATGACTTCGAGGTGCGGCATACCTTCCCCGAAATCGGCGAAAGGGCCCTTCTGCTCAACGCCCGCAAGGTTTTCCGCGAGGGCAACCACACTCACATGCTCCTTCTGGCGATGCAGGATGTGACCGAGGCGCGTCGATTGCAGAAGGAACGGGAGGCCGCGCTCGACCATGCCGACAGGCTTCTGGAGGAACTGAACCATCGTGTGATGAACAGCCTTTCGATGATTGGCAGCATCATAGCACTGGAAGGCCGCACTCTGAGCGATGCGGCTTGCAAGGCGGCATTTGCGCGGATGCGGGCCAGGATCGACGCCATTGCCAGTCTCTATCGCAGCCTCACGCAGACCAGTTCCGTCGATACGGTAACAGCCGGGTCCTATCTGACGGCACTCGTCGAGAATGTCGTCGCATCCTCCCAACAGGCTGACACACTTGCAGTGGAGTTCGACATCTCGGACGTACGCCTATCAACCCGGATCGCCGTACCGCTCGGACTGATCGTGAACGAACTGGTCACGAACAGCCTGAAATACGCCTATCAGGGAAGATCGGGCGGGCGACTGGGCCTGAGCCTGGCCATCGAAGATCAGACAATGGCGGTATCTGTCTGGGATGACGGCCCGGGAATTGATCCAAATGCGCGAGTGGATTCCGGATTGGGTCAGAAGTTGACTGATGCCTTCACCACGCAACTCAATGGAAGAATCGACGTCGACAGCGGAGCGGCCGGCACGCGACACACATTGGTCATGCCTCTGTAGAGACGCTGACGAAGATACACTCCGGCTTGAGTTTGAGGACAAACCTCTGCTTTCAGCAATCACCACCGTCGATCTCTCACCCGCGCCGGACGTCTTCTCTCCGACCGTTCTGAGGCTTGCTGTGGCAGCTTAGACAAGAACGTGGGTGTCATCACTCCGAGCAGAAGACTTCAGAGAAAGCGCCGGTAGTGACGCCGAATGGCTCGATGGTGCACCGCCGTTGCGGGGCAATGGTCTCTTCGCACCGCCATGCATCTCGCGAGCCGAGACAAACCAAGGTTCCGCAATCCGTGCACGCGCCCAAGACGCATCGCGGCGTCCCGGGTACGGGATAAGAGCCAACCCATTCAAAATACAAGATGTATCCAGATGGTCAGCGGCGACGGCGCAAAAAGCTATCCGCGCGCCTACATCGCCTGTAGGGGCGCGCGTAGTGCTTCGCTACGCCCCTTGAGATTTGAATGGGTTAGACCATCCTTTGCGCACAAAGGATTTCGCGGACTACGCACAAAGGTTTTCGCCGTCAGGTTTCAGCACGCACCGGCTCCCATAGTGGCTCTCCATCCCTACATTTTAGTCCTTTCACAGCGAGCATGGAAGCCCAGTACGCCTCGCGGCAGCTTCCCGGTCTTCATGAGAAATGGCAGGAGACACTCCGGGCCTGCATGCATTGGCTGAGCGGGATCCTCCCGGCGCTCGTCGCGCGTGCGCGCTTGTATCCGCATCCACCACGGCAATCTGGGTTAAGGCGGGCGGTGCGCGGTCATTCACTGTATCCGCATCCCCCGCGTCAGCCTCCCGGCTGACTTGGCGGACATGGAGACCTAAGGCATGTGCAGAAGCTACAAGTGTCTTCGCTGAACTGCGCATGCAGCATCTTGGCCCTAGCTCGCACCGTAGATGTCCATAAGAAGATCCGGATTTGTCCCTTGGCCGAGCAATTCCTCCTTGAGATCCCGTAGAATCGGCAAGATCTTGTCGCGTCGCCGCTGGAGGTTGGCACTCGGTTTACGGCGGCCAATAAGATCAACTTCGACTTTCTCGATGATCGCCAGGAAATCTTCGGCCAGGGGATCAATGCCAGACACCAGGGCCGTGGGGTCCTTGAGGCGCCACCTGAGAAGACCCGCGAGCAGAAAGGGCGCGTAGTTGAACATGGTGTATTCTTCACCGATGTTGCGCTTGAAATCCGCCAGTGTGCGGCTTGCCAATCTGTCCACGTCCTCACGAGACAGGAGCATCGGCGCCATGTCCGACCGCGACAGCAGAAAGGCCATGCACGCGCTTTGTCGGTTCCACACCCAGTTCTCGACGTCCGAGGACAGAAGCATCTGCACGACGCGCTCGACGGCCTCTTCATCGCGAAGGATCCGTCCCAGCCCCTGGTAGACGAGGACCCAGCTCATCTGGTGGCGCACGAAGGGGTGGGCTCGCCCACGCGTCTCGATGCACTCTGTCAGCCATTTGACCACGTCGGTCGGACAGCGCCGGAACTGCCAGGTCAGGAACTTCAAGGCCGCGTTGTCCTCGGTCCCTTGGCCCGTTTTGCCGGCGAGGCGTCTGCGTGTAACGGCCAGCGCCTTGTCCGTCAGGATATCGAGTCGCTCAATTTCCTCCCGGCCGATCTCGGCGGGAAGATCTCCATCGCTGGAGATGCAGTATTGCCCGAACGGCCGTTGCGACAGCTTCGCCGCGAGCGTTTCCCAATCGGGGTTGATGCGGAAGGGTTCCGATTGGAGGAGACTGAGCAGCCCATCGGCGCGAGCGGTGTCTTCCCATGCGGGCATCCCGCAGGGAAGAACCAAGCGCTGCGGGATTGAGACATGGTGCTGTTGGCTTTCGATGATCTCATCCCAAGATCGGGCATCTTCTTGTGCATCGTCCCAGTCGACCGTGAAGCTCCGACCCAATATTGGCGCTTCCATCAGGATCCTTGCCCGACCGGCCGCCGGCTTCTGCTCGACCCAGAGCGACACGGCCGCCTGTTCCTTCAGCGGCGTGCCGATCGCGATGGTCGCCTTTCGCGGTGGTGGTGAAGCTTCCTTCCGAAGATACACGGAGACATTCTCCTGCCCCGCCGGTATCGCCAGCGTTGCCGGGTTAGGGCTCCGATAAGTGCGGCCGGCTTCAAGCGTCTCTTCCGGTCTAATAAGGTCGAAATTCGCCGCGCCATCAGCCCCGTAGACAATGGTGGACAGCCTGGGCAAGAAGTCGAAAAAGATCGGCGCCCCGTTCCCGGCCCTATGCGCCGCAAGCAAGGCGCCGTGTGCCACGGCCGGTGCCGGCAGCACGCTAACGGAAACGGGCGACGAGCTCCCGAGACTTGCGGCGATGCGGTCCTTGAGAGCCCCTTCGGTCAGCGTCTCCAGAAGCACCACGTCGCAGCCCTGCAGGTCGAGAACCTCGTTGAATTCCGTCACCTTGTCGGCAGCTTGGTATCCGCTTAAATCGAGGAGCTCCCAGTCCCCGTTCTGGACCCGAACCATCTCGGGCGGACAAGTGAGTCCCAAGGCCATCTTTCCGACTGAACGTGCGATGGCGCGATGGGCTGTTCTCGATGTGAGGCCGACCTGACCGATTGCGGCCTTACGCGCGGCATGCACGAGATTTTCGTATCCGATACTCCCTGGCGTATGCGTCGCAGCCTCGCGCCTTTCCGGTGCCAGGACGCCGCGTGCCCCCCTGATGAGAAGGTGTTGAACGGCCAAGCCACGCCGGTCCTGGCAGACCACACCCAAGCGCTGTCCTTCCGCCACAAGACCATGCTCGATTGCATAGAGCGCTGCGAGAACAGGACGCCAGACAAGCAGGCCGTTCCGATACTTGCCGGCGGACAGTGCAGCGAGCAGGTGTTCCTGTGCCGTCTCGGACCCGTCGGGGCCTTCGTCGATTGACGCGATGTTGTAGGCGGCCCCCTGGGCCGATCCCGCGAAGCAGGACGCCAACTTTGTGACGTCCTCGTCCTTCATTTCGAGGAGCTCCCGGACCGAAATGCGGCGCTCTGGTGCTCCGACTTCACCCCACCCCCCACCAAGTCCGTGAGGGGCGGCGTCTGCCTGAGCGCCTCCGATCCAACGGCTTGTGCCAGCATTTCCGACATTAACAACAGAAGTGAGCGGGCCACTTGGAACGACTTCGACGGGGCCGACCTCGTCTTCCTCCCCCGGCCTTGAGCGCCAATTCCTGGCAACGAAGTCGCGCCAACCGTTTACGTCAAACCCGCAGAACTTCCTGGCTGTCATTTCGATGTCTCGTGGATCTCGCCCTGCACGAAATCGCGCACCGCCTGAAACCCCTGCGCAAGGTCATTGCCGGAAGGTCCGAGCGCAATGGCCCTGACTGCGACCTTGCCGCGAGTAACGCTCGTGGTTTCAGGTCGGCCCCGAGCGGGAGTAATGATGAGCCCATGGCGAAGCACCTCGGTCAGGGCCAGCGGCTGCATCTGGTTCAGAAGGGATGCCGCCTCGATGACGCATTCGTCGAGCTCCAGCCGTCGCATCGCGTGGGGCGTCCAGACCGCAACGCGTCGAGGCAAATCCGTTCGACTGGGATCGGAGATCCGCAATGCCACGTGAGATCGCGCGACGCTGAGCAGAGCTCCCGGTTTCTCGGGACGAGCCTGGACCTCCACGATCCGGTTCGTGTCGCGGAGCCAGAATACCGCGATCGGTCTATCCTGATCGAACCAACGCCCCCCTGCCGCTTCCTCGTTCCAGGATATCGGGGACTGAGCGACCAGTTCCGCTTCGTCCAGTTCATCGATGGCGAGGATGATCGCGAGGACGGCAAAATCGGTCCACGTCTCCGCCTGCCACGCCCACAGACCGTCTTCGGTCCTGCGCCGCAGCAGAAGCCGGAGCCAACAATCGTGAACCTCCCTATAGCTGCGGTCCTGCATCAGGACGTAATTGGGGGTGATGCCGGCAGGCGCGATCGCGACCCCGAGATCCGCAAGCGTTCTCGCCAGGGTCCGGCAAGATTTCCGGAATGCGTCGACCTGACCGTAGCGCGCGCTGGACTTGGCGCTTGGATGTTCCCGTATCCATTGCCGGGCCGCATCTACGGCCAGACGCGCATAGGCATGAAGAACGCGGTTTTCCAGAGTATCAAAGTTCTCGCGTCTCACGGTCGCAAGGATCCGCTGCGAGGCCCCTGCACGCTCCGGAATGTTTCGGCCGGGTTGCCGGCTGAGCCAGACCATGGATGCGCGGTCCATCTCTTGGACGCGGTCGAGAGGCGTCAGTTCCCGGTGTCTACGCAAGACCCGTCGAACCCTTTTCTCAAGGTCCCGAAGCACGGGTTGCATTCGCCGCGCCTGCCGAACGATTTCAGCCATCCTCGGGTCGGCCTCGTCCTCGGCGCGCTTCCAAGCCTCACGCAGGCGCTCCCACAAAATAGCTGGAACTTCGAGCGCTTCCTCCAACTCCTGGATGCGGGCGAGGACTTCGTTCATATGCTGAAGCGCGGCCGCTCCCTCTTTCTCGGCTTCCGTTACCGGGTCGTGGCCGAAGCGGGGGCGAATAGGGAAGCCTTCGCGCTCGGGTGCCACAGCACGGTCGCGCTTGGGATAGGGGACCAGCGCCAGGCCCGTGGGCGTGTTCCTCACCACGCCGCTGAGAAGCGTCGCGTATTCCAGGCCGCGCGGAGCCTGCCCCTGGAACTCGCCGAGCAGGCAATCGTTCGGCCCGAACGCTCCGCCTTCGCCCAAGGACTTGGCTGACCACGGCCGAGTTATCAGCCGCATCAACGCGAGACCCCTCTCCACACGAACTGCCCCGTGGCCTCGGACAGTCGCACAGACTCGTCGATCGCCTCGGCCAGTGGAGCATCGCCCAGATCGCGATCGACAAAGGTCATCAAGTTGGAGAATTGCGGAGCCGCCATGTCGACTTCGACGCCACGGAGCTTGGGCAGGAGGCGCATCTCGACCTGGTCAGCCAACGCGTCGTCGACGCCGCGACCGCCCTCGACCTCCGGGTAATTCGCCGCGTAGGCCATAATCGCGCGGCCCAGGCGATGACCGAAGGGACGCTGAAACTCACGCATTAAGTCGACCATCTGCTCGACCCTTGCGGTCACCCGGGCATCCCCGTCAACGTGGGCGCTCGAGTGGCCCCACCTCGTCCAGGTTTCTCGCGATAGAGCCTTGGTCGGTTCGACGTCGCCTTCCGCATGACCTTCTTTGATTTTCTTCGGCGCCGCGAAGCGCAGGATGTTCGCTCGGTCGACGACCTTGTCGGACAGGGACTGCGTGCTTTCGTCTTCGTTCATCGTGCCGGCGAACAGAAGGTTGTAGCCAGGGAAGATCCGGGGCGGCATCTGCATGTTTGGGATTTCGAGCTCAATCTCGGCATCCTTGCGCTCGTTCGCATCGCCGACATCACTCGGGCGCGGGCGGCTTTCCAAGCGGCTCAGGAAATCCGAGAAGTAGTATTCGACCCGCGCAAGGTTCATTTCATCCAGAAGGATCATCATCATGCGGTCCCGGTCCGCTTGATCATTGTGGAGTTCATCGACCGCCCAGAGCGCGCGCGCCATGTCCGTGGGCCGGAACTTGCCTTCGATGTAGTTGTAGAACCCCATGAGGTCCTGCGGGCTGTCCCAGCGCGGTTGAACCGGCACCTGTAGAAAGCCGATACCCATTCCGGCAGCGTATTGCCGTGGCAACTGGCTCTTACCTGTCCCGGAGATGCCGGCGAGCACGGCCATTTGCGTTGTCTCGTTAACCTTCATGGCGGTATGGAAGGCGCGCAGCGTCCGCGCTGGGTAATCGAGTCCTTTCGCGCGAAGCCGCCGCTCCACTCGCATGATTGCATCCGCCTCGTTCTCGCGCGGCGCAGGATCCCAAGTTCTCATTGCCACGACGACCGGCGGTGTTTCCTTCAGTTCGCGGAGCGGATCGGCATCACCTGTTTCACCATCTACGGAGCGCCCCTCGCTGCGCGCGATCTCGCCCTTCAGGTAAGCCAGCCGGGCATCGAGCGTGCTGCGCGTCCCCTCGAGCGTTTCGATCTCGCCGGTGATGCGGCGGACCTCCTGACCTTGCGCCGCGAGATCGGCCCCCAAGCGTCCGTGTTCGGTCTGAGCATGAGCCAATGCCTCGCGTTCGGACGCCACCCGGGTTTGCAGATTTGCCAGCTCGCTCTCCTCGGATGCCATGCGGCCCTCGAGGCGCGAAATGGTCGTCTCGAGTTCCTGAGCCCGGCTCTCGAGACCTGAAATCCTCTCTTTGGCCTCCTCAAGCTCCCGCTTTCTTTCGCGAAGTTCATTGACCTGTTCGGAAATCTCCTCGTATTCCCTTTTGAGCGCCTCGGTGCGCCCAAGTAGCTCCTCCGCCTTTTCCAGCCTTTCCTTAATGGCCAGGTATTCCGCGCGAAGTGGAGCGATCTCGCTCTCGAGCTGCTGACGTTCGATCACAGCCGCTTCGGTCTCCTGCCGCACGGCAGCGACCTCGTCCCGCCGTTCCCGTAGGCTCTCCCATTCCGCGAGCAGCTCCTCCTTCTGTCGCCGCAATCCGTCCACCTCGGCTTGCAGATCGGCAACCACCGCCATGGCTTGGCGCCGCTTCTCAAGCTCGTTCTCCAGCTCGTCGACGAGACGCTGCTTCTCCTCGAGACGTCTCTCGTAGATGGCGAGTTCCTCGATCGGGCCTGCGGCCGTCACCGCACGATCATGGCGCGCAGCGAGGAGCAGTTGCACCACGGCGAGCAATATGAGGACGCCCGCGATCGCGAGCACAAGTATCGTATTATCCGTTAGCATCTTCGATTACCTCACTCGTCCTCGGTCGCTGCAGCGGGCTCCGAATCCGGCACACCCCCCGGACTCTGGTCCCGCTCTTCGACGACATCCTCCCGCGGCTCAGCAGCGCGATCCCGATCCGGCCGCTCAGCGTCTTCCGGCTCCGGCGCCGCAGCAGACCGCGGGGCGGATGGCAGGGCCGCCCTGGCCGCCTCGGTCCGCTCCCGCAGTTCGGCGAGTCGCTCCTGTCTTTCAGTGAGGAGTTCATCCAAGCGTGACAGCTCGTCGCGTCGTGCTTTCACGAGTTCATCAAGCCGAGCTTGATCGGTCCGCAGCTCTGCCAAGGCTGCACGGGCCTCTTCGTTGGCCGTCTCAGCGGCCTCGGTCGCGACCTCAAGCGCGTCGCGGCGCTCCTGCAGTGTCTCAATGTCCGTCTCGAAGCTCGAGGCTCGCCCGGCAAGCTCCGCAACGCGCTCCTGTTCCGTCGCCGCATCCGCGCGTGCCGACGCCAGTGAGGAACGAGCCACTTGGGCCCTCTCTTCGAGATCAGGTAGGGATCCTTCCAACTCAGCCTGGCGGGCCTCCAGCCGATCAACCTCGGCCTGAAGGCGGTTCATTGCCGTGCGCCGCTCATCGAGCCCGGCCAGTTCCTCCTCGGCCGTTGCGATCTGATCTTCGAGGGTGGAAAGATCGGCGCTGCGCGTCGACAATTGTTCTCGCGCAGTGTCCAGAGCTTCTGCGGTCTCGGTGCGTTGTGCTTCTATCCTGCTCAATGCGCCCTGTGCCACGTCGGCTTCGTTTTGCAGTCGAGAAAGTCGCGCCTCTGCTCCAGAAACGCTGGCATCCAGATCGGACCGCTGTGCTTGGAGGCTTTCGATCTCAGATGTAATCGCGTCGACATTGGCTTCGGCCGTGGCGAGGTCCTGTTGGCGTTCACTTACTGCGTCGGCAGCCGATTTGCGCTCTTCCTGCAGGGCAGCCAATTCGTTGCGGATCTCCGCCTCGTTTTCCGAAAGCTCTGAAATGCGCTCCTCGAGACGCGCTTCATCTTGCCCCAATTGCTCAACACGGCGCTGCTGCGCGCGAAGATCTTCGACTTGCGGTGCGAGTCTGTCCACTTCGCTCTGGAGCTCGTCGCGCCTGACCCCGAGAGCTTCGATAGAAGTTTCGGCCTGGGTCCGCTGCACGACCAGTTCGTCTCGCCTTTCCTCAAGGCCCTGAACTTCCTCTTCGAGACTCGCAACCTGGCCTTCGAGATTGTTCCGTCGTGACAGTGCTTGTGTATTTTCGCGTTCGAGCCGCTGGGCCTGGGCAATTGTCTCCCGTGCCTGGGCCAAGCGGTCCTGAATCGATGTCAACTCGTTCTGACTCGCTTCAAGCCTGGCCTGCGCAGCCGCCTCACGTTGCGCCGCGCTTTGGCGGCTGCTTTCAGCAGTGGCGACCTCTTCCGCAAGGTTCTGACTTCGATCAGATAGCTCACGAAATTGCTCTCTGGCTTGTTCCAGCTGCTGCTGCGCTGATTGCAGTTCGCCTGTGTAGTAGCCGAGGTTTTCTTCGATACGTCCATATCTGCGGTCGAGGGAATTTACTTGCAGCACCAAAAATCCGGACGCGAGGATGGCTGCCCCAGCCAGGCCGAGAGCGATCACGGTATTTCTGGTAGATTTACGATAGGTCCTGTTCGACTCGGTCAAGGCATCCCTCCATGTCCCTCGAAAGTTCGTCCACCCAGAACCGGCGAACGCGCCATCCGAGAGACTTCAATTGATGATCCCGCCAGAGGTCCGACGTCTTCCGCCGGCCGTCCGGACTTTCGTGCCACCGCCGCCCATCCACCTCGAGATCGAGCTTCGTCCCATTTGCACCGAACAGCGCAAAATCGAGCCGCCGCCCTGCGATCTCGTATTGGGGGTGCGGTTCCAGGCCGCGCTCTTTCAGCGCGTGGTAGACCTTGCGCTCCCAATCGCTGTCGAAGACACCCTCGCCTTTTCTGGTCCGCGGCTCAGTGGCCACCGCAGCGAGCTTCCCGAGCGCCTTCGACTGACCGGTCCGCGCGAAACCGAGATCACCGAATACGATGGCAACGGCGCGAGCGCGAGAAATGGCGACATTGAGGCGACGGGTGTCCCTCTGGAAAAACGTCATCCCGGATTGCGGACTGCGTGGCCCGACACAAGGTGAAAAAAGGATCAGATCGCGTTCCTGTCCCTGGAAACCGTCGACCGTTCCGACCTTGAAGTCGCAGGCCGTCAGCTTGGGCCGGTCGATGGCCGCCAAAATCGCGGTCTCGAGCGCGAGAACTTGTGCTCGAAAGGGGGTGATTACACCAATGCTGCCACCGTATTCTTCGTCCTCCAGGAGCTTTCGCAAATGCCGCACGATCGCGGAGACTTCGGCGGGGTTGACATTACCAATCTGTGGGATCGCCGGCGCCGGCACATCCTCCCACGTGATGCCCGGTTTGACACCGGCCGGCACCACCAGCCCTCGCGGATCATGCGAGGTCTGCAGCTGGCCCCCGTAGAAGGTCTCGCTGATATAATCGACGATTGGCCCGGCTGACCTGTATTGATGGCGCAGCGTGATCCTCCGGGCGTCCGGAACCCGCGACGCGAACTCGAACAACGACCTACGGCTCTGCGCGAACCGCCCCATCCTGGAGACGGGCAAGCCCTGGGCTTGCATCAGGTTGCGATCTTGGGCCTGGCCGAGCTGGGGGATGAAGGACAGCTGCCTGTCGTCGCCCACCACGACCGCCCTTTTCGCTCGAGCGAAGAGGGGGATCGCCGTTGCGATATCGCACTGGCTCGCTTCGTCGAAGATCACGAGATTGAACAGGCCGTCGTCGAGCGGAATGCGCCGAGGCGTCCCGAGTATCGATGCGAGCCACAGGGGCCGATGGCCCATCAAGGCCATCGACAGGTCGGACGGCGGATGTCCCTTGCCGCCGCTGAAAGTCCAATCGTCGTAGATTTCGGATAAATCCCGCCGCTCCTCCTCGGACAGGCGGCACCGGGCCGCCAGGATCACGGGCAAGAGCTTACCTGTCGCCTCGCGGATCCTTTCGCCCAACTCGATCGGATCTTCCGGATCGCCGAGCCTTTCTCTCATCGAGCGCAGGGTCGCCAGTGTTCGCCGAAGGTCTGAAAGACTCATGCCGCGACGTTCGAGGTTGTCCGGGATAGCCGCTTCCCCCCGAACGGCTCGGTCGGTGAAGACTGATCGGAGCCAAGAAATCAGGCGCCGCAGGAGACCCGTGGACGCCTCTCGGGCTTGTGTTGGCGTGACCTCATCTCGGCCATGCGCTTCATGCAGGTCAATCCGTTCGAGGACGTCCGATATCTCGCATTCGAGCTCGGCAATACGATCGATCTCATCGACCGCATCCGTCCGCCGGTGCGCCGTATCGATCAGCTTGCCCAAGGCCAATTCGTCTACGGAGGTCGCCCGCGATCGGCTCTCGTTCTCCAAGAGTTTCCTGAGCGCATCCGAAAATCCAGTGTCCGTCTCGTCATTGGGATTGAGCGTGCGAACCGTGAACGGCACGTCCGGCGCGAGAGACCCGAGGCGATCCTCCACCGCATCAAGGGCCTGGTGGTTCTTGGACGCGACCAAAACGCTCCCGCCGGCCGCAAGGACCGAGGCCGCCATTGAGACGATCGCCTGGCTCTTCCCGGTTCCAGGTGGGCCGGTCACGACCGTGAGCGGCTCCTCGCAGGCACCGCGGACGGCGCGCAATTGCTCCGTGTTCAACGGGACCGCATCAATGGCCTCAACAGGATTCGGGTTCGTTCCGCCTTTGATCCCGAGCACTTCGCCGAGCGCCGTACGCGCGATCCGTTCCGATGGCCAAGTGCCGATCATGTCGAGGTCGCGCGCCGCGCCTGCAGTGAACGATGAGTCCGTCGGGAGGACAATCGCCGCGCTGTCATAGATGCCTTGAGCGGAGGGATCGAGCTGGGAGGCAAGATCCTCCCCCACCAGGCGCCCACGAATCTGGCTTGCGACGGCAACCCTGAGCTTATCCAGGAAATCATCCGCGCGTAGTCCGAGGCCATCGTCCGCGGAGAAAAGGTCAGCCAGATCTCCACGATTCCAGCCGCTCGCACGGGCGGCACTCCGCACCCAGTCCGGGTTCAAAAGGACGTCGTCAGCATCGACCGTCAGCACGAGTGTTTCGGCCTCCCGCTTCCAAGCGGCGGCCAACATCCCGACGGGCTGGAATATCGGCACGCCGCCACGGCGACCCACCGCGATGGGCCAGCCGATTGCGAGCGCGTTCTCATGGCCTTCTCGACGAACGAGAGCTTCCTGAAAAGCAGGGTCGATTGCAGCAAGATCAATCGAAATTCGAAGGCAACGGTCCTCTCCGGGGTTGATGGGGCCCCGCCCGGAAATGAGCGACCATTCGATCCCGTGCTTATCGGCCACTTGCGTGATTGCGCCACGTGGATCGGCACGCAGTGCAGAACGCCAGTATCTGATAAGCGCTTGAGGATCGACACTTCCATCTCCAGCGCTCTCTACATCAAACGGTTCTACCGAAAGTGGCTCAGACGCGAATGTTGCAGCGGCCGCATGAATGACGGTTTCCGAACCCGCGTCTTTTTGTTGCGTGGTTACCGCCACACTTGGCGCACCTGTCGCAAAGTTCATGCGCTTGGCGCGCCAACGCCCATCATGTGCCTTTTCAACAAGGCCATCTCTCAATAGCTGGTCCAGCTCAGCGATCGCAGCGAGCCGCTTGTCATGAGAAAAAGCAGCACCGACAAGCACAAGCAATTCTTCGGTAGTTCGACCTCGCGGAAAAGCCCGCACCATCTTCAATACCAAAGACACTTTTCAGACCTGAAAATTAAATGAGCTATTCCGTTCAAATAGCAGACGATCACGCTGTCGCGCGTGCAGAAGATAGGTGATGCACCATCTGATCATGTGGATTTCATTCGCCTTCCACTCCAAGGAGCTATAGCGAGTCTCGGGTTTCTGCGCGGAAACATTTGAGACTTCTTTCAACGATCCAGATACCGCGAGACGGCACCTTTGCTTCCGTCCGTAGCAGCGAGAGTCCGCACTCGAACACTTTCACAACGTATGACAAACGGGCTTTCTATACACAAGCTTTCAAGAGCAGTAAGCTCGAGAGCCGTTTATGAACCGGTCGTCAGTAATTTTGGCGCATCCAGCGATCTCCCGCCGCCAAGTTTCTGCCGAGTTACGAGGCCACACAATGCTGAAGACCAGCCGCACCTACCGCCAGATGTGTCACGCCGGTGGATTCCATCTGCTCCAAAACGAGACCAGCGGGTAGCACTCGCGTCTGATCCTGGGCACGGGCTTCGTCACTGCCGCACTCACGCCCTCCGACCACCTCGACATGATCCACGTCCACAGCGCCGTCCATCGCCTGCAACGCTTGAGAACAAGGAAATACCCGACCATGACGATCGCCGCCCCTGATGTGCTCGCAGCCCTGATCGCGATGCCGCCTCGCCCGACTGCAGAAGCGCCCGACGATTGCCGGGGAATCTACGGTCTTGTCGATCACGAAGGAAAGCTGCGCTACATCGGCTCGACAGCTGCTGCCGACGAGACCTTTCGCAAGCGGATACACCATCGCCATCGCACCGGCTCGGAAAGCCACAGCCACTACTTCTCCCGCATGTATAACACCGGGCGCATGTACCGGCTGCGAAACGATGCTGCTACAAAGGCGGACGGAGATGTGGCCAAGCGCTTGCGCAACGCCTTTATCTCGGAATACTGCGCCGCGGTCTGGGTGCCTTTGCCCGACGAGGCCGACATCGCCGGATTGGAAGCACAAGTCATTGCACTGGCACCACCCGCGGCGAAGGCATGGAACTTCCGCCGGACGGATTCCTATGCTGAACCCGAGGCCCTCGTCGATGCACTGATCGAGCGGCTTGGGCTAAGCCCCTTCGAGCGGGCCGCGCTCTCACGCCAGAAGGCCCGCTTCGAAGGCGGTGCCGTCGCGGCGGAGACTGTCTTGCCGCCGTTGCCCGAGGGCCCCTTTCGCTTCTTTGCCCTCGACGTCGAGACGGCCAACCACGACCGCGCAAGCATTTGCCAAGTTGGTGTCGCCTGTGTTCGTCCGGACGACAGCATCGTCACCTGGGTCACCCTTGTTGACCCGCAGACCCGCCATTGGTCGTTTACCGGGCTGCACGGGATCCACGGCGGCATGGTCGGGGACGCTCCGCGTATCAACGAAGTGCTGGAGGCCTTGGAGCCGCTGCTGTCGGGCAGTATGGTCTACCAGCACTCCGGATTTGACCGCAGCGCAGTCCGTGCTGCCTGTGCAGGGCTGGGGCGTTCCGAGCCAGATTGGCATTGGCTGGATAGCGTTGGCGTTGCCCGCCGTGCTTGGCCTGAGCTCAAAGGGAACGGTGGGCACGGTTTGGCATCGCTGAAACAGTTCCTCGGCCTGTCCTTTGAACATCACGATG
Source organism: Tropicimonas sp. IMCC34011 (assembly GCF_003390865.1). Lineage (GTDB taxonomy): Bacteria > Pseudomonadota > Alphaproteobacteria > Rhodobacterales > Rhodobacteraceae > Tropicimonas_B. The sequence continues at coordinate 299,632 of NZ_QMEJ01000004.1, forward strand.
CCGGCGAGGATGCCTGCGCTGCTGCTCAGGTGGTTCTGCACGCAGAACGCGGCACGGCCGGGCGGCACAAAGTGCCGCGCGCGCTCGTCGAGGAAGTCGAGACAACGGCCCTACCCCCCGCCGAGCATCTGCCGACTGGGTCAGTGCTTGGTCGGGCGATCCTCACTGCAGGCAACCTGAAGAACAGTCACTTCTACCTGCGTGCCTTTTTCGACAAGTTCCCGCCCGAACTCGTTGATGCGAGTAAGGCGCCCGGTATGGGCGGCCACGTCGCGACGGTGATCTGGGGTGACGGAATTTCCAGCCGAACCGACATCTGCCCACGCCACAAGTTTTTCCGCGACCGAGCAAACACCCGGGCCTTCTTCGCGCGCACCGGAGCCAAAGCCGGCGACGAGGTCGAAGTAGTCCGGTCGTCGCGCGGCGTCTATTCCGTCAGGCTCATCCGAGCCTGACAGCACGCAACCAGCCGTGACAACGCCATGCGAAGAGACAGAATCAATATCGCGGCATATTTCCCGAGTGCTATTACCGTTTCCCGCTTCGCTCAGCAGCCTCCCTCGACCTGAACGGCACGCAGCCATGCCCTTGCCATCCTCGCACTGTCCGGGCCCGCCCGATGGGGCACAGCCGACCGCTCGAAACGCTCATACAAGCTATCGAGGGATGCACCGTGGAAGAGGCTGAAGTTCACTTGATCAAAATCGAGAATCGGGCCTACCGCATGCGTGTCGGCAGCATTCATCAGTCGCTCAAGCCACCTGCTATCGAAACAAGGAGCATCGGAAACCAGCAGGCGACCTGCCAGCTGCGCTCTTAGTTCTGAGGCCACGGCCTCCGGCGTCGGCGCATCAGTCAGGGCATCGAAAGGGATCCCGTGCACCTGCTCACTGGCATGCGACCAATCAGACATCGGCCAATCGTCAGCAGGCCGGATCAATGACGACCACGAGACGACGTCGCCGCCCGCAAGCCACGACAACCCAACCTCGATTGGCCAGCTATCGGCTGACAAGGAAGACGCCTCGAAATCCAAGGCGACATACTTCTCAATGGCAGGGATCATGACTTCGGTGGCTCGGCCATGCCGGACTCGATGGTTACAACATCTCTCCAGCCTTCCGCCTTGAGGGGGATCGCCTCTTCGGGAGTTACCAATCGCGTCAGCGAACGTGCGCTCCCCTCGTGCCAGAGAAGCTGGGGGCCCTTTTCAAGAAGGTTCGCAAGGTCCGCCTCTGAAAGCCGAGCTTGCAAAACCAAGAGCACTCTGTCGGCAATTCCAATTGCCTCTATCCGCGGCAGGTGCTCGTCGCGAGGCAACCTAACCTTGAACTCTGCCAATCGATGCAAAGGGGCATTCTTGACGATTTCATCGATGTCATACGAGCGGCTGGGGCGGTCCGGCCGTCTGAGGCAGAGCAATGACGCCAGAAAGGCTGAGCCACTCAGAAAGAGAACAATCATGACGGCGACGAACTCGCTCATGCCGTCCCCCGTGGGTCCGGATCCGAGTCTGGCGCCATCTCAGTGTTCCGCATGACCTTCTGGATTTCCGAAAACGCCTGGAGGCGTTCGTGTTGCGACCGGCTTTGTGCCCGTCCGAAAATGGAACGGACATCGCGCCCCTCAGGCCTGATCGTCCAGCCAAGTGCCCGAAAGGCGGCTTCTGCCTCGCCACGAATGAGGCGCCTTGTTGCCTGATCCTTCACCAGCGGCACCACATGAGCGATCTCGTTGTCTTCGCACGAATAGTGACGCTGGACTTCGAGAGCCGACAGGCATTCCGGGTGACTGGCCTCAATCCAGCAGGCGATGCGCACCAGATCTTCTTTGAGGCGCTGCTCGGCCGCCATTGTGCGTTCCATCGCGGCGAGGGTTTCTGGGGAACGTTCAATCTCGGTCATGGGATGCGCTTACCGACCAGCCTGCCGTCGTAAGGTCCGCGAGCCTGATCAGGTGCCCTCGCCAGGCGGGGCCATCCCTGAACGCGCCGATTGGCTCAACATGCGCTTTTTTGAGGCGCGCCATCACGAACCGAGCAGTGGTCTTTGTCTGCTTGGCCAGGGTTGCTGCCGGAACATACTCTGCCTGGAAACGGATAAGGTCCTCCGCTCGTATCACACGCCCGACCCGGCCTGCGTGCTGGAAAGTCTCGTGACCAAGAAGGCCCAGATCGCACCAATGTGCGATGCACTGATGCTTCCAGCCTGTCATTCTCCCGATTTCCTGGACAGTGAAGCCGGGCCCGCGAAGGGCTTCACGCAGGACCGCCTCCACGGCAGCTCGCTCAAATTCGAACGCGGCGAGGTTTCCGGACGAACTTGGAAGCGCGGGCCGGAGCCTGCCATCGCGGATCGCTCGAAGAACGGCGAGAACGCCTGCTCGGTCCGTTGTGAACCGGAGATTGATGTCTCTTAGTGCGATCGTCTCGCCTTCAATCGCGATGGCACCCTCTGCAACTTGGCTGACCAATGCGCGGGCGGCCTCCAGATCATGGTTGCCGTCCACCAGCGGCGGGAGGTCCATTGCGACTACGGTCTCCATGAAACCAGACTCACGGAGCAGATCATATTGGTTGCGCGACACGCCGAGTAGATCACGCAGAGCCTTCAGGTCGCCGAAGCGACACCTGTTTGCGCGGACGGTATCGACCGTCGTTCTGTGGAGCACGGTGTGCCGGTGGCCGAAACCCCGGCTGTAGAGTTTGCCGTCGATTTGCTTGTTGGCGACAGCGTCTACGATGCGATCCGGCCGAATACCGATCATGCGCGCCGCCTCTGCAGCCGACACCCACTCCCGTTCGAGTTCTGGAGACAGATCAATGGCACCGACATAGGCACCGTCGAACTCCTCACCGACAACCTTTGCGAGCTCAGACCGGAAGTCATTATATGCCGGGTGACTGAACCGCATCAGACGTTGATACCAACGGCCGAGCCTTTCCGGAGCGGTCGAGGCGCATCGTTCTCCGCGCTGCAAGCGCGCCGAGGAATCTTGCCGGAATGCACCGGGCCAATCACAGATCAAATCTGTTGCTGTGGCGAGGAAACGCCTCGCTTCTTCGATCGTCTTCGGGATGGTCGTCTTCCCGTGCTTCCCGGACCGGGTTGCAGCACCAGATGCTGCCAGAAAGAAGACAAACTCGCCGATGTCGCCGGGAGTCCGGAACGCCAACGCTGGGGGCAGTGAGGACCGGCTCGGATGCATCTCTCCGCCCACGAGCGCGGAGATTGCGAGTTCTGCGTTGGTGGCTTTGTGTCGTTCGAGATGCAGGAGCGACCCGCCACATGCGCACGCGCCGTAGCCGCCTATTCCTGGCACGAGCGAATCCCAGCAGATCGGACATTGGTCTACCAGCAGGAGGTCGTGTTCCGTGCATGCGGTCACGAAAACATGCCGCCAGGATTGCCGATGTGGGCGCCCCTCGTTGATGCAGGCGGGACAAACCGGCGCACTGTGCAACCGCTCGAAGCGCCGGTTAAGGACGGGACTCTCAGCTCTCCACCGTGGACTAATCGCGGCAAGTAGACCCTGCTCCACGTTCAGGTTCTTCTCCACAGTCGCGAGGTCCTCAATCATCCTGTGGCCATAGCTCGTGCCGGCCTGCCCCAGGTAGTCAGCCACATCTGCCCAGAAGTCAGCTTCAGCAAGGCGCCTCAGAAAGCCATCAAGGCTCTCACCATCCTGGGGTTTGATCGATACATGCATCATCCCGCTTGAGTTCCCCACTCGACTCCCAGTCCCGCGAGGGTCTCTACGCCGAACTCAAGGCCAGCTTCCGACATGATGGCAGCGAAAGATCGCATCAGGTCGACCTCATCGGGATCGCGGGATTCAAAGAAACTCGCCGTGGGAATACAGGATTGCTGCATCGATGCGGCGGCACGATGGAGATCGGAGAGAGCTATCTCGCGAGGTTTCGCGATGCCGAGCGCGCACAGCTTGATAATGCGCATCATCATCGGAACACGGCCGCCCGAGGCCCCATAAAGCCGGCGAACGAAATCTTCGAACTCAAGACCGACCGGGAAGCCAGACCCTTCAAGACTGACGATCGCGGCATCGGCTGCCGTGGCGAAAGCCTCGCGGTCATCGGACACCTGCCAGTCGTAAGGTTTCAAAAGGATAGTGCCACTGGCGCGGTCGCGAAGTTGCTCGTTCTGATCGATGATGCGCTGAAACCGCGGGAGCCCATCGAGTATGAGCGTCACCCCGGTTTCATCTACAATTGTCTTCAGATGGTCGGCGGCAGCACGCGGGGACAGGTTTGAGCCACGTTCCGCAATGTGATTGACTTCATCGAGGACCACCACATCGATGTTCAGGGCCTCCAACCCCTGAAAACGCGGGCCTTGACGGAAGTGGTCACCTCGTTCTGGCGAGGCCGTCGGCCAAGCTTGTTCAAAATGGCGACATAGATGTCCCTGCCGTTCGTCTGGGCCGGTAACTTAGCGCGGATTACATTCTTCATGGGTGGCAGAGAACGCGCCGGCGCGGCTTTTTTCTCGAGGCGGCGCATAATCTCTGACTTCCCGACCCGTGTAGGGCCGAATACCGGGATGATGCTCCCTGTCCCCGGCAACCGTGTAGCAAGCCTCATGTCGATCTCGGCGCTGGCCCGCTCGAAGGCATCGTGACGAACGATCTGGGAAAGAAGGGGAAGAGCGGTGCTGGTCATGTGTTACTCCATCATATCCATGCGGGGCAGTGTGGACCGCCGCTTAATGGTCAGCTTGGGAGTAGGTTGGTTCGCCCGCTTCACCTCAGAAGCATCGCTGCCGGGGGGAACCTTAGATTTCTCGAGAATCTCGGAGTTCCTCCGCCGAGCCTGTTCCTTTAGCCGCGACTTCTTCAGATCTGAAATCTTGCCACGACCAAGGCTCACGGCTTTCCGCTACGCCTCCAGAGCCAGTTCGATCGCATTTGACCGCGCGGTAAGGTCTTGAGCCTTAGATTCGTCGGGAACCGCGCGCAGCATCTTGGCTTCGGCAAAGCTGATCGCCGGCATAGCCTCCATCTTCGTGCTCACGACCAGCGGATTTGGAAAACCATCCTCTTTGTGAATAACTGCAATCTCACGAGCGTCCTCGGGATCGTATCGAATCTCGAACTTGGACCCTGCGCCAACCTGGGAGATAAACCGACGCAGCTGCCCCTCATTGTCGTTGAACTGGACGCCTTCAACCTCAAAGCCATACCTCTGAAGAGTCCTTTCTACGGTCCTTGAGCAAAAGACGTTTCGGATTTCCTCTGGTGTTTTTACGCTCAGAACCCGGCATTCGAGCCGCTCCCACGATTCTGTGGGAGATTCCGCTCGACGAAGCGGTGAATGAATGCCGCGCCGGAGCTTCTTGGCATGGACGTCGTATACCCACTTGATCAGGATGGCTTCAAGTTCGTCCAGAGTCAGCGTTGCCTCCAGCATCGCTTTATCAGTCCTTGCTCGGTTCGGCAGTTCTTTCGATGTTGTCGCACCTGGCAGGGTATGAAGGAATTCGTTGACTTCCCTCATAGCTCTTTCGACGAACGGTTTTCGATCCGGGCATCCCGGAGTATTCTTAGCCCACTCCATGTTGAGGGACTCGACAATTCGGGACAGATCGTATCCGCTGTTCTCCGACCCTTGATCTGAATGAACCATCTGTGGTGCACCGACAATCCTGATACGGTTTTCGATTCCATACTTGTCGAAGAACTCATCGGTCCGCACGGTCATGGTGTCCTTGAAGGCTCGGATGGTAAGAGCCTCTCGCGGTGCCTGCAGACTGAGCTGGACAGACAGAATGAGGCCCGTGGCCGCGTCCACCGAAAGGCAAATATTCGGTCGACCGATACACACGCGATCTTCATCGACGACCATCATGTCGCCAGGCGTTGAATCGATCTCAACAAGGTCGAAGGGGGCCTCGATCCTATGGTAGAATTGGGCCTGAAGGCGCAGCTTTCGCGCCATCGCGGTATCGTGCCGCGCCTTGATTATGTCGTCGACCCGGATTGTTTTAAGAATCGCCTCCAGACAGCGCTTTCCGCAATCATCTGGTTCAATTTTGTCCTTGGTGCACTTCTTGAGATATTTTTCCTTAACGTTCGCCGCGATCTTTCCAACCGAGAGACGGTCGTTTGTAAGATACAGCTCTTCCAAGACATCCCATGCGATTTCCTCATAGACTGAGTCATATCTGCAATTCCGATTTCCGCATTTTTGCGTCTCTGGGAGGAGTGCAGCAGGCCCTTTTTCATTCCTTTTCTTGCGCCAGATTTGAAGGGTGCGCGGAACCAGTTTCTGCGGAGCGACCCGACAATATTTGCTGTGCCCGTTGAGCTCCAGCTTGATCTTTTTCGCAGCCGCCATCGCGGTCATTCCGCGCTCTCGCAACTCACGCTCACGTTTGACCGCGAAGAGTGCCATTTGTTGCTTCAGCAGGGCGGTCTCATCCGGCATGAACCCCAGTGATGTGTCACCTTCGGGCTGAAACGCATGGCCGCCAGCAACGAGGCTCCGATAGACGCCGACCGTCGTCTCGAACATCTGGTCATCCTGGCCCTCGAGAATGACAGTTTTGTCAGACTTGAAGACGAATTTCAGTTTCCAGCCACCGGTTATGTGGTGGCTGAACTGTTTATGAAGTGCAGCATGCATCGAGAGGCAGCTCCATAAGATGACTCGGCTTGTCCACGACCGTGCGGACGAGGGTGTTTTTCGTGATACGCTCACGCTGAACGTCGCAGGTGAGATGACCGCGCGCGAGGCAGCCCAGCACCAGGGCATCCGGGTATCCGCGGTCCCTCAGCGCGCCGAGCGATACGCAATCACAGCTTTCAGCCTGAAGGTTCGCGATCTCTGATCGGCCGGGCGAGTATGTCCAGGCCATGGTCAAAGCCCGGATGTTCCTTACAAAGGCGTCATGTAGAACGCGGTCATCGAGAATGACCAGCCGGAAGCCATAGCGAGCAAGTATGCCCGGGTAGGCCAAGATTTGGGGCGCTCGGGCGATCAGCTCGGCGTGCTTGACCTCAACCAAGATCGGCCCGGTCTGCAACCGGAGTTCGAAGTCCGGCGTGTAGACGATAGGCCGACTCCCGCTATCCCTCGCCCACTGAAAGAGGTCTTCCTTCGTCGGAAACCGGCGACCAGTTGCGAGGTCGAAGGTCATCGGTTGAGTGCGCGCGCTCATGACACGCGGATCAAGACCGAAGGCAGCTCCCGCGCTCGCTTCAAGCCTGCTTTCGTAGGCCGTCAGTCGGCCTCCCGCGGGCGCGAGGTAATGCACCTTCTTTTCTGACCCCGCTTATGGGGGCGCCTGGCGACTGAGGCACTTTTCCAATCGATTCTCATGGAGATTTACCCTTCGTGTGAGTAATACTAAAGTGTGGAAGTGACATTCTGGGAGTCTTTTCTGGTGCTGACCTCATGACCGCACGCAGCGTCGAAGCATTTGCGCAGGATCCCAATTGGATCAGGTTTGGGAGTTCACTCACTGAGGCGCTGGAGGTTCCAGAAAGTTACGGCTTCACGAGTTCCGAAAAGCTCATGGCGGAAGTCGCACGCTTGCGTGGCGTCGATCCCGCGAGCTTGCGCAACCCCGCTTGCAGCAGTAGCTTGGATGAACACCAACGCGTCGGAAGCGCTGCACGACGAGAATCTGCGCGTCCCGATGACTGGCGTGCTCCTCCTGTCGCAAATCTCAATTCTTGACAAAGAGTTAGCCTCGGAGATCTTGCCGAAGTTTTTTTCGGGCGATGTGACGCGCGAGGAAATGAAGAGCGCTCTCCGCCACCTTCAGAAAAAGCCTGGCGGTCGCAGTAGCAAGGCACATACCCGGTCCAAGAGAGTCGCGGCGTTCGAGGATCTTGTCTTTGATTTCCTCACATCCAATCCTGGAGCGCTGGGTCTTGAAGAGAGGGTGAAGCTTTCCCACAGCCCTCGGAACTCGGAGGCTCCTGCGGACTTCGTAGTCACGTGCGACGGAGAGATGATCGCGGCTATTGAGGTCAAATCTTTCCGACAGAAACGGCACCATCGTTACCTCGTCGAGACGCTGGCGATGACGGCGCTCGCTGCGAAAACGTATAACCGAGCCTTCCTGATTGTTCCCGCAGACTGGGGAGACGCAATCGACAAGGTCGGCGACCTGATCGAGTCGCTCGGACTCGACGGAGTTCAGCATGCTGTGTTCTCGGATACCGACGGCGGGAAGCTGCGGTTGTGCGGTCGTTCTGCGCAGGGTCTGTCGGAGCCCTCTAACACCAGCAAGGCGCCCGACAGCGGCTCTTTCGTGAATATGCATGACACGCAAATCGACACGACGGAGGAAAGCAGCGTGACTGATGCAGTGGACAGGCCGGGATCACCTGATCCTGCCAAGAAACGAGAGTTGGCAGCTGCCAACTTCGGGGCAACGACGGACCGGATCGTCGCGATCGACCCGTCACTGGTCCATTCGGCCGGCATGAAGGATCGAATGGACGGCGGCCTGGAGGACATCGACTCGCTGACCTCGAGTATTCGAGCAGTGGGCCAGAAGATCCCGATTATCGTCCGTCCACACCCGGGTCTTGAAGGTGAGTATCAAATCGTTGCCGGTCGAAGGCGACTTGAGGCCTGTCGGATCGCTGGCTTGCAGGTGCGAGCAGAAATCCAGGCCCTGGACGAAAAGGAACTCGTCTTGGGCCAGGCGATCGAGAACATCGCAAGGGAAGACCTGACCTACATCGAGCGTGCACGCATTGCGGTTCGGATGGCCGACGAAGCTGGTCTTCCTGAAGCGTCCATCGATGAAGCCTTCTGCTGCGGCAAGACGGACCGATCGAGATACTTGAAGATCGGTCGTGGGGTGCCCTCGGACATCCTTCGCTGGATCGGCAAGGCACCGTCGGTGGGGCGGCCCCGGTGGGAAAAGCTGGTCGGTTTGCTGAGGCTGGACCCAGAGGCAGAGCCCCGGGCAAGGCGCCATATGGCGGCGCTGGACGATGCGGCCGCCGACCTGAGCTCGGATCAGCGCTTCGCCCACGTGTGGCAAGCGGCCGGGCAACCACCTGTTCTAAATGAACCTCAGGCGGCGCTGGAGGAGCTTGTTTCGATTGACGGAATTAAAGGGCCGATCGCGCGCACAAAGAGGTCTTCGGAAGGCTTGGAGATCACCCTGTTCGACGGAAGCAGAGAGGGACTTCTTGAGTGGGTCGAGGCCAACCGGGTGTCCGTGATTGAGCAGATCATCAGGATGCACGAGGAAAAGAACTGAGCCGGATGGATACACGATCTGGGACGCGTTCGCCGCTACTTCATTCCCGCTTTGGCGAGCTGACGAGATCCGGAAGAAAACCATTCTAAACGGGGAATCGTCGCTCGCGGCCGAAAACCGCCATTGATCGAGACGGACAAAGGTGCAGTGCAGAATCGACGAAGCGGTCATTCGTCGCATTCCCAATATCAAAGCTTGCTCAGAAGTTTTTCACTTGCATCACGTCCTACGCCGAATGGCGTAGAGATTACCGACTGCAGAGACGGTTGTTTCAAGGCGGCTGTAAAATTCATCCAAGATGCTCGGCAAAGTCGCGTTTATCTTATTGTCGGTAGAGAAAAAGCTGCGTCTATTGCGTGAGGCATCAAATCGACCCTCGGTCATGTCCGGCGCAAACACAAAGCGCTCCATCAATCGACGCCTCTTGAAGAGCTCGTAAACGCGCGGTTCTGTATCAAAATGTCCATCGTGGATGATGCGGTCTCGGATTGACGATATTTGCCGGATCAGTTCGTCTTCGACGAACAAGGTGTTGTCCCTTGCGTTCATCGCGAGGTCCTTCCGGTCCCTATACTGTTTCGCGGCAGTTCGCAGTTTTGGATATGCAGAGAAGTCCTGCGGCGGCCGCTCGGCTTCAAGTGCCAGCTTAACTGTGTAGTCAAGGATCGTCCGCATCCGGGTGAACACTGATTCGAGATGCCCGTGCAAAGGAATTGCATCTCAGGACGAAGAAAACCTAAGACCCACTTTGCCTTGATCATTGTAGTGGTGAAATACGGCATCGTTTAGCAGGCCATAGAAAGCGCCTGCAAATTGATAAACCTGCGCGCTGGAACGCTGGATGTTACTTAAAAGAGCGGCGACGTCCTGATGATAGAGGAAACGGTGGAGATACTCATCCGGTCCGGATCGAGAGAGGAGCTGCTCGAACTGTGTTTTCGACAGTCGGCTCTCGGGAGTAAGACCTGCGTCGTATACCCAAGATGGCATCCGCTCGAAAAAGACCTTTGCCTCTGTCTCTGAAAGGATGGATCGTCTGATATGTGCATGTACCCCTGAGCTAAGACTGCCGAAGTCGAGATCGGCAGACGTATCGATCCGTCGCCAAAATCCTTGGACATCAAAAAAAATGCGGGTTTTCCATCGTTTCTCCGGGTACGTGTTGGCCTCCCGTTGAGGTTCTTTATGGGTCGATCGTCTTCCGGGCGCGGGACGAAGCCATTGATGCCCTCACCAGGTGCGGGACGAGCGATCTGCACCGTCGTCTGAAACCAACCCTTTGAAATCTTCTTTGGCATTGACCTAACCTGCGGACGCCTGATTGGCCCGGATAGGGAAATAGAGACTGTAATGCGTCTCATTCCGTTTCATCGCGATCTCTCTGGTTTCCCCCTCCGGCATTGCGGACCCTAAAGCCGCCAATATGTCGATGCATACGGCTGAAGCAAGGAGGGTTTGTTGAAATGTTGATGTCAATTCCCCGTTGTCGAAAACTCGCTCACTGATGCAGGCACTTTTGATCTGCACACTATTGGCCAGTCATTCAATCAACGGCCAGTGGATGAGAAGAAGTTCTAAATATACTTTCGGTAGTCGCCGCTCACCGTTTGCCTCTCTGGGACATACTTCAGCACATCGCCACCTTTTCGTGCCGCCCGTATGGGGATGGGTAGTCTTTGATTCATTTGTGTAGAGTTCCAATTCACCTTAGTGAGACTGAACACCTCTTTTGCGATCTGTTCGATTGTGCTCTCGCTTTGCGGGTGCGGACAGATCAAAAGAGGATTCGGGACATAAAGCCCTGGATAGGTGCCGTAGTAAGGAATACTACCGTTGGTATAGAGTAGCCCATTACCTTCCAGCTCAACGAAGGTACCTCGGAGAACGGGGAAGTCACCGTCGCGCAGCACCTTGACCGAATAATTCTCATGAATCCAAACGAGGTCACGCAGTTCCACTCCCGCCTCGTCGAGCGCCTCGCCAACGCCCTCAGCCTCATCTTCGCGAAAGCGCGAAGTCTTCATGACGATTACGCGCGCGGGCATCGTTCTGTGAACAGATTTGTATGCGGCCAAGGCGCTCTCGGTGAGTTTGTGAGCTTCCTCGATGGTTAAGTACGGGTGGCGACCCCGCGACTCTGATTGTGCGGGGCCGCCTCGAAGAATAAAACCTCTGCCCCGCTCATCGAACATTTGTGCGGCACTGGTCCATATCTCGTCGGTCTCGGCATCCTTGAAGAAGCTGATGCCAATGTAGCAGGCGGTGAACTCACCTATTTCGGGCATTCGGCGCCAGGGCACCTTGCCACTGCCCTTGTAGTAGAGCGTCGTCATAAGGTTCCATGCGAGGTCAGCTCGGTCTTGGGTTTGGCGATCAGAGTTCTCCTTGATCTTGCGGGGGATCTTTGCATCGGGATTGATGACATCCTCCCAGACAATCTGAATCGAGAACCTGAGCTTCATCGCTCTGGCTTTCAGTAGGCCGCGAAAATTCGGAGGGGTTTCTTTACCAGCTTTAGTATCGGCGTCTTCGCCCTCAATGACTCCGTCATCGCGTGCCCTTTCGTTCCCCCAGACGCGTTCGATCAGCTTGACAGGCAGCGACACCATGATCACATTCGGCCGTTCATGATGCGCTTCCAACTTTTCCAGTTGCGCCATAACTGCGTCGACCGGGAGATGCTGACTTGGCGGGCTCGAGAGACCGGGGTCGATTACCAGTTGTCACGAAGGTAGCGGAGCTTCCCCTTTCCCTCCATGGTGATCGCTGCCGAGGATGCACAGTGAGCCCAGGCACTCTGGCATCCCGCTCGACATCTCAAGGTCCGCCTGCAGCCGGTCATCGCATCCGCTCTACGCTCGCGACCTCGCACTCCTGGCAACTTCCTTCTATAGCGAATTGCTCAGCGTAGCCTTCATGGGCAATGGCCAATTCCAGGCCAGAACAGAAAGATACTGCCGGCCGCATCGCTCCGTAGAGGCTCTACGCCTGATCAGTTCGCGAAGTAGGTTGCCGCTTTTAAAGGATACGACAACCCACTGACAAGTATAAATATTTCAATTTTATTCCGTCATCCCTCCGCGAAAAACTACGCGCGCGCCTACATCGCCTCACGCGTCGAGGTTCTCCACGGAAAGCGCGTTGGACTGGATGAACTCGCGACGGGGCTCGACGACGTCGCCCATGAGCTTGGTGAAGATGTCGTCGGCTTCAGCGACGTCGTCCACGGTCACGCGCAGGAAGGTGCGGGCTTCGGGATCGAGCGTGGTCTCCCATAGCTGATCGGGATTCATCTCGCCCAGGCCCTTGTAACGCTGGAGCGACAGGCCGCGCTGCCCCTCCTCGAGGATCGCGTCCAGGAGGCCGAGCGGCCCCTCGATCTGGATGTGCTTGTCCTTGCGATGGAGCTGGGCGATTCCGCTGTAGATGTCCTGCAGGGCCTTGGTGTGACTGCCGAGCCTGCGCGCCTCGCCGGAGCGCATGACGTGACCGTCGAGGATCCGGGCCTCCTCGACGCCGCGGACCATGCGCGACAGGCGGATGCCCTTGTCCTGCGTGGGACGGCCTTGCCAGCCGCGCTCGTATTCCAGCGACACGAGGTCGAGCCGTGAGGCCGCGGCATCGGCCACGGATTGCTGGTCCTGATCGATACGGCCGGGCACGAAGGCTCCCGAGATGGCGGCCTGTTCGAGGATCCGGTGCTGATAATGCGTCGGGAAGGATTGCAGCATCCGGCGGATCTCGCGCGCCTCGGTGACGACGCGGACGAGGTCATGGCCGGTGATTTCCTCCCCCGTGGAAAGCCGCAGCATGGCGCCCTCCACCCCCATGTCGATCAGGTAATCCTCCAGCGCCGGATGATCCTTGAGATAGACCTCGGACTTGCCGCGGGAGACTTTGTAGAGAGGCGGCTGCGCGATATAGAGATAGCCGCCCTCGATCAGCTCCGGCATCTGCCGGAAGAAGAACGTCAGAAGCAGGGTCCGGATGTGGGCCCCGTCCACGTCGGCATCGGTCATGATGACGACCTTGTGGTAGCGCAGCTTGCCGATGTTGAACTCGTCCCGCCCGATGCCGGTGCCGAGGGCGGTGATCAGCGTGCCGATCTCCTGGCTCGACAGCATCCGGTCGAAGCGCGCGCGCTCGACGTTCAGGATCTTGCCCTTGAGAGGAAGCACGGCCTGGTTCTGGCGGGCGCGGCCCTGCTTGGCCGAGCCGCCCGCACTGTCACCCTCGACGAGGAAGAGTTCCGACTTCGCCGGGTCCTTCTCCTGGCAATCGGCGAGCTTGCCCGGCAGCGAGGCGACGTCCATCGCGGTCTTGCGGCGCGTCAGTTCCCGCGCCTTGCGGGCCGCCTCGCGCGCCAGGGCCGCCTCGACGATCTTGCCGACGATCATGCGCGCTTCCTGGGGGTGCTCCTCGAACCACTCGGCGAGCTTCTCGTTCACGAGGCTCTCGACCACGGGGCGCACCTCGGAGGAGACCAGCTTGTCCTTGGTCTGGGAGGAGAACTTGGGATCCGGCACCTTCACCGACAAAACGCAGGTCAGGCCTTCGCGCGCATCGTCCCCGGAGAAGTTGATCTTCTCCTTCTTCGCGATGCCGGACTGGCCGGCGTAGAGGTTGATCGTCCGTGTCAGGGCGCCGCGGAAGCCGGCGAGGTGCGTACCACCGTCGCGCTGCGGGATGTTGTTGGTGAACGGCAGGACCATCTCGTTGTAGCCGTCGTTCCACCACATCGCGACTTCGACGCCGATGCCGTCCCGCTCCCCTTCCATGAAGATGGGGTCCGGCATGACCGACGACTTGGAGCGGTCAAGGTAGCGCACGAATTCCCGCACGCCGCCCTCGTAGCAGAGTTCCACTTCCCTGACCTCGGCCGGACGTTCGTCCCGCAGGACGATCTTGACGCCGGAATTGAGGAACGCCAGCTCCCGCAGGCGCTTCTCGAGCGTCGCGAAGTTGTAGTCGAGATTGGAGAACGTATCGGTCGAGGCGAGGAAGCGCACCTCGGTGCCCTTCTCCCCCTCGGACTCGCCCGTCACCCTGAGGGGCTCCGCCGTCTCCCCACGCTCGAACCGGGCGTAATGGGCCTTCCCGTTCCGCCAGATGCGCAGCTCGAGGTAGTCGGACAGCGCGTTCACCACCGAGATGCCGACGCCGTGCAGACCGCCGGACACCTTGTAGCTGTTCTGGTCGAACTTACCGCCCGCGTGCAGCTGGGTCATGATGACCTCGGCCGCGGAGACGCCCTCCTCCTCGTGGATATCGGTTGGGATACCCCGGCCATTATCTCGGATGGAGACCGAGTTGTCGGCAAGAAGCGTCACCGTCACGGCATCGGCATGACCGGCAAGCGCCTCATCGATGCCGTTGTCCACGGCCTCGTAGATCATGTGGTGCAGGCCGGAACCGTCGTCCGTGTCCCCGATATACATACCGGGACGCTTGCGAACGGCCTCCAGGCCCTTGAGAACTTTGATCGAACTGGCGCCGTAGTCTTCGGGCTGCCGGGCGGGTTCGGACATCTGCACGATCCTTGTTATTCTGCTTGCCCGTATATCGCGAACCAGTGGGGATTGTCACGCAGCGCCCACAATATTTGGTGTCACCCGAACGCGATGGCGAGTGCGACGGCGAGAAGCATCCCGCCGGCGATGCGGTTCGTCCGCCGCACCGCGGCAGGCGAGGACAAAAGCCGCCGCGCGCGGTCCACGAACGTCGCCACCACGAGGTTGCCGAAGAGCGGGATGACGAAGGAGATGCAGGCGATAAGGGCGATGTCCGGCCCCGTCAGCGCATCCAGATCGAAGAAGCCCGGCAGCATCCCCATGTAGAACAGGATCGCCTTCGGGTTCGCGAGGATGACAGCGACGCCGGCAATGAACCCGGCGCGGCGGCCAGGGCGGGTCAGGCGGCTGTCCGAGCCCGCGGTCAGGACGGCAGGCTTTCGGATGAGCTGCGCACCCATGACGGCGAAGAGCACCACCGCAACCCAGCGAAGGATCTCGAGGAACCCGCCATAGACGGACAGGATCCAGGTCACTCCGAAGATCGCGAGGACCGGCCAGAGGAGATCCCCGATCGCGACGCCGATCGCGAGCGGCCATGCCGCGGAGAACCCGCCAGCGAGCGTGCGCGCCGTCAGCGCGACCCAGACCGGGCCCGGAGTAAGGAAAAGGGCCAGCAATCCTCCGGCATAGAGCGCGAGCTGTGCGGGGCCGAGCGTCATGTCAGATACCTCATCTCGGGCTCCTCACGTCACATCCTCCACCCGGGATATGCCATCTGCCTCGGTCACGTGGAGCCGTTGCGCCCGGCCCTCGAGAGGCTCGAACAGCTCCGGTCCCGTCCCCGTCATCCAGGCCTGCGCGCCGAGGCGAACGATCTCGTCGTAGAGCGCGGCGCGGCGCCCCTCGTCCAGATGTGCGGCGACCTCGTCGAGCAGGAGAAGCGGCGGCGCACCGGCATCCTCGGCCACGGCGCGCGCCTGCGCCAGCACGAGGCTGATGAGGAGCGCCTTCTGCTCCCCGGTGGAGCATTGCGCCGCCGGCACCCCCTTGGCGGTGTAGGTCGCGCCCAGGTCCGTTCGGTGCGGGCCGATGAGGGTGCGGCCGGCGTGAAGGTCCGCTGGGCGGCCCCGGGCAAAGGCCTCCGCGAGCGCATCCTCCTCCTCGGGCCCCTCCGCCTCGACGAAGAGATCCGCCGCGGGAAAGGCCGTCACGGCCCCCTCCTGCGCCGCGGCGATCCGGCTCAGGGCCGAGCGCCGCGCCGAAGCGATCCGCGCGCCGGCGCTCGCCATCTGCGCCTCCAGCGCCCCGTACCAGCCCGCGTCCCGGACCTGGTCCTTCAGGAGCCGATTCCGCTGCCGCATCGCCTTTTCGTAGGCGAGCGACGCCTCCCCGTGGCCGGGATCGAAGGCGAGGACCATGCGGTCGAGAAACCGCCGTCGCCCCTCGGAGGCCTCGATCCAAAGACGGTCCATGCTCGGCACGAGCCAGACCACGCGGGCGATCCGCCCGAGCGCGGCCTGCGGCGCCGGCTTGCCATCCACCTGCACGCTGCGCGGACCGCCCTCGGACCAGGTCTCGACGGAATGCCGGCCGGAGGGCGTGTCCATCTCCGCACCGATCTTCCACCCGAGCGCCTCGGGGCGCCGGGCGATCTCGTCTGCCCCCGCGCGCCGCATCCCGCGGCCCGGCGAGAGCAGGGAGACAGCCTCGATCAGGTTGGTCTTCCCCGCCCCGTTCGGCCCGAAGATCGCGACCGGCCGCGGCCCTGCCTCCAGAGTCATCCGGCGGTGGGATCGGAAATGCGACAGGGTCAGCTCGGTGACGGCCAGGCCGGGCATGGCGCCCCTTTATCTTGGCGAAGGACGGCGGCGAGCGCCGCCCCGTCCGGGCTCAGACCCGCATCGGCATCACGACATAGACGGCGGAGGTGTCGGACCCCTCGCGCATCAGGGTGGGATCGCCCGAGGAGTTGAACATGAAGACCGCGTTCTCGCGGTCCACCTGGCTCGCGATCTCCAGGAGGTACTTGGCGTTGAAACCGATTTCCAGCTTCTCGTCCGCATACGCTACGGCCAGTTCCTCCTCCGCCGCGCCGCTGTCGGGCGCGTTGACCGAGAGGACCAGCCGATCCTCGTCGAGGGAGAGCTTCACGGCCCGGGAGCGCTCCGAGGACACGGTCGCCACACGGTCCACCGCGCGGGCGAATTCGCTGGCATCCACTTCGAGACGCTTGGGATTGCCGACCGGGATCACGCGGGCGTAATCCGGGAACGTCCCGTCGATGACCTTGGACGTCAGCGTGATCTCGGGCGTCGCGAAGCGCACCTTTGTCTCGCTGACGGAGACGGCAATTTCGGTCTCGTCGTCGTCCAGAAGCTTGCGCAGTTCACCCACGGTCTTGCGGGGCACGATCACGCCCGGCATGCCATCGGCGCCCTCTGGCAGCGGCGCGTCGATACGGGCGAGGCGGTGCCCGTCCGTCGCCACGCAGCGCAGCGCCCGCCCGTCCTCGCCGTCCGCGAGATGCATGTAGACGCCGTTCAGGTAGTACCGCGTCTCCTCGGTGGAGATCGCGAACTTGGACTTGTCGAACAGCCGCCGCAGAACCGGCGCCGGAACCGCGAAATTCGCTGTGTACTCGGCGCTTGCCATGACCGGGAAATCTTCCCGCGGCAGCGTCGCGAGGTGGAAATGCGAGCGTCCGGCCTCGACGGACAGACGCTGGGAGGCGGTGTCGTCGACGAGTTTCACCAGCGCTCCATCGGGCAACTTGCGGACGATCTCGTGGAGCGTCACCGCCGATACCGTGGTGGAGCCGGCTCGCTCGACTTGGCCCGGCACCTTGTCCACGACCTCGATGTCCAGATCCGTGGCGCGGAAACTGACCGTGTCGCCGTCCGCCTCGATAAGCACATTGGCGAGGATCGGAATGGTGTTCCGGCGTTCGACCACCGACTGGGCATGGCTGACCGCCTTCAGAAGCGTGCCGCGCTCGATGCTGATCTTCATGACAGGCGCTCCATCTACCGCAGGGAGGCGCACGTTACCCGCTTCGCGGCGCCGCACAAGTCCCCGAAGGGACGAGAGGCGACGCCTGTTGCAGTCGCGCGAAAAGGTTGGGTCAGGATTGCAGGCGGCGGCGGAGGATATCGATGTCCTCGGCCAGTTGACGGTCCCCGACCATCAGCTCCTGGATCCGCTTCACCGCATGGATCACCGTCGTGTGGTCCCGGCCGCCAAAGCGGCGCCCGATCTCGGGCAGGGAGCGGGAGGTAAGATCCTTGCAGATGTACATCGCGACCTGCCGCGGACGGGCAATCGCGCGCAGGCGCTTCGGCCCGATCATGTCCGACAGGCGGATGGCGAAATGCTCGCTCACCGCGCGCTGGATCTCTTCGATTGTCAGCGCCTTCTCGGAGGACCGGAGCGTGTCCGACAGGCAATCTTGCGCCACTTCCAGCGTGATCTCCCGCTCGAGGAAACCGCCATGGGCGATGAGCTTCTTGAGCGCGCCTTCCAAGGTCCGCGTGTCGGCGGAGATGCGGCGCGCCATGAACTCGAGGACGTCCGGCTGAACCGAGAAGCCCGGCGCCAGCGAACGATATAGCTCGGCCTTCTGTTGCAGGATGCCGAGGCGCAGTTCGTAATCGGTGGGCAGAAGGTCCACCACGAGGCCGGACTGCATCCGGCTCGCGATCCGGTCCTCGAGCTTCTTGATGTCGCCCGGCGCACGGTCCGCGGAGAGCACGATCTGCTTCCGCTGGTCCACGAGGGCGTTGAAG
Organism: Tropicimonas sp. IMCC34011; assembly: GCF_003390865.1. Classification (GTDB taxonomy): domain Bacteria; phylum Pseudomonadota; class Alphaproteobacteria; order Rhodobacterales; family Rhodobacteraceae; genus Tropicimonas_B. The sequence goes on from NZ_QMEJ01000004.1 coordinate 318,169, forward strand.
GTATGGAAGAACTCTTCCTGCGTACTGTCCTTGCCGGCGATGAACTGGATGTCGTCCACCATCAGGATGTCCACCGAACGGAACAGCTCCTTGAACTTCATCGTGCCGTTCATCCGCAGCGCTTCGACGAAGCGCATCATGAATTTCTCGGCCGACAGGTAGACCACGCGCAGGTCCGGACGCTCGGTCCTGAGCTTCCAGGCGATGGCGTGCATCAGGTGCGTCTTACCAAGGCCCGTCGAGCCGTAGAGGAACAGCGGGTTGAAGGTGATATCCGTGGCGGAGGCGACGCGACGCGCGGCGGCATGGGCCAGCGCGTTGGACTTGCCGACGACGAACTCGTCGAAGGTGCAGCTGGGATCGAGAGGCGCGCTGGTGTTGTCGTGCTCCTCCGCCCTGGGGCGGGCCGGAGCGGCGTCACTCCGGGCGGGGGACGGCTTCGGCGCCGGCGGCGCGGCATCCACGAGCGCAAAATCGAGACGGTCCACCGGCGAGCCGGACTGGGCGAAGCCGCGCACGATCAGGTCGCCGTAATGGCGGGAGACCCAGGTGCCGAAGAAGCCCGTCGGAACCTTGAACCGGGCGACCCCCTCACTCACGCGATCGAATTCGAGCGGCTCGATCCAGCTCTTGAAGCTGCTCTGCCCCACCGATCTGCGCAACTGCTCCTGCACTTGCCCCCATGCTTCGTGCGTCATGCCCGACACGCTCCTGCGTCAATTTCTTGCCTCTTTGCAGAGCCTGCTTTGGTGCAAGGCCCCGGCAATTCACAGCAGGCCGGACATTCGGACGTAAGCAACCACCCGCTTGCCCAAGGACAAACGGTCAGTATGGACCGCACCCTACGCCGGTGCGTGTGTCTCCGGCTAACGGCCGGGTTGCTCATGTTCCGGACATGACCAGAGATCCGGCAATACGCGCCGAATGCTTGCTCGGATGCCGGGTACTCCGGCAATTCCGCTGGTCGACCGTGTCGCTCAACAAGCCGGACAAGACTTCCCCAAGACGTCCGGCGAGCGACTCGATCACTGTCCCCCCGGACGATGTGAATCGCTCGGACAAACTACCGTCCGGATCCGGGACTCGGCAACGCAAACCTGTACCTTGACTCTGTCCGGGCGCCCCCGAATCCGGGCAACCTATTGCGGCGCAAATCAAACAACCTTCCGACGCCTGGAGAGCGCCCCCGGGGCAGGCGCCCGGCAGACGGCTGAGCTCGCTTTTGCCCCGCGATGTGGCGCCCGAGCCGCAAATTTCGGCATCCGCCGAACGCACGGACCTCGCCGCCCGGATTTGCCATAAGACGCTGCGTCAGCGGAAAAAATTTTCCAAGCGAACGCCCCGCGTCGAATCGAACACGCACAAGAAAAAGGCCCGCCGCTGGTGCGACGGGCCTTCTCGAATTCGGGTGCTGAAACAGCGCTGGACGATCAGCCCTCAGCGCCGACCTTGCTCACGCGATGGGCCAGACGGGACATCTTCCGCGACGCCGTGTTCTTGTGGATGACGCCCTTGGTGACGCCTCGCATCAGCTCGGGCTGGGCGGTGCGCAGAGCGGTCTCCGCGGCTTCCTTGTCACCGGTGGCGATGGCCTCCTCGACGCGCCGGATAAAGGTCCGGATGCGCGAGCGACGGGCCTTGTTGACGGTGAGACGGCGCGCGGCCTGACGGGCGCGTTTCTTGGATTGCGGCGTATTGGCCATGTTCGGGTCCCTCGGATCGGGTCAGTTGCAAATCTTCGCACGCAAAAGTCCCGGGTTCGGTCCGAACCTGTCGATTCCAGCCTGAGCGGGCTCCACGCGCATGTGACGGCGGCCTATACGGCAATCCGCCCGGAGATGGAACCCCGGCCGGGCACCTTATTTGTCGCGGAAGGCAGGTTCGCGCTTTTCAAGGAAGGCGGACATGCCCTCGGACTTGTCCTCGGTGGCGAAAAGCGCGTGGAACATGCGGCGCTCGAAGAGGATGCCCTCGGCGAGCGGCGTCTCGTAGCTGCGGTTCACCGCTTCCTTGACCGCCATGACGGAAAGCGCGGACTTCTCAGCGATCTTGGCCGCGGCGGCCATCGCCTCTTCCATCAGCTTCTTGGCCGGAACCACGCGACTGACGAGCCCCGCCCTTTCGGCTTCCTCCGCATCCATGAACCGGCCGGTCAGGTGCATGTCCATCGACTTGGACTTGCCGCAGAGCCGGGTCAGCCGCTGCGTGCCTCCCATCCCGGCCATGACGCCGAGGTTGATCTCGGGCTGGCCGAACTTGGCGGTATCGGCAGCGATGACGAAGTCGCACATCATGGCAAGCTCGCAGCCCGCGCCGAGCGCGTAGCCCGCGACGGCCGCGATGATCGGCTTGCGAACGCGCTGGAGCGGCTGCGCCTCGGCGCCGAATATGTCCCCGCCGAACGCATCGACGAAGCTCATCTTGGACATCTCGGCGATATCCGCACCGGCGGCGAACGCCTTCTCGGTGCCGGTGATGACGATACAGCGCACCTTCTCGTTGGCATCGGCCTCCGTCAGCGCCTTCCCGAGCTCCCGCAGGAGCTGGGCATTCAACGCGTTCAGCGCCTCCGGCCGGTCGAGCTTGATCAGACAGATATGGTCCGACGTGTCGACGACGATCGTCTCGTACGCCATTGGGCGGATCCCCTTCACGGTGTCACAGGCACGTAGCCTTAGCAGCCACGCCCTCGCGTTCAAGCTATCTTTGGCAGACCGGGCAATAGAAGGTGGACCGACCCGACTGCACGATCCGGCGCACCTCGCCCGGGCATCCATCTGTCATGCAAGGCTGTCCCTCCCGGCCGTAGACGCGGAACGAGTGCTGGAAATAGCCCAGCTCTCCGTCCGTTTGGCGATGATCCCGAAGGGAGGAGCCGCCGGCCGCGATCGCCTCTTCGAGCACGGCGCGGATGACCGGAACGAGACGCCCCACGCGCTCCGCCGAAACCCGGCCGGCGAGGCGCTTCGGCGAGATGCGGGCGCGGTGAAGTGCTTCGCAGACGTAGATATTTCCAAGGCCCGCCACGACCTTCTGATCGAGAAGCGCCGCCTTGATCGGCGTCTTCCGCCCCGCGAGGCGCCGGACGAGATATGGCTCCGAGAAGGCATTGCCGAAGGGCTCCGGGCCCAGCCCGGCGAGGAGGGGATGCGCGTCCAGGTCCTTCGTCGCGATCAGGTCCATCGCTCCGAAGCGCCGAGCGTCGTTCATCGTCACCCGAGCGCCGCCATCCATGTCGAGGATCACGTGGTCGTGCTTCTGCGGCGTGCTTGCTTCGTGAACGAAATCGCCGACGGCATGGCCGGAGATCAGGATCCGTCCGGACATCCCCAGATGGATCAGCAGGGTCTCCCCGGTGTCGAGCTCGCCGAGGATGTATTTCGACCTGCGGCGCAGCGCGAGGACACGCGCGCCCGTCAGCCGTTCACCCATTTTCTCGGGCAACGGCCAGCGAAGGTCGGGCCGGCGGATGTCCGCCGCGACGATGCGGCGCCCCTCCATGGCCGGCACAAGGCCCCGCCGGACGGTCTCGACTTCGGGCAATTCGGGCATCGATCCTCGCTTCGTCGTTCGGGCCGTCCATTGTCTCCCGCCCCGGACGGCCTATAAGAAAGGGCGGTCTGCACCACGGCAAGGGCCCATGACCGATCATCCCCAGAGCGACCCGACGTCCCCCGAAACGCATTTCGGCGCACGCACCGTCCCGGAGTCCGAGAAGAAGGGGCTCGTACAGGGCGTCTTCACCTCCGTCGCGTCCCGCTATGACCTGATGAACGACCTGATGAGCGGTGGCGTTCACCGGTTCTGGAAGGATGCCATGATGGACTGGCTGGCACCGCGTCCCGGCCAGGTGCTCCTCGACGTGGCCGGCGGAACGGGGGACATCGCGTTCCGGTTCCTCAAGCGCGCGCCGACCGCGACGGCCACGATCTGCGACGTCACCACCTCCATGCTCGAAGCCGGGCGCGGCCGGGCGGACGCGGAGAGCTTCGCCGAGCGGCTGGATTGGGTCGCGGGCGATGCGATGGCGCTGCCGTTTCGGGCATCTTCCTTCGACGTCTTCACGATCGCCTTCGGAATCCGCAACGTCACGCGGCCGCAAGAGGCCCTGAACGAGGCGTTCCGCGTCCTGAAGCCGGGCGGGCGACTGATGGTTCTCGAATTTTCCCGCGTTCCGAACGATGCGCTGCGCCGCGCCTACGACGCCTACTCGTTCAACGTCATTCCCGGCATGGGCAAGCTCGTGACGGGGGACCGTGACAGCTACCAGTACCTCGTGGAATCGATCCGCAAGTTCCCCGATCAGGACACCTTCGCCTCCATGATCCGCACCGCTGGCTTCGAGCGCGTCGCGTATCGCAACCTCTCGCTCGGGATCGCGGCCCTTCATTCGGGGTGGAAGATCTAGGTGCGCGGACCCCACAATATCTGGCGGCTTATCCGCACCGGCGCGACGCTCGAGAGGACGGGCGCGATGAGCGTCGTCCTCGAAGCGATGGATGCGCCGCCGCGCCTGCGCGCCGTCGCGCGGATCCTGGGGCGGCCGTTCCGGTTCCTCGGGGACGAGGGCGATCCCGCGCTGCCGCCCGCGACGCGGGCCCTGACCGCGCTCGGTCCGGCCTACATCAAGTTCGGCCAGATCCTCTCCACGCGCCCGGACGTCGTGGGCGACGATCTCGCCCGGCAGCTCCGCGTCCTTCAGGACAAGCTCGCCCCGTTCCCGCGGAGCGAGGCGCTCGCCGCCGTCTCCGCGGAGCTGGAAGCAGATCCCGAGACACTCTTTTCGGAATTCTCGGAGCCCGTCGCCGCCGCCTCGATCGCGCAGGTCCACCATGCGCGCGTCGCCGAGACGGGACAGGAGGTCGCGGTGAAGGTGCTGCGGCCGGGCATCGAGCAGGCCTTCCGCCGGGATATCGATGCGTTCTACCTGATCGCGTCCGTGATCGAGACGCTTCACCCCGCCTCCCGTCGCCTGCGGCCGCGCGAGGTCGTGGAGCATTTCGAGAACACCGTTCTTGGCGAACTCGACCTGCGGATGGAAGCCTCGGCAGCCGCCGAATTCGCCGCGAACACCAAGGCGGACAAGGGGTTCCGGGTGCCGGGCGTGCATTGGTTCCTCTCCGGCCGGAGGGTGATGACGCTGGACTGGGCCGAAGGCATTCCCGCGAATGACCTGCCCGCGATCGACGCAATGCAGCACGACCGCGCGGCTCTCGGCGATCGGGTGCTGGAGTTGTTCCTCAACCATGCGCTTCGGGACGGCTACTTCCATGCGGACATGCATCAGGGGAACCTCAAGGTCTCTCCGGACGGGGACATCATCGCCCTCGATTTCGGCATCATGGGGCGGATCGACGATTACACCCGCCGGGTCTATGCCGAGATCATCTACGGCTTCATCCGCAAGGATTACCGGCGGGTTGCAGAGGTGCACTTCGAAGCCGGGTACGTCCCGGCCGACCGCGACGTGGACGAGTTCGCCCGCGCCCTGCGCGCCGTCGGCGAGCCGATCTTCGGCATGGACGCCTCCCGCATTTCGATGGGCCGCCTCTTGACCTATCTCTTCGAGGTCACGGAGCGTTTCGGGATGGAGACGCGGACGGAGCTGATCCTTCTGCAGCGCACCATGGTCGTGGTGGAAGGGGTGTCGCGGTCGCTCAATCCTCGCATCAACATCTGGAACACCGCGCAGCCCGTGGTCGAGACCTACATCCGCGACAATCTCGGCCCCAAGGCCTTCGCACGGGATCTGGCAAGGACGGCGCGTGTCCTGTCCCGGTTCGGCCCGCGCCTGCCGCATCTGGCCGAGGAGCTTCTGCGCGAAACGCAGAAGGACCGGCGGGATCAGGTGCAGGAGCAGGGCCGGAGGGAGGAGCCCAGGCGACGTGGTCTGTGGTTCGCGTTCGGCGCAGCCTCGGCGCTCCTTGCCGGGTGGGTCATGACTCTGCTCTGACGCCGGTCCGCTAGCGTCCGGCCCTGACCGCGGCGATCTCGGAGGCGGCGATTTCCGCGCCGCCGGCGAGCACCAGCCGGACCTCCCCCCCGGCGTTCCGCGCTTCGGTGACCGGGACGTAGACCTCCGCCGGGTCGGTCGAGATCACCTCGCCCGCCTCGTCCAGCGCCTCCGTCTCGAAGCTGTAGATCCCGGGCGCGGCCATCCCGCCCCCCATGAGTTCGCCGGTCCAGTCCAGCGGCGAGCCGCTGGCCCCGATGCGAACGCGGTCCCGCTCCACGCCTTCGGCATCCCGCACGACAAGATCGGCGGTGCTGGCCTCCGGCGGAGGAGACGGCACGACGGTGATCGGCCGCCCGGTGAACGCGGCCGGCGCCTCCGCCCGTGCCTCCATGCCGACCCAGCCGGCAAGCTGCGCCATGTTCCCGGCCCCCATCGACCGGGCCAGTCCCTCGAGCAGCTGGTTGGTCTGGACCTGCTGCTCGACGCCGGAGAACGTCGCGAGCTGAAGCGCAAAATCCGACGATTCCATCGGGTTCAGCGGATCCTGATTGGCCATCTGCGTCGTCAGCATCTTCAGGAACGTCTCGAAATCGGACGACAGGGCAGCGCTTGCCGTCTTGCTCGCGCTTGTTTGAGTGCCCTGAGAGGTGAGCTGTGCGGGCGAAACATCCATTATGGTCTCCTATACTCTGAGATCGAGGCCCGTGCCCGGCGCCATTCTGATCGAGGCGGCAGGCTCCGCTCCAGCTCCGTCCGGCAGAGCTCCCCCGGTCTGGAACGGCGCATCGTCGTCCCTGCCCTGCCGGGTGGATCCGCCGGAGAAGTCGAAGCTTGCAGAGCCATACCCGAGTCCAGCGAGATCGCGGGCGAGAAGCTCGGAATGGCGCCGAATGAGATCGAGCGTCTCCTGCCGGTCGGCGACGACGCTGACGCTCATCCCGTTCTCGCCACGGGAGAGGGTCAGGCTCACCCGACCGAGCTCCTCGGGATCAAGACGGATCTCCACGCGCCCATCGGGTTGGCGCCGCGCGGCGTCGGCGATCTGCTGGGTGATTGCCGCGGCCTGGGTCTGGGCCTGCGCCGGATTGGTCTGGGGGGCGGTCGCGGGACCGGCAGGAGACGTACTCTGCAGCGTGCCTGCGTCCCCGCCCCCTGCAGGCATCGCGGCCGTCTCTGCCTGCCCGGCCCCGATCCCCGGATCGACGGCGGCCAACTGGAGGAAAGCCTGCTGCGGCATGACCTTGACCTGTGGCGTCAATCGATCGGGCGCCGCGGCCCGAGGCGAGGGCTTGTCCTCCACCTCCTCGGGCGGCGCCCGCTCCGCCCGAGCCCGCTCTGCGTTCCTCTCATCCGCCAGAACACGCACCTGAACCTGTCGGTCCTCGGTCACGGCAAGACGATCGACCGAGGTCTGCCCGCCTACCACGCGTCCGGTGACGGCACGCGGCCCCTCTGCCGCGCGCGCATCGACGGCGCGCATATCAACCGAGCTGACATCGAACGGTTGCCCGGGTACGGGCGTGTTGCTCGTCACGGATCGGAGCTCCGGCTGCTGAGGTACTTCTGCTGCCTCGCGCGTCCCTCTCGGTATAGGCGTTTCGGCGGTCGCCTCGATCCGCGGGGGAGCCGCGAACTCGGCCCCGGCGGCACCGGCACGCAAGTCCCTCGTCCGATCCTCCGCCGGCTGGCCCTGCGCAGGGTCCATCGCCTCATCACCTTCGGGTTTGCCCCGATGCGACGGGACGTCCACCGGAGCGATAGTCTCACCGGACTCCACCACGATTTCCGCAACGTTCGCTGCCTCGACATCCGGATCGACATCCTGGTCGTTCGTCGGGGCACCCCCGGCAGCGAGGGCCTCCCCGTCAGGCAATAGCGCGCCCTGCTCCCCGTCCGGAACACCGACTTCGGGCATCATATGAAGCAGGAACGACACGCCCGAATCGCCCTTGGCCGCGTCCGGCGCGGTCGTTCTGGAGGGCTCGGGAGCCACGGACGGAACGGTCTGGGGCAGCGCGAGATACATCGGCTGTGGGCCTCTCTCGGGGTATCGACCACCGTCAGATATCCCAAGCCCCTTACCACTTCTTTACCGGCGGAACGGTAATAGCGCCGCCACACAGGAAAAGGAGTGGCAGAATGCTGATCGAGACGACCACCTCCGCCCCGCCGCAGGCGGACAGAAACGCGGCGATCCGGAAGGTCGCCACAGAGCTCGAGGGCGTGTTCCTTGACGAAATGCTGAAACACGCCGGCTTCGGCGAGGCGCGCGAGAGTTTCGGCGGCGGCGTCGGGGAGGCGCAATTTGCAGACATGATGCGCCGCGAACAGGCGCGTCATATCGCGAATGCCGGGGGGATCGGCCTTGCGGAACAGCTCTTTCAGCAGATCGCGGGGCGGAGCAATGAGTGAACGCAGCGCCAAGCGTCTCCTGCGCGTGCTCGAATCCGAACGCTCGGCCCTCCTGTCCGGTGACCTGGCACGGCTCGAAGAGATCACCGCGCGGAAGGAAGCGATCCTCGCCAAGGGAATCAGCCCTGCCGCCGCGCTTGCCGAAACGCTTGGACGGGTCGGTGCCGAGAACCATCGTCTGCTCAAGGCGGCGGCCCGGGGGATCGAGTCTGCGCTCTCTCGTATCGCAGAAACAAGCGCACCGCTCCGGACCTACGACGCCACCGGCTCCGCCCAAGGCACACCCTCAAGCGGTCGCCTCGAACGAAGACGCTGATTTTTAGTTCAATTCTTCCGTGTCTGATCCGTGCACCTTAGCCACCCGTTAGGGTTTGAGCGTCAGACATGGCCCCGCATCCAGCATGGATGGTCAGGCCATCGAAAGGGCCTGCCTCGGTCAGAACACCGACCACGCACCGCCCCCCGGCGGAACTTGCAAACAGGCGGAACACGCCGACCCACTTCAAGGACCTTACTCGTATGTCCAGCATTCTGACCAACACCAGCTCCATGGTTGCGCTCCAGACCCTCAAGGGGATCAATGCGAACCTGACCAAGACCCAGTCCGAGATATCCACGGGCAAGAGCGTTGCCTCGGCCAAGGACAACGCCGCGGTCTGGGCCATCTCGAAAGTGATGGAATCCGACGTGAAAGGCTTCAAGGGCATCTCCGAGAGCCTTTCCCTCGGCGAGTCCACCGTTGCCGTTGCCCGGCAGGCGTCCGAGACGGTCGTCGACCTTCTGAACGACATGAAGGGCAAGATCGTCGCGGCCCAGTCCGACAACGTCTCCCGCGCCACGCTGCAGGACGACGTCGATGCCCTGACGGATCAGATCAAGTCCGTGGTCGGTGCCGCGCAGTTCAACGGCCTGAACCTCGTCGATGGGTCCAGCAGCGCCTTTAACTCCAACGGCAATCTCGGTTCCGACATCCTGTCCTCGCTTGATCGCAATTCCAGCGGCGGCGTTGCCATCTCCAATATCGGCGTGGATGCCCAGAACCTCTCGACGACCGCCGGCACTGCCGTCACCGCCGCCACCAACAGCGTCGCGACGCTGACCGAGAACGGGGGCGCGAACGACACGACGCAGGTCGCCCTCGGCTCGAACTTTCTCGATACGTCCGGTGCCGCAACTGGAACGGCAGCACTGAAGGCGAGCGAAGCCGGTGTCGATACCTCTGTCAGCACGGGTCTCGTCGCCGGCGACGTCCTGCGTCTCAAGGTCGGCAACACCGAAGGCAGCTATACGGTGCAGGCCGGGGACGATAACAACGCCGTCCTGTCGGGGCTCAAGAACGGTCTGGCCGCAGCTGGCCTTGACGATACGAAGTTCAGCCTGACCCTCGGCGGCGGCACCCTCGACGTCGAGAACCTGACGAACGAGACGGGCATCGCCATCACTCTGACGCAGGAACGTGGCACGGGCGCCCTGGCTCAGCTCGAGAACCTGAGCGTTGCCACGGAGGCCGATGCGGAGACCGCGCTCGGAAATATCGAGGGCATGATCCAGTCCGCAACGGCCGCCGCGGCGGCATTCGGTTCCGTCCAGGGCCGCATCGAGACGCAGGCGAACTTCATCGACGAGCTGTCCGATGCCCTGACGGCCGGGATCGGTACGCTGGTGGATGCGGACATGGAAGAGACGAGCGCCAAGCTGCAAGCGCTGCAGGTGCAGCAGCAGCTGGGCGTCCAGTCTCTGTCCATCGCCAATCAGGCGCCGCAGTCCATCCTCTCGCTGTTCCGCTAAGGCAAAATCGGGGGCGCGGTCATTCGCGCCCCCGACCCGATCTAGTGTTCGAGTCACGAACATCCGGAAGGAAATCCAGTGAACGCAGTCGACATGGCCCGAATGGCCTACGGATCCGGATCGGCTCCGATCCGAACACAGCGCGGTACCGAATACGCCGTCTTCGCGGACGTCACCCGACGCCTACAATCCGCATGCTCTGCGGGCCCCGACGACTTCTCCGCCCTGGCCTCCGCCGTGCATGCCAACCGCCGCCTATGGATCATCCTGGCGGCTGACCTTGCTGATACGGACAACGGCTTGCCCCGCGATCTTCGTGCCCGCCTCTTCTACCTCGCCCGGTTCGTCGACCATCACAGTCGCCAGGTCCTGCGCCGTGAATTGGGCGCCGAGCCCCTCGTTGACATCAACAGGTCCGTCATGCGCGGCCTCGCACCGCAGGGGAAGGCGGCATGAGCGGGCTCGTCCTCAAACTGGGGCCCGGCGAGCGTGTGCTGATCAATGGAGCCGTGATCGAGAACGGCGAACGCCGCAGCCGCCTGAGCATCGTCAGCAAGAACGCAAATATCTTGCGGCTTAGAGATGCCATCCACCCGGAGGAAGCGACGACTCCGGTTCGCCGGGTCTGCTACATCGCGCAACTCGTCCTCGCCGGTGACGCGGCCCCGGACGAGGCCCAGCATCAGATCCTGCGTGGAATCGATCAGCTGTCCCAGGTCTTCGTTGCACGCGAATGGCTGCAGGTGCTCTCTATCGCAGGAGATCTCGTCCGCGAGAGGAATTTCTACCAGGCGCTCAAGATCCTGCGTCGACTGATCCCGGAGGAGGATCGCCTGATGTCGAGCGACGTGGCATGAGCTTTCAGCCGATTGTCGTGGGTGGCGGATATGGCGGCTGGCGTTTCCTGACGAGAACCCTCGAAAGCCAGCAGAAGACACATGCCGAGCATTCGAGCTCGTCGCGGGACAAGGCGTACTTCGCAGAGAAGATCGGATCGATCACCTCTGCCGCCGACCTCGTCGCGGACCGGCGATTGCTCGGCGTCGCGCTTGGTGCCTTCGGCCTCGAGGACGATATCAACAACCGTGCCTTCGTCGAACGTATCCTGTCTGATGGCACGATCGAGCCGGACGCGCTCTCCAACCGTCTTGCCGATAAACGCTACAGGAAATTTTCCGCCGCGTTCGGCTTCGGCAGTGGTCTTCCGCCTAAGACCATTCGCCCCGGCTTTGCAGATTCGATCCTGAAGGAGTTCGCGGTTCGGAGCTTCGAGAAGGACGTGGGTGAGCAGGATGCGAACCTCCGCCTTGCACTCGGCGCGCGGCGGGAATTGGGCGAACTTTCAAACGCCGGTGGATCAGCCAACACCGGATGGTACACGATCATGGGCAACAAGCCTCTGAGGGCCGTCTTCGAAAAGGCGTTCGGCCTCCCGGCCTCGTTCGGCGCTCTCGATCTCGACGCACAGCTCGACACGTTCAAGGATATTGCTGAACGACGTTTCGGAGCGAGCAGCGCGGCCGATTTTGCGGAGCCTGAACGCATGGAGAAGTTGATCCGCATATTCCTCGTCCGCGCCGACGCGGAGGCATTCGGTGCTACGACTGGATCTGCGGCCCTGACCCTCGTCAGTCAGGCCGCAACCCTTCAGGCAAGCTTCAGGCAGAGATAGAAAAGCGAGACCGTCTCTTGCTTTCTCTGCCCGGCCTCCGCTCCTTAGCGAGCGCGATATCCCTCTGGGCCGACCTTACAGTAGCCCTCCCGGCGCTAGCGCGGCGGACAACTTCAGGAAAGACGATGCGACGCAGTCCGAGGGTTCAGATACGAAGTGGTCGAGCGACGTCCATACCTTGATCGCAGCATCCGTGGCGGCATCCGAGCCCGGCTCGTAGAGGCCGGATTGGATCATGAGTTCTGCACGCGCATATGCGCCCAGCCTCTGTCGGGCGGTCGCAATGATCGCGTTTTCCCGCGGCGTCGCTGCCGAGGGCAAGCTCCGGGAGACCGACCGCAAGACGTCGATTGCCGGGTAGCGGCCGCGCTCGGCAATCTCGCGATCGAGAACCACGTGGCCGTCGAGTACGCCCCGTATCGTATCGGCGACTGGCTCGTCCATGTCCGAGCCGGCGACCAGCGTGGAGAAAACGGCCGTGATGTCTCCGTCGCATCCATACGCACCGGGCCCCGTCCGCTCGGCCAGGGACATCGTCGCATGGGCCATGGACGGCGGGAAGCCCCGCATCGACGCCGATTCGCCCGAGGCAAGTGCAACCTCCCGATGCGCTTCGGCAAACCGGGTGATCGAATCCGCCAGAAGAAGAACATGCTGCCCCTCATCGCGGAAATGTTCGGCCACCGTCAAAGCCGCCGGCAAAGCCAGCCGCCGGGACAGCGGAGGCTGATCCGACGTCGACACAACGACAACGGACCGGGCAAGGCCCTCGGGTCCGAGAACGTCGCGAACGAAGGAGCCGAGCTCCCGCCCCCGCTCCCCGACGAGCGCGATCACCACGACGTCGGCTTCGAGCCCCCGGGCGAGCATTCCGAGAAGGGAGGATTTCCCGACGCCCGACCCCGCGAAAAGCCCGATCCTTTGCCCCCGAACAACCGGCAGGAGCGTGTCGAACACCGCGAGACCCGTATCGAGGCGGGGCCCGAACGGTTTGCGAGCGGAGGCCGGCGGCGGCGCTGAAAAAAGCGCGCGCGGATGTGAGGACCGGCCGAGCGGGCGCCCGTCGAGCGGCTTGCCGTGAGGATCGACGATCCGGCCAAGCCACCCCCGATCCGGCGCGAGGCTGGGGGGACCGATGAGAACCGCGGGATCCCCAACCCTCAGTCCCGCGCCATCCCCGTCGGGGAAGACACTGACTGCACTATCGCATAGGCCAACGATCTCCCCCCGTATCCGCCCCGCGGCTCCTTCGAACCGAACGTGATCGCCGAGCGCCGCATCTCTCGCGAGACCTCCGACCTCGAACAGACCCCGTCCCGCCGACAGGATTCTTCCCGCCGGCCGAAATGCGCTCCGATCCCGGAATTCCGCGTCGAACAGGTTTTCTATGGTCGTTTCGGCCATTCTGAGCCTCCCCGTTTTGTTGCAAACGGTTTTTAAAGGAATCGGCCTTAAGAGAGTGTTGAAGCAAACGGGAGAACCCCGATGTTCGACACCTTGGACGTCTTCAGAATGGCCCATGGCATGGCGGCGCATGCCGGGCGTCGCCAGGCTCTTATCGCCGGCAACATCGCGCGCGTGGATATGCCCGGCGAGGTTGCCCGCGATATCGCGCCCTTCAGCGAAGTCTGGGACGCGACATCCCGGCCAGGCCCGTCACGAACGCGGGCGGGGCATCTCGTGACCGGCTGGAGCCGCTCTCCGGACGTAATGACCGAGACTTCAAACGCGGACCCGAACGGCAACACCATTTCCGTCGAGACAGAGATGGTGAAGTCCTCGGAGACGCGGCAACAGCACGAAATAGCGCTCGCGATCTACCGCAACGCGCTCAACGTCATCCGGCACGGCCTGGGGCGGTAAGGGATGAACGATCTCGCGCGCACCATGTCGCTCTCGGCGAGCGGGCTCAAAGCTCAGGCCGCCCGGATCAAGCACGTCTCGGAAAACATCTCCAACGTGGACACGCCCGGTTACCGGCGAAAGACCGTCGCATTCACCCTGGAGGAAACCGGCACCGAGACGCGCGCCGTCCGGACGGGACCCGTTCGGCTGAGCCAGGCTGATCTGGAGCGAATTCACGACCCCTCCCACCCCCTCGCCGATGCCAGCGGGACCTACGAGGGGTCGAACGTCGATCTGATGATCGAGATCGCGGACGCCCGTCAGGCCCAACGCAGCTACGAGGCCAATCTCAAGGCATTCGATCAGGCCCGGCAGATGATGGCCGGCCTGCTCGATCTGATTAAACGCTAAAGGAGATCCAGAATGGAGATCGCAGCTCTCGGCGCCCTCAGGGGCTATGCCGACGCACGCCCCGTCACCGCGCCCAACCCCGGTAGCGGCCCCGGCGCAGTTTTCGGCGATGCAGTGCGGAACATGACCGCCACCGTCGCGAAGGGCGAGGCGACGGCGAAGGCGGCGATGCTCGGCGAAGCCGACCCCCACGCTCTCGTGTCCGCCCTGGCGCAAACCGAGCTGGCCGTCGAAACTGCGGCAACCATCCGCGACAAGGTCGTCGAGGCCTATCAGGAAATCCTGCGGATGCCGGTCTGATCCCATGAGCGAGGCCGTTTTCTTCGACGTACTGCGCGAGGGTCTGAGACTGGCGGTCGTGATTTCCATGCCGATCCTCGCGGTTGCGTTGGCGGCGGGCCTCCTCGTCGGCCTCTTTCAGGCCCTGACCTCGGTGCAGGAAATGACGCTCACCTTCGTACCGAAGCTCCTCGCCATCGTTTGCACCTTCTGGATCTCGATGGGGTTCATGACCGGTGCGCTGACAAACTTCTTCACCGCGCGGCTCGTGCCGCTGATCGCGGGGATCTGACATGTCGTCCTATATTTCCCTGACCCGGCAGAGCGGCCTGATGGCCGAGATGCGAACCATCGCCAACAACATGGCGAACCTTTCGACGACCGGCTTCCGCCGCGAGGGGGTCATCTTCTCCGAATGGGTGTCCTCGGCCGGCGAGGGGCCGTCGACAAGCATGGGCGCGGCGCGGGGACGGACCGTGGACCTGTCACAGGGGCCCCTCAACCGCACAGGCGGAACGCTTGACCTGGCGATCGAGGGGGAGGGCTTTTTCGCTGTCGAAACTCCGGACGGCCCCCGCCTCACGCGGGCCGGAGCCTTTCAGCCCAGCGGCAACGGAGACCTCGTCACTCCGGACGGTCACCTCGTGCTCGACGCGGGGGGCGCCCCGATCTTTGTCCCGCCCGACGCTCGGGGGGTCGCAGTCGCGGCGGACGGGACGGTAAGCGCGGACGGCCGTCCCGTCGCGCAGATCGGTCTCGTCGTGCCACGCGACCCCACCGAGCTGGAGCGCACGGGCGATACGCTCTTCCGCGCCGAGGGCGGAACCGACCCCGCCGACAATGCCACGATCCTGCAGGGCTTCGTCGAGGGGGCCAATGTCAACCAGGTGCTGGAACTGGCCCGGATGATCGAGGTGCAGCGGGCCTACGAACTGGGCCAGGGCTTCCTCGACCGTGAGAGCAAGCGCGTTGCCAGCGTCATCGAAACGCTCGGCTGAGAGGACATATCT
The DNA here is from genome assembly GCF_003390865.1 of Tropicimonas sp. IMCC34011. Lineage (GTDB taxonomy): Bacteria > Pseudomonadota > Alphaproteobacteria > Rhodobacterales > Rhodobacteraceae > Tropicimonas_B. Next base: position 333,542 of record NZ_QMEJ01000004.1, read on the forward strand.
TCATGGAATCACTCAAGATCGCTGCAACAGGCATGACGGCCCAGCAAATGCGGGTCGACGTCATTTCGAACAACCTCGCGAACATGAGCACCACGGGCTACAACGCACGTCGCGCCGAATTCGCGGACCTGCACTACCGTCAGCTGACCCGCCCCGGCACGATCAATTCATCGGACGGGACTGTCCTGCCAGCAGGCGTCCAGATCGGGCTCGGCGTCCGCCCCTCGGCGGTGACGGTCAACGTGGCCCAAGGGGCGCTCAGCGCGACAGGCGGCGACCTCGACATCGCCATCGAGGGACGTGGATATCTCGAAGTGGAACTGCCGAGTGGTGCGTCCGGATATACCCGCGACGGCGCGTTGAAACGATCGCCGGACGGGCTCATCGTGACGGCGGACGGCTATCCCATCGTCCCCGGCCTGACCATTCCCGACGACGCACGGAGCCTGTCCATCAACGGCGAAGGCGAGATCTACGCCTACTTCGCGGATCGCGTCGAGCCGGAGCTTCTGGGCCAGATCACGCTCGCCAACTTCTCCAACGACAAGGGCCTCGAGGCGATGGGCTCGAACCTGTTTCTCGAAACGGAAGCATCCGGCCCCGCACTGGTGTCCACCCCCGGTGTCGATGGCCTCGGCACCCTGCGCCAGGGCTACCTCGAGGACAGCACCGTCGATGCGGTTCGCGAGATCACTGAACTGATCCAGGCCCAGCGCGGATACGAGCTGAACGCCAAGGTCATCTCCGCCGCCGACCAGATGCTCGGCGCAACCACGCAGATCCGATGACGGCCCTCGCGACATATCTCGCGCCGCTTGCGGCCCTACTGGTCTGCCTGCCGGCATCGGCCGAGACACTCGTTCCGACACGTGTCATCCGAGCCAAGACGATCATCGCTCCGGAGGATGTCGAGATCCTCCCTGGCGAGACCACGGGCGCACTGGAACACCCGGTAGAAGCGGTCGGCCTCGAAGCTGTGGTCACGCTCTATCCGGATCGTGCGATTCGTCCCGGGGACCTCGCGCCCCCTGCACTCATCGAACGCAACGCCCTGATTACGCTCGTCTATCGCGCCGGCGGCGTCGCGATCGCCACCGAAGGGCGCGCCCTCGACCGGGGCGCGGAAGGTGACCGCATTCGCGCCATGAACCTCAGCTCCCGCACCACGGTCACCGGCCGCGTAGACGGATCGGGGCGCGTCGTACTGAGCCCGAATTCGGACCTCGAACTTGCACTGGAGTCCCCTTGATGCGCGCGATCGCCGTCATTCTTCTCTGCCTGGCCGCAGCAGGCTGCAACCGTGTGGGCCACATTGGCCGCGCTCCGGATTTCACTTCGAATTCCGGGAATTACGAGCACCACGCCATGGTTGCCGCGCCCCTCGCCACGCCGCTCGAGCCGGAGGGCCCGGTGGACCGGGCATCGCTATGGAGCCGGGATCGCCAATCGCTCCTCGGCGATCGGCGCGCAGGCGCCCAGGGGGACATCCTGACCGTCGTGGTGGAGATCGACGAGAAAGCCGAGATCTCCAACTCGACCGAGCGCAGCCGCAGCGGCAGTGAAGATCTGGCGATCTCATCGCTTGTCGGCATTCCCCAGCGGGTCGATCCGCGTCTTCCTCTTGGCGCTAGCCTCGCGGACGCGGTCGATGCGACGAGCTCCAGCTCTTCCGCCGGGGACGGATCGGTCCGCCGGAACGAGAAGCTGACCCTGCGCGTGGCGGCGACCGTCACGGAGGTTCTGCCGAACGGCGCCCTTCGGGTGGAAGGAAGCCAGGAGGTGCGGGTCAACTTTGAGATCCGCGAACTGATCGTGTCCGGCTATGTCCGGCCAGAGGACATCTCCCGGCAGAACGAGATCACCTACGACAAGATCGCGTCGGCGCGCATTTCCTACGGCGGCCGCGGACAGATTACCGACGTGCAGCAGCCCCGGATCGGTCAGCAGATCGCCGATATCGTCCTGCCTTTCTGACGGAGCCAGACCCGTGAAGAAACTTCTCCTTCCCCTCATCCTTGCGCTCGTTGGCGGCGGTGGCGGTATTGCGGCGGGACTTGCTCTGAAGCCCGACGGCGAGGGGGAGGACTTGGCGGAGACCTGCGCTCCGCTCGACGGGGACGTGAAGCCCGCCGCGGCCCCGATCCCGGAACCGTCGAACGACACCGAGTTCGTCAAGTTCAACAATCAGTTCATCGTTCCGGTCATGTCCCGCGAGCGGGTCATCTCGATGATCGTGATGTCGATCAGCCTGGAGACCGAGCCGGCTCTTCAAGAAGAGGTTTATGCCCGCGAACCGAAACTGCGGGACGGCTTTCTGCGCGTCCTGTTCGACCATGCCAATGCCGGGGGCTTCAGCGGCAAGTTCACCGACGCTGTAATCATGAACGGGCTGAGACGCGATCTGCTCAGCGTTGCCCATGACGTCGTCGGGCCGAAGGTGGTGGACGTTCTAATCACGGATATCGCGCGGCAGGATTCCTGAAGGCTCCGCCCGGACGGGTAGCTCGGCGGCTTACCCGCCGGGCTTCTTCCCGCTCAGCTTCGACAGCACCGCGACGCGACCGAAGACCGGACGTGCCGCGTCCCGCTCGGCCATCGCTGCGGCCCGCGCGCGAGCCAGGGCCGCATTGCGCTCCCCACGCTCCGCCTCCGCCCATTGCATCCAACGGCATGCCGCCATGAACTGGGCGGGGGACGCGGAGCCCGCCCCTGACATCTGGGCGAGGCATTCCGCCTTCCGCGCATCCAGGTCCGCGACCGCCTCCGCCGCCTCCCGTTCCGCGGCCATGGCACGGGCCAGCTTTCTCTGCCGTCCCCGCCATGCCGCCTCAGCCGCATCGAGCAGGCGCGGCAAACGTGGATCGTCCGCGACACGGCGTTTCCCGGTCACAGCCCACGCGCCTTCTCGCGCACCCGCTCGGCAAACCGGATCGCGGCAGCGACCGGTTCGTAGAGGTCGGTGGGGATCTCGGCGCCAATCTCGACCGTTGCATGGAGAGCTCGCGCGGTCGGCGGATCGCCGTGGATCGGCACCCCGGCTTCGCTCGCCGTTCGCCGGATCTGCGCGGCAATCTCATCGACGCCCTTTGCCACGCAAACCGGTGCACCGGGCTGCGAGCGATCCCATTTCAGCGCGACCGCGTAGTGCGTGGGGTTCACGACGACGACTGACGCCTCGGGCACGTCCGCCATCATGCGGTTCGAAGCGATCGCCTGAGCCCGCTGACGGCGCTCCTGCTTCAGATGCGGATCGCCATCGCTCTCCTTTGTCTCGTCCTTGATATCTTCCAGCGACATCATGTTCTTGCGCCTGTGATCGAAGAGCTGCCACACGAAATCGATGCCGCCGATCACCAGTTGCAGCGCGGCGATCACCGCCAGGAACTCGAGGCCGGTTCGCAGAAGCAGGGCGATCGCGCCTTTCGCCGGGAGGCCGGCGCTGCCGATGAGTTCCTGGCTTCGCAATGAGAGAAACGATGCGAGGATCGCACTCACGACGATCAGCTTCACGAGGCTCTTGGCGAATTCGAAGAGGCCCGAGGGCCCGAACTTCTGCTTCATCGTCGATAGCGGCGAAATGCGCGACAGCTTGGGCTGCAGTTTTTCCGGCGCGAAGACGATACCTCGCCGAGCGAGCAGGAACACGGCCACGGCGCCGGCGGGGAGCGCGAAGAGCGGCGCGATAGCGAGCGCCGATGCGTTTAACGTGCCGCCCATGGCCGCCGTACCGCGGCCGTCGAGAAAAAGGGGGGCCCAGCGATCCGCCGCGCCGATGAAGCCGGCTCCGATGGCACCGATCGAGGCGAATGCCGATCCGCCGAACAGCGCCGCTCCGGTCAGCAATCCCCCGTAGGCCATCGCCGTGTTGAGATCGGCCGAAGCCGGGATCTCCCCTTTTCGCCGCGCATCGTCGAGCTTCTTCTGCGTCGGCTGAAAACTCTTTTCCGCTCCATCCTTGTCGCTCATCGTGGCATCCTGAACGGCTGCTCGAGGACGGACTCGAGTGCCCCGAGCCAGACCTGCAGCATGAGAGGTGCTGCCAGAGCGAGGAGGATGAGACCCGCGGCCGTGATCGCGGGAGCACCGACGAAGGTGACCATGAGTTGCGGCATGGCGCGGTTGATGACGCCCAGCGCGAGATTGTAGAGAAACGCGGCGATCATGAAGGGCGCAGCGAGGGTCACGCCGAGCGCGAAGGCCTCACCGATCCTGGCGATTCCCAGCTCCGCGAGGTCTCCCGAAGGAATGAGCCGACCGGGCGGGACCATGTCGTATGTCAGTATCATTGCCTGAGCGGCCCGCACGTGGAGATCCGCCATCACCGCAAGAGCGAGACCTCCGACGACGAGAACGTGACCTATGGCGGGCATCGGATCGGCGCCGGCATTCCCGAACATCTGCGACAGGGACGTCGATTGGGCCGCGACCGTACCGGCGATCTGCAGGGCATGCATCGTCAGTCGGATCATGATTCCGAACGCGAGACCGGTCAGCGGCTCGGTGAGATAGGCGCGGCCGCCGAGCGGCTCGTCCGGAAAATGGGGCGCGGCTGCCGGAAGGATAATCGCCGTGAATGCAATCGCCGCGACGAGACGGATGCGTTGCGGCACGCTGCGCTCACCAAAGGCAGGAAAGACCGCCAGGGCCGCTCCCACCCTGAGAAAGACGGCGATGGCCACGGTCAGGTAGGGCTCTATCGCCGGGACTATCTGCGCCAGGGCGGTCACGCCGGGATCTGCCCGATCATCGACGGACGCGCGTCCATCCCGACTTCCTCGTAGGAAAGAACCGGCGCCGTCAGCCCCCGCGCGGCGAGGACGGACGTGATGAAGCGTCGTCTTTGCAGCGGCGCAACGATGCCCGCGTTAATCCCGTCCCTCGCAGCCTGCGCGAGGCGTTCGGCAAGGCTCGTCGAGAGCCTGTCGAACTCGTCCGGCGGCAGCGCGATTTCGTGCGTTCCCTGCCGGGCATTCACTTGGCAGGCGCGGAAGCGGTCCTCCCATTCCGGCGCAAGTTGCAGGAGCGGCACGGTGCCGTCCGGCCGCCGAAGCGCGGCCACGAGCTGAAACCCGAGGCGCTGACGCACATGCTCGCAGACCGCTTCCGGCGTTGCGGCAACGGTACGCGCCTCGGCGATGGCTTCGAGGATCATCGGAAGGTTGCGTATTGAGACCCGCTCTTCCAGCAAGAGCCGCAGGACCGCCAGAAGCAAATCGACCGGAACCTTGTCCGGCACGAGCTCGTCGATGAGTTTCCGGTTTGCTTCCGAACGCGCCGGGTCCGACAGGTTGGTCAACTCGGACAGGGTGCGACGCAGAGCCTTCAGGGTCATCAGGCGCGGGAAATTCTGCTTCACCACCTCGAGGAGATGCGTAGCAAGCACTTCGGCCGGCGTCACGATCGTCACGCCGGCGAACGCAGCCTCCTCCCGGTCCTGCTCGCCGATCCAGCGCGCGGGCGCTCCGTAAACCGGCTCGGACACGTCCTCCCCCGGTGGCAACGAGCCGACCGCGTCGCCGACCAGCGCGAGAAGGTGGCTCGGGCGCAGCGTATCCGTCGCCTGGATGACCCCATGGATACGCACATTGTACGTCCCGGACGGGAGCGCCGTATTGTCCGTCAGCCGTATTTCCGGGAGCAGGAGCCCGAAATTGGAGGCGACATGGCTGCGCATGTTCGAGATCCGCGCATCGAGGCCAGTTGCGGGATCCAGGACCATATCGACCAGGTCCGCCGCAAACTCGACGTGGATATCGTCGAGATCGAGCATGTCCCCGATGGAGGGTTCGCGGATGTCTGCCGGTGGCTCCATCGATCTGGCCTCTTCGGTTTCGCGCACCTTCTCGCTCTTCATCGCGCGGTATCCCGCGATCCCGAGGATCGCCGCCCCGGCAACGAAGGGAAGGAGCGGCAGACCGGGCACGAGCCCCAGAAGCCCCATCAGGATCGCGACCGCGACAAGGGCTGTCGGGTGGCGACCGAGTTGGCCAAACACGGCCATGTCCATCGCGCCGCGCGCGCCACCCTTGGCGAGCAGAAGCGCCGCCGCGATGGAGATGATGACAGCGGGGATCTGGGTCACGAGGCCGTCGCCGACGGTCAGGATCGCATATGTCTCGAAGGCGAGACCCGCCGGCATGCCATGGACGAGGACGCCCATCATCAGGCCCACGACAAGGTTGAGCCCGGTGATCAGAAGGCCCGCAACGGCATCGCCCTTCACGAACTTTGACGCGCCGTCGAGCGATCCGAAGAACGTCGTTTCCTGCTGTTCGGTCTCGCGTCGACCTTTTGCCTCTTCATGATCGATGGCGCCGGCGGACATGTCGCTGTCGATGGCGAGCTGTTTGCCCGGCATGGCATCGAGCGCAAAGCGCGCACCGACCTCCGCCATGCGGGCCGCACCCTTCGTGATGACGATGAAGTTGACGATCATCAAAACGCCGAACGTGACGAGTCCCAGAAGGAGGGAGCCGCCCATGACGAAGTCGGCAAAACCCTGGATCACGCCGCCCGCGGCTGCCGTTCCCGTGTGTCCCTGGCCTATGATGAGCTTCGTCGACGACACGTTGAGCGACAGGCGCAGCATCAGCGACGCGAGCAGGATCGTCGGGAAGCTGGAGAAATCGAGGGGGCGCTCGATGAAGAGCGTCAGGGTGAAGATAAGGATCGCAAGTCCGAAGGACGCGGCCAGTCCGATATCGAGCACGATTGCCGGCACCGGCAGGATCATCATGACGATGACGCCCATCAGGGCGAGGGCAAGCAGGATCGTCGGCTTGAACACTTTCACGTCTGACCTCTCACCTCAGGGCCCCGAAGAGCGGACGCGCGCCCCCGGCCGTGGCGAACAGCGACCCGGCCGAGCGCTTGCCGCCATCCGCGACGAGGAGTGGGTAGCTGCTCGCGCGAGCATGTTGGCGCGCCGGGGCGGGCGCCGGCGGACCACCCGGTGTCACGCGTGATCGCGCGTCGCGGACCTTGGCGAGGTAGCGGGCGGATCTGACCGGATCGCGGGAATGGTAGGCCCCGATGGCCGCGTCCCAGTCACCGAATTCGCCGTGCAGCTCTTGCAGGTATGCCGCGGCGTAGAGGGCGTTCGCCTTCGGATCCAGCATGTCCGCCGGGCTCTCGAAGGCGGTACCGTGCCACCGGTAATTCACCTGAAAGCAGCCGGCATCCGTGCTCGTGCGGCCGGAGGCGAGGGCGGTGGCGAATGCCGCTTCGGCGGCAGCACGGCTCGGCAGGTAATGACCGGTGCCCTCGATGTTCAGCGTCCACGGCCAGGGGGAACTCCTCCCGTTCGCCGTTCGCCCGGATTCGACGGTCGCGACGGCCAGCAGAATATCGAACGGCACGCCCGTCCGAACGGCGGCGTTCCGGGCGGCCTCGCTGCATGGGTCCTGCGAAGCGGCCGCGAACGTGCTTGTCGCGACGCCGATCAGCAGGGCGAGGGTAAGCGCTCTAGCCATCTGCCCCCTCCCCGCTGAGCAGAGCCTCGATCCGGCTCCGCGTCGAACGTCCGGCCTCGAGGGCGGCGTTACTGCTTTTCAGGGAGACCGTTTCCGGACGGGGCGGAACGAGCGGCGGATTCGGCGTCTCTTCAGCCTCCGTGGGCTCGACCTCGCCGGTGGACAAGGCCTCTGCCAGACGACGATCCCCCCGATCGTCGGCGACGCGCGCGCGCAGCACATTGATTTCGGGCGAGTTCACCCCTCGGAGGCCCGTCATCGCGTCCTGTGCGAGGGCGGGCAAACCAAGCGTCAGGCTTCGTTCGGCAATGGCGATGGCGGGCCCCTCCGAAAGGTCCGGCAGGTAGCCTGCGAGCTTCATCTCGTAGACGCCGGACAGGAAAAGTCCGTCGGAGGGCAACTCGGCGATGGCGGCGGCAACCTTGTCCAGAAGATCGTCGGTTTCAGCCGCGGGCGCTCTTGCGGACAGATCGGCCAGGGCAGCGATGGCGCGAGAGGCCTCGCCACCGCGAGCGCGCGCCAGCGCGAGGGCCGCGAGCAGATCCGGCGTCACGTCTTCCTCGTCCCGCTCCTTGATGAAGGTTTCGGCTAGCGCGAGATCCTCCGAGGCCGGAATGCCGCCAGCCTCGAGGACGCGCTCCAGGATGCCGAGCAGGGCTGCCGGCGCCTCCGGCCCGCCCTCCCGGACAATGTCGCGGAGGCTCCGAGTGGTTTCCTCGCCTGCGTCTGGCTCGACCAGGCCAATCGGCGCGACGAGCCCCTCATCGAAGCGCAGGCGGGATTTGAGACGAAGGCGGCGCGCCGCCTCGGGGTGACCGGTGTCTTCCAGATGCACAGCGAGGCGCGGCCCGAAATTCCGCTGGAGTGGCGCGGTAAGGGAGGCGAAGGCTGCTTCGACCCCTGCAATGTCCTGCGTCAGAAGCTTCGGCGCACTCTTGGCAACGATGGCCAGAAGCGTCGTCATGCCGCCGCAATCATGGCTGTCGACAAAGGCGCGCGTTTCGTCGGGGCGCCCATCGACGAGCCGTGCCACCACCCGGCGGACGTCCGATTGCGGGCGTTCCGCGATATCGAGCGCCTGATCCGCTTCGGCACCGAAGCCGATGTTGAGATAGGTTTCGGCCAGAGCGACGGCAGCCGTCCGGTCCAGATCACCACGGCCATTGATGAGATCCGCCCTGGCCCGGGCAACAGCCAGAAGCGGATCGCCGTCATCGTCGGACACGACATCGAGGAACGCAGTGTCGGGGCAGGTCTTGTCACGGGTGGGGCTGGAGACCTGGCGGGAGCGTCCGGCGACCTCCGACTCCACCGGTGCAGGAACCTCGCCGACGTCCACATCCGACCGGGGCTCGGGATCGGGCAATGGCGTGGCGACCTTCACGTAGCCTGAGCTGGCAGCCCGCCCGATCTGCTCCAGAAGGTCGGACTCCATCGTCAGAAGGTCCGCATTCTCGGCGGCATCCGAAAGATCCTTGGCTGCCGGCAGGACCGGAGCCGGGCCACCCTCCGTCACCGCCGCGTCACTGACAGAGGCGGGAAACGTCGCGGGAAGCGCCGGAACGGGCTGCTCCGGGGCGGCACTTTCGCGATCGCCCGGCGCATCCTTCACATCGATGGCGACGGCGTTTCCGCCCGCCTCGAACACGGTCAGGCTGCAGGGACATTCGGGCCCGGTCTCGATGGCGAGCGTATCGCCCTTCTGACTGACGCCAGTGATGCGGTCCCGCGGAATACGGTCGAAAACCCTGTCCAGATCGAGGGCGAAGTCGTCGCGGTCGAATTGGACGTCATAGCCCGTCTCGGTCTCGGAGACGCTCCAACTGGTGGGCCCGTCGAAGATGAGGACGATGCGCGTGAAATCCGCATGTTCCCCGGAGAGGACACGCACCGGCTCTGCTGCCGCGCCTCCCGCGACGAAGGTGGCAACGATGGCGAGGCGTGCGATCATGCAGCCTCCCTCGTTTTCGCCTGTTTCAACGCTTCTTCAAGCTCGTTGAAACTTGGGCGAATATGGCCCGGCGTGTTTTGACGGCCGACCTCGATGCAGATGTTGGCGGCGTGGTTGTGAAGGTTGGCGACGAGCACCTCACGGATGAGCTGGTGAAAGTGCGCGTCTTCCTCGGTCACCATCTTCACCCTTGCGGCGAAGGGTCCGACGATGCCGTAGGCGAGAAAGACCCCGAGGAACGTCCCCACCAGCGCGCCACCGATCAGTTTACCCAGGATTTCCGGCGGCTGATCGATCGACGCCATCGTCTTGATCACCCCCAGGACGGCGGCGACGATGCCGAGCGCGGGCAGACCGTCGGCCATGGTCTGAAGCGCGTGGCTCGAATGAAGCGCATGGTGCAGATTGGCCTCCATGCGTTTCTCGAGCACCTCCTCGACCTGATGCGGATCGTCGTAGTTCATCGATGCGGAGCGCAGCGTGTCGCAGATGAGGCCGACGGCCTCGCCGTCAGCGAGGATGCGCGGGTAACGCATGAAGATTGCTGAACTTTCAGGATCTTCGGTATGCTCCTCGAGAGCGACCGGGTTCTGTCGTGCAAGACGGATGAGCTCTGACAGAAGGCAAAGCAGGTCCCTGTAATCCTCCGGCTTCCAGCGCGGTCCCTTGAAGACCTTTCCCACGTCCTTGAGCGTGTGCTTGATGGAGGACATGTCGTTCGAGATGAGGAACGCACCGACGGCGGCTCCCCCGATCATGGTGAACTCGAAGGGGAGCGACTTCATGATGATCCCCATCTTGCCGCCGGCGGCGAGATAGCCTCCGAACACCATGACGAAGATCACGACGATACCGACGATCCCGATCATTTCATGGACTCCTTGTAACGAACGCTGGCGAGACTCATTCGGTGGGCACCCCCGCATTCCTGCCCGCGAGGGACAGGCTGACGGCGTAGGCGGTTTCCGGCGGCAGGCCGGACATGATCGCCGCAGCCGATTCCGCGTTCATGCGGGCCAGGAACCCGGCGGCAAAGCTCACTTCCATTGCCTCGAACAGCCCCGCGGCCTCGGCCGGTTTCATCGCCTCGTAGACCTTCACGAGCCGGTCCACGTCGCTTTCCATGGCGCCATCCGCCGCGGCGATCGTGTCCTGAAGCGCCTGTTCGGCCTCCGTGAGACGCTGAAGGCTCGCCGCCAGCTCCTCCTCGGCAACCGCGATCTCGGCTGCGCGACCCGTCAGGGCCTCGTCGCGCGCGTCGAGTTCATTGCCCCGTGCCTTCAGATCGGCCAGCAATTCGGCGATCGCCGGCTCCGGCGTGCAAAGATCGTCTGAGACGACTTCACCATCACTCGCGAAAGCGGCGCCAGCTATGACGTCCGCATGCCCCACGAGGCGCACGGCGGCGCCTGTACTGAAGAGCACGGCGATCATCACGAGCGCCCCGCGGCGGGGCTTCCACCGGCGGATCATGCGAGCTCTCCCGTGCGCTCCCGGCGGCTGCGGCGCACGGTTCTCGCTGCGGATTGCGGTCTCGCCGGGGATTGCGCCTGTTGCGGCTCGGGTGCTTCCGTCGGCAGGTCATGCATGGACGCCATCAGCAGCTCCAGACCCCGCCGCGCGTCCTCTGCGCGGACGACGAGTTCGGACAGCGATTCGGCCGATTGACCCGCCGCGCTTCGCGCCTCCGCCACGGCCCGGGTCATCTCGTCCACCTGAACGGACAGGACGGCCACCGCACCGCCGACGCCCTTTTCGAGATCCGTGAAGCGGCTCAGACGGCGCGACAGGATCAGGCAGTAGAACGCTGCGGCGAGCGATGCGGCGACAAGGAGAAGATCTGCTATCAAAGCCATGAACGTCCTCAATTCGTGACGAATTCGGTAACGAGAAGATCCCGGACGTGGCCTTCTCCGACGACCAGCTGAACCCGGCGGAGCATCTGCGCCCGAAGGTTCACCAAGGCTCCGTCCCGCTCGAAATCCTCGAGCGAAAGCGCCCGAAGATACGTGTTCATAACGTCCAGAATGCGCGGCATCAGTCCTGCGACGGCCTCTTCTTCCCCCGGCGCAACCTCGAGCTCGGCTGCAAATTTCAGGTGATGCCGCCCGGCGCCGCCGATCGAGATGACCAGCGGCTCGATCGGTACGAAGGACGCCGCCTCGATCGGCTCACGCGCCTCCTCCGGCGTCTCCTCGCTGCCCGATTCGCTTCCGAGCAGTCCGGCATAAGCGGCAAAGAAGCCGCCCCCGCCCAGGACGAGAGCGAGCAAAAGCCCGAACAGCACGGGTTTCTTGGAGCTTTTCTTCGGCGCCTCGTCATCGGCGCGCGCTTCGTCGGCCATCGGTCCCTCCGGCATTTTGCGGATGACCCTCAATAAGCCGTCGGGAGCTAACCAAACCTTAAGGGCTGGCAGGCCAAATGAAGCGCATGGCCCAGAACGGGCCCGATGGGGAATGTGACGTGAACAACCTGCTGTCTGTATGGTCGGCGCTCGATACGAGGAAGAAGATCATTGCCGGCGCTGCCGCGGCCGCGATGTTCGCTGCGGTGCTGATGCTGTCCAACCTGGCGACGAAGCCGGGCATGGCGCTGCTCTACGCCGGGCTGGAAGGCGCCGCGGCGGGAGACGTGATCAGCGCGCTGGACCAGCGCAGCGTCCCGTACGAGGTGCGCGGAAACGCGATCTGGGTGCCGTCCACGGAGCGCGATTCGCTGAGGATGTCACTTGCCGGAGAGGGCCTCCCGGCCTCCGGCGGCGCGGGATACGAGTTGCTCGACGGTCTGTCCGGGTTCGGCACCACGGCGCAGATGTTCGATGCCGCCTACTGGCGCGCGAAGGAAGGCGAACTGGCGCGAACCATGGTCGCCAGCCCGCAGATCCGCGCGGCCCGCGTTCACATCGCAACGGGCGATTCGCGCCCCTTTGTGCGCGATGCCGGCGCTTCGGCCTCCGTTTCGGTGACGCCGGTTGCGGGGAGCGTCTCGACAGAGACCGCGCGCGCCCTGCGCTCGCTCGTCGCGTCCGCCGTCCCGAGCCTCAGCGCAGACGATGTGACCGTGATCGATGCCGCCACCGGCGCCGTGGTCGACGGCACCGATGCGGCCGGCGCGCAGAGCGGCGCGACCCGCGCCGATGAGATGGAACGCAGCATCGAGCGCCTTCTCGAGGCCTATGTCGGCCCTGGCGGTGCCATCGTGGAAATCAGCCTCGATACGGAAACCGACAGCGAGCAGATCGTGGAGCGCCGGATCGATCCCGATGAGCGCGTCGCGATCAGCACGGAAACGGAATCGCGCAATTCGTCTTCGTCAGGCTCCGAGGGGGATGTCACGGTCGCGTCCAACCTTCCGGACGGGGACGCCAACGCGGCCGGCGAGCGCCGCTCGACGGACACTGAATCGCGTGAGCGGGTGAACTTCGAGATATCGGAGACGACCCGTGAGATCCTTCGGGCACCCGGCACGATCCGCCGTCAGACGGTCGCCGTGCTGGTCAACGGCCGCGTGGAGACCGCGGCGGGTGGCGAAGAGACCATAGTACCCCGCAGCGACGAGGAGCTGTCCGAACTCCGCGAACTCGTTGAATCCGCTGTAGGCTACGACGAGGCGCGCGGGGACCGGATCACCGTGAAATCCCTGGCTTTCATGCCCGGCACGGAACTCGGCACCGCTGCGCCCGTCGGCTGGAGCCAGCGGTTCGCGATCGATGCGATGGCCTTGATGCAGTTGATCGTCCTGTCCCTCGTCGCTCTCGCGCTCGGGCTTTTCGTCGTCCGCCCCATTCTGGCGGGTAACCGCGGCGTCGCTGCTCTCCCATCGCCGGAGACCGCGACCGAGGAGATCCTTCCCGAAACCGCCCTTGATGCGAGACCCATTAGCCCTGAGCTCCCTTCTGCCGCAAATGAGCCCGGGGACGCGTCCTTCGGTCTTCCCTCACTAGGCGGCAGCGCCGCGCCCGCCCCCGCGCTTCCGCCCGCCGATCCGGTGGACCGCCTGCGAAGCCTGATGTCCGAGCGCCGTGAAGAAACGATGAAGGTCCTGCAAAGCTGGATGGACGACAAGGAGGACGCGTGATGGCACGCCCCTGGCTTCTGACGTCCTTCGATGATGATGCGTCGTGCCTGCCTGTCCCCGCCCCTGAGGAGGCGGCGACAGCACGCCAGGAAGCGTACGACGAGGGATACGCGGCGGCGCTGGCCGAGGCGGAGTCCGCTCGGGCTGCCGATCGTCAGTCCGCGGCCGCCGACCTCGCGGCGAGCCTGCAATCCATGGCCTTCTCGTATCATGAGGCCAGAACAGCGTTCCTCGCCGAGATCGAGCCCCTGATCGTCGGTATCCTGTCGCGTATCGTGCCCGAACATCTCGGCGCGGCACTCGGACAGACGGTCGCCCAGCTCGTGCGTACATCCGCCCTGGACCTCGCCCCGGTAGTCGAAGTTCGCGTTGCCCCGGAAAACGTCGAGACCGTTCGCGACATGCTGGACACGGACGAGAGCCTGCCCCTGCAGGTCATGGGCGAGGAGGGCCTCGGGGACGGGCAGGCCTATGTCCGGCTCGGCGACAGCGAACGGCAGATCGATCTCGATGCAGCGCTCGAGGGGATCCACGCCGTCATCTCAACCTATTTTACGACGTCTCGCGCGCCGGACACCGCAGACATGATCCAGAAGGATGCACACCATGGCTGAACCCGAACACCGCCTCGAGACCCCGGCGGACGATTCCCCGCTCGCCCGGGTCCAGGTCGAGGTCGTCGTCTCCGTCGGCCGCACCCGCGCCAAGGTACGCGACCTGATGCGGCTCGGCCCCGACTCGATCCTGCCGATCGATCGCCGTATCGAGGACCCCGTCGAGCTCTGGGTCGGTGATCGGCTGATCGCTCGGGGCGAGTTGCAGGAGCTGGACGGCGCCCGAGCCGGTCAACTCGCGGTTCGGCTCACGGACGTGGCGGGGCCGGACCGGCCGGAATGAGACACGCCCCCCTCGCGGCAGCCCTGATCCTTGCCGGAGGCCCCGCGCTGGCGCAGGATCTGTCCCTGTCCTTCGGAGACGGGTCCCTGACCGCCAGCACCCTTGGCCTGCTCGCCCTCGTAACCCTGCTTTCGCTGGCCCCCGGGCTGGCCATCATGGTCACCTGCTTTCCCTTCATCGTGACGGTTCTGTCGATCCTGCGTCAGGCCATCGGCCTTCAGCAGGCCCCGCCCAACATGTTGATCGTGACACTCGCGCTCTTTCTGTCCTACTTCGTGATGGATCCGGTTCTGACCGAGGCGTGGGAATCCGGCATCGAACCGCTTCTTCAGGAAGAGATCGAAGCAGAGGAGGCGTTCACGCGGACGCTGGCGCCTTTCCGGGAATTCATGGCGGCGCGGGTCGATCCGGACACGTTCGCCTCGATGGCCGATCTGCGACCGCCGGTTTCGGAAATTGAACCGGAGGCCGACTCGGCCCTCTCGATCCTCATACCCTCTTTCCTTTTGAGCGAGATCGAGCGGGCGTTCGAGATCGGCTTTCTCATCTTCCTGCCGTTTCTCATCATCGACCTCGTGGTTGCCGCGGTCCTGATGTCGATGGGCATGATGATGGTGCCGCCTGCTCTCGTCTCGCTGCCGTTCAAGCTTGCGTTCTTCGTCGTCGCGGATGGATGGTCACTGATCTCCGGGGCGCTGGTTCGAGGATACCTCTAAGGCACGGCGCCCGCCGCGACGTCCTTTCCAGCGCGTAGAGAGGGGGTGCATCGGTGCACTCCCTCTTTGCATTGCCCGGCCCGGATTGGGGCCGGCCGTGCCTTACCGAACGATGAAGTCCGCGTGCAGCGCTCCCGCGGACTTTATCGCTTTCAGGATGTCGATCATGTCCCGCGGCCCCACGCCGAGGGCGTTCAGACCGGCTACGACCTCGGACAGCGTCGTACCTTCGGGCACCTCGGCGAGACCGATCCCGGGCTCCTCCACAATCTCCGCTTCTGTCCGCGGAACAACCACCGTCTGTCCTGGCGTGAACGGGTTGGGCTGCACGGCCAGCGGCGCTTCGGCCACCTTGAGCGTAAGGTTGCCCTGGGAGACCGCGACCGCCGAGATTCGAACATCGGCGCCCATGACGATGGTGCCCGATGCCTGATCGACGACGACGCGCGCCGGGCTCTCGGGTTCGACGGCAAGGTTCTCGACGCGACCGAGAACGTGGGCGGGCGAACCGATCCCCGTCGCCAGGATGTCGAGTTCCACCGTTCCGGCATCGCGCATGACCGAGACGGGCGCGCCGAAGGACGCGTTGATCACACCTTCGATGCGCGCGGCCGTGGTGAAATCGGGCGTCCTCAGGGCAAGGCGAATCGTATCGAGACCCGCAAAGTCGAAGTCGACCTCCCGCTCGATCCGGGCCCCGGACGGAATGGTGCCGGACGTCGGAACTCCGGTCGTGACCGCCGCGCCATCGCCTTCCGCCGTGACACCGCCTGCAAGTATGGTGCCCTGGGCGACGGCGTAGATATCACCATCCGCGGCGGTCAATGGCGTCATGACCAGGGTTCCGCCAAGCAGGCTCGACGCGTCCCCGATGGCGGAGGCGGTCACGTCGATCTGGCTACCGGCACGTGAGAAGGGCGGAAGCGTCGCGGTCACCAGCACGGCGGCGACATTGTTGGGACGAAACTGCTCGCCCGTGACGTTGACGCCGAGCCGTTCGAGGATGCTCGACATGATCTCCTCGGTGAACGGCGCATTGCGCAGTCCGTCCCCTGTGCCGTTTAGGCCGACGACGAGACCGTAGCCGACGAGGTCGTTGCCACGCACTCCGTCGAACTCGACCAGATCCTTGAGCCGAACGGGCGCGGACATCGCCGTTTCCGGGAGGGCCAGCGCCGCTGCGGCCAGGATAGCGCGCACCACGCTCATCGCATGTACTCCATCAAGGACAGGTTGGCGCTTCGCACGGTCAGCGAATACAGCATCTCCAGTTTCGTCCGCACCGCTTCCAGTTCCGATGCGCGCTCGAAAGGATCGGCGCTGACGAGCTCCGTCCGCGCGATCTCGAGTGACGTTCGTTCGGCCGCGTTCCGCGTTCCGGCGCGTTCGATCCGAGCCTCGGCGCTTCCGACTTCCGCTCGTAGTTTGGAGAGTTCCGCGTCCGCGCTCAGAAGGTGCGCGCCGGCATAGGCGGCAAGGGCGACCTTCTCGTCGGGGTCGCTCAGGGTGCCGTCCGCCAGAAAGGTCGCCATCGCGTGGCCCGCCAGGACGTCGCGCAGCCGGCTATCCTCGGCCGTGACATCGATGCCCACGGTCGTCCCCTGCCCCACGGCGAATGGCCCTGCGGAGGTCGCGGATCCCAGGTAGGCTGCGTCGAACCCTCCGCCTGGCGCAAACCAGGCCTCGACGGCAGTCGTGATTGCTCCCGCGGTCGTGGCCCCCCCGACGGCGGCCCGTATGTCGTTCAGCATGTCGCCCGGCGCGGTAAGCGCTGGCGAATCCGGAGCCGCGCCGGCGAAGAGCGAGCGGCCCGCGGCCTGAGCATTGAGGGCCGCGACGGCCCCTTCAAACGAGGCCAGCGCGTCCTTGCCCACACTTTCGGCCGGCAGATCGCTCCCCCCGGAGCCAGCGACCAGGAGTGAGGCACCGAGGTTTTCGGACAGGCTCGCGACGGCACCGAGCGCGGATTGCATCCCGGCGGTGTAGGAGGCGGCCTCGCTGACGGCCATGTCGAACGAATCAAGGCGTTTGAGCGAGGCCTCCATCCCGGCGACGACCGACCAGTCGCCGCGAACCTTTGCGCCGAGATCTGCAATACGTCCGCTCGAGAGCTCATCGGTCAGCCGGTCAAGGCGCCCCTTCAATTCCGAATTGTGATTGCGCAGCACGAAGGTGCGGGCCAGATCGCCGATTGCCGTCATCGTCATGGCTCAGATCTCCATCAGCTGTTGCATCAATGTGTCCAGCGTCTGGATGACGCGCGCGTTCGCGGCATAAGCCTGCTCTATCGAGAGGAGGTTCTGCATTTCTCGGTCGGTATCGACGCCCCCTGCGAGGTGCTGTTCCGTCAGGGTCGAGGCGCGGGCGGCCTGGTAGCTCTGCTCCTCGACCGCGCCCTGCCGCAGGACGGAAACGGCCGAGACGATGTCCGCCGCGTGACCGGACGCGGTTCGCGCAAGACCGGCCGCCGGGCCGGAGGACGGGGCGCGTGTGCCGCCGAACGCGTCGGAAATTGCGTGGAGGAGACTCGGAGAGCCGGTGTCTCCCGGCAGCGGAGCTGCAAGACCGTCCCTGAGCCGCCAGCTTTCGCCGCCCGCATCCGGATCGATCGCCGCGTTCACCCTCAGACGCCCGGCGAGTCCCACTTCGTTCGCCGGGATGATCGCCGCGCCGGCATCCGTGAAGAGCCCCGGATCGCCGGGGCCGAGCGTCGGATCGACCGCAGTTCCCTGCAGTCGTTCCGCCAGATCGCGAGCAAGCGCGTCGAGGCCGGCTTGTGCGCCCGGAGCAATCCGGTCCCGCGTGTCGAACAGGGCGGCAAGGGTGCCGCCGTCCAACTGACCGCCGGGGTCCATGCTGACCGGAATATCGTCGACGATCAGCGGGGACAGGGCGCCCGATGCCTGGGTCAGATCCGCCGTGACGTAGCCGGCCGGAGCGAACTCGATCTTCGCCATGCGGCCATCCAGAAGGATCGTGCCGCCGGTGGTAAAGAGTGCGACCTGCCCGCCCTCTCTCGGCACCTCGCGGAGCGGAACGATGCCGGAGAGCTCGTCGATGGCGGTCTGCCGCTGGTCCATCAGGCCGGAGACATCCCGCCCGGAGTTCGACAGGCGAAAGATCTGTGCGTTGAGTTCATGGACCTGCTTCAGACCATCATTGAGCTGACCGACCTGCGAGGCGATCTCGGCATCGGCGGCGCGGCGCGTTTCCTGAACCTCGTCAGTGGCCGTGTTCAATGCCGACGCAAGTCGGTCCCCGGCCCGGACCGCGGCATCGAGCCGGATGGTCGAATCGGGACGGCTGCCCGCCTCGATCAGGGCGCCCTCGAAAGCGGCGAGGCGCGCCGGGATCGACCCGTCCGCGGTCGGATCGCCGATGGCCGTTTCAATCCTGGCGAGAGCGTCGGCGCGGGTGCCGGCATTGCCGGAGGCGGCCGTCCCGAGGCGCATGTCCCGCAAGGTCCCCGGGTCGACCTGCCGCATTACGCCGTCGATGCGGACGCCGCCGGAATAGGCGTTCACGCTGACGGACAGCTCTCTGCGGCCATAGCCCTCCGTCATCGCTCCGGCGACATTGGAGGCCGTGAGCTGGACACGGCGGGAGGTCGCGTTCAGCCCGCTGAGGGAACTGTTGAAGGCGGCGGCGATGGACATGGATCAGGCCCCCGATCAGCGTTTGATATTGGTGGTTTCCTGGAGCATCTCGTCCACCGTCTGGATGACCTTGGCGTTGGACGAATAGGCCCGCTGGGTCTGGATCAGGTCCGTCAACTCGCCGGCCACATCGGTGGAAGACTGCTCGAGGGCGCCCGATAGGAGCTTGCCGGTCGGGCCATCGCCGGCATTCCAGAGAAAGAAACCGCCGGATTCGGCCGTGGTGGCATAGGTCTGGTTGTCACCGGCCTGAAGTGCGTTCGGGTTGCCGATATCGACAAGGGGGATCTGGTAGAGCCTGCGACTGATGCCGACATCGAAATTGGCGACGAGGAACCCCTGTGAGTCGATCTCGATGCCGGTCATGTTGCCGACCGGCGAGCCGTCCTTGGAGATGGAGAGCGGAGCGTAGATATTCGACAGTTGCGTGATGACAGGATCGCCGCCGATCGCGCCGAAGTCGATGGCGATATCTCCGCTGGCCACGGTGACCGGCGCGGTTCCGGTGGCCGGGTCGTAGGCGCCTCCGGTCGTGGTCGAGACGGACAGAAGCTGACCCCCGTTTCCGCGGCTGTCATCGAAGGTCAGGACGTACTCTCCGACCGTGGCACCGCCTTGTGCCGAATCGCCGATTGTGACCGTCCACTCGTTGGACGCGCCGGTGGCCGGGACGGTGGGTGTCATCGTGATGTTCAGCGTCTGGGAGATGCCGAGATTGTCGAAGTACTCGACCGTCGCATTCCGGGCCATGCCGGAGGCGCCCGCCATCGTGTCCGTCGCCGGAAGGTTCACTCCGAGGGCCAGACGCGTGGTCGGAGAGCCGATGAGCTGGTTCTGGCTGACCTGGATCGGGCGGAGCGCGGCGGAACTGTCCCTCGGATAATCGGGTACCTGGCCGTTGGCATCTGCCGGGATGCCCATCAGGACGGTGCCCGATTCCGTGCGCAGGAAGCCTTCATCATCCAGGCGGAAGGAGCCGGTGGTGGCAAGGCGGGTCACGAAGCCGGTCCCGTCGAGGCCGATGGAGTTCACGTCCGTCACCGGGATGAATCCGTTGCCGCGAATCGCGATATCCGTCGGATTGGCGGTGGTCACGGTGGAGCCGGACTGGTCGATCATGCGCATCGTCGTGGCACGCACGCCGCCCGCGGAGTACTTCGACCCTCCGGTCGAGGTGACGACGCTGTGGAAATCCGTCTGGACGCGTTTGTAGCCGTAGGTTGCCGAGTTGGCGATGTTGTCCGAGATCGTGGCGAGGCGATTGGCGTTTGCGGCCAGCCCTGCGACGCCGGCATTGAGGGACGATGAGATGGTCATGGACGGAAACTTGCCTTTCTGATGCGATCCCCGAAGCGGTCCCTCAGGACATGCCATCACGCCCTTAAGATCGACCTAACGACGGCTGACTTCGTCAGTCTCAGCGCGGGATGTCGGAGCGCAGAAGCGTGACCTCGACGCGGTCGTGCCGCGGAGACATCGGATCCATCGCATCGCGGGAGGGACGCCTGTCCCCCTTGCCGGTGATACGTGCAAATCGTGCCTCCCCGAGCCTGCGGGCGAGTTCCTCGTGAACGACCTCCGAGCGGCCGACGGACCGATCCCAGACGGGATTGTCGATCAGCGTCAGAGGCTTCGCGCTTACGTGCCCCGTGACGGCGATGTCGTTCTCGGCGAGCGAGAACACCCGCCCGACCACGGCGAGCAGACTCGACAGAAGGGGCGTCGCCTGCGTTCCGTCCCCGGCAAAGAGCGGTGCGCCCTCGCGCGAGAAGAGCTCGACGACGAGGCCCTCATCGGTGATCCGCGTGACGATATGGCGACGCATCTCGTCCGACACGAGGCTTTCGCCGCTGTTCCCACGGAGAAGCTCCTGCATCTCGCCGAAGGCCTGATCCTCCGTACGGCGCTGCTCCTCATCGACCGCGCGGGAGGCGTCCTGAGCGCCACCGGTTCCGCTCTGGGCAAGATCGTCGTCGGTGAAGATCGTGTCCCCCCCGAGCGCACCGTCCCCTCCCCCGGACACACGGTTCACCGCGATCGTCGGGTTGAAGTAATCCGCGATTCCCTTGCGCTGCTTTTCCGTTGTCGCATTCAGCAGCCACATCAGCAGGAAGAAGGCCATCATGGCCGTCACGAAGTCCGCATAGGCGACCTTCCAGGCACCGCCATGATGCCCACCACCGCCGACGACCTTCTTCCGCTTGATGATGACGGCCGACGCATTGCTGCCAGAAGCCATTGCACCACCTTGCACTTTCACACCCCGGCCTCAGGGATAGGGACAAGGGGTAAGCGAATGCTAAAGGGTGGCCCCCGAGGGCAGCCTCAAATCGTGCGAGTTGTCTGGAAAATGGTGCCGATGAAGGGACTCGAACCCCCGACCCACGCATTACGAATGCGTTGCTCTACCAGCTGAGCTACATCGGCGACCGGTGGCGGCATACACGTCCTTGGGATCGGACGGTAGCCCCTATTTTTCCTTTTGTGCGTCTTCCGGCGCGTCGGCCGGCTCGGCTTCGGGCACCGCTTTCGTCTCGGCAGGCGGGGTATCTGCGTCCCGCGCGTGTGTGGGCGGCGTCACATCCACCTGCGGCGATGTCGCGAGAGCCGGGCCCGGCGCCACGGTGGCAGCGGTGGACGCCTCGGAGCCGACGAGGAGCGGGAGCATCTCGGAGCCCGTGGGACTGGAGAGCTGCCCCTCGGGCGGCTCGGCCCAGGCCAGGGTGTCAAACGCATGGCAATGCGGGCAGACGGGCGCCCATTCGGCCGCGACGACGTGACAGTTCTCGCAGACCCACTGGGATCCGCGCGGCGCGGTCACGGCGCGGGCAAGCCAGCCACGGACCACGGCATCGTCCGCCCCCTCGCCGCGCTCGATCGCGGCCATGATCGACAGCGACCGCGCGGTCGGATGCGCCGTCGGCAGATCTCCGAGCGCGCGCCGTGCGGCCGGGAAATCCTCGGCGGCGATCAGAAGTTCGGCCTGCAGCATCTTCGTCTCGGGATGCTCGGGCCGCACCTTCGTCAGCTCGGAGAATCGCTTGAGCCGCTTGGCCGGGTCCTCGCCGGGGGCGATATCGGCAAAGGTCGCGGCAAGATCGGGATGCGGCTGAGCCTCCCAGGCCTTCTTGAGCACACGGGCCGCGTAGCGCTGCTTGCCGGCGGAGATGTAGCTGCGCGCGGCGAGGACGGCGGCGGGGATGAGGTCGGGAGAGAGCCGGTTGGCCTCGATCGCGGCTTCCCGCGCCTCGATGTCCTGACCGTCGACCAACACGTCCCGCGCCTCGGACAGCGCAAGGACGGCGTCGCGGCGGCGATGAACGTCCCTCGGGAGGGCACCGGAGCGCAACTTGGCATCCAGTGTCTTGCGCGCGCCCTTCCAGTCGGCCTTCTCGGCCTGGAGGCGCAGGAGCGTATCCTGCGTCTCCTCGTGCTTGGGGCGGAGCGCGAAGGCCTTCTCGGACAGAGCGAGCGCGGTCTCGGTATCGCCCTCGGCCAGCCGCTGGCGCAGGATGCCGCGGATCCCCACGAAGCGGGTGCGCTCGTCGGCGAGGAGGCTCTTGTAGTTCTCCTCGGCGACCTTGTGCTGCCCTTCCATTTCGGCGCCCTGGGCATTGATCAGGGCGACCAGCTGCGGCTCGTTCAGATACTTCTTGGCCCGCTCCGCCTTGGCCATGGCCAGACGGCCCTCGCCCTCGGCCAGCGCCACCATGCCCTCGGCGAGGGCCCGCATGCCCTTGCGCTCGGAGCGGCGATCGAAGTGGCGCGAGAGCGCGGTCTCGTCACCGTTGAGGAAGCGCACCAGAGCGAAGAGGGCGCCAAGGATCTTGAGAACGAGCCAGACCGCGGCCACGATCACGAGGATCGCGATGATGGCCTGAACCGGGCCGAGATTGAGTTCCGTACCGCCGAAGGCGACGCGGATGCCGGCCCCCGTTTCCATGAGCCAGCCGGCGCCGATGGTCACGAGCGCGACGACCGCGACGAAGAGTATGATCTTGAGGAGGGACCAGAGCATTCGCGTACGTCCTTAATTCTCTGTCTCGGCGGAGGACATGTCCTCCAGCGCGGCAATGGCATCGGCCCGCTCGGTGGCGGCATCTGTCCAGGGCTGCATCTCTTCGGCGGGAACCTCGGAAAGCGATTGGACTTCGGTCACCGCCTCCTCCAGATCGCCGGAGCGCAGCGCGGCCTCCGCACGGCTGAGGATCGCATCGGGGTCGTCGCCCTCGCGCGGTGCGATGGAGCGGGCGCCGAGCTGGGAGCGGGCGAAGCGGGTCAGGGCGTTGCCCTCCCCGATGTCACCGGCATTGGCCGATGCGGCCAGTGCGGAGCGGGCATGCTCGGGGAAGCGGTCCTGAAGTTCGGCGAGGGTTGCCACACCCTCCGGTGCGGCGGCGGCCAGCGCCTCCGGCGGCGTCGTGTCCAGCTCGGAAAGAAGATCGTCGTAGGGCGCGCCCGTATCGAGCGTATCGCGGATCTGGGAGAGGAGCGCGGCGCGGCCGGCAGCGGCTTCGGCGCGGGACGCCGCTTCCGCGTTGGCGGAGGCTTCCTCCAGCTGACGCTGCATTTCCTGCGATTGCGCCGCGACATCCTCGCGGAGCCGGGCGACCTCGGCCCGGTAGGCGCTGAGGGCGGCCTCGATCTCCTCGTCGTCGCTGCTGTCCACCGGCCGTCGCTCGAGGGCGTCCACGCGCTCCGAGAGGTCGGCGAGTTGATCGTTCAGCGCCGACAGGGCCCCTTGCTGGTCAGCGGTCTGCGAATCGAGCCGCTCCGTCAGCGCGCCGATCTGTCCTGATTGCTCTTCGATTCGCGCCGAAGCGCCATCAAGGTCCGTCCGGACGGTTTCGATCTCTGAGCTGACCCCATCGAGCGCGGTGCCGTCATCGGCGCCCGTCCAGGTCGCGGGTAGAATGAACGGGGCGAGCAGCACCACGAGGGCGGCGGCGAGGATACCGCCGATCAGACCGCCCAGAAAGCCGCTGCCGCCTCCGGACCGCGCAGGTGTCGAAGGCGGTGGCGCCTGCGTGCCGCCGCGGGACGCCGAGGCATCGGACGGGGTGCGATCCTTGGACTTGGTCGGAGGTGTATCCTGCGCGGCAGGTGTTTCAGCCGCAGCGGGCTTGGCGGGCGCCGGTTTTGCCGCGGGCTTCGACGCGGCGCGCGTTCCGGCACTGGGAACGCTGCCCTCGGCGACCGGTGTCGCGGCGTCCGCCGGCTTGTCCGCTGCTGTATATCCTACACCGTGGGTGCGGCGCGCGGCGCCGTGCAAGCCGGCGGCCTCGTCTGATCGGGTCGTCTGATCTGTCACGCCGGTCCCTCTCCACTGGTGTTCGGCACGGCAGAAATCTGCCGGGCCCGGATCAACTTAGCTTGGGGTCCATGGGCCCTCAAGGCGAGCATGCGGTATTAATCAACGCGCCGAGTGCCCGGGCGACCCCGTTCGCATCGGGTTTGGGCGCGATCCGAACGGCGGCCGGGGGCGGTCCGGCCCATGCCTCGGCGGCCGCGGCACTGATCGCGGCGAGATGGAGAGGCGCACTCGCATGCCTCGGAAAAAGGGCCGCGCTGCGGGGCGAAAAGACCGGAACGAGGACCGGATCACGTCCGCCGAGAAGCGCCTGTGCCGCAGTTCCGATGGGCCGCGGCACCTGATCGTAGACGCAAACCGGATCGCAGCGCCATCCCGCCGCCGTTAGCCGCTCCGCCACGCGTCCACGCCTGTGCCGCCCGCCGACATGAACGAGGCGCCCCGCTTCGGGGGCCGCCGTCATCGTCGCCACGAGCTCCTCGGCGTCCCGCGCCACGAGCCGGACCGTGAACCCCGCCGCTTCGGCCGCCTGCGCCGTTGCGGGCCCGACGCACCATGCCGGCAGCCCCGCCCCCGGCAGACCAAGCGCCTCGACCGCGTTCACCGACGTGAAAACAATGCCGCTCGCATCCTTCAGCACGTCCCGCGGCACCGGCAGGCGCACGATCTCCATAAGGGGCGCGATCAGGACCGGCAGACCTCCGAGCGCAGGCCAGCCGCGCAGCATCGCGGCGAACCGCTCGGAGGCGGCGCGCGGGCGTGTGAGCAGAAGCGTGGTGCGGGAAAGGGACAAAGGCGGTTGGATCAGGTTCACAAGGGGGGCGGGTCGGTCTATCTGCGGGCCATCCTGCCCCGGAGCCGCCGCGATGACCATGCGCGATCCCTTCCTCATGCTCGGCATCGAATCGAGCTGCGACGACACGGCCGCCGCGGTGGTCCGAAGCGACGGCGAGATCCTGTCATCCGAGGTGACGGGGCAGGCCGCGCTCCATGCCGCCTATGGTGGCGTCGTGCCAGAGCTTGCCGCCCGCGCCCATGCCGAAAGGCTCGATATCGCGGTCGAGACGGCGCTTGCCGCGGCCCGGACCCGCCTTGCGGAGCTGTCCGGCATTGCGGTCACCGCCGGACCGGGATTGATCGGCGGCGTGCTCTCCGGTGTCATGTGCGCGAAGGGGATCGCGTTCGGCACCGGGCTGCCGCTTGTCGGGGTGAACCATCTCGCCGGGCATGCCCTCACCCCGCGACTGACGGACAATCTGCCCTATCCCTACCTCATGCTGCTCGTCTCCGGCGGGCATTGCCAGTTCCTGATCGTGCGCGGTCCGGACGACTTTCGCCGTCTCGGCGGCACCATCGACGACGCGCCGGGAGAGGCATTCGACAAATGTGCGCGGCTTCTCGCCCTGCCGCAGCCCGGCGGTCCGCACGTGGAGCGCGTCGCGGCTGGCGGTGATCCGGGAGCGATCCGTTTTCCACGCCCGCTTCTCGACCGTCCGGGCTGCGACATGAGTTTCTCGGGGCTGAAAACCGCTCTCCTCCGCGCGCGCGACGCCGATGTGGCGGAGCATGGCGGGTTGCCCGAACGCCGCCGCGCGGATCTTTGCGCGTCGTTCCAGGCCGCCGTCGCGGATGTCCTTGCCGAGAAGTCCCGCCGGGCCCTCGCGGTCTACATGGAGGAGGCGCCCGGGACCCCGTCCTTCGCCGTGGCCGGCGGCGTTGCGGCAAACGGGGTGATCAGGGCGCGGCTCGAAACCGTCGCGGCAGGTGCCGGCGCGCGCTTCGTCGCCCCGCCCTTGGCGCTCTGCACCGACAATGCCGCGATGATCGCATGGGCCGGGATCGAGCGAATGCGCGCTGGCCACCGGGACGGGATGGACCTCGGAGCCCGTCCCCGATGGCCCCTCGACACATCGAGCCCGGCGCTGATCGGCGGTGGGCGAAAGGGCGCCAAGGCCTGATCGCGGGTTGCGCCCCCTCCGACCAGGCGCCAGATTGCGCCGCTGACACGAACATCCCGGGAGGCCGCCATGCGCGTTGCCCTGATCTGCAAAGACAAGCCGAACAAGCTCCAGGTGCGCAAGGACACACGCGCCGCCCATCTCGCCTATATCGAGGCGACCGGCATGGTCGAGATGGCCGGGCCGCTCCTCGACGACAGCGGAGAGATGGCAGGCTCGCTCATCGTTCTCGATGCGCCGGACCTCGAGACCGCGCAGTCCTGGGCGAAGGACGACCCCTACAACAAGGCCGGTCTGTTCGCCGACATCGCCGTGTCGGAATGGAACAAGGTGATCGGCTAATGGCGTACTGGCTCTTCAAGTCCGAACCGAACGTCTGGTCCTGGGAGGACCAGGTCGCCAAGGGCGCCGAGGGGGAAGAGTGGGATGGCGTGCGCAACTACCAGGCGCGCAACAACATGCGGCAGATGAAGGTCGGTGATCTCGGCTTCTTCTACCACTCCCAGACGACACGGGAGATCGTCGGCATCGTCGAGGTCTGCGCCGAGGCCCACCCCGACAGCACCACCGAAGACGCGCGCTGGGAATGCGTCGACATCCGCGCGGTGGAGCCCGTTCCCACCCCCGTCTCGCTCGACATGTGCAAGGCCGATCCGCGCCTGTCGGAGATGGTGCTCGTCAACAATTCCCGCCTCTCCGTCCAGCCCGTGACCCCTGAGGAATGGGACATCGTCAAGGAGCTGGGCGGCTTCTGACCGGCGCGCGGGGCGTCAGGCGCCCCGCACCGCCTCGATCATGCGGTGGACATTGTCCGGATCGGCATCGGGCGTGATCCCGTGACCGAGGTTGAAGATGTGGGGGCCGTTCGAGAAGGCGTCCACGATGGCGCGGGTCTCCCGCACAAGATCCTCGCCGCCCGTGACCATGTGCCGCGAGGCGAGATTGCCCTGCACGCAACCATCGGTCTGGACGTGCGACGCTGCCCAGGAGAGGTCAGTTCCCTCGTCGAGGGCGACGCAATCGGCGCCGGTCGCCTTCGCGAACCCCTCGAAGCGGGCGCCCGCGCCGCGCGGGAAGGCGATGACCGGTACGTCGGGGTGACGCGCCTTCAGGGCGGCGATGATCTCCGCAGCGGGGCGGACGGCGTAGCGCTCGAAGTCTTCCCCCTCCAGCGATCCCGCCCAGGAATCGAACAGCTTCAGGACTTCCGCCCCCGCATCGACCTGCGCGGACAGGTACTCGATGGTCGCCGCCGTGATCTTCGACAGGAGCGCCTCGAAAACAGGGCGGTTCTCCCCCTTCAGCGCATGGGCCGGCCCCTGATCGGGCGTGCCGCGCCCGGCGATCATGTAGGTCGCGACGGTCCAGGGCGCGCCGGCGAAGCCGATCAGCGTCGTCTCCTTCGGCAGCTCTCCCTTGAGGATGCGCAGCGTCTGGTAGATCGGGGACAGCGTCTCGTGCACGTCCTTCGGATCGCCCAGCCGGGCCATGTCGGCCTCCGAGGTGATGGTGGACAGGCGAGGCCCCTCACCGGTCACGAACCACAGATCCGCGCCCAGTGCCTGCGGCACGAGGAGGATGTCGGCGAACAGGATCGCGGCGTCGAAGCCGTAGCGGCGGATCGGCTGAAGCGTGACCTCAGCGGCGAGCTCCGGGTTGTAGCACAGCGACAGGAAGTCCCCCGCCTTCGCCCGCGTCGCACGGTATTCGGGCAGGTAGCGCCCCGCCTGCCGCATCATCCAGATCGGCGGCACCGGAAGCGTTTCCCCCGCCAGCGCTCTAAGGATCGTCTTGTCAGCCATCGCGCCCTCCATTGCGACCGGAGGCCTCGCCGCCGGCGCGCCCGGTGTCAAGGCGGCTTGCCCGTGCGCGGCACGTTCCGTATCGAGTGGCCCCATGACACTCTCTCCCGACCGCCCGCTCCGCATCGGCACCCGCGGCTCCCCGCTCGCCCTCGCCCAGGCCTACGAGACCCGGGATCGGCTGATGGCGGCGCACGACCTGCCGGAGACCGCCTTCGCCATCGTGCCCATCCGCACCACCGGCGACCGCGTCATCGACCGGCCGCTGAAGGAGATCGGCGGGAAAGGCCTCTTTACCCGCGAGATCGAGCAGCAGCTCCTGACCGGTGGCATCGATATCGCTGTCCATTCGATGAAGGACATGCCCTCCGAACAACCCGCCGGCCTCGTCCTCGATACCTACCTGCCGCGCGAGGACCCGCGGGACGCTTTCGTCACGCTCACGGGCTCCGCCTTCGACGATCTGCCGCAGGGCAGCGTCGTCGGGACATCCTCCCTGAGGCGGCGGGCCCAGGTACTCAACAAGCGGCCGGACCTCACCGTGGTCGAATTTCGCGGCAACGTTCAGACGCGACTGAAGAAGCTGGAGGACGGGGTGGCGGGCGCGACCTTCCTCGCCTGCGCCGGCCTCTCGCGTCTCGGCATGGGGGACGAGGTGCCGAGGCAGCCCGTCCCGGTCCGCTCGATGCTGCCTGCCGTGGCGCAGGGCGCCATCGGGATCGAGCGGCGGATCGGCGACGAGGACATCGCCCGGCTTCTCGCCGCGATCCATCACGAGGAAACCGGCCTTCTCCTTGCAGCCGAGCGCGCCTTCCTCGCCACGCTCGACGGGTCCTGCGAGACACCCATCGCCGGCCTCGCGGAATTCGAGGACGGCGCCCTCCGTCTGACCGGTGAAGTGCTGCGCCCGGATGGCTCCGAGGCCATCGGAGAGACCCAGGTCGCGCCGGTCGAAGACGGCGCGGAGCTCGGCCGGGCGATGGCGCTGAGGCTTCTCGAACAGGCCGGCCCCGGCTTCTTCGACTGGCGGACCTGACCGCCGCCTAGAGCCATCCCGACAGGGCCGGCTCGAGAGCGTCCGCGACCTCGGCATGGGCGCGCAGGTTCGGCACCGCCTGCGCCGCGGGCTTCTCCATCAGCGAATGGAGCATCCCCCGCGTCCCGGCCGCGCGGGCGTGGGGTGAGATCACCACCTCGACATAGGCATCCACGGATGGCTTCAGCACGTCGATCATGCCCCGGTCCACGATCTGCGGCGCGCGCTTCCCGGCAATGTGCGCCCCGATGGGCGGAGGGGCAACCTCGCCGATCCAGAGCAGGATCTTCGGCGCGGCGATCGCATCGAAGATCCGCTTCATCCGCGCGACCCATGCGCATCTGAGCTCTTCCTCGAGTTCCGCCACCCGCTCCGGCGCGACCTCTCGCAGCCGCCGCATCAGGTGGCCGACGAAGGCGATCTCGGTGAAGTCGAACTCCGGGAAGCTCCTCCTCAGCCTGGGCGACGCCATGATGAACCGGTCGTTCCGCCGGGGATGGACCGAATAGAGACGATTGGAGACGTAGGGCGCCCCGGTGATCTGGATCACGCAGGCCGCCCCGTCGCTGGCGCGGGTGAGAAGTTCCTCGTCCAGCCCGTGGGCATCCGCACCCGCATTGTTCGCGGCCATGTTGATCATCGTCGCCCCGAGCCGCTCCTCCAGAAGCGCGGGATAGGGCCGTTCGACGAACTTGCCGAACGTCTCCGTCCCGCCGAGGAAGGTGACGTAATCGCCCTTGAAGCGGCGCATGGGGCCGCGGCACATCAGTTTCGATCGCCCGTACCGACACAGACCGTAGTCCAGTCGGATCGGACCCGGACGCACAAACGTCATGGATCTCATCCCTTCGCATTGTTTCGACTCACCCGCGCCCAACTTGCGCCGGGGGAATTGACAAACGGCTAAGGTGACAATGCGAGGGAAACCGGCCCGTTTGGGCGGGTTGAGCTGAGGGCCGCGGACGCTACACTCTGCAGCGCAGCAACGGAGCGTCAGGACCATGGATATCACGCGTGTGGGGATCGTCGGAGCGGGCCAGATGGGCAGCGGCATCGCCCATGTCTTCGCGCTCGCCGGATACGACATCCTTCTGAACGACATCGACCGGACCGCGCTGGACAAGGCGTTGGAGACCGTCACGAAGAACCTCGACCGTCAGGTCTCCAAGGAGAAGATCAGCGAGGAGGAACGGGACGAAGCCCTCGGCCGCATCGCCACCACGCTCCAGCTGTCCGACCTCGGCGGCACGGATCTCGTGATCGAGGCGGCGACGGAGCGGGAGGCGGTGAAGGTCGCGATCTTCGAGGAGCTCGTCCCGCACCTGAAGCCCGAGACGATCCTGACCTCCAACACCTCGTCGATCTCCATCACGCGCCTCGCAAGCCGCACGGACCGGCCGGAGAAATTCATGGGATTCCACTTCATGAACCCCGTCCCGGTAATGCAGCTGGTCGAGCTCATCCGCGGCATCGCGACCGACGAAGCGACCTACGAGACGCTCCTGGGGGTGGTCGAGAGCCTTGGGAAGACGGCCGCGAGTTCGGAGGATTTCCCCGCCTTCATCGTGAACCGCATCCTGATGCCGATGATCAACGAGGCGGTGTACACGCTCTACGAGGGCGTCGGCTCCGTCTCCTCCATCGACAGCGCGATGCGGCTTGGCACCAACCATCCAATGGGGCCGCTGGAGCTGGCGGATTTCATCGGGCTCGACACGTGCCTCGCGATCATGAACGTGCTGCACGACGGGCTGGCGGACACGAAGTATCGCCCCTGCCCGCTCCTGACGAAATACGTCGAAGCCGGCTGGCTCGGCCGGAAGACGGATCGGGGCTTCTACGACTATCGCGGCGAAACGCCGGTACCGACCCGCTGATCGGTCAGCGGCGCGCCGGGCCGAGGGACAGCGTTGTCTCGCGAAGCCAGCGCATGAAGTCCCGCGGCTTTCCGGCGTAGCCCTCGATCACGTCCCGCCCGATGACCTCGCCCACGACGGGGGCCTGCGGGCGATTGAGGGCGTGCTTCACCTCGTAGAGCAGCAGGCCCTGCCGAAGCGTTGCGCTCACGCGGTTGGCCATCTGGTACCAGCGGCTGTTCCGCCCCGGAAAGAAGATCGGCAGGACCTGCGCCCGGCTGCGCTGGATCATCTTCGCGGTGAAGGGATTCCAGTCCGCCTCGACGGCCGGGCCGAACATCGACCGGCTCGCGGCCACGACGCCCGAGGGAAAGAGCACAACGACGCCGCCATCGGCGAGATGCGCCATCGCACGGGCACGCATCTCGAGGTTCTGCTTCAGCGCGTCGCTTTCATGCGCGAAGGGGACAGGGATCATGAACTGATCGATTTCGCCGACGCCGGTCAGAAGGGACCGGGTCAGGATCTTGTAGTCGGTGCGCCGCCGCCCGATGAGATCCGCCAGCACCATGCCGTCCACCAAACCGTGCGGGTGGTTCGCAACGATGACGAGGGGGCCGTCCTTCGGGATGCGGGCGATCTGCTCCGCCGGGGTCGCGAGGTCGATCCCCATCACGTCGAGCGCCTGCCGCCAGAAGGCCTGCCCGTGGGGGACGCCCATCGCCTCGAACTTGCGGATGAGATGAAGCAGATGGAGCTTGCCCGTCAGAGCTTCCATCGTCTGGATCGACAGGCGCTGCCAGCGATTGTCAAAGGTCGAGGCGTAGGACAGACGGCGACGGTCATACGGCTGCTCGCCGAGATCGGTTCCGTCGCCCTGACCGTGCAGGGCCCGGGATCCATGCATCAGGATCGGTGGAGAAGTCGTCGGGCTGTCAACCAAAGCGTCGGGCCTTTCTTGCGGGGCGCTTACATGTCCTCGCCGAACCTGTCCTCGACCAGCGCGGCGAGCGCCTGCATCAGCGCTTCGGCCTCGGGGCCGCTGGTCTCTACATCAATAGAGGTTCCCCTCGAAGCTGCCAACATCAAAAGGCCCATGATGCTGTCGCCCGAGGCGGACATGCCGTCGCGGCTGACCTCGGCACGCGCGTCGAACCGCTCCACCGTCTCCACGAACTTTGCCGAGGCCCTGGCGTGCAGGCCCTTCTCGTTCACGATTGCCAGCTCGCGTCGCACGGTGCCGCTTGTCATCGCCTCTCCTCCTCCCGCCCGCGTCAGCCGGGCGCTCCGTCGAAGCTGTCGATATACTTGCGACCGGCGTTCAGGGCCACCGTCACGGCATCGGCGACGGGCATGTGTCGCGATTTGGCCAGCTTTATCAGCATCGGGAGGTTCGCGCCGAAGAGGATCCGGCGGTTCTGCGGGGCGCAGGCCCGCAGGGAGAGGTTGGACGGCGAGCCGCCGAACATGTCCGTCACGACGACCACGCCCGAGCCGTCGTCCACCGCGTCCGCCGCGTCGCAGATCTCGCCCTGCTTCTCGCTGCGATCGTGATCCGCCGCGATGGAGATCGCACGGATACCGTCCTGCCGGCCGACGACATGTTCCACTGCCGCGAGATACTCGCGGGCCAGCCCGCCATGGGCCACGATCACGATGCCGATCACGCCGTTGTCCCCGTGAGGGCGCGGCCCTGTCCGCCGGCCCGCCGTTCGATTTCCCTGTGACGAGTTGACACCTGCCATCCGCCGGCTGCAAGCGCCTTGGACACCGCCTCCACCATCGCGACGGAGCGGTGTTGCCCTCCGGTGCACCCGAATCCGATCCCGACATGGGCGCGTCCCTCCTCCGCCTGCGCCGGCAGGACGAGGTTCAGCAGTCCGAGAATCTGGTCGAGATACGGGCCATGCCGCGGATCGGAGGCGACATGTGCGGCAACCTCGGGCGACCGCCCGTCCAGCGGGCGCAATTCCTCGACCCAGTGCGGATTGGCCAGGAAACGGCAATCGAACGCGAAATCGAGCCCGCCCGGTATGCCCTGCCGATAGGAGAAGCTCTCAACGGACACGGACAGCCGCGTCTGTGCCGGGCCCGAGCGGAACCGCCGCTCCATTTCGGCACGCAGATCGTGCTGGGTCATCTCGGAGGTATCGATCACCATGTCCGCGCCGTCCCGTACGGGCGCCAGCAGCTCCATTTCGCGCAGGACGCCCGCCTCCGCCGTCTCGGCGCCGATCGGATGGCGACGACGGGTCTCGGAGTAGCGCCGCACGAGGATGTCGGTGCGGCTGTCGAGGTAGACGATGACCGTGTCCGGCCCCCGCGCCGCCAGAAGCGCCTCGGGAGAAAAGTCGCGGTTGCGCGTGCCGACCCCGATGACGACGCGCCGGTCTTCGGCGGTCGACTCGGCAAGCGTCCCGAGCAGCGAGAGCGGAAGATTGTCGATGGGTTCGAACCCGATATCCTCGAGTGCCCGGAGGGCAACGGTCCGCCCCGCACCGGAGACGCCCGTCACGATGAGGAAGCGGGGGACTTCGGGGCTGGACCGCACAGCGTCTGGCCTGGGATCGTTCACGCGGGCTTTCCGGCTAGCAGGTGATGAAGCGTCACGCAAAAATGTGACGATACCTCACCGCTATACAAGGTGACTGTAAGGCCAAGTAACTCGAATGTGCGGGGGTCGGGGTGCCGCGCGCCATGACCTTTCGTCAACTCGACCGCAAGGACGATCTCGGCCTGTGGGACATGGGGGATGTCGATGATCCCGACACCCCGTGCCTCGATCTTGCCGACAAGCTCCGGCCGCGGGCAGGAGGCGATGAGCACCTGATCGCGGCGCCGAACATGGACCATATCGTCGGAGACGAGCCGCCCCCCGAGAGCGGCCAGCCGGAGCGCGAGGCTGGACTTGCCGGAGCCGGACGGCCCCATCAGAAGCGCGGCGCGTCCATCTCGCGCGATGGCGGTGGCCCTGATCGTAGTGGTCGCGCCCTGGTCCCCCGCCTCCGTCATCGCTCAGATCGGCAGGCCGACGACGAAGCGCGCGCCGAGCGGGTCGGACGTGAGGTCCGCGTCGGTCGGGCGGATGTTCTCGGCCCAGATCACGCCGCCATGCGATTCGACGATCTGCTTGGAGATCGCGAGGCCGAGGCCGGAATGGTCCCCGAACTGCCCCGGCGGACGCTCCGAGTAGAAGCGGTTGAAGACCTTGGTGAGCGCCTGCTCGGGGATGCCTGGCCCGGTATCCTCGACAACAACGAGCACCCGGTTCTCCCGCCGCCTGACCCAGACGCGCACCGCGTCCCCCTCCTCGCAGAAGGAAATCGCGTTCGTGATGAGGTTGACGAAGACCTGCGCCAGCCGTGCTTCCAGCCCCATCGTCTCGACGCGGCCCGGCGGCAGGTCGGTGATGAACTCGACGCCCCGCTCCCGCGCCTGTTCGCCGAGGTAGTCGGTCAGGTTGCGGACCATCTTGATCAGATCGAAGCTCTCCTCCTCCTCCTTCACGAGCTCGCTGTCGAGCCGCGAGGCGTTGGAGATGTCGGACACGAGCCGGTCGAGGCGGCGCACGTCGTGGTCGATCACGTCGAGGAGCCGGTCCCGCTGATCCTCCCGCTTGGCGACGCGCAGCGTGACGACGGCGGAGCGGAGCGAGGCGAGCGGGTTCTTGATCTCGTGCGCCACGTCCGCGGCGAACTGTTCGTTGGCGTCGATCCGGTCGTAGAGCGCGGCGACCATGCCACGAAGCGCGCCCGAAAGCCGGCCGATCTCGTCCGGGCGCCCGGTCAGGTCCGGGATGCGCACGCGGCCGGGATTGAGCTTGCGCGAGTGGCGGTCCCGGCCGATCTCCGCCGCCGCGGCAAGGTCCGACAGCGGGTTGGCGATGGTGGACGCCAGAAGAAGGCTGAGCCCGAGAGAGACGAAGACCGCGATGAAGAAGATCTGAAGCGCCTCCTCGCGCTCGCTGCGCGCCAGCGAATCGAGGTCCGCCGCTGCATTGGTCAGACCGATGACACCGACGGTGCGGTCGCCTTGCATGATCGGAACGGCCACGGCGAAGATGGTCCCCTGCGGGCCGGCCGCCTCGATAGGAACCGACGCGGTGCCGTCCACTGCTCCCGGAACGAGCTGGCGGACGAGCGCCTCGGCGGCCTCCCCCGGACCGGGCTCGCCGCCGGGCGTGAAGATCCGGGCGAAGAGGCCCCAGACCGAGTTCAGCGCATCGGTCAGGACCGTATCGCTCCCGCCCGCTTCGGCCAGCGCGGGCCCTTCGGCCTCGGCGACGATGGTGCCGGCGGCGTCGAAGACGAAGGCCTGCGCCCCCTCCGCGAGATCTATAGCGCCAAGGGTGGCGCCTGCGTCGATCCCGTCACCGGTCGCGAGACTGACGGGCATGCCGCCCGGGAGCTGGACCTCGAAGGCATTGGCAATGAGCGCCGCCTCGCGTGCGAGCGCGTCCCCGCGTTGCAGCGCGAGGGGCTGGCGGAACGGGTCCAGCCAGAAGATGCCGCCGATGAGGATCAGCAGGGCGATGAGGTTGAAGGTGATGATCTTCCGGGCGAGCGGAGAGCGGTTCACCCTGAGCGGACTGCGCTCCGCGCGGCTGGCAGCGAGGCCGGCATCACCGCCGCCGGGGCTGACATATTCCTCGCCGAGGACCACGTCGCCGTCATATCCAGGTTTGGTATCGCGCAAGCGACAGGCCCTCCAAGGCCAGAACGGGACCGCCCCCGCCCGAAAGACACCCTCAGGAGAGCGTCCTATTCCTCGTTGTAGCGGTAACCGATTCCGTAGAGCGTCTCGATCGCGAGGAAGTCCTCGTCCACCGTGCGCATCTTCTTGCGCAGGCGCTTGATGTGGCTGTCGATGGTCCGGTCGTCGACATAGACCTGATCGTCATACGCGACGTCCATGAGCTGATCCCGGCTCTTCACGAAGCCCGGCCGCTGGGCCAGCGCCTGGAGCAGCAGGAACTCCGTCACCGTCAGCGTCACGTCCCGGCCCTTCCACTGGACCGAGTGACGCAAGGGATCCATGCGCAGGTGGCCGCGCTCCAGAACCTGGGACGTTTCGGGCTCGACGCCGGCGACATCGCCCGCCAGCGCGTCCTGACGGCGCAAGAGGGCGCGGATCCGCTCCACGAGAAGGCGCTGGCTGAAGGGTTTCTTGACGTAGTCGTCCGCCCCCATCCGCAGCCCGAGAACCTCGTCTATCTCGTCGTCCTTCGAGGTGAGGAAGATCACCGGCATCTGCGTCTTCTGGCGCAGGCGCTGCAGCAGATCCATCCCGTCCATCCGAGGCATCTTGATGTCGAGCACGGCCATGTCCGGAAGCTTCCGGTTGAAGGCGTCGAGCGCGGATTGCCCGTCATTGTAGGTCTCGACCTCGAAGCCCTCGGCCTCGAGCGTCATGGACACCGACGTCAGAATGTTCCTGTCATCGTCGACAAGCGCGATGCGTGACATGCACTCAAGCCCCTATACTACCCGTTATCGTTCTTTTCAGCCAACCTCCCGATTTCCGCGCGAGCGATCAACTCGGAAAGCCGATTCAGTGAGCAATCGCGCCAAGAATGAGGCGAAAAACACAAAGGAATGACTAATTTGCACCACAGTTGGCCCCGGCATCATCCAGCCGGATCGGACATGATTGCGCTAACCTGCACTTGGTTGCGCTAACCCCTCCCCGCTCCGGTTCCCTCGCCGCTCGGGGGTGATATATCGTCGGAACCGGGCCGGGAGGGGCTGGTCGGCGCGCATAATCCGCGCCGCTGACGGCAATCTACACATGGCACCGCGGGCCTCATGCGGCGCCAGGGAGCAGCAAAGACATGAGCACCGGACGCGTGAACCCGTCCCTGACACTGGACACGCAGGGCCTGACGGGCCTCGGCACGGTTCATTACAATCTCCCCGAGCCCGCTCTCGTTCAGGCCGCCATCGAGCGCCGCGAGGGAACGCTCGGCCTCGGCGGCGCTCTTCTCGTCGATACCGGCAAGTTCACCGGTCGCTCTCCCAAGGACAAGCACGTGGTCCGCACCGAGACGACGGCGGACACGATCTGGTGGGACAACAACGCCGCGATGTCCCCCGAAGGCTTCGACGCGCTCTACGCCGACATGCTGGACTACATGCAGGGCCGCGAGATGTTCGTGCAGGACCTCTTCGCGGGCGCCGATCCCGCCCTCCGCCTCGACGTGCGGATGGTGACGGAACTGGCGTGGCACGGCCTTTTTATCCGCCACCTTCTCCGCCGTCCCGATCCGTCCGAGCTCGACACGTTCGAGCCGGGCTTCACCATCGTGAACTGCCCCGGCTTCAAGGCAGACCCCGCGAAGCACGATTGCCGGAGCGAGACCGTCATCGCCATCAACTTCGACCGCAAGATGATCCTCATCGGCGGGACCGAGTACAGCGGCGAGAACAAGAAGTCCGTCTTCACCCTGCTGAACTACCTGTTGCCCGAGAAAGGCGTCATGCCGATGCACTGCTCGGCCAACCACGCGAGCGGCAACCCGGTGGACGCGGCGGTCTTCTTCGGACTGTCGGGCACTGGCAAGACCACGCTCTCCGCCGATCCCGGCCGCACGCTGATCGGCGATGACGAGCACGGCTGGTCCGACCGGGGCACGTTCAACTTCGAAGGCGGGTGTTACGCGAAGACGATCTCCCTCTCCCCAGAGGCGGAGCCCGAGATCTTCCGCACGACGTCGATGTTCGGCACCGTGATCGAGAACATGGTGTTCGATCGGGATACGCTGGCCCTTGATTTCGAGGATGACAGCCTGACCGCGAACATGCGCTGCGCCTATCCGCTGGACTACATCTCCAACGCATCCGAAACCGGTCTCGGCGGGCACCCCAAGAACATCATCATGCTGACCTGCGATGCGTTCGGCGTGCTCCCCCCCATCGCGCGGCTGACCCCGGCGCAGGCGATGTACCACTTCCTGTCGGGCTTCACCTCCAAGGTCGCCGGCACCGAGCGTGGCGTGACCGAGCCAGAACCGACCTTCTCGACCTGCTTCGGAGCGCCCTTCATGCCGCGCCGGCCTGAAGTCTACGGGGAGCTTCTGCGCGGCAAGATTGCCGAGCATGGTGCGACCTGCTGGCTGGTGAATACCGGCTGGACCGGCGGCGCCTACGGCACCGGGAGCCGGATGCCGATCAAGGCGACCCGCGCGCTGCTGACCGCGGCACTGGATGGCTCGCTTAACGATGCGGACTTCCGGAAGGACTCCAATTTCGGCTTCCAGGTGCCGGTCTCCGTCGAGGGCGTGGATGACGGTCTTCTGGATCCGCGGTCCACGTGGGATGACCCCGCGGCCTACGATGCGCAGGCCTCCAAGCTGGTGGACATGTTCGCCGAGAATTTTGAGCAGTACCTCGCCCATATCGATGACGACGTGAAGGCCGTGGCGATCGGCTGAACGATCCCGCGCGGCTCCGCCCGTCGGAGCCGCGCTCGCCCTATCCCGCCAGAGCCCGCCGGATGAGGTTCAGCCCGGCCACGACGAGGACGATGAGCGTGAACCGCCGGAAGCGGACCTGGTCCATGCTGTCCTGAAGACCCTGCCCGATCTTGAGGCCCAGAAGCGCCGGGACGACCATGGCGAGGCTGAGCGGCCAGGTCTGCGCGTTCAGAACGCCTGAATTCATGTGCGCCAGCAGAAGCAGGATCGAGGACAGCCCGAAGATCACACCCTGCGTCCGCACGGCCTCCGTCTTCGGCGTGTCGAGGGCGGTCAGGTAGGCCACGGTCGGCGGCCCCCAGACACCGGAAAAGCCGCCGACGGCGCCCGCGAAGGCCGCCGCGCTGATCTCGACCTTGCGCTTCGAGCCGGGCGTGATGCGCAGGCGCCACCCGCCAAGCTGGAAGATCGCGAAGAGCGTGATCGGCACACCGATCGCCAGGAAAATCACGCGCGGATCCAGCAGGCCGACGAGCTGGGCGCTCAGGATCAGGCAGATCGACACGACGAGGACGAAGAGCCAATGCGCCCGAACCGCGTCCCACGCCGCCGCCGGTCCTTCCCGGAACGCCTGAAACCCGTTCGTCACCACAGTCGGCACGATCAGCGCCGCGAGCGCGATCTGAGGCGGCAGAAAGGAGCCGAGCGTCGAGATCATGATCATCGGGAAGGCGAAGCCCGTGGCCCCCTTCACGACACCGGCCCCCACCGCGATGGACGCGGCAAGAACGAGAAGCGGGAGCGGGACGAGATCCAGAAGGCCGGTCATGCCACGGACTTACCGCGCCTGCCCACGTCCTGCGAGCCGTAAAGCGTCAGCGCGTGAAGGACAGCTGCGTCACGTGCGTCCACGGCTCGCCCGGATCGAGGCGGATGGAAGGAAACCAGTCGTGGTTCGGCGCATCCGGCCAGAACTGCGGCTCGAGCGCAATTCCGCACCGGTTGCCGTAACTCCGCCCGTCGAGGCCCGTGACCCCCTCCGCCTCGTAGCCATCCGCGGTGTAGACCTGCAGGCCGGGCTCAGTGGTGGAGATCGTCAGCTTCGGCCCGTCCGGCGCTTCAAGCGTCGCCACCTCTCGCATCGGCTCCCGCGCCTCGGACAGGCACCAGTTGTGATCGAAGCGGTCGTCCGGCCCGAGCTCCTTCGGTTCGCGGAAGTCGTAGTGCCAGCCGTAGACGTCCAGCGCGGCGCCGGTGGGCAGGACGGCGCTGTCGATATGCAGCACCCGGTCCGCGGCGATGGACAGCAGGTGACCGTCGATCGTGTCCGTCCCGGCGAGGTTCCACATCGAATGCTGCGCGATGTTCATCAGCGTCGGCGCGTCGGTCTCCACCGTCACGGTCAGCGTCAGCGTTCCATCCTCGCTGCCCGACCAGAGCGCCCTGAACGTCCGGTTGCCCGGCAGACCGTCTTCCCCGTCGCCGACCCAGGTGACCAGTTCGACGTGATTCGCCCCGAAATCCTCGATCGACCAGATCCGCGCGTGGAGGCCGTGGGGTTCGCTGTGCAGGGAGTGTCCGCCCGCCGCGAACGGCTCGAGCTCGATCTCGCGGCCGGCGACCTCGGCGCGCCCGCCAGACAGCCGGTTCGCCACGGGGCCGGCAATGGCGCCGAAATAGGCAAGCGGCCCCCCGTCATAGGCAGCCAGATCCTCGGATCCGAGCGTCAGAGAGTGCGGTACGCCCTCCAGCCGGACATCCTGCAGGATCCCCCCGAGGGTCAGGATCTTCGCCGTGACCGGACCGGCCTGCAGCGTCAGACGTTCGACCCCGTAACCGTCCTTGGTGATGCCGAAGGGCTTCATGTCAGTGATCTCCTCGCCTCGTTCATGCCTCGCAGCCACATCTCATCGGGATCCGCGATGGTGGCCGGTGTCCCCTGCCTCTCGAGCGCGGCGACATAGGCGCGCGCCGCATCGCCCTTGCCGATCACGGCGACCTCCTGCCCGAGCCAGTAGGGCCGCGCCGCCGCCAGTTCCGCACCGATCAGCGCGCCGAGAGCCGTGTCCGCAGCCCCGCCGGCGCCGGTCCTGAGGCGCGCCGCGGCGGATCCCAACGTCTCCGCCAGTCGTTCGGGCCGCGAGAGGGTCGCATCCAGCGCCGCCTCGAAGGCATCGCCGA
Source organism: Tropicimonas sp. IMCC34011 (assembly GCF_003390865.1). Lineage (GTDB taxonomy): Bacteria > Pseudomonadota > Alphaproteobacteria > Rhodobacterales > Rhodobacteraceae > Tropicimonas_B. Next base: position 373,866 of record NZ_QMEJ01000004.1, read on the forward strand.
ACAGCGGCCCGCTCCCGTCCGAGACCGCCTCCGCGAGGCGCCCCGTGAGGGCAGTCCGGAACGACACGACCTCGCCGGCGCTGACCTCCGCCCAGTATGTCGCATCCGTGCCAGGAAGACACAGGATACCGTCGAACTTCGGATTGAAAGCCTGAAAGCCGGCGATCCGGACCTCGGGCCCCTCCATCGCCGCCACCGGATCGGCCTGCGTCAGTCCCTTGAGGACATGCGCGTCGCCGGTGCGCGTGGGCGCGGTGTCGAGCGGCGTGGCCGGCACGCTCCGCAGCGCGCGTCCGCCCTCGGGTGCAGGACCGCTGACGATTGCGGGCGCCTGCTCCGGCAGCTCCGCCAAGGCGGCCTCCGTCGACGCACCTGCGCATTCGGATTGCCAGAGCACCGCTCCGCCCGGTCCGATGCCGACAGCCACGAGCACGCCGCCGGACCAGTCCGCCGCGATCCAGTCTGCACTCATCTCGGGCGGGTCCCCCTGATCAAGACTGCCCCGAAACTGAAGCATACGGGCGCCGCCCGCAATGGGGTCACGCCGCGCGCCACCCGCTCTCGGTCCGGCTGTAGGCACGCGACGCGGCCCGATCGAAGGCGCGCTTGCCCTGCGGGGCGGTGTATCGCGCCACCTCGAGATCCGGCCCGTCGAACGTCAGCAGGTTGAAATCGTTCGGCTCGTCTCGCAATCGCGTCGACAGGGATGTGCCCGCCTGCACGAGCAGCACGCCGGCCGCCCCCTCGAACGGCTCCGCCCGCCACGAATGCAGGTGCCCGGACAGGACGATATCCGCGCCGCATGCCCCGAAGGACGCAACCGCGCGATCGGCGCCCCGCGTCGGCGCCTTGTCCACGTCCGGCCCCTGTTCAAGCGGGTGATGCAGGACCGCAATCCGCATCCGCTCCCCATGCCGTCCGTCGAACGCGTCGCACACCCGTTGCACGGCCTTCTGCCGGATCCGCCCGCGCTGCCACGAATAGGGGTTTACCGTGTTCACACCGGCCACGATCATTTCGTCATCCGAGAAGCGCGGCTCCATGTCTCGCGTGACGTGCGCCCGATACCGCCGCCACGGCCGGAAGAACCGGACGAAGAGGTTGTCCAGCGGCGTGTCGTGGTTGCCGGGCACTGCGAGCCACGGATGCTCGAGCCGGTCGAGAAACGCGGCGGCTTCCTTGTACTGGGAAATCCGCGCGCGCTGCGTGAAGTCGCCGGAGATGGCGACGAGGTCCGGGGAGAGCCCGTTCACGATCTCGAGGAGGGGATCCAGAAGCTCGGGGTTGTCACGGCCGAAGTGGAGATCCGAAAGATGAACGACGCGACGTGTCACTCGACCTCCCCGGCCGGAGCGATCAGCTTCAGCGCACCCTTGCGCATCTTGAAATGGAACGGCGCGGCCATCGCCTCGCGCTCCCCGTCCCGGGCCAGGAGCATCTTCTTCTGGCGCGGCGTGATGACGATCTCGTCCCCGCAGATCAGCTCCACATCCTTGCCCATGCGCATGTTGTGCACGGCGAGGCGCAGCGCCAGCATCATCAGCGCCCAGCGCCCGGTATCGGGCGCGAGAAGCAGGGCAAACTGGCCGCGCCGCACGCAATCGGCGCCATCGAGGCCGAACTGCTCGAGCTGGAACGCGGACCGCGCGACGAAAACCAGCGGCGTCTTCGTCCGGATCGACTTGCCGTCCACCTTCACTTCCATTTTCAGGCGCCGCGTGAAGCCGAAGAACGTCTTGATGACCGACCAATGCGCCGCGATCCGGCTGCGGCCCCAACGCTTGTAGATGGTTTCCCGCTGCCGAAGGATCGCGGGATAGACACCGAGAGACGCGTTGTTGAGGAAGATCTGACCGTTCACCTCGCCGACGGAAATCGCGTGATGGTCACCCACGGCGATCAGGTTCACGGCCTCCGCGGGATCCTCCGGGATGCCGAGGCCGCGGGAGAAATAGTTGAACGTCCCCTGCGGAATGACGCCAAGGATGTGATCCGTTCCGGTGACGTGGGAGGCGACGGCGCAGATCGTACCATCGCCGCCGGCTGCGACGATCGTCCCGAAGCCGTCCGCCATGGCGCGCTTCACCTCGCGCTCGATATCGTCACCGCCCTCGATCGTCCGCAGCTCGAACTTGCCGGGATGCGCGTCGAGCGCCTTTTGCAACTCGGCCGGAACGCCGTCTTCCTTGCCGGCTCCCGACCCCAGATTCAGAAGCACGACGGCCCCTGCCCTCGCAGAGCCGGACGCGCCGTCGGTTTCGGAGCCTTCTACGCCCCGGGTCGTATCATCGATGTCCGTGTCAACCATGGTGCCAGTCACGGCGACCCCCTGAATAGCGCTACGCCCGGCCAACGCGCGGAGCGCCCGGCGGTTCACCCGTATCGGAGGAAAGCCGAAGCTAGCCCTTTCGCCCGCCGTCAAACCAGCGCCGAGCTCCGGACGGGCGACTGCCTGCTTCCCTGTGGCGCTCGTCCCACATCGGGTCGAGGCGTCGCTCCCGGAACCGTCGCCAGCGGGCCCAGATGAACCAGACCAGCATCGCGAGGAGGATCAGGACGATGATGTTGAACCACGGGATGATCGTCACGTCAGGCCCGCTTACCGGGCGCACCGAGGTGGCATTGGGATAGATCGACAGGTATTCGTTGCGCCACCCGTAATGCCGCATCGCCGCCCATTGCGGCTCCGCCGAGGTCGATCGCAGGTCGGCGGACCGGGTTTGCAGGTTGGCAGTGTCGAACTTGAAGTAGGGGGGCCAGCCCCAGCCGGTATCCTCGTTTCGGTAGACGATCGGCTTCCCGTTGGTGCGGATCGCCTGGATGAAGAAGACGTCCCGATTGATCGTGCCGGTGGCGTTGCCGCTATCGGGGGAAGCCCAGAAGATGCTGTTCTCGCCGAAATCGACCCGACGCGTCTCGGTGTCGGTGATCCGGACGATATCCGTCTGCGGAAGCGTGTAGTGGAGGAACGCCGCGAAGATCACCCAGAAGACGATCCAGAACGTCCATTTCAAATATCGCAGCACCCGCCTCTCCCATGCCGTAAATCCGGTGGGGTCAAACCTACCGCATGCCGCTGTCCGCAGAAAGGCGACAAGGACGGGCGCGCGAGGGTCCCGCGTTCGATCCTCCCCTGCTCAGCGCGGCGCTGTGAGGGGCTGCGCCGGGCCCCGGGAGCATCCGCCCCGGCTGGGCCGGCGCGTCGGCGACGATGTCCGCCAGCTTTGCCAGGAGTTCCGCCTTGTCGATCGGCTTGCTGACCCAATGCTCCATACCCGCGGCACTGAACCGCGCGATCTCCTCCGGCAGGGCATGGGCCGTGACGGCGATGATGGGCGTCGCCGCGCACGGTCCGCCACCCTCCCTTATCGCGCGGGCCGCAGTCGGGCCGTCCATCACCGGCATGGAGATATCCATGAGGATCACGTCGAACCGCCGCGTTCCGGCCATCTCCACGCCGGCGCGGCCATCCGGCGCCTCTGTCACGCTATGGCCGTCGGCCTCCAGCATGGCGCGGGCAACGAACCGATTGACCTCGTTGTCTTCCACCAGGAGCAGGTCGAGCGGCCCCGCCGTCTGCCGGCCGGCGAGCTCGGTCGCTTCCGCCTCCTCGCCCCCGGAATCGAGCTTCAGCGGGACACGCAGTCGGAAGCAGCTTCCCTCGCCGAACGTGCTTTCGACATCGATGTCACCGCCCATCAGGTTCGTCAGGCGCCGGGCGATACCGAGACCGAGGCCCGTTCCGCCGGCCGCGCGGGTGTAGGAGCCGTCTAGCGTCTCGAAATCGTTGAAGATCTTTCCGAGATTCGCCTCCGTGATCCCCACGCCGGTATCGATCACGCGGAACTCCGTCACGCCGCAGGGCAACCTCTCGACCTCCACCGTAACCGTTCCGTCCGCTGTGAACTTGACCGCGTTGCCGACGAGATTGAGGAGAACCTGGCGCAGGCGTCGCACATCGCCGACGGCGCTCTCCGCCCGCTCCCCGATCCAGTGCCATCCGATCCGGGTGCCGCCCGCCTCAGCCATGGGCGCCGCCGTTTCGACGACGCCATCCAGCAGCGCCGTCAGGCTGAAGCGCTCGCTTTCCAGCTCCATCTTGCCGGCTTCGTATTTCGACAGGTCCAGCACGTCGTTGACGATGCTCAGGAGGTGATCGCCCGAGAACTTCATCCGGTCGAGTAGAGCCGTCAGGCCGGGCGACAGGGCCTGATCGCGCATGAGCTGCATGCATCCCAAGAGACCATTCAGCGGCGTGCGCATCTCGTGGGACATGACGGCGAGGAATTCGGCCTTGGTCCGCTCACCGGCAAGCGCCCTTTCGCGCGCCTCGGTCAGGTACGCCATGTCCGCCTTGCGCTGCGAGATATCGCGGATGTGGCTGACGAACTGCCGCCCCCCCTCGGCGCCCACGACGGAAAGCTCGGCGGGAAAGACGCGGCCGGCGCTGTCCACCGCGCGCGTCTCGATGCGGAGCTTCTTCTGCGGATCGTGCTCGTCCTCGAAGGCGAACTTTTGCGTCCGGAAGGATTCGGCGACGTCCGGGGGATAGAGGAGATCCTGTGCAAGCTGGCCGAGCGCGATGTCCCTGGTATGACCGAAGATCCGCTGCGCCGCGGGGTTGAACTCCTCGATGCGCCCGGTCTCGTCGGTGACGATGATCGCGTCGAGCGAGGCATCGACAACCATGCGCGTCCGCGCGCTGGCGCGCTGCACGTCGAGCGCATGACTCCTGGCCGCCTGCCCCATGCGCCAGAGCATCCAGCTGACCAGAACGAGGCCGACGAGGATGACACCGAGGACGCCCGCATGGCCCCACAGCATCGAGCGCAGTCCGCTTTGCCGGTCATCGGACGCTTCCGCGAAGAAGTGCAGCGCATCGACCGCGAAGGCCCGGATCGCGTCCCGCACCTCCATCGTCGCGGCATGGAGCTCGGGCAGTGCGGCGGTCAGCTCGGTATCGGGGCCGTCCACAAGGGGGACCGCATCCTGCAGGAACGCCATGACCTCCCCCTTGAGGGCGGCGTAGGCAGGCTCACTTCTGAGGTCGGCATAGGACCGGCCGACGTTATAATCGTTGATGCGGCTGTAGAGCAGGTCGAACTTGAGGCGCACATCCTCGAGATTACCCCGCCCCTGCTCCGCGCGGACGAGGCTCAGCGCCAATGCGAGCGCTTCCGTTTCCGCCTGTGCAAGGCCCCACTGGATGTTGTCAGAGGAGGACTGGGAGACTGCGTCGATCTCCCGCAACAGAACGACGGCGGAGGTCACCACGAGGGCGAGACACAGCACGACGGCTCCCATCGCGACGGTGATGCCAAAGCTCCCTTTGCGCCCGGCCTTGCCGGCCGAGGATCCTGCGAACTCTGCCATCTTCGGGGGCGCGGGTCTCAGCGTCCGACCACGATACGGTCGAGCTGCCAGATGGATCGGGACAGGATCGTCTCGGTCCGGTATTCGGGCTTCGAATCGAACGGATAGATGATCCAGAGCGGCCCCTTCTCCCGCCGAGACATCGGCGCGTCATCGGTGAGGAAAGCGACGATGGGGGCGCCGCGCGACCAGTCCCCTGCCGGGATCTCGACGGCGTAATCGTTGATCGCGGTCGCGTAGATCGAAACATCCGCGGCGCCGACCTCCTGCATGAGACGCGCGAGGGGAACACCCGTGAAGCGCTGAACGCCCTCCGTCCACACTGTCCCGGTCTCGTAGGTCACAGGCTCCATCGCCTCGAGCATGGCGCGATCGAAGACTGCCGCGTCTCCCTCGTTGGTCTGCTCGATCTGGCCGGTGATCGTCAGAAGCGGCTGACCTTCGGGCGCCTCGAGCGCACCGGCACCGAGCGGGAGGGCGAACAGGGCAAAAGCGATCAGAAGAAGGCGAAGCTGCATCTTTCATGTCTCCGGTGACGTGAACCCGGGAAGCAGCCCTAGCGACAATTCCTTTCCAGACGGCAAAGGCCCATCGGCAAATCCGCACCGTGCGGGCCGGTCGTCACCGCAAAGCTTCCCGCCCGCCCTGTTTCAGGTATAAAACGACAGCGCCTCGAACTGACCGGGAGACACACCGCGTGAGCATCGCTCCGACCATCGAGAAGACAACGCTCGCGACGCAGCGGGTGCGCCTCTGGCTCCAGATGCTGAAGGCGACGCGGTCCGTCGAAGGCAAGCTTCGCGAACGGCTGCGCACGGAGTACGGGATGACGCTCCCCCGCTTCGACGTGCTGGCCGCGCTCCATCATGCGCCCGACGGCCTCAGGATGAGCGAGTTGTCGAAGCAACTCGTCGTCTCGAACGGCAATGTCACGGGGGTGGTCGAGAAACTGGTGGCGGACGACCTCGTCGAGCGCGCGAACCTCGCCTCCGACCGGCGTGCGTTCCTCGTGAAGATCACGCCGCGGGGACGCACGCTGATGGACGAGATGAGCGCCGCGCATCGCACCTGGGTGGACGAACTCTTCTCCGACGTGTCGGAGCCGGACGTCGCCCGCGCGATCTCCATCATGCTCGACGTGCGGCACAAGCCGAAAGGGTAAGGCGCGCGCCGGTCCCGGCACGCGCCTCCTGGATCAGAAGACGCCGGTTTCCCGCGCCACGCGGCGATATCCGGCGCCTGCGGTGAAGCCGCCGTCGATCACGAAGTCCTCTCCCGTGATGAAGCTTGATGCGTCGGAGGCCAGGAACAGCACCAGCTGCGCCACCTCGTCCGCCTCGCCGCTGCGCTGCATCGGCGTCATCTCGATCATCGGCTTCAGATGCGGCGAGCCGCGGTTGAGGTCGGTGACGATGAGGCCGGGGCAGATCGCGTTGACCCGGATGCCGCGCTCGGAGAACTCGAGGGCGGCGGAGCGGGTCAGGCCTCGAAGCGCCCATTTGCTCGCAGTGTAGGCCGGATCGTAATGGCCCGAGAAACCGCTGTTCGAGGAGATGTTGACGATGCTGCCGCCGCCCGTTTCCTCCATCATCGGCACCGCGAGCTTGAGACCGATGAAGGCGCCCGTCGCGTTGACCTGAAGCACCTTCTCCCACTCGGCGACCGAAATCTTCTCGATCGGGTTGCGGTTGATGATGCCGGCGTTGTTGACGAGGATGTCGAGCCGGCCGGTCCAGTCCCGGATCTCGTCGAGGACGGATTGCCAACCGGCTTCCTTCGTCACGTCGAGCTTGGCGAAGCGGGCCTCGTGGCCGGCCTCGCGAAGGGCGGCGGCCTGCGCCTCGCCCTCCTCCTCGAGCACGTCGCAGAGCATGACGGAGGCGCCGCAGGACGCGAGCATTTCCGCCTCCACGGCGCCCTGCCCCCGGCCGGCCCCGGTCACGATGGCGGTGCGGCCGGACAGGTCCGTCATCGCCGCCTTCGCCTTGTCCATCGCAGCCGTCATGCCTGCACCATCGTCTGTTGCTGCTCACCGAGGCCCTCTGCGCCCAGGCGAACCACCTGCCCCTCGCGCAGGAAGGTCGGCGGCTTCATCCCGAGGCCGACGCCCGGAGGCGTGCCGGTCGCGATGATGTCCCCCGGCTCCAGCGTCATGAACTGCGACAGGTAGCTGACCACGTGGGCCACGCCGAAGATCATGGTGCGGGTATTGCCGGTCTGGCGCCGTTCGCCGTCGACGTCGAGCCAGAGGTCCATCTCCTGCGGGTCCGGGATCTCGTCGGCCGTGGCGAGCCAGGGGCCGATGGGCGCGAAGGTGTCGTGGCTCTTGCCCTTGATCCACTGGCCGCCGCGCTCGGACTGGAAACGCCGTTCGGAGACGTCGTTGACCAGCACGTAGCCCGCGATGTGGGAGAGGGCGTCCGCCTCGTCCACGTATTTCGCGCGGGTGCCGATCACCACGCCGAGTTCGACCTCCCAGTCGGTGCGATCGGAGCCGCGGGGGATCTCGACGTTGTCGTAAGGGCCGCAGATCGCAGTCGTCGCCTTGCCGAAGACCACGGGTTCAGCGGGCGGCTCCTTGCCGGTCTCCCGCGCGTGGTCGGCGTAGTTGAGGCCGATGCAGAGCATCTTGCCGACGCCGGCGACAGGCGCACCGAGGCGGGCCCCTTCGGGCGCGAGCGGCAGATCGGACGGATCGAGCGCGGCGAGGCGGGCGAGGCCCTCGGGGGAGAGAACATCCCCCGCGATATCCGCCACGGCGTCCGAGATATCCCGGATCTTGCCCTCGCGGTCCACCAGGCCGGGACGTTCTTCCCCGGCCTCACCAAATCTAACGAGTTTCATGTTGTGTCTTTCGAGCAGGAATCAGGAGCGACGATAGCCTTCGAGCTGCTCGTCCGGAACATCCTCGAGGTTCTTCACGAGGTTGTCGGGGGTGCGGCAGGTGAGCCAGACCAGCTCTTCCGTCGTGCTCATGTTCACCTCGACATGGGGCATGAAGGGCGGAACGAAGACGAAGTCCCCTTCGTAGAGGTCCATGTATTCCTTGTAATCCTTGCCGTAGTAGATCCGGCCGTGGCCGCGCAGGACGTAGCCCCCGGTCTCGGCCTCCTCGTGATGGTGCGGCGGGGAGCGGTGGCCCGGCTCGTTCGAGACCTGGCCGAACCAGATTTTCGTCGCAGGCGTGTGTTGCGGGCTGACGCCGGACTTGCGCACGCAATCGCCGGACTGTTCGGTCTGGTCGCCATAGGTGTTGGCGCGGGTGATAACGGGGACGTCGTGTTCGGCCATGGTAGGGCTCCTCCTCGGAAGTGGTCTGAGGCCGGCGCCGGCGGGCGCGAGGCCGCTGAAATTATGCTTTAAACTTGAACTCTTTTTCGCCCCTCATTTCAAGGGATCCCGTCACCTTCAGCACGATGGCGCCATAAGCCTCCGGATTGGCGGAGGAAACGCTGGCACTGCGGGCGGCTCTGTAGTTTATGTTTGAAGGAATTTGCCACGACGAAGAGGGACTGAGCCCATGCCGTTCGAGATTTCCAAACCGATGCGCTTCGGCGATTGCGACCTGACCGGGATCGCCTACCACCCCGCTTACCTCTCCATGCTGGTGGACGTGAACGAGGCCATGTTCGCGTCGATCGGGATCACCTGGAAGGAGATCATGCTGGAGCGCAACCTCGGGATGCCGGTCCTGAAGATGAACATCGAGTTCTACAAGCCGGCCTTCTACGGCGACATGCTCGACTTCTCGATGCACATTCGCCGGATCGGCAATTCCTCGATGGATCTGGAAACCATTGCGCGGGTCAAGGGCGAGGCGATCTGGAAGGTGTCCGAACGGGTCGTGCTGACCTCCACGGACACCCACAAGTCGCTCCCCTGGCCCGACGACATGCGCCAGGGCCTCCAGCGGTATCTCGATCCCGTCGAGGAGTGAGCCTCAGACCTCGCCGCCCGCGATGGCGATGGACTGGCCGGTGACACCCTCGCTGCCCGGTCCGCACAGCCAGAGGGCGGCGGCGGTCACTTCGTCCGGACGGGTGAGGCGCCGCTGGGGGCTCATCTTCTCGAGCTGGGCGCGCGCCTCCTCGGGGCTGCGCCCGGTCTTACCGGCGATGTTCTCGACCGACCGCTCCGTCATCTCGGTATCGAGAAAGCCGGGGCAGAGCGCATTGGCGGTGATGCCGGTGCGTGCCAGTTCGAGCGCCGCAGAGCGCACCAGCCCGACGACGCCATGCTTGGCCGCCGCGTAGGCGGAGGCGTAGGCGTACCCCTTGAGGCCCGAGGTCGAGGCAATTGCGAGCAGCCGGCCCCAGGGCGCGCCCTCCAGCCGGACCGCCCCTTCGCGCAGGGTGAGGAAGGCCCCGGTCAGGTTCACGTCGACCATCTGGCGGAACGTCGCCAGGTCCGTCTTCGTGAAGGGCGCGCTGGCGGAGGTGCCCGCATTCGCGATCACGATCTCGCACGGCCCCGCCTCATCGAACATGGCGCGCACGGAGGCCTCGTCCGTCACATCCGCCTCGACCGGGCGGATGTTCGGATGAGCACCGGCGACCTTGTCCAGCGGAGCCCGCCGGCGCCCGGCGATCCAGACCGTCGCACCGGCTTCTGCGAAGCCGCGCGCGAGATCGGCGCCGAGGCCGGTGCCCCCGCCCGTGACGAGGGCCGTCTTGCCGGACAGATCCGTCATACGCGGATCCCCAGGCCCTCGCCCCGCTCCGCGAGACGCCGGATCTGGTCACGCCCCGGCAGGTAGGGATCGGGCCAGGCCGTCTCCTCGTCCCCGAGGGCCGCGGCGGCGTGGAGCGTCCAGTAGGGATCGGCGAGGTGCGGCCGCGCGAGGCAGACGAGGTCCGCACGTCCGGCCATCAGGATCGAGTTGACGTGGTCGGGCTCGTAGATGTTGCCCACCGCGATGGTCGGGATGCCGCGATCGTTCCGGATCCGATCGGAGAACGGCGTCTGGAACATCCGGCCGTAGACCGGTTTCGCCTCGATGCTCGTCTGACCGGCGGAGACATCGACGATATCGACGCCGGCATCGTGGAACATCTGGGCGATCTCCACCGCCTCCTCGCCGGACACGCCGCGCTCGCCCGTCCAGTCCGTCGCGGAGATGCGGACGGACATCGGCTTGTTCTCGGGCCAGACCGCCCGCATCGCCCGGAAGACCTCGAGCGGATAGCGCATCCGGTTCTCGAGGCTGCCGCCATACTCGTCCGTCCGCTCGTTCGAGAGCGGCGAGATGAAGGAGGAGATGAGATAGCCGTGGGCGGCGTGGAATTCGATCATGTCGAAGCCCGCCCGCGCGGCCATCTCGGTCGAGGCGACGAACTCGTCGCGCACGCGGTCCATGTCATCCCGGTCCATGGCCTTCGGCACCTGGTTCCGATCGGACCACGGGATCGCCGAGGCGGAGAGGAGCGGCCAGTTGCCCTCCTCGAGCGGTGCGTCCATCTCCTGCCAGCCGAGCTGCGTGGAGCCCTTCCGGCCGGCATGACCGATCTGCATGCAGAGCTTCGCATCGGTTTCGGCATGGACGAAATCGCACAGGCGCGTCCACTGGGCCTCATGCTCTGGCGCGTAGAGGCCGGGGCAGCCCGGCGTGATCCGCCCCTCGGGGGAGACGCAGGACATCTCGATATAGACGAGGCCCGCGCCGCCTTTCGCGCGCTCGGCGTAATGGGTGAAGTGCCAATCCGTCGGGCAGCCGTCCACGGCCTTGTATTGCGCCATCGGAGAGACGACGACGCGGTTCTTCAGGCGCATGTCCTTCAGCTGGAACGGCGCGAACATCGGCGCGCGGTGCACACCGTTGGCGCCGGCCTGGCTCTGGAACCACTCCTCCGCCTCGCGCAGCCACTTCTGGTCCCGCAGGCGCAGGTTCTCGTGGCTGATCCGCTGCGAGCGGGTGAGCAGGGAGTAGTTGAACTGGACGGGATCGAGATGGAGGTACCGGTCGACCTCCTCGAACCACTCGGTGGAGTTCCGCGCGGCGGATTGGAGGCGCAGCACGTCGAGGCGGCGCTCCTCCTGATACTTCTCGAACGCCTTCTCGAGGGTCTCTTCCTTGTCCACCAGCTCCGCGAGCGCGATGGCGGATTCGAGGGCCAGCTTCGTGCCGGAGCCAATGGAGAAGTGCGCCGTGGCCGACGCGTCCCCCAGAAGGACGATGTTCTCGTGGTGCCACTTCTCGCAGAGGACACGGTCGAAGTTCAGCCAGGCGGAGCCGCGCAGGTGCTTGGCGTTCGAGACGAGCGGGTTGCCGTCCAGATGGTCGCCGAAGATCTCCTCGCAGAGCGCGATGGCCTCGTCCTGGGACTTGGTGTCGAAGCCAAGTCCGCGCCATGTGTCCTCGGCGCATTCGACGATGAACGTCGCGGTGTCCGCATCGAACTGGTAGGCATGCGCCCAGATCCAGCCATGCTCGGTTTTCTTGAAGATGAAGGTGAATGCGTCGTCGAACTTGGCCTTCGTGCCGAGCCAGACGAACTTGCAGACCCGCCGGTCGATCTCCGGCTTGAAGGCCTCCTTGTAGGCGGTGCGGGTCTTGGAGTTGATGCCGTCCGCGGCGACGACGAGGTCGTACTCCTTGCGGAGCGCCTCGATGTCCTCGACCTCGGTCTCGAAGCGCATCTCGATACCGAGCTCGCGCGCCCTCTCCTGGAGCAGCAGCAACATCCGCTTGCGGCCGAGGCCGCAGAAGCCGTGGCCGGTGGAGGTGATGGCGACATCCTCCTTCACCACCTTGATGTCGTCCCAGTACGCGAAGTGATCCCGGATGAGCTTCGCGCTCTTGGGGTCGTTCGCCTCGAGATTGTCGAGCGTTTCGTCCGACAGGACGACACCCCAGCCGAACGTGTCGTCCGCCTTGTTGCGCTCGATCACGGTGATCTCTGCGTCAGGCTGACGAAGTTTGAGGCTGATGGCGAAATAGAGGCCGGCGGGGCCGCCTCCCAGACAAACGGTCTTCATCGCGCGCACTCCTTGGGCTCGTGTCGCCTGCGATGTTCGGGGGAAGCGCGAGAAACTTCAAGTCTAAAGTTTTACACTTGAAGTCCGGGCTCGCCTCGGGAATTGTCGTTCGGCAAGGGAGCGGGCCATCGGCCCTTCCAGAGAGAGAATGGACGAGGCCTCGGCCATGGCAATCTTCGAGATGAAAACCAAGGTGTTGTTCCAGCACTGCGACCCCGCCGGGATCGTGTTCTACCCGCGCTACTACGAGATGGTGAACGCGGTGGTGGAGACCTTCTTCGACGAGGCGGTGGGCTGGTCCTTCGCCCGAATGCATGCCGAGGACGGCATGGGCGTGCCCATGGGCCGCATCACGACCGAATTCGAAAAGGCCTCCCGCCTTGGCGACGTACTGGACTGGACGCTTCAGGTGAAACGCATCGGCACCAGCTCCTGCGATCTGCGAATCGCCGCGTCCGGCTCCGGGGAGCTCCGTATGACCGCCGAGGGGACCATCGTCTGCGTCCGCCTCGCTTCGATGCGCGCCGAGCCCTGGCAGGACGACGTGCGCGCGACATTGACCACTTACATGGAGGGGGACGCGTGAGCACCATCACCATTCAACCCGACGGCTGGAAACCTGCGAAGGGCTACGCCAACGGCATCGTATCCGAAGGACGCATCCTGCTCGTCGGCGGTCAGATCGGCTGGACCAAGGATCAGGTCTTCGAGGCGCACGACTTCATCGGCCAGATGAAGCAGGCTCTCGCGAACATCCGCGACGTGGTCGAGGCCGCCGGTGGCACGGTCGAGAATATCGGCCGGCTGACGTGGTTCGTCACCGACAAGTCGGAATACGTCGCCCACCAGAAGGAGGTCGGCGCGGCTTACCGCGAGATCATGGGCTATCACTTCCCGGCTATGACCATGGTGGTCGTGTCCGCCCTGGTTGAAGACGAGGCGAAGATCGAGATCGAAGCGACCGCCGTTCTTCCGAGGTCCTGAATAAAGCTTTGAGCTTGAAGGACCTGCGCTTACGCTGACCCTCTGTTCATCAGAATCGGAGGGTCACATGCGCAGTTTTCTTTCGTCCGATCATTTCAAGCTTGGTACATTCTCTTCGAACTGCTCCAGCGGCATGACGGTGACGAAGGTCGACCGCCGCTGGGACAATTCGTGGGAGAACAATCTCCGCCTCGGCCGGATGCTGGACGAGGCCGGGATCGACTTCATGCTGCCGATCGCCCGCTGGATCGGCTATGGCGGCGAGACCGATTTCCACCACAACGTCCTCGAGACGCTGACCTGGGCCGTCGGGCTTCTGGCCAAGACGGAGAACATCACCGTCTTCGCCACCATGCACACCGCGGCGAACCACCCCGTCGCCGTCGCCAAGCAGATCGTCACTGCGGACCATATCAGCGGCGGCCGCATCGGGCTCAACGTCGTGGCGGGCTGGAACCGGCCCGAATACGAGGCGCTCGGCCTCGACCTGCCCCACGATCACGAGACGCGCTACGCCTACGCGCAGGAATGGCTCTCCATCGTCGACAAGCTCTGGACCTCCGAGGAGCGGTTCGACTGGGAGGGCGACTTCTTCAAGCTGAAGGGCATCCTCGGCGCGCCCCGTCCGGTGGACGGCCGCCCGCCGATCCTGAACGCCGCCGGCTCCGGCCTCGGGCGCGACTTCGCCACCCGCAACGCCGACTACCTCTTCACCCCGGCCATCGACCTCGAGCGCAGCCGAGGCGAGGTGCAGGAGCTGAAGGACCAGGCCCGGGAGAAGGGCCGCAAGATCGGCGTCCTGACCTTCTCCCACATCTGCTGCCGGGAGACCGAGGCGGAGGCCAGGCGGGAGCATGAGTGGTATGCCAGCGAGAACGCGGACTGGAAGGCGGTGGACAACCTCGTCGATCTGCAATTCGCGAATGCCCAGAGCTTCCCGCACGATCTGCTCGCCCTCATCCGGGACCGCATGGCCGCCGGGCATGGCGGCTTCCCCCTCGTCGGCACGCCGGAGCAGGTCGCCGAGGGGATCGCGTCGCTGGCCGACGCGGGGTTCGCGGGCTCTACGATTTCCTTCCTCGACTATGCCGAGGAGTTCCCCTTCTTCCGCGACCGGGTCATGCCGCTGCTCGCCGAGAGGGGTCTCAGGCCGGCGCCGAAAGTGACCGCGCCCGCCTGAGAGGGTCGGCAGGGAGGCCTCAGGCCTGCCCTGCCGTCGTCATGGAGCGGACCGTCTGGAGCGCGCCGTCGAGCGCCTCGCCCTTGGGGTCCTTGAGTGCCGCGGTCAGCAGTCGCGCGGTCCAGGCCGCCGCATCGTCCCGACCCTCGACCAGTGCCGCACCGGACATCACCCGGTCGAACTTCGCGACGCCGCGGGCATGGGTGTCGCTGTAGCCCTTGATGAGCCGCCGGACTTTCAGCGTCTCGGTGGCATGCGCGTAGTCGCGCGGTAGACGCGAGGTAGCGGCGCCCAGCCACTCGTCCACATGAGCCATCTCCCGCTTGTGGCGAAGAGAGCGGCGGCGGATACGGCGGAACCCGGCGACCGTGTAGAGCATGAGGAAGGCGGGCAGCCGATCCGTCCTGAGACGGCGCCCCTTGTTCACCAGCTTGTCGATGCCGGCGAACAGCTTCGGCTTGGACTCGATCCAGCCGCCGAGACCGGCGGGCAGCAGGCTCACCATCTCCTCGGCGCGGGGGTGGAAGTACTCGGTCACCTGGACGAGCGTTCCGTCGCTGGCCCGCATCTCCTCGGAGATCCGCGCGTCCCGCCCTTTCCGCGTCTTGAGGTCGGCGACGCGGGGGATGTCGTCGTAGCTCATGGCGTTGGCGAGATATTTCGCAGCGTTGGCGGTGAAGTCGAAGTCGTGCTCCTCACCGCCCGCGGCGCGATCCTGGCGCAGAAGCTCGTCCAGACGATCGAGGTACTCGGTGCCGTAGGCGAGATCCTGGTAATCCACCACCTTCTTCAGGCCGGCACGGGCGAAGGGCAGAACCGGCTCCGGCAAGGCGTCGGCGCGGGCCGACAGGTCCCGCCATTCGCCGAGCATCTTCTCGGGCCCCGCCATCGGCTCGGGCTCGACATGCTCCTCGACCGGCGTCGCCGCGGGAGGCAGGACGCCGCCCGGCTCCGGCGCGTCATCCACCTCGCGGGCCTTGGGAGCGCGATGCTCTTCGGCAGCGATGCGGGCCTCGTCGAAGGCCGCGATGGACGCGTCCACGCCGCGACCCGAGGCCCGGATGGTCTCGCGGTAGCTTTCGGGCTCGAAGGGCAGCATGCCCGATCCCGCCAGCGCCCCGAACAGGCTGGAGGAGATGACCGAGCCTGCCTCGCGCGCAACCGCCTCCATGTCGAAGCAGATGAAGTTGCGCGCACTTTCGGCGGCGGCCCGGCGCACGGCGGCGCTGTCCGCGATGCCGCTGCCGGGATGGATCTTTTCTGACGTCGCCAGCGCCCTGTGAGAGGAGGCGATGAGCGTCGTGCGGTCGGGGGTGACGAAGCCGCGCATCATCGCCCGGCCCGCTTCCATCATTTCAGCGGCGATGAGGATGTCGACATCGCCTTCCGCCGGAGCGAGGGCGAAGACCGGGGTCCGGCCGGTTTCCGGCATCATCTCGACGTAGTAGATCGTCGCGCCGGTCCGCTGGGCGACACCGGCGACGGAGGTGGCCTGCACCGCGTACCCATTGCGCTCCGCGAGATCGACGATCCAGTTGGAGAGCACACCGCCGCCCTGACCGCCAACGGCGAGCACGGCGAGCTTGATGATGTCGCCGAGACGGACGTCCGGCGCCTTCGGGGTGAGGGCGAGATCGTTCATCGCACCGCCTCCCGCGCCAGACGCTTGCCCGCGCGCCGCTCCTGAAGCCATGTGATGATCCCCTTTTGCCACCGGGCCATGCGCTGCTCGGTCTTGCCCGGATTATGAACGAGGTCCGCCTGGTAGAAGGACGGGCAGAGCACCGCCGTGTCGGCGACCTCGCCGCAATTGCCGCAGCCGACGCAGGTCTGGTCGATATGGGCGATGGGATCGTCCCTGAGCGGATCGTCCGGCATCTTCAGCGTGAGCGAGGGGCAGCCCGAGAGCCGCATGCAGGCGTGATCGCCGGTGCAGACTTCCTCGTCCACGCCGAATTTCGGCCGCTCGACGCGCCGGCCCTCCTTGATCGCCTTGGCCATCAGCGGCTTTTCGCGCCGCTGCCGGTTCAGCATGCATTCGGAGGATGCCACGATCACCTTCGGACCTTCATGATCCGTCGTCAGCGCCTCGCGCAGCGTGTCCCGCATCTTGCCGACATCGTAGGTGCGGTCGATCTGACGGACCCAGCCGACGCCGACGCCCTTGAGCGCGTTCGAGATCGGGTTGTTGGTCGCCTTGGTGTCGTTCTTCGCGCGGCTCGACAGGATGTCCTGCCCACCGGTCGCGGCGGAGTAGTAGTTGTCGACAACCATGATGACGCCGTCGGACTTGTTGAACACGGCATTGCCGACCGAGGTCGACAGGCCGTTATGCCAGAAGCCGCCGTCGCCCATGATGGAGATCGGCCGACGCTCGCCGCCGCCGTCGAACGCCGCGTTGGACGCGGGGCCGAGACCGTAGCCCATCGTCGTGCCGCCAATCTCGAACGGCGGCATGATGGAGAAGAGGTGGCAGCCGATATCGGCCGTGATCTGGTGCGGGCCCATCTCCTCCTCGACCATCTTCATCGCCGCGAAGATCGGGCGCTCGGGACAGCCGGTGCAGAAGCCGGGCGGGCGGCCGGGGACGACCTCCGACAGGTCCGGAACCTCCGGCGGACGATTCGGCGCCCGGCCGCGATCGGGCAGCAGATCGCCGCCATGCTTCACGAGGAAGCTCTCGATCCCTTCCAGCATGACCTGGCCGGTATATTCACCGGCCATCGGCAGGACGTCCTTGCCGGACACCTTCACCGGGTGCCCCTGCTTGTGGAGAATGGAGCGCAGCGTCTGCTCGATGTAATCGGGCTGGCCCTCCTCGACGATCAGGACGGCATCCTTGTCCGCGCAGAAGTCGATGAACTCGTCCTCCACCAGCGGATAGACGACGTTGAGGACGTAGAGCGGGATATCGGTATCGCCGTGAACGTCGGCGAGGCCGAGCCGCTGAAGCGCGCGGATGACGCCGTTGTACATGCCGCCCTGCAGCACGATCCCGACCTTCTCCTTCTCGGGGCCGAACCGCTCGTTGAGCTTGTGCGTGCGGATGTAGTCGAGCGCGGCGGGCCACCGCTTCTCGATCTTCTCGTGCTCGTGCTTGAAGGAGGCGGGCGGCAGGACGATGCGGTCCGTATCGCGCCGCGGATTGCTCAGAGCATCCTTCACCGTGAGGGACGGCGCGACGTTGTCCTTCGCTTCGAACGCGCCGTGCACGTGGCAGCAGCGGATCCGCACCTGAAGCATGACGGGGGTATTGGACGCTTCGGAGAGGTCGAATCCGTGCTTCACCGCATCCGTGATCGAGGGGAGGTTCGGACGTGGATCGAGCAGCCAGATCTGCGACTTCATCGCGAAGGCGTGGGACCGCTCCTGCATGATGGAGGAGCCTTCGCCGTAATCCTCGCCGACGATGATGAGCGCGCCGCCCGTCACACCGCCCGAGGCGAGGTTCGCCAGGGCGTCGGAGGCGACGTTCGTGCCGACGGTGGACTTGAAGGTCACCGCGCCGCGGATCGGGTAGTGGACGGACGCCGCGAGCATGGCGGCCGCGGCGGCTTCGGAGGCGTTCGCCTCAAACCGGATGCCAAGCTCGCCCATCAGCTCCTCGGCATCGGCGAGCACGTCCATCAGGTGCGAGATCGGAGCGCCCTGATAGCCGCCGACATAGCCTACCCCGTTTTCGAGCAGCGCCTTGGTGATCGCGAGAATGCCCTCGCCGCGGAACGTCTCGCCCGCGCCGATCCTGAGCTGCTCGACTTCTTTCTTGAAAGACCGTTCGGCCATGGTCGTCTCCCCTGGGTCGCTGGGGAAACTATATCCATTTGCATGTATATTGAGAAGGGTGGAATTGCTCGGCGAGCGAGCGCTCGCACGATATGCTCAGATTTTGTGCTGCCTGACGTTCTTCAGGACTTTCTGCAAAGTCCCCACGAAGGCATTGCGCTCCTCCGAGGCGATTCCGGCAAACATTTCCTGGTATTGCGCATGCATAAGGGGCCAGACGCGGCCGAACTCGTCCTGCCCCATCTCGGTCAGGAAGATCTCCCGGACCCGCGCATCCTCCGCACGGCCCTGCCGCCGGACGAGGCCGGCCTTCTCCATCGCGTCGAGCGTGCGCGACATGGTCGACTGCTCGGTCACGGCATAGACCGCCAGCTCGTTGATCGTCAGGCCGGGCACGACCGAGAGAATCGCCAGCGTCCGCATCTTCGCGGTGCTGAGGTTCCGCTCCTTCAGCGCCTCATGCATCTCTGCATTGTAGCGCCCCATGATGCGGTTCATCAGGTACGGCGCGAACTGCCACAGGCCAAGCTCGCCGAGCGTGCGGTCCGGTGGGGGGATTTCCGGTGCATCGGGCCGATCATCTGCCATGGCGTCTCGTCCTGTCTCGAAAGCGGCGCACGTGGAGGTTTAGGGCCGGGCGGCCAGAGGCGAAACCGCGAGTGGTCCGGCGTGACCTCGCGTCGCACATGAAACGGGCCGCCACCGCGGCTTTCGCGGAAGCGGCCCGAAATAAGAAGACGAAGCGCCCGGCCGGGCGCCCCGGCTTACGCGCCGACGATGGCGAGGGCGCGGATCGGGCTGCCGGTGCCGTTCTCGATCTTCAGCGGCGCCGCGATCAGGATCGCGCCCTTCGGCGGCAGCTTGTCGAGGTTGGCGAGGCTCGCGAGACCGAAGCAGTTGTCCCGGTGCAGGAAGTTGTGGGCCGGGTACGGCGGGTCCATCTCGCCTGCCTTGCCCGCATCGGTGCCGATGCACTGGGTGCCCCACCCGACTATCTTCTTGGACAGCAGGTACTCCACGCATTCCGGTGTCGGTCCGGGGGAGTGGGGGCCGTTCTCGTCGGCGTTGAGATACGCATCCTCATCCCCGGCGCGGCGGTCCCAGTCGGTGCGCATGACGACCCATTCGCCTTCGCCGATCTCGCCGTTCTCGGCTTCCCACTTCTTGACGAAGTCGGGCGTCAGGAGGAAATCGTGATCCGCCTCGGATTCCTTGGAGCAGTCGATCACGTTGACGGGCGCGACGACGCGCTGGATGTCGAGGCTGTCGGTGTAGCCCTCTTCGTAATCCTTGCCGGTGATCCAGTGGTGCGGCGCGTCGAAGTGGGTCCCGGAATGCTCGCCGAGCTTCAGCCAGTTCCAGGCGAAGAACGGGCCGTCCTCGTCATATTCGCTGATCTTGTGAATCTCGACCGGCGGCGTGTTCTTCGCGAAATCGGGCGGCAGCTTGAGAAGCGGCGTCTTGGGGCCAAGCGTCCCCGACAGGTCGACCACGCGGATTTCGCCGCTCAAGAGCTTGGCGCCCAGTTGCTTGATAAGATCTGCGGACATGGAGAACTCCCTGGTCTGTCTCGTTCGGCCGAAGCGTAACCGAGGCGTATGCATTTGCAAGATTTAATGCCGCGCGGTCGCGCTTCGCCTGCGCTGCCGCACAAAGTTGCGGCACGGGCCACCCGTCGCGGGCGGATCACGTTCGGGGAACAGGCGCATCGCCGCTGCCAGGATCCCGGAACGATGCCGGCCTTGATCTGAATTGCCGTGCGAACCTCGCCGAGCCGGCGTCAGTTTCCGCCCTGCAGGACGTCCGCGAGAAGCGATTGCGTCGCGAGGATATCGCCGTACACGGTGTCCCGGAACTTCTCCCGATCCCCCTCGGCGAGGGCATCGAGCATGATCTTGTGGTACTTCGCGAAGTCCTGCGCGTAGCTCGTCTTCAGAAGCTCGCCCATCCGGTCGGACAGGAAGCGGACATAGGCGCCGCTTCGGAGCCAGAGGTTCTCGATCTGACTGACGAGAACCGGGCTGTCCGCGGCTTCGTAGATGAAGAAGTGAAAATCCCGGTTCGCGCCCAGCATCGCGGAGATGCGTCCGGCCAGTCCCTCCGCCTCATGACGGGTCTGGAGGGCCTGCAACTCGCCCTGGCGCGTGCGCAATGTATCGAAGGCGAGGTCCGCCGCGGCCGGCTCGATGATGCCGCGGGCCCTGGTGATGTCCAGGAACTCGGCCACGTCGATGGCCGGCACGTACGCGGTGCCCGACGTGGAGATGCGCAGCGCATTCTCCGCGGCCAGCCGTCTGAGCGCCTCCCGTATCGGCATGTGGGAGGTGTTGAACTTCTCGGCCAGCGCGGAAATCGTGAAGGATTCACCGGCCTCGAACACGCCGCTGATCAAGGCTTCGCGAAGTTGCGAATAGACCTGATCCTGCACCGTCCTGCGTGCGCCGACTGGCTGGAAGGTGGGTAGTGCCATACGTAAATGCCTATCTCAGGTCCGGATCGAGGCGGTCTCGAAGCAAATCGCCGAGCGCGCCCAAGCTGACAAGCAGAATTACGAGCGCGGCCGCCGGAAAAGAAATATCCGTACCCGACCTTGATCTAGGTGCCAAGGCGGAGGCGGGCGCGGACGGCTGACGTGGTCTCCCGGCGCGTGGCCCCGCATCCGGGAGGAGGAGATCGCGAGAGCGTCCCCTCCGCCCCGGTCTTACTTGGAGACGCGAGCCACGACCTCGATCTCGACCTTGATTTCGTCGTTGACGAAGCCGCAGGTGATCGTGGTGTTGGTCGGGCGCGGATCCTCGAAGACGGTCCCGAGATGCTTGGCGATGGGAACGATATCCTCGCGCCGCGCGGCATAGACGCGGAGGGAGACGATGTCCTTCAGCGTCCCGCCGGCCTTCTCCATCGTGTCGGAGATGATCTCTAGGGCCTTCACGGTCTGGGCGACGGCGTCGTCCGCGTCGGTCTCTCCCTCGACGTAGCCGGCCGTGCCGGAGATGAAGACCCACTCCCCGTCGACGACGGCGCGGGAATATCCCCCGATCTTCTCGAAGGGGGAGCCGGACGAAATGGCGTAACGCAAGGGCGATCTCCAGTTCAGTATTTGATCAATTGATATCGACAGCGTATCAAGAGCCTGAACGAGACGCAACGGAATGGAGCGGGACATGACCGCGAGCCCCGACATGCAGGATACGCTCTGGCGCCGCACCCAGAGAGACCGCTTCGACGGGACCCGGTCCCTGCCGGACAGCGTCCGCGTCGCCATCGTCGGCGGCGGCTTCACCGGGATGACCGCCGCGCGCGCCCTCGCCCGGCAGGGCGTCGAGACGGTCGTGCTCGAAGCAGGCCGCCTCGGCGAGGGTGCGAGCGGCCAGAATGCCGGCTTCGTCGTGCCGAACTTTGCGCTCGGCGCACCGGATGTCGTGCTCGAGAAGCTGGGCGAAGAGAGGGGAGCCCAGCTCCTCGATCTCGTGGCGGGCGGGGCCGATCGCGTCTTCACCATCGCCGCTGAGGAGCAGATCCTGTGCGACGCGGCCCAGACGGGCTGGCTCAATCCCTGCACCACCGATACCGAGGCCGACATGCTGCGCAAGCGCGCCGAATACTGGCGCTCCCGCGGCCGTCCGGTGCGCTTTCTGGGCCGCGAGGAGATCCGCGCGCAGACCGGAATGGGCGTTTACCGCGGCGCGCTGCTCGACGAGTCGGGAGGCACGATACATCCGCTCGACTATCTCACCGGCCTCGCCCGCGCCGTCGAGAAGGCCGGCGGTGCCGTTCTGGAGAACAGCCCCGTCCAGAAGATCGCATCCGAGGGCGGTGGCTATGCGATCACCCTTGCAGGCGGCGAGCGCCTGGCCGCTTCTTCCGTGCTTCTGTGCACCAATGCCTTCACCGGCGGGGCCGCGGCGAAACTCGGCAAGACCACCGTTCCCCTGCGCGTCTACCAGGTTGCGACGGAGCCGCTGGACGCCGAAACCGTGGCCCGCATCGCGCCGGATCGCCGGCCTGTCGGGGACACCCGCAAGAACCTCTTCACCTATCGCCTCGACCGGGACAATCGCCTGATCTCGGGCGGTATGGCCGCCATTCCGATCGGCGCGAAGGCCCGCCTGTCGCGCGTGATCACTGAGCGCCTGGCCGAGGAGCTTTCCCTTCCCGAGGTTCCGAACGCCGAAGTCGCGTGGACGGGCGTCGCCGCTCTGACCACCGACTTCCTGCCGCGGATCATGCGCTTCGGCCCGAACTACTTCGGCGGGATCGGCTGCAATGGCCGGGGCATCGCGATGACCGCGCAGCTGGGTGAGACGCTGGCCCGCGCCGCCCTCGGTGCCGACGCGGAAAGCCTGCCGATTCCGCTGCGGTCCGCCCGCCGCATCCCGTTCCATGCTGCGACCCCCCTCGCGGCCTCGGCCGGGCTAATCAAGGCCCGTCTCACCGACCGCCTTTCTTCCCTCACTCGGACCTGAGCATGGCCAACGCCCGGATCGTCTCGCTGAGCATCGACCGCGACACCCCCTTTGCCGGCGGTGCGCCCTTCGGAGGAACCGGTGCCTACCGGCTGATCGCCGGACGTGCCGAGATCGCGATACGTCCCGATGCGATTGGCGCGGACGGTATCTACGAAGCAGGCCTCATCGAGACCGGGGCCGACGGATTGATCCGTGCGGAGACTGACGTCTTCATCCTGACGCCCGCGGACGCGGCGAAGGGCAATCGCACGCTGGTTTTCGAGTTCATCAACCGCGGCAACAAGCGCGCCCTGCAATTCTTCAATCAGGGCACGCCGGGCAACACCCCAGAGTCGCTGGCAGATGCCGGGAACGGCTGGCTGATGGAGGCGGGCTACACCCTCGTCGTCGCCGCCTGGCAGGGCGACGTGCTGCGCGGCGACGGCCGCATGACGATCCGCGTTCCGGGATACTCGGACGACGCGCCGACGCGGATCGCCGCCGAGTTCATCGTCGAGGACGAGAAGACATCCTTCCTGCCGCTCTCCACCAAGACGGGGACCCGGTCCTATCCCGCCGCCACGCTGGCCACCTCGGCCGCCCGCCTCACCCGGCGGCGCTACCCGGATGCGCCCCGCGAGAAGATCGCATCCGATGCCTTCGCCTTCGAGCGGATCGACGGGGATGCCGCCGGCCTCGGCGGGGGGGACATCATGGCCGCCGAGCAGGCCATCGTGCCCTGTGCGCGCCATATCCGGCTGGACGGCGGCTTCGTTCCGGGCTGGATCTACGAGCTGGAATATGACGCGACGGGCGCCATCGCGCTCGACATGGGCTTCGTCGCGGTCGCCGAGATCGTTGCCTTCCTGCGCGACGAGACGGGCGATGCGAACCCGCTCTCCGGCGCCCTCACGCACACCATCGGCTGGGGCCGGTCGCAGGCCGGTCGCGCGATCCGGGACTTCATCTGGCGCGGCTTCAACGTCGCCAGCAGCGGCGCACGCGTGTTCGACGGGATGATCCCGCACATCTCGGGCGGCGGGAAGACCAACATGAACCGCTTCACCAACCTCGTCGTCGCCGCCTCTCGGGATCATGAGGACCAACTGAACCCGTCAGACCGCTTTCCCTTTTCCTACGCCCGTTCGACGGACCACCTGACCGGGCGGGACGATGCCATCCTGAAGCGCCCGGACACGGATCCCTTGGTGATCCACACCCATACCGCCTCCGAATACTGGTACAGGCGCGGCTCCCTCGTCCACACGGATACACAAGGGAACGATCTGGAGCAGCCCGAGACCGTCCGGATCTACACCTGGGCGAGTTCGCAGCACTGGGCGGACACCCGTGCCGCGAAGCCAGTGAAGGGTCCGTGCCGGGAGCTGCTCAACAACGTCTATACCGCGCCGTTCTTTCCGGCGACGCTCCGCCTCATGCGGGACTGGATCGCGGAGGGCATCGCGCCGCCGCCCTCCCGCATTCCGCTCCGCTCGGATGAGACCCTGGTCGACGTGGAGAGCTACCGCGAGCGCTTTCCGGAGCTTCCGGGCGTCATCCTGCCCACCCATGCGAACGCCCTGCCCCTCGTGGAGTACGGCGACAGGTTCGACGACGGCGGTGCCATCACTTGGCCGCCGCAGGTGGACGAAAGCCGGGCCTATGCCGTCCTCGTGCCGGCTCCCGATGCCATGGGCAACGACACCGCCGGTCTCAAGGCGCCGATGGTGGAGGCTCCGCTCGGCACCTACACGGGATGGAACCTGCGCGGGCGCGGCCATGGCCACGGAATGCTCTTTTCCTTCATGGGGAGCTACATTCCCCTGCCCGAGATTCCGCAGGAGGCGGAGCTGACCGGCGATCCGCGCCCTGCCATCACGGCGCTCTACCCCTCGCCCGAGGATTACAGCTCCGCCATCGCCGCTTCTGCCGAACGCCTGGTCGCGGAGGGCTTCCTCGAGCCGGATGCCACCGCCCTTTTCACCGAGCTTGCGCGCGCCTATGGGCGCGTCAACCACATTCACCGATTCTGAACCAGAGGCCCCGAGTTCCACATGAAACATCTCGCAAAACGCATCACGGAGACGTCCCCCAAGTCCTTCGGCATGTTCGCCAAGGCGATGCAGACCGGCCGTGAGGATCTGATCCACCTCGAACTCGGCCGCCCCTCCGCGGACACGCCGGAGCACATCAAGGAGGCCACGATCGACGCGATCCGCCGCGGCGATGTGCACTATTCCGACCTTCAGGGCGTGCCGCACCTGCGCCGTGCGCTGGCCGAGAAGCTGTCCCGCAAGAACGATCTCGAGGTGACCCCCGACCGCATCCTCGTGACGAACGGCCTGACCCACGGCTCCTATGCCGGGATCATGGCGTTCCTCGATCCGGGCGACGAGGCGATCCTGCTCGAGCCCTACTATCCGCAACACATCGGCAAGGTGGAGCTGGCGGGCGCGACCCCGGTGCTCGCCCAGCTCGACGCGTCGAAGAACTACGCCATCGACCCCGAGGCCATCGAGGCGAAGATCACCGAGCGGACGAAGATGATCGTGCTGATCAACCCCTGCAATCCCACGGGCCGCGTCTATTCCCGCGAGGAGCTTCAGGCGCTTGCCGATATCGCGATCAAACATGACCTGATCGTCATGTCCGACGAGGTCTACGAGGATATCCTCTTCGACAAGGCCGAGCACATCTCCATCGCCTCTCTGCCCGGCATGGACGAGCGGACGATCACGCTCTTCGCCTTCACCAAGAGCTACGCCATGGATGGCTGGCGCCTCGGCTATCTCGTGGCGCCCGAGGCCGCGATGAGCGCGCTTCTGAAGATCACCACGAACGACTGCACCCACGTGAACACCTTCATTCAGGAGGGTGCGCTCGCTGCGGTGACGGGCGATCCCGACGTCCTTCAGGGCCTGATCGACGAAGATGCCGAGAAGCGTCAGCGCGTGGTCTCCCGCCTGAACCAGATGCCGGGGATCACCTGCCCCTGGCCCGAAGGCACGATCTACGCCTTCGCCGACATCAGCGGCACCGGCTTCACCTCGCAGGACTTCGCCGACAAGCTTCTCGAGGAAGCGGGCGTCGTCGTCGAGGCGGGCAGCTTCTACGGCGCCGCCGGCGAAGGCCGCATCCGCGTGTGCTTCGGATCCGCCTCGATCGAGGACATCGACCTCGCGATGGACCGTATCCAGGCCATGGTGAGCGACCGCGCCCCGGCGTGATGACAAGCCTGCGTCCGGCGCTTTTGGTGCCGGACGCAGGATCTCCCGGGGGCATCTTCCCCCCTTCCCGCGTCCGATCCCTGCCGGGCGCCTCACGGCATCGACGCGGCCCCGGCGATCGACTGTCGCGCCTTCACGACCCGCGTGACCACGGACGTCTTCGTACGGCGCACGCCGGGCAGGCGGACGATCTGCTTTCGGATCAGACGGTCGAGGTCATCCATGTCCCGCGCGAGGACCTGAAGGATGTAATCGGCCTCCCCCGTCGTCGCGACGCAGTGATAGATCGCGGGCAACCGGCGCACTGCCACCTCGAACGCCTCCGCATCCTCCGGCGCAAGCGACAGCTCCACCAGCGCGAGGATCTCGAAGCCGAGCGCGCGGGAGGACAGGCGCGCGGCGTATCCCTCGATCACGCCTGCCTCCTCCATCGCCTTGATCCGTTTCCAGACCGGCGTCTTGGACAGCCCCTCGCGCTCGGCCAGCTCCGCGTAGGAGAGGCGGGCATTGTCTTCGAGCGCCGCGAGAAGGGCGAGGTCGAGGCGATCCATTCGTTCTCCCATGCTACAGCATACCGCGTTGATCGTTCTCCATCTTAACCCCTTCGGCACCGATTGAGAACAATGGCATCGGCGTTCTGGAACACGATGGGCGAAATTGACCAAAAGCGAACAGGCAGGAGAGACCGACCCATGGACCGCGAACGCTACCACCGCATGATCGAAGAGCCCCAGATGCTGGATTACGGCGTCTACCTGAACGTCGATCAGCTCCTGACCGCGCAGAAGCCGCTGGCCGAAATGTGCAATCCCGACGAGCTGCAGTTCCAGATCGTTCACCAGGTCGAGGAGCTTTGGATGAAGCTCATGGCGTACACGCTGGTCGACGTCATGGACTACCTGCGCGAGGGCAACACCAACCGCGTCGTGACGCTGATGGGCCGCGTCCACCGCCTCATCCGGCTGATGACGAACCAGCTCGAGGTTCTGGAGACGATGTCCCCCCGCGAGTACCAGGAGATCCGCCTGCAGCTCGGCAACGGCTCCGGCCAGGAAAGCCCCGGCTTCCAGACCCTCCTGCGGATGCCGAACGATCTCTGGGAGGCCTACAAGGCCACCTATCTCGACGGGAAGGGTCTGACCGTGGCGGAGGTCTATGACAGCAAGTACGACCACGGCGATTCCTACGTCGTCGGCGAGGCGCTGATCGAGTATGACGAGCTCTTCCAGAAGTTCCGCTCGGACCACATCCACCTCATCCACCGCTCCATCGGCCTCGGCTCCAAATCGCTGAAGGGCCGCCCGGTCGAGCTCTTGGAAAACGGCGCCCGCCACCGCTTCTTCCCCGAACTCTGGGACGTGCGCTGCGACATGACCGATTCCTGGGGCACGTCCTACGGCGTGGTGCGCGACGCGATCCACGACAAGGAAAAGGCCTGATCCAGGGGGATCGAGAGCGAAGGGGCCCCGCCGCGACCGGCGGGCCCCACCTGTCCTGCGCTTCGAAGCCAAATTTTTAGTGCGTTCCTCCCGGACCGGTACCGCCCCTTCCCGCATTGTGCGGTGAACGGAACACCGAACCCGGAGGATCACCCATGGCCGAGCATATCGACGACATGCTGCCGCCCGCCGAATACATCACCGACGCCTACAAGGGCGCCGGCAAGCTGGAGGGCAAGCGCGTCCTCATCTCAGGCGGCGACAAGGGCATTGGCCGCGCGGCCGCCTTGCACATGGCCCGCGAGGGCGCAAAGGTCGCCATCATCTATCACACGGACGCCGAGGCCGCCGAAACGGCGCGGGCCGGCATCGAGGCCGAAGGCACCGAAGCGCTGGTGATCCAGGGCGACGTGGCGAGCCGGCCCGATTGCGACGCCGCCGTGCAGGCGGTGGTGGACGCCTGGGGCGGGCTCGACGTGCTGGTGAACAATGCCGGCTTCCAGCAGCCCCGCGCCTCCCTCACCGAGATCTCGGACGAAGAGTGGCAGGACCACATGGCGGTGAACATGAACGGGATGTTCTACCTCTCCCGCGCCGCCCTGCCGCACCTCAAGGAGGGCGCGGCCATCGTCAACACGACATCCATCAACGCCTTCGTCGGCAACAAGCACCTCGTCGCCTACACCACGACGAAGGGTGCGAACGTCGCCTTCACCCGCGCGCTCGCCAAACAGCTGATGGACAAGGGAATCCGCGTGAACGAGGTCGCCCCCGGCCCGGTCGTCACCGAGATCCAGAAGACCTTCAAGGGCTACGATGACGACATCCTGAAGAACCTCGCCGCGCCCATCGGCCGGATCGGTCAGCCGCGCGAGCTCGGGCCCGCCTACGTCTTCCTCGCCTCGCAGGACAGCTCGTTCATCACCGGGCAGACGATCCACGTGAATGGCGGGATGATCTGCAACGGGTAGGGTCGCACCGGCCCGAAGGGCCCGCATGTGTCGCCGAAAGACGGAGCGTCGGCCCTCGGGCCGGCGCTCTTCTCGTTCGGGCGGAGCGTCAGACGGGCGCCGTCGCCCCCACCATTTCGGAGATCGCCGCGACCATCCGGTCGCATTCCTCGATCCCCGTGACCGTCCCGGGCGACAGCCGCAGGATCCTGCCGCGCATGTCCGTGTGCAATCCCATGGCACGGAGCGTTTCGACGGCCGCCCCCGGCTCCAGCTCCGCGGGCATCTGCACCATCAGGCTGCCACCCCGCTCGGCCGCGTCCTCGGGGGACGCAAGCGGAAGGCCCGCCGCGCGAACGCCCTCCGCCAACCGGGAGACCTTGGCGGCGTTGTCTCGGGCGATGTCCGCGACGCCCCGGTCCAGCACGTAGGCAAGCCCCGGCAGGCAGCCGACGGCAGGCAGGACGTTCGGGGTGCCATTGCCGAAGCGCCGAGCATCCGGGGCGAAGGAAAAGGCATCGAGGTCCCAGGAGAACGGGTTGTCCTGACTGAACCAGCCGCGGAACTCGGGCGTGGTCTCGGCGATGAGGTCCGGCGTCGCGTGCAGCACGCCCGCACCGCTGACGCCGCAGAGCCACTTGAGGGACGAGCCGACGGTGAAGTCCGCGCCGATGTCGGAGACGTCGTAGGGCGCGATGCCGACGCCTTGAGTCACGTCGACCCCGACGAGGCTTCCCATCTCGTGGCCATGCGCCACGAGCGCCTTCACGTCGCTCTTGTGCGAGGACGTCGATGTGACCCAGGTCAGGAGCGCAAGCCGCACGTTCTTGTCCCATGCCGCCAGCATCTGCGCGTCCGAGACCCAGGGCTCGCCCGCAGCAGGCTCCACCGTCACAAGCTCACCGCCCGCGCGGGACA
Organism: Tropicimonas sp. IMCC34011; assembly: GCF_003390865.1. Lineage (GTDB taxonomy): Bacteria > Pseudomonadota > Alphaproteobacteria > Rhodobacterales > Rhodobacteraceae > Tropicimonas_B. Next base: position 403,143 of record NZ_QMEJ01000004.1, read on the forward strand.
CAACTTCGGCGAGGAGGAAATGCAGGGACGGAAAGCAATCCTTCGCGATCAGGACCTTGCCACCCTTCAGCCGCGCCTCGGGCAGGCCGCGGATCAGGGTGTAGAGCGCGGCCGTCACGCTTTCCGCCTGCGCCAGCGTTCCAGGCGCCGCGCCGATGATCTTCGCCCACGCGGACAGGAACTCGCCCTGTTTTTCCAAAGCGTAGCCCCACTGCCCGTCATCGGTCGCGGACCATCGGGAGGAGAACGCGGACAGCTGCGCACTCAGCGCGGCGTCCTTGCCGGGAAAGGTGCCGATTGAATGATAGAGAAAGTAACCGGACACGTCGGGTCTCCCGGGGCTTTGGATCAGGCGTCGTTGAGGTTGTATTTCATGATCCTGCCGTGGCGGCCATGCCGATCCCGCTCGACGTCGTAGACATCGCCATCGACCACGGGATGCGCATCGATGGCAGCGTGGATCCGCGTCAGCTCATCGTCGTCCAGGTCGAAGTCGAAGAGCGCGGCATGCTTGCCCAGATGCCCGCCATGACGGACGCCGACGATTGCGCCAGCAACCTGCGGCTCGGCCAGGATCGCACGGATCGCGACCGAGGCGATGTCCACCCCATGCCTGTCCGCGATGCCGCGCAGGAGCTGCAGCAGGGACTGGAACACATCCCAGCCGCCGATATCGTCGATGATCAGCTTGTACTTGGTGAGGGAGCGGTTCTCGAGCTCCCCGGTCGGCTCGGGCGCCCCGAGCCATTTGTCGGACAGGAAGCCGCCGGCAACCGTGCCGTAGGCGAGGATGGCGATGCCGTTCTGCGCGCAGAACTCCGTCATCCGCTTGGTGGGTCGGCGGTCGATCAGTGAATACTGCATCTGGATGGAGGCGGGGCGGTACCCGCTCTCCAGCAGCTCACTCATCGCGTCGGTGCTGAAATTGGTGGTGCCAAGGAGGTCGATCTTGCCCTCGCGCTGGAACTCGCTCAGCCAGCCGGCCACCTCGACGTAGCGGGGAACTTCGAGGTTCCACCAGTGAAACTGCACGAGGTCCAGCCGCTCGGCGTCGAGCCGGCGAAGCGAGCGATCCACCGTTTCCTGCACCTCGGCCTTGGTAATCGTGTCGAGCTTGTCGAGATCCGGCACGCACTTGGTGTGGACCTTCAGGCGATCCAGAAGGTCCGTCCGGCCATTGGCCTTGCAGTCCTTGCGGAACGTGCCGATCAGCTCCTCGACGCCGGTATAGATGTCCGCGCAGTCAAAGGTGGTGATGCCCGCCTCCATGTAATCCCGCATCTCCTGAACGGCGCGATCCCGGTCGATCTGTCCGTGTCCGCCGGCGAGGTGCCACCCTCCCTTGAGGATACGGCTGATCTCGTAGCCCTCCGCGAGGTTCGTCCTGTGCACGTCGCTCATTTGCTGTCTCCGGCGGTCTCTGCTCTTGTCCGGTTTCATATTTTTGATATCGTATCAAATGTCAACGAAAAGCCGCCCGGTCGAGATATCCATGAGGATGCGCGCATGACCCTGAACAGCTTCGACCTCGAGATCCTCCGCCACAAAACGGTCGCCGCGGCCGAGGAGATGGGACTGACCCTGCTCCGCTCCGCCCGGACGATCTACGTCCGCGAGGTTGCGGACTTCGCCACCGCGCTGGTCGGGCTGGACGGCAAACCCTTCGCCTACCCCTCCGATCTCGGCCTGTCCGCCTTCGTCGATCTGGACCTGAAGGCGACGCTGGAGCGGACTGGCCCGCTGAGGGAGGGGGACGTGATCCTGTCGAACCTTCCCTATGCCAACGGCGGCCTCTCCACCCACCTGCCGGACCTCCAGCTCGTCCGCCCGATCTTCGTGGGCGGCGAACTCATCGCCTACGGATGGGCGATGGCGCACACGTCGGACATCGGCGGCGGCGTGCCCTCCTCCATCTCCCCGCGGTTCTCGGACGTCTACCAGGAAGGCCTGCAGCTGCCCCCGGTGCGGCTGATGAAGGAGGGCCGGATGGACGAGGACCTCCTCTCCATCTACCTCGCCAACTGCCGCTCGCCGGAGACCAACCTCGGCGACGTGCGGGCCATGATCGGCGCTCTGGAGGCCGGCGGCCGTCGCCTGACCGAGATCGCCGGCTCGCACGGGACGGAGGCGATCCTCTCCTTCCAGACCGCGCTTCGCGAGTATGCCGCCGAGAAGGCGAAGGCAGTGCTGCGGCAGATCCCGAACGGCAGCTACGATTTCCGGGACTACCTCGACCATGACTTCGTCTCGAATGTCCCCCTGCGCCTGAAACTGCGCCTCACCGCAAAGGACGGTACGGTCGACCTCGATTTTGCAGGGACCGATCCACAGGTCGCCTCCGCGTTCAACCTGCCGACGGCGGGAGAGCGGCATCCCTACCTGACCTTGCGCCTTCTTCAGTTGATCGGAACGGCGGACAAGACGGTGCCGATGAACCACGGAGCGCTCTCCAGCGTCACCACGCAGACGCCGCCCGGCAGTATCGTGAACCCCGATTATCCCGCCGCATGCGGCGTACGTCACGCCGTCATGCTGCGGCTGATGGATCTCGTCTCGGGGGCCCTGCTGACCGCCTGCCCCGGCATCGTGCCGGCCGCCGGCGGTGGAACGGTCCTCCCCGTCGTTCTGGCGGAAACGGATGCGACCACCGGCCGCCGGAAATCCGCGGTCATCCAGTCGATCATCGCCGGCGGAGGCGCGCGTGAGGGAGGCGACGGCGTGGACGGGCGCGAGAGCGGCATGTCCAACACCCGCAACTCTCCCATCGAAACGACTGAAGACGCCGCCCCCGTCCGTGTCGAGCTCTACGGTCTGCGTCCGGACAGCGGCGGGCCGGGACGGTTCCGCGGGGGGCTCGGCCTCGTCTATCGCATCCGGATGCTGAAGCCGGACCTCGCCATCCTCGCCCGCGGCCTCGAGCGCTTCCGCTTCGCACCATGGGGCGCCGCCGGAGGACGGTCAGCCCCGCCCTGCCGCGTGATCCTGAACGAAGGCACCGACCGGGAGCGGGACATCACCCGCATCGACATTCTCCCCGTCGCCGAGGGCGACACGTTGACCTTCATGACGCCGGGCGGCGGCGGTTACGGCGATCCCTTCGCGCGCGATCCCGAGGCCGTGCGCCGGGACGTTGCCCGCGGCTTCGTCTCCGCCGCCTCGGCCGAGCAGGATTACGGCGTGATCCTGACGGCGGCGGGCGATGTGGACGTGGACGCCACCGAGACCGCCCGCGCCGACGCGTTCGACCGGGCGCATACCGGCTTCGACTTCGGCCCCGAGAGGAAACTCTGGGAGAGCGTGATGGACGACGCGACCGCGACGCGCCTCAACGCCGCCCTCGGCCACCTCCCTGCCAGCGCCCGCACCACGCGCCGCCGCCTGATCCTGGAAGCCGCGATCCCCGCTCTTGCGGGCGACACCCTTTCTCTCGCGGACAGTCTTCGCGATCCCGGAGCCGTCCGGTCGCTCCTCCTCCCGCTGATCGAAAACCTAGAAGCCGAACACGGAGCCGCAGCATGACGGGCACGGGGCAATGGCGCATCGGCATCGATGTCGGCGGAACCTTCAACGACCTCGTTGCGGAGAATCTCGCGACCGGTCGCCGGGTCTTCCACAAGGAGCCGTCCGTCCCCTCCGACCCCTCCCTCGCCGTCCAGCGCGGGATGACGGGACTGCTCGATGTCGCCGGCCTCGCCCCCGGGGACATCGGGGCGGTGATGCATGGCACGACGCTGGCGCTGAACACGATCCTCCAACGCCAGGGCGCCCGCGTCGCGGCCGTTGTCTCCCGCGGCAACCGCCACGTCTTCGAGATCGCCCGCGCCCAGCTTCCCGCTGCCATCGACTTCACCCATGGCCGCGAAGAGCCCCTCGTCCCCGCCGACCGGGTCTTCGAGACGGAGGCCCGGATCGGGGCGGACGGGACCATCGTCGCTGCCGTCGATGACGCAGAGATGGACCGGCTCGCCGACGACCTGCGGCGCGCAGGGGCGGAAGCGGTCGCCGTGATGCTGGTCAATTCCTATCGCCACCCCGCCCTCGAAGCCGAGATCGCCGAAGCCCTGACCCGGCGCCTGCCTGATCTGCCCTTTGTCGCCTCCGCCGCGATCTGGCCCGAGGCGCGGGAATACGAACGGGGCCTCCTCGCCGCGCTCAACGCCTCGATCCGCCCTCTCATGGGCGCCTATTTCGAGCGCCTGACCTCCCGCCTCGGAGAGCTGGGCATCGACGCGCCCCTCTTCATCACGACGAACAACGGTGGCACCGTGAGCCTCCAGACCGCCCTCGATCGCCCCATCGACACGGTCCTGTCGGGGCCTGCCGCCGGTGTCACCGCCGCGATCGATACCGCGCCATCCGAAGCAGGCGACAACCTCGTCACTTTCGACATGGGCGGCACCTCGGCGGACATGTCCATCATCGCCGGCCGTGCGCCGGAACTCACGAGCGCGGCGCGTGTCGGGGACTTTCCGATCATGCTTCCCGTCGTTTCCGTCACCGCCATCGGTGCGGGCGGCGGCTCCATACTCTGGCGCGATGCGCAGGGTGTGCTGAAGATCGGCCCGGAAAGCGCCGGCTCCGATCCCGGCCCCATCGCCTACGGGCGCGGCGGGACCCGCCCGACGATCACCGATTGCTACCTCGCCACCGGGATCGTCGATCCCGCCCGGTTCCTCGGCGGGCGCATGGCGCTGGACGGGGCGGCCGCGGCCGCGGGCCTTGCCGCGCTCGGCCGTGATCTCGGGCTGGAGGGCGACGAGGATGTCGCCGCCCGCGCCGCCCATGCGGGCCTGCGCGTCGCCACCGCGATGATGGGCGTCGACCTCTCCAAGCTCCTGGCGCGCCGCGGGCTCGATCTGCGGGATTTCACCATGGTCGCCTATGGCGGCGCCGGCGCGACCCATGCGATGATGCTGGCGCGGGAAGCGGGCCTCTCCCGCGTTCTCATCCCCGGCGCCCCCGGCACGTTCTGCGCTCTCGGCGCGTCGATTGCCCGGATCCAGAGGGACTTCGTCGCCAGCCTCGGACACCTGCTCGGCACCGGCAAGGCGAATGCCGGCCTGCCCGTGAAGGCGGCGCTCGACCGGCTGAGCCAGGAGGCCGCAACATGGGCGCGCGGCGAGACCGCGGGCGACGCCGGCGCGCCCCGGATCAGCGCGATGGTCCGCGCCCGCTTTCCCGATCAGGCTTACGATCTCGAACTCGAGTTCGGTGCCGATGCACTGACCCGTCGGGATGCGGCGGGGCTGGAGCGGCTGATCCTGGACGCCTTCCACGACCGGCATCGCACGCTCTACGGCTTCGAGGATCGCGCCACGCCGGTTCTTGCCGGATTGCTGCGCGTGACGGTCACGATCCCCGCAGAACGGCCCGCCTCACCACGGCCCGAACCCGCGAAGACGGTCCCGACGGAGCACCGCCGCGTCTGGGACGGGGCCTGGCTGGACGCTCATGTGCTCGACCGCGCCTCCCTTCCGCCCGGCGCCCGCATCACCGGCCCCGCCCTTCTCGAACAGCCCGATACAACGATCTGGATCGTGCCCGGCTGGACGGGCGAAGTCCTGCCGGACGGCAATCTGATGGTCACACAGGACGCGGGCGACGCAGCGCCCGGCTTGCGCCGGCCCGCAGAACACGCTTCCTGAAGAGAAGGCCAACACGAGAAGGACGGGCGCCGATGACGAGGACATCCTTTCCGGAGATCGCTCCGGTGCGCCGCGAGACCGTCCAGTCCCGCATCCACCAGGAACTTCGGACCATGCTCATGGCCGGGCATTTCCAGCCCGGTCAGGCGCTGAAGATCAACGATCTGGCCGCCGCCTTCGGCACCTCGGCCCAGCCAATCCGCGAATCGATCCGGCAGCTCGTCGCCGAACGGGCCCTCGATGCCACGGCCAATCGCTCCGCCCGAATCCCCCTGCTTGGTCCCGAACAGCTCGACGATCTGCGGCGCACCCGCCTCGCTCTCGAAGGACTGGCCGCAGAACTCGCCACCGAACGGGCGACCGAGGAGGGGATCTCGGCGCTGAGCCGGATCGTCGACGAGGAGCTCCGCGCCGACGACAAGCGGGACATCGGCACCTCGGTCGCGCATAACCTGAACTTCCATTTCACGATGTACCGGATGTCCGGCTCGGAAATCATTCCGCCAATCATCGAGGGCCTCTGGCTGCGCGTCGGCCCCCATGTGCGCACCGCCGCGGAGATCTTCGATGCGCGGGAGGGCCGTGGCGCGGAGCTCCATGTTCGGGCCATCGAGGCGATGCGCAGGGGCGACGGTCCCGGAACCCGTGCCGCCATCGAGACCGACATCAATCGCTTCTTCGACCTGATCCGAGACATGGCCCCCACGGAGGACTAGCCGCGGCGCGCCCTGCCTGCGGCGCATATCCCCGCCGCAGGCAGGGCGCGCCGCAGGGAAGGGCGGGATTACCCCGCCATGATCTCCCGCACGCGGCGGGTCCAGGGATCGTCGGGGTCGCCTGTCCGCAGGTGCGCCTCGAAGTGATCGGCCCCCTCCATCACCATCGCTTCGGCCTGAACGCCGCTCGCCTTCAGCGCCTCCACCAGTTGCGGACCTTCCTCGAGCACGTAGGGCTTTTCGTCACCGCCCCAGGCGACGAGAACGGGGATGTCCCGCTTCAGGGGCGAGCGGGCGAGCTCGAGCGGCGAATCGGGAACCTCGGGGCCGACATGGAGCGACGTGTCCGTCTCCAGATCGGTCAGGCGTCGGGCGAAGTTGGCGGACATCGGAAAGCTGCCCTTGATCGCGTCCTCCGGGAGGCCGGCCTCTTCCCGCCAGTCATCCCTTTGCACCAGCAACGCCGCAATCTGGCCGCCGGCCGAATGACCGCCGACGAACAGGCGATCCGGATCGCCGCCGAAGTCGGGGGCGACCTCCTGGGCCTTCTTCACCGCCGCGAAGCAGTCCCGCAGCAGGTCGCGGAACGAGACTTCCGGCGACAGGCGGTAGGAGGCAGAGACGAGGATCGCCGGGAAGGCGGTAATCGCAGGCGCCATGAACCCGCACCATTCCTTGAACCCGTGGGTGAAGTTCCCGCCATGAAAGAAGACGAGGACAGGCAGCCCCGTCCCGCCCTCCTTCGGCGCGTAGACATCGATGGCCTGCGCCGGATCGTCACCGAAGGGGATGTCGTAGCCCAGCCGGACCGTGTCGGCCGCGGCCTCGGAGGTTTCGAGAGCGACCTCACCGTAAGCGTCCGCTTTTTCGTTGATTGAAGATTGTGCAGGTAGTTTCTTGAAATTGTTCATCGGATGGGAGGCTCCACGCAGGATTGGTTCAAATACGAAGTTTCTGTTGACTTCGAGGTAGCGCGCTCGAAGACTGACACGATCTGATCAAATATCACAAACAAAAATCACCACGGGGAAACTGAACGCACATGACCAACGCTCTGCTCTCTCGAACGGCCCTGGCTGCGATCTTCCTGGCCGGCTTTTCGGCCGCCGGATCGGCGCAGGATCTGTCCATCGCACTCGCCGACGATCCCGATGCGCTCGATCCGGTGACGAACCGCACCCATGTCGGGATCACCGTGATGGGCGTCATGTGCGACGGCCTTCTGACCACCGACGAGGATCTGAACTTCGTCCCGGTGCTCGCCGAAAGCTGGTCGTGGTCCGATGACGGTCTCGCCCTGACGATGAACCTGCGGCAGGACGTGACCTTCCAGGACGGTACGCCGTTCAACGCCGATGCGGTGAAGGCCGGTCTCGAGCGGGCGCTGAACCAGCCCGACTCGCAGCGTGCCGCGGACATCTCCTCCATTTCGAGCGTCGAGGCGCCGGGCGAGTACGAGGTCGTCGTGAACGTCTCCGAGCCCTCGGCGCAGCTTCTGTCCAAGTTCGCCGAACGCGTCGGCATCATCTTCTCCCCCACGGCCATCGAGGAAACGGGCGCCGCGGATATCGGCGCCGCCCCGGTCTGCGCCGGTCCCTACGCGTTCGACGAGCGCGTCGCGCAGGACCGGATCGTCGTGAAGAAGGTCGAGGATTACTGGAACGCCGACGCCTACGCGTTCGACACCGTGACCTTCCGCGTCATGCCGGACGACTCGGTGCGCCTTGCGAACCTGCAATCGGGCGACGTGGACATCATGGAGAAGCTCGACCCGTCGAATGTCGACGTGGTGGAGCAGGATCCGAACATCACGGTCGAGCCGGTCGCGGTGATGAACAATCAGGCGCTGATGTACAATCTGGAGCAGGACGGCCCCTTCGCGAGCGCCGACGTGCGCAACGCCTTCGAGTTGTCCCTCGATCGCAACGCCATCAACCAGGTCGCCTTCGGCGGGCGCTACCTCGCCGGCAACCAGGTCACGCCGCCGAACTCGCAGTACTACGATCCGGCCACTCCGATGCCGGAGCGGGACGTCGAAGGCGCCAAGGCGCTGCTTGAGCAGGCCGGCGTCGAGATGCCAGTCGAGTTCGAGATCCTCGTGCCGAACCGGCCCCTCTCCGTCCGCGTGGCGCAGATGATGCAGGCGATGAGCCAGGAGGCGGGCTTCGCCACTGAACTCAACGTGGTGGACTTCGCGACGACCCTCCAGATGACGGAGGACGGCAACTTCACCGCATGGGGCCCGATCGGTCCCCAATTCGCGAACGATCCCGATGCCGTCGCCTTCCAGGTGCTGCATTCCACCGGCTCCAGGAACCTCTCGCGCTACTACTCCGACGAGATGGATGCACTGCTTGAGGAGACGCGCACCCAGACCGATCCGGCGGAACGTGTCGAGGTCTTCCACAAGGTCGCGGCGCTCGCCGCAGCCGACGAACCGGTGACCTATCTCTACCACATGCCGCAGATCTACGCCTATGACAGCGCCATCGAGGGGCTGACCTACACGGGCGACGGCTTCCTGCGCCTCGTCGATGTGACCCGCGCCGAGTGAGCGACAGAAGACGGGCCGCGCGGACACGTTCCCGCGCGGCCCGACGCCCGGACCTCGAGCCTCATTTTCCCGAAAGGGCACCATGCTCCGTTTCCTCGCGAACCGCGTCCTCGTCGCGATCCCGACGCTGATCCTGATCTCGATCATCGTCTTCTCGCTGCAGCAGCTCCTGCCGGGCGATCCCGCCCTTATCATCGGCGGCGGCGAGGCGTCCCCCGAGGTGATCGCGGCCATCCGGGAGGAATACGGCTTCAACGACCCCCTCGTGATCCAGTACTTCCACTGGATCGGCGACATCTTCCGCGGCGATTTCGGCGTGTCCTACCGCACGCGACAGCCCATCGGACCGATGATCCTCGACAAGATTCCGGTGACCGTGACGCTCGGGGCCGCTGCCATGCTGTTCTCCCTCGTCATCGGCATCCCGCTCGGCATCCTTGCCGCGCTCGGCAAGGGGAAAGGCTGGGACCATGTGGTGACGGTCTTCGCCATGTCCGGCATCTCGATCCCGAACTTCTGGCTCGGCATCATGCTGATCCTGCTCTTCGCGGTGAAGCTGCGCTGGCTGCCGGCGGGGGGCTTCGTGCCCTTCACCGAGGACCCGATCGGCTGCCTGAGGAGCATCGCGATGCCCGCCGTGGTTCTCGGCACCGCCCTCGCCGCGGCGATGATGCGGCACACCCGATCCGCCATGCTGAACATCCTGCAGCAGGACTACGTCCGCACCGCCCGCTCCAAGGGACTCGCCGAGAGGGTCGTGATCGTCCGTCACGCCTTCCTCAATGCGCTGGTGCCGATCATCACGCTGGCGACGCTGCAATTCGGCACGCTTCTCGCCGGCGCCGTGCTGACCGAGCAGGTCTTCTCCATCCCCGGTCTCGGCAAGATGGTCGTCGATAGCGTCTTCAACCGGGAGTACCAGGCCGTGCAGGCGGTCACGCTGCTGTCGGGCGTCGCCTTCGTCGCGATGAACCTGCTCGCCGATATCCTGTACTTCTGGGCCAATCCCAAACTGAGGGCCAACCGATGAGCGTCTCCGTCTCCAGCGCCGGGCCGGGCAAGACCCGCGTTCCGCGCCCCGCCCAGAGCCAGTTCGCCCTTACCTTCCGGCGCTTCGCCAGAAACCGCGCGGCGCTGGCCGGGCTGATCATCGTCGGGCTGTTCGCCATCCTCGCGATCTTCGCCCCGCTCATCGCGCCGCAGGATCCGACCGCGACGGACTGGGGCGCGATTCGCCAGTCCCCGTCCCTCGCCCATCTCTTCGGCACGGACGAGTTGGGGCGGGACGTCTTTTCGCGCATCCTCTACGGGGCGCGGGCCTCGCTTCTGGCAGGCTTCGTGTCGGTGCTGATCTCCTTCGGCGTAGGCGTGCCGCTCGGCATGGTCGCTGGCTATTTCGGCGGCTTTCTCGACACCGTCATCATGCGGGTCGTGGATGCCTTCCTTGCGATCCCCTTCCTGATCCTCGCCATCGCGCTCGCCGCGTTTCTCGGGCCCAGCCTGTCCAACGCGATGATCGCCATCGGCATCTCCTTCGCCCCGGTCTTCGCGCGTCTGGCGCGGGCGCAGACGATGGTGGTGAAAGTGGAGGAGTATATCGAGGCGGCCCGCTCCATCGGCGCGCCGCATTCGGTAATCCTGTCCCGCCATGTTTTCGTGAACATCCTGCCGCCGCTGCTGGTCCAGACCACGCTGGCCATCGCCACGGCCATCATCGCGGAGGCGGCGCTCGGCTTTCTCGGCCTCGGGCAACAGCCGCCGGCGCCGTCCTGGGGCTCCATGCTGGACAATGCGCGCGCCTCGCTCATGATCGCGCCGACCATGGCGATCTATCCCGGCGTTGCGATCTTCCTCACCGTGCTCGGCTTCAATCTCCTCGGAGACGGCCTGCACGACGCGCTCGATCCCAAGGACTGACCGCCTAGGCTTGCGCCTGCCGCCTCAGCGCGATGAGCGCCCCAACCATGATCACCGCGGTGCCGATCAGTGTCGCCGTGGTGGGCACCTCGCCGAGAAGCACGAAGGCGAAGAGCGCGGCGAAGACCGCGCGGGTGAAGTCCACCGGCGCGATCACGGACGCTTCCCCGTAGCGCAGCGCAAGGATCGTCGCGAGGTTACCGACGAGGCTGAACCCGCCGATGAGAAGAAGGAGCCCGAAGCCCGCCGCATCCGGCGTGTCCCACTCGAGGATGGCCCAGGGCAGAAAGACGAGGACGCCGAGACCGGTCTGGTACATCAGAAGGACGCTGGCCGGCTCGGACCGTGCGAGAACGCGCGTCGTCACCACCGCGATCGCGGAAGAGAGGGCCGACGCGATCCCGAGGCCCAGACCGACGGCGCTCATCGCCTCCCCCGTCGGCTGCGCGAGGATCAGGACGCCGCCGAAGCCCAGGGCCACCGCGAAGGCCCTCCGCGGACCGACCATCTCCCGCAGGACGAGCGCCGCGAGGATCGTGACGAAAAGCGGTTTGCAGAAGGAGAGCGCCGTCGCCTCCGCCACCGGCAGGAACGCGACCGAGGAGACACCTGTGGAAACGCCGATCACCATCATCGCGGACCGCCACAGATGCGGCGCATGGCGGCGGCCGGGCCTGAAGATGTCGTTCACCTCCCGGGCGTTCAGCAGCCACACCACCACGCCCTGAACCCCGACCATGAACAGAAGGATCGTGCTCATCGGCACCACCTCCTGCGCCGACTTGATCAGGGTGACCTGCATGGAGAAGACGGCAGCGTTGCCGAGCATCCAGAGCGGCCCGCGCAGATCCCCGCCGGCGCCGGCACCGGCGGCGCTCAAGAGGCCGGAGCGGTCGCCTCGCCCTCCCGCCGCTGCGCCTGGCGCCGCGCAGTGGCGGCTTCGAGCGCGGCGAGGCGCCGCGCATAGGCCGTCTCCGGCCCTGCCGCCGCGCTGTCCTGCGGCATCTCGAAAGCAGGGATTTCATCGAGGCGGCGGCAGAGGACGCGGTGCCCACCGCCAAGGTCCCGCGCCTCCGGAACCTCGGCGGCGCATTCGGGCGTCGCGAAGGGGCACCGCGTGTGGAAGTGACACCCGGATGGCGGCGTGACCGGCGAGGGCAGATCTCCCTCGAGACGAACCTCGCTGGCGACATGGGCCGGATCCGGCACCGGGATCGCGGACAGAAGCGCCTGCGTGTAGGGGTGGCGGGGCGCGCGATAGAGCTCCTCGGCCGGGGCGATCTCCACGATACGTCCCAGGTACATCACCGCGACCGTGTCCGAGATGTGCCGCACCACGGTCAGGTCATGCGCGATGACGAGGTAGGCAAGGCCGAGCTCCTCCTGAAGGTCCTTCAGAAGGTTGATGACCTGAGCCTGCACAGAAACGTCGAGCGCGGAGACCGGCTCGTCCGCCACGATCAGCCGTGGATTGAGCGCGAGGGCCCGGGCGATGCCGATGCGCTGCCGCTGCCCGCCGGAGAACTCGTGCGGGTAGCGCCGGGCGTGATCGGGAGAGAGACCGACCATGCGCAGAAGATCGTCGACGCGGGACCGTCGCTCGGCGGCCGTGCCGATCCCGTGAAGCCGCAGCGGCTCGGTCAGGATATCCCGGATCGTGGCGCGGGGATTGAGGGAGGCGAAGGGGTCCTGGAACACCATCTGCAGATCCCGCCGCGCGCGGCGCATCTCGGAGCGGCCGAACTTGGTCAGATCCCGCCCCTCGAGCAGGACCTCGCCGTCCGTCGGCTCGATCAGTCGCAGCAGAAGCCGCGCGAGGGTGGACTTGCCGCACCCGGATTCGCCGACGATCGACAGGGTCTCCCCTTCCCTGATCTCGAGGTCGATCCGGTCCACTGCCTGCACCACCTTGCCGCTGCCGAAGAAGCCACCGCCAATGGTGAAGTGCTTGCGCAGCGCCTTCGCGTCGAGAAGTACGTCACCCTTCATGCCTCTGCGTCCTCCCGGATATCCGCGCTGCGGCCCTCGTGCTCCGGCATCGGATGCCAGCAGGCGACGCCGTGGCCCTCCGAGACGGTCTCCAGCGCAGGACGTTTGCTGCGGCAGATATCGGTGGCGAAGACGCAGCGCGGGTTGAACCGGCACCCCTCCGGCATCTCGGAGAGCGGCGGTACGGTTCCCTCGATCGTGGCCAGACGCTCGCGGATGTCCCCGAGGCGCGGAATCGAGGCGAGAAGGCCGAGCGTGTAGGGGTGCTGCGGATCCTCGAAGATCTGGCGGACGGTCCCCGTCTCGACGATCCGCCCCGCATACATCACCGCGACCCGATCGCCGACCTCGGCCACCACGCCGAGATCGTGAGTGATCATCAGGATGGCCGTCCCCGTCTCCCGGCGGAGCGCGCGCATCAAATCGAGGATCTGCGCCTGAATGGTGACGTCGAGCGCCGTCGTCGGCTCGTCCGCGATCAGGAGGGCCGGCTCGCAGGCCATCGCCATGGCGATCATCACGCGCTGGCGCATCCCCCCGGAGAGCTGGTGCGGGTACTGATCGATCCGCGTTTCGGGCGAGGGTATGCGGACCTCCTTCAGAAGATCGATCACGCGCGCCCGCGCAGCGGAGCGCTTCACATCGCGGTGGCGCAGGAGCGTCTCGGCGATCTGGTCTCCCACGGTCAGCGCAGGGTTCAGCGAGGTCATCGGCTCCTGAAAGATCATGCCCATCCGGTCCCCGCAGAGGGCGCGGCGCTGCATCCGCGTGAGGCCTGTCAGTTCACGTCCCTCGAGACGGATCGCGCCGGCGCTGATGTCACCGCCCTGCCCGATCAGGCCCATGACGGAGAGCGCCGTGACGCTCTTGCCGGACCCCGACTCGCCGACGAGGCAGAGCACTTCACCCGGCCTCATCGCGAAATCGACACCATCGACGGCGCGCGTTCCGCCGAAGCTCGTCTTGAGGTCGATCACCTCGAGGAGCGGCTTGCCGTCGCCTGATGGACGCGCGTTCATCTCGTCCTCTCCAGATGGGGCAGCACGGCGAGAAGCGGCCCGACAAGGCTGCGCCCGAAGGCGTGCGCCCGCGCGGGGCACCAGCCGGTCTCGGGCACCGGATGCGCGCTCACGTCCTTGAAGGGTTGCTCCAGCAGCACGGAGAGGGCGTGCGGAAAGGCCGAGCCGACCCAGTTCCACGCCATGCCGAGATCGGGGCTTTCGGGACAGCCGCCGGGATACGGATGGCCCGGTTCGTAATCGGGGGAGGCCGCCGCCCAGGCCGCCTCGAACGCCTCGAAGGGGGCGCGCCGCTCGGGGCGCCATCCGGGCACGTTCTCCGAGGGCCAGATGAAGTTGCAGTGAAGTTCCTGATCGGCGTGACAGTCGAGGAAGAAATCGAGCCCCCGCGCCTCCATCACGCTCCGGATCGCGACCACCTCGGGCGCGCGCTCGGGGTCCGGCGTCTCCCATTCGCGGTTGAGATTAGCGCCGGCGGCATTGGTGCGTGTGTGGCCGAGGGCGCTCCCGTCGGGGTTTGCGTTCGGCACGATGTTGATCTCAGCGCTTTCGCGGAGGACACGCGCTCCGGCGTCGGCGGGATCGAGGAGCCGCTCCAGCAATCCCTCTAGCAGAAAGCCGCCCTGCGTCTCGGACGGGTGCTGACGCGCCACGAGCCAGAGGACGGGCTTTTCCGCGTCGGCATCGAAGGTCAGCCGGTCGATGGGGCGTCCCTGGACGGAGCGGCCGATCTCTTCCAGCCGCACGCCCGGATCCGTGAGCGCCCGCGCGATCAGCGCCGCATCCCGCTCGGGTCCAAACGGTGCGAACTTGGCGATCTGGATGACGTCGCGCTCCGGCGTGAGCTCGAAGGAGAACGTCTCGCCGTCATACTCCGCAGGAACCCGCCTCCACGTGTGGCCGTCCGTGCTGACCAGCGGACCGGTATTCGTCCACTGATCCTCGTAGCCTTCCCGCCCGGTCAGGCGGCCCGCCTCCGCCGCGCGGCATCCCTCGATCGTGAAGCGGCAGCGCACGTCCTTAGCGCCCGACACGCGGAAATTGTACCAGCCGACGAAGTCCGATCCCGGGTCGCCTGGCACGCGCAGGCGGATCGCGGCGGGGTCGGTTGCATCGAGGACGTCGATCCGCCCCGAGGGGATCATGGAACTGATGGCGATCGTCATGGGATTACTCCTCCTCTCCGGTCAGCGGGACGGCGGTCGTGTCCGCATGGCTGAAGCGGCGGCTGCCGATCCGGGTGATCCGCAGCCGTGTCGGGCAGTTGGGATCGGGGCAGGCGCACTCCGCGTCGGTGCTCATCCAGTCATTCGGATGGGTCCGGCGCTGCTTGGCCGCCAGAAGGGGCATCACCGCCGAGAGGGAGTAGATCGAGAACCCCTGCCCCTCCGGCAGGTGAAGCATCTCACCCCTGAGTTCGAAATAGTCGCCCTCTTCGCCGCAATAGATCTGCCCCGGACCGCTTCGCACGATTTCCACGCGAAGATCGAAGAGGTCGAAGGCATCGTCGGCAGTGGTTTCGTCGCTCATCGGGTGTCGGGCTCCGGTTGGACTGTTCGGACAACACGCTCGGCCATCCTGATATCATATCAAATATCAAACTACGGCATCTGTAAACGCCCAGCGCGAGCGAAGCGCAGAGCCGAGCGGTCCCGCCCGGGATATCACGTCAGGGGTCGCACGGGATGCGGCGCGGATGCTGAAATTCGCGCCGCCCGCAAAACGGACGGGCGCCTCAGATGAGAACGAAGGACAGTCCGAGGAAACAGAGCGCGGAGAGAAGCGCCGCCGCCGGGACCGTGATCAGCCATGCGGCGATGATCGTGAGGAAGTGAGACCGCCGCACCAGCTTGCGCCGCCGCCGCTCCTCCGTCGCGATGCGCCGGGCCGGCGGGCGCGCCTCGTTGATCTGCCGCGCCCGCCGTGCGGCGTGCCATTCACGGAAGAACCCGACCCCGAAGACGCCGCCGACGGCGATATGCGTGGAACTGACCGGCAGGCCCAGCCAGGACGCCGCGATGACCGTCACCGCCGCCGAGAGGGCGACGCAATAGGCCCGCATCGGATTGAGCTTGGTGATCTGGTTGCCGACCATGTCGATCAGTCGCGGCCCGAACAGGATCAGCCCGACCGAGATGCCGACCGCCCCGATCACCATGACCCAGATCGGGATCGCCACCTCGGCCGCCGCGCCGCCGGTCTGCTGCGCGTAGACGATGGCCGCGAGGGGGCCGACGGCATTGGCCACATCGTTCGCTCCGTGCGCGAACGACAGAAGAGCGGCGGACAGGATGAGCGGAACACGGAAGAGCACCTTCAGGGAGCGGTTCCGGTTCTCGAGCCCGCGCGCCTGCCGCCGCACCAGCGGAACGGAGACGGCACCGAAGACCACACCGGCGGCTCCGCCGATCAGGAGCGCAGTCTGCATGTCGATGGCGAAGACGCGCTTCAGCCCCTTGAGCGCCAGATACGCGGAGAAGGCGCCCGCCATCAGCCCGATCAGGACCGGCACCCAGCGGCGTGCGGCCTCGATCTTGTCGGGAACGTAGATCACCTTCCACTTCACGAAGGCGAGCATCGCCGCCGCGATGATCCCGCCGAGGACCGGGGAGATCACCCAGCTCGCGGCAATGGCGCCCATGGTGGACCAGCTCACGGCCGTCAGCCCCGCCGCGGCGATGCCTGCGCCCATCACACCGCCGACGACGGCATGGGTGGTGGAGACGGGCGCGCCGATCACCGTGGCGAGGTTCACCCAGAGCGCGGCGGCGAGAAGCGCGGCAAGCATCGCCGCGACGAAGATGCGTCCGTCCCCGAGCGAGGCCGGCGCGACGATACCCTTGGAGATCGTGTCCACCACGTCCCCGCCCGCGAGCAGCGCGCCTGCACTTTCGCATATCGCCGCGATCGCAATCGCCCCGGCCATGGAGAGCGCTCGGGCCCCCACCGCGGGCCCCATGTTGTTCGCGACGTCGTTGGCACCGATGTTGAGCGCCATGTAGGCACCGAACGCTGCGGCAACGACGACGAAAAGCCCCCCCGGCGTCGCCCCTACGATGAGCCCGGCCGCCAGCGCCGCCAGCGCCATGAACAGCAGCGACAGCCCCACGCCGACCAGCGGTCGCGCGGCATACATCGACGCGGCCTCCATCCGGGAAAGCCGGCCGAGGTCCCGGTCGAGCGTCTGCCACTCGTAGCTCGTGCCGCGCTCGCTCAAGAGGAGGGTCCGCCCGGTTCGATCTGGGAGGGGAACGCTGCGAGGATCGCCTTCAGCTCCGGCTCCGTCACCATGCGGGACGCCTGCTCGGGCAGAACCCAGCGCCGTTCGCGTTGTCCCTCCTCGGGGAACTCGTCCTCCAGGTGATCGACCTCGATGGCATAGACGTCCACTTCCGTGCGCATCGGCAATCCGCCGGGGAGAGTCTTGGAATAGCTGTAGCGGCCGATGCGGCGGCGCGTTCCGGGGAGCGCGCGCACGCCGGCCTCCTCCCAGGCTTCCTCCGCGGCCGTCTCCCCGCCGCCGAGCCCGGACTTGGGCCACCCCTTCGGCAGGATCCAGCGCCGCGTCTCGCGCGACGTGATCAGCAGGATCTCCCGTCCCGCTGCCCCCGGACGGTGACACAAGGCAGCCACCTGAAACTGCGCAGGACGCTTCAGGATCGGCGCAATGTAGTCGGTCCAGATCGTACGGAGCATGGGACACCTCGAGAACAGCCCAAGGCGGTTAACAGAAAAACTGCCGCAGGATCAACGTCGGGGTGATCCGGATCGGGAAATACGGGAGCCCGGCGACCGCCTTCGTCCGGGCCGCGGCCAGACCCGGGTGATCCCGATGGCGGGATGCTGGCGCCGCATTGCGCCGCCGTGGAGACCTGATCGGGGAAATGTGGTAGCGGAGGAGGGACTTGAACCCCCGACACGCGGATTATGATTCCGCTGCTCTAACCAACTGAGCTACTCCGCCCCAAGGCGAGGCGTGGGGTAGCGGCGCGGGCCGGAGGCGTCAAGGGCTTTGTCGGCCCCGCCTGCGCTTTACGCCGCCGGAGGGCCGGGCTACGTCCGCCCGGGACCGCCGCAGGGAGAGCCCGAGTTGCAGAATGCCGCGCCGCTGACCCGCGATCTCGTCCTCGTCGGAGGCGGCCATGCCCATGCGCTGGTGCTGCGCCGGTGGGGCATGGATCCCCTGCCGGGCGCACGGCTGACACTGATCGATCCCCTGCCCGTCACCGCCTATACCGGCATGCTCCCCGGGCATGTTGCGGGGCACTACACCCGGGATGACCTCGAGATCGACCTCGTCCGCCTCGCGCGGTTCGCCGGGGCAAGGCTGGTTCAAGCGCGCGCGACGGGCATCGACCGGGAGGCACGCACCGTGTTTCTCGAAGGCGGTCGGCAGCTGCGATACGACGTGGCCTCCCTCGATATCGGCGTGACGTCCGACATGCCGGGCCTGCCCGGCTTCGCGGAGCACGGTCACCCCGCCAAGCCGCTCGACCGCTTCGCGGCGGACTGGGCCGCGTTCCTGGCGCGGATCGAGGAGGGAAAGAGCGCCCCCTCTGTCGCCGTGATCGGCGGCGGGGTCGCGGGAGCGGAACTGGCGCTCGCAATGGCACACCGGCTGAGGGAGGACGGGCATGCCGCTCATGTGTCGCTTCTCGACACGGGCGAGCCGCCAACAGGCCTTTCCCCTCGGGCGAAAGCGGCGCTGACGGCGCGGATGAAAGACCTGCGCATCGAGCGCATCTCCGGCGCCCTGGTCACGAGGGTGACGGACGAAGGCGTCGTGCTGGAAGATGGGCGGGCCATCCCGGCCGCCTTCGTCGTCGGTGCAGCGGGGGCGAGGCCGCATGACTGGGTGTCCCATCTCGGCCTTCCGCACCAGGATGGATACCTGAGCGTGACGGAAACCCTGGCGAGCGAAGGCGATCCCTGCCTCTTCGCTGCGGGGGACTGCGCGCATTACGCCTTCGCACCGCGCCCGAAGGCCGGGGTCTATGCCGTGCGCGCGGCGCCGGTGCTCTACCGCAACCTGCGTGCCGCACTGGGCGCCGGGCGGGCCAGACCGTTCAGGCCGCAGAAAGGCTACCTCAAGATCGTCTCGGCCGGCGAAAAATATGCCGTGGCGGACAAGTGGACCCTGGCGATCCGGGGGCCCCTCGTCTGGCACTGGAAGGACAGGATCGACCGGCGCTTCATGAAGAAGCTGACGGACCTTGCCCCGATGCGCTCCGCGGCGCCCAAGGGAGAGGCCGCAGAGGGTGTGCGGGAGGCGATGTCCGGCCCGCCGCCCTGCGCGGGATGCGGCGCGAAGGTGGCGCGGGGCGATCTCGCGGCGGCGCTGGCGAAGGTCCCGTCCGCGGCGCGGGCAGACGTGCTGTCGGAGCCGGGGGACGATGCGGCGATCCTCGGCATCGGCGATGTGCGTCAGGTGGTGACGACCGATCACCTCCGCGCCATGACCGAGGACCCGGCGCTGATGGCGCGCATCGCCGCAATCCACGCGCTGGGGGATATCTGGGCCATGGGCGCCGCACCGCAGGCGGCACTCGCGACGATCATCCTGCCCCGCATGGCCCCGGCGCTCCAGCGAGACGCGCTGGCGGAGATCACGGAGGCCGCCGGAGCGATCTTTGCCGAAGAAGGCGCGGCCTTGGCCGGCGGACACACGACGCTCGGCTCCGAGCTCACGATCGGCTTCTCCATCACCGGGCTTTGCCACGGCGCGCCGGTCACGCTGGCAGGCGCCGAGGCCGGGGACGTGCTTCTCCTGACGAAGCCGGTGGGATCAGGGACGGTGATGGCCGGCGAGATGCGGCTCGAAGCCTCCGGGCGCGACGTGACCAAGACCTTGCAGATCATGGCCCGCTCGCAGGGAGAGGCCGCCCGACGCCTCGCGCCGGTCGCGCGGGCGATGACGGACGTGACGGGGTTCGGCCTTGCCGGGCACCTCCTCGGGATCTGCGACGCCTCCGGGGTCGGTGCCGAGCTCGATATCGGGGCGGTCCCACTGATGCCCGGAGCGGCGGAGCTTGCAGCAAGAGGAGTGCGCTCGACGCTCCACGCCTCGAACCTCGACTGGTCCGGCGGGCGGATCGACGCAAGGAAGGCGACGCTGGACTCGCCGGCCGCAGTGCTGCTGCACGATCCGCAGACCGCTGGCGGTCTACTCGCCGCCGTTCCCGAAGCGGAGGCCGAGGCGCTCGTCCGGGCGATCCCGGATGCGGTCCGGATCGGGCGCATCGTGGACGGCTCGCCTCGCATCACGCTGCTCTGACGGGATGTAGCCCGCGGCGCTTTCGCCTTCGCAGCCCGGCTGCCGAAAGACGGGGCGCCCCTACTCCGTCCAGCGGACGCCGGTCAGATCGTTCGCCTGTGTCGGGGCGTTTTCCCAGAGGCCCTCGATCCGGGCATCGGCGACGCCGGTCTTGGACAGCTGGAACAGGAAGCCGGCGACGTAATCTTCCGCGATCATGCGCTGCGCATCGGCAAGAAGCCCGGAGCGGGCCTCCGCGTCGGACGTGCCTTCGAGTTCCTCGATCAGGGCCTGGAAGTCGGGATTGTCGTACCCGAAGTAATAGTCGGGGCGGGCATAGATATCGATGTCCATCGGCTCGGTGTGGGAGACGATGGTCAGGTCGAAGTCATGACCATTGAAGACCTGCTCCAGCCACTGGGCCCATTCGAGATTGGTGATCTGCGTCTCGATCCCGACATCGCGGAGCTGGGACGCCAGGATCTCGCCGCCCCGACGCGCGTATGACGGCGGGGGGAGCATCAGGCGAAGGGACAGATCTTCAGCGCCGGCTTCGGCAAGGAGCGCGCGGGCGCGCTCGGGGTCATGGGCGGAGAGATCGGTGAGGTCGATATAGTCCGGATTGTGCGGCGCGAAGTGGCTGCCGATCGGAATGCCGAAGCCGGACATGGCGCCGTCCACGATCTCCTGCCGATCTATCGCGTGTGCAATCGCCTCACGCACGCGGGGATCGTCCAGCGGTGGGTTGCGGTGGTTCATCGCAAGGATCGTCTCGCCCTCGGTGGAGCCGACGATGACCTCGAACTGCGGATTCGCCTCGAACTGGAGAAGCGTTTCGGGCGCGGGGAAGTTCGGAAAGGCGTCCACCCCGCCGGACAGCATCGCGGCGAGCGCTGCATTGCTGTCGGGGATGAACCGGAAGGTGGCTTCGTCCAGTGCGGGCGCCTCGCCCCAGTAATCCGCGAAGGCCTTCAGCACCACGCGGTCGCCTTGCGTCCAGTCGGCGAGCTCGAAAGGTCCCGTTCCGACAGGGGCGGAGGCAAGGGTCCCGGCGCTTTCGGGCGCGACGATCACCGCGTCCCCCCAGGCCATCTTGAACGGAAACGCGCCGTCAGCCTGGCTCAGAGTGACCCGGACTGTGGCAGGATCCACTGCCTCGACCGTCTCGATACCGGCAAAAAGCTGGGGCTGGGCATTGCTGGAATCCTCCGCGCGGGCCCGGTCCAGCGTGAAGACGACATCCTCGGCGGTCATGTCCGTGCCGTCATGGAAGACCACGCCCTCCTGCAGATGGAAGGTGTAGACCGTTCCATCCTCGCTCACATCCCAGCTTTTCGCGAGGGCGGGCAGGATCTCGCCCGCGGAGCCGAACCGCGTCAGCCCCTCGAACACGTTCGCATAGACCACTTCGTCGATCGCCGCGGCGGCGCCGGATGTCGGATCGAGGTTGGGGGGCTCGAGAACCATGCCGACGCTGATATCCGTCTGCTGTGCCATGGCCGACGAGGCCGCGAGGGCAAGGGAAGCGGCGGCGAGCCTCAGGGTCTGCATTATCGCTGGTCTTTCTCGGATCGGGACCTGTCGGTTCGAAGTCATACAGTGAGTGACGTAGGGTTTCCCACCCCCCACCGAACGAAAATTCACTCCCTCGCCGTGGGGCGGATCGGTCACAGGTTGGCAATGTCGGTGTCTTGAGCGGGACCAACGGCTTCTTAACGCGTTGGAGAGATAATCGACGTTCCACACGCCCTGAGCCCATGACCCGACCTCGCATTATACTTGTCCTGCTCGTCTCCCTCTTCGCGACCGCGGCGGCCGCGCAAGACCCGCTGGAGCTTCCGCCCATGTCCCGCATGGTCGCCAACACGGGGGAGCCGCTTGGAAGCTACGAGGTCCCGATTTCCCAATGGCGTTCCGGCGCAATGGACACGCTGCGCGCCGAAGGGGCGGTGTCCCGGAAGGTCTGGCAGGTGGATGCCCCCGGGCGCACCACGATGGCGCTCATGGCCCCCCTCGTCAGCCAGCTTGAGGATGGCGGCTGGGACGTTCTTTTCCGCTGCGAGGCGAGGGCCTGTGGCGGCTTCGACTTCCGTTATGCGACCGAGGTGGCGCCGGAGCCGGACATGCATGTCGACCTCGGAGACTACCGGTTCCTCGCGGCAAGGAGGGGTGAGGCGCAGTACATGACCCTTCTGGTGAGCCGATCCGCCGGGCGCGGGTTCATCCAGATGACCACGGTCGCGCCCGAGGGAGAAAGCACGCCCCGGACGGTCGCATCCACGAAGTCCCCCCTGCCTTCCGGACCGGCTCCGGGCGCCGCCTCAGGCGCCGGAAACATGGTTCTCGCGGCGCCCCCCGCCGGAACCGAGGAAGACGTCGCCGCGTCCCTTGCCGGCGCGGGGCGTGCAGTTCTGGACGGTCTGACATTCGCAACGGGCTCGGCGGAACTCGGAGCCGGCGGGGAGGAGGCTCTGGACGCGCTCGCCACGTGGATGTCGGCCAATCCCGGCCGCGGGATCGTTCTCGTGGGCCATACCGATGCCGTAGGCGGGCTTTCGGGGAACGTCTCGCTGTCCGCTCGACGTGCCGAGGCGGTGCGCCAGCGCCTGATAGGCGGCTTCGGGATCGCCGCAAACCGGCTCAGGGCGGAGGGCGTCGGCTACCTTTCCCCGCTCACGAGCAACGACAGCGAAGCGGGGCGCCAGCTCAACAGGCGCGTGGAAGCCGTCGCGGAGGCCAGTGGCTGAAGGGGGCGAACCGAACGAGCTTCACCGGGAGAGATCGAAAAACACGGCGCAGGTTGCCCATGACGGGTCGGGGCTCTGCAAGCCGCGCGCCCGGAGGCGTCATGCTTCTGACCGGTTGTGCGGCCGGACCAATGGACGTCTCGCGATCCGGGCTGCGGCAGCCGCCTCCGCCTACCAGTCTTCATCCTTCCCTGCGAAGCTCTCGACGAGGAAGTCAATGAATGCCCGGACCTTGGGCTGGGTGAAGCGACCGGGCGGATAGGCGGCATGGATGCCGAGTGTCTCCTGCGGCAGATCGGGCATGGCATCCTCGACCGCCCCCTCCCGCATCGCATCGGCGTAGAGGAAGCTCGGCAGGTAGGCGATCCCGAGGCCGGAGATCGCGGCGTTCAGAAGCGACTGCCCGTCGTTGACGGTCAGCCAGCCGGCGGTCCGGATCTGGCGCTTCTCCCCGGACGGCGCGGTCAGCGTCCACATGTTGCCCGACGAATCGTTCGAGTAGTGCAAAAGCTTGTGCTCGTTCAGATCGTCGATCCGGTCCGGCCTGCCGAAGCTCTCCAGGTAGCTCGGCGCGGCCACCATGCGCATCGTCGTTTCGGCAACCTTCTGGACGCGCAATGCGCTGTCCTCCGTCTCGCCGATGCGCACGGCCATATCGAAACCTTCGGACACCAGTTCCACGTAGCGGTTGGTCAGAACCATGTTCACGGTGATGTCGGGATAGGCGCGCAGGAAGGACCCGAGGATCGGCGACAGGTGATTGACGCCAAAATCGGTCGCCACGGAGATCCGCAGAAGCCCGGAGGGGGCCGAGTGCATCGCGGTCACGATACTGTCCGCCTCCCCTGCGTCGTTCAGGACCCGCCGCGCGCGGTCGTAGTAGAGAAGCCCGATCTCGGTGGGGCTTACCCGGCGGGTTGTCCGATTGAGCAAACGCGCGCCGAGCCGCGTCTCCAGCGAGGAGACGTGCTTCGACACGGCAGACTTGCTGATCCCCATCTTCTTGGCCGCATCGGTGAAGCCGCCCTGGTCCACGACCGTGGCAAAGGCTTCCATCTCGGTCAGGCGGTCCATGCCAAGTGCTCCCCTCGCACGTCTGTTGCTTCCCTGATCGCGGCCAATTCCGGCGCGACTGCGGCAGTCGGCGGACAATATCGGGGAAACGCTATCTCCTGTATCCATGAAGGAAACGGCAGGCGGTCGCTTTTACTACTGGCGTTCGGGCGCTAGCTTGCAGGGCATGAAATGGACGATCCCCAATATCCTCACGACCCTGCGCTTGCTCGCGGCGCCCGGCGTGCCGGTCATGTTCCTGTTCTTTTACCGTCCGTGGGCGGATTGGCTGGCGCTGACCCTCTTCATCGGCGCGTCTCTGACGGACTGGCTGGACGGGTACCTTGCGCGCAAGTGGGGCCAGGTGTCCCGCTACGGCGCGATGCTGGATCCGATCGCGGACAAGGCGATGGTCATCATCGCGATCGTCGTCATCACGGGATATTCGGGAATGAATCCGTGGCTCATCCTGCCGGTGACGGTGATTCTCTTCCGCGAGGTCTTCGTCAGCGGCCTCAGGGAGTTCCTCGGCTCGAAGTCCGGGACGCTGAAGGTGACGGGCCTCGCGAAGTGGAAGACGACCGCGCAGATGGTGGCCATCGGCGTGATCTTTCTCGGCACCGGCCTGACCTATTCCGAGCATGGCAGCCCGACGGTGGGCCTCGCACGGGTCGGCGACGGCGCCGCGGGCTGGGCGACTTTCGTCGGGATCGTGCTGATGTGGGTCGCTGCGGTCCTGACGGCCATCACCGGCTGGGACTATTTCAACAAGGCGCGGCCCTACCTCAGGGACGAGTAACGCAATGGCCCTCGATGTTCTGTATTTCGCATGGGTCCGTGAGCGAATTGGGCTTCCGAAGGAGCGCATCGAGACCGGCGCGGGCGATGTTCGTGGCCTGATCGAGCAGCTCGTGGCAAGGGAGGAACGGTACGCCGCCGCCTTTGCAGACCTCTCCGCCATCCGCGTGGCCGTGGACCAGGAACTCTCGGAGCTGGATTCGCCCATCGCCGGCGCACGGGAAGTGGCGTTCTTCCCACCGATGACCGGGGGCTGACGCCAAGTGGCCGAGATCCGTGTCCAGAAGGCTCCGTTTGCCTACGGACAGGAAGCGGACCTTTTCGCCGAAGGCGCGGACGGGGCCGGCGCCATCGTCACCTTCGCCGGCATCGTTCGGCCGGATGGGGGCTTGAGCGCGATGGAGATCGAGCATTACCCCGGCATGACGGAACGCGCGCTCAGCGCGATTGCGGAGGAGGCGGAGACGCGCTGGCAGCTGTCAGGCGCCCTCGTCATTCACCGCTTCGGCCGACTGGCGCCCGGAGAGAAGATCATGATGGTCGCCACCGCCGCCGCCCACCGGAGGGCCGCGTTCGAAGCGGCGGACTTCCTCATGGATTATCTCAAGTCCCGCGCCCCCTTCTGGAAAAAGGAGCTGAGGCAGGAGGGGGCGGACTGGGTCGAGGCGAAGGCGTCAGACGAGGACGCTCTCTCGCGCTGGTAGCCCGTCAGCTCGCGCGCTGGCGGTCGATGTAATCGCGCAGTTCTTCGATCTCGCCCCGCGCCTCGCGCAGACCTTCCATCGCGGCGCGAAGCTCGGCATCCGACTGTGCAAGCTGACCGCTGAGTTCGGCTTCGCGCTGCTGCATGTAGGTGATGGCCTGGTCGCGGGTTTCCTCCGCCTCGTGGAGTTCCTGCGCCATCTTGTCGAGCTCGCCCATGTCCGACTGCGTGACGCGCGTGAGCCGGTGCACGAGCCACGACGCGAACCACCCCAGGATAAAGGCGATGAACAGGACCACTGCCGTGGTCGCGATGAATTCCGTCCTGTTCACTCGGTCTCTCCGGTTTCTTCCGCGGCATCGCCGCTTTCGCTTTCGCTGTCCGTCTCGGCATCCGCGTCGTCATCCGCCGGGCCGTCGTCGGCCTCCGCGTCACCGTCGGCTTCCTCGCCGGACGCTTCGCCCGCCATGCGGAACTCGATGCGGCGGTTGGCCTCCCGGCCCTCGGCGGTGTCATTATCGGCAATCGGCTGGGTTTCGCCATAGCCGGTGGAGGTGAGCATCGACGTCATGACCCGGCGGGAGATCAGCGCCTCACGCACCGAATCGGCGCGCGCCTGCGACAGATCGAGGTTCATCGTCTCGCGGCCCTGGCTGTCCGTATGGCCGGCGATCTCGATCTGGATCTCCACCTTGGAGCAGGCGCGCAAGGTCTCGGCGATCTGATCGAGCACCCGCACGGATGTGCCGGACACGTCGGTCGAACCCGGCTCGAAGGCGATCTTTTCCAACTCCTGCGCGGCCTGCACGCGGGCCAGGCATTCCTGCGGCGTCGGCAGCGCGGCGAGCGGATCGAGCGCCTCGCGGTAGGTCACGTCTATCTCGAAGCTCTGCCCCTCGCCCAGCTTTTCGGCAAGGAGGCGCGTGATCTCGGCGCGCGCATCCGGATTGCCGGTATTGCCGGTCAGCTGGACCGTTTCCGGGCGAACGACGAGCGAACCGTCGGCCAGTTCGTCGAGCGCCTGCAGACCGGCAAGGACGCGGATCGGCCATTCCTCGGGGAGGGTGTCGTCGAGCCGGGCGGCGAGGACGACCTCGTCCATCCCGAAGCGGGCATGGGCGAAGCTCTCGACCGTGGTGCGCACGACCTCGTTCGGCAAACGTCCGGCAAGGTCGACGGCGCCGTCCCGCTGGCGGGTGGCCGTGAACTCGACCGGGCCATCGTCCTCGGTCTTGATCTCGGGGCGCGGCAGGACGGGTTCGACGGAGAAGACATTCGGCAGGTTGTTCTCGAGTTCGCCCACGGACCGGTCGAACATGGACTGGGACGTCGTTTCCGTGCCGACGAAGGTCACGTCGGCATCCGAGAAGGTGACGGACCCGCCGCCGATATTCGCCACCGCCTCGATTCCCTGGACGACCGCATCGGCCCATTCCGGCGTCGGCACCCCGAGGCCGAGGGTGCACTGCACCTCCCCTTCGAGCCCGGCACGGGCGGCGGCTTCGAGAATGCGCGCGCGGGCCTCCTCGGTATCGGCGGAGCAGGCATCGAAGCGGGCGCCGCCGCGCTGGTCGATCAGGAAGCGCAGGGTAAACGGCGTGATCACGGGGCGCGGGGCGCTGATGTCGAGAACGACCTCCACCCCCTCCGGCGCAAGGCGGTTCAGCTCGTTCTCTAGGCGCCGCTTCTCAGCCCCGCTGGAACTGATCGCGGTGGCCGACACGCGGTTCGCGGAAATCGAGATCTTGGAGCGCGGCAGTCGCTCCAGGGCATCGAGGCCGAAGGACGAGGCGAGGAGCCACCCGTCGGGCACGGGATGGTCGGCGGTTTCCAGAAGGTCCACCACCTCGGCGCCGCCCGCGAGGGAGGCGACTTCCTGCGAGAGTGCTTCGCGGTCCAGGGAGGCCGGCACGAGGCCGATCATCGAGACCCCTTCGTCGTTTCGCAGGATCTCGATGGAGAAGCGCGGCGCTTCGATGGGCGCGCTCGCGGCGACGGACATGCCATCGATCACGCGGGAAGCATCGATCATCCGGCTTGCGACGGTCAGGGCGTTGAAGCGGTCGGCTTCCGTGGGGGCCGTTCCGCTCAGCTGCACCTGAAGACCATCGGTGCTCACCTCGGCCCAGTCGTGGCCCGACTCGGTCAATGCTTCGGCCACCATGTCGCCCGAACGCGACTCGATCACTCCCGCCGCCAGGACCGCCGACACCCAGGACAATGCTCCGGCGAGGAGAAAGGCGGCGGCAATCAGCACAAGGGAGCGGAATCGCATGGGGCTCTCGGACGTTGTGTCGGACTGACGCTGTTTAGGTCCCGCGGCCTCCATGAGCAACGAAACCCGCTGTCGCATGTGCTCTCGGTTGCTCACACAAGCGAGATGCTGCCGGAATCGCTAGCGGACGAGGACCGCCAGGATCAAGGCTGCGACCGGGATCAGGCCGGCATTCCGGTTCGATCGGAAGAGCATCAGGCATGTATCCCCGTCCTCGGGGCGGAAGCGCATGAGCTGCCACGCCATGTGCCACCCCATGCCCCAGGCGCCCCCGAGCGCAAGCACGATCGCCAGCGGGGAGGCGTCCGGCAGGGCGGCAAGGATCACCGCGGCGGACATGAGGACCACGGCCAGCGCGGCGAAGCCCCGGAGCCAGACCGGGCTGCGATCCCCGAAAAGCCGCGCGGTCGACTTCACTCCGATCAGCGCATCGTCCTCGGCATCCTGATGCGCATAGATCGTGTCGTAGAACAGCGTCCATGAGATGCCGGCGAGGTAGAGCAGCACGGGCGGCAGGGACAGGCTGCCGGTATGCGCCGCCCATGTCAGCAGCGCGCCCCAGTTGAACGCGAGGCCGAGGAACACCTGCGGCCACCACGTGAAGCGCTTGGCGAATGGATAGATCGCCACGAGAGCAAGGGAGAGAACGCCGAGGAGAATCGCGAGCGGCCCGAGCGTCAGCAAGATCAGGAGCCCGGCCAGCGCCTGAGCCACCATGAAGACGACGGCCTGTTTCACGCTGACCTGCCCCGAGGGGATAGGACGGGATCGGGTGCGGGCCACGCTGCCGTCGATATGCCGGTCAGTGATGTCGTTCCAGGTGCAGCCCGCGCCTCGCATCAGCACGGCGCCGAGGAAGGTGCCGCCGATGAGCCACAGATCGAACGGGCGGAACCCGGTGGCGAGTGCCGCCGTCAGCGTCCCCCACCAGCACGGAAGGAGAAGGAGCCACCAGCCGATCGGCCGGTCGACCCGCGCCATGCGCAGGTAGGGCCTCCAGGCCGCCGGGGCGCGGGTGTTGACCCAGTGGCCCTTGAGGCTGTCCGCCACATGTCCGGCGGTCTCTGGCGTCTCGGCGGTCTCTGGCGTCTCGGCGGTGTCGGTCATAGGGTCCGTTCCGTCTTTCAAAGGGCCGCCACCGCGAAAGGGGACGGGATGCCGAAGGTTCGCCTCTATCTAGACCGCCCGCTCGGGGCGGGACAAACCGTTCCCCTCGAAAAGCCGCAGGCGAACTACCTGTTCGCGGTGATGCGGATGAGCGCGGGGGCCGAGCTGCTCGTCTTCGACGGGCAGAGCGGGGAGTGGCTGGCGCGCGTCGCGGAGGCCAACAAGCGCGGCGGGTCGCTCCTGATCGAGACGCAGACGCGGCCTCTGAGGCGCCCGCCCGATCTCTGGCTCCTGTTCGCGCCGATCAAGAAGGCGCGGACCGATTTCATCGTCGAGAAGGCGACCGAGATGGGCGCCGCCCGAATCGTCCCCGTCCTGACCGACTTCACCGCCTCCGAGCGCGTGCGGACGGACCGGCTTCAGGCCCATGCCGTCGAGGCGGCGGAGCAGTGCGGCGGAACGTTCGTCCCCGAGGTGGCCGAGCCGGTGCGCCTGTCCGATCTGCTGGCGGACTGGCCGGCGGAGCGGCGCCTCATGTTCTGCGACGAGACCCTGGCGGAGGGCGGCAGCGGCGCATTGCCGGACGCGGAGCGCGGCGCTCCCTGGGCCATCGTGATCGGGCCGGAGGGCGGGTTCTCGGAGGCGGAGCGCGCGCGACTGGCCGGTTTGGGCAGCGCTTTCCCCGTTCGCCTCGGTCCCCGCATCCTGAGGGCCGACACCGCCGCCGTCGCCGCCCTGACCCTCTGGCAAAGCACGCTCGGGGACTGGGCATGACGCTCCTTTCCGAAGAGACCGGCCGGGGAGCCATCGCGGACATCCCCGCCCGTGCCGCGCCCGGCATCGTGCGGATCGGCATCGTCCGGCCCCTGATCTTGCTGAAGGGTGCCCCATGCCCCGCCTGATCCGCCCCGACATCAAGAGGGCCCTCATCCGATACCGCGAGCTGATCGCCCTCGCGGGGGTCGCTCTCTTCGGCCTGTGGCTCGTCTGGCTCGGGGGATACATCCTTGCCCCGCTCGGCGTCGTCGCCATCGCCGCGGCGGGCGCCCTCGCCGTTGCGGCATGGCGGCGGCTGAGGTTCCGCCCGGAGGTCTCGGCACAGGGCGTGGTGGAGGTCGTGGAGGGCCGCGTCTCCTATTACGGGCCGAATGCGGGCGCATCCATCGACCTGTCGGACATCGCCGAGGTGCAGGCGCTGATGGTTCAGGGGATGCGGTGCTGGCGCATCAGGCAGACGGACGGACAGGCGCTCCTCGTTCCGCTCGGCGCGGCGGGGGCTGAATCGCTCTACGATGCCCTCATCGCGCTGCCCGGCATGGATGCGCGGCGGCTCTCCCGGGTGCCGGACGAGCCGCTTGCCGAGCGCGTTGTGCTGTGGCGCAGGTCCGTCCATGCCTTGACGAACCGGATCGGGCGGGACACCTAGGACCTTAGCCATCGCGACGACCCGGGAGCTGCGCGTCATGTCCATACCACAATCCGGGGGCGGACCGATCGAGTCCTTCGACCAGCTCGCGTCCTATCTTGAATCAGGGTGCAAGCCGAAGGACGACTGGCGCATCGGCACCGAGCACGAGAAGTTCGGCTATTGCCGGGACAATCACCTGCCCCTGCCCTACGAGGGCGACCGCTCCATCCGCGCCATGCTGGAGGGCCTGCGGGACCGCTTCGGCTGGTCCCCGGTCGAGGAGGCCGGAAAGCTCATCGGGCTGGAGAAGGACGGGGCCAACGTCTCGCTCGAGCCGGGCGGACAGTTCGAGCTGTCCGGCGCGCCGCTCCGCACCATCCACGAGACCTGCGACGAGGTGAACGATCACCTGGCGCAGGTGAAGAGCGTGGCTGACGAGATCGGCATCGGCTTCATCGGCCTCGGCGCCGCGCCCGAGTGGGCGCACGAGCAGATGCACATGATGCCCAAGGGCCGCTACAAGCTGATGACCCGCTACATGGGCGAGGTCGGCACGCACGGCACCCAGATGATGTACCGGACCTGCACGGTTCAGGTGAATCTCGACTTCGCCTCCGAAGCCGACATGGTCCGCAAGATGCGCGTCGGCCTCGCGCTTCAGCCGGTCGCCACCGCGCTCTTCGCCAATTCGCCGTTCTTCGACGGCAAGCCGAACGGGCACAAGAGCTGGCGGAGCCGCATCTGGCGGGACCTCGACCCCGCGCGGACGGGAATGCTGCCCTTCGCCTTCGACGAAGGCTTCGGGTTCGAGGCCTATGCGGATTACGCGCTCGATGTGCCGATGTACTTCGTCTATCGCGACGGACAGTATATCGACGCGCTCGGCCAGTCCTTCCGCGATTTCCTGAAGGGCGAGCTGCCGGCGCTGCCGGGCGAGAAGCCGACCCTGTCGGACTGGGCCGACCATCTGACGACGCTCTTCCCCGAGGTCCGCCTCAAGAAGTTCATCGAGATGCGCGGGGCCGATGGCGGCCCGTGGCGGCGGCTCTGCGCGCTGCCCGCATTCTGGGTCGGCCTGCTCTACGATCAGGGCGCTCTCGATGCGGCCTGGGATCTAGTGAAGGACCTGGACGAGGAGACGCGGCAGGCCCTCCGCATCGCGGCGTCGGTCGACGGCCTCCAGGGCGAGGCGAACGGCGTCAAGCTGCACGATCTGGCGCGCGCCGCCGTGGATATCGCCGAAGGGGGCCTGCGCGCCCGCGGCAGGACCGGCTCGGGCGGGCTCATTCCCGACGAAACGCATTTCCTCAATGCCCTGCGTGAAAGCGTCGAGACGGGCCGCACGCCGGCGGACGAGCTCCTTGCGGAATACGAGGGCCCCTGGGACGGCGATCTGTCCCGCATCTACGCCGAGCACAGCTATTGAGGGCGCCGCCTCCCGCACGCCGGTAGTCGGCGGCGGGCGGCGGCACTCTCCCCGGCCCTACCGACGGAGGCGCTTGACGAGGGCGGACGTGTCCCAGCGGCCGCCCCCCATTGCCTGCACGTCGCCGTAGAACTGGTCCACCAGGGCGGTGACGGGCAGTGCGGCGCCCAGCTCGCGCGCCGTGTCGAGGCAGATCCCGAGATCCTTGCGCATCCAGTTCACCGCGAAGCCGTGATCGAAGTCGTCCGCGAGCATCGTCTTGTGCCGGTTCACCATCTGCCACGACCCCGCCGCGCCCTGGCTGATCACCTCGACCAGGGCTTCCCCGTCGAGCCCGGCCTTCTCGGCGAAGGCGATGGCTTCGGAGAGGCCCTGCACCAGCCCCGCGATCGCGATCTGATTGCACATCTTGGCCATCTGTCCGGCGCCGACCTCACCGAGACGCCGGCAGATCTTCGCATAGGGCGCGACGACCGGCTCGGCGCGGTCGAAATCGGCCTGGCTGCCGCCGCACATGATCGACAGGACCCCGTTCTCCGCTCCCGCCTGACCGCCCGAAACCGGCGCATCGACATAGCCGATCCCGGCCTCGGCCGCGTTGGCCGCAAGCTCTCGCGTCACGCGCGCACTGACGGTGGTGTGGTCGACGAAGAGGCTGCCCGTCTTCATGCCCGCGAAGGCGCCATCCGGACCGGTGCACAGCTCGGTCAGGTCGTCGTCGTTGCCGACGCAGGCGAAGACGATATCCGCACCCTCGGCCGCCTCGCGCGGGGTCGGCGCGCTCTTGCCGCCGTGCTTTTCGACCCACGCGTCCGCCTTCGAGGCAGTGCGGTTGTAGACGGTCACATCCGCGCCGCCCGCGGCCAGATGCCCGGCCATCGGAGCGCCCATCACGCCGAGGCCGAGGAAGGCGAGGCGCGGTGTGTCGGAAGGTTGGCTCATTCTGGTCTCCTGAGATTATTCGATTGTGCCGGGCCGAGGGGTCGGCCCATCGTTCGCCCGGCGTTCCGCGTCACCCGGCCTTGGTGCCGGCCTCGCCCAGCTTCGCCGGTTTCGGCCCGCCCGTCGCCCAGTCCAGCAACTCCACCGTATGGACCACCGGCACGTCCGTTCCGCGCCCGATCTGCATCATGCACCCGATGTTCCCGGAGGCGATCACATCCGGCCTCAGCGCCTCGATGGTGCCGACCTTGCGCTTCCTCAGCTCGTCGCTGATCTCGGGCTGGAGGAGGTTGTAGGTCCCGGCGGAGCCGCAGCAGAGATGGCTGTCCGCCGGTTCCATGACCTCGAACCCCGCCGCCGACAGGAGCGACTTCGGCGCTGTCTTGATCCGCTGCCCGTGCTGCAGCGAGCAGGCAGCATGGTAGGCCACGCGCAGGCCGTCATGCGAACCGCCGGTGACGTGTCCCCACGGACGATCCACGGGCGCGGCGTCCGTCCCGGCCACGCCGTCCTTCGCGGCATCGGGCGCAGCGACGCTCGCCTCCGCCATCAGCTCTTCGAGAAGTTCCGACACGTCCCGCGCCTTGCCGCCGACAGCGGCCGCCTCGGCTTCCATCGGGTGGCCGTCGAACAGATGACCCCAATCCTTGATGGTGGTCCCGCATCCGGACGTGTTCACCACGAAGGCGTCGATCTCCCCCGCCGCCCGGACTGCGCGGATCATACCGACGGCCATTTCCCGCGCCTGGTCGGTGCGGCCCATGTGCTGGACGAGTGCGCCGCAGCAGCCCAGTCCCTCGGGGATGACCACCTCGCAGCCAAGGCGTGTCAGAAGACGGATCGTCGCGGCGTTGATGTCACTGTCCAAGGCCTTCTGTGCGCAGCCCGTCATCAGCGCGACGCGGCGCACCGGCCGCCCTCTTGCAAGATGGGTGCCGGGATCGTCGTGCCGCGCAGGCGCGGCGATGCGTTTCGGGACCATGTCCAGCATCGCGCGGAGGCGCCTGTCCGGCATCAGGGAGCCGAAGGGCGCGCCCAGCTTCGCCGCGACAAGCGCCATACGGAAGCGCCGCGGATAGGGCAGGATCCGGGCGAGGAGCGACCGCAGCGCCCTGTCCCGCCACCCGCGACGATGGCGCGTCTCGACGTGGTCCCGCGCGTGTTCGAGCAGATGCATGTAATCGACGCCGGAGGGGCAGGTCGTCATGCAGGCGAAGCAGCCGAGGCAACGGTCGAGATGGGTGACGGTCTCCGGATCCGGGTCCCGGTCGTTCTCCAGCATGTCCTTGATGAGGTAGATCCGGCCACGCGGGGAATCCAGCTCGTTCCCCAGGACCTGGTAGGACGGGCAGGTCGCCGTGCAGAATCCGCAATGGACGCAGGCGCGGAGGATCCGGTTCGACTGCGCCGTGGCGGGATCCCGGAGCTGGTCCGGTGTGAAACTGGTCTGCATCCTGTCAGGTCCCGAACAATCCGCGCGGATCGAACCGCATCTTAAGCTCCTCGGTCAGCCGTGCCACGGCGGGGCTCCCGGGCAGCGTATCGGGCCGGCCGAGGCGCACGGCCTGCACATCCGGCAGCCTCCCGCGCAGATCGGTTCCCGGCTCCATGGCAAGGACGAGGCGCGCGCCGCCGAGATCCATCAGGCTCCGCGCAGGTCCGGCGCGGCCCAGAAGGGCGGGGGCTTCGGACGGGCGGCAGCGTACCAGCCAGAGATCGCCCTCCCCCAGCCCCTCAAGATCGCGAATGCCCTGCCAGGGGTCCTCCTCCGCTATCTCCCATGCGCCCCCGAGCTGCTCGCGGAGGCGGTTCAGGCGATAGGTCACGGACGCATGGAACCCCTCGATCCTCAGCCACGTCGCGCCATCCGCCGTCCGCGCGGCTCCCGTCACCTCGAAAGGCGTTCCGAGCGCGGCCGACATCGATGCGACGGCTTCCTGCGGGGACAGCCCGCGGGCGACGAGGCTCGCGGACGCTTCGGGAATCGGCAGGACCTTCAGGGCCACTTCGACGATCGCCCCGAGCCGCCCCCGCGATCCGCACAGGAGGCGGGCGAGGTCGAGACCGGTCACGTTCTTCATCACGCGCCCGCCCGATTTCACCACCCGCCCTGTCCCGTCCACGAAACGAAGGCCGAGAAGATGATCCCGCGGCGTGGCGCCGGCAACGGCTCGCGGACCTGAGAGGTTTGCCGCGACCAGCCCCCCGACGGTCGGCTCGCCGTCTGTGCCAAGCGCGCCGCGCCAATCGGGCGGCTCGAAGGCGAGGCGCTGGTTCTCCGCGGCAAGCGCGGCCTCGATCTCGGCAAGGGGCGTTCCGGCGCGTGCGATGAGCGTCAGGGCGGCCGGAACGTAGTCGACGATCCCCGTCAGGCGCGAGAGGGACAGGGATTGGCCCTCGGGCGCCATGCCCCGCGTGCCGCCACCGGTGAGGGAAAGCGGCCTGGACGCGGCGCGGATCGCCTCGGCCAGCTCGGCCTCCTCCGCGGGAGCCAGTGCCACCTGTGCACTCATGCCGCCGGACGCGCCCGAAGTCGCCGCGCCTCCGAGAGGGCAAGCGGAAAGACCTTGGCCGGGTTCAGGAGCCACTCCGGGTCGAACACGTCCTTCACCTGCATCTGCGCCTCGAGGTCCTCGGCCGCGAACTGCGATTCCATCAGGTCCCGCTTCTCGATGCCAACGCCATGCTCCCCCGTGAGGCAGCCACCAACCTCGACACACAGGTTCAGGATATCCGCGCCCATCGCCTCGGCCTTTTCCAGACCGCCGGGGGCATTCGCATCGAACATGATCAGGGGATGCATGTTGCCGTCACCGGCGTGGAAGACGTTCGCGCAGCCAAGGCCGTAGCTTTCCGACAGCTCCCCGATCCGGGTGAGGACGCGGGGCAGCTCCGTCACCGGGATCGTCCCGTCGAGGCAGATGTAATCGCCGAGTTGTCCCATCGCACCGAAAGCGCTTTTGCGGCCGAGCCAGATGCGTGCGGCTTCCTCCGGACCGGCGGCTTCGCGAAAGGCCACCGGGTCATGCCGTTCGGCAATCTCGCGGATCAGGCCGAGCTGGTGGGCGATTTCAGCCGGAGCGCCCTCGACCTCGACGATGAGGAGTGCGGCGCAGTCCGGGTAGCCGGCCTTCGCATGCGCCTCGCAGGCCCGGATGCACGGCGCATCCATGAACTCGATGGCGACGGGCAGGACGCCCGCCTTGATGATCCCTGCGACGCAAGCTCCCGCCGTTTCGGCGCTGTCGAAGCCGATGAGGACCGGCCCGGCGCCCTCCGGTTTCGGCAGAATGCGTAACGTCGCCTCGGTCACGATGCCGAGCTGCCCCTCCGAGCCGCAGACGAGGGAAAGGAGGTCGAGCGCGCCGGTTTCCCCCGTGGCGTCCAGCTCGACGATGCTGCCGTCCATCAGCACCATCTTCACCCCGAGGAGATTGTTGGTCGTCACGCCGTATTTGAGACAATGGGCACCGCCCGAATTCATCGCGATGTTCCCGGCGATGGCACAGGCGAGCTGACTGGAGGGGTCCGGCGCATAGAAGAAGCCCTGCCCCTCGACGGCCCCGGTGACGGAGAGGTTGGTTCGCCCAGTCTCCACCCGCACGAGGCGGTCCGCGGTGGAAATCTCGAGGACCTTCGTCAGGCGGGACACGCCGATGACGACGGCGTCGGACGTGGGCATGGAGCCCCCTGCGAGGCTGGTCCCCGCGCCCCGCGGCACGACCGGGGCGCCCTCCTCCGCGCACACCCTCAGCGCGGCCGCGACCTCCTCGGTGGTGGACGGCAGGACGACCGCGAGCGGCGGGCAGCGATAGGCCGAGAGCGCATCGCATTCGTAGGCAAGAAGCTCGGCCGGCCGCTCGATCACGGCGCCCGGCCCTAGCGCCTCGCGGAGGCGGGCGACGATGGCGTCCTTGCGGGTCAGGATGCGATCATCGGGCTTCGGAAGCTGCATCGGGGTCGATCCTCGCAGGTGACGAAGGGGCTTTGCCCATCGAGTCTACATCAGATTTTTCGGCAGTGGCAGGACATGCGCAGCCGATGGTCCGGATCAGAGGCCGAGGGCGTCGATCCCGGCCTGAGCGACCTCGCGGTCCTCTGCTGGCGTGCCCGACGAGACGCCGATTCCCCCCACGACGTCGCCGCCGGCGAAGACCGGAAGACCGCCCCCCACGACCATCAGCCGCCCGCCGATGGCGCTGTCGATGCCGTAGGCCGGTTTGCCGGGCTGGCTGATCTCGCCATATTCGTGCGTGGCCTTCTTTGCGGCGCTCGCGGTGTAGCTCTTGTCGATAGCGATGGTGATGGAGGTGACCTTTCCCCCGTCCATGCGCTCGAAGGCGATCAGGTTGCCGCCCTCGTCGGTGATCGCGATGCACATCGGCACGCCGATCTCCTGCGCCTTCGCGGCGGCGCCCTCGATCATCCTGTGGGCATCGGTTGCGTCCAGTCTGCGAATCGTCAGCATCAAGCGATCTCCTTTGCGTCACGGGCGAGGTTAGCCGCGCAAAAGGCGCGTGGTATAGCCCGGTTTCCGGATCGACCCCTTTGCCATCGGGCGCACCACGGCTCCTTCGCGCTGGCCGGCATACGGGTGGGCGGTGGCCGGGACTTGAAGATCGGCCGGCCGGCACCTGACCCCCTGACAAAAAATCCCCCCGCAACTGCCTGCGGGGGGACCTTTCGCCATGCGATCGAGCGCACGGTCTCCGCGCCGCTCACTCCGCGGGGATCGCGCCCTGCTCGAGCGACAGCGGGTGCGGAATGTGAACCAGCATTTCCTTCGGGCAAACCTGCAGGAAGTTCGGCAGCTCGTCGCTCCAGTGACGCAGGATCTCCCCGGCCCGCTTGCTTCCGGTCTCGAGCTGATGGCGCTCGATGAGGCCCTTGAGTTCGGCCTCCCATTCGGCAACCGTCACCGGGCATGTGACCAGCGTTTCCATGTTCATCATGGCCTGCGCCTCGCCCTTCGGATCGTAGAGATACGCCATACCGCCGGTCATGCCGGCGCCGAAGTTGGCCCCGATCCCGCCGAGGATCACGGCGATCCCGCCAGTCATGTACTCGCACCCGTTGGAGCCGCAGCCCTCGATCACCACGTGGGCGCCCGAGTTGCGGACCGCGAAGCGCTCGCCGGCCCGGCCGGAGGCGAAGAGGAAGCCCTCCGTCGCACCGTAGAGCACGGTATTGCCGATGATGACGTTCTCGTCCGCCTTGAGCGGAGAGTTCATCGCCGGACGCACCACGACCGTTCCGCCGGACAGGCCCTTGCCGACGTAGTCGTTGGCATCGCCCTCGACCACGATCTTGAGGCCCGGCGCGCCGAACGCGCCAAGGGACTGACCCGCGCTGCCCTTGAGCTTGATCGTCAGGTGATCCGGCTGGAGCGAATTGCGCATCCCGAACTTCCGGACGATGTGGCTGGAGACTCGCGTGCCGACCGTACGCTGCGTGTTCTGCACCGCGTAGGAAAGCTGCATCTTCTCACCGTCCTCGAGGAAGCGCGCGGCGTCCTTGACGATTTCGGCGTCGAGCGTGTCCATCACCGGGTTGCGCGGGCGCGTCCGGTCGTAGGTGATGTCCTTGGCGCCATCGACGGTGATCAGGAGCGGGTTGAGGTCCAGATCGTCGAGATGGGCGGAGCCGCGGCTGACCTGCGTCAGAAGATCGGCCCGCCCGATCACGTCATCGAGGCTGCGCGCGCCGATGGACGCGAGCACCTCGCGCACCTCCTGGGCGTAGAAGGTGATGAGGTTCACCACCTTGTCCGCGTTGCCGGTGAACTTCGACCGCAGCCGCTCGTCCTGCGTGCAGACCCCGACCGGGCAGGTGTTCGACTGACACTGCCGGACCATGATGCAGCCCATGGCGATGAGCGCCGCGGTGCCGATGCCGTATTCCTCGGCGCCCATCATCGCCGCCATCACGATGTCCCGCCCGGTGCGCAGGCCGCCATCTGTGCGCAGGGTCACGCGGGAGCGCAGGTTGTTCATCGCGAGGACCTGGTGCGCCTCGGTCAGGCCCATTTCCCACGGCAGGCCGGCATACTTGATCGAGGTCGCCGGCGACGCCCCCGTGCCGCCGTTGTGGCCCGAGATGAGAATGACATCCGCCTTCGCCTTGGCCACGCCCGCCGCGATCGTGCCGACCCCGGACGAGGCGACGAGTTTCACCGTGACCTTGCAGCGCGGGTTGATCTGCTTGAGGTCGTAGATGAGCTGCGCGAGGTCCTCGATGGAGTAGATGTCATGGTGCGGCGGCGGGGAGATCAGCATGACCCCCGGCGTCGAATGCCGCAGCTTGGCGATCAGCTTCGTGACCTTCATCCCCGGGAGCTGGCCACCCTCGCCGGGCTTGGCGCCCTGGGCGACCTTGATCTCGAGTTCCTCGCACTGGTTGAGGTACTCCGCCGTCACGCCGAAGCGGCCGGAGGCCACCTGCTTGATCTTGGCGGAGGGGTTGTCCCCGTTCGCCTCGGGCACGAAATGCGCCGGATCCTCGCCGCCCTCGCCGCTGTCGGACTTCGCTCCGATGCGGTTCATCGCGACGTTCAGCGTCTTGTGTGCCTCTGGCGACAGCGCGCCGAGGGACATGCCAGGCGTCACGAAGCGCTTGCGGATCGAGGTGATGCTCTCGACCTCGTCGAGCGCGACCGGCTTGCCGAGCGGTTTGAAATCGAGAAGGTCCCTCAGGTGGATCGGAGCGGTCGCGCGGATCTTCGCGGAATACTGCTTCCAGAGCTCGAAGGAGGCGCGGTCGCAGGCCGATTGCAACATGTGCATCGTCGTCGCTTCCCAGGCATGCGTCTCCCCCGACCGGCGGGACTTGTAGAAGCCGCCGATGGGAAGGATGTCCGAGCCGCCGCTGAAGCCGAGGCGGTGCACCGCCTCCACCTTGCGCTGGATCCCGGCAACGCCGATGCCGCTGATGCGGGAGAGCATGCCGGGGAAGAACTCGGCGACCATCGCGCGCGAAAGGCCGACCGCCTCGAAGTTCAGACCGCCGCGATAGGAGGAGATCACCGAGATCCCCATCTTCGCCATGATCTTCAGAAGGCCCTGGTCGATCGCCTTGCGGTAGCGCCCGACCGCTTCGGTGAGGGTCATGTCGAGCAGCCCGCGCCCGATCCGGTCCGCGAGACTGTCCTCGGCGAGGTAGGCGTTCACCGTCGTGGCGCCGCAGCCGACCAGCACGGCGAAGTAATGCGGATCGATGCACTCCGCGGAGCGCACGTTCACGGAGGTGAATGTCCGGAGGCCCTTCGCCGTCAGCCACGAATGCACCGCGCTCGTGGCGAGGATCATCGGCATCGCGACGCGTTCCGCGCACTGCGCCTGATCGGTCAGGACGAGGTGCCCGGCGCCCGAGCGCACGGCATCCTCCGCCTCGGAGCGGATCCGGTCGAGATGACGACGGAGCTCGCCCGCGCCACCGCCGGCGGGGAAGGTGCAGTCGATCTCGACCATCTCGGAGGAGAACATCTCGACCAGCCGGTCGAATTGCGAGTTACCGACGAAGGGGCTGTCGAGGACGATGATCTCGGTCTGGGCCGAGCTCTCGTCCAGCACGTTCTTGAGATTGCCGAACCGCGTCTTCAGGCTCATGACGCGGAATTCACGCAGGCTGTCGATCGGCGGGTTGGTGACCTGGCTGAAGCTCTGCCGGAAGAAGTGGCTGAGCGGGCGGTACTTCTCGGACAGGACCGCCGAGGGCGTGTCGTCCCCCATGGAGGCGATGCTCTCCTTGGCGTCCTCGGCCATCGGGGCCAGGATCTGCTCCAGCTCCTCGATGGTGTAGCCCGCGGCGAGCTGGCGACGGCGCAGGTCCGCGCCCTCGAAGATCGGATTCTCCTCGACCTCGGCCAGCGTCTCGTCCAGCTCGTTGATCTTCCCGACCCACTCGCCGAAGGGCTGCGCGGCAGCGAGGGTGTTCTTGATCTCCTCGTCGCGGAAGAGTTTGCCCTCGGTCATGTCCACGGCGATCATCTGGCCGGGACCGAGCGCGCCCTTCTCGACCACGGTTGCCTCGTCCGTCGAGACCATGCCGACCTCGGAGCCCGCGATCAGGATGCCGTCCCCGGTCACGACGTAGCGCATGGGGCGCAGGCCGTTGCGGTCGAGACCGCCGCAGACCCAGCGGCCATCGGTCATCGCAAGCGCGGCCGGACCGTCCCACGGCTCCATCACCGAGTTCACGTAGGAGTACATGTCGCGCCACGCCTGGGGCAGCTCGACCGCCTGCTTGGACCAGCTCTCCGGCACCAGCATCGTCTTGGCCATGGGCGCCGAGCGACCGGCGCGGACCAGCACCTCGAACACCGAATCGAGCGCCGCGCTGTCGGAGGAGCCGCCCGGGATGATCGGCTTGATGTCCTCCGCGAGGTCCCCGAACGTGCCCGAGGCCATCCGGATCTCATGGCTGCGCATCCAGTTCACGTTGCCCCGGAGCGTGTTGATCTCGCCGTTATGCGCGAGCATCCGGAACGGCTGCGCGAGCCACCATTGCGGGAACGTGTTGGTGGAGTAGCGCTGGTGGTAGATCGCGAAGGCGCTCTCGAAGCGCTCGTCGAGAAGGTCGGGATAGAACTCCGCCACCTGCTCGGCGAGCATCATGCCCTTGTAGATCAGCGAGCGGCAGGACAACGAGCAGATGTAGAGATCGTGGACGCGGGCCGCGGCAGCCGCTTTCTCGATCCGGCGGCGAATGACGTAGAGCTCCCGCTCGAACGTTTCCTCGTCCACGTGCTTGGAGTTGGAGATGAGGATCTGCTCGATCTCGGGCCGCGTAGCGTTGGCCTTCTCGCCGAGACAGGCGATCTCCACGGGGACGTGGCGCCAGCCGTAGATATAATAGCCCATCCGCAGGACCTCGGCCTCGACGATGGTCCGGCAGACCTCCTGCGCGGCAAAGTCGGTGCGCGGCAGGAAGACCTGTCCCACGGCGATCATCTGATCCTCGTGCGGCTCGTGGCCCGTGCGGCGGATCTGATCCTGGAAGAAGGCGACGGGAATCTGGACGTGGATGCCCGCGCCGTCGCCCGTCTTGCCGTCGGCATCCACCGCGCCGCGGTGCCAGATCGCCTTCAGCGCGTCGATACCCTTCTGGACCACGTCCCGGGAGCGGGAGCCGTCAATGGAGACGACGAGGCCGACGCCGCAGGAGCTGTGCTCGTGCTCCGGGCGCCAGAGGCTTGTCTCGGCCATGCGAGCGCGCTTTTCGCTCTCGGTCTCGACCCAGGATTGATCGAAGTGGCTCATGTCAGGCTCCTTCCAATGTCGGATCGAACGTCGCGAATGTCTCTGCTTCGGTCCGTTTCTCGTGGTCGCCGGCGAAGGCGAAACTGTCTGTCTTGCGGTCGGTGACGATCTCGGAGCCGTCGGGACGGCTGCCCGCGCGGGGCGCGCTCATCGCAGCGCCTCGATACGGTAGGAGATATCCGCCGGGGCGTCGCAGCCGTAGCGCGGCACGACATCGCCGAACCCCGCCTCGCCGGGACGGCGGATGCGCACGGGGTCGAGGTCGGATTCGATCGTCTGACCGCTCTGCTCGAACACCTCCGTTCCGAGGAGGAACAGGCGCTCGTCCTCGAGGACGTACTGGATGCCGGACACGCTGTAGAGCACCTCGCCGGTGCTGAGATCGCTCGCGGTTGCGGTGAACTCGGTCTCCAGAAGCTCCTCGCCATCGATCTCGCGGGTGTTGCCGGTCAGCTGGTCGAACCCGCGATGCATGATCTCCCGGTCGTAGCCGGGGCCGCTTTCCTCAATGATGAACTCGTAGCTGTCCCGGCCCTCCTCGAGAAGCTCGGAGAGGGAGGCCGGCTCTTCGGCGGGGAGCTGAAGCACCTCCTGGGAGCCATCCGCGAAATGGCGCGAATCGAGCCACTGGAATTCCGCGTCGAACACGGAGACGGCGGTGGCTCCCTCCTCGCCGTAGCTGGCCTGAAAGAGCGTGCCCTCAGGCGCGCTCTCGCAGCGCCAGTAAAGCGTCGCCGCGCAGCCCTGCGACTGGACGGACAGGACCGCTTCGCAGCCCTCCGGGACCGCGGGGGTCTGCGCGAGGGCCGGAAGCCCGGCACAGAACAGTGCAGCAGCCAGACACGTGAACCGTGACATCGTCATCGTCGTGATCCCTTCGGACAGAAGAGGAAAGAGACAGGCCCGGGCGCAGGTCATGCCCGCCCGGGAAACCGGGTGGTGCTACTCGGCGGCCACGGCCGTTGCGGCGGCGCCGAAGCGGTCGAGCATGGCCTGCGCCGCC
Source organism: Tropicimonas sp. IMCC34011 (assembly GCF_003390865.1). Taxonomy (GTDB): domain Bacteria; phylum Pseudomonadota; class Alphaproteobacteria; order Rhodobacterales; family Rhodobacteraceae; genus Tropicimonas_B. The sequence continues at coordinate 445,955 of NZ_QMEJ01000004.1, forward strand.
TCGCGCCCGTCCCGGATCGCCCAGACCACGAGAGAGGCGCCCCGCACGATGTCACCCACCGCATAGACGCCGGGCAGGCTGGTTTCGTGGGTGCGGAAATTGGCCTTGATGGTGCCCCAGCGGGTAACCTCCAGCGCCTCCTCGCCCCAGAGCGTCGGCAGCTCCTCGGGCTCGAAGCCCAGCGCCATGACGACGAGGTCTGCCTCCTCGACGTAGTCACCGCCCTCGATGATCTCGGGGCTCTGGCGGCCGGTCGCATCCGGAGCACCGAGGCGCATCCGGCTGACCATGACCCCCTCGACCACGTCGCCCGAGAAGCCCTTGGGCGCGGTCAGCCATTCGAACTGGACGCCCTCTTCCTCGGCATTGGCGACCTCGCGCTGCGAGCCCGGCATGTTGGACTTGTCCCGGCGGTAGAGGCACTTGACGCTCTTGGCGCCCTGCCGGATCGCGGTGCGGACGCAGTCCATCGCCGTGTCGCCGCCGCCGATCACGACCACGTTGCGGCCCTCAGCGTTCAGCTCGCCGCTCTCGTATTCCGGCACGTCGTCCCCGAAGCTCTTGCGGTTGGACGCGGTAAGATAGTCGATCGCGCGCACGATGCCCTTTGCTCCGACGCCGGGCGCCTGAAGCCCGCGGGACTTGTAGACGCCGGTGGCGATCAGGACCGCATCGTGGCTGCTGCGGATCTCCTCGAAGCTGATGTCCTCGCCCACGTTGCAGTTGAGGCGGAAGGTCACGCCGCCATCCTCGAGAAGACGATTGCGCCGCATCACGACGTCCTTCTCGAGCTTGAAGCCGGGAATGCCGTAGATCATCAGCCCGCCCGCACGGTCGTACCGGTCATAGACGGTGACCTGGATGCCGGCCTGGCGGAGCATGTCTGCCGCGGCGAGGCCGCCGGGACCTGCGCCGATGATGCCCACGCTCTCCTCGCGCTCGACGGCCGGGGAGACGGGCTTCACCCAACCTTCGTCGAACGCGGTGTCCGTGATGTATTTCTCGACCGCGCCGATGGTGACCGTGCCGTGGCCGGACTGCTCGATGACGCAGTTTCCTTCGCACAGACGGTCCTGCGGACAGATCCGGCCGCAGATCTCCGGGAAGGTATTGGTGGACTGGCTGATCTCGTAGGCTTCCTTGAGCCGGCCTTGAGCGGTCAGGCGGAGCCAGTCGGGGATATTGTTGTGCAGCGGGCAATGCGACTGGCAATAAGGCACGCCGCACTGGCTGCACCGGCCGGATTGCTCGGCCGCGGTATCGTCAGCGAATTCGGAATAGATCTCGGCAAAGTCGTCCCGCCGCAGATCCGGCGGACGCTTTGTGGGCATCTGCCGCTGGACGGTCACGAATTTCAGCATGCGGTCGTCAGCCATGGACAATCCTCCCGTGGTCTTCAGCGCTGATACAGCCGATCCGCGGAGAGATAAAGTCACCCATACTGACCTAATCGAAGGTTTTTTGGCACTCATCATCCAGCGGGCGGCGAATTTACCGCAAACTAGGTCAGCAATGCATACCATTATGCGGCCTACCTGTTGTCATACTCGGCTTGTATCAGGCGCGAGATTGCCTCCGGAGACGCGAATCGCCATGCCCCTTCTTCACCTTTTGATCGTTGCCCTGATCCAGGGGATCACGGAGTTTCTCCCCGTCTCCTCCTCCGGTCACCTCATCCTGCTGCCGCGCCTGACGGGGCTCGCCGATCAGGGACAGGCGCTGGACGTCGCCGTTCACGTGGGCACGCTCGGCGCCGTCATTCTCTACTTCTGGAAGGATGTGGCCGCGGTTCTCGCCGGCCTCCCGCGCCTCGCCCGCGGCCGGACGGACACCTACGGTTCCAGAATGGCGTTCCTGCTGATCGTGGCGACGGTACCGGTGATCGTCGTCGGTCTTGCCCTCTCCGTGACCGGCCTCGACGAGGCGCTGCGGAGCGTGGCGGTGATCGGCTGGGCGATGCTGCTCTTCGGCATCCTGCTCTACTGGGCGGACCAGACGGCGCCGCTGACGCGGAGCGCCGAGGACTGGACGATCCGCGGCGCGGTGATCATGGGGCTGTGGCAGGCCGTCGCACTGATCCCGGGCACCTCCCGCTCCGGCATCACCATCACCGGCGGGAGGCTTCTCGGGATGGACCGGCAAGGCGCGGCGAAGATCGCCATGCTCATGTCGATCCCGACGATCATGGCGTCGGGCACCCTCGTCGGAGCGAAAGCCCTGCGGAACCCCGCGCCCGGCCTCTGGGCCGATGCGGGGATCGCGGCGCTCTTCGCCTTCCTGTCCGCCCTCCTCGCGCTGACGCTGATGATGCGCCTGCTGCGCTCGGTCTCCTTCACCCCGTACGTGATCTACCGCTGTGTCCTGGGCGTGATCCTGATCGCCGTCGCCTACAGCTGAGCCGGCGCCTCCGGGCGAAGCGAGGTCGTGACGTAGTTCACCGACAGGTCCCGCTCGGACAGCGACCAGGACCAGCCGAGCGGATTGAAGACGAACCCCGTCTTGTCCACCGGCGTCAGACCGGCACCGGTCAGAAGGTCGAAGAGCTCGTCCGGCGTGATGAACTTCCGCCAGTCATGGGTGCCCTTCGGCAGCCAGCGCATGACGTGCTCTGCGCCGACGATGGCCATGGCAAAGCTCTTTGCGTTGCGGTTGAGCGTGGAGCAGACCATGAGCCCGCCCGGCTTCAGCAGATCGTGACAGGCACGCAGGTAGGCCGGCGGGCTGGCCACATGCTCCACAACCTCCATGTTGAGAATGACGTCGAACGCTTCGCCGGCCTCCGCCAGAGCCTCGGCCGACGTGTGGCGATAGTCGATGTCGAGGCCGGACTGCTCCGCGTGCAGACGGGCCACCGGAATGTTGCGCTCCGCCGCATCCGCCCCCACGACGTCCGCGCCCAAGCGCGCCATCGGTTCGGACAGAAGCCCCCCGCCGCAGCCGATATCGAGCAGGCGCAGACCCGCGAAGGGCCGCGGATCCGACAGGTCCCGGCCGAATTCGGCGGCGATCTGGCGGGTAATGTAGTCAAGCCGGCACGGGTTCAGCATGTGCAGCGGCTTGAACTTGCCATTCGGGTCCCACCACGCATCGGCCATCGCCTGGAATTTCGCGATCTCGGCGTCGTCGATTGTCGTCGTCATGGTGTCCTCCAAGGCAATTGGGACGGATCGGGCGGGATAAGGGCGTGGAAGCGGCCGCCCGGTCGCTATATAGGTGCGACATGGAGCAGGTCTCGCGCAGCCGCAACGCATCGGGATATCTCTATCCCCCCATCGACCCCTACGACCAGCGCATGCTGGACGTGGGCGACGGTCATCGAATCTACGTCGAGCAATGCGGGAACCCCCTCGGGATCCCGGTGGTCGTCTTTCATGGGGGGCCGGGAGGCGGGTGCAGCCCCGCGATGCGCCGCTACTTCGATCCGAAGGAATTCCGCATCGTCCTGTTCGACCAGCGCGGATGCGGCCGCTCGCGGCCACATGCCAGCGTGGAGAACAACACCACCCATCACCTCGTCGCCGACACGGAGATGATCCGGGAGACGCTCGGCATCGACCGCTGGGTGCTCTTCGGCGGCAGCTGGGGGGCGACACTGGCGCTGGTCTACGCGCAGGCCCATCCGGATCGCACCGCCTATCTCGCGCTTCGCGGCGTCTTTCTGATGACGCAAGGGGAGCTGGACTGGTTCTACGGCGGCAACGGCGCCGCCCGCTTCTTTCCGGACCATTGGTCCCGCTTCGTCGGCCTCCTGCCGGAGGAAGAGCGCGGGAACGTCATCGAGGCCTTCCACACCCGGCTCTTCTCGGGGGACATCCCGACCGAGACACGCTTCGCCCGCGCCTGGGCCTCCTGGGAAAACGCGCTCGCCTCCATCGAGAATGACGGGCCGGGCGGCGAGGCGCCGGCGGACTACGCCCGTGCCTTCGCCCGACTGGAGAACCACTACTTTGTCAACCGCGGGTTCCTGGAGCGGGACGGGCAGATCCTCGAGGACATGCCGCTCATCTCCCACATCCCGGGAACCGTGGTTCAGGGCCGGTACGACATGATCTGCCCTCCGATCAGCGCGTGGCGGCTGACGGAGCGCTGGTCCCGCGGTGAGCTCAGGATGGCGCCGATGGCGGGCCATGCGCTCAGCGAACCCACGATTTCCGCCGAACTCGTCCGCACGACGCGGGCCATCGCGCGGTCCGCCACTAAACTCGGCTTCTGAAGGACGGCTCCCATGCAGACATTTACCACGCGGCCCGAGATCCGGGGCAGCTTCGGCGTCGTCGCCTCCACGCACTGGATCGCCTCCGCTGTGGGGTTCGGCATTCTCGAGAAGGGCGGCAACGCCTTCGACGCGGCCGTCGCGACCGGGCTCGTCCTGCAGGTGGTGGAGCCGCATCTCAACGGGCCGGCGGGCGACCTGCCGGCGATCCTCTACGATGCCGAGACGGGTGAGACCCGCGTTCTGTGCGCCCAAGGCGTCGTGCCCGCTGCCGCGACCATCGCGCATTACAAGGCGAAGGGCCTCCGGATCATTCCGGGCTCCGGCCTTCTGTCCACCGTCGTTCCGGGCGCGTTCGACGGCTGGATGGCGATGCTCGCGGAGCACGGCACCCTGAGCGTGCGGGAGGTGATGCAGCCCGCGATCGACTATGCCCGGGACGGCCATCCGATCCTGCCGAACGTCGTGACCGCCATCGAGAACGTCGCCGCATTCATTGCTGAAAGCTGGCCGACCTCCGCCGAGGTCTGGACGCCCGGAGGCAAGGTGCCGGAGCCTCATACGATATTCCGCAACCCGCAGCTCGCCGAAACCTACGACCGCCTCGCCACCATCGCCGATGACGCCGGCGGGCGCGTCGACGGGATCGAGGCTGCACGTCAGGCCTTCCGCGAGGGGTTCGTCGCCGATGCGATCTTCGACTACCTGGACGGCACCGAGGTCGCGGACAATACCGGCGGAACCTACGGTGCGGTTCTGGCGCGAGAGGACATGTCGCAGTGGCGCGCGAGCTTCGAGGCGCCTCTGTCCTACGACTACGAGGGCTGGACGCTGCACAAGACCGGGCCATGGGGACAGGGGCCGGTCCTCCTCCAGGCGCTCGCGATCCTGAAGCACACGCGGATCGGCGCGATGGACCCGATGGGCGCCGAGTTCGTCCACACCGTCGTCGAGGCCATGAAACTCGCCTATGCGGACCGCGAAGCCTTCTACGGCGATCCGGATGCGAGCGACGTTCCGATGGCGACGCTGCTGTCGGACGACTACAACGCCGAGCGCGCCAGGCTGATCGGCGAGGACGCGTCCCTCGACCAGCGTCCGGGGCGGATCGAGGGCTACGAGCACCTCGCCGATGCCGCCATAGCGCGCGCGGCGGACGATTTCGGCGTGACCGGCCCGGTGGCTGCCGAACCGACGATGGCACATCTCGCGCCCAAGAGCGGCGACACCGTTCACATCGACATCATCGACCGCTGGGGCAACGCCGTCTCCGCGACGCCGTCCGGCGGGTGGCTGCAATCCTCCCCGGTCATCCCCGGCCTCGGCTTCGCGCTCAACAGCCGTGCGCAGATGTTCTGGCTGGAGGAGGGGCTGAACACGTCCCTGCGCCCCGGCACCCGCCCGCGCACGACACTGACGCCCACGCTGGCGGAGAAGGACGGCCGCCGCCTCGCCCTCGGCACACCCGGCGGAGACCAGCAGGATCAATGGCAGCTCATCTGGTTCCTGCGATTCGTGCATCACGACCTCGGTCTCCAGGAGGGAATTGATGCGCCGCTCTTTCACTCGCAGCATTTCACCGCCTCCTTCTATCCGCGGCACGCCAAGCCCGGCGCCATGCTGATCGAGCCGTCCGCCGGTGAGGAGGTGATCGAGGAGCTGAAGAGGCGGGGCCACCGCGTCACCGTGACGCCGCCGTGGTCCATCGGACGGCTGACCTGCGCTCTTCGGGAGCCGGACGGGATGCTCCGCGCCGCCGCGACGCCGCGCCTGATGCAGGCCTACGCGGTAGGACGGTAGAGGCGCGCCGTCGGCGCGGGAGTGCCGACGGCCGCCCCGGGAGATGGGTCCGGTCTACCCGCGAGCTTGCATTTCCCGCCCGGCGCTTCTATATCCCGCATCAACAGCGGATGTCGGGCTTCCAAACCTCGGCACCACCGGCACAAAAAAACGGGCCGCTGGCCCGTTTTTTTGTGCCTTGCGCCCACCCGCAGGATCACTGGGACCACCATGACCGACCTGATCGCCAAGACCAATATCGACCGCCGCCTGGCCGAGATCCTCACCCCGGTGATCGAGGGGATGGGGTTCGAGCTGGTGCGCGTGCGCCTGATGTCGGGCAAGTCCAAGACGCTTCAGATCATGGCGCAGCGACCGGACGGGGGAATCGAGGTCGACGAGTGCGGCGAGATCTCCACCATGGTGTCGGCCACGCTGGACGTGGAGGATCCCATCGAGGACGCCTACACGCTCGAAGTCTCCTCCCCCGGGATCGACCGTCCCCTGACCCGGCTCAAGGATTTCGACGACTGGCAGGGCTACGAGGCCAAGCTCGAGACGACCGAGCTGATCGACGGGCGCCGCCGCTTCAAGGGCACGCTGCAGGGCACCGAAGGCTCGGAAGTTCTTGTCGAGATCGAAGACAACACGGACGGCGAGGTCGTGATCGGCCTGCAGTTCGACTGGCTTTCGGACGCCAAGCTCGTCCTCACCGACGAGCTGATTCGCGATGTCCTGAAAAGCCGCAAGGAAACGGGCCAGATCGACGAGGCCCAGTACGACGAAGTCATAACCGAATTGCCCGAAGAGGGTGACGAAACCGCCCCGCACGGCGAAGCGAAGGAGCACTGACAGATGGCGATCACCTCCGCCAACCAGCTTGAACTGTTGCAGACCGCCGAGGCCGTCGCTCGCGAGAAGATGATCGATCCGGGCCTCGTCGTGGACGCGATGGAGGAGAGCCTCGCGCGCGCCGCGAAGTCCCGCTACGGCGCCGAGATGGATATCCGCGTCTCGATCGACCGCCGCACCGGCCGGGCGACCTTCACGCGCGTGCGCACCGTGGTCGAGGATGAGGAGCTGGAGAACTACCAGGCCGAGCTGACCGTCGAGCAGGCGCGCCAGTATCTCTCTGAGCCCAAGGTCGGCGACGAGATCCGCGATGAGGTCCCGCCCGTCGAGATGGGCCGGATCGCCGCCCAGTCCGCCAAGCAGGTCATCCTGCAGAAGGTCCGCGAGGCCGAGCGCGACAGGCAGTTCGAAGAGTTCAAGGACCGCGTCGGCACGATCATCAACGGTCAGGTGAAGCGCGAGGAATACGGCAACGTCATCGTCGATATCGGCCGTGGCGAAGGCATCCTGCGCCGCAACGAGAAGATCGGACGCGAGGCCTACCGCATCGGCGATCGCATCCGCTGCTACGTGAAGGACGTGCGCCGCGAGGTGCGCGGCCCGCAGATCTTCCTGTCCCGGACGGCGCCCGAGTTTATGGCCGAGCTGTTCAAGATGGAAGTGCCGGAGATCTACGACGGCATCATCGAGATCAAGGCCGTGGCCCGCGATCCCGGCTCCCGCGCGAAGATCGGCGTCATCTCCTACGACAGCTCCATCGACCCGGTCGGCGCCTGCGTCGGCATGAGGGGCAGCCGCGTTCAGGCCGTGGTGAACGAGCTTCAGGGCGAGAAGATCGACATCATCCCCTGGAACGAGGACCTCCCGACGTTCCTGGTGAACGCGCTTCAGCCGGCCGAGGTCTCCAAGGTCGTTCTGGACGAGGAAGCCGAGCGCATCGAGGTCGTCGTGCCGGACGAGCAGCTGTCGCTCGCCATCGGCCGCCGCGGCCAGAACGTGCGCCTCGCTTCTCAGCTTACCGGCCTCGACATCGACATCCTCACGGAGGAGGAGGAGAGCCAGCGTCGTCAGGCCGAGTTCGAGAGCCGCACGCAGCTCTTCATGGATACGCTGGACCTCGACGAGTTCTTCGCCCAGCTTCTCGTCGCCGAAGGGTTCACGAACCTCGAGGAAGTCGCCTATGTCGAGCTGGACGAGCTTCTCGTCATCGATGGCGTGGACGACAGCACTGCCGAAGAGCTTCAGGCCCGCGCCCGTGACTATCTCGAGGAACAGAACCGCAAGGCACTGGAAGCCGCGCGCGAGCTCGGTGTCGAACAGTCCCTCATTGATTTTGCCGGCCTCACGCCCCAAATGATCGAGGCGCTCGCCAAGGACGACGTGAAATCCCTCGAGGACTTCGCCACCTGCGCCGACTGGGAGCTTGCCGGCGGCTGGACGACGACCAACGGAGAGCGCGTCAAGGACGACGGCGTCCTCGAACCCTTCGGTCTCTCTCTCGCCGAGGCCCAGGATCTCGTGATGACCGCCCGGGTCCAGCTCGGCTGGGTCGATCCCGAGGAACTGGCGGCAGAGGACGAGGGCGAAGCCGAGGAAGGCGACGCCGAGGCCGAAGAGGCGAGCGACGGAGAGACCGGGGCCTGATCGGCCTCGGGAGGACCGGACGATGAGCAGAGGCGGTCGCGACAAGGACCGGGATGGCATCCCCGAACGGCGCTGCGCCGCGACGGGCAACACCCTTCCGATCTCGGAGATGATCCGCTTCGTCGTCGGTCCCGAAGACGAAGCGGTACCCGACCTGGCCGGCAAGTTGCCCGGCCGGGGCATCTGGATCACCGCAGACATGACCGCGCTGCGGCTCGCGGTAAAGAAGAAGGCCTTTGCCCGATCGGCCAAGGCGCCCGTCACGGCCCCGGCAGACCTGCCGGAGCGGGTCGAGGCGCTGATGGCCGCCCGGGTGGTGGACCTGCTGTCGATGGCCCGAAAGGCCGGACACGCGGTCTGCGGATACGAGAAAGTAAAGGGATGGATCGAGACCGGCCGCGCCCGGGTCCTGATCCAGGCCTCTGACGGGTCCGAGCGGGGCAAGACGAAACTCCGCGCCGGGCCGGAGATGGATCGGTCCATCGGCTGCCTGACGGCCCGGGAATTGGGTTTGTCCTTTGGCCGGGACCATGCAATACACGCCGCGCTGGCCGCTGGCGGACTCGCCAGGCGTATTGTAGAAGACGCCTCGAGGCTATCCGGTCTGCGCCAAGATCACGGAGCCGATGCTCCGGAAAGGACGAATGGATCGCATGAGCGAGAATGACGGCAAGAAAACACTCGGACTGCGCGGTGGACCCCGGTCGGGGCAAGTGAAGCAGAGCTTCAGCCATGGCCGCACGAAGAACGTGGTCGTCGAGACGAAGCGCAAGCGGGTCGTGGTTCCCAAGCCCGGCGCGCCCGGAGGGAAGACCGGCGGTGCCGGCCCCGCTCCCGCGGGCGATCCCTCGCGCCGTCCCGCTGGCATTTCCGATGCGGAGATGGAACGCCGCATGAAGGCACTCGCCGCCGCCAAGGCGCGCGAGTCCGAAGATGCTGAGCGCCGCGCCGCCGAAGAGAAGGCGCGCGACGAAGAGCGTCAGCGCCGCCGCGAGGAAGCCGAGGCCAAGGAACGCGAAGAGCGCGAGCGCGAAGAGGCGCTGAAGGCGAAAGCCGAGGCCGAAGAGCGAGCACGCCAGGAAGCGGAAGCCGAGAAGCGCCGCGCCAAGGAAGCGAGCTCGAAGCCGGCCGCATCCGCCGCACCCAGTTCCGCCGCCGCTGCCAGCCCCGCCGATGCGGAGGCCGCTCAGGGCCGGGCTGCCAAGGGCGGCGCCACGGGGCCCCGCAAGGCGGACCGCGACGATCGCCGTGACCGCGATCAGAAAAGCGGCAAGGGCGGCGACAAGGGCGACCGCCGGTCCGGCAAGCTCACCCTGAACCAGGCTCTGTCCGGGAACGAAGGCGGGCGGCAACGCTCCCTCGCCCAGATGAAGCGGAAGCAGGAACGTGCGCGCCAAAAGGCGATGGGCCAGAACGAGGCGCGCGAAAAGGTCGTGCGCGAAGTGAAGCTGCCCGAGGCGATCGTCGTCTCCGAGCTCGCGAACCGCATGGCGGAACGCGTGTCCGACGTGGTCAAGGCGCTGATGCAGAACGGCATCATGGCGACCCAGAACCAGACGATCGACGCTGATACGGCCGAGCTCATCATCGAGGATTTCGGCCACCGCTCGCAGCGGGTGTCCGACGCGGACGTCGAAGACGTACTGCACTCTGTCGACGACAAGGCCGAGGATCTTCAGCCGCGTGCGCCGGTCATCACCGTGATGGGCCACGTCGATCACGGCAAGACGTCGCTCCTCGACGCCATCCGCAGTGCGAAGGTCGTCTCCGGCGAAGCCGGCGGCATCACTCAGCATATCGGCGCCTATCAGGTGAAGGCCGACAATGGCTCGACGCTGACCTTCCTCGACACGCCGGGCCACGCCGCCTTCACCTCCATGCGGGCCCGTGGCGCGCAGGTGACGGATATCGTGGTCCTGGTCGTCGCCGCGGACGATGCGGTCATGCCGCAGACCATCGAGGCGATCCACCACGCGAAAGCGGCCGGTGTTCCGATGATCGTGGCGATCAACAAGATCGACAAGTACGACGCGACGCCGGACAAGGTCCGCACGGATCTGCTCCAGCACGAGGTGATCGTCGAGAAGATGTCCGGCGATGTTCAGGACGTCGAAGTCTCGGCGATCTCCGGGCAGGGGCTCGACTCACTCCTCGAGGCGATCGCCCTCCAGGCGGAACTGCTCGAACTGAAGGCGAATCCGAACCGGAACGCATCCGGTGCGGTGATCGAGGCGCAACTCGACGTCGGTCGCGGCCCGGTTGCCACGGTTCTCGTCCAGAACGGCACGCTGAAGCGCGGTGACATCTTCGTCGTCGGCGAACAGTGGGGCAAGGTGCGCGCGCTGATCGACGACTCGGGCGACCGTGTTGATCAGGCGGGTCCCTCCGTTCCTGTCGAGGTTCTCGGCCTCAACGGCACGCCCGAGGCGGGCGACGTCCTGAACGTCGTTGAGACCGAAGCGCAGGCCCGCGAAATCGCCGAGTACCGCCAGAAGGCCGCGAAGGACAAGCGCGCGGCAGCTGGCGCAGCCACGACGCTCGATCAGCTGATGGCCAAGGCCAAGGCGGATCAGAACGTCTCCGAGCTTCCGATCCTCGTGAAGGCGGACGTTCAGGGCTCTGCCGAGGCGATCGTTCAGGCGATGGAGAAGATCGGCAACGAGGAGGTCCGCGTCCGGGTGCTGCATTCCGGCGTCGGCGCGATCACCGAGACGGATGTCGGCCTTGCCGAAGCGTCCGGCGCTCCGGTCATCGGCTTCAACGTCCGTGCCAACGCATCGGCGCGGAACACGGCGAACCAGAAGGGCGTGGAGATCCGCTACTACAGCGTGATCTACGACCTCGTGGACGACGTGAAAGCTGCTGCATCGGGCCTTCTGTCCGCGGAAGTTCGGGAGCACTTCATCGGCTACGCGGAGATCCGGGAAGTGTTCAAGGTGTCGAACGTCGGCAAGGTTGCCGGCTGTCTCGTGACCGAGGGCAACGCCCGCCGTGCTGCAGGTGTCCGCCTGCTGCGGGACAACGTCGTGATCCACGAAGGCAACCTCAAGACGCTCAAGCGGTTCAAGGACGAGGTCGCCGAGGTCCAGTCCGGTCAGGAATGCGGTATGGCCTTCGAAAACTACGAGGACATTCGCCCGGGCGATGTCATCGAGATCTTCGAGCGCGAAGAGGTCGAGCGTACGCTCGCCTGATCGCGACAGCGAGAATGCTACGGAAGGGCGCGTCGTCTTCGGACGGCGCGCCTTTTTCGTGGAAGGAGGTTCCGGGGCGCTCGGGGCATCTCGCCGACGTCCTGTCGCCCGCCGCTTGCCGATCGCCCGGAACGAAAAAGGGGCGACCTCGCGAAGGCCGCCCCGTTTCCTGAAAATCAGTTGTTTGCCGCAGACATCCAGAGTGCGGCTGCCAGCGAACCCGCTTTCTGCTGCCTCAGGCCACGAGGGTCCGGCTGACGGGCATGCCTTGGTAAAGCCGCTCGCCGACTTTCACGAGGATCTTTCCGTTGGCCAGATCCTGCACGAACGTGCCCTGAACGGAGACACAGCTCCCGACGATGATGGTTTTCAGCATTGGCTTCCCTCCGGCTGCACTGATGTCGTTCAGAAACGTTAACGGCAAGCCGAGCAGGGATCACGTATAAAAAAGTCACATACTGTCAAATTGCGCTTATTTCGGCGGCATTCACCGAAAAAGACACAAAATTTTCATCTTCAGGTGGAACAAGCCCGGGTCTCGCGGTTTGTCACACCCAATCGCGCAAGATGGGGATGAGCGGGATGTCCGCAGGGGGCATCGGATAGTCGCGGAGCCTCTGCGGTTTTACCCATGCCAACGTCTGCCCTTCCTGCGCGGCAGGAATTCCCTCCCACTTCCGGCAGGCGAAGAGCGGCATGAGCAGGTGGAAGCTCTCATAGGCGTGGCTTGCGAAGGTCAGGGGCGCGAGGCAGCTCGACCACGTGTCGATCCCCAGCTCTTCCTTCAGCTCACGGACGAGCGTGGCCTCGGGGGTCTCCCCCGCCTCGACCTTCCCGCCCGGAAATTCCCAAAGCCCCGCCATGGACTTACCCTCCGGGCGCTGCGCAAGCAGCACCCGTCCGTCCCTGTCGATCAGGGCGACCGCCGAGACGAGGAGGATCGTCACGACCGGTAGTCGGCGTTGATGTCGATGTAGGCGTGGGTGAGGTCGCAGGTCCATGCCGTGAACGCGCCGGACGCGAGCCCGAGATCGACGGCGATGCGCAGGTCCTGCCCCTTCATGTAGGCAGCGGCGGCCTCTTCGCTGTAGTCGGGGGAAACCCATCCCTTCTCGGCAACGAGAATGTCACCGAACCGGATGGCGAGGGCGTCCCGGTCCGCTTCGGCCCCGGATTTGCCGACGGCCATGACGACGCGTCCCCAATTGGGATCTTCGCCGGCGATGGCGGTCTTCACGAGCGGGGAATTGGCGATGGACAGCGCGATGCGTTTGGCATCGGCGTCGTCCCTGGCGCCGGAAACGGCCACCTCGACGAACTTGGTGGCCCCCTCCCCGTCCCGCACGACCTGATGCGCAAGGTCGAGCATCACGGCATGAAGCGCCTCTGCGAAGGCCGTACCCGTGGCGCTGGCAGCGTCCTCTATGCGTGCGGAGCCGCGGCCCGTCGCAGCGAGCATGAGGCTGTCGGAGGTCGATGTGTCGCCGTCCACCGTGATCGCATTGAATGTGGAGGGCGTGGCACCGGCCAGGAACTCCTGGAGGAGGGGCTGCGGCACGGCGGCGTCGGTGAAGATGTAGACGAGCATGGTCGCCATGTCGGGCGCGATCATGCCGGACCCTTTGGCGAAGCCGGCGATGCGGATCGGGCCGGCCTCCGTCTCGATCACGCGGCCGGCGCCCTTTGGATAGGTATCCGTCGTCATGATCGCGCGAGCCGCATCCTCGCCCGCATCTTCGGAAAGGTTGGTCGAGAGAGTTTGGAGCGCGGCGACGATCCTGTCATGCGCCAGTCGCTCCCCGATCACGCCGGTGGACGCGGTGAAGACGCGCGAGGCCGGAAGATCCAGAACGTCCGCAACGCCGGCACAGACGGCCTCGACCGACTCATCGCCTGCACGGCCCGTGAAGGCGTTCGCATTGCCGGAATTGACCAGAATGGCGGCTCCCCGATCGCTCTCTGCCGGCGCGGCGAGCTTGGCCTGGCAGTCGAGCACGGGTGAGGACCGCGTGGCGGAGGTGGTGAACACCCCCGCCACGGTGCTGCCCGGCGCGAGCCGGCACAGCATGACGTCGGTTCGGCCGGCATAGCGGACGCCCGCTGCCGCCGTCGCGAAGGACGCACCCTCGATCACGGGCAGGTCCGGAAAGCTCGCGGGAGCGAGCGGCGAGACGGGCAGCTTACCGGCCATGGAGCGCTCTTACTCTTGAACGAGGTTGAGGTCGCCGAGGATGGACGGGTCGATCTCGGCCTCGCTCTCCTCGACATCGGCGCCGGCCACGGCATCGGCAACGTATTGCTGCACGGCGTTCTGCTCGACCTGCGCGGCCAGCTCGGCGCGGACATCGTCGATCGCCGGAGCATCCTGCATCCGGGTCTCGTTCAGCTTGACCACGTGCCAGCCGAACTGGGTCTGGACGGGATCGGAGATGTCGCCCTCTTCCATGCCGGTCACGGCTTCCTCGAATTCGGGGACCATCATGCCGGGGCCGAACCAGCCGAGCTCGCCGCCGGACGGGCCGGAGGGCCCGGTGCTGCGCTCTTGGGCGAGGGTGGCGAAATCGGCGCCCTCCTCGAGTTCGGTCTTCAGCGCCTGCGCCTCTTCCTCGGTCTCGACGAGGATATGCGACGCGTTCCACTCGCGGGTGGGCTCGGCATCGGAGTACTGCGCGTCGTAGGCCTCCTGAATCGCCTCGTCCGTTACGGCGTCTTCCGCCACGGAGAGAAGGACCTCGCCGGCCATCAGGGCGCTGCGCTGGTTGGCAAGGGTCAGCTCGGTCAGACGGGACGGCTCGTCGGCCTCCTGGCTGAGAACGGTCTGCTGCACGAGCTGGTCGAGGACGCCCTGAAACAGCACCTCGGGCGGGAGCTGCTGGTACTGCTGCGGCAGGGTGGAGCGGGCGACGATCATGTTGCCCACGGTGATCTCGGTGCCATTGACGGTGGCGACGACGGTATCCGCCGTCACGTCGCCGCCGGTGGAGGCGCCTTCGGCGGTCTCGTCCTGAGCGGCGGCGGGCATCGCCAGGGCCAGCGTGAGCAATCCGGCCGTCCAGGGTGCTGTGATGACTCGCGTCATGTGGTCTCCTTCCCTGCCGCGATCGTGCGCGGCGTTGACACTGATGGGGGCGGACCTTACATCGCCCTTGCCTCGGCAGGGGCCGGTGCCGCCGTTTCGTCCGCTACTTAGGGCCGCGCGTAGAGGCGGGCAACCGTCCCGCCGACCAGAAGCACAGGCGGGAGCGCACATGATGGGTATCGGCTCGATCGCGAAGAAGGTTTTCGGCACGGCCAATGACCGCAAGGTCAAGGCGTCGCGGCCTATCATCGCGAAGATCAACGATCTGGAGCCCGAGTTCGAGGCCCTGTCCGACGAGGACCTCAAGGCCCGCACCGGAGCCCTTGCAGAGCGCGCTCGCAACGGCGAAAGCCTCGATGACCTTCTCCCCGAAGCCTTCGCCAACTGCCGGGAGGCGGGCAAGCGGGCCCTCGGCCTCCGCGCGTTCGACGTGCAGCTCCTCGGCGGCCTCTTCATGCACCAGGGTAACATTGCCGAGATGAAGACGGGCGAGGGCAAGACGCTCGTCGCCACCTTCCCGGCCTACCTGAACGCTCTGAGCGGCAAGGGCGTCCACATCGTCACGGTGAACGACTACCTTGCGAAGCGCGATGCGGAGTGGATGAGCAAGGTCTACGGCATGCTCGGCCTGACGACTGGCGTCGTCTATCCCCAGCAGCCCGAAGAGGAAAAGCGGCAGGCCTATGCCGCGGACATCACCTACGCCACGAACAACGAGCTCGGCTTCGACTACCTCCGGGACAACATGAAGTCCGAGCTGAAGGACATGGCGCAGCGCGGGCACAACTTCGCCATCGTGGACGAGGTCGACTCCATCCTGATCGACGAGGCCCGCACGCCGCTGATCATCTCCGGTCCCTCCCAGGACCGCTCGGACCTCTACCGCTCGGTGGACCAGATCGTCCCGGAGCTGACGGACGAGCACTTCACCCTCGACGAGAAGACGCGGAACGTCACCTTCACCGACGAGGGCAACGAGTTCCTGGAACAGCGGCTCCTCGCCGCCGGGATCCTGCCGGAAGGCCAGAGCCTCTACGATCCCGAAAGCACCACCGTCGTCCACCACGTCAACCAGGGTCTGAAGGCGCACAAGCTGTTCCAGCGGGACAAGGACTACATCGTCCGCGATGGCGACATCGTGCTGATCGACGAGTTCACCGGCCGCATGATGGCCGGCCGGCGCCTGTCCGACGGCCTGCACCAGGCGATCGAGGCCAAGGAAGGCGTGGAGATCAAGCCCGAGAACGTGACCCTCGCCTCGGTCACCTTCCAGAACTACTTCCGCCTCTACGACAAGCTCGGCGGCATGACCGGCACCGCGCTCACCGAGGCCGACGAATTCGCCGAGATCTACAAGCTCGGTGTGGTCGAGGTTCCGACGAACCGGCCGATCGCCCGGGAGGACGAACACGACGCGGTCTACCGCACGGCGGGTGAGAAATACGCCGCCGTGGTCCAGACCATCAAGGAAGCCTACGAGCGGCGCCAGCCGGTCCTCGTCGGCACCACCTCCATCGAGAAATCGGAAATGCTTTCCGAGATGCTCAAGAAGGAGGACATCCGCCACAACGTCCTGAATGCCCGGCAGCATGAGCAGGAGGCGCAGATCGTCGCCGATGCCGGCAAGCTCGGCGCAGTGACCATCGCCACCAACATGGCCGGCCGCGGCACGGACATCCAGCTCGGCGGCAACGTCGACATGAAGGTGCTCGAAGCGCTCGCGGACGATCCCCAGGCTGATCCCGAAGAGGTCCGCGCCCGGATCGAGGCCCAGCATCGCGGCGAGAAGGACAAGGTGCTGGAAGCGGGCGGCCTCTTCGTCCTCGCCACCGAGCGCCACGAAAGCCGTCGGATCGACAACCAGCTTCGCGGCCGCTCGGGCCGTCAGGGCGACCCTGGACGCTCCTCCTTCTTCCTCTCCCTCGAGGACGACCTGATGCGGATCTTCGGCTCCGAGCGACTGGACAAGGTCCTGTCCACGCTCGGAATGAAGGAGGGCGAGGCCATCGTTCACCCCTGGGTGAACAAGAGCCTCGAGCGCGCCCAGGCGAAGGTCGAGGGCCGCAACTTCGATATCCGCAAGCAGCTCCTCAAGTTCGACGACGTGATGAACGATCAGCGCAAGGTGATCTTCAGCCAGCGTCGCGAGATCATGGAATCGGCCGACCTCGCGGAGATCGTGGGCGACATGCGCCACCAGGTCATCGACGACCTCGTGGCGGAGCACATGCCGCCCAAATCCTACGCCGACCAGTGGGATACCGACGGCCTCGAAGCTCAGGCGAAGGAGCTTCTGGGCCTCGATGTGCCCATCAGCGCCTGGGCCGCCGAGGAAGGCGTGGCGGACGAGGACATCCGCGATCGCCTCGACGAGGCGTCCGACAAGATGATGGCGGAAAAGGCCGAGATCTTCGGTCAGGACACCATGCGCTCCATCGAGAAGCAGATCCTGCTCCAGACCATCGATGCGAAGTGGCGCGAGCACCTTCTGACGCTGGAACATTTGCGGTCGGTCGTCGGCTTCCGTGGCTACGCGCAGCGCGATCCGCTGAACGAGTACAAGACCGAGGGTTTCCAGCTCTTCGAATCCATGCTCGACTCGCTGCGGACGGACGTCACGAAGAAGCTCGCCCATATCCGGCCGATCTCGCAGGAGGAGCAGCAGGACATGCTCCGCCAGATGGTCGCCCAGCAACGTGCGAAACGGGAGGAGGCCGCCCCGGCCGAGACCCGCGCCGAAGCGGAAGCCGAGGCCGCGCCCGGCACCGTCGCCGCGGGCGCGGAGCCCCGTCCCGCCGAGACGACGGCGAAAGCCGGTTTCGACGAGACCGACA
Organism: Tropicimonas sp. IMCC34011; assembly: GCF_003390865.1. Lineage (GTDB taxonomy): Bacteria > Pseudomonadota > Alphaproteobacteria > Rhodobacterales > Rhodobacteraceae > Tropicimonas_B. The sequence goes on from NZ_QMEJ01000004.1 coordinate 463,550, forward strand.
GCTCGACCTGGGGCAACCCGTCCCGGAACGACCCCTGCCCCTGCGGGTCGGGCGAGAAGTTCAAGCATTGCCACGGGCGCCTAGCTTAACTATTGAAAACAATGGCTTAGCATTTTCTTGCTAAGCCATTTTTGTTATGCGAATGTTAGTCAAAGCGTGATTTTGGCATGGATGTTAGGCATTTGTCAGGCCCTGTTGCGCAAAGGCGGATGTAGGATTCATCTCGTGAATCCAGCGTGGTAGCTTGCTCGGTATGAGCAGACCTTTCCCGCCGAGCTACAAAACCAAGAACTGGCCGTCCTACAGTAAGCCGGTGAAGGCGCCACTGGTTCGAGCCCACCGGCGTACGCGCTGAAGCAGCGGGGTTCGCTGACGATCTGGTTTGATCCGGATATGATCTGGGTGCCGCCGCCCACAGGCAAGCAAGGCCGTCAGCCGCAGTATAGCGACACCGCGATCCAGACCTGCCCGACGATGAAGGTGCTGTTCGGCATGCCGCTCCGGCAGACAACAGGTTTCGTCGAGAGCCTTTTGCGTCTGATCGGTCTCGACTGGAGCGTGCCGAATTTCAGCACGCTCAGTATGCGCCAGAAGACCATGGCCGTGGGCATTCCCTACCGTGGCTCGCAGGCCCCACTGAACCTGCTGATCGACAGCACAGGCATCAAGGCGGAAGGCGAAGGCGAAGGCGAGTGGCACGCGCGCAAACATGGTGGTGCCAAACGCCGCCTGTGGCGCAAGATCCACATCGGCATCGACGAGCACACGCTGGAGATCCGAGCCATCGAAGTCACCGGTAGCAATGTCGGCGATGCGCCGATGCTTCCCGAGTTGCTGGATCAGATCCCGGCGGGACGTCGAAATTGGATCGGTCACCGCCGACGGCGCCTATGACACCCGCAAGTGCCATGAAGCCGTCGCCAACCGCGGTGCCGATGCTGTTATACCACCCCGCAAGAACGCCAAGCCCTGGAAGCCCTCGACCGCAGGCGCATTGCGCGGAACGAGGCGCTGCTCGCATCGAAATACCTCGGTCCCGCCATCTGGCGAAAGTGGAGTGGATACCACCGCCGAAGCCGTGCCGAAACGAAGATGCCTTGCGTGAAGCTGCTGGGGCAGCAGCCTCATGGCGCGCGACCTTGATCGCCAAGTCGCAGAACTCCAAGTCCGCGCCGCCGTGTTGAACGGCTACACCGCGCTCGGAATACCTGTCACCGAGCCCAAGGGATAAGTGCGTCCTGGGAAAGGGGAGTGCGGGCGTCACGTCCTTTGCGCAACAAAGCCTTGGTGACGTACGCTACGAAGGTGACAAATACCTCGCGTTCACGCGCTGGTGGACGGAGCGCGTGCGAACGAACAAACGGCGCGGCGAGTTTCTGTTCGCGGAACCGCGGCGCACAGCGTCTGTAAGCGTTGTACACAGCGAGGACGAGGCAGCAGCAGCTGTGGGTAGCGAGGACACTGTCCTGATAGCTGTTAACCTTAACACACCAGCGCAAGCTCTTGGACGCAGGCATCGACATGATCTTGCGGAAACAGATGGGTGGGCTGAAGCGTGGGCGGTAAGTGCGCAACCCCAAGTTCAGCCAGGCGCGCTACAGGCTGGGTAAGGCTGTAAAGGCACCGGCGCTGAAGAAGGCGTTCGCCGTGTACGACATACGCAACACCGCTGCTGCTAAGGGACGAAAAATCTCGAACTGGTACGTGGCGAAGCTGGCAAGGCTGGACTATTGTCAGCGAGAGCGGGCTGATGAGGTGCCGCTGGATGAAGTAGAGCAGCGGCGTGTTGTAAGTGCCATCGTTGCACGGCACGTCAAGGACGCTAACAAAATGATTAATAACGCTACTGTCGGTATTTTCCCATAGGCAGCAACGCAGAGAACTAGAACTTATACGATAAAGAACATTACGGAAATTTATATGAAGTATCGTAGCGAGATTGATGGACTGCGCGCGATTGCGGTTGTTCCAGTAATCTTGTTCCATGCAGGCTATGAAGTTTTTAGTGGTGGTTTTGTAGGTGTTGATGTCTTCTTCGTGATAAGTGGTTACCTTATCACTACTATCATCATAAATGAAATGGACGAGGGCAAATTTAGCTTGCTCAGCTTCTACGAGCGGCGCGCTCGGCGCATTCTGCCTGCGCTCTTCTTCGTTGTGTTGTGCTGTATCCCCGCAGCTTGCCTCCTTCTGTTGCCAAGCGACATGGAGGACTTTGCACAAAGCCTCGTGGCTGTAGCAACGTTTTCTTCTAACATACTATTTTGGCGTGAGAGCGGCTACTTTGCGACTGCCGCTGAGTTAAAGCCATTGCTGCATACCTGGAGTTTAGCTGTTGAGGAGCAGTTTTATATTCTGTTTCCACTATTTTTGATGACAGCATGGCGCTATGGTAACCGCGCTATCGTTTGGGCACTTATTTTTATATTCTTTGTGAGCTTGATGACGGCGCACTGGGGCGCATATAACGAGCCAAGTGCTACATTCTATCTCTTGCCAACACGTGCATGGGAGTTGCTGATAGGTTCGCTTGCTGCATTTTACTTGCAGAAACGTTCTGGCGGTACACCACACAGGCTGAATAGCACACTGTCCGCTATCGGTTTGACTGCAATATGCTACAGTATATTTGCGTTTGACGAAGCTACTCCGTTTCCAAGCCTGTATGCCCTCGTGCCATCTGTCGGCACAGGTTTGGTTATCCTGTTTACAACTAAGGGCACTTTAACGCACACGTTGCTGTCACTCAGAGTTTTTGTTGGCGTTGGGACTATCTCTTACAGCCTGTATCTTTGGCACCAACCCTTGTTCGCATTTTGGCGGCAATACAACGTCTTCGAGCCAACGCATGAGCAGATGCTTTTACTTTCGCTGCTCTGTTTGCCGCTTGCCTACTTTACCTACCGCTTCGTGGAGTCACCATTTCGAGGAAGAACGGGTTGTTTAAGCAGGAAGGGTGTGTTTGGCACTTCTAGCATTTCTATTCTTACATTAATTTTAGCCGGATTTGCTGGACACTTCTCAGCTGGGTTTCCTTCTCGCTTAAGTGTCGATGACAGGGCGTTGATGAACTTGGCAGCGCCAAGTCCACTGCGTGATGATTGCCATTTTGGAAGTAAAGATTACTTTTCCGCATCTGAATCGTGCCGATACTTTGAGAACCCCGGAGCCAGTTGGGCGGTTTATGGTAATAGCCACGGAGTTGAACTTGCCTATGGCATTGCACAGCTCTTGGAGAATCGGGGCGAAGGCGTATGGCATTTCACCATAAGTGGTTGCTCCGCAAGTTTCGATTCCAGCGATGTTAGCTACTGTGACGATTTCTTTCGAAGCAGGTTAGAGTACATAACGCAAACAGAGGATATCGAAAACATTATCCTTGCCTTTCGCTCAGAGACATCGGGCTTGGATGCAGCTGAATCCATGATTCAGCTTGCAAATCATCTGCACCGCTTAGATAAAAATGTATACTTGATTCTGCAAGCTCCCACACTGCCTAACGACATAAATGCATTTATCAGGAGGGCTATTGTGTCTGGCAATACTTTGGGTTCAATCGCGTCCAAGTCTCGGGATGTTTGGAAGGCGGAGTATGGCGATGTATTAAGTTCTCTTAGCCTATTAGAGGAAGGAATAACTATTGTTGATTTGGCTGATGTTTTTTGCGATCATGAATTATGTTACGCTATAAGAAATGGCATACCGCTATACTTTGATGATGATCACATGTCAGTAGCGGCTGCGCAATTGGCTGCGGTGCATATTTTTAAGCAAATCGAATGACAGCCAGCTTCCTCTGAAAGCATAATATGTGAGTAAGTCGAAGGAGACTATTATGGCGCTACTAAACGCACTGACGCTGACGCAATATCAAACTGAGACACACAATCGCCAACACTATCTCGTCGTCGCAAAATGGTTGATAAGATTTCAGAACAAATCAAGTACGCTACTGACACCACCTTTCAGCCAACAAAGTTGATTTGGCACAAGGATGCTGAAGGCAGGGAACACGCGTTACTGTGCCGAAGCGAGTGCGGCGCTGGTGGACGGTGAAAGCTGACGGGACTGTGCTGCTGACGTGCGTTACGGCAGCAAGGCATTGGAGCTAGCAAAGGGTAAGAATGCTATTGTGGTAAACAGCGAAGGAAAACTGCCAACTGTGCTGAAGCTTTTCGTTGAAGCTGTGGAGGCGGGCGAGTTTGATAAGCTGCTAGATGAGCAGGTGAGCTGCGGGAAGCAGGCTGTCGATAAGAAAGTGATTTAGGGTCAGATACTTGCTTGTAAGGAATTTGTCAGGCAGCGTGTTTTTTTAACGTTAACCTGTTGTAAACGAAGCGGAAAAAATATCCGTTTGATTTCAAGCATTGCCTCGGCCAGCTGGTCTGAACGGCACCCTGCGCGCGTCAGGCGCCAAATGACCTGACGCGCGTCAAGATCCTGCCGCCTTTCATGCCCATCTGTCTGGCTCGAACCGCCATGCGGACGAGGAGGCACGATATGACACAGGCCCGAACCACGTTCATCGCCGCGACCGCGCTCGCCCTGTCCATGGGCGTCGCGAACGAGGCGCGCGCGGGCTGGTCCGACTGGTCGTTTCCGAATGTGTTCGGCGCGGGGCCGGCGGAAGCATCGGCGCCGGAAGATGGCGGAATCGCCCTGCCCTCGGAGCCGCGGACGGCCTCCCTTCCCGACGCGCCCGAGCCGGACCTGCTGAGCCTGCGCCTGTCGGCGTCGACCACCAATATGGCCGTGACGGATCCGGGTGCGGATCTCAACGATTACGGGCTGGACTGCGAAGCTGCGTTGGCCCTCGCGCCGGGCGACGGGAACACCGTGTCCCTGTCAATCTCCGCGCCCTGCTATCCCAATTCGGCCGCCAGCATCGAGCATGACGGCCTCGCCTTTTCCGTGCGGCTGGACGAGGCGGGCGAGCTCGACCTCGCAGTTCCCGCCCTGTCGCAGGACGCCTCATTCGCCCTCATGCTTCCCGATGGCGCCCGCACGACCTCGCGGATCGCACTCGAGACCCCCGGCCCCGCCCGCATCGCGCTCCAGTCGGGAAGCGAGATCGACCTGCGGTCCGGAGATGACGGGCAGAGCGTCATCCGTCTGGGCGATGCTAGCATCCCCGGCGGCGCCCTCCTTCAGGTGTTCACCTACTCCGAACAGGATGCGCCCGCGGTCACCATCGATGCGGAGATCACGCTTGCAAGCTGTGGCCGCCGGCTCAGCGCTCTCGCAGCTCTGAAGGATAACGGTGCAGACGCAGCAGAGCCTGCCCGCGTGACGCTGACCATGCCCGGCTGCGATGCGGTGGGCGATCTGCTCGTCATGCCTGTCCCCGCGCCGGTGACGGACGCGGCGGAGCGCGAGGTCGCCGAGGCCGGCTGACCCTCAGAGGTAGCTCTCCGCCCGGAAGCTCAGCTCCCGCTCCTTTCCGACGATGATATGGTCATGCAGCACGAGACCGAGGGCCCGGGCTGCATCGTCGATGGCGGCCGTCATCTGGATATCCGCGGAGGAGGGGGTCGGATCGCCAGAGGGGTGATTGTGGACGAGTATGAAAGCACTCGCATTCAGCTCGAGCGCCCGTTTCACGACCTCCCGTGGATAGACCGGAACGTGATCCACCGTCCCCTCGGCCTGCTCCTCGTCGGCGATCAGGACGTTCTTGCGGTCGAGGTAGAGCACGCGGAACTGCTCCGTCTCCCGGTGCGCCATGGCGGTGTGACAGTAATCGATCAGCTCGGTCCAGCCCGACAGGATCGGCCGCTGCATGACCTTCGAGCGCGCCATGCGGTGGGCGGCGGCTTCTATGATCTTGAAGTCCGTCACGATGGCGTCCCCCACCCCGTCCACCGCCCGCAGCCGCTGTGCGGGCGCGGAGAGGACGCGGTTGAAGTCTCCGAACGTGTCAAGCAGGCGCCGGGCGAGGGGTTTCACGTCCTGCCGGGGGATGGTGCGAAAAAGCAGCAGCTCCAGCAGTTCGTAATCCGGCATCGCCGCCGCACCGCCCGACAGGAACCGGTCCCGCAGCCGCTTGCGATGCCCCTTGATGTAGGAGGGAGGTCCGCCGCGCGGGGACCAGTCGTTCTGCACGGGCGCGTCTGACCTGACCTCCCGGCGTCGGGGGGCACCCTGGGCGGATGCGCCCCGGAACAGGCCGGGGGACAGCTCTCTGAAGAGGTGTAGCGCGTTCATGGCACCCTTGTGCCAGCGCGGTGGTAAACGCCCGATTAAAGTGAACCGGGCGTCTACAGACTGATCCGCAGGATCAGCCCTTCATGCCATCCCAGAAGCTTCGCACCTTGCGGAAGAAGTTGGACGAGTTGGGGTTGTTCGCCTCCTCGCCGATCTTCTCGAACTCCCGCAGAAGCTCCTTCTGGCGCGACGTGAGGCTGACGGGCGTCTCGACGGACAGCTCGATGAACATGTCACCCGTTCCGGCACCGCGCAGGGCCGGCATCCCCTTGGAGCGCAGGCGCATCTGCCGCCCGGACTGGCTGCCGGCCGGGACCTTCACGCGCGAGCGTCCTCCGTCGATCGTCGGCACCTCTATGTCGCCGCCGAGGGCCGCCGTGGTGACGGAGACCGGAACGCTGCAATAGAGATGTGCTCCATCGCGTTGGAAGAGGTCATGCTCCGCCACGTCGATGAAGATGTAGAGATCGCCGGTCGGGCCGCCTCGCAGCCCCGCCTCCCCCTCTCCGGCGAGCCGGATGCGGGTGCCGGTCTCGACGCCCGCGGGAATGTTCACGGACAGCGACCGGTTCTTCTCGATCCGGCCCGCGCCACCGCATTCATTACAGGGGTTCTTGACGATCTGGCCCACGCCGGAACAGGTCGGGCAGACGCGCTCCACGGTGAAGAAGCCCTGCTGCGCGCGCACCTTGCCCATGCCGGAGCAGGTCGGGCAGGTGACGGGCTCGGCGCCGCCTTCGGCCCCGGTGCCCCCGCAGGAGCCGCAGGCCACCGCGGTCGGAACCTGGATCTGCTTCTGGGAGCCGGTGAACGCGTCCTCGAGCGGGATCTGCAGATTGTAGCGCAGGTCGGAGCCACGCGCCGCGCGCTGCCGTCCGCCGGCGCCGCCACGCCCGCCCATGAAATCGCCGAAGAGATCATCGAACACGTCGGAGAAGGCGGAGGCGAAGTCGCCCTGCTGCCCGAAGCCGCCGCGCGCGCCGCCGGGGCGCCCGCCGCCCATGCCACCTTCGAAGGCGGCGTGACCGAAGCGATCATAGGCCGCCTTGCGTTCGGGATCCTTCAGCGCGTCGTAGGCCTCGTTCACTTCCTTGAACTGGGCCTCGGCATCGGGATTGTCGGAGTTGCGGTCGGGGTGAAGCTCCTTCGCCTTGCGGCGATAGGCTTTCTTGAGTTCATCGGCATCGGCACCGCGGGCAACGCCGAGAACTTCATAGAAATCGCGTTTGGCCATCGGCATGTACCTTGTCACACGAAAAAGACGAGGACCGGCCCGGGATCGGGCCGGTCCAGAGAAAGGTCAGGACGGACCGGCGCTCACGAGTTGCGCTTGTCTTCGCCCAGATCCTCGAAGTCGGCGTCGACGATGTCCTCGTCCACGTTGCGGGGGTTTTCCTCCCCGTCGGACGAATCATCGCCGCCGCCCGCCTTTTCCTGCTCGGACTTGTAGATCGCCTCGCCGAGCTTCATCGCGGCCTCGGTCAGGTTCTGGATGCCGGACTTGATCTTGCCGACGTCCTCGCTCTGAAGGGCCTCCTCGAGAGGTTGCATCGCCAGTTCAATCGCCTCGACGGTGGACTGGTCGACCTTGTCGCCATGCTCCTCAAGGGACTTCTTCGTGGAGTGCACGAGGCTCTCGCCCTGGTTCTTCGTCTCGACGAGTTCGCGGCGGCCCTTGTCGGCTTCGGCGTTCTCCTCGGCCTCCTTGACCATGTTCTGGATCTCGTCGTCGGAGAGACCGCCGGACGCCTGGATCGTGATCTTCTGCTCGCGGCCGGTGCCCTTGTCCTTGGCCGACACCGAGACGATGCCGTTGGCGTCGATGTCGAAGGTCACCTCGATCTGCGGCATGCCGCGCGGCGCGGGCGGGATGTCCTCAAGATTGAACTGGCCGAGCATCTTGTTGTCCGCAGCCATCTCGCGCTCGCCCTGGAAGACCCGGATCGTCACGGCGCCCTGGTTGTCCTCGGCGGTCGAGAAGACCTGGCTCTTCTTGGTCGGGATCGTGGTGTTGCGATCGATCAGCCGGGTGAACACGCCGCCCAGGGTCTCGATGCCCAAGGAAAGCGGGGTCACGTCGAGCAGGACCACGTCCTTCACGTCACCCTGCAGGACACCGGCCTGGATCGCCGCACCGAGCGCCACGACCTCGTCGGGGTTCACGCCCTTGTGGGGCTCCTTGCCGAAGAACTTCGTCACTTCCTCGACGACGCGGGGCATCCGCGTCATGCCGCCGACGAGGACGACCTCGTCGATCTCGCCGGTGGACATGCCGGCATCCTTGAGCGCCGCCTTGCAGGGCCCGATGGAGGCCTTGATCAGATCGCCCACGAGGCTCTCCAGCTTCGCACGCGTCAGTTTCATGACCATGTGAAGCGGCTGGCCGCCCTTGGGGTCCATCGAGATGAACGGCTGGTTGATCTCGGTCTGCTGGCTGGAGGACAGCTCGATCTTGGCCTTTTCCGCGGCTTCCTTGAGCCGCTGGAGGGCCATCTTGTCCTTCGTCAGGTCGACGCCGTTCTCTTTCCTGAACTCGTCGGCGAGGTAGTTGACGATCTTCATGTCGAAGTCTTCGCCGCCGAGGAACGTGTCCCCGTTGGTGGACTTCACCTCGAAGAGGCCGTCGTCGATCTCGAGGATCGTGATGTCGAAGGTACCGCCGCCGAGGTCATAGACCGCGATCGTCTTGGATTCCTTCTTGTCGAGACCGTAGGCCAGCGCGGCCGCCGTCGGCTCGTTGATGATGCGCAGGACCTCGAGGCCGGCGATCTTGCCCGCGTCCTTCGTCGCCTGACGCTGCTGGTCGTTGAAGTAGGCCGGGACGGTGATGACGGCCTGGGTCACTTCCTCGCCGAGATAGGACTCGGCGGTCTCCTTCATCTTCTGCAGGATGAAGGCACTGATCTGGCTGGGGGAATAGCGCTCGCCGCGGGATTCGACCCACGCGTCGCCGTTACCGCCGTCGACCACGTCGTACGGCAGGTTCTTCTTGTCCTTCGCGATATCCTCGTCGTCGAAACGACGCCCGATCAGGCGCTTGACGGCGAAGATCGTGTTGGTCGGGTTGGTCACGGCCTGCCGCTTCGCGGATTGGCCGACCAGACGCTCTTCCTCGGTGAAGGCGACGATGGACGGGGTCGTCCGTGCGCCTTCGACGTTTTCCACGACCTTGGGCTGCGCACCGTCCATGATGGCGATGCAGCTGTTGGTGGTCCCCAGGTCGATCCCGATGACTTTGGCCATGTATTTCTACCTCTTCTCTTCGGCGATTTCGTGGGCGCGGGCCCTCTTGGAGGCACCCGCCCCCGATCCCTGTCCGCCCCTCCGGTTCCCCGTCGCGGCGACGGAGCGTATATAGGGAGGGCGCTTTGGGGCTGCAACGCCCCCTCCCCGACCGATCTGGAGGTCAATCGTGGATCTTTTCGGCGAAGCTGCCCCGCCGCGGGACATTCGCGGGGTGATCGTGCACCCCGGCCTTCTGGACCACGCCGCACAGGAGGCGCTGGTTCGCGATGTAAGGACGCTCGTCGAGGCGGCACCGCTTTTCAGGCCCGAGACGCGGCGCGGGCAGAAGATGAGCGTGCGCATGACGTCGGCAGGATCCGTGGGCTGGGTCAGCGACAGGCGGGGCTATCGCTACGAGCCGCAACATCCCGCAGGCGTGCCCTGGCCCGCCATTCCCCGGTCCGTTCTCGCGATCTGGGACGAGGTGGCCGGCGTGGACCGCCAGCCGGACACCTGTCTCGTCAATTTCTACGATGCGGATGCGAAGATGGGGATGCACCAGGACCGGGACGAGGCGGATCTGCGCTGGCCCGTCGTCTCGGTCAGCCTCGGAGACGAGGCGCTGTTCCGCATCGGCAACGAGGAGCGCGGCGGCAGGACCCAGTCGCTTTGGCTGCGCTCGGGAGACGTGGCCGTGCTGGGCGGAGAGGGCCGGATGCTCCACCACGGGATCGACCGGATCCGGGCGGGCAGCTCGACCCTGCTGGCCGGGGGCGGACGGCTGAACCTGACGTTGCGGGTGGCCGGCGCCTAGGGCCTGAGCGTGCAGCAGCCGCGAAGATAGGCGTCTGCGCCCGGCATGGTCCCGATGAGAGCCGCGCGGATGCCGTACGCCCGGTCGCTCATGCCGTCCGAACATTCCTGCCGCTCCAGGAGGACGTCGAACCCCGCGCCCGGCCCACCGAACTCGAGGAGAGCCGCATCCCCCGCAGTCGCCTCGACGTGGCCGTGCAACGGCGTTTCGCGCTCCGGCACCGCGAAGACGGGCCTCTCGCCCAACGCCAGTGACCAGAACGGCTCCGTCCCCGAGCAGCGCTGCGGCATCGGGAATCCCTCTCCCTGTCCCGGCTGCCGCGCAAGATAGTCGAGCGACGCCCATCCCCGCGTCTCGGGAAGGGACACAAGGCCCCATCCGCCTGAGCGGCGCACGATCTCCACACCCGTCTCGTCCGGCGCAAGGGTGGCCACCAGGGGCGCGGACGCCTCGGGCCCCGCCCGCACGTTGAGAACATCGTCCGACGCGACGCCACTGACATCGTAGAGTGCCGGCAGGTCGCCCTGCGCGCTCGCCGCCGAAGCGACCAGCAGCATGAAGAGGGCCGCCGCGGCCCGCATCATCGTTTCGCCTGCCAGCTCAGCGAGGCGTTTCGCCGGGTGTAGAATTCACCCAGAAGGCCGATGAAGATGAGGATCAGGGACACGACGAGCGGATATGTCGTGTTCGAGTAATGCGGGTTGTAGTTGATGAAGACGAACCCGCGGGACTGGTCGATGATGTGGAAGATCGGGTTCCACGTGAACATCGCCAGCATGTATCCCGGCAGCTGGTTCGCCACGAACATCTTGCCCGATGCGATCATGTTGGCGCGGGAATAGATCGTCGTCATCAGTTTCACGAAGCCCGGAAACCAGGGCCGGATCGCGAGAAGCACCATCCCGACGGCGACGCCCGAGAACCACGCCAGAAGGACCATCGCCATGGCGCCGATCGGATCGTCGATCGTGATCGGGTTCATCGCGATGTGGTAGAAGCCGAGGACCACCGCCATCGACAGAACCTGGATGTAGAGCGAGGTCAGCGCCGCGGCGGAGATCGAGATCACCGTGTTCATGGGCGCGTGCTTCATCATCGGGGACGCCGGCCCTTCGGACGAGGCGACGGCGCTCATCGCCTTCGTGTGCGTCATGTAGAGGAAGATCCCGGACATGATGTAGAGCAGGAAATCGCCCCGGATCGCCGAGCTCTTCATGCCAAGGACGGTGAACATGAAGTAGAACGCACCGACGAAGATCACCGTCTGCATCACGTTCAGCGCAAGGCCGATGACGGCGTTGCCATGCTCCTTGCGAAGCGTGCGGACTATGGAGTGATAGGTCAGCTCCCACAGCACCAGGGCGGAGTGGAGCGCCGAGGGCGGCCGGTCCGAGGAGCTGTGCATCGTCATCTCGAGATCCCGTGGCGTCATGTCCGGCCGTCGCGCCCGGCACGAAGGGTGCGCCCCCTGGCACGAAATACGACCAATTCCTTGCCGTTCCTTTAGCCGTTGACGATAAGGAGCACACGCCCCTTGGGTCAACGAACGGATTGGAGAGCGCCTTGGATCATGACCGCCTCGTCACAGTGATGCGACGCCTCGCGCTTCAGGCTGGTGCCCGGATCATGGAGATCTACGCCGCGCCCGATTTCGAGGTGCGCTCCAAGTCGGATGCGAGCCCGGTCACCGAAGCGGACGAGGCGGCGGACGCGCTGATCTCCGCCGGCCTGACGGAGGCCTTCCCGGATACGCTGGTCGTGACCGAGGAGCAGGCCGAGAGCCACACCGAGAGCGCTGAGGCCTTCCTCATCGTCGATCCGCTCGACGGCACGAAGGAGTTCGTCCAGCGCCGCGGCGACTTCACGGTCAACATCGCCTATGTCGAGAACGGCGTTCCCGTGCGCGGCGTGGTCTACGCCCCGGCCCGGAAGCGCCTGTTCTACACGCTGGCTGATGGCAGCGCGGTCGAGGAGACGGGCGATCACGCTCTGGACAAGGCCGGTGAGACCAAGCCCCTTTCCGTCAAGGCGCCGGACAACGGCGCCCTCGTCGTCGTCGCATCCAAGTCCCACCGCGATGCGGCAACCGATGCCTATATCGGCAAGTTCTCGGTCGCGGACATGACGAGCGCCGGGTCTTCCCTCAAGTTCTGCCTCGTCGCTGCGGGGGAGGCGGACCTCTATCCCCGGCTCGGCCGCACCATGGAGTGGGACACGGCCGCGGGGGACGCGGTCCTGCGCGGCGCCGGCGGGGAGATGATCCGCTTCGAAGACCACGCCCCCTTCGCCTACGGCAAGCCCGGCTACGAGAACCCGTTCTTCATCGCCCATGCGCCCGGCGTCGATCTGCCGGCCCCGGGAGGTGCGGCGGAATGAGCGTCCTCGTCGTCATCCCCGCCCGCTACGCCTCCGAGCGCTATCCCGGAAAGCCGCTCGTGCCCCTGCGCGGCGCATCCGGCCGGCAGGCGACCCTCGTTCAGCGCACGTGGGAGGCCGCCCGCGGGATCGACGGCGTCTCCCGTGTCGTGGTCGCCACCGATGACGATCAGATCCGCGAGGCCGCCGAGGGATTCGGCGCCGAGGTGGTGATGACGAGTTCCGAGTGCCGCAACGGGACGGAGCGGTGCGCCGAAGCGTCCGATGCGCTCGGCGGCGGCTTCGAGATGGTGGTGAACCTCCAGGGGGATGCACCGCTGACCCCACGCTGGTTCATTCCCGAGACCATCGAAGGCCTGCGCGCCGCTCCGGATGCCGGTGCCGCGACCCCGGTGATCCGTTGCGATGCGGAAACGCTGAACGGGCTCAAGATGGACAGGCAGGCTGGCCGCGTCGGAGGAACCACCGCCATCTTCGACCGCGATCACCGCGCGCTCTACTTTTCCAAGGAAGTGATCCCCTACACCGCCGACACCGAGAAGGCCGCGGCGGTCTTTCATCATGTCGGTCTCTACGCCTACCGGCCCGAGGCACTCGCCGATTATCCCCGCTGGGACATCGGCCCGCTCGAGCGCACCGAGGGGCTGGAACAGCTCCGCTTCCTCGAAAACGGCCGCTCCATGAGCTGCGTCGAGGTGGAGACGCGGGGGCGCCAGTTCTGGGAACTGAACAACCCCTCCGACGTGACCCGCCTCGAGGAAATGATGGCCACGATGGGGATGGAGTGATCGCGGGTCCGCCCACACTCTCCGTCATCGTCGTCAGCCGTCAGAGGCCGGAGCACCTGCGCCTCTGCGTCGAGAGCCTCGCGCGGCAGACCCATGGCGCGCTCGAACTGGTCGTCGTCACCGACCCAGCGGGCGAGCCGTCGGTCGAGCATCTGCGCGGCCGGATCAAGCTCGCCCGGTTCGACGTCGCGAATATCTCGGAGGCCCGGAATACCGGTCTTGCCCTTGCCGCGGGCGAGGTGGTCGCCTTCATCGACGACGATGCTGTGGCCGAACCGCTCTGGGCCGAGCGCCTCGCCGCCCCCTTTGCCGATCCGCGCGTGAGCTGCGCCACCGGGCCCGTTCTGGGGCGGAACGGCATTTCCCCGCAATGGACGCCGGTCCGCGTGGGCCGGGACGGGATGGACCTGCCGCTCAAGGATGGTCTGCTCTTCGGTCCCGGCTCGGACGGCTCGGCGGTGAAGACGGTCGGCACCAACTGCGCCTTCCGCCGCGCGGATCTCGTCGCCATCGGAGGGTTCGACCCGGCCTTCCGCTACTATCTCGACGAGACGGACGTGAACCATCGGCTCGCCCGCCTGGGCGCCTACACCGCCATCGCGAAGGACGCCGTGGTGCATCACGCCGTCGCCGCGAACGCCACGCGCAAGCCAAGCCGCGCCCCGACGGACCTCGGCCCCGTCGGGGCCAGCGTCGCCGCGTTTCTCGCGCGGCACTGCGAGCCGAAGGAGCGGGAGGGCGCCCTCGCCGCGCACCGCGCCCTTCAGGAGAGCCGTCTGAAGGCACATGTCGCCGCGCGCCGACTGAGACGCCGGGATGTCGCCGCGCTTCTGGAGACGTTCGACCGGGGCGCGGCCGAACCGGCGGAGAGCCCCGCTCCCACGCTTCGCGCCAGCCGGATGAACGCCCCACCGCCATTCAGCCCGCTGCCGCCGACCCCCCAGTCCCATACCGTCCTCGCCGGACGCACGTGGCAGATCCGGGCACTGATGGCCAAGGCGAAGGAGGCGGCGAAGGCCGGCGGCACCGTGTCGCTCTACGTTTTCTCTCCCACGGGGCGACCGCATTCCGTGCGTTTCGTCCTGCCCGGGATCTGGCTGCAGCGCGGGGGCCTCTTCGGACGCTCCGACAGGGACACACCGCGGTTCCGCCTCGTCAGCTTCCCGGAGAGACTCTCCGCCGAGGTGGCCCGAACCGAGGCCGTGCGGGGGGCGCCGACATCGGCCGGGGATGCCGCATTGCGGCGCATTTCATTGAAATCGCAAGACACTGTCGGAACAAGGGCCTAGAATGGGGCATTGACCGGTCGCCGGTCGCACTGTCCGGCGCCGACCGAAACGAGGTACCAAAGCGAATGACACGTAAGATCAGCAAGGCGGTTCTCCCCGTCGCCGGACTTGGAACGCGATTCCTGCCGGCGACCAAGTCGATCCCGAAGGAGATCATGACCCTGGTCGACCGTCCCCTCATTCAATACGCGATCGACGAGGCCCGCGCCGCCGGCATCAAGGAATTCATCTTCGTCACGTCGCGCGGCAAATCGGCGCTCGAGGACTATTTCGACAACGCGCCGGAACTGGAAGCCGCACTTGCCGAGAAGGGCAAGACGGAGATCCAGGAGATCATGAAGGCCACCTACATGGAGAGCGGCCAGATCGCCTATGTCCGCCAGCACAAGGCCCTCGGTCTCGGTCACGCCGTCTGGTGCGCCCGCCGCATGATCGGCGACGAACCCTTCGCGGTCATTCTCCCCGATGACGTGATCGCCGCCGAGAAGCCCTGCCTCCAGCAGATGGTCGAGGCCCACGAGGAATGTGGCGGCGGCTCGATGGTCGCGGCGATGGAAGTCCCGATGGACAAGACCAGCTCCTACGGCATCCTCGACGTCGAACAGACGGATTCGGACGTGCTTCCCATCCGTCGCATGGTGGAGAAGCCGAAGGAGAACCCGCCCTCGAACCTCGCCGTCATCGGCCGCTATATCCTGACGCCGGACGTGTTGGAGACACTGCACAATCAGGACAAGGGTGCCGGCGGCGAGATCCAGCTGACGGACGCCATTGCGGCGGAGATCGATCACGGGCGGCCGGTCAACGGCTTCCGCTTCCGCGGCGAGCGGTTCGACTGCGGCTCGAAGGCCGGTTTCCTGCAGGCGACGGTCGCGTTCGGCCTCGCCCGCGACGAGCTGCGCGACGAGTTTTCGGAGTATCTGCGGGAAATCGTGGCCGTTCCCGAGCCGGCTCAGTAAGCTTCGGCATCAAGTGGCCCGGCCGTCGGTGGCCGGGCCGTCGGCGCACGGGCGAGCGAGGGGTGGTCGCGGATTGGGCAGGATACTCGTCACGGGCGGTGCCGGTTATGTGGGCGCCCATGCCTGCAAGGCGCTGTCCCGCGCCGGGCACACCCCCATCACCTTCGACAATTACAGTACCGGCTGGCGTGATGCGGTCAGGTTTGGCCCGGCCGAGGAGGGCGACCTCATGGATCGCGCCCGCCTGGACGAGGTCTTTGCCGCTCATGCGCCCGATGCCGTCATGCACTTCGCGGCGCTCAGCCAGGTCGGCGAATCGGTCAGGGAGCCGGGCCGCTACTGGCTGGAGAACGTCACGGGAGCGGTGAACCTCGCCGAAGCCGCCGTCGCCGCCGGATGCGGCCGGTTCATCTTCTCCTCCACCTGCGCGACGTATGGGGACCAGGACGGAGTCGTGCTGGACGAAGAGACGGCCCAGCGCCCCGAGAACCCCTACGGCGCCTCGAAGCGGGCCATCGAGGAGATCCTGCGGGATTTCGAGGCCGCCCACGGGCTGCGCCATGTCATCTTCCGCTACTTCAACGTCGCCGGCGCCGATCCCGAGGGCGAGGTGGGCGAGCAGCACGAGCCCGAGACGCATCTCATCCCGCTGATGCTGGACGCCATCGACGGCAGACGGGACGCGCTGACCGTCTTCGGCACCGATTACGACACGCCGGACGGCACCTGCATCCGAGACTACGTGCATGTCTGCGACCTCGCGGATGCGCATGTCCTCGGCTACGAGTGGCTGGACCGCGGGGGACAGAGCCGCGCCTTCAATCTCGGCACCGGCCACGGCTACTCCGTACGCGAAGTGATCGAGCACAGCCGCCGGGTCACCAATCGGTCCGTTCCCGTGGTGGAGGGCGAGCGGCGAGCGGGCGATGCCGTCCGCCTCGTTTCGGGCAGCGAGCGGGCGAAGGCGGAACTGGGATGGACCCCGGCGCGCTCCTCGCTCGACCGGATGATCGAGGATGCGTGGCACTGGCACCAGACGGGCCGCTTTGAGCGCTGAGCCCGCCGCGCGCTGTCTCGATCTCAGCCGCCTCGTGAGCCGGCTCGGTCAGGGCCCCTGGACGGGGGTGGACCGGGTCGAGGCCGCCTATCTCGCGCGGCTGATGCGGGAACCTGTTCCGCTCTGGTCGCTGGTGCGGATGCGTTTCGGGTATGCGCTGCTGGCGCCGGAGGGCACTCATGAGCTTGCGGGGCGGCTCTTCGGCGGACCTTGGGGCCGTGCCGACCTCGCCGCGCGCCTCACCCCCGGACTGAGCGCGGAGGCGGCGCGCGCGGAAGCCGACCTGCGCCGTCTCGCGCGGCGCGTGCTGCCGAGGCCAAGCCTCGCACGGACCCTTCGGAAGCACCTCCCGGCAGGCACCTCTTACGTGAATGTCGGTCATTCGAACCTCACCGCCCGCGTCCTGATCGCGTGGCGCAGCGTGCCGGACGCCCGGATCTCGGTGATGATCCACGACACGATCCCCCTCGATCTCCCCGAAGCGCAGCGGGACGGGAGCCCGGAGAGATTCGCGGCGATGCTGAGCCGGGTCGGCAGTGTGGCGGATCTCGCGATCTACAATTCAGCCGCCACACGGGACGATGCCGAGCGACATTTCGCGAAAGCAGGCCGCGTGCCGCCCGGCCTCGTCGCCCATCTGGGCGTGCCCCGGCCCGAGGTGCCCCGGGCCATGCCCCCCCTGCCGCCGGATCTCGCGGAGCGTCCCTTCTTCCTCTGCCTCGGCACCATCGAGCCGCGCAAGAACCACGCGCTGCTCCTCGACGTCTGGGAGAGCCTGCCAAGCCCCCGCCCGATCCTCGTCATCGCCGGCCGGCGCGGCTGGAAGAACGCGGACGTCTTCGCCCGCCTGGACCGGGCCGGCGCGGATGTGCTGGAATTGCCGGGCCTGCCCGACAGCGCGGTCACATGGCTGATGGCCCACGCGTGCGCGCTTCTCTTTCCGAGCCGCGCCGAGGGGTTCGGCCTCCCCGCCCTTGAAGCCGCGGCGCTCGGAACGCCCGTGATCGCGTCCGACCTGCCCGTCTTCCGGGAGCTTCTCGGCGACTACCCGAGCTACCTTCCCCTCACCGATCCCAATCGCTGGGCCGCTGAGGTCTCGAAAGTGACGATGCCCGGTCACAGGCGCGATCCGATTGTCCCGCCGTCCTGGCAGGAGCATTTCAACGCGGTCTTAAGCGTGGTGTAATACAAGACCGTGTCTTGATCCGCCCGGCAGGGGAGCTCGCTTGAGCGCACTCGACTCATACCGAATGCGTCTGAAGCGCAAGAAGTACCGCATCCGCGCCTTCCGGAAGCGCCGCGAGCTGAAGGTCGTGGCGGACCGTACGGGTGCGATCAAACGCGGGCACCTGCTTGCCTTCACCACGCTCCGGAACGAGCGCGTCCGCCTGCCCTACTTCCTCGACTATTACCGCAAGGCCGGCGTTCGCCACTTCTTCATGGTGGACAACGCATCGGATGACGGCTCCCGCGAGTACCTCGCGGATCAAGAGGACGTCTCCCTCTGGACGACGGAGGCAAGCTACCGTCGCGCCCGCTTCGGGGTGGATTGGCTCAACTGGCTCGCGCTGCGCCATGCCCACGGCCACTGGGCGCTCACCGTCGATGTGGACGAGTTCCTCGTCTACCCGTTCTGCGACACGCGGCCGATCAATGCGCTGACGGACTGGCTGGACGGAAGCGGTCTGCGCTCCTTCTCCGCCATGCTGCTCGACATGTACCCCAAGGGCCCGATCGACGCACAGACCTATGCGGAGGGGCAGGATCCGTTCGAGATTGCCTCGTGGTTCGACAGCGGCAATTACATGATCAGTCGCAACGACCGCTTCCAGAACCTCTGGATCCAGGGCGGGCCCCGCGCGCGGGCCTTCTTCGCGGACGCGCCCACGAACGCCCCCTCGCTGAACAAGATCCCGCTGGTGAAGTGGGATCGTGCCTACTGCTATGTCAATTCCACGCACATGCTCCTGCCGCGGGGGCTCAATCTCACCTATGACGAGGAGGGCGGGGAGAAGACCTGCGGCGCCCTCCTCCATGCCAAGTTCCTGAACACCTTCATCGACAAGACGGAGGAGGAAATCACCCGCCGGGAGCATTTCGCGGGGAGCCGGGAATACCTTGCCTATCACGCCGTCCTGAAGGAGCAGCCCGACCTCTGGACGAAGTGGAGCGAGCAGTACATCAACTGGCGGCAGCTCGAGATCCTGGGTCTCATCTCCAAGGGCAACTGGGCATGACCGTTGGTTTCATCCTTCTGGTTCACACTGCGCTGGACCGGGCGGCGCAGGTCGCTCGGCACTGGGCGCTGAGCGGCTGCCCCGTGGTGATCCATGCCGACCGGAAGGTGACGCGCAGCGCATATGCCAAGCTCCAGCGCCGGGTGAAGGGGATGGACAACGTCCGCTTCGTGACGCCGCGCCGCCATTGTGCCTGGGGCACGTGGGGCATCGTCGGCGCGACGCTGTCCGCGGCGGAGACGATGCTGGCGGAGTATCCGGACGTCCGTCACGTCTACCTCGCGTCGGGCTCCTGCCTGCCGCTCCGGCCGGTGCAGGAGCTGGAAGCCTATCTCGCGGAGCGCCCCCGAACCGACTTCATCGAGAGCGTCACCATCGAGGACGTCGCCTGGTCCAAGGGCGGATTCGAGCGGGAGAGATTCACGCTGCGGTTCCCCTTCTCATGGAAAAGCCACCGGGAGCTCTTCGACCGCTGGGTTGCCATCCAGCGGCGGTTCAAGCTTCACCGTGCGATCCCCGATCCCATCGTGCCGCATCTCGGCTCGCAATGGTGGTGCCTGTCCCGGGCGACACTGACCGCCATCCTCGAGGACCCGAACCGCGAGCGGTACGACAGGTACTTCCGGCGCGTCTGGATCCCGGACGAAAGCTATTTCCAGAGCCTCGTGCGGCTGCATTCGACCTCCGTGGAAAGCCGGTCCCTGACGCTGTCCAAGTTCGACTCGCAGGGCAAGCCTTACGTCTTCTACGACGATCACCTGCAGCTTCTGCGCCGCTCCGACTGTTTCATGGCGCGGAAGATCTGGCCCCACGCGGATCGGCTCTACTCGGCCTTCCTGTCGAACGACCCGAACGTCACCAAGAATGCAGAGCCGCGCCCCGGCCGCATCGACCGGATGTTCGCCAATGCCGGAGAACGGCGGGTCCTGGGGCGGCCGGGGCTCTACATGCAGGGCCGCTTTCCCCGCAACGACCGGGAGAACGGTCGGACGGCCGGTCCCTATTCCGTCTTCGAGGGGTTCGGCGAGCTCTTCGTCGATTTCGACACCTGGCTTGCGCGTGTCACCGGCCATCGCGTCCACAAGCATCTCTATGCGCCGGAACGCGCCGAGCTGGCCGGCGGGGAGCAGGTCTACAACGGCGCGCTCACGGACAGCGCGGCGCTCAGGGACTACAACCCCTGCGCCTTCCTGACGAACCTGATCTGGACGACACGGGGGGAGCGGCAGTGCTTCATGTTCGGGCCGCGGGACAACCAGTTCCCGGCCGGTTTCATGGCCGCCGACCCCAACGCGCAGATCTCGGTGATCGCGGGAGCCTGGGCCATCCCGCTCCACCGCTCCGGCCTCCCGCGCGAGCTGATGCGCAAGGAGGCCGCCCGTCTCCAGCGGATCGAGGCCGGGCACCTGGAGCTTCTGCGCGCGCGATGGGTCAAGGCGCGCGTGCGGATCTGGACGCTGGCCGATTTCGTCGAGGCGCCGATGGAGAAGCTGCAGGACGTCCTCGACGAGATCGTCCCCCTGCAGGGCCGCCGCATGACCGAAGTCCCCCGCATGGCGGATCTCGGCGGCTTCGGTCGCTTCCTGCAGGATCTCAAGAACGATGGTATGAACCTCCACCTCCCCGGGGATTTCCCCGCGGACGACTTTCCGGAAGGCCCGCCGCGCACCATGCCCTATCTCGTGAAGCAGGCCGAATGAGCGCCGCCTTCGACAGCTTCGTGTTGTTCGCGGAAATGCGGACGGGCTCGAACCACCTCGAGGAGAGCCTGAACGCGATCGAGGGCGTGCGCTGTCACGGGGAGGCCTTCAATCCCTACTTCATCGGGCAGGAGGGCAAGACCGAGCTCTTCGGCCTCACGCTTCAGGAGCGGGAGGACGATCCGGGCGAACTGCTGGCGCGGATGCGGGCCGAAACGGACGGGCTGCCCGGCTTCCGCTACTTCCATGACCACGATCCGCGCATCCTGGACGGCATCCTCGCCGACCGCGCCTGCGCGAAGGTGATTCTGACCCGAAATCCGCTCGACAGCTACATCTCGAAGCGCATCGCCGCCGCCACGGGGCAATGGCGGCTGACCGACGTGAAGGACCGCAAGGATGCCCGGGCCGTCTTCGTGCCGGAGGAGTTCGAGGCGCACCTCCATCGGATCCAGTCCTTCCAGCTGCGCCTCCAGCGCGCGCTCCAGATCAGTGGACAGACCGCCTTTCATATCGCCTACGAGGATATCGGGGACGTCGAGGTACTGAACGGACTCGCGGCCTTCCTCGGCGTTCCGGGGCGGCTCGAGAAGGTGCCGGGCCGGCTCAAGCGGCAGAATCCGGAGCCGCATTCCCAGAAGGTGCGCAATTTCGCGGAGATGCAGACGGCGCTCGACGGGCTGGACCGGTTCGGCCTGACGCGTACGCCGAACCTAGAACCCCGCCGCGGCCCGGCCGTGCCGACCTATGT
This sequence comes from Tropicimonas sp. IMCC34011, assembly GCF_003390865.1. GTDB lineage: Bacteria > Pseudomonadota > Alphaproteobacteria > Rhodobacterales > Rhodobacteraceae > Tropicimonas_B. The sequence continues at coordinate 484,950 of NZ_QMEJ01000004.1, forward strand.
CGCGGCCACCACGGCGCCGCTTCTCTTCATGCCGATGAAGGGCGGGCGCACGGAGGCGATCGAGGGATGGCTCGCGGCGCTCGACGGGGCCGAGCCGGGCGCTCTCCTGCGCGACTTCACCCAGAAGAGCCTGCGGCAGTGGAAGAACCGCTCAAGCGGGGCGCGTGCGTTCACCGTGCTGTCGCACCCGGTCCGCCGGCTCCATTCCGTCTTTCGCCGCTACATCCTGGATGACGGGCCGGGCGCCTTTCTGGAGATCCGCGGCGCGCTCAGGAGCACCTATCGCCTGCCGATCCCCGAGACGGCGCCGGGGCACGACTGGGATCCGGAGACGCACCGCGAGGCGTTCCTGGGGTTCCTGCGCTTTGTGAAGGGCAATCTGGCGGGACAGACGAGCCTGCGCACGGACCCCGCCTGGTCCACACAGGCCGCGACGCTTCAGGGCATGTCGGATTTTCTTCTGCCGGATATTGTGATCCGGGACGATCAGGCCGCGCTCGGTCTCGCCCAACTCTGCCAGCAGATAGGGCGCGCCCGGATGCCCCCCGCGCCGGACCTGACGACCGAGGCCGGGGACGGACCGCGCCTGTCCGACATTCTGGATGCGGACATCGACGCGGCCGCGAGGGACGCCCATGCGCGGGACTACATGGCCTTCGGATTCGGAGCGCTGCGGCCCTGAATTCAGGCCGCGCGGGTGTTCTGGCGCTCGGTGAGGACGGCGTGCAGCGTGAGCGGGTCGTTGTTGGCCCGGAGCTTTGCACAGATGGCACTGTCCCGCATCGTACGGGACACCGCGGCCAGCGCCTTGAGGTGGTCGATCCCGGAATCGTTCGGCGCGAACAACGCGAAGACGAGGTCGACAGGCTGGCGATCCACCGACCCGAACGCCATCGGGCGATCGAGCCGCATGAACACGCCGGTGACCGACGAGATGCAGTTCAGTCGTGCGTGGGGGAGCGCGATCCCCTGGCCGACGCCGGTCGGCCCGAGGGATTCGCGCTCCTGAAGGGCATTCATCGCCTCCGCCGTGCGGATGCCGTAGGCGCTTTCGGCGACCTCGGCGATCCGCTGGAAGAGACGCTTCTTGCTCGTGGCTTCGGACAGGGCCCGAACCGCCTCGGGCTTCAGGATGCTGACAAGTTCCATATGCCTCCAAAAACGGGGGGCCGCTGGTAAGCGGGCCTACCTTCCGTTGCTGCGCGGGTCGATCCAGCCGACATTTCCGTCGTCGCGCCGGTATACCACATTAACGCCGTTATGAGTCTCGTGCCGGAACACCAGGAGCTGACTGCCCGACAATTCCATCTGCATGACCGCTTCGCCGACGGACAGCGTCGGCACCTTGGTTTCCATCTCCGCGACGATGATGGGCTGGAGCGTATCGGGCTCCTGCTCGTCGTCCTCTGCCGTGGCGGCGAGGATATACGAAGGTGCTCCGAAGGATTCAACCGGCTGCTTGCGCTCGCGGCCATGGTCTTTCAGCCTGCGCTTATACCGCCTCAGTTGCTTCTCGAGCTTCTCGCGGCATTGGTCGAACGAGGCGTAGATCTCGGTGGCGTTGGCCTTGGCCGTGGCCGTCATCCCCGTCGAGAGGTGGACGGTCGACTCGCAGGAATACTCGAAGCCCGTCTTCGAGAAGATCACCGCGGCATCCGTGGGACGACCCGCATACTTGCCGACAGCCTCGTCAAGTTCTGTCTGCACGTGAGTTTGCAGCGCCTCACCGATGTCGATTTGCCGACCGCTGATCTGGTAACGCATAGGACCTCCGCATTCTTCAGGGGCGCCGGCCGGCGCCTGCCCGCGGCAAGCGCAAGTCCGACCTCTGTATGGTAACTTCCGAGGCGGCCCGATCAATCCCACCCGAGGCCTGACGTCTGTGTGATCAGCCGATCCTGAAGCCCTGGCCGAGGTAGACGCGGCGCACGTTCTCGTCCGCGACCACCTCGTCCGCCGAGCCGCTCATCAGGACGGTCCCGTCGTGGAGGATGTAGGCGCGATCCACGATCCCGAGGGTTTCACGCACGTTGTGATCGGTGATGAGAACGCCGATGCCCCGCCCGGTCAGCTCGGTGACCAGCGCGCGAATATCGCCGACGGAAATCGGATCGACGCCAGCGAACGGCTCGTCGAGAAGAAGATACTTTGGGTTGGCGGCCAGGCAGCGGGCGATCTCCACCCTCCGCCGCTCCCCGCCCGAAAGCGACAGCGCCGAGGCGCGGCGCAGATGCGCGATGCCGAACTCGGAGAGCAGGTCTTCCAGCCGTTCCTTGCGCTTCAGCCGGTCCCGCTCCCCGATCTCGAGGATGGCGGAAATATTGTCCTGCACGCTCATGCCGCGGAAGATCGAGACCTCCTGCGGCAGGTAGCCGATCCCGTAGCGCGCGCGACGGTACATCGGCAGCGTGGTCACGTCCCGCCCGTCGATCTCCACGAGCCCGCTTTCGGGCGTGACGAGGCCGGCGATGGAGTAGAAACACGTCGTCTTGCCGGAGCCGTTCGGCCCCAAGAGCGCCACCACCTCGCCCCGCCGAAGCTCCAGCGACACGTCCCGGATGACCGGGCGCTTGCGGTAGCTCTTGCACAGGGAGACGACCCGCAGGCCGCCGGCGCCGTCTGTCACGGTGAGGCTCACTGGGCGGCCGGCTCCGCGGCCTCGTCCTGCGGCTGGAAGACGACGCGGACATTGCCCTCCATCACGCCCTGCCCGTCATCGAGACCGACGGTCAGCTTCTCCCCGGCCAGGGCGTTCTGCCCCTGCGTGAGAAGCACGTCGCCCGTCATCACGACCTGCCCCGAGCCAACGGTGTAGACGGCTTCCTGCCCCTCGGCGGCCTCGCCACCGCTTGTCAGGGTGACGCCGCCGGTGGCGTGGAGCCGGTCTATCCCGCCGGTGGAATTTCCGTCGGCATCCGTCGCGTAGGTCACATCCACACGCGGGGCGGTCAAGCGCATGTCGCCCTGGCCGACGATGACGTTGCCCGAAAAGACGGCGGTCCCCGCGGCCTGATCGAGCTGCAGTTCTTCGGCCGTCACCTCGACAGGCTGATCGCCGTCCTGCGGTGTGCCGAACGCGATGCCGGTGCCCTGCGCATGGAGCGGGCCCGCGATGAGAACGGCCAGAGCCGCGGCGATGCGTAGGATCTTCATTGCGGGTCGCTCCCTTGTTCTGCCGGCAGATATACCAGCCGCACCCCCTCGTTGAAAACCACGACCACGTTTCCGGTCCCGGTTTCGCTGGCTGTCATGCGTCCGGCGGTGAGTGTTCCGGCCGGCCCGTCCGCCTCCACCGGGCCGAGCGTGTCCAGACTGATCTGGCCGAGCGTACTGCGTAGCCGCCCTGACCGCACGACGTAACCATCCGCCGTCGTCACGACGACATTGCCCGCGAGATCGACGGTTTCCGCCTCGGTGTCGATCACCCCGCCATCGGAGCTCAAACCGATCTGACCGCCATTCGTCTCGAACGCTCCCGTCAGCATGCGCGCATCGAAGATGCCGGGACCGGCCGCGGAAGGGCGCGCCGTCTCCGCCGTCAGGCTCACGTCCCGGCCCTCCTCGGTCGTTCCCGAATAGGAGGGGCGGCCCAGCCGCTGCTCCCGTGCCAGCTCGTCGATATCAACGTCCGCGAAGGGGATCGCGGTGCGTTCGCCCCGCCCCGGCAACAAAAAGAGTGAGGACAGGAGCGCCAGCGCCGCCAGCGGCAGGATGACCTTCGCCCAGGCCACGAAGCGGGAATAGGGATTGTCCGCGCGGGGCATTCTCAGATCAGCCCGGCCCGGAGGCAGTCATGGATATGGAGAAGGCCGAGGGGCCTGGACGGCATCTCGCCGTCCACCACGAAGAGGCAGGTGATCCGGCGGCGCTGCATCTCCGCCAGCGCCTCTTCGGCCAGCGCTTCGGGGCGGATCGTGCGGGGGCCGGGCGTCATGACCTGACCTGCATTCAGCTCCAGAAGGCCGCCCATGTGCCGGCGGAGGTCCCCGTCCGTGACGATCCCGGACAGGCGCCCGTCGCCGTCCGTGACGCCGGCGACACCGAACGCCTTCTGCGACATGATGATCAGGACTTCGCCCATCGCCGTGTACTCGGCGACGAGCGGCAGCTGGTCCCGCCCGTGCATCAGATCCTCCACCTTGGCGAGCCGCCGGCCGAGTTTTCCGCCGGGATGAAAGTCTCGAAACCGTTCCGGCGTGAACGCCCGCTGCTCCATCAGCGCGACGGCGAGCGCATCGCCGAGCGCGAGCATCATCGTGGTGGTTGTGGTCGGCACGATACCCCGCCCGCAGGCCTCGGCGGCCTCAGGCAGCACCAGCGCGATATCCGAGCGCGTCATGAGGGTGCTGCCCGGAACGCTGCTGATGGAGATCAGCGGAATGCCGAAGCGGCGGGTATAGGCGATCATGTCGGCAAGCTCGGTCGTCTCGCCGGAATTGGACAGAAGGAGCGCGACGTCCCCCTCCTTGATCATGCCGAGGTCGCCGTGGCTGGCCTCGCCCGGATGCACGTAGTGCGCGGGTGTGCCGGTCGAGGCGAGGGTGGCCGCGATCTTCCGGCCGATATGTCCCGACTTGCCCATTCCGGAGACGATCACCCGCCCGGTTGCGGCGAGGATGGTCCGGATCGTCTCCGCGAAGGATGCGCCGAGCGCGCCCGACAGGGCCGTCAGCGCGGCGCTCTCCGTGTCGACGACCCTTCGGCCCGTCTCGATCAGGGCATCGTCGCCACCTGTGACCGAAGCGTTGTTCTGCGCGTCGCCCTCTGTCATCTCAGTGAGTAAAGATGTCCTGATCCGGCCATCCGGCCAGATCGAGCCGCGCGCGCGTCGGCAGGAATTCGAAGCAGGCCTCCGCGATCTCCATCCGCCCCTCGCGCCGGAGCCGCTCGCTCAGCACGTCTTTCAGGCGGTGGAGATAGAGCACGTCCGATGCGGCATAGGATTGCTGCGCCTCGGACAGATCCGGCGCGCCCCAGTCGGAGCTCTGTTGCTGCTTGGAGATGTCCACGCCGAGGAGTTCGTGGGTCAGGGACTTCAGTCCGTGGCGATCGGTGTAGGTGCGAACCAGCTTCGAGGCGATCTTCGTGCACCAGACCGGGGCGGCGAGCGCTCCGAAGGCATGGTACATGGCGGCGATGTCGAACCGGCCGTAGTGGAACAGCTTCAGGCGGGCCGGATCGCTCAGAAGGCGCGCAAGGTTCGGCGCAGCGCCCTGCCCCCTTTCGATCTGCACAAGATGCGCATCCCCATCGCCGGCGGAGAGTTGCACGAGGCAGAGACGATCGCGCAGGGGATTGAGCCCCATCGTCTCGCAATCGATCGCGACCGATGCGCCGAGATCCAGCCCGTCCGGCAGATCCGCCTTGTGAAGATGTATGCTCATGCCGCCCCCGGTCCGACCCTGGCCTTTAGAGCAGCATCTATGGACTGACCCCTCGACTGTCCACCGAAGGCGTCCCGGCGAGATCAGGCGCCCTTGCGCCCGAGCACCACCCGTATCGTCTTGAAGAGAAGGCGCGTATCGAGGGCAAAGGAGGCGTTGCGGATATAGTACAAGTCCGCCGCGGCCTTGGCGCGCGTCGCGTCCACCCCTTCGGCATATCCAAGCTCGACCTGTGCGTAGCCGCTGATTCCCGGCCGGACCCTGTGACGCTCGCGGTAGCCCGGCACCGACCGCGCGAACACCTTGGCGTGGGAGAAATAGTCCGGACGCGGCCCGATCAGACTCATCTGCCCGGCCAGGACATTCAGCACCTGCGGGAGCTCATCGAGGCGGCTGCGGCGCAGGACGTGTCCCAAGGGCATGATTCGATCGATCTCGACGGGATCCTCGACGGAGCGGGAGATCCGCTCCGCCGGCCGCATGGACCGAAACTTGATGGCCCAGAACGCGCGGCAGTCCTGGCCCATGCGCACCTGCCGGTAGAACAGCGGTCCGGGATTGAGAAAAGGGTTCACGATCAGGAGAGCGACGCCCAACACGATCATCGGAACGAGCAGAAGGAGCGAGACCCCGACGTCGAACAGCCTCTTGGACGCCCAGAAGGTGGACGACCCCCCCACCTGATCAGGCGGGCGGGCGCATGAAAATGCAATATTCTCATGGTGTTGAATTGTTTGCATCCATTTCCCCCCACGGGAAGTCCGTCCGCGGTGACCCTAGGTTGATACACCTGCAACGTGCAAGAGCACGTGCGGATACTCTCTCATTTCAACCTGTCGAAATTGTGACCTTGCAGCCCCCCTTGGTTGAGGCCGCGAACAAAACACGATCTATTCTATCCAAGTTAATTAACGCCGTGGCGCGGGGTGAGTTGCGCCGGACAATAACCGCCCGCATAGGTTGAAGCATGCGCGCATACATCTTTGACGGAACAAGATTTGATCCATAACAACTTGTCCAAGATCCCCCATGACGAGCCCCTGCGGGATGCGCGCAGCCGGGATCTGCCCCACCAAGCGCAACCCGGCGCAGCTTCGGAAGAGGACGACGAGATCGACCTGCTCGCCCTTGCAGGCACGCTCTGGCGCGGTCGCCTGTGGATCGCGCTCGCGGTTGCGCTCGGCATCCTGCTCGCCGGATACTACGCCTACTTCCAGACCACCTCCGTCTACAGCGCGAGCACGACTGTCGCCCTCCAGCGCGAGCAGCCGCAGGTCGTGGATTTTCAGAGCGTGGTGTCCGGGGTCTCGACCGACAGCGCCTCGATGAACACCGAGATCGAGATCATGCGCTCGGCGCAACTGCTGACCCGGGTCGCCGACGCTCTCGATCTGCCGCAATATCCCGAATTCGCGCCCCGCCTCCGGGAAGAGCCGACGTTCAGTCTCGGCAAGGCCGTGCAGTGGGTGCGCGAGCTTTTTGGAGACGCAAACGATGCCGTGGTCGCGCCCCCTAACCGGGACAGCCAGCTCCTGACTGCGGCAAACATCCTGCGGAGCAAGATCGACATCTCGCTCCTGCGATCGAGCTACGTCTTCCGCATTCAGGCGACGAGCGAGGACCGCGAGCTCGCCGCCCGCCTCGCGAACACGCTGGCCGAGTTCTACATCCGCGATCAACTCACCCTCAAACAAGAGGCGACCGAGGAGGCGACGGACTGGCTCTCGACACGGGTTTCGGAACTCAAGATCGAGCTGGAGCAGGCCGTGGCGGCGGTGAACACGTTCCGCGCCCAGACCAATCTTGCCAGCACGGAAGCCCTGACGGGCCTCAATGCGCAGGCTCGGGATCTTCGCAGCCGGATCACCGCCGCGCGCGCAGAGGTCGAGAGTGCCGCGGCGCGCCTCGCCGCGCTCGACGCGGCCTCGGGCGATCCCGCCGCCTTCGCGGACCTCGCCGCCGATCCGACATTGTCGCGCATCGCCGCCACGGGCGAGGCGGATGGCGATCTGTTCGAAACACGAGCGACCACCGTCCTCGAACGCGCCGAAGCCGAGCTTGCCCGCGCGGAGGCCCAGCTCGGTACGTTGGAGCGCTCCGCCGCGCAGGTGGACAGTCAGATCTCCGACCAGTCCGGTGACCTCGTTCAGCTCCAGCAGCTTGAGCGCGAGGCCGAGGCAAGCCGGCTGATCTACGAGCACTTCCTGTCGCGGCTGAAGGAAACGTCGGTCCAGCAGGGCATTCAACAGGCGGATGTCCGGCTTCTTTCCGCTGCGAATGTTCCGGGACGCCCGTCGGCCCCCAATCGGTCGCGGATCATCGTTCTGGGGGCGATCCTGGGACTGATGATCGGGGCCGGTCTCATCCTGCTGCGAGAGATGTTGCAGAACACATTCCGCACCACGGAGGATCTGCACACCAAAACGGGCTATGCCGTCATGGGTACGCTGCCGCGCCTCGCCGCGAAAAATCGACGTGCGGTGCTGGACTATGTCTCGTCCAAACCCAACTCCGCGCTGGCCGAAGCCGTGCGCAACCTCAGGACCTCGCTTCTGCTGTCCAACGTGGACAATCCGCCGAAGACGGTGATGCTGACCTCCTCGACGCCGGGCGAAGGCAAGACCACCGCCTCAATCCTGCTGGCGCAGAATCTCGCCGATCTCGGCAAGCGCGTTCTCCTGATCGAAGGGGATCTCCGGCGCCGCGTCTTCGCCGAGTATTTCGACATCAAGGGGGCGAAGGGCATCGTCTCCATCCTGTCGGGAGAGGCGTGCTTCGAGGAAACCGTGGTGCGGGACAAGGACACGGGTGTCGATCTTCTGATCGCCGAGCGGCCGAACGTGAACGCGGCGGACCTTTACGCATCGGATCGATTCGCCGGGTTCATCCGCGAATGCGAGGCTGCCTACGACTACGTCATCATCGATACGCCCCCCGTCCTCGCCGTGCCCGATGCGCGCGTGATCGGGCGCATCTGCGATGCGGCGCTCTACGTCGTGCTCTGGGACGTCACGAAGCAGAAACAGGTGTCGCAGGGCCTCGACCTGCTGCGATCCGTCGGCGTTCCGATCGCCGGAACCATCCTCTCCCGCGTCGATCCCAAGGGGATGAAGCGCTACGGGTACGAGGGATACGGGTACGGTTACGGCAAGGCCTACGCGGGCTATTACGAGAACTGACGCCCAGCCGAGGCGCTCAGGAACCGGACGCGGCCGCCGGGCGAGATCGCGGCGGCGGTCAACCGTCCCGAAAAGTAGGCTCCGGTATCCGCAGGGATGACGCCGTTCGCCGCCGCTGGCAGTTCGACAGGCACGTGGCCATGCAGAACCCATATGCCGTCCGGCCGCGGCACCACGCCGAAGTCCGGGTGGCCCCAGAGAAGCGTCCGCGGCTCCTGCGTGCTCGCGGGTAGGGCCGGATCCGCTGCGGCATGCACCGCAAGGACGTTGCCCGATTGCCAGGACAGCGGCAGGTCCGACAGCCAGCTCAGGAGGCCCGCCTCCCCCAGGGTCTCCGACAGGCGAACCGCCGCGTCTCCGGCGTCGCGCTCCGCCCCGCCGCCGAGGCCCACGCCGAAACTGGCAAGCGTCTGCAGCCCTCCATTGGCGAGCCAGCGCGGCCCACGGCCCTCGGGATCGGCGAGGAAATCGAGCAGCATCTGCTCGTGATTGCCGCGCAGCGCGATGACGTTCTCCGGATCGGCCCGCACCCGGCGGTGAATGATCTCCAGGACCTCCCGGCTGCTATCGCCGCGGTCGATATAATCGCCGAGGAACAGGAGCACCGGCGGAGGGCCGGACAGGGACTCGGCATCCGCATCGATCGTCTCCAGCAACTGCTCCAGAAGCCGGGAACAGCCGTGCAAATCGCCGACTGCATAAATATCGCGCTCGGGCGCCGGCGGGCCGCCTTCGAAGGGAAGGACTGCGGCCTGGCGTTTTCGTCGAACCTTGCGCAGGATCCTGCCGATCAGATGTCTCATCCGGGCTCCGTGGTCTCGAGGTGATGCAAGAACGCAATTCGACCCGGTAGAGGTCCGAATTCAGGTGCTGCCGGCTTGGTGACGCGACGCGATCGGGGTTACAACCAGAGCGTTCAGACAGCCGGCGAATGGGCCGGGCCAAACGGAGGACAGATCCGGCATGATGGCAGCGATCGGTACGAGGCGAGCCGGGCGAAAGGTACTGGCCACGTCGGCCGCGCTTCTGGCCCTCCTGGCACCCGTGGCCACGCTCGGGCAGTACATGACCGGTGAGACCGATATCCGCCTCGCCGCCGGAGCGCTGCCGCCCGCGCCTCCTCCGCCGACGCTCTCCTTCTACGGCACGCCCGGCCTGATCGACATGCCGACGGCGGAGGCCCTGCCGGACGGGCAACTCGCCTTCTCCACCGCGTATTTCGCCGGCTCCACCCGCAATACGCTGACGTTCCAGATCTTTCCCAGGCTTGCCGGCGCGTTTCGCTACTCGATCATCGAGAACGAGAACGCCGGCGGAGGGACGCTCTACGACCGCAGCCTCGACCTTGCCTTCCAACTCGTCGAGGAAGACCGGCGCCTGCCCGGCATCGCCATCGGATTGCGGGACATCGGTGGAACGAGCGTGCTGTCGAGCGAGTATATCGCCGCGACCAAGCACCTCTCCCCGAAGGTCGCCATCACCGCCGGTCTCGGCTGGGGGCGGCTCGGCACCTACGACGGGTTCGACAACCCGCTCGGCGTGCTCGATGACGGTTTCGATGTGCGCGAGACCGAGCGGGACGATCCCGGCGGGCAGCTCTCTGGGAACTACTTCCAGGGCGATGCGGCGATCTTCGGCGGCGTCGAGTGGCGGCCGACGGACCGGCTCAGCCTAGTCGCCGAATACTCGACCGACGACTACGCCTACGAGACCGGCCGAGGCCTTTTCGAGCGCGAGTCGCCCTTCAATTTCGGCGCCAAGTACAAGGTGAACGACAGCATCACGCTGGGAGGCTACGCGCTCTACGGCACCGAAATCGGCATCACCGCGAGCATTTCCTTCAATCCGAAGACGCCGCCGAACGGCTTTGCCGCCGGCGCGCCGCTTCCGGTGTTGCGCCGCGCCCCCGGCGCCGAGCCCCTGCGCGTGACCCCCGCCGTGTCGACCGCCCTGCGGGACGTCGTCGTCACGGCGCTGGACGCCTACGGACTGGGCCTCGATGCGCTCGAAATCTCCGGCCGGCGCGCCACCCTGCGGATGTACAACACCACGTACGAATCGGCGCCGATGGCCGTGGGGCGTGCGGCCCGCGTCCTCACCGCGGTGATGCCCCCGCAGGTGGACACGTTCGTCATCGTGCCGATCGTCAACGGCATTCCGGCGAGCGCCGTCACCCTCCGCCGCGGGGATCTCGAGGATCTGGAATACGCCCCCGACAACGCGTGGACCATCTACGCCCGGTCCCGCCTGACCGGCGGCGCCGCGGAAGGCAAACTGCCGCCCGCCGCTTACCCCGACGACCTCTATCCGAAGCTCGATTTCGGCATTTCCCCCTATCTTCAGCCCGCGCTCTTCGATCCGGACGATCCGTTCCGCGCCGATGTCGGCCTGAGGTTCACCGCCTCCTACGAGCCGTCGCCGGGCCTCGTCCTGTCCGGTTCGCTCAAGAAAAGGCTCCTCGGCAACCGGGACGAGGCGGACAGGGACGATCCTTCCGAGTTGCCCGTCGTCCGGTCCGACATCGCCCGCTACGCCCAGGAAGGCGATCCGGCGCTGGAGTATCTGACCGGGGAGTACTTCTTCCGTCCCGGCCAGGACTATTACGGTCGCGTCACGGTGGGCCTTCTGGAGCGGATGTACGGCGGCGTCTCCGGGGAGGTCCTGTGGAAGCCGGTGGACAGCCGCCTCGGACTGGGCGTCGAGCTGAACTACGCCCGGAAGCGGGACTACGACATCCTGTTCGACTTCCAGGACTACGAGACGGCCACGGGTCATGCCTCCGCCTACTACGATTTCGGCGGCGGCTATCTCGGCCAGATCGATGCCGGGCGTTACCTCGCCGGGGACTGGGGCGCGACCTTCTCGCTCGACCGGGAGTTCGACAACGGGGCCCGGGTCGGCGCGTTCTTCACCCGTACGGACGTCTCCGCCGAGGAGTTCGGCGAGGGTTCGTTCGACAAGGGCATCCGCGTGTCGATCCCACTCAACTACCTCACTGGCCAGCCCGACCGGTCCTCCATCGGCACATCGCTGCGGCTCGTGCAGCGAGATGGCGGTCAGCGACTGAACGTGCGCAACAGGCTCTACGGGGCGGTTCGCGATTATCACCGCCCGGAATACGAAGACCGCTCGGGAGCCTTCTGGAAATGAGATCGCTCGCCCTCTGCCTCGCCCTGACCCTGCTGACCGGCTGCGACCGCGTCCGCGAAGCGATCCCTCTTTTCGGCGGCGCTGCGCCCGAACCCCTGCCGCCGATCACGGCGGCGGAACTCGCCGCGCTCCCCGGCCCGCTGATCCGGGTGGACCTGCCGGTCACCGGCGCGTCGGCCCGGCTCGGCCTTGCCGCGACGAACGGGCCGCACCGTACCTATATCAGCCCCGACCAGATCGGCCTTGTCCTCCGTGAGGGCACGCTCGTCGCCACGCGCGGCTTTTCCTACGACCTGATGTTCGCCGATAACGAGGAGACGCGCGTCGCCCTGCGCAATGGTGGCGGCTCCGCACTGGTCCGCGTCCACCGCACGCTGGACGGGGAGCGCCACGAGGTCATCTCGTCATTCGTCTGCGACCTTCGTCCCGCGGGGACGGACACGCTGGCCATCGCCGGCCAGTCCGTCCGCACGCAACTTTTACGCGAATCATGCACCGGACCGGAGGCGAATTTCGTCAACACGTACTGGATCGCCCCCGGCGGAACGCTCCGCAAGAGCATCGAATGGGTCGGACCGGAGACTGGATATGCGGAAATAACGCATCTGAGACCCTGACAAGGCGCGGAATTCCGCGAGAGCCCCGTTTCTTCGTGGTGTATTCCCTGCGGAACTGATACCTTTGGTTGTAATTGGATCACCATGGGGCAATAGCGCCCCACCTTCCAGAATGGAGGCACCATGAAGAGAATTGCCCTTCTCGCGAGCGTCGCCGCCCTTGCGTTTTCGAACGCCGCCAGCGCTCAACAAGTGCAGGCGCAAGGCACCGCGCCCCTTCCCGCCGGAGCGGGTGCTGGCGCAGGCGCTGCTGCCGGGGCCGGCGCTCTCGGCACCGGTGCGATCATCGGGATCGGCGTCGCCTCACTCGTCGCCGTGACCGTCGCCGCCAACGCCCTGAGCGAAGACGATGACGACAACGATGGCGAGTCGGATATCCCCTCCGGCACGGTCGACTAAGTCGCACGTGCCCTCCGGAATGCTCCGTTTGCGAGCGGCCCGCAGGGGATAGCCTGAAATGATCTGAAACCGGGCCCGCGCCGATCCGCGCGGGCCCGGTTTCGTGACCGGAGCTGCGGGATGAAAGACATGACGACCATCGTTCCTGTGATTCTCTGCGGTGGATCCGGAACGCGGCTGTGGCCTCTTTCCCGCAAGTCCTACCCGAAGCAGTTCGCGAAGCTGACCGGGGAGGACACCCTCTTCCAGCAGTCGGCGAAGCGTTTGACCGGGCCGTCCTATGCGCCGCCCGTTGTCGTTACAGCGTCCGATTTCCGATTCATCGTGACCGAGCAGCTCCTTGCGGCGGGGATCGACCCCGGAGCGATCCTGATCGAGCCGGAGGCCCGCAACACCGCGCCCGCGATCCTCGCCGCCGCTCTCTGGCTCAGGAAAACCGATCCCGGCGGGCTGATGCTCGTAGCCCCCTCCGACCATGTGATTCCCGATGACGCCGCCTTTCGCGCGGCCGTCGAGGAGGCCCGGCCCGCAGCGGCCTCCGGCCAGCTCGTCACCTTCGGGATTGCCCCGGATCGGCCCGAGACGGGCTATGGCTATCTTGAGCTGGGAGACGGGGAGAGAGCCGGCGTCCGCCCGCTTGCCCGCTTCGTCGAGAAGCCGGACGCCGCGGCGGCCGCCGAGATGATCGCAAGCGGCCGGCACCTGTGGAACGCCGGCATCTTCCTTCTCCCGGTGGACGCCATAATTGCCGCGTTCGAAGCCCATGCGCCGGACCTGGTGGACCCCGTCACGCGTGCGGTCGATGAAGCGACGCAGGATCTGGGCTTTCTCCGTCTCGCCCCCGCTCCTTTCGCCGAGGCACGGGACGTGTCGATCGACTACGCGGTGATGGAGAAGGCCGGCAACCTCTCCGTCGTTCCGTTCTCCGGGGGATGGTCTGACCTCGGAGACTGGAACGCCGTCTGGCGCGAGACCGGAGCGGACGAAAACGGCGTCTCCCTGTCCGGCGCGGCGACGGCGATCGCGTGCCGCGACACGCTGCTGCGCTCCGAGGATCCCGACCTCGAGATCGTCGGTCTCGGCCTTACCGATATCGTCGCCGTTGCCATGCCGGATGCTGTGCTCATCGCGGATCGCAATCGTACGCAGGAGGTGAAGCACGCGGTCTCGGCGCTGAAGGCGAAGGGTGCCAGGCAGGCGGAACAGCTGCCGCGGGATTACCGGCCCTGGGGTTGGTACCAGACGCTCGCCCTCGCTCCGCGTTTTCAGGTCAAACGCATCATGGTCCATCCGGGCGCTGCGCTGTCGCTGCAAAGCCATGTCCACCGCGCGGAACACTGGGTGGTCGTGTCGGGCACGGCGCGCGTGACGGTCGACGACGAGGTGCGTCTCGTGACCGAGAACGAATCCATTTTCGTGCCGCTCGGTTCGGTCCACCGGATGGAGAACCCCGGCAAGCTCGACCTGCACCTGATCGAGGTGCAGACCGGAGCCTATCTCGGGGAAGACGACATCATCCGCTACGAAGACGTCTATCGCCGCGACGCCGCCGAATAAGGCGGCGCCGGCAGCTCTGCATCAGGTATCGTTGATGGCCCGATTGACCGGGTTGAGGATCGCCGGCGGGATCTGGGAGATCGCCCTGTTCCAGCGCGTCACGGGCTGCTCGGCCACGAAGATCACGTCGTTCGGCCTGAGCTCGAACCGTGTCGCCAGCACGAAGTTGGCTGCGTTGGTGGCGTCGAGATGCCACGCCGTCACGGCGGCGAAGTCCCGCGGATCGGCAGAGCCGCGCAGCACGTAGATCTGACGCGAGTTGCCCGTCTGGTTCGAGTAGCCGCCTTGCTCGTAGAGCGCATCGGCGAGCGTGGTGTCGTTTTCGTAGGGCATGGCGAAGCGGCTCTGGGTTTGGACCTCCCCCGCGAGATAGACGTAGTCGGGCTGCTCCGCGCCGAGGGACTGGCGGGCCGTGAAATTGCCCCTCTGCTCGGCGAGCGCGGCACGCTGAAAGCCGACGGCGGAATTGAGCTCCGCCAGAGCCTGCGTCCGCGCGTTCTGCTGAAGTTGGCTGCGGGTGATGACCTCTTCGAAGTAAGCCTGCGCCTGAGCGAGATCGTAGGTATCGTCCACGAAGATCGCATCGCCCTTGAGCAGCTTGATGCGGCGGAGCTGGTCGCTCGCATAGAGGTCGTTGACCGGGATCTGGTAGATCTGCCCGTCGCGGTAGATCCGCACCGAAGCATAGTCCACGTCCTGCGCCGTCACGCCGCCTGCATTGGCGAGCGCTTCCTCGAGATACAGCGGCGTCAGGGTGATCGGAATCACGCCCGGGTTCGAAACGGCCCCGCCGAGAGACACGCGGGAGGAGTTGAATTCGGCGATCTCGAGGCTGAACGTCGGGTCGATCTGCGCCTCGACCAGCCGTTGAAAGACCCGGTCCTCGGCTTCGGGCACGGTCATGCCGGACACGCTGATTCGGCCGACATCGGGCACCGCGATCGCGCCATCATCCTGCACGGTGTATCCCTGCCGGCTGTTCTGCGCGGCGAGGAGGCCGGAGAGTTGTTCGACGGAGGAGCCGGTCGGAGTCGCAAGAAGAAGCACGTCTCCGACGCCAATGCGATAAGGCTGCTCCTGCGCTTCCGGGGGCACGCGGAGGGCGAGTTCGCCCGGCCGGTCCTCGGGACGGAAGATCGGGGGCGGAAGCGCGCCGAGCCCGGGACCCGTCGCGGCGGAGGTGCCGGCGGTCTGCCTGAAGGCAGCGGGCAACTGTTTCGGCTGATACGTGGAGCGGTTCGCCGCGAGCACTGTCTGCGGAGTGATCGGAACGACGCGCACAGCCGTATCGTCGCCGGCGAAGCCGCGTCCGACCTGTGGTGAGTTGTAGATGACGCCGCACCCTGCAAGGGCCGCCGCCGCTGCAACCATCAGGATCGGCCGCATCGCGCGCTTCATCATTCCGCTCTCCCCTCGCATATCGAACATGCTCAACTTTGTTGCGCTCATGTTCGGCACGCCACGTCGCTTTGCAACCCTGACAGGGCCGAGGGTCCCCCGGGCGGCGCCGCGTGTTGCTTCATTTCAATCCTGCCGTGCGCGGTGCCGCCGTTTTCGCTTGAACGCGCAGCCTCCCCTCGGCCATCACCGGCTCAGTATCCCTTGGCCCAACCGACCCCAGCTGCAGGAGCCCACGTGAAGCGCGCACTCATCACCGGCATCACCGGGCAGGACGGCTCCTACCTTGCGGAGTTCCTGCTTGAAAAGGGATACGAGGTTCACGGCATCAAGCGCCGCGCCTCCTCGTTCAACACCCAGCGGATCGACCACATCTACGAGGATCCCCACGAGCCCAATCCGAAGCTCAAGCTGCATTACGGGGACCTGTCGGACAGCTCCAACCTGATCCGCCTGATGTCGGAGATCCGTCCGGATGAGGTCTACAACCTCGCGGCGCAGTCCCATGTCGCCGTCAGTTTCGAGGCGCCGGAATACACCGCCGACGTGGACGGGCTTGGCACGCTCCGGCTGCTGGAAGCCATTCGTTTCCTAGGCCTGGAGAAGACGACGCGCTTCTACCAGGCGTCCACGTCGGAGCTCTACGGCAAGGTGCTGGAGACGCCGCAAACCGAGACGACCCCCTTCCACCCCCGCAGCCCCTACGCGGTGGCGAAGATGTATGCCTACTGGATCTGCGTGAACTACCGGGAGGCGTACGGTCTCTATGCCTGCAACGGGATCCTCTTCAATCACGAGAGCCCGCGACGCGGCGAGACCTTCGTCACCCGCAAGATCACCCGTGGCCTCGCCAATATCGCGCAAGGGCTCGAGGACTGCCTCTACATGGGCAACATCGACTCGCTCCGGGACTGGGGCCACGCGAAGGATTACGTCCGCATGCAGTGGATGATGCTTCAGCAGGAAAGTCCCGACGACTTCGTCATCGCCACCGGAAAGCAGTACTCCGTCCGCGAGTTCATCCGCTGGTCGGCAGAAGAGCTGGGCATGACGTTGGAGTTCCGCGGTGAGGGGATCGAGGAGCATGCGGTGGTGACGGACGTGACCGGCGAAGATGCGCCGTCCGTGACGCCGGGGGACGTCGTGATGCGGATCGATCCCCAGTACTTCCGCCCGGCCGAGGTGGAGACGCTGCTCGGCGATTCCTCCAAGGCGAGAACGCTGCTCGGCTGGGAGCCCGAGATCACCGCCCGCGAGATGTGCTCGGAGATGGTCGCTTCGGATCTTCTGACGGCCCGCCGCCACGCGCTTCTGAAGGAGCACGGGTACGCCCTGCCGGTGGCGGTCGAATGAGCGGCGGCATCTTCCTCGCCGGGCATCGCGGCATGGTGGGCGGGGCAATCCTGCGGCAGCTTCGCGCGCGCGGAACGGAGCCGCTCACCCGCTCCCATGCCGAGCTCGACCTTGCCGACCAATCTGCCGTCCGCAGCTTCATGCAAAGCGAGAGACCGGACGCCGTGATCCTCGCCGCGGCGAAGGTGGGCGGCATCCATGCCAACGACACCTATCCGGCCGACTTCATTTACGAGAACCTGATGATCGAGGCGAACGTCATTCACCAGGCCCACGAGGCCGGGGTCCAGCGACTTCTCTTTCTCGGCTCTTCGTGCATCTACCCCCGCCTCGCGCCGCAGCCCATGGCGGAGGACGCGCTTCTGACCGGCAGGCTGGAGCCGACGAACGAGCCCTACGCCATCGCCAAGATCGCCGGGATCAAGCTGTGCGAAAGCTACAGCCGCCAGCATGGCCGCGATTACAGATCCGTCATGCCGACGAACCTCTACGGCCCGGGCGACAACTTTCACCCGCAGAACTCCCATGTCCTGCCCGCCCTCATCCGCCGCTTCCATGAAGCCGTGCGCGATGGTCGCGAGGAGGTCACGATCTGGGGCACCGGCACACCGCGCCGGGAGTTCCTGCACGTGGATGACATGGCGGCCGCGTCCCTCTTCGTCATGGCGCTTTCGGACGAGACCTACGCGGCAGAAACCGATCCCATGCTCAGCCACATCAACGTCGGCACCGGCGAGGACATTTCCATCGCCGAGCTTGCCCGCCTCGTCGCCGAGGTGACCGGCTATGAGGGGCGGATCGGTTTCGACACGGCCAAACCGGACGGCACGCCGCGAAAGCTCATGGACGTCAGCCGCCTCTCCCGCCTCGGCTGGACCGCGAGAACATCGCTCGAAGACGGCGTGCGTGAGACATATGCGTGGTTCCTGAGCGCTCAGGACGCAGACGCCTTGAGAGCGTAACGGGATACAGCCGGCGGCCCGATATCGCCGCCGTCGTTAGCTGCTCCCTTGTATTCAGAACCTGCCCTGTCACAGGGCTCCGACTTCTCGACGGAAATGCGGGAGGAAGGCGATCACTGCGTCGCCTTTCCCCCCACACCCCGAGCACGACCGATTTGCGCGCATTGAAATGAGCCGGCGCTGGACAAACTCACGAAGACCGAATTGAAGTTCACTCCTGAAAAGGGGCGCCCCGCGATAGTTCATTGGTCCGGGCCGGGCGCCTTCTCATTCATCGCCTGATACTGTTTTAGCCATTTTCCAATACCTTGGAGCGCTGCGAGCGCCTTGACCTGAATCAATTTCTTTCATGCCAACGCGCCGGCCGAAACCGGCAGATGCCGCGCGACCACGCCCAATCCGGCCTTGGACGGAACGCGTGACCTGATCCGGCATTATTCCACCAATCAGGCCTTCAATTCTCCTGATCATTGACAGAAATTGGAACTCCATTATGGAAGGGTCCGGGATGCGCGAGACATTCAATCGAGAGCGATCGGCGTGAAGAAGATGGACGACATCGATCCGGAAACTTCGGATGTCACGCGCCAGGACGAAACCACGGCACGCATGCTCGCCGCGATCGGCCGCCGGATCCGCTACTTGCGCAAGTCCCGTGACATGACGCTTCAGCAGCTGGCCGCCTCGAGCGGTGTCAGTGCCTCGATGCTCAGCCTCGTGGAGCGCGGCCTCACCTCTCCTTCCATAGGATCCCTCATCGTCGTCGGCGAAGCGCTCGGTGTGAGAATCTCCGAGCTGATGGCGACGGACGACCACGCCGGCGATCTCGTGGTGCGCCACAGGAACGTGCAGCCCGTCGTCCTGCCCGAGCAGGTGATGCGACGCATGATGAGGGAGGATCATGCGACCGGCATCAGCCTTTCGGTCGACGAATACGCCCCCGGCACGTCCACCGGGCCGGCTCCGATCCGTCAGCGCGTCGTCGGGCATGGCTTCGTCATCGAGGGCACGCTCACGATCGATATCGAGGGCACAAGTCACGTCCTCGAGGAAGGCGATCTGATTTCATTCGCGTTCGACCGGCCGCACACGATCCGGAATCATGGCGAAACGCCGGCCCGCACCGTCTGGGTGAACGCGGAGCGCCGCTAGGGCTTCGCGCGCCCTATCGCCGTCCCGGGACGCAGCGTTTTACCCTCCCGCCCCTGCCCGCTATCTATCCCGGCAGGATGCCAGGGAGTGACGGTATGAACGATCTGCAGACGCGGCTTTCGGAAACGCTCGGCCGCGGAGGCTGGCTCGCCGCAGACGAGGCCGGCGGCCGCACGCGGGACTGGCTGGACCGGTTCGGGGAGAGACCGCTCGGCATCGCGCGCCCCGCCTCGACCGAGGAGGTCGCCGGAATCGTCGCCGCCTGCGCCGAGGCCGGCGTTCCCATCGTGCCACAGGGCGGCAATACCGGCCTTTGCGGCGCGGCGGTGGCGGGGCAGGCGGGCGCCGTGATCCTGACCCTCGAGCGCATGACACGGATCGGCGAGGCGGATGCGGATGCCGGATGCATCGAGGTCGAGGCCGGCGCCGTGCTGTCCGACCTGCATTCCGCACTCGACGGGACGGGACTGATCTTTCCGCTGCATCTGGGCGCCGAAGGGTCGGCTCGCATCGGCGGCCTCATCGGCACCAATGCCGGCGGCAGCCACGCCGCGCGCTACGGCATGATGCAGGACCTCGTCCTCGGTGTCGAAGCGGTGCTGGCGGATGGCAGTGTCTGGTCAGGCCTCCGCGCGGTCCAGAAGGACAATGCGGGCTATCAGCTCCGCAAGCTCTTCTGCGGCGCCGAGGGGACGCTCGGGATCGTCACGAAAGCCGTGTTGCGGCTCCATCCCGCGCCCGCCCGCACCGAAACCGCGCTGCTCGCCCTGCCCGACGCAGCCTCGCTGATCGCCTTCGGAACGGCCCTGCGGCGGGAGGCGGGGGAGTTCGTCACCGGCCTCGAATTCTTCTGCGAGACCGGGATGGAGCTGGTTCTGCGCAACGTCTCGGGTGTGGACCTGCCGCTGGACAGCCGGGCACCGTTCTATCTGCTCGTGGAGTTGACCTGCGGGTCCGAGAAGGTGCCGCTCTCCGAGATCCTCGAAGCGGCGCTGGAGAGCGGAATGGAGGCCGGCCACGTGACGGACGGAGCCCTCGCGATGTCGGAAGCCCAGCGCGCGCATTTCTGGCGCCTGCGGGAGGAGCAGCCGGAGGGCCAGCGCCTCGAGGGCAAGCAGCTCAAGCACGACATCTCGGTCCCGCCCGGGCGGCTCGCGGCGTTCCTCGAAGAGGCGGAAGGGATCTGCGAGGCGGCCCTGCCGGGGGTGCGGATCAACCCGTTCGGGCATCTGGGCGACGGGAACGTGCACTACAATCTCAGTCCGCCGGAGGGGTCGAACGACTTCGGCGATACGGCGCAGCGCTTGGGCGAGGAGATTGGCGCCCTGGCTGAACGCATGGGCGGAAGCTTCGCCGCGGAGCACGGCCTCGGCCGCTCCAAGATCGCTCTTGCGGACCGCTTGAGGAGCGAAACGGAACGCCGGGCGATGGCGCGGATCAAGGCCGCGCTCGATCCCGAGGGGCTGATGAACCCGGGCGTGATCGTGCCCGGCGACGGGTAGGCCCGCTGCCCGCCATGCCTGATCTCGACGGGACCGCCCGGCGCCGCTAGGCTCCTTTCCCTGATCTCAGGGGGGCGGACTTTATCGATGAAGCAGGCGGCGCGACTTCGCGGGATCGGGGGGACGCCCGCCCTGCCCCTTGCCGTGCTGATCGCGCTTGTCGCCGGAGCGTCCCTCCTGCTGCTCTCCCATGTCTTCCGGAAGGAAGCGGTCGAGGATGGTTCGGCGACGGTGGAGCGCGTGTCCGAAACCATCGAGACCTGGTTTGCCCGGTACAGCGCCCTTGCGCCGATCTACGCCAGAGATCCGCGCGTCATCGCGGCGATGGAGCAAAGCCGGGCGCCGGGGGATCTCAGGGCACTGAACCTCGAACTCGAGGCATGGAACCGCCTTGCCGGCTCGTCGGACACGTATGTCATGGCACCGGACGGCACCACGCTTGCGGCGTCCAACTGGAACGGCGAGGTCAGCTTCGTCGGCCGGAACTTCGCCTATCGTCCCTACTTCAAGAACGCGATGGCGGGCGAGCCGGCGGAGTTCTTCGGGCTGGGGACGACGTCGGGCCTCAGAGGATACTACTTCTCCGCCCCCATTGTCGGAGAAGGGGATGCGATCCTTGGGGTGCTCGTGGTGAAGATCACCATCGATGCGCTGGAGCGGACGCTTCGCGACACGGCACATCCCGTCTTCGTCACGGACGAGGCGGGGATCATCATCCTTTCCGGCAATCCGGCCCTGCGGCTCACGGCCCTCGGGGAGATCGACGAAACCGACCGCGCCCGGATCGAGGAAACCCGCAAGTTCGCCCTGTCCGCGGTAACGCCCGCGCCGATCGAACCCGCCGGGTCATGGCTCGGCGGCGAATACCCGGTCGTGCGGGCCCCCGCACCGAACGCAAGCCAGGACCAGCGCTCCTACCTGCACCTCTCCCGCGCGCTGCCGAGCCGGGACTGGCGGCTGCATCTGCTCTACGACGCGACCGGTCTGAACCGGCAGTTCTGGACGGCTGCGCTCGCGCTCGCCGCGGCGGCGATTGCCATTTCGGCGCTCATCGCGCTGGCGCTTCAGCGGCGGCGGAGACTGATCGAGCGTCTGGGGGAGCGGGAGCGGGCGCGGGACGCGCTCGAGCGACGCGTGGCGCTGCGCACCGCGGACCTGACGCGGGCGAACGAGCGTCTGGAGGCGGAGGTCGCCGAGCGGCGCGCGGCGGAGGCGGAACTGCGGCGGACGCAGAGCGAGCTCATCCAGGCGGGGAAACTCGCAGCCCTCGGCCAGATGTCCGCCGGCCTCAGCCACGAGTTCAACCAGCCGCTGACCGCCATCCGCTCCTACTCCGAGAACGCCATCGCCTTCTTCGAGGCCGGGCGCGGTGATCGGGCCGCGGAAAACCTCGGCCGCGTCCTGCGCCTGACGGAACGCATGGCCCAGCTTTCCAAGCATCTCACCCGCTTCGCCCGCCGCTCGCCGGACGGCGTTTCCCCGGTGACCGTGGGACCGGTGATCGCGGAGGCGCTGGCGTTGCTGTCCGCCCGGATCGAGCGGGCGGAGGCGCGCGTGACGGTCGAGGGGCGGACGGACATGCAGGTCTTCGGTGGGGCGGTGCGGCTTCAGCACGTGGTGATGAATCTCGTCGGCAATGCACTCGACGCCTCACCCTCCGGCCCTCCCGTCATCGCCATCAGGCTCGAGCCGAGGGGCGAGGAGGTCGCCATGATCGTCGAGGACAACGGTCACGGCATTCCGGACGCGGCACTCGACTCCATCTTCGATCCGTTCTTCACCACGAAGGACGTGGGCAAGGGGCTCGGCCTCGGCCTCTCGATCTCCTACAACATCGTCCGGGATTTCGGTGGCACGATGCAGGCGGAAAACCGAAGCGAGGGCGGTGCCCGGATGATTGTCACGCTGCGCCGCGCCGAGGCGTCCGCACAGGAGGCCGCGGAATGAGCGGAGCGGTGATCCTGATCGACGACGAGGAGGATATCCGAGTCTCGCTTGAGCAGACGCTCGAGCTCGGCGGCTTCGACGTGACGACCTTCGCCCGGCCGGAGCGTGCGCTGGACCGGATCGGGCCGGGCTTCGACGGTGTCGTCGTGTCCGACATCAGAATGCCCCGCATGAGCGGGATCGACCTTCTGGAGGCGGCGCTTGAGATCGACCCCGCCCTCCCGGTCATCCTGATCACCGGTCATGGGGACGTGCCGCTTGCGGTGGAGGCGCTCGGCAAGGGCGCCTACGATTTCATCGAGAAACCCTTCGCGAGCGACCGCCTCGTCTCCTCCATCCGGCGCGCCCTCGAAAAGCGGCGTATGGCAATGGAGATACGGGGCCTCCGGGCCAGGGCGGCCGCGCCCGCCGCCGATCCCCTCGACGACATGATCCTCGGCCACGCTCCCGATATCGCCGAGCTTCGGCGAAAGGTCCGGACCATCGCCGGAACCACGCTCGACGTTCTCGTCACCGGCGAGACGGGCACCGGGAAGGAAGCGGTAGCGCGCGCGATCCATGCCCTCTCGGACCGTCCGGGCGGTCCGTTCGTCGCGCTGAACCTCGCCGCGCTGCCGGCCGAACACGTGGAGGCGGAGCTCTTCGGCTACGTGGCCAGCGCCTTCCCCGGTGCCGTCAGGGCACGCACCGGCCGGCTGGAGCACGCGCGCGGTGGGACGGTCTATCTCGACGAGATCGGCTCGGCGCCCCTGTCGCTTCAGGCCAAGCTCCTGCGGGTGATCGAGGAGCGGGCGATTCTGCCTCTTGGCGCGGCCGAACCGGTCGAGCTGGACCTGCGCTTCGTCGCGTCGAGCCGCCAGCCGCTTGAAGACCTGGTGGAGGCCGGCACCTTCCGGGACGATCTGCTCTACCGCGTGAACCCCGTGACCCTGCGCCTTCCGCCCTTGCGCGCGCGGGCGGGGGACATCGCACGGATCTACCAGCGTTTCATCCAGGAGGCCGCAGACCGCTTCGGGCGGGAGGCGCCCCAGACCGGGCCCGGGGCGATGATCGCCGTCTCGCAGCGCCCGTGGCCCGGAAACCTGCGCGAACTCAAGAGCGCCGCCGAGCGCCACGTCCTCGGCCTCGACGGCGATCCCGCGGCGGGCGCGCGCGCGGCCACAACGCTTGCCGATCAGGTCGAGGCCTTCGAGCGGGACACCATCGCCGCCGCCCTCGCCTCGACCGGCGGCAATCTCAAGGCGACCTACGAATCCCTCGGTCTGGCGCGAAAGACGCTCTACGAGAAGATGCAGCGCCACGGCCTGAAGCGACAGGATTTCGAAGGCTGACGTCGAACCTCCGCGGCCTGCGCGACTTCAAGTCAGCTCGCCATGCTGAACCGACCGGCATCCGGGGCGAAGCACGGGTCGAGCCGCGCGGCGAGGAGGCGCAGGTAGAGACTGGAGGAGGCCGTCAGTACGCCGCCCTCAAGTGTCCCGATGCCCGGCAGGTCCGCGATGGAGCGGGCGGCGCGACGGAGGAGCCCCTCGTCAGGCTGACCGTGGCGTGCGGCGAGGGTGGAGAGGTCGACCCGCCCATCGCACATCAGCCGCTCGATGGCCTCCGCGGTCAGCTTGTCCGCGTCGTCCATCGCGTAGCCCCGAGCCGTCGGCAGAATCCCCTCCGCGACCGAACGCTGCCAGTCCCCCGTGGCCGGGGCGTTCTGGGCGAAGCCGTCGCGGTAGCGGGAGATGGCGGAGGGGCCGAACCCGATCAGGGTTTCCGCCCTGTCAGTCGTGTAGCCCTGGAAGTTGCGGCGCACCTCGCCCCGCTCAGCCGCGACGGCCAGCGCTTCCCCCGGCAAGGCGTAGTGATCGATGCCGACGGCGATGTACCCCTCGGCCGTCAGGACCTCCCGCGCGGCCGCGGCGAGCGCGAGGCGTTCCTCCGCCCCCGGCAGCGCGTCCTCGGGGATCAGCCGCTGGCGCCGGGCCATCCACGGGACATGCGCATAACCGTAGAGAGCGATCCGGTCCGGGCGCATCTCTAGCATGGTGCGGAGCGTCGCGAGGATCCCCGGCTCGGTCTGGTACGGCAGGCCGTAGAGCAGGTCGAAGTTGACCGATGTCGTGCCCCTTGCGCGCAGGCCCTCGACCACGGCGCGCGTTATGTCCGCCGGCTGTTCCCGCCCGATCGCCGCCTGCACCTTGGGATCGAAATCCTGCACCCCGATGGAGGCGCGGGAGAGGCCGAGCCGGGCCAGCGCATCCAGCCGGGCATCGTCGCATTCGCAGGGGTCGATCTCCGCCGAGACTTCCGCGTCCTCCATCGCGCCGAACGCACCGCGCAGCATCGCGGCCAGACGGTCCAGCCGCTCCGGCGACAGCAGCGTCGGCGTCCCGCCGCCGAGGTGCAGCGCTGAAATGCCGAGCCGCTCCGGCAGGCGTCCGCGCACGGCCGGGATCTCCATCGCGAGGTGGTCGAGATAGCGATCGAGCGGCGCGTCGGTGCGGGTGCCCTGCGTGCGGCAGGCGCAGAACCAGCAGAGGCGACGGCAGAACGGCACATGCACGTAGAGCGACACCTCGTCGCGGTCCGGCAGCGCTCGGAGCCAGCGGTCCACGGTCTCGGGTCCAACCGAGGCTGAGAACCTGTTGGCCGGCGGATAGCTCGTGTAGCGCGGAACGCGGGAATCGAGCAGGGCGGTGCGGAGCGGATGATGTGTCATGCGGCGGACAGATGCCGAGACGGACAAAGAGGCGCATTGATCCACGTCAAGTCAGTGCGTATCCCCCCCATATGAGCAAGATTGACCGCATAAGCAGCTGTGACGACTGCCCGATCCGGCACAATGCCGTCTGCGCCGAATGCGACGCGGCGGAACTTGCCATGCTGGAAAGATCCAAGAGCTACATGACGATTCCCGCGGGGGCGACCATCGCCTCCGCCGGCGAGCCGCTCACGCATCTGAGCTCCATCATCACGGGCTGCGCGACCATGTCGCGGACGCTGGAAGATGGCCGGCGGCAGACCGTGGGCCTTCTTCTGCCGTCGAACTTCATCGGCCGTCCGGGGCGGGAATGCTCCATCTACGATGTGGAGGCGGCGTCGGAGGTGACGCTCTGCCGGTTCGAACGCCGGACCTTCGAGCGCATGGTGCAGGACACGCCGCACATCGCGGCACGCCTTCTGATGATGACGCTGGACGAGCTGGACGTGGCGCGGGAATGGGCCGTGGTGCTCGGCCGCATGACGGCGCGGGAAAAGGTCGCGGCCTTCTTCGTCAGCCTCGCGCGGCGGCAGGCGCAGACCGATGGCGGCCGCCAGCCCGCGCGGACGACGATGCTGAGCCTGCCGCTCTCCCGCGAGGCCATCGCGGACCACCTCGGCCTCACCATCGAGACGACGAGCCGCCAGATCACCGCGCTTCGCAAGGCGGGACTCATCGAGACGCCCTCCCTCCGCGCCATCCGCATTCCGGACTTCGAGAAGCTGGCCCTCGAAGCCGGCGAGGACGACGACGGCGGGATCGTTGCCTGAGGGCGCCCCACCGTTCGGCACGTAAAAGAGACTGCGCCCCGGCACGCGACATGATGCTCGCGGCGGCGTGGCATCAGAACCCCCGAGCGACATCCACATCCTGACATGAACGGCACCCGGACCGCGGCCCGATGGCCGCTTCGCTGCATTTCCCCCCTCTCCCCGCCGGTTTGATCCACATCAAGGCGGCCCCCTCACGGGACTGTCAGAGGACCCCGGACGACCGGCCGGGCGATTCCGTCCCGGCTTCCGAGGGCAGTATGGGGAAAGAAACATGCCGTATCTGAGGCTGGCAGGACTGGCCGTGATCGCGCTCCTGGCGGCAATCGCAGCCGATCAGGGCCACGATCTGGCCTACCGGGTTCACGGAGCACTCGTGATGCTCGTCGCGGGCGGGCTCTTCCTGTGGGAGCTTCGTCGTGCCGAGGAGGTCCGCCCCGTGGTGGACATCTCGGGCTACATGGACGGCCCCATCCGCGCCGGTGTCATCGCCACCGCCTTCTGGGGCGTGGCGGGCTTTCTCGTCGGCGTGTTCATCGCGCTCCAGCTCGCCTTTCCCGCCCTGAATTTCGACTGGTCCCAGGGCTATGCGAATTTCGGCCGGCTGCGTCCCCTGCACACCTCGGCCGTGATCTTCGCCTTCGGCGGCAACGCCCTCATCGCGACGTCGTTCTACGTCGTGCAGCGAACCTCCGCGGCACGGCTCTGGGGCGGCAACTCGGCCTGGTTCGTGTTCTGGGGGTACCAGCTTTTCATCGTCCTGGCCGCGACCGGATATCTCCTCGGCGCCACGCAGTCGAAGGAATACGCCGAGCCCGAATGGTACGTGGATATCTGGCTGACCATCGTCTGGCTGGTCTATCTCGCGGTGTTCCTCGGCACGATCGTGAAGCGCCGCCAGCCGCACATCTACGTCGCCAACTGGTTCTTCCTCGCCTTCATCGTGACGGTGGCGCTGCTGCATGTCGTGAACAACATCTCCATCCCCGTCTCGATCCTCGGCTCCAAGTCGGTTCAGGTCTTCTCGGGCGTGCAGGACGCGATGACCCAGTGGTGGTACGGCCACAACGCCGTGGGCTTCTTCCTGACCGCCGGGTTCCTGGGGATGATGTACTACTTCGTCCCCAAGCAGGCGAACCGCCCGATCTACAGCTACAAGCTCTCGATCATCCACTTCTGGGCGCTGATCTTCCTCTACATCTGGGCGGGTCCGCACCACCTGCACTATACCGCGCTGCCTGACTGGGCCTCGACCCTCGGGATGGTGTTCTCGATCATGCTCTGGATGCCCAGCTGGGGCGGCATGATCAACGGCCTGATGACGCTCGAAGGCGCCTGGGACAAGATCCGCACCGATCCGATCATCCGCATGTTCGTGGCCTCGCTCGCCTTCTACGGCATGGCGACCTTCGAGGGGCCGATGATGTCGATCCGCGCGGTCAACTCGCTGTCGCACTACACCGACTGGACCATCGGCCACGTGCATTCGGGTGCGCTCGGCTGGAACGGCCTGATCACCTTCGGCTGTCTCTACTTCCTGACCCCGCGTCTCTGGGGCCGGGCCCGGATGTACTCGATCTCCGCGATCAACTGGCACTTCTGGCTCGCGACGATCGGCATCGTTCTCTACGCGGCGTCGATGTGGGTCTCGGGGATCATGGAAGGCCTGATGTGGCGCGAGGTCGATGCCCAGGGCTTCCTCGTCAACTCCTTCGCCGACACCGTCGCCGCCAAGTTCCCGATGTACGTGGTTCGCGCCGCGGGGGGCGGCCTCTACCTCACCGGCGCGCTCGTCATGGTCTGGAACATGTGGATGACCATCCGCGCCGCTCCCGCCCGTGAGGGTGCTCCCGATACCGCCATTCCCGCGGAGTGATCTCAAGATGACCAAGCATAACGACCAGATCCCCGATCCGGACCGCGATCCCAAGACCGTCACCCTGAAGGACGCGGCCCGCGACGGCTCCATCCCCAACGAGCTGCCGCACCATACCAAGCTGCTCGACAGGCACGGGATCATCGAGCGCAACGCGACGCTGCTTCTCGTCTTCTCGTTCCTCGTCGTCACCATCGGCGGGATCGTCGAGATCGCACCGCTCTTCTGGCTGGAGAACACCATCGAGGAGGTGGAGGGCGTCCGCCCCTACTCCCCGCTCGAGCTGGCGGGGCGGGACATCTACATCCGCGAGGGCTGCTACAACTGCCACAGCCAGATGATCCGGCCGATGCACGACGAGGTGGAGCGCTACGGCCATTACAGCCTCGCCGCGGAATCGATGTACGACCACCCGCACCAGTGGGGGTCCAAGCGGACCGGGCCGGACGTCGCCCGCGTGGGCGGGCGCTACTCGGACGAGTGGCATGTCGATCACCTGGTGGACCCGCAGTCGGTCGTGCCCGAGAGCATCATGCCGAAATACGACTACCTCGCCCGCACGCGCATCACGCCCGAGCATATCGAGAGCCTGCTGCGGACCCATGCCTTCGTCGGCGTGCCCTACACCGAGGAGATGATCGAAAACGCGGCGGCCGACTTCCGCGTCCAGGTCGAACCCTTCGGGGATTGGGACGGCCTCCTGGAACGCTATCCCGGCGCCCAGATCCGCAACTTCGATGGCCAGCCCGAGCTGACCGAGATGGATGCGCTGATCGCCTACCTGCAGATGCTCGGCACCCTGGTCGATTTCTCGACCTTCACCGCCGACGACAGCCGCTGAGGACAGGATCATGAACGATACCTACAGCATAATGCGCCACTTTGCCGACAGCTGGGCCCTCCTGGTGCTCTTCCTCTTCTTCGTCGGCGCGATCCTCTGGGCCTGGCGGCCCGGTAGCCGTCCCCTGCACGACGACGCTGCCCATTCGATCTTCTCCCCCGAAGCGGAGCGGCTTCTGCCGGCGGCAGCCTCGGGCAGGACCTGCGACGGGACCCGTCGCAACAAGGCGGAGTGAGTGAAATGAGCGAGAAACGCATCGACGACGTCACCGGCACCGAGACCACCGGCCACAATTGGGACGGGATCGAGGAGCTGAACAATCCGCTGCCGCGCTGGTGGCTCTGGACGTTCTACGCCACCGTCCTCTTCGCGGTGATCTACACCATCTTCTTCCCCGCCTGGCCCCTGGTCTCCGGTGCGACGCAAGGTGTTCTCGGCTGGTCCACCCGCGGCGAGGTCGCCCGCGACATCGCGCAGATCGACGAAGGGCAGCAGCAATATCGCGAGGGGCTGCTCTCCGTCGATGTCCACATGATCCGCGACAACGAGGAGCTCCAGAATTACGCCGTTCAGGCCGGTGCGGCGCTCTTCCGCAACAATTGCTCGCAATGCCACGGTTCGGGCGCGGCGGGGGCCATCGGCTATCCCAACCTGCTCGACGACGACTGGCTCTGGGGCGGACGCATCGAGGACATCGCCCACACGATCCGGCATGGCATACGGAACGAGGAAGACCCCGACGCACGCTTCTCCCAGATGCCGGCTTTCGGCGAGATGCTGACCGAGGGAGAGATTGCCGGACTGGCCCGTCACGTCCAGAGCCTGCCGGACGGCGCGGACCCGCTCTCCGGCCCCGCGGGGCAGCTTTTCGCGGACAACTGCGCGACCTGTCACGGCGACGATGCGCAGGGCGACCCGGAAATCGGCGCGCCCGACCTGACGGACGCGATCTGGCTCTATGGCAGCGATCTCGCCTCGCTCGAGGACACCATCTCCCGCGGGCCCTATGGCGTCATGCCGCCCTGGGGCGAGCGTCTGGGCGAGGCGAATGTTCGTGCCCTCGCGGCCTATGTCCACCAGCTCGGTGGCGGCGAGGCGGGCGAGCCGCGCTCCGAAACGAATGTCGAGGAGCAGATCGGCGAGGGCGATGTGCCCGAGGGCGCCGGCCGCACAGGCGGCGATCCGTCCGATCCGGATGAGGTTCCGTTCCCCGAGGAGGCGAGCGGTACGGACTGAGCGCAAAACGTCGCTCCTGCCTTCCCTGTTCGCGCAAAATCGGGCGGGAGCGGCGCGCTCGGACTGGCGGCGCTCGGATTATCCGGGTGCCGCTTTTTTGTACCGCCCAGGGCCGTCCGGTGGGGCGGCGAAGGCGCGCGGGGGGCAACGCACCGTTTTCTTGTCCGGCCGGGGATCGTAGAGGACCGGCATGACACATGATCTTATCGTACTGGGAGCCGGGGCCGCGGGCCTCATGGCCGCCGCGACGGCGGGGCAAGCCGGCGCCCGCGTGCTCCTGCTCGATCACGCCGACAAGGCCGGCAAGAAGATCCTGATTTCGGGCGGTGGCCGGTGCAACTTCACGAATACGGGCACCGAAGCGGAGAACTTCCTCTCCGAGAACCCGCATTTCAGCAAGTCCGCGCTCGTGCGCTACACCCAGTGGGACTTTCTCGCGCTGGTTGAGCGCCACGGGATTGCCTGGCATGAAAAGACCCTGGGGCAGCTCTTCTGCGATGGCTCCGCCCGACAGATCGTGGCGATGCTCCTTGATGAATGCGCCGCCGGAGGCGTCGAGCTGCGCCTAAGGGCGAAGATCGATGACATCGGCCACGGGGACGGGCTCTTCCGCGTCGCCGGCGCCTCAGCCCCGCAACTGATCATCGCCACCGGCGGCCCGTCGATCCCGAAGATGGGCGCGACGGGGATCGCCTACCGGATTGCGGAGCGCTTCGGCCTTACCGTCGTCACGCCGCGGCCCGCCCTCGTTCCCCTGACCCTCGGGGAGGACGCACAGGCTTTCCGGGACATTTCGGGCGTGTCGTCCCACGTCACGGCATCGGCCGGGGGAGCCGCGTTTTCCGAGGCCGCGCTTTTCACACATCGCGGACTTTCGGGCCCCGCCATTCTTCAGGCCTCCTCCTACTGGACGCCCGGCGCGCCGGTGATGCTCAACCTTCTGGACAATGCCGAGGAGGTCCTGCGGGAGGCGCGGCGGCTCTCCCCCCGCGTCCATTTGCGGTCCGTCCTGAGCGAGCATCTTCCGAACCGCCTGGCCGAGGTCCTGGCCGCGCGCATCGGATTGCAGACCGAGATGGGCAATACGTCCGACAAGGAGATCGCGCGCGTCGCCGGCGAACTCCAGGCCCTGACGTTCCATCCCACCGGGACCGAGGGGTTCGCCAAGGCCGAGGTCACCGCCGGCGGCATTTCGACCGATGCGCTCTCCTCCCGTACGATGGAGGCGAAGTCGGTTCCGGGGCTCTATGCCATCGGCGAGGCGGTCGACGTCACCGGCTGGCTCGGGGGGTACAATTTCCAGTGGGCATGGGCTTCGGGCTGGGCCGCAGGACAGGCCGCCGCGGAGAAGCTCGGCCGCTGAACGGGAAAGCCAAGCCGCGACCATCCCACGGCACCTCTCATTCATGTGACTGCCCGGCCCGGCACCTCCTTCCGCCCTTTGATCCACGTCAAGGCGCTGCGGCCCCTGCTCTGCGAACAGGGCGCGCGAACAGGACGAAAGTGTCATGGCGACCAATTCCGACTCCCTCTACGCCGCGCGCGCGCCGATCTTCCCCAAACGGGTCTCCGGTCCCTTCCGCCGCCTCAAGTGGCAGATCATGGCGGTCACGCTCGGCATCTATTATTTCGTCCCGTGGATCAGGTGGGATCGCGGGCCGGACCTGCCGGACCAGGCGGTGCTCGTCGACATGGCGGGCCGACGCTTCTACTTCTTCTGGATCGAGATCTGGCCGCACGAATTCTACTTCGTCGCCGGCCTTCTCGTCATGGCGGGGCTCGGCCTCTTCCTCTTCACCGCGGCGCTCGGCCGGGTCTGGTGCGGCTATACCTGCCCGCAGACCGTCTGGACGGACCTCTTCATCCTCGTCGAACGGTGGGTCGAGGGGGATCGCAATGCCCGGATGAGGCTCGACAAGGCGCCTTGGAGCGCCCGCAAATGGCGGCTCCGCCTGACGAAGTGGACGATCTGGCTCCTCATCTCGGTGGCGACCGGGGGCGCGTGGGTCTTCTACTTCACGGATGCGCCGACGCTGGCGCGGGATCTCGTGACGTTGAACGCCCACCCCGCCGCCTGGTCCGCGATCGCGCTTCTCACGGCGACGACCTTCACCTTCGGCGGCTTCATGCGGGAACAGATCTGCATCTATGCCTGCCCATGGCCCCGCATCCAGGGCGCGATGATGGACGAAGACACGCTGACCGTGGCCTATCGCGAATGGCGGGGGGAGCCGCGCGGGAAGGGCCTGCGGCGCCGGGCCGTCACCGAAGCGGCGGAAACGACCACCCGGGCCGCCGGGCCGCAGATCGGCGGGCGCTCCCCCGCGATCCCGATGCCGGGGATGCCGACGGGCGTCGGCGGCCCGATTCCGGACAACGCCCCCGGGGACTGCATCGACTGCAATGCCTGCGTGAACGTCTGCCCCATGGGGATCGACATCCGCGACGGACAGCAGATGGCCTGCATCACCTGTGCGCTGTGCATCGATGCCTGCGACGAGGTCATGGGAAAGATCGGCCGCCCGCGCGGTCTGATCGACTATATCGCCCTGGCCGACGCCCCGGCGGAGCGGGAGGGACGCGCACCGCGCTCCGTCTGGCGTCACGTCCTCAGGCCGCGGAATATCGTCTACTTCGCCCTCTGGGGCGGGATCGGCCTTGCCCTCGTCTTCGCGCTCTTCATCCGCCCCGATATCGAACTCACCGTCGCGCCCGTGCGCAATCCGACCTTCGTGACCCTCTCGGATGGCGCCGTCCGCAATGCCTATGACGTGCGCCTGCGCAACAAGCACGGCGAGCCGCGTGATTTCACGCTCGGCGTGACGACCTCCTCCGACCTGTCGCTCAGCGTCGAAGGCGTTGCGGGAACAAGCGTCGAGGTGCCGGCGGATGCACAGGCCCTCACGCGCGTCTACGTGACGGCACCGGCAGGCGCGGAGGCCGCCGGTGGCGATACGACGGATCTGCGGATCTGGATCATGGACGACATCTCCGGGGAGCGCGCCTCCGCTCCCACCACATTCAACGGGAGGGGCACCCGATGACCCTGACGGGACGCAAGGTTCTTGCACTGTTTATCGGCGCCTTCGGGGTGATCATCGGGGTGAACCTGGCCCTTGCCTACAACGCCGTGCGGACCTTTCCGGGCCTCGAGGTCGCGAACTCCTACGTCGCGAGCCAGAGCTTCGACGACCGCAAGGCCGCGCAGGAGGCGCTCGCCTGGGACCTCGTCGCGGACTACGACGGAGGCGTCCTGAGCGTGGCGCTCCGCGATGCGGCGGGCGTGCCGGTGACGAGCCCTGCCCTTCTGACCGTCGGCCGGCCCACCGAGGGGCGGGATGACCTCGCCCGCCGGTTCGAGGGCCGCGACAGCTGGAGGGTGGAGCTGGAGCCGGGTCTCTGGCGGCTGGATGTCGAGGCCGAGGCGCCGGACGGCACCGCCTTTACGCGCCGGCTGAAGCTCCGGGTCGCGCCATGACAGCCGCCTGCCCCGCCTGCGTTGCCCTGCCGGAAAGGGCGGCGACGCGGGACGCCGATCCCGATGTCGTCCTGCACCTGCCCGACATCCATTGCGCGGGCTGCATCGCGTCGGTGGAAGATGCGCTCGGGCGGCTTCCGGAGGTCCGGGAGGCGCGGGTGAACCTGACCCTGCGCCGCGTCTTCATCGCCGGGGCGAACATCACGCCCGGCCCCATGATCGAGGCGCTCGCCGGCGCCGGACACAGGGCGCAGGAGCTCGATACAGGGCGCCTCGGGCGGCAGGGGAACGAGGGACGGGATCTTCTCATGCGGATCGGCGTGGCCGGGTTCGCGATGATGAACGTGATGCTCCTGTCCGTCGCCGTGTGGTCCGGCGCAGCCGGCGCTACGGAGCGGCTCTTCCACCTGATCTCGGCTGCCATCGCCCTGCCCGCCGTCGCCTTCTCCGGCCGTCCCTTCTTCGCCTCGGCGCTCACGGCCCTCTCCCGTGGCCGACTGAACATGGACGTTCCGATCTCGCTCGCGATCGCGCTGGCGGCTCTCGTCTCCCTCGCGAGCGCCCTTCTCGGCGGTGAGCAGCACGGCTGGTTCGACGCGGCGCTGGCGCTGACCTTCTTCCTCCTCATCGGGCGGTATCTCGACCATGCCGGGCGCAACGCAGCCCGGTCCGCCGCGGCGGAACTCGCCGCGCTCGACGTGTCCCAGGCGATCCTCCTCGAAGGCGGCGCCGAGCGGATCGTGAGGGCCGAGAGCCTCGCTCCGGGGGACATGATACGCGCACGGCCGGGGGACAGGCTGCCGGCGGACGGGGTGGTGACGAGTGGCCTCAGCGATCTCGACCGCTCTGCCCTCACCGGCGAATCGAAGGCCGGTCGGGTCGGACCCGGGGAAGAGGTCGCGGCGGGCGAGGTGAACCTCACCGGGCCGCTCGACATCCGCGTGGTGCGGGCCGGGCGGGAGACCGCGCTCAGTCGCCTGACCGATCTCGTGGCCACGGCGGAGGCGCAGCGCTCCCGTCATGCCGGCATCGCCGACCGCGCCGCGCGCGCCTATGCGCCCGTCGTCCACATCCTCGGCGCCGCCGCGTTCCTGCTCTGGCTCGGTCTCACCGGAGATGCGTGGCGCGCTCTCGATGTCGCGATCTCCGTCCTCGTCATCACCTGCCCCTGCGCGCTTGGGCTCGCCGTGCCCGCCGTCTCCACGGTCGCGACCGCGCGCCTCTACAAGCTGGGCCTCCTCGTCAAATCCCGCACCGCGCTGGAGCGGCTATCGGAGATCGACCTCGTGGTATTCGACAAGACGGGCACGCTGACGACCGGCGCCGCGCGGCTCCGCGGCGAGCCGGACCCTGCGGCGCTGTCCCTCGCGGCGGGCCTCGCGCAGGGATCGAACCATCCCTATTCCCGCGCCATTGTCGCGGCCGCCGCGGAAAGAGGCCTGGAGCCGGCCCCGGTTCAGGATGTGACGGAGGTCGCCGGCCGCGGTGTCGAAGGCCATTCGGGCGGGCGCCGCGTCCGCCTCGGGCGGCCGGACTGGGCCGGACCGGGCGACGCCGATCCCGATGGGGTTGCCCTCGGCGACGGCTCGCACGTCACCCTCTTCACCTTCGAGGAAGAGCCGCGCCCCGATGCCGAAGAGTGCCTGCGCATGCTGGAGGCCCACGGCTATGACATCGCCCTTCTCTCGGGCGACGCCTCCGCCGCGGTCGCCCGCGTCGCCACGCGCCTCGGCATCGAGACCGCCAAGGGGCGGATGACGCCCGAGGAGAAGGCAGCCTGGCTCGAGGCGCGCGCCGCGGAGGGCCGCCGGACGCTGATGATCGGAGACGGCCTGAACGACACCGGCGCGCTCTCCGTCGCGCATGCCGCCCTCTCCCCCGGCTCCGCCCTCGAAGCGGCGCGCAGTCTCGCGGACGTGGTGCTGCTCTCGGATCGCCTCGAACCCATCGCGACGCTCCTCGCGACCGCCCGCGCCAGCACGGTCCGGATGAAGCAGAACATTGCTCTGGCCGGTCTTTACAACGTGGTGGCCGTGCCGCTCGCCTTCTCCGGTCACGCGACCCCGCTGATCGCCGCGCTCGCCATGTCCGCGTCTTCGTTGACGGTGTCGCTCAATGCGGCGAGGAAGCTGGCATGAACGTCCTTGCCATCCTCATCCCGGTCTCCGTCTCGCTCGGCATTCTCGGACTGGCCGCCTTCGTCTGGACCATGCGCGCCTCGCAATATGACGATCCGGACGGCGACCGCGCCCGGATCCTCGACGAGCGATACGACGACGATCCGGCGGGCTGACGCCTCAGGGCTCGACCCCCATGACCGGCCGCGCCATCAGGTCCGCCACCTTGCCGAGCGCCTCGGCGAGCCACGCATCGCTCAGCCGGCCGTTGAGATAGACGCGAACCGCGTTCGGAGCCGCCCCGTCCGCGGCGGCGAACTGATCGGACGGCTTCACGAGGACGCCCCTTTCCGCGCAGGCCGCGCTGAAGGACGAGGCGCGCCAATGGGACGGGAGGGGCAGCCAGATGAAGGGCGTGTCCGCGTCGTAGACCGGTCCCTCGCCGAAGATCCCGCGCGCCATCGCGACCCGGCGGTTGCAGGCCGCCCGCACGTCAGCGGCGATCCGCATCGCCTCCCCGCTCCGGAACAGGTCCAGCACCACCCGCAGGATGAGCCCCGACAGGCCGTACATCTGCTGTTGCGCCACCGTCAGCGCCTGGTTGCCCCAGCCGACCGGCGCGATGAGGGAGCCGAAGCGAAGCGTCGGGCTGATGGATTTCGACAGCGAGGCGACGTGCCAGGCCCGCTCGGGCGCGAGATCGCGGTAGCCCGAGACCTCGTCCTCGCCAAAGGAGAACGTATCGTCGTCCACGATGTGCAGATCGCGGGCGCGGGCAATCTCCACAATCCGCGCCCGGCGCGATGCGCTGCTGCGGACAAGTGTCGGATTGTGAAGGCGGGAGGACGTCATGAAGACGGCGGGGCCCGATCGGGCGCAGATCGCGTCGAGCGCCTCGGCCGACGGCCCCTCCTGGTCCATCGGTATGGACAGCACCTTCGCCTGCGCCAGCGCGCCGACATTGCGGAAGCCGGGATAGGACAGCTCCTCCACGATGAGCGTCCGCCGCCGACCTCGCAGGAGCGTCTCCGCCGCGACGTGGAGCGCATGCTGCGCACCCGCCGTCACCACCACGTCCTCGCGCGACGCGGGCCCGGTCTGGGTGCGGGGCAGGAAGGCGAGCAACGCGTCGATCACCTCAAGCTCGTCCGCCCGTCGGGGATACTCCACCATCTCCGCCGTCAGGGACGCCCCGACCCGAGCCATCGCCGCGCCTATGAGCGCTGCCTGACCGACCTCGGGAATGACGGAGCTGCGCAGGTTCGCCTCTCCCCGCAGGGGGGTGGCGACGAGCGGCGGCGGTTCTTCGGAATGGCGCGGAGCAACGAACGTTCCGCTGCCGACCCGCGCCACGAGACGCCCTTCCTCGGTCAGGCATGAATAAGCGCGGGACACGGTGCCGGGCGTGATGCCCAAGTGCCATGCCAGTTCCCGGACAGGAGGCAACTTCGCGTCGGGCGTCAGCGCACCGGTCTCGATCCTCTCCCGGATCGCATCGGCCAGCGCCAGGTATTTGGGGCCCCGGCCATGATCCGACAACGAAATTGTATCCATGACAATGAAACCGTTCCAATTGGATTGGGAGATATTGTATCCGTGTATTGTACCCTAATCCTAAATTGTATCAATACAAAATGGCACATCAAAACGTTTCACGCCGGGCGACCTATGCCCCGATCCCGCCGGAACCCAGTCTTCTGGAGCGGCTGCGCACCTGGCACGCCCGCTGGCAGATGCGCCGCAGGCTGGAGGACCTTCCCCTCGATCGGCTTCACGATATGGGCATCGACGAGATCGACATGCGCACGGAGTGTTCCAAACCCTTCTGGCGCCCGTGAAAACCATGGTTACGGCGTTCGGCGCAGTAGACAGTTGCATACAGTCGCGCTAGCAGTATGGCGAC
Source organism: Tropicimonas sp. IMCC34011 (assembly GCF_003390865.1). Classification (GTDB taxonomy): domain Bacteria; phylum Pseudomonadota; class Alphaproteobacteria; order Rhodobacterales; family Rhodobacteraceae; genus Tropicimonas_B. The sequence continues at coordinate 522,523 of NZ_QMEJ01000004.1, forward strand.
AGGCAGACGGGACTGCTCCGGATGGAGCAACGCTCGATGCCCGCTTCCCGTTCGTATGCCTGCGAGACTGACGATTCGAACCTATCCCATCCCCTTCAACGAAGAGGCCCGCCTCCGTTCGCTTCTCGGCATTCCGGGACTGACAGCGCAGAACGAGGCACTCTTCGATTCGATCTGCCGGGCGACACGCGAGCTTCTGGGATGCCAGCTCGCGCATATCAGCATCGTCGAGGACGAGGGGCAGTGGTACAAGTCCGTCGTCGGATACGATCTCGGTCCGATGCCGCGGGATACAGGCTTTTGCGCCCACACGATCATGTCGGACCAGCCGATGGTCGTCCCCGACCTCAGCAAGGATCCCCGCTTCGCGTCCCACCCGATGGTCGCCGAGGGCGGGCCACAGGCGCGGTACTATGCCGGCGTTCCCCTCATTCTTTCGTCCGGGCACCGCTTCGGCTCCCTCTGCGGCATCGATCTTGTGCCCCACGACCCGCCATCCGAGCGGGAGCTCTCCATTCTGACCGAGCTTGGCCGCGCCGTTGTCGCCGCGCTCGAAGCCAGACCGCCCGAGACCACCGCGCACAGGTCGGACGAGGTCGCGAAATCCACCTTCATCGCGCTCATCGGGCATGAACTCCGGACGCCGCTGACGATTCTTTTCGGGAGCCTTCAGCTGCTGGAGCTCACGCTCGGGAAGGGGGCGAATCCGAAGCTGCTCACCGGAGCGCGCAAGTCCGTCGACCACATCATCAAGCTCGTCGAGACGATCATCGCGTTCAGCGATGCCTCGACCGGCGAACTGCGCCTCAACGAGCGCCATTGCGACCTGAGCGACATTCTGGACGAAGTTGCCGCGATGCAGTTGCCGGGGAAGGATGGGGCGATCAAGACCGTTGCCCTTGCGGACGACTCGATCGATGCGCGGATCTACCTCGACCCCGATCAGATCTGGCTCGCCCTCGACGCGCTGATCCTCAATGCCATTAACCATGGCGGCGCGGACGTCACCGTCGGCGCGCGCCAGGTCGATGGCGGACATATCGAGATCGATGTCTGCGACAGCGGCAGTATCGGCGATCACGTCGATCTTGCCAGGCTCTACGCCCCCTTCGTCGTCGGCGGCAATATCGACAACCGTGACACGCGCGGCGGCCTCGGCCTCGGCCTGCCCCTGACCCGCAAGCTGGTCGAATTGCATGGCGGCGAATTCGAAGTCCGCGCCGAGCCGGATCGAACCCGCGCCATCATCCGCCTGCCAGTCTGGCGCACACAGATGCCGGAAACGAAGATCGGGGACTGAAGAAATGAGCGCCATCGCGTGCGCTCGATCCCGGGACAACGGTCAGGAAGGGTCACCCTCGGCGCCGCACCAATCGCCGGAGCTGCGGCAGACGCAGCTCCTCGCCCCCCTCACAGCTTCAACGTGAAGAGCGAGTCGGGGGACGCCGCCCCGGAATCAAAACTTTTCACTGAAAATGAGAGAGAACTGGTGCCCAGGAGATCGGTCACTCTTGGGTTGTGTTCTCGTTACAGGCCTCACCTCGGCGCTCTGCCTCAGTAAAACAAGGGGTATCCGCATGGGAGAGTCCCCGTCAACAGGCGCGGCGGG
>NZ_QMEJ01000005.1 GCF_003390865.1 Tropicimonas sp. IMCC34011
AAAAAGCACCGCGGGGTGGAGCAGCCCGGTAGCTCGTCAGGCTCATAACCTGAAGGTCGTAGGTTCAAATCCTACCCCCGCAACCATCGTTTCCGACAATGCCCTCGCCATCCGCGGGGGCTTTGTCGTCTCTGCCTCTCCCAATGCCAGGATACCCGCCAGATCGCCGCTGAGCTCGATCCGGTGGCCATCGGGTGCGTCTGCGGCCGGGACCATCCGGATCTCGGAGATCAAGCTGCGCATCGCCTCGGCGGCCTGGACCCGAACTGCTGGGTCTGACAGGGCATTGACGAGATCGTCGATCTTCTGGCGGTAGAGATCGCCTAGGCTTGGGTGCATCCGCAGAACGGGCGGCTCTGGGGCCTCCGCAACCTGGGTTGCGAGGCTCCGCTTGCGATCTTCGAGCCCCGCCATCTTCTCCTTCATCGAGGGGTGATACATGCCGTCCTCGATGGCCGAGAGGAGACCGGCGATCTTCTTCTCAACCTGGGCGAGCTCCTGCTCGGCCTTTGCGCGCGCGGCCTGCGTGTCGGCTTGTGCCGCGTTCCAAGCCGTGCGGTATTCCTGGGCGAAGGTGTCGAGTAATGCAGGGTGGAGCAGGCGTTCCCGAAGACCGGACAGGACCCGCTCTTCGACGGCGCCGCGGCGGATGGTGGTTCGGTTGGTGCAGATGGCGGTTCCCTTGTTGCGTACCGCCGAGCACCCATACCGGGTCTTGTTGATAAGCGTGTAGGTTGCCCCGCAGCATCCGCATTTGATCAGTCCTGAGAGCAGGTAGGTCGGGCGGCGTGCCCGCTCCGGTCTCAGGGCAGCATTCTTGACGCCGGCCGGGTTCATCTCGTCCCGCAGGGCGCCCTGTCGTGCTTTGACCCGGTGCCAGAGCGCGTCGTCCACGAGGCGCAGCTTCGCAATGTCCTCGGTGATCCACATCTCCGGAGGGTTGGGGCGCGCCTGGCGTTTGCCGGTGTCGGGGTCCTTGATGAAGCGCTGGCGGTTCCAGACCCGGCGACCGACGTAAAGCTCGTTGTTCAGAATGCCGGTGCCGCGCCTGTGATTGCCGGAGATGGTGGAGAAGCTCCATCGGCCGCTTCCGGCGCCCGGACTGGTGATGCCTTCGGCATTCAAGGTGGCCGCGATGGCGCGCGCGCTCAGGCCATTGGCGTAATCCTCGAAGATCCGGGCGACGATTGCCGCCTCCTCGGGTACGATCTCCAGATCGCCGGTCTTGATCCCGCCGTCCGGCTGGAGCTCGCGCACCGGTCGGTAGCCATAGCTCCGCCCACCGGCCGATTTGCCGCCGCGCACCCTACCTTCGAGCCCGCGATGTGTCTTGAGGGCGAGGTTCTTCAGGAAGAGGGCCGACATCGTGCCGCCGAGGCCGATATGCATCTCGTTGATCTCGCCCTCGGCTTTGGTCACGAGCGAGACATCGAGAAAGCTCATGCGCTTGTGCAACGCCGCGATATGCTCTTGGTCGCGGGACAACCGGTCGAGCGCCTCGGCGATGATGATGTCGAACCGGCCGTTCATCGCGGCTTGCTGCATCGCCTGGAAGCCTGGCCTCAGGTGCGAGGCCCCACTCATGGCCTCATCGGTGAAGACCTCCACCACCAGCCAGCCACGATCGACGCAGAGCGCCTGGCACACACGGACCTGGTCGGTGATCGACGCGGTCGATTGCAGGTCGCTCGAGTAGCGCGCGTAGATGGCGGCGCGGAGAGGCGCATCGGGTATCATGGATCACTCTTTCGGATCGGAAGCTGCGATCTCCTCGAGCACGGCCTGCTGTGCGAGCAAACGGACGAGATGGCGCAGCGCTGGATGAAACGGCTCCGGCGGTTCGCAAACGCCGGGACGAGACGCACGGTCCAGGGACGGCGCCGCGGGCGGCGTCTCCTCTGGCTCTGCATGTCTTGTCCGGTCCCGTGCCATTGGCCGAGTTTTCCCGATCCCCCGCAGCTGGATGCAGCGGGTGGTTCATGATGGTGTTGATCTGTCCGGGACCTGCCCCGGTGGCTGTTGTCATCATCATACTCTGGGAGATCGGGCAGGGTCGCCGGACAAGAGAGGGAGCTCAGGGGAGATCGGTCGGGTTTCTGTGGAAAACTCGAGGCCGAGATGTGCGGCGGCAGCGCGTTGGCGGAGCCGGGCCGGCGAACATCCGTGACGCTCCCCCGGGCAAAACATTACCAGGAGGGAATTCTCCGGAGTTTGCCGGCTTCGATCCGGGATCGGGCGACGTTCGCCCGAAGTTTGCGATTTGCTTTTGTGCCACCGGGCCGCGGCGCCGCCGTCATTGCCGGGCAATGACGGCGATGCGGCTCCGGATTTGCGAATACGATTTGTGCAAACCGCGGTCGCGCGCCGCGCCATCGCCGCGATTTCGCGATTTCCTTTATGGCAATGCGCTGTGACGAGTGGTGTGATCGCAGCACGATAAGGGCAGGCGCGCCGGTGCTGGGGCGCGCCCACCTTGCGTTCTATTGCGCTGATGCGCCTCCGCCTCACGCGGTGGTCTTCGCGGTGTTGTCCACGGGGAGGCCCGCGAGCCAGGGGTGGAGGTCGGCTTCGGTCAGCTCGCGGCGGTCGACGAGGTGGGCGGCGAGGCGTTCGAGCAGATCCCGGTGGGGCTCGAGGAGCGCGCGGGCGCGGCGTTCGAACCGGTCCAGCCGGACGCGGAGGCGCGTGGCATCGTCCGGGCCGAGGCGCTGCATGGCCGCCGGGCCGAGCCAGGCGTTGCCATTGATGCCAAGCCCGAATTCCCGGTCGAACTGCAACTGGAGCGCCGACGCGGTCGCGAGATCGCTGCTCTCTCCGCCGCCGGCTCCGGCGCTGATGCCGCCCAGAAGCAGGCGTTCGGCGGCACGCCCTGCGAGGACGATCGTCAACTCGGCCTCGAACTCGGGCGCGGTGCCTTCGGTGATCGCGGTGCCGCGCGAGGTGGCGCCGCCCCCGGAGGAAAGTTGCATGCGGCGGACCGGACCGGCCCCCAACAGGGTGGCCACGACCGCATGGCCGCTTTCGTGGATCGCCGCGCGGCGGTCGTAGGCGGGCCTCTGTTCGGAGCGCTCCGAGAGCAGCCGGTCGGGATCGCAGGCCTGGCCCTCCCGCCGGGCCGCCGATCGCCCGGCACGGAGGGCGGCGTCGATGGTGGCCGGGGTGTCGCCCGCGAAGTGCCTCGTGAGCTCCGCCAACTGATCGCCGCTGGCGTCTGGCATCGCCCGGGCCAGCATGTGCTGGATCTGCGCCAGGCTCGGCCGGTCGAGGCTGCAGTGCAGGTCAAACCGGCCCGCCCTGAGGATCGCCGGATCCAGATCCTCTGGGTGGTTGCTTGCGCCGATTAGGAGAACGCCTCCCGCGCGCTGCAGCTGATCGATCTCGCCCAGGAACTGATTGATGACTTGGGCGCGATAGCTCGAGCCGTGCCGGTCCGCGCTGTCCCGGGATCCCGCAGCGTCGATCTCGTCGATGAAGAGCACGCTAGGCTTTTTGCGCAGGGCGTCATTGAAACTGCGGCGCATCTCGCGAAGCATGTCGCCAAGGTGGCCGAAGGTCTGCCAAGTCCCGAAGGAGGTCTCGATCAGGGGCACGCCGGCAGAGGCGGCGATGCCGCGCGCGAGCACGGACTTGCCGGTGCCCGGCGGGCCCGAAAGCAGAAGCGAGTGAGAGAGTTCGCGCCACTCCGCGTCGCCGCGCCGCCAGGCTGAAAGGTCTGCAACGAGAGCCGCCGCAGCGCGGTGCGCCGGGCCGTCGCCGCCGATCTGCTCCAGCGTCATGACGCCAGGCTCCGCGCCCGCAGGCGCGAGGATCTCCGTCAGGGCGCGGGCCGCCGCGGCAGCGTCCGGGGCTCGCAGTGCGGCGAGGAGGCCGAGCGTGTCGAGATCCGCCAGCTCCGCGTCGCTCGGCAAGAGCGGGCGGACATGGGCGCGATCGATCTTGCCGGTCGAGGAGTGAGTCTGCCCCAAGAGCGCGAGCAGGATCTCACGATCGATCTCCGCGAAGCGGATCGCGGGCGGTAGCACCCGGGCCAGTTGCGCCGGCAGCCGCGCCCCCGTCGGCAGCAGGATCATCAGAGGCTGCGGATGCGCCAATGCGGCGAGGATCTCGGTCTCGAGCCGGCTCACGGCGGTCTCGGAGACCCTGCCATGCGTCCCGTCGGCCGGGCGGAGCAGCTGCAGGATGCCGCCCTTCGCCGCGCGCGGAGCGCGCGACTGCGCGGCCCAGCCCTTGGGCAGGAGCAGGCGCCCGATCGATGTCGCGGCGCCGCTAAGCTGCTCGGGCGGGATGCCCTCGATCACCGTGACACTGCCGCGGCGGAGGGTCTCGAGAAAGGTCGCCTCCGTCCTGAAGGTGGCCGCGAGCCGCAACGCGGTCAGGATCTTGCCCGGTTCGATGAACCGTGCGGGCATGTCGGCGCCGGTCTCATCAAGCGTCCAGCCGTCGACGCCTGCCGCGCGCATCGCCTCGAGATCGCGCGAGTCCTGGCGCTGGCTGATCTCGAGCTCGTCGAGCAGCTCGACCACGCTCGGGCCGGGGCGCGGCTCGGCCGGACCGATCCCCTCGCCATCCTCGGTGATGTCGAGATCGAAGGTGCTGTCGGCCTCCGCCTGGCGGAGACGGCGCATCAGGAGGCGCGCAAGGGGCGCCCAGACGGGGCTCTGTGTGGTCTTCGGCATGTCGCGGTGCTCCATGACACAAGAAAAGGGGACGGCTAACGCCGGTTATTTCTTCGGAAAAAAGGGGGGAGGGACGGATGGGGCGCGATCAGTCCGGGGCAGGGGTGCCGGTGTCGAGCCGCTCCAGCATGTCCAGGATCACGGGCTCCAGATCGGCGATGTAGATCTCCGATTTCACCTTCAGCCAAGGGCCATAGTGTTCGGCTGGAACGACGCTGCCCGGATGGCTGCGTCTGAGCGCGGCATGCATCCTCTTCTCAAGGTACAATGCGAGGTGGCCGGTCCGGATCTGGATGCTGCGAAGGATCTGCCCGGAAGGCTGGGCTTGCTCGGACAGGTCGGGGGTCCGCAGGAGCTGCCAGTTCATCCGGCTCTCAGGATTCCGGGAAAACCCGAGCTTCACCAGCGGCGGCAGTCCGGGAAGCTCGAAGCGCATGCAGTAGATGAAGCTCGGGCTCGCCGACCAGCAAACGCCGCAGCCAGCGCAGGTGACGCGTTCTGTGCGCATGTTCACGGGCGCGATCTCCTGCTCGTGCCCGCAGTCGTGGCGGTAGCGGCGGTAGGTCACGCCGTGCTCATGTGCAGGACCGAGCAGCGTCCACCCGGCGGCCGTCGCCTCGGCCTCTTCCTTGGCGCGCTGGCATGTCTCACAGCGCAGCGCGCAGATGCCGGCTGCGATCCGCTTGATCAGCCCGAACTGGCGGCTCACCTCATGGCCGCAGGGGGCGCGATAGCGGCCGCGCCTGGGATCCTGCGGATCGCGGCCCAGCCAGCTGAGGCCGGCCGCCGCGGCATCCGCCTCCCAGCGGGCCGTGACGCAGTGCGGGCAGAGTGGGGTGCTGCCGACCACGACGCTGTGGCGCTTATCATGTTCCTGCCCACAGGTCTGGCACTGCAGGACTACCCGGGCGCGGTCCTTGCAACGCCTCGTGATGTGGAAGCCGTTGGCCTGAGCTTTGGCATGCCAATGCGCGGGGATCGGCATCGCCGCGTCAAGCGGCATGGACGACGGGAGGGTGTTAGTGTGGGGCTGGGTCATGACGAGACTCCGGGATCAAGGCGTGGCCGTCCCGCGGCCTGGACGGGCGCGGAGGACGGCACGCGGAATTGACGTGCGGACACGGGGGGAGGCGCCCGGCGCGACGCGCGCGGGCGGATGTCGGTCTGGCGGGGAGGTCTCGCTAGAGAGCCGGCGCGAGCGTCATCGTGGCGGGCTCGCGGTGCGTGGCATCGTCATCCCACGCTGAGGCGGGATCGTCGAACTCGCCGAGCTCCGCGAGCGCCGCGATCTGGGCGTGGCAGGTCTCTAGCATCTGCCGCACCCGGTCCGCGACCACGCCGGTCTCGACGCAGGCGAAGAGCTCCGCATGGGTACCGAGCAGGGCGTGCAGGGAGGTGAACGCGTCTTCGCTGGGGCTCTCGATCAGGGCGTGGACCAGCATTCCCGACCGCTTGAGAGGCAGGTCCTCGCGCCGGGCAATCGGCGCCGACCCGATGCGCCCCGCGAGGTCGAGTGCCTTGGCCCGGGCGCGCTCGGCCTCCCTCGTCCAGTCGACGAACGCCGGATCGAAACAATCCGCATGCTCAAGGTCGCGTTCGCATTCGATGTATCCGGCGAGCACCGGGATCAGCCGGGAGAACCCGGACGAGATCGGGGTGTGCCAGAAGTGCGCAAACGGTTCAGTCACGCTCGGCGGCGTGATACGCGGGAAGGTAGCCATGGTGATCTCCTTATCCGAGATTGGCGTGGTTAGGGCTGGGCGGGGAGATCCTACCTTCCCCTCAGCCCGTTGCGCATGTGTGCAACTGGATTTAATATGCACACACTGACGATGAATGTCAACTGCACACAAGTGAACACATGGCAAAAACTTCTGCTATATCGGTACGTGTAACTGAAGCAACCAAGCTCGCGGTAGAGAAGGCCGCTGAAGAGGATGGTCGCTCAGTTGCTTCGTACGTGGAGCGCCTCCTCAATGCGCACCTCAAGGAAGCCGGCTATCTGTCAAAGTGAGTAGATCAGTTGTGGCAACCGGAAGTTATCCGACGCGCCCTCGTCCAGTGGCTTGAGATGACGGGAGAAAGCCGCGGGTAATCGGCGCCACTTTCTATGGCCCCGCGCGTCGATGATCCGACAAGCCGTTCTGCCGCACTAGCCCCTCCGGTTCTTGTCTGCCAACTGACCCATATCGGACATTCAGATCCCGGACAGTCCGGGTTCAGCAGGCTGCTGACCGCGGACGGCGAGGGGAGGGCGCAGACCCGGCACGGTCGGCGAGGAGGGGATCGATGGGGGTATCCCCCTCGCGAGCAGGCATGTTGAAGGTTCGGGGCCCAGCCCGAAACTGCAACGGGGTACGCGGTGAGGATCCCGGGCGTGCCGGTCCCGGAGACCCGAGCGGGCGACGATGCCGAGCGATGCCCGGTCGCGTCCTGAAAAGCGCCGGCGGCGCGCGGGGTGTCGAGAGGGGCATCGCCCCTTCGGCCTGGGGTTTCGAAAGGGGACGCGCAGCGGTCCCCTTCGCCGGAGAGGCATAATCAGGCGCGCAGCGGGGGGTTATGCCTAGTAGGTTTTGCCATGCGGAACCCGACGTGGCAGACAAACAGATGATCTTGCTGAAAATGGTGTTTCGGATTTTCGCCGATCGCGCGGATCCTCGGGGTATGAAAGATCTACCCGACACCCAAACCCAGCTTTCCCCGGACGCCAATCCCCGTGCTGTGTCCGTCCGACTTGAATCGCGCACAATGTCGAAAGCCAAGGGCACGCGGCGCCACGACTTCAGGATCGGCAAGCTTCCGAGCTATGTCAAGAAAGAGCGCGTCCACCTCAATCGCATTCTGATGCCGATGCGGCCTCTCCCACAGATCAAGAGGGAGAATGCCGAGCTGCGCAAGAAAGCGGGACGGCAGCGGGCCATGAAGTCGAATGCCGCCGTGATCACCTCCGGCATCATCACGTTCGGTCGCAAGGCAGCGGAGATGTTTGAATCCCTTTCATCGTCCAAGCAGGATGACGCCTTCCGGGACCTCGCCAAGGCCATCGCGGCACAGCTCGACACGTCGCTTGAATCCCTGGTGATCCACCTGGACGAAACCGCGGTCCATGCGCACTTCACGCTCAGGAGTTACACGACCGCAGGTCTGGCTCTCAGCGAGGCCGCCAAGCGTGGGACGATGTCAGGCCTCCAGGATCTGGCAGCCGAGATCATGCAACAGTACGAGCCCGGAATCGAACGGGGCCACCGGAAGTGGGACCGCATCGAGGCGGGAGCGGACCATCCTGATACCCTCCATCGTAGCGTCCGCCAATTGCATCAGGACCTGCCGAGAGAGCTTGAGGTGCTTCGCCGCCAGCGTGACGAGGAGCAACGGGCGCTCGCGGAGCTCTCAAGCCAGAGAGAGGCCGAGCGGCTCGCATTGGATACACTCCTCGCAGAGAGCGGGGACGCCGAGGCGGATCTCAACCTCATGTGGGGGGAACAACAGACCCGGATCGCCGAACTGGCATGGATGAAGGCGGACCAAAAGGCGCAGCAGTCGGAACTCGATGTGCTGAGGGCCTCCGCCGACAAGACGCGAAGGCACTTGGCCGAGCTCGACGCGAAAGCCATCGAGGAGGAGAAAAGGGACAAGCGGCGGAAGACCTACATGGCCCGCCTCGAAAAGAAAGAGGCGGAGATCGCGGCAGGGCAGGCCGACCTCGCAAGAAGGTCTGCGGATACGGCGGCGGCCGAAGCTGCTCTGGCGGAGACTGCGCGCCGTATCGAGGCAAGCGAGGCCGACCTGGCGCTCCGGGAGCAGCGCCAGACCGAGGCAGCAGAGGCGGCACGTCTCGAGGCCATGAAACTGAAGGTCCGCGAGGCTGACGTGACGACGAGGGAGAAGGAGGCGGCGGCGGCCCGGTTCGAATTGGAGACAGAAGCTGAAGAGGTACGGACGCAGAAGTGCGAGCTCGATACCAGCCTCGTGGCCATCGATCATGTCCTTGGGGCGGTCGAGACCGGAGGGATCCGGGTCAAGGACAACGGGAAGATCACCCTGGATGATCCGACGCCAGTGTTGGCCGCGCCGAAGTCCCTTCTGGACAGGTTGATGCCGAGCATCTTCCGGCTCGTTCGAAAGATCGATGCGACAGACAAGCGGGCGTCGCGTGTCGAGGCGATGATGGAACGGGTGCGCCGGCTCCTCCGCCGTCCGGATCTGCCGAAGGACGTCGAGAAAGAGGCAAACGACATCACGCGTGATTGGGACATGTGAAGACCTCGGCCGCAAGCGTTCGAGGCCTGGGGGTGGATCGTTCCGCGTGCCGGGAGCACGCGCCGAGCGCCGCGGTGATGCACGACTAGGCCGTCCCCCCGTGGCGAACCGTCATTTACGTGGAGGCAAGCGGTTGGCATATGTCGGGCGGAAGAGAAAGGACACGGCATGAGGATCAGTGATCGTATACCCTGGCGCGTCGTCCTTCTTGCAGCCACGCTCAGCGGCGCACCGTCTCTTCCGTTTGCATTCGAGCGGGAGGGAGCTGTGGCGACCGTGTCCGGCCGAGCCGAGGTCGTCGATGGGGATGGCCTGCGGGTCGGACCGGTGGCAATCCGTATCCACGGCATCGATGCTCCCGAGGCAGGTCAGACCTGCCGCGCCGCGGAAGGTGGCCGCTGGCCCTGCGGCGTCCAGGCGATCGCGGCTCTCGACGCTATGGCCGGCAACCGGCAGGTCGTGTGCATTGCTCTGGATCGGGATCGCTATGGCCGCATCGTGGCGCGTTGCACCGTCGATGGCGCGGACGTAGCCGAAGCTCTCATCCGGGCCGGCCTTGCATGGGCGTACCGTGAATACAGTTCCGACTACGTCGCGCTCGAAGATCCGGCCCGCGAGAGCGGCCACGGTATCTGGCAGGCACCAACCGAGCCGGCCTGGGAGTTTCGCGCCGACCGTTGGGGCCGAGCTGTCGCCGCTGCGCCAGACGGATGCCCGATCAAGGGCAACATCGCGTCGGGCGGAGAACGGATATACCACACGCCGTGGTCGTCGTGGTACGCGCGGACCGAGATCGACCTGGCGCGGGGTGAACGCTGGTTCTGCGACGAAGCGGAGGCGGTAGCCGCCGGGTGGCGCGCCGCGCGAGGGCGGTAGGTCACCGAACCATTCGATGAAGCGAGCGGCGCGTCAGCAGTCCCATTGGATCGCCTCGCCCGGCCGCCCTGGCCAGAGCATGTCAGGGTGTTTCTCATGGACCCCAGGCGAGCGACAATCGGCTCAAGGCGCGCGCCACGGCGAGCGTCTCTTGGGCGGTCTCGGCAAGAGCGTATTCCCACCGGCAGCCGATCCGCTCCTCCTCCCGGCAGCTTTCGAGTTTTCTAACGCGCATAGGGCGGATCTTCACCGGCTAGAGCTAAAAGAAGATTAACGCGCGAAGCCGAAGCTGCCCTGCACGCAGCGCGCGGCGAAGGTCGGGTTCGAGTCCTGATTACCGATGCCGAGACGCAGATGAACGGCAACTCTCGCGAAATCGCATTGCCATTGGCAAGACCGATCATTCAGTGCGTTCATCGGAGCATTCTTCCAAGCCGAAGCAAGCTCGAAGATCGAGTCAGCCGATGCGCCCCGCGCGGTCCGCGAGTATCTCGACACTCTGGATGAGGCCGCGTTCGGCGCCGCCAGCGAGGTCCAGCCCAAGTTCACCTCGCATTCCGACCCGGCCAGCCAGTGGACGGCAGCTCCCAAGGGTCCGGCGTTCTTTAGTTATTCCGACAACTACCTGATCGACACGGATCACGGGGTCATCGTCGATGTCAAGGCAACACGCTCGATCCGGCAGGCCGAGGTCGGCTCGACCAAGACCATGCTGGACCGCTTCAAGGACAGGTTCGCTCTGCAACCCGAGCGTCTGATCGCGGACACCGCCTACGGCACCGGCCCGATGCTGCGCTGGCTGGTCGAGCGCAAGATCGCACCGCACATCCCGGTGTTCGACAAATCGGGACGCAGCGACGGGACCTAGACCCGTGCGGCAGACTTCGAATGGGATGCCGAGAACGACCAGTACATCTGCCCCGCGGGTCACGAGCTGAAGCAGTTCCGCCGGAACTATTCCGACCCGAACCGGGGTCGACCTATAAAGGGACGGCCCGCTATCGGGCGTTGAAAGAGGTCTGTCAGGCCTGCCCATCGAAGGCGAAGTGCTGCCCGAACGCGGACGTCCGCAAGATCACCCGCGAGGAGCATGAGGACGCCCGCCAAGTCGCCCGCGACATCTCCAAGACCGACCAGTACGTGATTTCGATGAGGCTGAGGAAGAAGGTCGAGATGCTCTTCGCCCACCTCAAGCGCATCCTTGGCCTTGGAAGGCTCCGATTACGTGGCCCGAGCGGCGCCAACGACGAATTCCTCCTCGCCGCCACCGCCCAGAACCTCCGAAAACTGGCGAAGATCCCTCCCGCACCGCAGCAAACGAGAAACGCCTGACAGGAAGAGCGCTTGCGCCGACGCGAAAGACCAAGATTCTGCGCTCGCGAACGGGTGTTTTTCCACAGAACCGGCGGTCAGCCGACCTTCGCTGCGGACGCCAAGGTGTCCCGGCCGCCCTCAGGAAGCGGACATTCAGCGAGGAACCCGGCCGATAGCTTCATGGACGACACGAAGGGCGGAGAGCCACCATTCGCTGCGCCTGGCCCGAAGGTCGCGGATGGGTGGAGAGCTGCCGTTCGCCGCATCTCAAACGAAAGACCGCTTTCGTTCCGAGAGCCGAGACGCATCCGATCATATTACAGACTGAGCTACTCTGTTAACAGCATCGAAGCGTATGGAGAGAAGCGCGGACGTCACAAGATGCTGACAACCAAGCACTACGCTGATATTGAGGTGCAAAGTTGGAGATCGCATGAACCCAATAACGCTAGCTAAGCACGAGTTTCTTCTCGATGGCGCCGCATATTTCTCCGACAAGCTCGACCTCTACATGACTATCAAGCACTCTATCTCCACAGAGCTTGCCGTTGACGTTACAGAAATTCGAATCTGTGGTAGCGCATATTGGGGGCGTCGATTTCGAGACGGATCACCATTTGAACCGGGAGTGTCCGACCTGGACGTTGCAGTCATTAGCCCCCTGATCTACTGCCGCGCAATGGCCGAGACCCGAGACCTCACAAAGAATTTCTCGGATCAAACCTCTTTTCCTAAAGCATCGAAAAGACTCTCCTCTTTTGAGGAGTTTCAAGACTATGCCTTTCGGAAAGGAATAATTCGAATTGACCAGCTACCCAATACTTTAACTCGCCGATTGATGATGGCGGCTTCAGAGAGAATATCACGGGATTTTCTTGATCACTTTGAGAAAATTACTTTCTCTATCTACGATTCAACAAGCTCATTTGCTGTGAAGCAAGCTGGCGCCGCTAAAAAGTTTAGGGAATAGATATGCTGAGATACCATGTTCGATCGCGAGACCTTGTAGCTGTGGTAGATGACCTCCGGGCGGGTAAGCTTATATTGAGCCCGTACTTCCAACGAAACTTGGTTTGGAGGGATGTCCATAAAAAGGACTTTATAGACACAATTCTTCTTGGTCTTCCATTCCCTCAAATATTCATCGCCCAGGGCGATATCGATGTGGAGACACTGACCAGTCGCTCCGTAATCGTAGATGGACAGCAGCGAGTGAATGCGATCAAAGAGTTCGTTTCTGGCGATTTAGAAGTAAACGGCAAAACCTTCAATCAGCTTGAAAACAAGGAAGAGTTCCTGCGCTACCAGGTGCCGGTTATCGACTTGGAGCTGAAGGCCAGTGACCCGCAAATAATTGATATATTTAAGAGACTTAATAGAACATTTTACGCGCTATCGTCAATTGAAAAGATGTCAACAGAGTACGCTACAGTCGATTTGATGCTCATTGCTAAATTTGCCTGCGGGCTCTTACGTTCTATTGAAGATAGCGATCAGGAAGAAGAAGAGTTAGTCGATTTACACCCACTTATGCCAGAGGATTTTCTGCCGTGGGCATCAAGTTTTGACATGACAAACTTCCAGCGCTGGCTACTGAAGACCAAGATCTTTACGGAGTTCGAAATAGCGCGAGTTGTGCATTTGATGTTCACTCTTAATATTATATCGACTGTCTATTCCGGATTTTTCCCTCGGAACGATAAGACCCGAGAGTTCTTAGAAGATACCCAGGATCGTTTTCCTTTCAGGGACGAAATACTTTCTGGCCTGGAAATGGCTGCCGAAACCTTTCTAAAAATCGATCTGCCGAGCGATTCGGTTTGGTATTCAAAGTCAAATGCATTTAGCCTCATGGTGATCTGTTTCTGGCACAGTGACGCACTTCGCCGAAAAGGGGTTGATACCGTAAAATCTGCTCTCATGGACCTTGCTGACAATCTTCCAGACGACTATGCGCTGGCAGCTCGTGAGGGGGTCAATAACAGAAAGCAACGAATTACCCGGCATGAGAAGCTAGCAGAGGTTCTCGGCGTTTCTACCGATGAACGTAGGCTTCAATAGGAACTTAGGTTATACCGAATGCTCCCCTGATAAACATACTAAGCGATAAGGCGCGATCGACTGCGAAGTATTGAAGGGTTGAAGCGGGCATCCGCTGCACCTGCTACCAACGGCAACTTCGGGCCGGAAGCTATGGTCGCTGCTGTCCGCTACGTGGCCGGCTGGCTGCGACGCCGCAAGTCCGCTTGGAGCCCAAACTGATCGCAGCGATGGTTCGTAGACCAAGCCGCGTTCAGATCATCTCTGAATAGGCGCGAACATCGAGCATAGGCGCAGTTCCGATCGCCTGGAGCTGCGCGATCAGCTCCAGTAGGAAACGCGTTGCAGCCTTGTCGATCTGGTTCACCTCGAAATCGTCGTCCCGGCGCGTAAACCAGCCGGCATTCGCGACGCAGCCAAGATCGATCAGGCCTTCCGCCATGTCCTGCCGGAGATGGCCAATCAGGGTGTGGCCGAGCGGCGGTGTCCACCCTGCGCCGAGCGTAAGGATGCCTGCTAGGATATGATGGAGCGGCTTGGGCCGCGAAGGTCCTTCGATCGTCTCCGCGGATAGGCTGGTGCGATGAAGGCGGCGCACAGATGCCGCTTTGTCACGCGCGTAGCGGATATGGTCGGCGGTCAGTTCCTGCTTGGCTTCGAACACAGCATAGACGCTCTCCGCCGGGACGACGTCGGTCCCTTTAAAACTGAACACGAACGGCGAATATTGGCGGTCGTGAATGATGATGTCGATCTGCTGGCTAAAGACGCCTTTGCTATCGACGACGAAGCCTTTTCGGCTTTCGTATCGGCGCGGCAGATAGCGGTTGAGTACGTCGTTCCAAACCTGTTCGCTCGCATCTCCCTTTTCCGTTGGGTGCCCGAGTTTTCGGGCGGTCGCGAGTTCACGTTCGATCTTGTCGTGAAAATCGGCAAAGAGGACGGCGAGAGACCAGTCTGACGTCATTGAAACACGGTCTTCCAATAGCTGTTTAGCGCCGAACGCGCGGCCACTGCGAGGGCGGCTTTCTCGTCGGTCGTTAAGGTCGCCGATACGGCATTGTTTGTATTCGAGGGATCGATGAGCCTGCGTGTCTCGATTGACTGATCGATAGCGCGAAAGACGGTGACGACGTTGGCCTGTACGGCGCCGCCTCGCGCGCCGGTCAAGGCATCGATCACGAAGAGCTCGAGGTAGAAGGACGGCCAGTTCAGCCCTAGGCGATTACGCCAGATCTTGAGCAAGCGGATCTCGTTGATCCGTCCAGACCCGGAGACGACACGAATATGTTCGTTGATGTTCGTCTGGAGCCAACTGCTGGTCTTGTTGCTCCACAGGCTATGATAGTTCCCGTATTGATCCTGCCTGCGCCCCGGGGTCACGTCGACCTTCCAACCGCCAACTCTGATGCCGATCGAGACATTTTGACGCCGCGGCGCGTAGCCCGCTTGCGACAAAGCGTTGAAAAGCGTGTCGTAGATCGACTGGAGCGGTTCTCTGAGAGACGACGTCAGGGAAATGAAAATGTCAATGTCAGTGCCGCCATGCACCGCCGTGCCTTTGGCAAAGGAACCGCTCGGGCGAATATCAACGATATACTGGTTGCCCCAGCGGCGGAGTACCGGGTCGATTGTGCCTTGGACGCCGCGCACAGGCGAATAGAGGCCCGTGTCCATGTGGTACCGCGCCAGCACCATCCGAATATGCTCATCGATTCCCACCATCGTGGCAGAGTACAAGACTAATATTCGTTTGTCGCGTCCGATGCGGCTTAGGGTCCTCCGACCTTGCCGCATGAACGGTTCCTAGCAACGTCGAATGTCCGGAATCGTCCGCAAGGTGTGAGTTCGGTGTTACCGCGATCTCGCAACCGCAGCTAACGGCCGGTTCGGCGTGCCACGCTGCGGCATTCAGAGAAGTGATGAACGGCAGATGTGGGCCGACCGCTGCGCTTCCGGCTGAGGTCCCACACCCGCGCATCAAGCAGCGCACTGCGTCACATCCTGGGGCTGCGAACGGCGGGTTTGGGCCGGGTGCGACGGAGGGAGACCGAGCAGGTGACGGCAACTGCGATCACAGCGATCGCACGCAGGCTGATCGTAGGCTCGCTGCAATGGTCGCATTCGGAGCGACTGCCGTCATGCGGCTCCGGCCTGAATACAGTTGCCGGCAGATCGGGCCCGGTTCATTTCTCTGTCGAGCTCGGATCTTCATCCGGCTTGGGCACGGTAGTATCTTCCGATGCCGCATCGCGCTGGAACTGCGGTCCGCGGCGTCGGGCGCCACGGGATCTGGCCGCGCCCACGGGGGCGGGCACCGCAAGGAATTCGGCAAGGTTGAACTTTGGCTTCATGGAAAACATGGTCATTGAGGTATGCCTTTTATAGCGAAGAATGTCGCGCTGATTAACTACATATGGGAATTCGGAAGCGGTTTTGTAAGCTACGCCCGTTCAAGCATCCTCAATTCGGCGCTTCGTCCGCTCAGCGGAACCTGGCTGTCGGAGAATGCTGCGCGACGCCCGAGCGACCGCTTCGGTAAAGCCGCGCCGCAGCGATGATCTGCCCGGCGAACGGCAGCTAAGGGCCGGGAGCGACGGCCGCCGCTGCCTGCCAGGCGCACGACCCGTTGCGTCACCGCATGACCGCTCCGAGCCCATATAGCCAGACTTCTGCGCCACGGCGCATGTCGGAAACTTGAAAGACCTCAAATTGCCGACATGGAGAGTATTGCCTTCGGATCGCAATCAGTGCGCGACGTCGGCGAGGAAGGTCAGTAGTGCGTTGTTCACCTCATCGGGTTGTTCCTGTGGCGCCCAATGGCCGACGCCGTCAAGAAAGACGGGTTCGCGCAGTTGCGGGACAAGGTCGCTCTGTCCGGCAATGATGTCTCTCATGCCGGGTATTGTCAGCCCCGTGTCGCGGGTCCCAACGATGTAAAGCGCCGGCACGTCCACGGTTCGGCCAGCAAATGCCTTCTGAAGGTGCCAGTTGCGGTCCAGATTGCGATAGAGGTTCAGCGGTCCTCTGAAACCGCTTTTTGCGTAGTCGGCTACGAAGGCGTTCAGATCCGACGGGGTCAACCAGTTTGGCATCTGGTTGGGCGTCGGCAAGGGTGTAAGCAAACCATCCTGGCGCGACACCATCGCAAATGGGTTTGGCGTTGCATCACCTGCCTGCCTTGGACCGGCTACTCCGGAAGCCGCGTAGAAAATCTTCAGAAGTGTTATGCGCTCGTCCTGCTCAAACTCAGCCTCTGCGATGCCCGGCTGCTGAAAATAGAGTGTGTAGAAGAGGGCTTCGTCCGTTGCCGGAAAAATCTGCGTCGGCGGCACCGGCGGCTGTGACATCATCGGCACGCCGATCGCAGCGACGGCCGTGAACCGGTCAGGCCGCAGAAAAGCGGCCTGCCAAGCCAGTGTGGCGCCCCAGTCGTTGCCCACAATGACAGCCGACTCCTCACCCAGCACGTCAAGCAACGCCACCATGTCGCCGACGAGCGTCTGGAGTGCGTAGGCCTCCACGGGCTCTGGTGCGTCGGTCCCGCCGAAGCCCCGCAGATCGGGTGCGACCACGCGATACCCTTTGGCCGACAGCGCATCGATCTGATGCCTCCAAGCATAAGCTGATTCTGGAAATCCATGGCAGAGCAACACCATGGGACCAGTCCCCTGATCTGCGATCCGCATCCGTAATCCATTAGCTTCGACGTCGCGATAAGGCATGTCGGTCATATCATCTATTCCTTTTGAATGGCTGGCTGCACCTACGGGCAAACCCAGTGTGACGAGTGGGAACGTTGCCAACTGCATGAGGGCGTTTCGACGGTTCATGGTGGCGCTCCTATAGTGTAACATGTATGGTTATCTATAGAGGGTTGCGGAGAGGATGTAACCCCGTCTGTTACGATATGAGGCAAGATGTGAATCGCGATGGCCGTTTCTCACGTGTGCTGCACGTCATGATCCACATGGCTCTGCGCGACAGGGTCATGTCCTCGACCGAAATCGCTAAGATGCTTACGACGAACCCTGTCGTGGTGCGTCGGATGCTGGCAGGTTTGCGCGATGGTGGATTTGTCGAAACGTCAAAAGGGCCTGGTGGAGGCTGGCGGGTTGTCAAATCGCTCGACGCCATGACCCTGAGAGACATCTTCGATGCCTTGGACCGTCCGGGGATAAATGCCGGCGGCACGTCCCAGGATCATCCAGGTTGCCCCGTCGAGGCAGCGGTTAACGTCGCATTGGCCGACGTCGATGATGCCGTGACTGACATGATGTTGACCCGCTATGCGGCAATAACTCTCGCGGACATCGCCCACGCCGCAAAGACGGCCTCCTGACGATGACCGCTTTGTCCGCTCAGCGGACGTTGGCTGTCGGAAAATGCTGAGCGACGCACGAACGACCGCTTCGTTGAAGCTGCGTCGCGGCATGGTAACCAAGTCCCAAGGTCGGCAATGGGCCGGGAGCGCCCTGAGCAGCCGGACCTGTCGATTGCCAGCTACGGGCCGCGAGCGACGACGGGCACACCTAAGCGGTAGGAATCCCGCCGCGGTGCCGCATGATCGCTTAGAGCCCATACTGCCCAGCATGATTTGAGATTTGGGCCGCGACGCTTGCCTTGTCGATAACAGACCAGACGGTCCGTATCCTGCCATTACGAAATTCATAGAATACGTTCTCGGCGAAGCGGACACGTTTTTTGTTCACAGGCAGGCCGAAGAGCTGGCCCATCGGTGTGCAGTCGAATGAAAGCCTGCTTGCGATCATGGGCGGGTCGCAGACAAGAAAGGCAATATTGAACGAAAGATCGGGGATGGCTCGGAAATCCTCGACTAGCATGTCGCGGTAGCCGTCAAACCCAATGGTCCTCCCGTTATATTCAACGTTGTCCGCAACATGGTGCTGGAGGTTGCTCCAGTCTTGGGCGTTCAAGCAGTCAATGTATTCCCGGTAGGCATCTATAATTTCCTCCCGCTGCATCGGCTCACCTCGTTATACCTGCTTATTCTATCTCGAGTAGCAAAGATTGCGCAGCAATGGCATGCCCGCTTCGCCCGCTCAGCGGTCAACTGACGAACTCAAATGCTGCAGTATCGACGAACGACTGCTTTGGAGAAGCCGCCCTGCAGCAGTCTAAGCCACAGCCAACGGCTGCTAAGGGCCGGGAGCGCCGGAAAGCCAAGTCACGGACACACCTGCCGCCATTGAAGCTTCCTATGTTTGGTGTTGTTCGGGCCGGTGCTAAGCGGATCTCTCTCGTTAAGGTGTGTCACGCGGATCTGCGGACGCTTCCGCCCCTAAGCAATGGTCAGGTTCCTTCTCGTCGCTGCATGCGAAAAGAATATTCATACGGCGCAGACAAGGTCAGGTAGGAAGCGGCGGTTGCCTGCCCCCGCAACCAACACTAATTCCCCCATGTTATCAGTATCTTGGCGATGGGCCCCGCCGAGTGTCGCCGCTTTTGCGGTCGGCGACGGAGCTTCGCACCCTGTCGCGAGCTGAAGCAGAGCCGCAAGCGCGCCGTGCAGATCGATGCTCAGGTCGCCATCAGCCTCAGGTGTCAGAACGATCCGCTCGACCAGGCCGCGTAGGGCGTCCTTCGCTGCCTCCATGCCGTCCGCGTCGCCAAGTCCCCGGATCAGTGCCCCGACGCGATCGCGGTAGGTCACGGCCATCCCCGGATGGTAGCGGAGAGGGGAGGGCGCGGTTGTCGCCGCCAGCTCCGCCTCGAGATCTCTGCGCCGGGCGTCGAGCGCGATCATCCGATCCTTCACCTGCTCTGCGGGCACGCCGGCCACGATCGCATCCACAAGTTTGCCATGATCGGCTCGCGTGCGGGCGAGGTCGCTTTCCAGGGCGCTCCGCCCCGCCAGGGACGCGGCCTGAAGCCGATTGCGTTCGGCGGCATATTCCCGGCAGAAGTCCTCGACAAGGCCCGGATCCATAAGGTGGTGCTCCAGGGCATTCAGCACCCGGCTCTCCAGATCCACGCGCTTGATTGTCGCCATATTGCTGCAGATGGCGCGACCCTTGTTGCGTGCCTGCGAGCAGCCGAACGCGTCCTGGCTGACCTTGGCGAAGCCGCCGCCGCAGCAACCGCACCGCATCAGACCCGAGAACAGGAACTTTGGCCGACGCCGGTCCCAGACCGGGACGGATGTTCCTGCACAGACGAGAGTACGCTGCCGGCTGCGGACCGCCTGCCACAGCTCGTCCTCCACGATGCGCAACTCGGGGATCTCCGTTACCTCCCACTCCTCCTCGGGGTTCATGCCCGAAGGACGTCGAGAAAGAGGCAAACGACATCACGCGTGATTGTGCATGTGAAGACCTCGGCCGCGAGCGGTTAAAGTCTAAAGTCAATGCGTTCTCGATGCAGCGAGCGCCGCGGCGTTGCCGGACCGCCATTTACGTCCGAGCAAGCCGATGGGCATATGTCTGGCAGGCGAGAGAAAGGACATGGCATGAGGACCAGTGACCGGATACCTTGGCGCGTCATCCTTCTCGCGGCCACGCTCAGCGGGGCACCATCTGTTCCGTTTGCATCCGAGCGAGAGGGATCTGTGGCGACCGTGCCGAGGTCGACGACGGGGATGGCCTAAGGGTCGGGCCCATGGCAATCAGCATCCACGGCATCGATGCTCCTGAGGCCGGGTAGATCGGCCGCGCCGGGAAAGGTGGCCACTGGGCCTGTGGCGTCCAGGTGATCGCGGCTCTCGACGCTATGACCGGCAACCGTCAGGTCGTGTGCATCGCCGTGGATCGGGATGGCTATGGCCGCAACGGTGCGCGTTGTAGAGCCCATGGCGAAGACGTAGCCGAAGCTCTCGTCCGGGTCGGCCTCATCGGGCGTACCGCGAATACCGTTCCGACTACGTCGAGCTTGAGAACACGATCCGCAAACGCGGCCGCGGTATTCGGCGGGCGCCAGCCGAGCCGGCCTGGGAGTTTCGTGCCGACCGTTGGGGCCGAGCCGCCGCCACCGGGCCAGACGGATGCCCCGATCAAGGGCAACATCGCTAAGGACGAAGAGCGGATATACCACAGGCCATGGTCGTCGTGGTCCGCGCGGACCGAGAACAACCTGGCGGGGAGGAACGCTGGTTCTGCGACGAAGCGGAGGCGGTCGCCGCCGGGTGGGCGCGGCGTGCGAGAGCGGTAAGTCACCGAGCCATTCGACGCTGCGAGCGGCCCATCACCTGACCGAATGGATCGTGTCGCCCGGCCGGCGCGGCCAGAGCAAGTCGGGGTATTTTTCGTGAACCCGACAGGCGGCCGGGTGGGCGCGGCGGCTTGCGCATTGGTTGGCGGTCTTGATCATCTTCCGGCGTAGATCGCAGCAGCCTGTGTCCGTGACCGGACATTCAGTTTCGACATGATTTCGCGCAGGTGGTAATCTACTGTGCGTCGGTTCTTGCTGAGAATGACGGCAATCTCAAGGTTGGTCTTGCCTTGCGAAACCCAGTCCAGAATCTCCAGCTGGAGGGAGGACAACTGCTTTAATCCCAAAAGTTGGTTGGATGGGAGGAGCGATTGTTCCTTCAGGCCTGAAAGGCGGGCCATCGCGATATGGCCAAGGATAGCAGTTGCGCTCACGGAATCGGGTGTCAATTTCTCAGGGTCAAGCGCGAGCAGCGTCATCGCGGAAAGCCGATCGGGATCATATCGCAGGGGCACGGTAATGCCTCCGGCAATGCCCTGGCTGGCGACGTACTCGGCATATTCTTGATGGTAGCCGCCCCAGTCCAGAGTGTGCCACGCGAACGCGCTTTTCGCTTCTACAGAGATTGCGATTAGCGGATCCCGGTGCGCCCATTCGCCGCGGGCATATTCTTCCAGCTGTTCGGCCGTCCACGTGGTCATCGTCGGGGCCTCCATGAACTCCCGGCGATGCGTCTTGTCGATGCTGATGTTGTAGGAAACGAACCCCAGGTCTCGTGTCTCCTTGGTCAGCGCGTCCTGCAGCTCAGGCTTGGATGTTGCTGACATCAAGCGCGGGAGCGCTTCTGCTAGAGCTTTCAACATCATGGCCTCCCCATTCCCAGGCCGTTCGGCCGGTTCCCCGGATCATTGAGCATCCGAAGCCCGGTGGTCATCCACCAGCTTTCCTCCGGCATAATTCGCGGCCGGCTGCAACTAGTATTTTTGCCAGTTGCAGCCGGCTTTTTGTTGTTCCAGCCCAAGACCTTACTGTAAGTCCGCCGAGCGCCGTTTGCGGCAGGTTCAAGTGTTCAAAGTTCCCATTTCTGGTCGGATCAACTTCGTCGGTGGGGCTAAAAAAGAGGGGCGGGCTCCATCATGCGGATGACTCTGTTTTCGAAAGCTCAGGGCGGCAAGTCTCGCGACCTGGACGGCAGCGTCGTGCAACTGGAAGAGCCGTCTGTCGTGCAGCTTCAGATCGGTCCCGAAGACGTGGCCCGATTCGACCGCGATGGAAGTGACCTCGTGCTCGTCCTGAAGGACGGCTCCATGCTTCGGCTGGTCAATTTCTTCGTCGTCACCGAGGAGGGGCGGCACGACCTGACTTTCGTCGACGAGCACGGTGTCAATTGGTGGGGCCAGTATGGCGAGGTCTGGGACGGCTTCGACATTGCGGAGATCGAGCAGATAAACGCATTCGCGCCGTACATCGCCCCGGGCCTCGGCCTGTTGGGTGCGGGGGTGGCCGCGGCCGCACTTGCCTATGACCCGAACTCGCCGCCCGACGTGACCCCCGACAGCCGGGTCACCGAAGAGGATACCCCCGTCGAAGGCGTGGTGATCGCGACGGACGAAGACGATGACACCCTGTCCTACGAGGTGACCACGCAGCCAAAGAACGGCACCGTGGTGATGAACCCCGAGACCGGCGAATATACCTACACGCCGGGCCCGGACTACAACGGCCCCGACAGCTTCAAGGTGACTGTCTCTGACGGCAACGGAGAGTCCAAGACCGTCACAGTGGACATCACGGTCACCCCGGTTAACGACGCCCCCGTTGCGACGCCCGACAGCCAGGAGACCCCCGAGGATACCCCTGTCGATGGTCAGGTGACGGCCGAGGACGTTGATGGCGATACGCTGGCCTTCGAGGTCACGGACGGTCCCGCCAACGGGACGGTAGAGATCGATCCCGAGACCGGCGAATACACCTACACGCCGGGCCCGGACTACAACGGCGATGACAGCTTCGACATCACCGTCACCGACGGCAACGGCGGCTCCGATACCGTGACGGTCAAGATCACGGTCACCCCGGTTAACGACGCCCCCGTTGCGACGCCCGACAGCCAGGAGACCCCTGAGGATACCCCTGTCGATGGTCAGGTGACGGCCGAGGACGTTGATGGCGATACGCTGGCCTTCGAGGTCACGGAGGGTCCCGCCAACGGAACGGTCGAGATCGATCCCGAGACCGGCGAATACACCTACACGCCGGGCCAGGACTACAACGGCGAGGACAGCTTCGACGTCACCGTCACCGACGGCAACGGCGGCTCTGACACCGTGACGGTCGAGATCACGGTCACCCCGGTTAACGACGCCCCCGTTGCGACGCCCGACAGCCAGGAGACCCCCGAGGATACCCCTGTCGATGGCCAGGTGACGGCCGAGGATGTCGACGGCGATACGCTGGCCTTCGAGGTCACGGACGGTCCCGCCAACGGGACGGTCGAGATCGACCCCGAGACCGGCGAATACACCTACACGCCGGGCCAGGACTACAACGGCGAGGACAGCTTCGACGTCACCGTCACCGACGGCAACGGCGGCTCTGACACCGTGACGGTCGAGATCACCGTGACCCCGGTCAATGATCCGGCCACCATCAGCGGCGACTTGACCGGCGCGGTCGAGGAGGCCGGCGGGGTGGACAACGGCACGCCCGGTACTCAGACGGCCAGTGGCACTGCCTCCGTCACCGACGTAGACGAGGGGGAATCCTTTTTCCGTGAGCCGGACAGCCTCGAGGGGACCTACGGCACGTTCACCTTCAATGCCGAAAACGGCGCATGGACCTACACTCTCGACGACACGCGCCCGGCGACAGAGGCGCTGGCCGACGGCCAGGAAGTCACCGACACCCTCAACGTCACCAGCCTCGACGGCACCGCCACCGAGACGATCACCGTTACCGTAACCGGCCAGAATGACAGCGCTCAGGTGACCGACGACACCGGCGCCGTGACCGAGGACAGCGGCCTCGACGATGGAATGCTCACCACCTCCGGCTCCATCGAGGTTACCGACAAGGATACCGGCGAGGCCGAACTGGCTCCTGCAGAAAGCAGCTTCGTGAGCGGCAGCCACGGAGGCAGCTCGTCTCTGGGCACGCTGACCGTCAACGCCGATGGCACCTGGTCCTACCAGATCGGCAACAGCCTAACCGAGGTCCAGTCACTCCCCGAGGACGGGACCCTGACCGAGACCTTCATCGTCACATCTGCCGATGGGACCGCCACCGGCACGATCATCGTCACTGTGACCGGCACCAACGACGACCCGGTGATCTCTGGCGCGGCGACCGGCACGGTGACCGAGGACGGGACGAGTCCGGCAACCGGCATCCTCGAAGTCGATGACATCGACATCGGCGACACCCACACCTGGGCGGTGACCGAGAACGGTGAATACGGCACACTGATTCTCCCCGGTTCGGACGGGAGCTGGAGCTACACGCTCGACAACTCCAACGCGGCGGTCCAGGCGCTGGCCGAGGGCGAAACCATGACCGACGAGGTGACCGTCCGGGTCAGCGACAACAACGGCGGCTTTTCCGAGCAGGTTGTGAGCATCACCATCACCGGCACCAACGACGCGCCGGTGATCGACGAAGCAGGCTCCGACCTGACCGGATCGGTGACCGAGCTGGCCGACGGCGACGAGAACGAGAACGCCTTCGAGCACAGCACCTCCGGCACGATCACCGCCAGCGACGTCGACAATGCCGGCGTCCTGAGCGCGTCCGTCGCGCCGAGCGAGGGGGCCACGAACTACCTCGGGACCTTCACGGTGGGTGAGGTCGATCCGACGACCGGCGAGGCAGAGTGGACCTTCACGGTCGATGACGAGGACCTCGACAGCCTGGGCGCCGACGCGGTGCTGACCCAGACCTATGACGTGACCATCGAAGACGACAATGGCGGCAGCGACGTGGTGTCCGTCACCGTCACCGTGAACGGCACCAACGACCAGCCGCTCCCGACCGATGACGCCTCGATCATCGGAATGGACGATGTGGCCATCCTCGACGTGCTGGAAAACGACACCGACGTCGATGCCGGCGAAACCGAGACCCTTCAGGTCACCGTCGTCGACGGCCAGGAGATTGCGCCGGGCGGCACCATCACCCTTCAGAGCGGCAATGGCACCGTGTCGCTCTCTGGGCGGGGGGAGCTGAGCTTCACTCCCGCCGGGGGTCTCACCGGCCAGGTCACCATCGGCTACACCGTCGACGACGGCAGCGGGACGGGCAATTCCAGCGCCTCGGCCGACTGGGTCGTCAACGTGGCAGGGGTCGCAATTTCCGACAACGCCGGCCCGGGCGGCGAGGCCCCGGGGGACGGCGTCCTTGCTTCCGTCGACGACCTGACGGCGGTCGAGATCGAAGGCTTTGCCGCCGTGGGCGGCTCCGTCAACTCGATCGTGATTACCGACGGCAATGGCGGCAGCGTTACCCTGACCGACGTTCCCGTCGACGCCGACGGCACCTATTCGATCACTGCCGACCTGAGCGAGCTGGACAACGGCACCCTGACGGTCACCGCGAGCGTTGAGGATCGCAGCGGCAACCCCGCCACGACCACCGACACCATCCTCCTCGACACCGTGACGGAGGTCACCATCGACCCGATCCTGATCGAGGACGGCGAGGCTCCGGTTATCACCGGCACCGCCGAGGAGGGCAGCACCGTCATCGTCAATGTCAACGGTACGGACCGTACGGCCGATGTCGATGCGTCGGGCAACTGGAGCCTGACCCTGCCGGGCCCGATCACCGAGGACGAGGTCACCGTGACTGCCACCTCGACGGATGCGTATGGCAACGTCGACACCGATGAGCGTACGGTCAGCGACTTGTCCGCCACTGACGAGGACGCGAGCGAAGGTCCCGATATCCTCGTCGCCGAATCCGCCCTCGAGGGCGGCAGCGACGAAGGCAGCGGCGCCGATGCGGCCGAGTCCACCTTCACCCTCGGCGGTGACCTCGAGGACCTCGCATCCGTCGTCATCGGCGGCACCGTCTCGAACGGCGCCCTGTCCGGCGGCACCACCTTCACGATCGAAGAGCTGCAGGCCATCGTAACTGACGGCCCCCTCGATCCGGTGACCACGGAATACGGCACCCTGACCATCACCGGCTTCGACAGCGATACCGGAGTGGTAAGCTACACCTACGCCCTCAGTGGCAACACCGAGGACCATACCGACGAGAGCGCGAACGACGTCGTCACCGAGACGGTCGGCATCGCGGTGATCGAGGAGGACGGCGACACTCGGGTCGACCGGCTCACCGTTGGCGTCCTCGACGACGCGCCCGAAACCCCGGTCGACGATCCGGCCTTGACGGTGGTCGAAGGGGGCGTGGCTATCGGCTCCGCCACCGCCGGCGGAGCCAACCTCCTGGCCAACGACACGCTCGGCGCGGACGGCGGACGGGTTAACACCGTCTTCTACACAGACCGGAATGGCGATCCGGCCGAGGTGACGCTGGCCGAAGGCGGCACCGAGGAGGTCGACACCCGGTACGGCACCCTCACCGTCAGCAGCGACGGCACCTGGAGCTACGAGCCCCTGTCCTCCGTGGACCACGAGTTGCCGGACAACGACGACAGTCTTCAGGACAACTTCACCTACAACACCATCGATGCGGACGGCGACGTCTCGCCCGGGGTCGGGGCCCAGCCGATCGCGGTTCTCGACACCGTGCCAGAGTTCGGTACCCCCGAGAACGCCGAGGTGGATGAGGCGAACCTCGCTTCGGGCACCGACCCCGACGGCGCCGAGCTGTCCCGGTCCGGCAGCCTGAACCTGGCTCCCGGCCAGGACGGCTTCGGAGTTCAATTGACCACCGACAGCGCCCCCGCGGGCCTGACCTCGGGTGGTGACCCCATCCGCTACACCCTGTCCGAGGACGGGCTGACCCTGACCGCCGACACGGGCGAGGGGACCGATCCGGTCTTCACCGTCACCATCACCGATCCGGCCAACGCCGACGCTGGCTACACCTTCGACCTGCTCCGCCCGCTCGATCACACCGGGGGCAGCTCCCTCGACCTGGTCTTCGGAGTTGAGGTCACCGACGAGGACGGCGACACCGACCAGGCCCAGTTCACCGTCGCGGTCGGCGACGATGCGCCCGCCTCGACCATCGAGCGGACCGTGGACGAGGACAGCAGCGGCTTCACCGTCAACACCTCGGCCGACGCCAATGCCGCCAATACCAGCATCTCGCAGGGCGGCACGCCTCTGACCGGGACCACCGACCCCGAGACCGGTGAGGTCGTCTACGACAGCGAGCACGGCACCGTGACCATCGCCCCGGACGGCAGCGTCAGCTACGTGCCCGCCCCGGACTTCAGCGGGGAAGAGGTCTTCGAGATCGTCACCCAGGACGACCAGGCAACGCCCTCGACAATCACCGTGACGGCCAATGTCACCCCCGTGGCCGACGCCGCCGAGGTGACGGTGGACGACGACCGGATCGGCACCGTCGAGGATACGGCGGTCGCTCTCGGGCTGAACGCTCCGGTCATCACCGACGACGGGACGGGGACCGGCAACAACGCCCGGCCCGAACGGATCGGCGCCATCACCTTGTCCGGCCTGCCCGAAGGGGCAATCCTCGGCTGGGCCGGCCAGACCTTGACCGTGGACGCCAGCGGCGAGGTCACGATCGAGCTGACCGACCCGGGCCTTTCGGTCACCGGGCTGGACGCGGACATCAGCATGACCGCCGCCGAGTTCGAGACGCTTGAAGTGACACCGCCGGCCAACAGCTCCGCCAACTTCGACGTGACCTACGACGTTACCAGCTACGAGGTGGACGAGACCGGCGCTGTCCTCGTGGCCGAGGGCGCCGAGAGCAGCGATACGGTCAGAGTCTTCGTGCAGGCGGCGACCGACCCCGCCACCTTGACCTACGACACCGGCGTCGATGCCTCTGCGGTCGAGAACGCGACGAGCATCGTCTATTCCGGCACCGGCGGGAACACCGTGGCCGAGGTCACCGTGGCCGAGGATACGGTCGTCGACCTCGCCGATGTCCTCGCCGCCAGCTTTGCCGACCTCGACGGCAGCGAGAAGCGGTCGATCACCATCTCCAACGGCTCGGGCGAGCCCATCGTGGTGAACGGCCAGACCGTCGCGGCAGGGGGCAGTATAACGCTCGGGGGCGGCAGCCTGTCCACCTCCACCACCGGCTTCCCGAAAATCGAGATCGGGGGCACCTCCGATTTCGCAGGTGACCTCGACAACATCACCGTGACGTTGAACGCGCGGGATCAGGATGCTGACGGCTACCTCGACGGGGGCACCCCGACCCGACGCAGGGTGCCGGGCCTGCCCGAAGCCGACGACTCCGACAACTCGGTGACGCTGAACCTGCGGGTGACGCCGGTCGCCGACGACGTGATCGTCGCGGACGTGACCACCGAAGAGGACACGCCTGCGAACTTCCTCTCCGGAGTGCGTCTCGGCGATACCAGCGGCGGGGCCGCGGAGGGCGGGTCCGAGATCATCACCGCTATCTCCTTCGACATCCCCGAAGGTTGGGTGGTGACGGAATCGGATGTCTCGAACGGCGCCACCGCCGACATCACCGAGGTCGACGGCACCTACACCATCACCTTCACCGGCGGCACAGAGGCGGAGCGCGAGCAGTACCTCGACGGCTTCACCATCACACCACCCGCCCATGACAGCGGCGACGCGACGATCACCCTGCGGGTATCGAGCGTCGACGAGGCCGAGGTCGGCGGCGGGGCGGTCACCGACACGGTGACCGAGGCCGAACACGACGTAACCATCACGGTGACGCCCGTGGCCGAACAGGTGGGCGTGGATTCCGATGGCGATGGCACTATCGACCTGACGATGACGCCGGGGGTCGAGTACAGCTCGGCCGCCCTCGAAGACACCTGGTTCGATCTCAACAGCGACGGCTTCGAGCTTCAGGCCGGCTGGACGAACCAGGATGCGGAGGAAGAGACCTTCGCCCGCCTGACCCCCGAACTGATCGAAGGGGATGGCAGCGCGGCGGATGCCACGGGCTCAATGTTCCAATGGGTTGAAGGCGGCGCCACGAAGACCGCGATCTTCGACGGGGCCACTCCCATCGACGTGCCCGTCGACTCCCTGGGGTCTCTCCAGTTCAAGGCCGCCGAGGACTTCTCGGGCGCCTTCCGCATCCGCGTGCAGGCCTACACGGTCGACGAGGATGATGACGGCGGCACCACAGTCGAGGCGGTGAGCGGCGAGGCCTTCCTCGAGAACCTCGTGGTCGAACCCGTCGCGGACGAGGTCACGCTCGCCCTCGGAGCCCGCGCCCGCGGGAACGAGGATACGGACATCCCGCTCAACATTCGTCCCACCAGCTCGGACCCGTCGGAAACCTTCGACGTCACCATCGATGATATCCCCGAAGGATCCGTCCTGACGTATGACGGTACCGTGCTGACCGTTATGGGCGGCTCCGTCACGATCACGGACTTCGACGCCGGCCTGCCGCTGACCCTGCGCCCGCCGTTCGACAGCAACGAAGACTTCATCCTTGAGGTCTCGGCGCAGTCCGTCGACCGGGTGACCATCGACGATGTCGAATATGTTGATCGCTCCGAGGTGGAGAGCCTGTCGATCAACGTTCAGGTGCGCGGCGTCGCCGACCCGGCCATCGTCGAGCTGACCCCGCAGACCTACGAGGAACAGGCGATCGACAGCGGCACCGAGACCATCGCGCTGACCGACCTCGTCTCCGTCGCGCTCGGCGACGCCGACGGCTCCGAGATGCTGACGGTGCGGGTGACAGGCCTGCCCGAAGGCTTCGGCCTGACCCAAGGCACCCTGACGACGGGGACCGACGAGTCTGGCGAGGATCGGATCTGGATCCTGCGGGCTGCCCAGCTGGACACGGTCGAAATCACCGTGCCGCAGAACTTCAGCGGCGAGGTGACCTTCGGCGTCTCTCCGGTCACGACCGAGAACGACGGCGCCTCCCGGACCGGGGCGCAGGTGCCTGTCACCTTCACGGTCGAACCTTCGCCCGAGGCGACGGTCACCACCGCGGCTTCCATCGTAGAGGACCGGCTGCAAAGCCTGAACTTCGGCATCGTCCCTCAGAACGGCGATACCGACGAGGTGATCGAGGCGGTCCGCATCGCAGTGGCCCAGACCGTGGGGAAGGACTTCACGCTCTACGTGGCCGGCGAGCCGATCAGCAACCTGACGCCGGTCAATGACGGCGGGACGGCCTACTACGAGCTGACGCCCGAACAGGCCGAAACGCTCGCCGCCCTGGGGGCGGAGAACCTTGACGGCGATCTCGGCAGCTTCGAGCTGGAATATCGGATAACCGATCCGGGGGACGGGACCGTGGATCCGGTGACCAGCGACTGGCAGTCCTCCACCTTCGAGATCACCGGCACGCCCGCGACCGACCAGCCTGACCTGACGCTCAGCGGCTTCGCCCTCGCCGGTGGCAACGGCACGGTGGACGGGGGCGACATCACCGTGACCGCCCCCGGCGAACAGGTCACGATGACGCTCAACGTGGGCGCCGCCGACACCGATGGCAGCGAGCATGTCGTCCGGGTCATCCTCGACAACGTCCCGGAGGGCGTGACCGTCGAGGACGCCGAACTGGTGGGGCAGGGCAGGTGGCTGCTGATCTACGAAAACGTGGACGCCCTGCCGATCAACGACGCAGGCGGTCTTGACCTGCCGGTCGTGCTCAGCGTCGGCAGCGCCGCCGGCGACCGGGACAACGTGCCGATCTCGGTCACCGTCCAGACGCAAGACCGGGGCGACCGGCCTGACTCTCCGGCGGCTGTTCTTCAGGACAGCGCAACCTGGACCCTGACCACCGACTTCTCCGCCCAGGAAGGCGGAGAGCCGCCGGCGATCGAGGCTTGGGCGTACAACGATGCCGCCGCGACCGAGGATCTGCCCTTCACGCTGAACAGCGTGGTGACCGGCACGATCACCGTGTCCGACCCTGCCGCAAGCGTCCTGACCGTGACCATCACGGACCTGCCCATGGGTACCATCGTCGAGGGTATGGTGCGCACGACGGTGGACGGCGAGCCGGTCTGGACGGCCTCCGTCACCACCAGCCCGGATGATGACACCGAGGCGGCGCAGGCCAGGCTCGACGCGCTGCTCGACAGCATCACCCTCCAGGTTGCCCCCGACGCCAACGACAACAACCTAGCCGAGGAGTTCACGCTGAACGCGACGCTGACCACCGCTCTTGCCGGCGGCGGCGATCCGAACGAGGAGACGCTGAGCGACGTGATCCCGGTGCAGCCCGTCACCGACGAGGCAAACGTGTCCATCGCCCTCGGCGCCGCGGACGAAGACGGGAGGCTGACCGAGGCCGATACGGAGATCCCGCTGACCCTGACCGTGACCAACTCGGCCGACGGGGACGCAGGCTCCATCGTGGGCGGCGAGGTCTACCTGCAGGTGACCGGCACCGACGGGCTCGGCGATGGCACGCTGACCGTGGATGGCGTGGTCTACGAGCGGACGAGCATCACCGGTGAAGACGGCATCCCTGACGGCGACTATTACGTCATCCCCGGGGCCGAGATGGGCGTGCCGCTCGACATGGTCTTCACACCGGGCACCGTGACCGCAGGAGAGGTGACCGTGGAGGCCTGGGTTCGCAACATCGAGACCGGGGGGGAGACGCTGACCTCCTCGGGGCCCGCGACCCTGCCGATCGAGATCAGCAACGACGGCGTGATCGTCGACGCCGAGGCCCCGTTCACCGGTCCCGAAGCCGCGGACAGCACCGCCTCCTCGCTGATCCAGCTGGACCTGTCGCTTTCGCTGGTCGATTCCGACGGCTCCGAGGTCATTACCACGGTGCTGCTGCCGAACCTGCCCGAAGGTTTCCAGGTCTACACCGGCGCCGATGCGGCGAGTGCCACCATGGCGGTCAACGCCGGCGGCGACGGGACCACGAACACCTGGTTGTTGGTGGGCGATGGAGAGGCGATGCCCGAGTACATCGGTATCCTGCCGCCGCAGAACTGGAGCGGCACGCTCGAGGACCTCGCCCTGACGGTCATTTCCGGTGAGACGGCGCTGACGGAGGACCGGGTCGACACGGTGGAGATCGGCGATCTGGTGGTGACACCCGTCGCCAACGGGATCACCCTCGATCCGACCAACTCCTTCGGGACGGAGGGGCGGATCATCCCGATCAACCTCAACGCCTCGCTGGCGGATCCCGGCGACGCCTCGGTGCCCGGCGCACCGGATGGCAGCACCGAGACGGTGACGCTCGAAATCGAGGGGCTGGGCGAGTACGCTTCGCTTTACCTCGGTACCACGCTGCTGACCGAAGGAGTCACCTACGATGCGGGATCGGGCACCTATACGGTGGCCGGCCTCACGCAGGACGAGATCGACACGCTCGGCTTTCGTCAGGCTTCGACCGGACTTACGGACCAAGACGGCGCCACCGGCGGGCTCCAGCTCAAGGTGACGGCGCGGTCGGTAGACGGTACGGACGAATCCGATCCCGTGGAGGGCTTCGTGACGGTGAACCAGACGGGCCAGCAGGGTTCGGCTGCGGACAACACGCTGATCTGGACCGGCCAGCTCATCAACGGCCGGGGCGGGGTCGACACCGTGCTTTTCCGCGAGGGCGAGAGCTTGAGCGGATCCGAGCTCGGGGCCAACCTGCGCAACATCGAGGTGCTCGATCTCTCCATCGACGGGGCCAACAGGATCACTGACCTGACCCCTGAGCAGGTGGCCGCCATGACCAGTGCGCCCCGCGCCCTGACGGTCACCGGCGATGCCGAGGACAGCCTGTCGCTCTCGGGCGACTGGCTCGACAACGGCGACGGCATTTGGACCGGCACCACCGCCGGCGGCCAGGAGGTGACCCTGACGGTCGAGGATGTCTCGATCACCCCGCCGCCTGCACCCTCCATGGCCTTCTCGATGAGTTCCTTCGAAGGCGGCGACGGATCCGATGTGTTCGGGTTGTCGGGGATCGAGAGCCTCGAGGCCGAGACAAGGAGGGCTTCGCAAGAGCCCACGCGCGAAGGCGACGGCACCGCCACCGAGGAGGCGGCAGAAGAGCTCAGCTTCGAGACGCTGATCGCCGAGGGCGGCAGCGAGGAGGAATTGGCCGACCTCCTCCCGGAGGAAGACGCCGATCGTGCCGGCAGTACAGGCACCTCCGCGCCAGACGGCATCACCGGCTTCGAACCGGCATCGCCGCTCGACGACGAACTTCAGCCGGGCGCGGAATACGCGGCGTAGCGAGATGGCGAAAATCACCACGGCAACCGGGGCTGCAGGATCAGCCGCCCCGGGCCTCACGCACCAGGGCTGGACCGAAGCGGTGCTGCGCGTTGCCGCGCAGTACCGCCTTGCCGTGTCGCCCGAACGGGTTCGGGTCGATCTGTCGTGGGCGGCCGAGGGCGACCGGCTGACCACCTTGGCCCGGTCCGCGGGCCTGTCCATCCGCAAGGCGGAGCAGGGGGCAGAGGGCCTCTCCCAAATGCGCCTGCCCATGGTGGCCGAATTCGAAAGCGGCGAGATCGGTGTCATCGAGCGGGAAACCTCGGACGGCTTCGGCGTGGTGCTTGCCGGGGACGGGGGGCTTGAGACGCCCATCGGGCGGGACGAGCTCGCCGCCCGCCTCCGCGGCCTCTACGTCCTGCGGCCCCTGACGGGCCGTCCGGATCGCCGGATCGACAGCTACATCGAACCCTGGCGCCCGGACTGGTTGCGCAGCATCGCGCTGGCGGACATGCGGCCCTACCGGTCGGTGATGATCGCCTCGGTGGTCAGCAACGTGCTGGCACTGGCCGGCACGATCTTTGCC
Organism: Tropicimonas sp. IMCC34011; assembly: GCF_003390865.1. Classification (GTDB taxonomy): domain Bacteria; phylum Pseudomonadota; class Alphaproteobacteria; order Rhodobacterales; family Rhodobacteraceae; genus Tropicimonas_B. The sequence continues at coordinate 33,222 of NZ_QMEJ01000005.1, forward strand.
ATGCAGGTTTACGACCGGGTGGTGCCCGGCCAATCGATGAGCACGCTCTGGGTGCTTTTCATCGGCGTGATGATGGCCATGGGCTTCGGCTTGATGATGAAGCTCGCCCGCAGCCGGATCACCGATGTCTCCGGCAAGGCGGCGGACCTGCGCATCTCCGACAAGGTCTTCGGCCATGCGCTCAGGGTGCGCAACACCGCGCGGCCCCGGTCCACCGGCACCTTCATCTCGCAGATACGCGAGCTGGAACATGTCCGTGAGATGCTGACCTCGACCACCGTCGCGGCCATCGCGGACCTGCCGTTCTTCGCGCTGTTCTGCGTGCTCTTCTGGTACATCGCGGGGGTGCTGGTCTGGATCCCGCTCGTCGCGATGGTTCTGCTGGTCCTGCCGGGCATTCTCGCCCAGAAGCGGCTGCGACGGCTGGCCGAGGCGAACACGCGGGAAAGCGCCTTGCGCAGCGCCATGCTGGTCGAGACGATCCAGGGCCTCGACGACATCAAGTCGCTGCAGGCCGAGACGCGGTTCCAGAACCTCTGGAACCACTACAACGAGACAACGTCGGGCTCCGCAATGGAACTGCGCGACCTCGTCGGGCGGCTAGGGTCCTGGGCGCAAACGGTACAGGGCGGGGTCTTTGCCGTCGTCATCTTCTTCGGCGCGCCGATGGTCATGGCCGGCGACATGAGCACTGGCGTTCTCGTCGCCGCGTCCATGCTGTCCTCGCGGATGCTCGCGCCGCTCGCCTCGGTCACCCAGATCCTCAGCCGGTGGCAGCAGGCGCAGGTGGCGCGGGGCGCGCTGGACCAGCTGATGGCGCTGCCGGTCGACACCGCAGCCGAGGAAACGCGCATCCACCGGCCGGTCATCCACGGGGCCTTCCGGCTCAAGGGTGCGGTCTTCGGCCATGCCCCGCAGGCTCCCGCGCTTAAGGTCGCCGACCTCAGGGTCGAACCGGGCGAGCGGATCGCCATCCTCGGGCGTAACGGCGCCGGAAAGTCCACACTGCTGGCAGGCCTTGCCGGCCTGCTGGAACCGATGGCGGGCGAGGTCCGGGTCGACGATGTGGTCATGGGCCTCGTCGATCCCGGCGACATCCGCCGCGACATTGGCCTTATGGGGCAGGATGCCCGGCTGTTCCACGGCACCCTGCGCGAGAACTTGACCCTTGGCGCCCCCGGGGCTCAGGACGACGCCATCCTCGGCCTGTTGAGCAAGATGGGGCTGGCCGACTTCGTTCAGGCGCTGCCCGACGGCCTCGACCACATGGTGCAGGAAGGGGGGCTGGGCCTTTCGGGCGGCCAGAAGCAGGGCCTCCTTCTGGCGCGGCTCCTGCTGCGCCGGCCCAACGTGCTTCTTCTCGATGAACCCACGGCGTCATTCGACGAGGTGTCCGAGGCGGCGGTGATCGACCTTCTGAGCAGACTTGACCCCGCCGTTTCCGTTATCATCGCCACCCACCGCCCGGCGGTCCTGCGGATGGCGAGCCGGCTCATCGTCGTCAGCAACGGCGCTATCCTCCTGGACGGGCCCAAGGACGAGGTGCTGGCCCAGCTGCGCGCCGGGAAACGGGCGGCATGAGCGTGATCGACTCCTCTTTCGGCGGGCAAACCGAAACGGTCTATTCCGACACCCGCCCACAGCGGCGTCTGGTCTGGCTGGTCTTCGTGATGCTGATCGCCTTCCTCGCCTGGGCATGGTGGTACCCACTGGTCGAGGTGTCGCGCGGGCAGGGAACCGTCGTGCCCAGCTCGCGGGAGCAGGTGATCCAGTCCCTCGAAGGTGGCATCGTTTCCGAGATCTTCGTGCGCGAGGGCGACACCGTCGAGGCCGGCGAGGTGCTGGCCCGCCTCGACGCGACGCGTTCCGCCTCCAACATGGAAGAGGCTGCCGCTCGCTACCATGCGGCCATCGCCGCCGCCGCCCGGCTCCGGGCCGAACTGGACGAGGCCGACGCGGTGACGTTCCCCGCCGCTCTGGACGGCGCGGAATTTGATGAGCTGCGCGCCAACGAGCTGGCGCTGTTCCGGTCCCGGCGGCTCAGCCTCGACGAATCCCTCTCGGGCCTTCGCGACGGGCTCGAGCTGACCCGCGAGGAACTCGATATCACGGAGCGCCTGCAGGACAGCGGCGCCGCCAGCCGGGTCGAGGTGATCCGTCTGCGCCGCGAGGCCGCGCAGGCCCAGCTCGAGATCGCCCGACTGGTCACGGAACGCAGCGTGCAGATCGGCGAGGAACTCCAGCGCGTGAACTCGGAGGCCGAGGTGCAGGGATCGATCCTGCGGGGCCGGGAGGACCAGCTCCAGCGGCTGACCTTCCGGGCCCCCATGCGCGGCATCGTCAACGACATCGAGGTGACCACCATAGGCGGCGTCGTGCCCCCGGGCGGGCGGCTTATGACCGTTGTGCCCCTCGACGACCAACTGGTCATCGAGGCCCGGATCTCGCCCCGCGACATCGCTTATATTCACCCCGGGCAGGAGGCGCTGGTGCGCCTGTCCGCCTATGACTACTCGATCTTCGGCGGGCTCGAGGGGGAGGTGAGGACGATCTCGCCCAACACCGTCCGCGACGAAGTGAACCCCGAGCAGGTTTACTACCGGGTCTACATCCGGACCGAGCAGACCTTTCTCGAGAACGCGGCCGGCACCCGCTTCCCTATCGTCCCCGGGATGATCGCCACGGTGGACATCCAGACCGGCGAGAAGACGGTCTGGCAATATCTCATCAAACCGTTCAATCGCGCGCAGGAAGCCCTGCGCGAGCGATGACACCGCATCTTTTTTTGGCCCGGCAGCCGTCCGCCGGAACAGACCTAACCGACCGAGAGACCACGAGATGATCAAGACAGCCCGACACTATCGCCCCTTGCGCGCCACCCTCGTCGCGCTGGCCGCAGTAGCCACCCTTGCCTCCGCAGGGTCATGGTCCGGCGTCGCGGACGCGCAGGTCGTCGACCCTCTGAACGCCGTAGAGCCGGGCAAAGGCTTCAGTGGGGTCAGTCGCTCCAACGAAAGCATGGACCAGCGCTACTCCCGCACGGGGACCGCGCTCAGCATCGCGCAGGTCCGCCAGGTGGCCATCGGCCAGACCCGCGAGGAACTCCTCGCCGTACTCGGCCGCCCGACCGGTCAGCACCGGAACGGCGCATGGGAATTCCAGCTCGCGCTGCCCTTCCTGGAGAACGACCATTTGATCTGTCAGTACATGGTCTTCTTCGACGGGAACGGCCTCCTGGAACAGGCCGTCTGGCGCCGCCCGCAATGCGCCGACCTTGTCACCGCGGGACTGAACTGAGCCGATGCTACCGAGGCGGGAGAGAGTGACGGACGGGCGGGACGGCCGGGCAGGGAGATTTGCCGTCCTGGCGGTTGCGCTGCTGGCTGGCTGCTCTGGTCTGCGTGGCCCCGAGGGGACGGAAGCGGCTCTGCGCGACCAGGCTGCGGCCCTGCCGGCCCTCGGCCGGTCGTCTGGCCAATCCGCCGCCGACGCGGCCCGGAACGGGGTCCTGATGAGCCCCTCGGTGCGGGAGGCCGCGAGCCTTGTCTCGGCCAGCGCAGATGAAGTCAGGGTCGCCCGGGCCGCGCTTTTCCCCAGTCTCAGCTTGTCCCTTGGCGGCGGTGTGGGGGATGCGGGGCAGGGCGACGCCGCCGTCGACCTCGTGGGGGAGCAGCAACTCACCTCCTTCGGCGAGACCGACCGGGCGATCCGGATCGCCGACCTCGATCTTCAGCTTCGGTTTCTCGACTTCCAGACGGAGGTCGACGAAACCCTGATCGACGTCCTTCACGCGGTGCAGGACGTGGCGATGCAGAAGGAACTGCTGTCCGTCCACAATGCGCACCTTCAGCAGCTGCAGCATCTTGCAGGGCTGGTCGCGGCACGGATCGAGAACGGCGCCTCCACACGGACAGAGGCGCTGGAAGCCCGGTCGCGCCTGCAGGCGGCCGAATTCACCGTGCTCGATACCGAGCTTGCCCTGGCCGAGGCACGCGACACGCTGTTCCGGCTCAGCGGTCAATCCGAGGGGGCACCGCTCGACGTCGTGGCGGAGTCCTGCGGCACCTCGGCGCTGTCCGAGGAGATGGTTCGCGCAAGGCTCGAATTCCTTCGCTCGCGCCTCGAGCTCGAGCGGGCCGATCGGGCCCGGCTGCCCGGGATCACCGCCTCGCCTCTGGTGAGGGGAGACGTGGCAGATGGCAGCACCTCCGTCGGTCTGAACGTCGGCGTGCGGTCGGACGTTCTGCAGGGCGGCGCGCTGACGGCACGCGCCCGCGCAGCGCGCAACGCGCTCGCCGCCGCCGAGGCCCGGGTCGAGACCGTTGCCCTCGAGCAGGATCTCGAGGAGAGGGGACTGGCCCGGAGCATCGCCACCGGCGCACAACGTGTCGGGCTGCTGGAGCGTCAGATCGCGCTCCTCGCCGAAACGCGGGATCTCTACCGGACCCAGTACTTCGACCTCGGCACACGCAGGTTGACCGAGCTCCTCGAGCAGGAGCAGGACTATTCGATGCGCCGCGCCGAACTCGTCGAGGAACGGGCGGAGCTGATGAAGTCACGCATCAACTGTGCGGCGCGCGAACGGACCCTGCGTGGTCAGCTGAACATCGAGGCCCAGTCGCTCTACGGATTTCCATTAACGCCTAACCCTGCTTGAGGCTAAACTCCGGCTTCACAATTTCCAGTTTTCAAAGGGCAGATCAGTCGTGGCTCGCAACCCTGCGCCTAGCTTAGTTCATCAGGCCAACCGGGGAGCGCAATACTTCTCTGTCGATGATCAGGCGCTACTGCGAAGATACGAAATCCCAATCCCGCTCGCCCTACCGATAGATGTTCTGCTGTAAATCGGGGCAAAGTTGTCGCGAAATCGGGGCAAGGATCCCGCGAAGCCAAGCTTTGATCAAGATATAGGGCGCCCATACTATTTCTGGGAGTGCCACTTTGACGGAGTGCTTCCGCGGCTGAAAAGCCGCTTCAGCCTCAACTCGCTTGCCGGACCGCCGCGAAATTCTCCATCGCTGCGCCGAGGTTCTCCAGGATTTCTTCGAGCAGCATGTCAGGCTCCGGCAAGCTGTCGAGATCGGTCATGGAACTGTCCTTGAGCCAAAAGACATCCAGGCTCGACTTGTCGCGCGACAGTAATTCCTCACGAGAATAGGCACGCCAACGCCCATCAGGCGTGTCCTCGGTCCAGGTCGCGGTGCGTTCATGCCGATTGGCGGGATTGTAGCAGGTGATGAAATTTTCGAGATGGGCATAGGTCATCGGCTTCTGCTTGAGCGTGTGATGCACGTTCGTCCGATAATCATAGAACCAGACGTGCGAGGTCTGCGGCTCCTTGCTGGCGCTGCGATTGTCGAAGAAGATGACGTTGGCCTTGACCCCTTGCGCATAAAAGATCCCTGTCGGCAGCCGCAGGATCGTGTGCAGATCGGTGTTCTGCAAAAGCTTGCGGCGGATCGTTTCGCCCGCACCGCCCTCGAACAGCACGTTGTCCGGCACCACGATTGCGGCCCGCCCGGTGGTCTTCAGCATGGTGCGGATGTGCTGAACGAAGTTCAGTTGCTTGTTTGACGTCGTGGCCCAGAAATCCTGCCGGTTATAGGTCAGGTCCTCGGTTTCCTGCTCGCCTTCGGCATTCGTGAAGGTCATGGAGCTTTTCTTGCCGAAGGGCGGGTTCGCCAACACCAAATCAACTGTGTCGGACGGCGATGAGATCAGGGCATCTGTGGGAGAAACGCTCGGTTCGCCCGCCATCTCCCCGATGCCATGCAAGAACATGTTCATCAGGCATAGGCGACGCGTGCCTGCGACGATCTCATTCCCATGAAATGTCCCGTTCTTCAGAAATTCCTTCTGTTCACGGTCGAGCGCATAATTATTTGGATCCGTCAGGAAATCATGAGCCGCCAGGAAGAATCCGCCAGTCCCACAGGCCGGGTCGGCGATGGTCTTGCCGGGTTCAGGGCGGACGCATTCCACCATCGCCTGGATGAGCGAACGCGGCGTGAAATACTGGCCCGCACCGGACTTGGTGTCCTCGGCGTTGCGCTCCAGCAGCCCCTCGTAGATATCACCTTTCACGTCAGCGCCCAACATGATCCATTTGGTGCCATCCACCATATCGATCAGACGGAAGAGCTTCGCCGGATCGGTGATCTTGTTCTGGGCCTTCGTGAAAATCTGCCCCAGCATTCCCTTCTGCTGGCCCAGTTCGCGAAGCACCTTCACGTAGTGAGCCTCCAGATCGGCCCCACGCAAGCCAGTCAGGCTTGTCCAGCTGTACGCGTCAGGAACTCCCACATCGCGCTTGTAAGGCGGTTTCGAGTATTCGTCCGCCATTTTGAGAAAGATCAGATAGGTCAGCTGCTCAAGGTAATCGCCATAACCGACACCGTCATCACGCAGCGTCGTGCAGAAGGACCAGACCTTGGAAATAATTGGAGCGGTGTTCAATCGGTGTCCTTTCACACGAACTCGTCGTGGTCGGCTTCCTGAGAAGGCAACTGAGCGGAATTGGACTGGTCAAGCTGTGGCGCCTTCCCCATGGCTATCTCGACGAGCTGGAGCAGGTTCGTCTTCCTGACCTTGTAAAACTCCGCGAACTCGTCCGAACGCAACTGCGGAACTGGAATCCGATGGGAAGCCAGGATGGCGTTCATCTCGGTGTCATCCAGGCCGACCTGTTTATGTGTCTGCAGCGATGCAAGGTACTCGGAGGGAGGCTTGCGGCCAATCATTCGGTTTGCCTTGTAGGAAATTGGGGTCTTGTTCACGATCGAGTTGAAAGTGTTCGCCGGGATCCCCGCGACCTCGCACCACGCCCTCGGGAAGATGTGATGAATGTCGAGGGCGATATCTTCCCCATCGAGCTCCTGAATGCTCGCTTTCCAGAAGAAGTCCTTCGCCCCTTCTCGAAGGATCAACACATTCAACCCCTTATAAGCTGCACTATTTCTCGATCTGAGGGTGTCGAGACGGCTTTCCTGGAACGCGGCATCACCGATGGTACGTGGTGTGTCGCTGGGCTCGCCACCATCGATCACCCATCGCATCAACTCCTCATAGTCGTTCGCGATCCTCGTCTCGACCGCGCCGCCATACAGCTCGCCCAAGACACCACACCAGAACCACTTCGACAGTCGGTCGTAGATCTTCGGCTCTAGCCAACGGTTCTCGATCTGGGAGAGAACCGCAGCCAGAGGAACCAGTTGAGTCCGGTACGGCAGTTCGCGCCTCGTGAAGAAACACTGCTTTCGCATGAACTTGGCCGCAAGGATGAAGCCGGCCTCAACCGCGGGAGCCCAGGTCTGGTAGTCGTCGAGAGACAGGGACAGAACAGTCGCCCTTTTCGCGGAGACTGCCGAGATCTGCTTTCCAGTCTTGCCCGCAGCAATGTCAGCTTTCCGGCGTTCCGAGCTCTGAAGGATCGAAATCACCTGCAGGAAGTCGGCAGGTTCGATCCCCTTCAGGATCGGCTCATTCGCTAGTCGTTCAACCTTGCCCTCGACCTTCCGTAGCCGGCTGCCGTACCAGTCGTCACGGAGGTTGAAGTTGTCCGCGGCAAAGGTCGCCGTCACCAGTTCGAAAACGGACAGAGGGACGCCGCCGGTGTTGACCTTCTCGAACACAAGGCACACCGCCTCCTTCGAGGTCGCCTTGCCGAGCGTGATCGCGGGCAATTGGTAACTCCTGAACGCCGCCAGCACCTGCTTGCGGAACTTCATGAACTCACCGAAGCGTTCCGGCGCGTGCTCGTGCAGCGCCTCCTCCCAATCGTCCGAGCTCAGGATCTGCGAGCATGGGAAGTGGAAGTTCTTTATCTCCATCTCCGTGGTCGAAAGGTCCATCTCGATGTCCCGGTCGAAGTTCGTTTTAATCATCCGATCAGCCGGAACCGAGATAACGGCATCCTCCAGTCGGTCTTCCTCGAGGGCCAGCGCGATGTCGATATAGTAGTGCCGGTCGATGGCCTTACCCTTGCCGTCAAAGGTCTTAACCGGCTTGTCGAGGGCCAGCACCTGAGTCAGCGAGGTCAGGCGCTGCTGTCCGTCCAAGATCAGCTTTTCAGGTTCCGGCAACGGTCCGCTGAACTCGACATTCTCCACCGGGCGCACCTGGAAGCGCACCTCTCCGCCCGTATCCAGCATCATGACCGCCCCCACCGGGAACGACCGCGCGATCGAGATCAGCAGAGACTTCACATGCTCGTCATCCCACACCCAGCCGCGCTGGAAGTCGGGGAGCTGGATGACCCCATCCGTGATGTCCTTGAGGACCTGCGGAAGCGGAAGTTTCGTGCTGTCGAATGTGCTCATGATCTAACTCCTGACACCGGTGTCGGTAGAACCGCCCAGCAGTAACCCTTCATCAGATGCCTTCGTCGCCTGAAACGGCCTGAAGCTGCGATGTCTCCCAGTCGCCGTAGTTCTGGTGCGTGTTCTCAAGGATCCAGCTCTTCGGACCAGAGGCGGGGCGGCCTGACACAACCGCCGCAGCGGCGCTGGTGCTGCTGAAAACATAGCTCTTCGAAAAGACTCGGTGTGCGCCGTCCACCTGGAGAACGCCTTGGTCCACCAGTTCGCCGTAAAGCTCCTCGTAGGTGGCGTGCTGCGCCGTGCTGGACCACTTGCCGCGCGCCAAGGATCCTGCCTCCACGATGAACTTGCCGTCTTCCCATCGGGCGCGAGCCTTGATTCCGTGTTTAGGAACCTCGAAGGTGAAGTAGACCGCGCCGAACGTTGTCGGTGCCGGGGCTGCCGGGCTGTCATCCTTGGTCTGCTCGGACAGGAAATCGAACCGAAGCGCAGGCAGCACGAGGTAGATGTTCTCGAGGAAATCTTCCATGTGCGCGCGGGCGGCTTCGCTCAGGGGGCTGGCCGTGGCGCCCTGACCGTTTTCCAGCGCGATCTTGTTGATCTGCTTCGCGTCCGCGAGCATCCGGTGTTCCAGATACCGCGCGTGCGCCTTGTTCAAGGGTTCGCCGCCCGAGGTGATCAGGATCGCCACATCCCACCAGTCCTTTTCCGAGGCGTGCTGGGTCAGGCGTTTCTTCAGCTCGTCGGTTTCGCCGATATAGGCGGTGGTCACGCCGTCCTTGTCGCCGATCAGGATATAGACCCCGGTGCGCTGCGCCTCGGGGCGGGAGATCGCCTCTTTCAACTGAGTGCGCTGCGTCACCAGCACATGGCCGGACCACTGGAACGGGATCGTGGCCGTGACCATGCCGTCGGGCGTGCCGTCGACAAAGAACAGCTCGATAGAGCGGCCTTTCTTCTTGATCATGCCATAGCCTTCCGTTTGCGGGTGGCCTTGGGCTTTGTGGCCTTTTCGGCCTTGATGCGGGCGAGGAGGGTGGCGGCGGGTTCGTCTTTGGGGTCTTGCGGGACAAGCTTGCCGGAGAAGGCCTGTTTCAGGATGGACTGGCGAAGGGCTTCGGCGCGGGTCATGCCTGCGTCAATCTCGGCTTCCAGCGCGTCGGCGGCAGAGAGGCGCTCGTCAAGGATGCGGGTGATCTCGGCTTGTTCTTCGGGGGCGCAGATCGGGACAGGAAGAGCCTTGAGGACCGTCTTGTTGATAGACGCAAGATTCGTGGTCTGTTTGCCCCCCGTTTCGAAGTAGTCGCGGCCGTAGCTGTTGCCCCATTGGGATATGTAGATCGACCAGTCTTTGTCTGTTCGGAAAGGAGTTCCTCGGAACACATGGTTCTGGGTGATACAGGGATCGACCTGCATTTCCCATATCCAGCCACGTCCGAGTTTGTCGCGGTCGCCACCTTCGTTGAAAAGGATATCCCACTCGCGCAACTGCAATCCGGCCAGTTGAGATCGCTCAATTAGCATGGTTTTGATTTCATCTAGTTCAAGGAATCCACGCTGAACGTTGGCAACGCGCAAATAGGGAATCTCGACTGGGTCTTCGTGCTTTCGCGACTTACTGACGGACATGCCCGAACCGATGTAGGCAATGTCGTTCAGACGCACGAAAAGCCACTCCGGAGGTAGGTCGGGAAGAACTGAAAGCTCTTCCTCAGTCAGTGCATCGCCGGATTTGTAGGCTTCGGGCTTGCGGCGTTTCGGATCTTTTCCGCCTCGGTCTTCCCATTGGGCAACGTCGTCTTGCCAGCGTTGGAACTCGGCCTCGTGCCATGTGTCTCGTTCAGCTTCGAGGCGGGCCAGAAGGGTTTCGGGGGGGGGCAGCTTGTCGGCGTTGCGGGCGCGCCAGTCGGCGGTCAGGCGGCCTTCGAAGGCGGATTTGAGCAGGGACTGTCGATAGAGGCCAAGGGTCGCCCTGGCCTTCTTCAGATTCTCCACCCCATGGTCGATCTCGTCGAACATCGCCTCGATCCGCTCCACGATCCGGCGTTGTTCGTTGGTGGGGGGACATACGAACGGAATCCTCGTTGCTAATTCCGTCGCAGAAATACTGGCTTGATTAACGTGTTTGACGCATCTGTGGAAAAAGTATTTCTGTGCCCAGAGGTAATGAAATTGTACCGCCAAAAACTCCGCGGATACGCCTTCAGCGACCTTCACCTGTGTCATATGGTTTGAGAACGCCAATTCACTACCGCGCTCCGTCACAAAGGCGGTCTTGCCTACGAGCTCCGGGCTGTTTGTGTTATTAAACAAAACGTCGCCACGCTTTAGGCGTTTCTCGTTGAATTCGGGCGGAACGGTCTTCACGTCGGACAGGTCGAGCGCACCATTTCGCGAAACATTCATAGGCCGCAAATGAGGAACGCCATCTTCACGGCCATGCTTGCCGCAAGCAAATCCAGATTGAACAGCCAATGCAAAATCGCCGACATATGATACCGCCCAGCTTTCAGGCAGATCATTCGTTTTGACTGGGTAGAATTGACCCAATTCAATTTCCGTCATGCCGACAGCGCCTCATTCATCTCGGTCATGACGTCCTCCATCTGATCGCCAAAGAGGTGATACATCTGCCCCATCCCGCCCTTGGCTTCAAAGGGGGACAGTTCCAGATCGTCGCGTTCGATGGTGAAAGAGCTGATCAGGTGATCGCGGATCATATGCAGCCAGTCCATCTGGGCGTCAGAGAACTTGGTCCCCGCGCCCGAGTGCCGCTGCATGATCCAGTTCTGAAAGTTGCGGCGCACGCGGTCGGAGCTGCGGGTCAACCGATCATCCAACCCCGTCACCCGCCGGATCAGCGCCACGAGGGCCGTCAGATCGCCGTTCGGGCTTTCCCCCTTGTAGTCATCCAGATGCGCATAGGCGCGCCAGACGTTGAGCGGCGCAAGGCGGGGGCGATCCTCGGTCAGTTTCTTCAGCACCTGCTTGATCATCGACAGGGTGACCTCGGCGCGACGGGCGGGTGTGTCGAAATAGATGGTCAGCGCCTCGATCTCGTCCCGGTGTTCGTTCAGGTAGTCCTCGAACTCCTGCGCGATGGCCTTGGCGTTTTCGTCAGTGTCGCCCGCCCATGCGGCGGTGATCACCTCGTCAAGCGTGTCATGGTCGATGGTCTGCTCTGTGTCGCGGCGGATGGTGTCGAGCGTGTTGATCAGTTCCCCGGTGAAGACGTTGGCAGCCTGCTTGATGCGGTGCTCGCGGGCGGCATTCATGGCGGCATCGTCCGGCTCGGGGTGGCCTGCGGCGATGGCGTCGGCCTCGACCTTGTCCGGGTCGATGGAATCGAAGAGGTCGCGGATGACGGAGGACAGGGGCTTGCCAGCCAGCTCGGTGACCTTCTCCTGATCGTCGGGGGTTAGCTTGTGATCCAGCCGCGCGAGACGGCCTGCGAGGGAGCTGACGGTTTCCTCGGACCGATCGCCCATCATCAGGTTCATGGCGAGATCCTTGAACGGGATCGAGGGCTTGCTGTCGAGCGGCTGGCTGGCGGTCTTGACCGACTTGGTGACGCCCACCGCATCGACGATGACGTAGTGGGTTTTCGCCTTGGCCGAGGGGGAGACCTTTTTCAGATCGTCGGGTTTGACGACGCGGGTACCACGGCCCTTCATCTGTTCGAAGTAGTTCTTCGACTTCACGTCGCGCATGAAGAGCAGGCATTCGAGCGGCTTCACGTCGGTGCCGGTGGCGATCATGTCCACGGTGACGGCGATGCGCGGGTAGTATTCGTTGCGGAATGAGGTGAGCGATGATTTCGGGTTCTTCGCGCCGTTGGTGATCTTGCGGCAGAACTCGTTGCCCTCGCTGAATTCCTCACGGACAGTCTGGATGATGTCGTCGGCGTGGCTGTCGGTCTTGGCGAAGATCAGGGTCTTGGGGAGTTCCTTGCGGCCGAGGAAGATGTCAGGCCACTGATCGTGGAAGGTGCGGATGACGGTGCGGATCTGGTCCGGCGCCACCACTGAACGGTCGAGCTGTGTGGCGGCATAGGCTTCGTCCACATCCTGGGTTTCCCAGCGTTTCGCGCGGGTCGCCCGTTCGCGTTTCTCGACCAGCTGTTCGGCCTGCACCTTGCCGCCGCCCTTGGTCACCTTGGTCTCGATGATGTAGACCTCGTTGCCGACGTTCACCTTGTCGGCGACGGCCTTCTCGTGGGTGTATTCGCTGACGACGTTCTTCTTGAAGAAGCCGAAGGTGCGATTGTCCGGCGTGGCGGTCAGGCCGACAAGGAAGGCATCCCAGTATTCGATGACCTGACGCCACAGGTTGTAGATCGAGCGGTGGCATTCGTCGATCACCACGACATCGAAGGTCTCGGGCGGGAGCTTGGGGTTGTAAACGACGGGCTTCGGCGTTTTCGGTCGGAATTTCAGTTCAGCGGGGTTCTCATCCTCGAGGCTTTCATCGAGGTCCTCGCCTTTCAGCGTGGCATACATCCGCTGTATGGTGGAAATGACGACCTGGGTATCGCCAGCCATCGACGGCGACGTGAGGCGCTGAACGTTGTACAACTCGGTGAACTTGCGATTGTCGTCGTTCGGGACATAGGCCATGAACTCCTGCTCGGCCTGTTCACCAAGGTTCTTCGTGTCGACCAGGAACAGGATGCGGCGCGCACCGGAGTGTTTCAGCAGGCGATAGACCTGGGTGATGGCTGTGAAGGTCTTTCCCGAGCCAGTTGCCATCTGGACGAGGGCCCGCGGCTTCCCGGCTTGAAGAGAGGTTTCTAGGTTCGTGATCGCGGTGATCTGGCAATCTCGGAGGCCGTCGGCATTGAGGTCAGGGAGCTCGCTCAGCCCGGTTCTGAACGAAAACGGCGCATTCGACCAGGACTTTAGGGTTTCCGGTCTGTGGAAAGTGAAGACTTCGCGAGACCGCGGTGACGGATCCCGGCTATCGGTAAACCGTGTGATGGTGCCGGTGCTTTCATACACGAAGGGCAACGGCTCCGCATTGCTGACCCACTGCAACTGAGCGTTCGCATACCCGGCGGACTGCTCCTCCACCGTCGTCAGCTTCTCCCCCCACGCTCCGGGCTTGGCCTCAACGACCCCCACAGCTGCCCGATCGACAAAGAGAACGTAATCTGCCGGACCGATGTCGGTCTGGTATTCACGGACCGCAATGCCCAAACCGACGTTGAAATTGACGCTGGCCTTGTCCTGCACCACCCAACCCGCGTCCATGAGCTGTTTGTCGATAGCGTCACGGGCTATCTGTTCGGAATTTTGATTAATAGCCGTCGACATTTATCACCATGCATGGAACTCAGTTGCAGAATGAAATAGCCGGTCAATGTCTGCAAGTGTTTGCAGCCACATTCATTTCGCAAGCATCAGGGCCCAGAATATCAGACAAGCAAGTGTGAGGCAGCACCAGCCGAGGTTGCTGGGTCCGCTCGAACGCCAGCATTGCCACTTTCCTCTTGGCCGCGATCTCGCGGACGGTTGCGGCAACCGCTGACTCGCCGAAATCCCTTGGATTGAAGGGGCGCCCGTACCAACGGATCATGTCATTGTGCGCCGGGTGACGGCTATTGCCCATGGCTTCCACGAAATCGACGAAACCGGGCGGACCACCGACGTCTTCCGGCGGCGCGGTGCGCTCGCCACCCTGATAGAGCGGATAGTCGACGACTGGATCCGCGACTCCGACATGTTCGATGACGACGCGATGCTGCCAGTTGTCACCGAAATCGTAGGTGTATTCGGAGTCTGCTACGCCACGCCCGACCAAGGTTTCCAGGCGCATGTTCTCGGCATGGTAGACCTTGTGGCCCCATGCGGCATCCTCCGGACTGGGTTCCCCGTAGTCACGCTCCCCGACCGTGAACTGGAAGCACTGGACCAGATATCACGCTTGAAGCCGGATCGAGGCTAAGATGCGAGGCATCAAAGCCTTCGGCGAACGCATCGCCGCCCGAGATCCCGACCGACAAACTGCCGAAATACACATCCGCGTCGCACTCATGAACCGCTTCAACGCCCTCGGCACGGCCGAGATCGTCCGCGTGGCATGACGTCAGCGGTGCAAGGGGACGTCACGCTTCAAGCCTGAGTTCTGCAATAATGCCCCACCGGGGCGGCGATCTCCGAACCGGCCGTTCGCTTCTGCCGGGTCCCCAGCGCCTCCCTGAGCCGCGTGGCGAGGCTGCGGGCGCCCTCCGGATCGTCGCGCCCATCCCGCCCACCAGCGAGAGCCAGCTCGTCCTGCACCGGCCCGATCCGCTCGCGAACCCAACACCGTCGGTCGTATGCTTCAGGGCAAGGAAGGGTTTGGAGTGGGCACGCGCTCTTTTGTCCGATGCTACAGGTTCGGCAACCGTGGTCAGAGGGTCTCGTCAGACCCGGGGCAGTTCCGAGAAGATCTCGGGGCCGTCTTCGCGCAGGATTACGATTTCTTCCAGCCGCAGGCCGAACCTGCCGTTGAGGTAGATGCCCGGCTCGATCGAGAAGACGTTCCCGGCCACAAGGGGTAACTCCGAAGTGCCGGTGATGTAGGGCGCCTCGTGGATATCGAGGCCCAGCCCGTGTCCCGTGCGATGCGGGAATCGGTCGCCGTAGCCCGCATCGCTGATGACGCCGCGGGCAGCGGCATCGACCTCGCGGGCGAGTGCGCCCACCCGGGCGGCTGCAAGGGCAGCCTGCACCGCCGCCTCCACGATGTCGCGGACCTTGAGGAATTCCGGATCCGGATCTGGGCCGAACCAGCGGCAGCGGGTCATGTCGGAAGGATAGCCGTCCAGCACACAGCCGGTATCGATCAGCACGGCCATGTTCTCGCCCAAGGCGGTGGCGCCGGGGTGGTGGTGCGGGAAGGCACCGTTGGCGCCGAAGCAGACAGAGCAGAAGGCTGTTGCGGCGCCGTTGTTCTTGTAGTGCGTCTCGATCAGCTCGACGACCTGAGCCTCGGTCGTGCCGGTCTTCAGGGCGGCGAAGGCGGCCTCCACCGCGGCATCGTTCAGCAGGTGCGAGGCTTTGATACGGGCTGCTTCTTCCTCGTCTTTTCGGGTGCGAAGCAGGCTGACGGTGTCATCGGTGAAGCGGCGGCGTGGGCTGTCCAGTTTGTCAAGCAGCAGCAGGGCGAAATCGGCGCGCATGGTTTCGTCCAGGGCCACCGACAGGCCTGGGCGGCGGGCATCGCTGGCGTCCAGCAGGGCGTCGAGGGCCGTCATCGGGCCATCGTCATCGGTCCAGGTGAACAGAGGCAGCGGGGTGATCTCCTGCGCCATGGCAGCATTGAGCGCGGGCATCAGGAAACCGGCGTGTTCGGCGCTGACCAGCAGCATGACGGGGCGTTCGTCGCCGTGCGGGTTCAGTCCGGTCAGCCATGCCATGTGACTGGAGGGGCCCAGTACCAATAGGTCGGTTTCGGTTTCCGCCATCCGGGTGCGCAGCCGCGCGAGGCGCTCTTCGGCCTGCATCAGATAGGACATTGTTCACTCCTGAAACGAAACGGGCCGCCGGAGAATCGGCGACCCTGTAGTCTTGCGGCGGTCGCAGGATTATTCCTTTTCGACCAGCCGGTAGTAGACGAAGTCAGAGGTCGCGCCGTTGACGTAGCCCGAGACATCCGCGCCCATGGCAACTTCGTAGGTGGCCTGGAACATGATCACGATGGGCGAGCTTTCCTGCACCTTGGCCTGAAGGTCACGGTACATGTCGAGACGCGCTTCGGGATCGCTCTCCGAGAGGGCGGCCATGGTTTGCTCGTTCATCTCGTCCGGCACGGCCCAGGCGTTCCGCCACGTGGTGGTCGCCTGGTAGTTCTCGTCCGAGTTGTCGGAGTTGTAGGCGAATGCCTTGGCGTTGGAATGCGGGTCCATGAAGTCGGGGCCCCAGTACAGCAGCATCGCCTCGTGGGTCCGCTCGCGGTACTTGGTGATGACCTGCGCGCCGGTGCCGGGCAGGATTTCGAAGTCGATGCCCGCGTCGGCAAAGCTCGCCTGCAGCGACTGCGCCATGTCGGTGAAGGGGGGCGCGTTGATCACATCGAGCGTCACTTCGATCGGGAGCTCGACGCCAGCGTCCTCGAGGATCTGCCGGGCCTTCTCGGGATCGTAGGTGAAGGGCGTCTCGTCGTAGGAACCGGGGAAGCCCTTCGGCCAGAAGGCCTGGTGGACCTCCATCTGGCCCTTGATGATGGTGTCGGTCATGCCCGTGTAATCGACGAGATAGCGCGCGGCTTCCCAGACGGCCGGATCGGTCAGGCTGTCGGTCTTCTGGTTGAAGGACAGGAAGTGGACGGCGGCCTGAGGAAAGGTCTCTACCTTGACGTCGTCGCTGGACAGCGATGCGACCTGGTCGGGCGTCAGGTTGCGCGCCATGTCGATGTCGCCCTGTTCCAGCAGAAGCTGCTGGGTCGCGGATTCGGGGACATGGCGGATGATGACCTGGGACATCGCGGGCGCACCCTTGAAGTAGTCCTCATTGGCGGCCATGCGCACCATCTGGCCCGGCGTGTAGCCGGTCAGCGCGAAGGGGCCGGAGCCTGCCGAATTGGCGTTCAGCCAGGCGTTGCCCATGTCGCCGTCCTGCTCGTTTTCCATCACGAGCGCCTTGTCGACGATGGAGGCGGGGCGCGCGGCCAGGACGTTCAGGACGAAGGCGGGCGAGAAGTCGCCCTCGTATTGCACGGTCACGACGTTTCCTTCGGCGGTGACCATGTCGTCCACGTTCTCCGGGGTCCAGCCAAGCTGGGCGAGGATGAAGGCAGGCGTCAGGTTCAGCTTGATGACGCGCGAGAGCGAGAACAGCACGTCCTCGGCGGTCACCGGGTTGCCCGAGTTGAAGACGGCATCATCGCGCAGGGTGAAGGCGATGGTCTTGGCCTCGGCATCGACTTCCCACTCGGTCGCGATACCGGGCGCGAGGACGGTCGGGTCCTCGGCATCGTACTGGACGAGACGGTCATAGAGGTTGGTGACCAGCTCGCCCGAGGTGAACTCGTAGGCCTGCGCCGGGTCGATCGCGACGATGTCGTCGATGTTCTGGGCGATGACCAGCATGTCATCGGGCGTGTCGGCCAGTGCCGCGGTGCCTGCGAGGGGCAGCGCGAGCGCCGAGGCCAGCAGCGCGGGTTTCAGCATGTTCATTTGGGTCTCCTTGTTGGTGTTCGATGGCATGGGACGGCGTTCCTCAGCTTTCCAGCTGCGCCATCTCCGGTAGTTTCATCCCGCCCTTGGGGGTCAGGACGGAAAGCGTCCCGGTCCAGAGGATGCGGACGGGCCTGTCGGTGGAATTGGTCCACGAATGGGGCCGCAGCCCACTGTAGTGCAGACTGTCGCCAGCCTTCATGTGAATGACCTGACCGTCGAGTGTCTGCTCGATCTCCCCCTCGAGGATGTAGATGATCTCCTCGCCCTCGTGGCTGACCACCTCGGAGGCGTAGCCGGCGGGGACGTGCAGGATATAGCTCGACAGTTCGGATCCGGGAAAATCCGTGGCGAGGGTCTCGTACCCGATGGACGATCCGTTGATCGAGAATTGCGGTCGCGTCTCGGCACGGGTCAGGCTGTCGGCTGGGCCGGGGGTGGCGATGAAGTATTCCAGAGCCACATCCAGCGCCGCCGCGATCTGCGCCAGCGTTCCGAGCGATGGCGTGGCATTGTCACGCTCCACTTGGCTGAGATAGCCGACAGAGACGCTCGCCGTGTCGCCGAGAGCCTGAAGCGTCAACCCGAGTTGCTTGCGGCGCTTGCGAATGAGCGGTCCGAGCTGCGGCTCGGCCTTGTGCTTTTCCCGTGCCATGGCAGGGCCCTTCCTAGACTATCGCTTCCAAGTTACAAAAGTTTTTTTACTATGGCAAAAATTCTTGCGACATTGCGGCGAAGATTTCACGCTGAAGAGGCCAGAGGAGGCGGAGACCTTGGCGATAGATGCTACAATGGCCGTCAGGGCGGGGCGCAGTGCGAAGGGCGTCGGCGGCTTTGTCGTTGTCACCGCGCTGACCTTCCTCGGCCTCTTGGCGATCACCTTCTTCATCGGGCGCGTGGTGCCCATCGACCCGGTGCTTTCCGTGGTGGGCGACCGGGCGACGCAGGCGCAATACGACGCGGCGCGCGTGGCCATGGGGCTCGACCGTCCACTGATCATACAGTTCTTCGACTACGTCTGGTCGGTGATGCAGGGCGATCTCGGCACCTCGATCTCGACCAACCGGCCGGTCGCGGATGATCTGCTGCGGGTCTTTCCCGCCACGCTCGAGATGGCGACGCTCGGTATCCTGATCGGCGTGGCGCTCGGCGTGCCCGCCGGGGTCTGGGCCGCCACCCGGCGCGGCGAATGGGTCGACCAGGTGATGCGCGTCTTCGCGCTGCTGGGTTACTCGGTCCCGGCCTTCTGGCTCGGGCTCGTCGGACTGGCGTTCTTCTATGCCGGGCTCGGCTGGGTCGCGGGCCCCGGGCGGCTGGACATCTTTTACGAGGGCCTCGTGCCGGCACGGACCAATGTCATGCTCATCGACGCGGCACTCGCCGGCGACTGGGACGTCTTCCGCAACGCGCTGGCGCACCTCGTCCTGCCGGCCTCGATCCTTGGCTTCTTCTCGCTGGCCTTCATCGCGCGGATGACGCGCAGCTTCATGCTCGACCAGCTCGGACAGGAGTTCATCACCACCGCCCGCGTGAAGGGCGTGCCCGAATGGCGGGTGATCTGGGTCCACGGGTTCAAGCCGATCCGGGTGCCGCTCATAACGGTGATCGGCCTGTCCTATGCCGCGCTCCTGGAAGGCTCGGTCATGATCGAGACAGTCTTCAGCTGGCCTGGGATCGGCAACTACCTGACCACAGCACTGCTGAACGCCGACATGAACGCCGTGCTGGGCGCGACGCTGGTGATCGGCTCTGTCTTCATCCTGATCAACAAGATCTCGGACGTGCTCTACCGCGTTCTCGACCCGAGGAGCAGATGATGAGCACGAGAGACTGGCTTCTCGACGACAGCCCCGCCACTCTGACGCAGGCCAATCTCGGCCGCGCGTGGCGGATGACGACGACGCTGCTGCGCAACCCGCTGGCGGTGGCCGGGCTGCTGATCGTCCTGCTTCTGCTGGCCACCGCGCTGTTCGCGCCCTGGATCGCGCCGGAAACCCCCGTGGGGCAGAACCTGCAGGCGCGCCTGCTTCCCCCCTCGGCCGAGCACTGGATGGGTACGGACGAACTGGGCCGCGACATCTTCAGCCGCGTTGTCTACGGATCGCGCATCACCTTGATGATCGTGGCTCTGGTCGCCGTGATCTCGGCCCCGTTGGGGCTGATCATCGGCGCGGTCGCTGGCTACTTCGGCGGCTGGGTCGATCGCATCCTGATGGGCGTGACGGACGTCTTCCTGTCGCTGCCCAAGCTGATCCTCGCGCTGGCCTTCGTTGCGGCCCTCGGCCCCGGGATCGAGAACGCGATCATCGCCATCGCCATCACCGCGTGGCCCGCCTATGCGCGCATCGCCCGGGCCGAGACGCTGACCTTCCGCAATGACGAGTACATTCAGGCGGTGCGGCTGGTCGGCGGCTCGCATTCGCGGATCATCTTCCGGCACGTTCTGCCGCTCTGCACCTCGTCGATGATCGTGCGGGCGACGCTGGACATGGCGGGCATCATCCTGACCGCCGCCGGTCTGGGCTTTCTCGGTCTCGGCGCGCAGCCGCCGCTGCCGGAATGGGGTGCCATGATCTCGCGCGGGCGGACGTTCATCCTGGACCAGTGGTGGGTCGCCACCATGCCGGGCTTCGCCATCATCCTCGTATCGCTCGGCTTCTGCTTCCTGGGCGACGGGCTGCGCGACGTGCTCGATCCCAAGCAGGGGGGCGAGAAATGACCGACGCACCGCTTCTGGAAGTCGAGGACCTGCGGGTCAGCTTCGCCACCCCCAAGGGGCCGGTGGAGGTCGTGAAGGGCTTGAACCTGACTCTGGGCCGCGAGGAGCGGCTGGGCATCGTCGGCGAAAGCGGCTCGGGCAAGTCGATGACGGGCCGGTCGATCCTTCGGCTGATCCGGGCACCCGGCAAGCAGACCGCGAAGACCCTGCGTTTCGACGGGCTGGACCTCATGGCGCAGGGCACCCGCCAGATGCGCCGGATTCGCGGCGCGCGGATCTCGATGATCATGCAGGACCCGAAGTTCTCGCTGAACCCCGTCATGACCATCGGCCACCAGATCGCCGAGGCGCTGCAGGTGCATGAGAAGCTGCCCCGCCGCGATCTGCAGGCGCGGGTGATCGAGATGCTGAATTCGGTCCGTCTCAACGATCCCGAGCGCGTGGCGAAGATGTATCCCCACGAGGTTTCGGGCGGCATGGGGCAACGGGTGATGATCGCCATGATGCTGATCCCGCGCCCGCAGCTGCTGATCGCGGATGAACCCACCTCGGCGCTGGATGTCTCGATCCAGGCGCAGGTGCTGGACCTGATCGAAGAGCTTGTCACTGGCAACGGCATGGGCCTGATCCTGATCAGCCACGACCTGAACCTGGTGGCGCGCTATTGCGACCGCATTCTTGTGATGAACGGCGGCGAGGTGGTCGAGGCCTGCACCGCCCCGGATCTGCACAAGGCCAGCCATCCCTACACGAAGGGCCTGCTGGCGGCACAGCCGCGGATGCAGGAAACCCGGGACGAGCTGCCGGTACTGGACCGAAGCGGGGGAGTAAGGACGTGAGTAACGCCGCAATTTCTCTCAAGGACCTGGATATCTCCTACGGCGACACCAAGGTTGTGCGCGACGTGAGCTTCGACGTGGCGACGGGCGAAAGTTTCGCGCTGGTTGGCGAAAGTGGTTCGGGCAAGTCGACCGTCCTGAAAGCCATCGCCGGGCTGGCGCCGGACTGGACGGGAGAGATTTCCGTACTGGGCAAGCCGCGGGGACATGGCACCGACCGAACTTTCTCCAATACCTGCCAGATGGTTTTCCAGGACCCCTATGCCTCGCTGCATCCCCGCAAGACCATCGACACCGTGCTGTCCGAGCCGCTGGCGATCCACGGCATTGGCCAGCGTAGCAAGAAGGTGGTCGAGATGCTGAGCGCGGTCGGCCTCGACCAGCGCTTTCGCTTCCGCTTCCCACACCAGCTGTCGGGCGGGCAGCGCCAACGGGTCGCCATCGCTCGGGCGCTGATGCTGGAACCCAAGGTGATGCTGCTGGACGAGCCGACGTCGGCGCTGGATGTCTCGGTGCAGGCCGAGATCCTGAACCTGCTGAAGCGGCTGCGCCGTGAACAGGGACTGACCTACCTGATGGTCACCCACAACCTGCCGGTGGTCAGCTTCATGTGCGACCGCATGGCGGTGATGAACAAGGGCCGCATCGTCGAAATCGCCCCCAAGACCGCGCTATACGACGGCAGCTTTTCCGATCCCTATACGCTCGACCTCTACGCCGCTTCGGGCGGCAACCCCGATGCCGATCCCGCCGTTGCGGCGGCGTCAGATACCAAGGACCCGTGATGACCGATACGACCAAGGCGCTCGCCGACTTCACCACCGCGCTCGCCGCCGCGACCACCGAGGAAGCCGCCTTCGATGCGCTCTGCGCGCTGACCAAGGCGACGGTCGGCGCAAAGCTTTTTACCGTGATGACGTCGGACACCGATGCCATGGTGGCCCGCCGCGCCTATACCGACGACGCCGCGAATTACCCGACCTCGGGTGAGAAGCCGATCGAGCTGAACCGCTGGTTCGATCAGGTGCTGACCCGGCAGGAGGCTTTCGTGTCGAACACGCTGGCCGATATCGACACGGTCTTCCCCGATGCCGAGCTGATCGGCAAGCTGGGCTGCGGCTCTGTGGTAAACCTGCCGCTGATCATCGGTGGCAAGGTCATCGCGACGATGAACATCTTGCATGAAGAGGGCTATTACACGCCCGAGCGCATAGCCCGGATCCACGACGTGCTGCGCCTGCCGGCAACCGCGGCCTGTTCCGTGGCGATGGTGTTGCGTACCTGATAAAGGCCGCCAACTGCCAGATTTTCGGTTCTGAAACCAAGTGACACGGTTCGAAGTGAGAGAGGCCGGGATCGGTCTGCCGGTCTCGCAGATGCACGATCATCGTCTGCATCTTGGCGACGGCTTCCTTGAATGCCGAATAACCCGGAATCGGCTCCGCAACCTGTGCTTTCGCACACGCTGATCATTCGCGTGATAATCGGCCGGTTTGGGCCGGGATCGCATATTGGATCAGGCGTCTCGCGTGAATTTTGCCCATTCCGCGTCCGGTTTAAGAAGGTCGGACGTAGCTCCTGCTTCTTGTCAGAGCGGACTGAACTTCATCCCGTCGGTTCTGGACGGGATAAAACAGTGTCCAATTCGAGCCCCCGCAACCATCGTTTCCGACAATGCCCTCGCCATCCGCGGGGGCTTTGTCGTATCCCCTGAACAGACCGTCTTCCGATCTATCAGACCGGAGATCTCGAACGCACGAAGGCTACCGCCGATCTCCGGGAAATTGCGGACTGCTCCGTTGGTCTCGGCTAAGTCCCCGCTGGCTACTTCAGGTGCCGCTCGAAGAAGGCGATCATCCTGGTGTAGGCGAAGCGCGTCTGGGGCAGGCCCTCGTTGTCCCAGCCATGACCGGCGCCGGGCAGGGTGACGAGCTCGACGTCCTTGTTTCCGGCGATGAGTTTTTCCATGAGGGCGATCGTGTCCGAGTAGAGCACGACCTCGTCTTTCGTTCCGTGGACGATCATCAGCGGATCTTCGAGCGTATCCACCTGCCAGTAGGCAGACTGGGCCTCAAAACGGGCGGGAAAGTCCGGGCCGTGATGCGGCCCCATGATCCATTCCTGTTCGGGATAGGCGTGGAAGACGTTGGTGGCCGGAGCGCCCGCGATGCCGCAGGCATAGGTGCCCGGCTTCTTCGCCAGCGACATGATGGCCATCAGCCCGCCGTAGCTCGAGCCCCAGATGCCGACGCGTGTTTCGTCCACGAGGCCGCGGTCCACCAGTGAGGCGACGCAATCGGCGATGTCGTCGATATCCTGCGCGCCGTAGCTGTGGAGCATCGGGGCATTCCAGTCCCGGCCGCGACCAAAGCTGCCCCGGATCTCGGGCTGGACCACGATGAAGCCCCGCGCCGCCAGCACCTGGTCGAGACCCCATGAGGGATGCGCCGCGCGGCCGCCCCACTGGTTGAGCAGCGCGTCGGAGTAGTTGGAGCCGACGACGAGGGGGTAGCGGCGGGCGGGATCGTGGTCCGCGGGCAGGGTGATGCGCGCCATCAGCTCCGCCCCGTCGATCCGGCTGGTATACGGCAGGTACGTAACGGAGGCCCATGGCAGGCCGTCGAAACTGTCCTGCGGGGAATGCGTGAGCCGAACCGCCTCGCCCCCCGGCAGCGGCTGCAGGAAGAGCTCGTGCGGGGCCGCGTCGTTGGAGTAGAGGTCTGCCGCCTTGCTGAAATCGGGGGCGTAGGTCGGAACGTGCAGGCCGGGGGCGGTGGTCACAGGCGTGAGCGCGCCTCCCGCGAGCCGCATGATCTGCCGCTCCGCGGGATGCGCGGCGTTGCTCGTCAGGTAGATCGCACCATCCGGGGCAACGGCGAAATCCGCGACTTCCCATTCCCCGGAGGTCAGTGGCTCCAGCTCCGCGCCGGGGGCCGGCAGGCGGTGCAGGTGATTGAAGCCGCTCGGGGCGTCGGTGGTCAGCAGAAGCGTGCCGTCGGGGGCATAGGCGCAGCGCCAGTCTGGCCGGATCTTGACCGGGTCGTGCGCGGCATAAGCCTCGGTCCGCGTGCCGCCCGCGATATCGAAGGTGTAGATGGTGTGATGCTTGATCGACAGATCGCTGGAGGACACCATGAGCGTCGCCCCGTCGGGGGAGATGGCGTAGTCCCAGATCGCATCTTCGTTGTCGGCCCTGTCGAACCAGGCGGGAGCGCCACCCGCCACGGGGATCACGGCAAGGCGGCGCTCGGTCAGCGCGTCCCCGGGGAAGGCGCGGGTGTGATGATCCACGCGGGCCTCGCCGCCGGCATCGTAGGCGATCTCGATCCGGCGCACCTTTCGGTCATCAGCCTGCACAGCGGCGATCGTCCGGCTGTCGGGCGCGAAGGCGAAGCTCTCGACGTAGAGAAGCGGTTCGGCCTCGTGAAGGAGGGTCGGCGCCGCATCCGGCGCACCGAGCGCATAGAGGGCTCCGTCCGACACGAAGGCCAGCGTCCTGCCGTCCGGGCTGCGCGAGAGGCTCGAGATGTTTGCAAGGTCCGCGGCGACGGGGCGGAGCGCGCCGCCCTCGACCCGGTAGAGCTTGCCGGCCAGAATCACGAGAGCGGTGCCGTCAGCCGCAAGCAGGGCCTCGGAGAGTCCGGCCGGCGTATCTTTGTGCTCTTCCGCGATATCGGTCAGGCGCGTCAGCTTGCCGTCGGACCAGGACCAGAGATCACGCGCGCGGGCCCCCTTGTCGCTCCACAGGAAGGTCAGCGTCCGGCTGTCCTGCGACCAGCTCGCTCCGATGGGCTTGGTGCCGATCACGCTCGGCTCGGAGTAGAAGGCGTCGATGGTCATGGAAGTCATGGGTCGTCCTGCTTGTTCGAGCGCACGCGTTACGCGCGACTAACCTTGCGATGCTGGCCTTGGGCCCGCCGCTCCCCCGACGGGGGGAAGCGTCTCACGCGGCGGCGAGGTCCGTTTTGTAGATCGCGCCGTCCTTCATGATCATCCGCAGGTTCTTCTCGGGCTCGGCGATGATCGCCATGTCCTCCAGCGGGTTGCCGTCGACCACCAGGATGTCGGCGATGGCTCCGGGCGCGATGACGCCGAGTTCGCCCTCTTTCTGCACGATCTCGGCGTTCACCGAAGTTGCGGATCTGAGCACGTCCACCGGGCGCTGGACGCGGGCGCGGATGGTGAATTCCTGAAGTTGCGCGAACTCCATTTCCCCCATCAGGTCCGTCCCGAAGCCGAGGCGGACGCCGGCATCGCTCGCCAGCCCCAGCATCTTCAGCCCGGACTCGTTCACGTAGTTCAGCTTCTCCATCACGTAGGGCGAGAGGCCGAGCTCCTGCCCATGCTCGGCCGTGACTTCGTAGGCGACGAGCGTCGGAACGATGAAGGCATTCGCGTCCGCCACCATCTTCGCCGTCTCGGCGTCGATCAGGTTGGCGTGTTCGATGGTCCGCACGCCGGCGCGGATCGAGTGTGCGATCGCCTTGCTCTCGTAGGCGTGGGCGCAGACGTACTTGCCGCGCACCTCCGCCTCCTCGACGACCGCGCGGATTTCACCTTCGGAGTACTGAATCTGGTCGATGGCATCGGTGGGGGAGCCGACACCGCCGGACGCCAGGACCTTGATGTGGTCGGCGCCCTTGCGCAATTCGTTGCGAACATGGCTGCGCAGCGCCTGTTCGCCCTCCACGATATGGCAATCGAAATTGAAGGCCGAGGCGTTGACGTCGATGTCGAGGCGGTCGTCGGTGAGGCTGCGGTGGTCCCCGTGGCCGCCGATCTGGGACAGGCCAGGGCCGCCGACGAAGAGACGCGGCCCCGGAATGAAGCCCTTCGCGACGCCGTTCCGGATGCCCACATCGCCTCCGGCCACGTCCCGCACGGAGGTAAACCCGCGATCCAGCATCTTGCGAATCCGGGGCACGGCGCGGGCGGTCATCTCGGTCACCGCGATGTCGCGGTTGCGCTCGGCGACGAGGTTGATCGCGAAGACATGGGCGTGGCAATCGATCAGGCCCGGCATCAGCGTGCGGCCCTTGAGATCATAGGTCACGCCGTCGCTCGAGGTCAGACGCTCCGTCGTCACCTCCTTGATACGCCCATCCTCGACGAGGACGGAGACCCCTTCACGAAGCTCGTCCGATACACCGTCGAAAAGGGTAGCGTTGATAAAGAGCGTGGTGGTCATGTCCTGCCTTTCGGATTGGCGTCTGAGGCGCAGGCGGGGCCTACGTGCCCGAGGCTTAGTCGATAGGCAGATGCCCTGTAAAGTTCCTTGATCAAACTATCACAATCAACGGCCGGGGGTTCGCGGTGCAGAGGTGGGGAAATCGATAGGGCCGTAAGGTACTGTTTCAGATAGTCTTTTCCGGGGTTCCCGTTCAAATGGATTGCAGCCGAACTGCTCTGCCGATCCCGTCACGCGCCATGGTCTCCTCGGGCCTCGTGGAGAGAGCGGATGATGGCGCTTGACAAAATTTCGGGGACAAACCTAGTTTCGAGGTGTCTTGATCAAATGCGCACATCTTCCGCGGTGGGGAATAATTCCTTGCCGCAGAAGCCCAGAATAAAGCGTTCAACAGGAAGCGCCGGTAGCGGCGGAAAGGACATCACCTTGAAGAGAAACCTTCTCGCCACAACGATGCTCGGAGCCCTGGCTCTGCAATTCGCGCTTCCCGCGTCTCAAGCCGCGGCCGATCCCGAGACCGGCGGCACCCTTCGCATCCTCGGCACCGCCGAGGTCGACCGCTTCGATACCGTGCCGCCCGCGACCGCCGTGACCGGAAACTTCTTCCGGGCGGTCCAGCGCCAGCTCGTCAGCTTCAAGGCGTCCGACGATCCGGACGAACAGATCCAGCCTTTCGGGGATCTCGCGACCGACATCCCGACGCCGACGGATGACGGCCTGACCTACACCTTCACGCTGCGGGACGGCGCCAACTGGGACGCGCCGGACGGCGCTCGTCAGATCACCTCCGCCGATGTGGCGCGCGGGTTCAAGCGGATGTGCAACCCCTCTCTTCCCTCTCCCTCCATCAGCTTCTTCGACGGGCTGATCGAGGGCGTGACCGAGTTCTGCGAGGGCTTCGCGGACATCGAGCCGACGCCCGAGGCGATGAAGGAGTACATCGAGGGCAATGACATCGCCGGGATCGAGACCCCGTCCGATGATACCGTGATCTTCCGCCTCACCGAGGCCGCGAACGACTTCATCTATCTGCTGACGCTGGTCCCCGCGTCCCCGGCTCCGATCGAGGTCCTGGACTACCAGCCCGACAGCCCGGATTACCGCGAGAACTACATCGCCTCCGGCCCCTACACGGTCGAAAGCTACGTGCCCGACAGCGTCGTGCATCTCGTGCGCAACCCGGCATGGGAGGCCGAGAGCGATCCGCTTCGCAACGCCTATGTCGACGAGATCGACGTGATCGCGGGTGTGCAGGCCGATGCGGCCATGCAGCAGCTCCAGTCCGGCGATGGCGACATGCTCTACGACATTCCGGTCCCGCCCGTGACCGTGCAGATGCTGAACATGCAAGGCGACGACAAGATCTCCGCCGTGGCGCAGGGTTCGTCCAAGATGGTCTGGATCAACACCGTTTCGGACAACAACGACGGGGCGCTGCGCAACCTCAAGGTCCGCGAGGCGCTGGCCTACGCGATCGACCGGGCCGCCGTGGTCCAGCAGTTCGGGGGCGAGGAATTCGCCTCGCCGCTTCACGGCATCATGCCGGCCGGGGTCGTCGGGCATCACGAGTTCAACCTCTTCCCGACGCCGGACGACAAGGGCGATCCCGAGAAAGCAAAGGCGCTTCTCGCCGAGGCCGGCTACCCGGACGGGCTGACGCTGAAGATGCCGTTCCGCAACCTCGGTTCGGATCCCGCGGTGGCGCAGGTCATCCAGGCGGCGTTCCAGGAGGCCGGTTTCACGATCGAACTGATCCCCACGCCGGCGTCGGACTTCTACGCCCGCCTGATCACGAATTTCGAGAACGCCCAGAACGGCGTCTGGGACCTCGTTCCCTCCGGCTGGTCCCCCGATTGGCCGGGTGGCGCGGCGCGCTCGATCTACACGCCGCAGTACACCTATGACGGCACCCACGGCACGTTCAACTTCTCGGATTACAACAATCCCGAGGCCACCGAACTGGCCGAGCAGGCGCTCGTGACCACCGATCTCGAGGAAAGCCGCGAGCTCTGGGAGCAGGTGGACGAGATGGTCACGGCGGACGTGCCGACCATCCCGCTCGTCTCGCTCCAGACGGTCATGTACCACGGTGAGGACGTCGAGAATTTCCTGCCCTACGCCGCCGGCGGGCAGGGGGACTGGACCAACGTCTGGCTCGATCGCTGATCCGCACAGGACCAACCTGAATACTGGCCAGCCTCCCTCGCGGGGGGTTGGCCGCACCATTTCTGCGAAGGCCTTACATGCCCGTTCTCGAGGTTCGTAACCTTTCGATCGACATTCCCACCGGCGACGGTGAGCTGCATGCCGTTCGCGATGTCTCCTTCTCCGTCGAGGCCGAGGAGATGTTCGGCATCGTCGGCGAAAGCGGATCCGGCAAGAGCGTCCTGTCGCAGTCGATCATGGGGCTCCTGCCGAACACCACCCGGCGCGGCAGCATCCTGTTCGAGGGCCGCGATCTCGTGACCCTTCCGGAGCGGCAGATGAGGCGGCTCCGCGGCGACCGGATCGCGATGATCTCGCAGGACCCTCTTTCGGCGCTGCACCCCTACTTCTCCGTCGGCCAGCAGATCTGCGAGGCGATCCTCGCGCACCGCTCCCTCACCCGGGCGGAGGCGCTGAAGGAGGCCGTGGACGTGCTCGGTCTCGTCGGGATCCGGGACCCCGAAGCGAGGGTCCACGACTACCCACACCAGTTCTCGGGCGGCATGCGGCAGCGCGTGATGATCGCCATGGCCGTCGCCCTGAAACCTGCCCTCCTGATCGCGGACGAGCCCACGACGGCGCTCGACGTGACCATCCAGGCGCAGATCATCGAGATGATCGACGAGATGCGGAGGGAACTCGGCACCGCCGTGATCATGGTCACGCACGATCTCGCCCTTCTCTCCAGCATCGCCGACAACGCCATGGTGATGTATGCGGGCAATCGCATGGAGACGGGGTCGGGCGCCGCCGTCCTCGGCAACCCCGATCATCCCTATACCCAGGGCCTGCTCGCCTCGTCCCCGGCCCATGACACGGCGACCGGTCGGCTCAGCTCGATCCCCGGCCAGCCGCCCAGCCTCCTGGACTCCCCGACCGGCTGCGTCTTCGCCCCGCGCTGCGCCGCGGCGATGGACAGGTGCCGGACCGAACGTCCCCCGCTGCGGCACGGGCGCGGCTCGGACTACCTCTGCTGGGTCGAGGGCGGCCTGTCCGGGACGCAAGAAACGCCCGCAGCGAAACCGGTCCGTCCGGCAGGGCTTGCCGCCGCGCCCGAGCCCGAGCCGGTGATCGACGTCGCGGACCTGCGGCTCACCTACCACTCGGGCTCCTTCTTCGGCAAAGCCAAGACGACCGAAGTCCTGAAGGGCATCGACCTGACGCTGAGGCGCGGCGAAACGCTCGGCATCGTGGGCGAAAGCGGCTGCGGGAAATCCTCCCTCGCGCGGATCATCGCGGGGCTCCATGCTCCGAGCGGGGGCCGCGTCTCGATCCTCGGTCGCGACATGGCTGAGTTCGGACCGGAGGACTGGCGCAGTCTCCGGCAGAACGTCCAGATGGTGTTCCAGGACCCCTTCGGCTCGCTCAATCCACGCCGCCGCGTCGGCGCGATCATCGGCGATCCGTTCCGCATCCACGGCGTCTGCGCCGGCGAGGAGCGCAAATCCCGCGTGCGGGATCTGATGGACCTCGTCGGTCTCAATCCCGAGCACTACAACCGCTTTCCGTCGGAGTTCTCGGGCGGCCAGCGTCAGCGTATCGGCATCGCGCGGGCGCTCGCGCTGCAACCGAAGATCGTGATTTTCGACGAGCCGGTCTCCGCCCTCGACGTGTCGATCCAGGCCCAGATCCTGAACCTGATCCAGGACCTCCAGATCGAGCGGGATCTGTCCTACCTCTTCATTTCCCATGACCTCTCGGTCGTCCGCCACGTCAGCGACCGGCTCATGGTGATGAATGCCGGCGAAGTGGTCGAGGAAGGCACGACCGCCGAGATCTACGAACGCCCCCGCCACCCCTACACCCGGCAACTCCTCGAGGCGGCCATGGTCGGCGCGCGCGCCCCGGACCATATGCAAGAGGAGGTGAGCGCATGAGCGACGTCGTCCAACGCGGCTCCTTCGAGCTGACCCTGCGCCGGGTCCTGTCCGACAGGGCGGGCATGCTGTCCCTCGCCTTCATCGTGGTGCTCGCGCTCTTCGCCATCGGGGCGGACGCCATCGCGTATCTCGTCGGCCATTCCCCGGTCGAGCAGTTCAGGGATACGGGGCTGACGCCGCAGGGCCTTCCGGTGCCGCCGAGCCCGGAGTTCCTGATGGGCACCGACCAGCTCGGGCGCGACGTTCTCGTCCGCCTCGCATACGGCGCACGCGTCTCGCTCCTGATCGGCGTCATCGCCTCCCTGCTGGCGGCCTGCATAGGCGTGACGGTTGGCGTTCTCGCGGGCTATTTCGGCGGCTGGGTGGATGTCGTCCTTGGGCGGCTGATGGACTTCGTGATGTCGATACCGGTCCTTCTGTGCATGCTCTCCCTCGTCTCGGTCTTCGGAACCAGCATTCCGCTCTCGGTCTCCGTCATCGTGTTTTTCAGCTGGACGATCATGGGGCGGGTCATCCGCGGTCAGGTCATGTCCCTGAGAGAACGGGAATTCGTCATGGCGAGCCGGACGCTGGGAGCGGGGCACCTGTCGATCATGGTGATCGACATCCTGCCCAATCTCAGCGTTCCGATCATCATCTACACCACGATGATGATCCCGACCTCGATCATCTTCGAATCCACGCTGTCCTTCCTCGGCCTCGGGATCGTGCCGCCGGCGCCGAGCTGGGGCGGGATGCTGTCCGAGGCCGCGAACAACTCGATCTACATGTTCGCGTGGTGGCTGATCCTGTTCCCAAGTGTGATCCTCCTTTTGACAACACTGTCGTTCAACATCCTCGGAGACACGCTGCGCGACGCGCTCGACCCGAAAGCCAATTTCCGGCCGGTGAAGATGCGCTGGCGGATCTGGCCGAAGCGGTCCCGGTCGAAGGGAGACGCGAAATGATCGGTTTCCTCGCCAAGCGCGTCGGGTTCGCGGCCCTCGTCCTGTTCCTCCTGTCGGCCTTCATCTTCTTCCTGTTCTTCGTCGCGCCGGGCGACCCCGCGCGTCTTGTCGCTGGGGAGCGCGCCTCGGATGCGCAGGTGCAGCAGGTGCGGGAGAACCTCGGCCTCGGTAAGCCGGTTCTCGCGCAGTATGGCGACTTCGTCATGCGCTCGCTTTCGGGCGATCTGGGGTTCTCGTACCGCAACCAGCAGCCTGTCCTGACCCTGATCCAGCAGCGGATGCCGGCCACGATCTCCCTGTGCGCGGGGGCCGTCGTGATGTGGCTTCTGCTGGGCGTCCCGATCGGGATCATGTCGGCGCGCAAGCCGGGCAGCTTGCGGGATCGGCTTGGTCAGGTGTTCATCCTCGTCGGCGTCAGTTTCCCGTCCTTCGTCCTCGGCATGGCCGCGCTCTACTGCCTCTATTTCCTGCCCCGCAAGGCGGGGTTCACGCTGTTTCCGGCCGGCAGCTACAAGCCGATCGGCGACGGCGTGCTGGACTGGGCCTGGCACCTGTTCCTGCCATGGCTCTCCCTCGCGCTGACATCTGCCGCGATCTATGCCCGGCTCACCCGGGGCCAGATGCTCGAGGTCCTGGGGGAAGACTACATCCGGACCGCGCGCGCGAAGGGCCTGAAGGAGCGGGTCGTCGTCTTCAAGCATGGCCTGCGCGCCGTGCTGACGCCGCTCACAACGCAGCTCGGCGCCGACGTCGCGGTCCTGCTCGGCGGCGCCATCGTCACCGAACAGGTCTTCGGACTGCAGGGGATCGGCTCGCTCGCCGTGCAGGCGGTGAACAGTCAGGATCGGCCGGTCATCATCGGCATCGTGCTCCTGGCCGGCTTCTTCATCGTCGTGGCGAACATCGTCGTCGATCTGCTCTACGTCGCCCTCGATCCGCGCGTCAGGACCGGCGCTGCCTGAGATCGCGCCAGCCGATCAGCTCTCCACGGCGAAGAATTGCTCGAAGACGCAAGCGTCCCGCACCATGTCGATCAGGTTCAGCACCACGGGGCTGCGCGTCCCCCGGGGGTAGACCACGACGTAATCGAGCGGCTCGGGCGTAGCGCCCGTGTCGATCCGCGACAGCACCGCGTCGAAGGGGGCCGTGTCGAGGATGAAGTCCGGCAGGACGGAAATCCCGTAGCCGGAGGCGACGAAGGCGATGAGGGGCAGCAGGCCCTCGGTCACCGTCACCCTGTTCGTCTCCGCCCCGACGAAGGCGCGGGAGACGACCTGATCGAAGAACGTGTTCTCCTGCACGATGAGGGGCATGCGCGCGAGGTCGGCGCCCGTCAGCGGGCCTTCGGCGTCGAACGCGCCCCGGGCCGCGCAGAACGACGTGGCCAGTGTCGCCACCTTGTTGACCGCGAATTCCTGCGGAAAGAGCGCCGAGGGCACGACGGCGATGTCGAGTTCGTTCTGCGACATCAGCTGCCTCAACTGCGGCGCCGAGCCCACCCGCAGATCCAGCTCGAGCTTCGGGAAATGGTCGCGGGCGGTGCGCAGGAAGCCGGGCACCCAGCTGAAGGACGACAGCTCCGTCACGCCGATGGATACCCGTCGGGCGATCATCCCGGGCGACGTCAGTCGGGCGAGGAAGTCTTCCGTTCTCTCAAGGATCCCGGCGGCCTGCGCGCAGGCATCCTGCCCCTGCCGCGACAGGGTCGGAATGCGGGTCGTCCGGTCGAAGAGAGAGGCGCCCGTCACGGCTTCGAGTTCCTGTATGCGACGGGTTATGGTAGATTGGGACGTCTCGAGCTGCCGGGCCGCGGCCTCGAAGCTGCCGAGCCGGCCGATCCAGTAGAGCGCCTCCAGTTGCTTCAGCGTGACCACGGGGATGACCTCGTTTCAGGGGGCGGCATGCGTCGGGATGGCGCCGCCTATTTGAAAACGGTTGCATAAAGCGGGACAAAAGCACATGGAAAATTGCATGTTGCGGGATAGACGCAGTTTGAATTACCCTCCCGGCATGCGCGGCGGCCGAGCTGGAGGAGCCATGCCGCTTCCGTCTACAGGGAGGATGATTACCCAATGAAACGCAGAACACTTCTCGCCGGCGCGGCACTCGGAGCGGGCGCCATGACCCTCGGTGCCCCGGCAATCGCCCAGGGAAAGCGCGTCCTGAAACTGGTCGGAACGTTCCCGCGCGGCTTTCCGGGCCTCGGCACGGCGCCCGAAAAGATCGCAAAGCTCCTGACCGATGCGACCGACGGCGCGCTGACGGTCGAGTATTTCGGCGGCGGCGAGCTCGTCCCGCCCTATGCCGTGAACGACGCTGTCTCCAGCGGCGCGGCCGAGATGGGCCATAGCGCTCCCTACTTTGCCGCCGGCAAGATCCCGGCCACCATGTACTTCACCAACATGCCCTACGGGCTGTCGGCCAACGAGCTGGGCGGGTGGATCCGCTACGGTGGCGGCCAGGACCTGTGGGACGAGCTCTACGCTCCGTTCAACCTCAAGCCCTTCTGGGCGGGCAGCTCCATGGCGCAGGCTGGCGGCTGGTTCCGGCGGCCGATCGAAAGCCTCGACGACCTGCAGGGCCTCAAGATGCGCATCGCCGGCCTCGGTGGCGAGATCATGCAGAAGGTCGGCGTCTCCTCGGTCAACCTGCCGCCGAGCGAGATCTTCCCGGCGCTGCAATCCGGCGTGGTCGACGCGGCGGAGTTCGTCGGTCCGTGGAACGACGTCGCGCTCGGCCTCGCGAAGGTCGCCCCCTATTACTACATGCCTGCCCCCCACGAGACGGGCGCCGGCCTCGAGACCATCTTCCGGATGGATGTCTGGGAGGAGTTCACCCCCGCCCAGAAGGTCATCGCGGAATCCGTCGTCTCTGCCGTGGCGGACGAGACGACAACGGCCTTCGCCTACAACAACGCCGTTGCGCTCGAGCAGCTCATGGCGGACGGCGTGACGCCGACGGTCTTCCCCAACGACGTGGTCGATGCCCTCGGCAAGGCGTCCATCGAGGTGCTGGAAGCCTATCCCGCCGGCGACGAGATGTCCGAGAAGGTCCACGGCCCCTACGTCGAGTTCATCAAGCAGGCCACGCAATGCGGCAAGGTGCTTGAAGGGCAGATGTACTCCGACCGCGCCCGCGTCTGGGGCATCTGAGCCTCCGCGATCCTTCCGGCGAGACGCTCCGCGCGCCTCGCCGGTCTTCCCAGAAGGGCACCGCCATGAAACTTGCCGCCATCATCGATGCGGTGACCGACCGGATCGGGCGCGTCGTGTGCTGGTCCATCCTCGTTATGGTCCTGCTGCAATTTGCCGTCGTCGTCGCGCGATACGTCTTCTCGACGTCGGTCCTCTTCGGCATTCCGGCCGTGTGGCTGCAGGAGGGCATCGTCTACCTGCATGGCATCGCGATCCTGCTCGGCACGTCCTATTCCATGCTGTGGAACCGCAACGTGCGGGTCGACATCCTCTATGAACGCGCGAGTCCCCGCGTGCAGGACCTGACGGAGCTCTTCGGCAACCTTCTGTTCGTGCTGCCCCTGTGCATCGTGATCGCCTGGGCCTCCTTGCCGAACGTCACGATGGCCTGGGCCGTGAAGGAAGGTTCGATCGAGCCGAACGGCATCCCGCTGCGCTACCTGCTCAAGGCGCTGATCTTCGGCTTCTGCGCCCTCGTTTCACTTCAGGCGATCTCGAGCATCATCCGCGCGGGCGCTCGCCTCGCCGGGCGCTCCACGGCGCCCATCTACCGCACGGATACTTCACTGTGAGCGCCATCATTCCCTATCTCGACCTGCTGATGTTCCCGGTGGCCATCGTGATGCTGCTTCGGGGCTTCCCCGTCGCCTTCACGCTCGCCGGCGTCGGGCTTCTGTTCTCCGTGCTCGGGGTCGTCTTCGAGGTCGGCTACTTCGCGACCGGCGACCTCTCCTTCCTGCGCGCGCTCTTCGGGCGGATCTACGGCCTGATGGACGAGACGAACGAGGTGCTGGTTGCCGTGCCGCTCTTCGTCTTCATGGGGGTCACGCTGGAGCGCAGCGGCGTCGCCGCGGACCTTCTGAGTTCCATGGCGAAGATCTTCGGCAGGATGCCCGGCGGGCTCGGCATTTCGGTCGCCATCGTCGGAATGCTGCTGGCGGCCTCCACCGGCATCGTCGGTGCGACGGTCGTGACCATGGGCCTGATCTCCCTGCCGACGATGATGAAGGCGAAGTACGACACGCGCCTGTCCACCGGGATCATCGCCGCCTCGGGCACGCTGGGGCAGATCATCCCGCCGTCGCTCGTCCTGATCATCCTCGGCGACGTGCTCTCCAACTCCTACATCACCGCGCGCCGCAGCGTCGGCGACTGGGCGCCCGATCCTGTCTCCGTCGGCGACATCTTCGCCGGTGCGCTGGTGCCGGGGCTGATCCTCGTCGGCGTCTACGTGCTCTACATCCTCGCCGTCGCGCTCATCTTCCCCAAGCGCGCACCGAGCGTGGTGGACCAGGGCGAGAAGGTTGAGCTGGGCCCGGTCCTGATGCTCCTGATTCCGCCGCTCCTCCTCATCATCGCCGTTCTCGGCTCCATCCTGTTCGGCGTCGCGACCCCCACCGAGGCCGCGTCCATCGGGTCCATCGGGGCAATCCTCCTCGCCGGGCAGCGGCTGTCGGACAAGTCCTCCCTGCCGCAGATCGTCGCGCTCGTCGGTGCCGTGATCGTCGTCCTCTTCGTTCTGTACACCGACCTGCGCCTGACGCGGACCACGATCACCACGCGCGATACCGTCAACGTCGCCCTCGTCTCGCTGGCGCTCCTCGCCTTCGTTTGGGGCAGTGCCGTCAGCCTCTGGCGGATCTGGGCGTCGAAGGCGGATGACGGGCCGTCCACCCTCGGTTCCATCCTGCGCGCCTCGCTGCACATGTCGGTCATGGTCTTCGCGATCTACATCGGCGCACAGGTCTTCAACCTCGCGTTTCGGGGCCTCGGCGGAGAGCAGACGGTCAACGAGTTCTTCAGCGGCCTGCCGGGCGGTCCGTGGATCGCACTCGCCAGCATGCTGGCGATCATGTTCCTCCTCGGTTTCTTCCTCGACTTCCTCGAGATCGTCTTCGTGGTCACGCCGATCATGGCCCCGGTGCTCTTCTCCTTCAGCGCCGCCGACGGGTCGGTCCTCTTCCACCCTGTCTGGATCGCGGTGGTCATGGGGCTGAACCTGCAGACCAGCTTCCTCACGCCACCCTTCGGCTTCGCGCTGTTCTATCTCCGGGCGGTTGCGCCGAGGGAGGTGACGACGGGTGCGATCTATCGCGGCATCGTACCCTTCGTCGCGATCCAGATCGTGATCCTCGGCGTCGTTCTCTTCTGGCCGGGAATCGCGACGTGGTTGCCGGCGGTTCTGGCGGGCTGACGGCCCGCACACCCCTCACAGGAGCCGTTTGGCATGAAAACGCCCCGCTTCCGTTCGGAGATCGTCAGAGACGGGACGATCCGCAGCACCTCGCGCAGCTTCCTCTACGCGCTCGGTCTCGATGACGACGATATCGCGGCGCCGCATGTCGCCGTGATCCACACCGGCGGGGACATGAGCCCCTGCAACACCACGCTCCGGGACCAGGCCCAGCATGCCAAGACGGGCGTCTTCGCGGCGGGCGGGACGCCCCACGAATGCCCTGTCGTCTCCGTGTCGGACGGTCTCAGCGTGGCGCATTCGGGGATGCGATTCTCCCTGATCTCCCGCGAGCTGATCGCGGACAGCGTCGAGGCGACGGTGCGCGGGCACCAGTGGGACGGCATCCTCGGGATCGGCGGCTGCGACAAGAACATGCCCGGCCTGATGATGGGGATGGTTCGCTGCAACGTGCCGTCGCTCTTCCTCTACGGCGGCTCTTCCCTGCCCGGGCAGATCGACGGCGAGGACGTCAATATCGTCGACACCTACGAGACCATCGGACAGGTGCTCGCCGGCGAGGCCACCGAGGAGGAGCTGGACCGGATGACCCGCAGCTGCCTGCCGACCGCCGGAGCCTGCGCGGGGCAGTTCACCGCGAACACGATGGGAATGGTCTCCGAGATCCTCGGGCTCGCTCTTCTGGGGTCTTCCATGGTGCCGGCCGTCTATGCCGCACGGGCGCCGCTCGCGCGGCGGGCGGGAAAGGTCCTGATGGCGGCCGTGCAGGGCGATGCGCCGCTGCCGCGGGACCTCGTGACACGCCGGTCGCTCGAAAATGCCTGCGCCGTGGTCGCGGCCACCGGCGGCTCCACCAATGCCGCGCTCCATATCCCCGCCATCGCCCACGAGGCGGGGATCGCGTTCCATCTCGATGACGTCGCCGAGGTCTTTTCCCGCACGCCGCTCATCGCCGATCTCAAGCCGGGCGGCCGCTTCCTCGCGCGGGACGTGTTCTACGCCGGCGGCGCCCCGGTGATCTTCAAGGCGCTGCTCGATGGCGGGTACCTCCACGGGGACTGCCTTTCGATCACCGGACGGACCATGGCCGAGGAGCTGACGGAGACCCCATCACCCGATGGCGAGGTCGTCCGCCCGACCTCCGCCGCCATCGCCCCCACCGGCGGTGTCGTCGTGCTGAAGGGCAACCTTGCGCCGGACGGCGCGCTCCTGAAGGTCGCCGGGCTGAAGAAGCTGACCCATCAAGGCCCGGCCCGCGTCTTCGAATGCGAGGAGGACTGTCTCGCGGCGATCCGGACCATGGACTACGACGAAGGCGACGTCATCGTGATCCGCAACGAGGGCCCGCGCGGCGGACCGGGCATGCGGGAGATGCTCGGCATCACGGCCCTGATCTACGGGCAGGGCAGGGGGGAGAAGGTCGCGCTGATCACGGATGGCCGCTTCTCCGGCGCAACGCGCGGCATGTGCATCGGCTACATCTGCCCGGAAGCCGCAGCGGACGGGCCGATCGGTCTTCTGCAGGACGGGGACATCGTTCGGATCGATGCGACGGCCGGGACCTGCACGATGGACATGGACGTGGACGAGGGCACCCTGAACCGGCGCCGCGAGACCCGCCCGCCGCGCGCCGACATGGCGCGGGGCGGCCTTCTGGAGAAGTACGCGGCGACTGTCGGCTCCGCGGACAAGGGGGCCGTGACCCATAGCGGCGGCGTCGTCTGGGAGAAGGATACCACCTCGTGATCGGCTTCGTCGGACTGGGGGACATGGGGCTGCCGATGGCCTCGCGCCTTCTTGCGGAGGGCCACGAGGTCATCGCCTGGAACCGCTCGCCGGGCCCGCTGTCGGCCCTGGAGGAGAAGGGGGCCGTCGCTGCCGCAGATCCGGCCGAGGTGATGTCCCGCGCGGAGCTTGTCGGTCTCTGCCTCTCGTCCCACGAGACGGTCGAGACGGTCGCCTTCGGTCCTCGCGGTCTCTTTTCCGCGACGGACATCGCGGCCCGCGCCGTTGCCGATTTCTCGACCGGCTCCGCCGAGGCCGCCCGGAGCTTCGCAAACCGTGCGGAGGAAAAGGGCGTTGCATGGGTCGATGCCCCCGTCAGCGGCGGTGTCCCGGCGGCCGAGAGCGGCGAGCTGATCGTCTTCGCCGGCGGGACGGCCGAGGGTGCCCGGATGCTTGCGCCGCTCTTCGAGGCCGTCGCCGAGCGCGTCACTCATGTCGGCCCCTCCGGCGCGGGTCAGGTGATGAAGATCTGCAACCAGATGATCGCCGCCACGAACGTGGTGGCCATCGCCGAGGCCACCGCATTCGCCCGCAAGGCGGGGGTGGAGGTGGACACCCTCGCATCGGCGCTTGCCGGCGGCTTCGCAGATTCCGCACCGCTGCGCATCTTCGGCCCGCGCATGGCGGCGCAGTCCTTCAGCCCGCGTCTCGGTGCGATTTCCCTCATGCGCAAGGATACCGGGCTGGTGCAGGCGCTTGCCGCCGAGATCGGCGCCGAGGTCCCCCTCACCGATGCCGCGCGCCGGGTGTATGACCGCGCCGGAGATCATCCCGACATCGACTTCGACAGCGACCTCTCCGCCCTCGTGCGGCTCTACGAGGACGCTCTGACCCACGCGGACGAGGACGCAGGCGCATGACCCGAACAGCAGTGATCACAGGCGGCGCCTCCGGCATCGGGCTGGCCTGCACGCGGCACTTCCTGCGCGAGGGCTGGAATGTCGCGCTGAGCTATTTTCTCGAGGAGGAGAAGGCGGGCGCCGACGCGTTGGTGGAGGAGGCTCCGGAGGGCAGGGCCGTCGCGCTTCGCTCCGATGTGACCCGGGATGACGAGTGCCGTGCGCTAGCCGCCCTCGCCATCGAGACCTTCGGCGGGATTGACGCTCTGGTGTCCTCGGCCGGCACTACGCGAATGGTGCCGCATCACGACCTCGACGGTCTGACCATGGACGACTTCATGATGACGACTGCGGTCAATACCGCCGGGCCCTTCCAGATCGTGCGCGCCTGCGCCGAGGCGCTGAAGGCGGGGGAGGGCGGCAGTGTCGTGATCGTCTCCTCCTACGGGGCGATCTGGGGAACCGGGTCCTCCATCGCCTATGCCGCGTCCAAGGGCGCGACGAACACGCTCACCATGTCCCTCGCGCGGGTGCTGGCGCCGAAGGTTCGCGTCAATGCGGTCTGCCCGGCCCTGATCTCCGGCGGCTTCGTCGAGCGCATGGACAAGGGGATCTTCGATGCCCGCGTCGAGCTTCAGGAACGCCGCGCGCCGCTGCAACTGGTCGGCCGGCCGGAGGACGTGGCGGCGGATGTCTACTGGCTGAGCACCGGCGCCCGCCTGATCACGGGAACGGTCCTCTCGCTGGACAGCGGCCTGCATCTCAACGGCGACAGCTGACGGGCGGTCCGGTGCCGCACTGGCGGCAAGTGCAACGTCCGGTCCCCGTTTCGACTACCGCAGGGCGGCGGCCCGGACCATCCCATGCCGCCGCCCCGCTTTCCGTCCGATCTCCTCAGTCGAAGAGGGACCGCTCGATCCCGGCCGTCTCGAAGAGGTAGTCGCGCGAGCGGGTGATCTGGTCGGTCAGGGCGAGCAGGTCGAAGCCGACCATCTCGCCCTTCCATTTCCGGATCTCGCCCGCGGAGAGCACCGTTTCGACGTTCGAGCGTTCCATGAGATTGACCACCGCGCCCGGCGCATTGTTCAGCGGCGCGACGTTCAGCGCCTCGGCGTCGAGCAGGATGATGTCCGCCTCCTTGCCGGGGCTGAGGCTGCCCACCTTGTGATCGAGCCAGAGGTCCTTCGCGCCATTCACGGTCGCAAATTCAAGCACGTCGCGGGAGGTCAGCAGCGTCGGCGCATCCTCCGCGCCCTCGAGCGCCGCCTGGTTCGCGAAGGCACGCTGGAGCGTCATGGCGCCGCGCATCTGGGTGAAGAAGTCCGCCGTCATGGTGCATTCCACATCCACCGACAGCGACGGCGCGATGCCCATGTCGAGCGCCTTCTGGATCGGCGGCATGCCGTGGCGCATCTGCATCTCGATCGGCACGGAGAGCGACACATGCGCGCCCACCTCGCGTGTCCGTTGCCACGCCGCATCGCTCATCCCGGTCATGTGGATGAAGAGATGCCTGTCGGTGAAGTGCGGGATCAGCCTGTCCATCGTCTCGGCCATGCCGAGGCTGCCGACCACGTGCAGCGCGATCGGAAGGTCCAGCTCCTGCCCGAGGCGCCACAGATCGAGCGGGTCCACGTCCGGCAGGTAGGCCTCGCCGCCCATGATCATGGTCAGCATCTGGTCGTCCGAGCTGAAATGCTCGTCGCGGATCCTGCGGGCGTCCTGCGGGTATTGCGCATCGGCGCCATAACCCTCGAAGTAGCCAAACACGCCCCGGCGCCCGGCATCGCGGAGGCCCCGGATCGCCGCGTCCGAATGTGCGGGCGAATGGTGGATCTGGGAGACGTCGTGCACGGTCGTCACGCCCGCATCGAGCTGGCTGATCCCGCCGAAGAGTTCGGAGATGTAGACGTCGTCCGGGCGGTACACGACCGAGAGTTTGCCGAGGATATCGTCGAGATAGTTGCGCGCCCCCTCGCGTTCGGGCGTCGCGTACATGATCCCGTTGGGCAGGAAGGAGCGCAGCGCGGTTTCGAACTGGTGGTGATGGGTGTCGATGAAGCCCGGCATGACGATCCGGCCACCGGCCTCGATGACGGCGGCATCTGGCGCGTCGATGGAGGGCGCGATCTCGAGAATGCGGCTGCCTTCGAGCAGCACGTCGCCGCGTTCGAAGTCACCGATCGCCGGATCCATGCTCATCACGTGACCGCCGCGGATCAATGTCCGGCGCCCTTGCTGGCCCACGCCCTGCGGCAGGGATTGCGCGGCGGCGGGGCCGGACAGGAATGTCGGGAGCGCGGCGGTCGCGGCAGCGCCCGCGGCGGCGAACTTGAGAAAGGAGCGGCGGTTCGGGCCGGCCGAGCGGCAGAGTTTGCACATGGATGATCCTCCTGGTGCATGGTTACCGATAGTATGTTAGGGGGGATAAGGGTGTGAAAACGGCGGCTCAAGGAGGCACGTTCATGAAGCTAGGGCACATGTCTGTTCCCGGGGATTGCAACCGGATCTCGCCGATCCTGTCCCATGTCGGCAACAAGTGGGCGGCCCTGACCGTCCTCGTGCTGTCCGAGCGGCCGAAGCGCTACAACCAGCTTCGGCGGGAAATCGAGACCATCTCCCAACGGATGCTGACGGTCACCCTGCGGGGCCTGGAACGGGACGGCCTCGTCGCCCGCGAGGTCTTTGCGCAAAAGACGCCGCCGCAGGTCGAGTACAGTCTGACGCCTCTCGGACAGACCCTTGTCGAGCCGCTTTTCGCTCTGTGCCAATGGTCCGCGCTCAACTGCGCCGAGATCGAGCGCAACCAGGCGGCCCATGACAGCAAAGTGGACGACAGCCACGCCTCGGTCGCCTGAACCGGCCCCCCTGTCGCAGCGTGGCGGCGGGGCCTGTCCGGCAGCAGGAGCGGGGACGACCGCCCCCCGACTTCAGCTGCACGCCGGTGGCCGCATCATCGGACTGCCCGAGCGCTTTTTTCACTGAGACAGCATGAGATCGCAAACGATGCGGAGCGACGCATAGGTGCCCTAAGGTAACGCTAAGGTGCCTGCGTCATCCGTGCGGGCACCTGTTTCCACCTATAGCCCGTATTAAAACGTTTAATCTGCTTTCGGACGGTTCATCATACAAGGTTCACAAATGGTTTGCTGGGTCGTCACATGACGGGTCTAGCCCCCGAGGCGACGCAATAAACCCTGGGGACAGCATGATGCTCATTGAAAAACCTGCCCGCACGCTCGTCGTCGCTGCGGCGCTCCTGACGGCGTTCGGCGGCGCCGCAACGGCACAGGACGACAGCCGTCCGGACCTGACGATCGCCGTGGCCGGCCTTCCGCCCACCCTGGAGCCTGCGAAGGAGCTCTCCAACGTCGGAACGCGGATCACGTATTCCGTCTACGACACCCTGATCCGCCGCGACTTCAACTCCGAAGAGGGCGGCAGCGGCGCCGAGCTGACCCCCGGCCTCGCCGAGAGCTGGGATCGCGTGGACGACCGGACCCTCGAGGTGCACCTGCGCCCCGGTGTGACGTTCCAGAACGGCGCCGAGCTGACGGCCGAGGACGTGGCCTTCACCTTCTCGCCCGAGCGTCTCACCGGTGAGGACACGCTCCTGCCCGAGGGCGCCGGATACTTCGCGACGCTCGAAAGCGTCGAGGCGACAGGTCCCCTGACCGTGCGCTTCACGACGACCGAGCCCGATCCGCTTCTCGAGCAGCGCCTCGCCTCCTGGGCCTCCTGGATCGTGAACGCCGACGACTGGCGGGAGAAGGCCGGGGAAACCGGCGGCCTGCCGCGCTTCCCGGTCGGCACCGGCCCCTACATGCTGGACGAGTTCCAGGCCGACCAGGAAATCCGTCTCGAAGCGTTCGATGACTATTACGGCGGCCGCCCCACCGCGGCCAGCGTCACCTTCCGTGCCGTGCCCGAGGATGCCGCGCGCATCTCCGGCCTCGTCAGCGGCGAGTTCGACATCGTCACGAACATCGCGCCGGACCAGATCGCGCAGATCAACTCCTACGACGACATCGAGACCCGGAGCGTCACGCTCGCGAACTCGCACGTGCTCGTCTACAACACCAACCACCCGGTGCTGGAAGACAAGCGGGTGCGCCAGGCGATGAACCTCGCCATCGACCGCGATCTTCTGAACGAAGCGCTCTGGGGCGGCCAGGCGACCGTGCCGAACAGCCACCAGTATCCCGAATATGGCGACATGTACGATGCCGGCCGGGACGACCTTCGTTACGATCCCGAGGCCGCGCGCGCGCTTCTGGAAGAGGCCGGGTACGACGGCGAGGAGATCGTCTATTCCACCCACCCGACCTATTACCTGAACGCCCTTCCCGCGGCTCAGGCGATGGTCGAGATGTGGAAGGATGTGGGGCTGAACGTCAGCCTGAACGTCACCGAGGACCTGAACAGCCTCCGCGGCGACGACCTGATGATGCGCAACTGGTCCAACTCCACGCGCTACCCCGATCCGCTCGGCGCGCTCTGGCTGGCCTGGGGCCCTCCGGGAGGTCCGCAGCAGACCTGGATGACCTGGTCCAACGAGGACTTCAACGCTGCCGGCCGCGAACTCGAGGTGACCACGGATCTCGAGGAGCGTCAGGCTCTCGCGACCGAGATGCTGGACATCTGGGCCGACGACGCGCCGGGGACGATCCTCTACCAGCCGCTCGAGACCTACGGCGTGCGCAAGGACCTGACGTGGCAGCCCTACACGTTCTACTACATGGACCTGCGTCCCGATAACCTCGAGGTGGAGTGACCTTGACCGGGACCCTCACACTGGACGGGAGCGCCGCTAGCGCTCCCGTTTCCGCCCTTTCCGGGCCCCCTCCGGCGGAGGCCGGGGCGCCCGCCCTCGTCGTCGAGGATCTGTCGGTGCGGCGCGGCTCCGTCTACCTCGTCGAGAGCACGTCGCTGTCCGTCGCGAAGGGAGAGACGCTCTGCCTCGTCGGCGAAAGCGGCTGCGGAAAGAGCCTGACCTGCACGGCCATGATGGGCCTGACCGACGCGCCGCTGGCAGCTGAGGGCTCGATCCGGGTTCTCGGCCGTGAAATCTCGGGACTGCCCGAACGCCGCCTGAACGGCGTGCGCGGACGGGATGTCGCGATGATCTTCCAGGACCCGATGGCCGCGCTGAACCCGATCCAGCGCGTCGGCGCACAGGTCGCGGAGATCCTGTCCGTCCACGGCGAGGCCTCGCCGAAGGAGCGCCGCCGCGAGGTGCTGGCCCTCTTCGAGCGGGTCGGCCTTCCGGACCCGGAGCGACAGGCCCGCGCCTATCCTCACCAGCTCTCCGGCGGCATGTGCCAGCGCGTGATGATCGCCATGGCGATCGCCTGCCGACCCCGGATCCTGATCGCCGACGAACCGACGACCGCGCTCGACGTCACCATCCAGGCCC
Organism: Tropicimonas sp. IMCC34011; assembly: GCF_003390865.1. Classification (GTDB taxonomy): domain Bacteria; phylum Pseudomonadota; class Alphaproteobacteria; order Rhodobacterales; family Rhodobacteraceae; genus Tropicimonas_B. The sequence continues at coordinate 77,903 of NZ_QMEJ01000005.1, forward strand.
AGATCCTTCGCCTTTTGCGCGAGCTTCAGGACGAGACCGGCATGGCGATGATCTTCGTTACCCATGACCTCGGCGTCGTGGCCGAGATCGCCGACCGCGTCGCCGTGATGTATTCCGGCCGCGTCGTCGAGGAGGCCGGGGTGGACGAGATCTTCGACGCGCCCCGCCATCCCTATACCCGCGCGCTCATGGCCTGCCGCGTCGGCACCGGTCAGCCGGGAACGGTGCTTCCGGCCATCACCGGCAGCGTGCCCGCGCCCTCCGCCCGGCCGGCGGGCTGCGTCTTCGCGCCCCGCTGCGATCACGCCGGGCCGCCCTGTCTCGTCCGCCCCCAACTCAAGACCCGCATGTCCGGCGCGCGCGTGGCCTGTCACCTCGGGGAGGGCTCGGCATGACCGATCCCATCCTTGCGCTCAAAGGCGTCAAACGGCGCTACCGAACCGGCGGCGGGTTCTTCTCGAAGGAGACGATCACCACCGCCGTCGACGATGTCAGTCTGACCGTCGCGCCGGGCGAGGTCTGCGCGATCGTCGGCGAAAGCGGCAGCGGCAAGTCCACTCTCGCGCGTATCGCCGCGGGGTTCGACGTCCCGGACGGCGGCGAGGCCCTCTTTCGCGGCGCGCCCTTTGCCAAGCCCGGCAGCGCGGCGTGGCGAAAGGAACGGGCGCTGGTCCAGTTCGTCTTCCAGAACCCCTCGGGCGCCCTCGATCCCCGCGCGTCCATCGCCAGCCAGATCGGCGAGATGCTGACCACCCACGAGCGCTGCGACGCGGCCACGCGTGCCGCGCGCATCGAGGATATCCTGGATCGCGTGGGGCTCGCAGGGATGGGCCGCCGGGTGCCGCAGCAGATGTCCGGCGGGCAGCTCCAGCGCGCCGTCCTCGCCCGCGCGCTCGTCGTGCGGCCGGAACTCCTGATCTGCGACGAGGCGGTGAGCGCGCTCGACGTGTCGGTGCAGGCGCAGATCCTCAATCTGCTGATGTCGCTGAAGGATGAGTTCGGGCTGACGATGATCTTCATCACCCACGATCTCGGCGTGGCCCGACATGTCGGCGACCGGATTGCCGTGATGCAGAAGGGCCGGATCGTGGAGAACCGGCGGACCCGCTATCTCTTCGACACTCCGCGCGATGCCTATACCCGCACCCTCCTCGCCGCGATCCCGGCCGCCACTCCTGCCGCCCGCCGCGCGCGGGAGGCCTCCCTCGCACCGGAGACCGCGGCATGATGAAGATCGTCGCCCATCGCGGCCACTCGGCCGACAACCCCGAGAACACCGTCCGGGCCTGGCAGGGGGCCGTGGCCGCGCGGTCCGATCTCGTGGAGATCGACGTGCGGTTCACGGCGGACGGGCGCGCCGTCTGCTGCCATGACGCGGACCTTTTGCGCCTAGCGGGGGATCCCCGGTGCATCGCGAATCTGACGTCGGACGATCTGACTGCGCTGCGGACGGCACATCCCGGGATCGTGCCGGATCTCGCTGAGGCCTTGGCCGAGGTGCCGGGCGATACGGGCCTGCTCCTCGACGTGAAGGACGAGAGCCCGCAAGCGCTCGATCGCCTCGCCGCGATCCTGAAAGACGAGGATCGAGCCGGATGCGTCCTCGGCCTCCATTCCGTCGCCGCACTTCATCGCATGGCCGGTCTCGCCCCCATCCTCGCCCTCTCCCCGCGGGGAGCGGAGCCGGGTCCCTTCCTCGCGGCCGGGGCGGACATGCTCCGCCTCTGGGAAGCCGACGTGGCCGCCTCCCATCGCCCGCCCGGCGTGCCGGTCTGGGTCACCGCTGGCGGAGCCGGAACCGGACGCCCCGTCGGCGATGTCAACGCCACCGGCCTCCGCCGCCTCGCGGAGCACGGCGTGGCTGGCGTTCTCGTCAATGACCCGGCCGCCGCGCGTGCGTCCCTCACCCCCTTGCCTTCGGACCTGACATGACCTCCAAAAGCTGCCTCATCGTGACCTTCGACGGGCTGCGCCGCGACCGCGCGACGGCGGACCTCATGCCGAACGTCGCCCGCTTCCTTGCCGGCGGAACGGACTGCGTGAATGCCCGGTCCGTCTTCCCGAGCGAAACCCGCGTGGCCGTGACCAGCACCGTCACCGGCTGCGCCCCCGCCGCGCACGGCCTCGTCGCGAACCAGTTCCTCCACCGCGTCACGCCGGATCGGATCTTTCAGACGGCCAGCAATGCGGACCTCTCCGCCGCCGCCGCCGCGGGCCAGCTCATCGACCGCCGTTCCCTCGGGGAGCGCCTGACGGACGCCGGACGCAGCATGGCCATCGTGAGCACGGCAAGCCCCGGAGCGACCCGGATGATGAGCCCGCGCGCCCATGCGCTGGGCCACCCGGTCTTCTCGGTCCACGGCGCACCCGTGGGCACCGAGGAGCTTCAGCGCAAGGCGGAGGACCGTCTCGGCCCGATCCCGCCCGCGGGCACGCCCAACAGCGCGCGCGTGGATCACGCCGTCGATGTCCTGACCCGGATCGTCTACCCGGATCACGATCCGGACCTCGCGATCCTCTGGCTCTCCGATCCCGACATCACCTCCCACGGCTTCGGTGTGACGTCCCCCGAAACCCAAGCGGCGCAAGCCGCCTGCGATGCGGCGTTCGGACGGCTCCTCGAGTGGTGGGAGGCCGGGAACGGGCCGGAGAACATCGTGGTGATGTCCGATCATGGCCAGATCACCGGCAGCGCGCGCGTCGATCCCGTGGCGGACTTTCCGGACTGGGAGGGGCGCCTCGTTCCCGGCGCGCTCTGCGGCCTCTGGCTGGAGGAGACCGGACCGGGTGCGATCCAGGACGCGGTGGACCGGCTGAGGGACAGGCCCTGGGCAGGTCTGATCTTCGCAGGCGGCGCGGAGGGGCAGCGGGTGAACGGGGCCATGCCGTGGTCCGCCGTGAACCAGGGTCACCCCCGCACCCCCACCATCGGCGTCACCCTGCGCGCGGCGCCGGCCGGGCCGGACGGGGTGGAGCGATCCTTCTTCGCCGCCGGGATCGAGCCGGGTGGCGGCATCCATGGCGGTCTGACGCGGGGCGAGTTGTCCACCGTTCTGGGGGCCCGCGGACCGGCCTTCCGGCAGGGCCACCGCTCCGACGTCCCGTGCTGGCTGCCCGATATAGCGCCGACGATCCTGTCCGTGATGGGCCTTCCCGTCACCGGCACCACCGGGCGGGCGATGATCGAAATACTTGCCGCCGGCGGGCCGGCCCCCGATGTCGAGCGCCATGTCGAGACGGTGGAGCATCGCGGCCACGTCCAGCACCTCGCCTGGTGGCAGGTCGGTGACGGCCGGATCGTCGATTGCGGCTGGATGGACGAGGCGGGAGCGCCAACGGGTCAAGATACGAGCGCGGAGGAGATCGCATGACCGCACCGTTCCTTCTGCGCAAGGGCGCGCGCTGTCTGATGACCCTGCTTCTTGCCGTGACCTTCGTCTTCGTCGTCCTGCGCCTGTCGGGCGATCCGGTCCAGCGCATGCTGGCGGACGACGTGCCGGCGAAGGTCATCGAGAGCTACCGTGTCATGTGGGGCCTCGACCGGCCGCTGCCGGAGCAGTACCTGCGCTACATCGCGAACGTTGTCCGGGGCGATTTCGGCCTGTCCTTCCGCGATGACAGGGCCGTCGCGACGATCCTCGCGGAGCGCATTCCGGCGACGCTCAAGCTCGGTCTCCTGGCCCTCGGGATCACGCTGCTGATCGGCATTCCGGGCGGCATCGTCGCGGCCCTCAATCGCGGCAAGCTGGTGGACCGGGTGGTGATGGGGATCACCATCCTCGGCCACAGCCTGCCGAACTTCTTCCTCGGGATCCTGCTGATCCTCTACTTCTCGATGACGCTCCGGCTCCTGCCCAGCTCCGGCATCGGGACCTGGCAGCATATGGTCATGCCTGCGATCACGCTCGGCACGTCGTTTGCCGGAACCGTGGCGCGCTTCACCCGCTCGGCCATGCTTGAGGTGCTGAACCAGCCCTACATGCGGACCGCGCGGGCCAAGGGGGTGCAGCGGCCCGCCCGGATCTGGCACCACGCGCTTCCGAATGCGGCGATCCCGGTCGTGACCGTGGTGGGCCTGCGCCTCGGCGGGCTCGTTGGCGGAGCGACGGTTGTGGAGACGGTGTTCGGCTATCCCGGCATCGGCTCCCTCCTCGTCAACTCCGTTGCGCAGCGCGATCTTGCCGTGGTGCAGGGCGTGGTCCTTCTGATCGCCTTCACCATGGTGGTGACCAACCTGCTCATCGACCTCGCCTATGGCTGGCTCGATCCGCGCATCGCGGCGACGCAATCGGGAGCCGGGGCATGAGCGCGCTCGACGCAGGCGGGACGCCGTCTCGCGGCAGGGGGTTTCTCCCCCGCCGCCGGAGAGCCGCGAGGCATCAGCGGCCGTCGCTCCTCGTGAAGATCTGTCTGGCGTGGCTCGCGCTCATGCTCTTCGTCGCGATCTTCGCCGATTGGCTCGCGCCCTTCGGTTATACCGAGCAGAGCCTTCTGACCCGCCTGAAGCCCCCGGCCTTCCTCGGCGGACCGGCGGAGCACATCCTCGGAACCGACGGGCTCGGGCGGGATGTCCTCAGCCGCCTCTTCTTCGCCGTTCGGACCAGCATCCTCATCGCCTTCCTCGGCACTGCGATCGGCGCCGTCACCGGGACCGTCCTCGGGATCGTCGCGGCGCATTTCCGTGGCTGGGTGGACGACATCGTCATGGTGCTGGTGGATTTCCAGGCCAGCGTCCCGTTCCTCATCGTCGCCCTCGCGATCCTCGCCTTCTTCGGCAACAGCTTCGTGCTCTTCGTCTGCATCGTCGGGCTGTTCGGCTGGGAGACCTATGCCCGGCTCGTGCGCGGTCTCGTCCTGTCGGTGTCGGGGGAGGGCTACGCCTTCGCGATCCGGACCCTGGGCGTGCACCCGGCACGGATCTACCTGCGCCATGTCCTGCCCAACATCGCCGGCGTCCTCGCCGTGCAGCTGACGTTGAACTTCCCCGAGATCATCCTTCTGGAGACATCGCTCTCCTTCCTCGGCCTCGGCGTGCAGCCGCCCGGAACCAGCCTCGGCCTCGCCCTCGGGGAAGGCCGCAACTACATCGCGACGGCGTGGTGGATCGGCTTGCCCGCCGGGGCGGTGATCTTCCTGACGACGCTGTCGATCAGCCTCGTCGGCGACTGGGTCCGCGATGCGCTCGACCCGTCGCTCTCGCGCGCGGAGTAGGAAGCTGCCGGCTGGAACAAGTCCCGACCTGCCGGATGTGGCGGGCGTGATCTATCGCGGGACGGAGGAAACAGGGGAGGGCATCACGGCCTAGAGCCGAGATTGCCCCTTTCGTCAGGGAGGTCCGCTTCTCAACTCCTGCCTGGCGCCCGCCAGCGGCAGAAGCTCATGCAGCGCGCGGCGAGGGGCTGGACGGAGCCCTGTTCGTCACTTCACGTGCCGTATCATTCCCGGTAGCGGCGCAGACGCTCCTCGAGCGTTCCGCTATGCAGCTCGAACATGTGGTTATCGTAGTCGTAGAAGTAGATCGAATGGCCTTCCCCTTCGACTCTCGACCGCCCTTCCCGAACATCCAGGCCAAGGGCGCGAATGCGCCGGAGTCGGTCGTCGTACTCATCTGGGGCCATCTTGAAGGCGACGTGGTTGTAGGTCCGATCCGACAGGCTCTCGCCCTCCATCGTCGCCACCCAGACGCCGCCGATATCGAAGAACCTCTCCCTGGAGATAGAGAAGGTCTTGTCCCCGCTATCGTAAATCTTCTTCGCGTCCAGAACGGAGGTCAGCAGCTCTTCCATCTTGTCGAGATCGCTGACGATGAAGGTGATGTGGCTCAGTCCTTCGATCAATCTTCAACTCCGGCAAGAGCGTTGATTTCCAGGCAACCTTAAGAGATCCGGGCCGTCACACAACGTCCGCATCCCCGCGGTGCCCGAGGGGCGTCAGACGTCGGTCGGTGGCACCGCGGGCGGGCGGCGCACGAAGAAGGCTGCCGCGATCATCGCGAGCGATATCGCCGCGCCGCACAGGAAGCCCGCCCGTACGCCGGCGGCGGTCGCGGCCACCATGTCGGCCCCCTCGGCGAGACGCGCCCCGATCCGGAGCGACATGACCGACACGAACAGCGCGATGCCGGCCGCGCCCGCGATCTGCTGCGTCGTGCCCAGAAGCGCGCTGCCGTAGGAGTAGAGCGGCTTCGGCAACGAGCCGAGACTTGAGGCGAAGAGCGGCGTGAAGAGCAGGGCGAGGCCGACACTGAGGACGATGTGGGACAGAAGGACCGTGGGCAAGCCGCTGTCCTGTCCGAGCGAGGCCATCAGCCAGAGCGCCGCGCTGACCGCGACGGCGCCGGGGATCACCAGCTTCCGGGCGCCGAGCCGGTCGAACATTCTGCCGACGAAGGGCGCGAGGAGCCCCATCGTCAGACCGCCGGGCAGCAGCATGAGACCCGATTGGAGTGCGGACAGCCCCAGCACGTTCTGCATGTAGATCGGCAGGAGGATGATCATCCCGAAGAGGGACATCATAGCGAAGCCCATCATGATGACGGAGACGGTGAAGACCCGGACGCGGAACGTCCGCAGATCGAGGAGCGCGCGATCCCGCGGCGCGAGCCTGATCTGCCGCCAGACGAAGAGGGCCAGCACGCCGCCCCCCACCGCCAGCGGCGCCCAGAGTGGAACCGGGCCGCCCTCGCCGTGGCCTTCCCCGATACTCGACAGCCCGTAGACGAGGCCGCCGAAGCCGATCGCGGACATGACGACGGAGGGGATGTCGAGCGGCACCTTCCGCGGCGTCGTGACGTTCACCAGCTTCGAATACCCGAGCGCCAGCGCCCCGAGCCCGATGGGCAGGACGAGCCAGAACATCCAGCGCCAGTCGAGGAAGCTGAGGATGATCCCGGAGATCGTCGGCCCGATGGCGGGCGCGACGGAAATCACGATGGAGATGTTGCCCATGGTCTTGCCACGCACCGCCGGCGGAACCAGCGTCATCACGGTGGTCATCAGCAGCGGCATCATGATTGCGGTGCCGATCGCCTGCACCACGCGCCCGACGATCAGGGGACCGAGACTTGGCGAGATCGCGCAGAGGAAGGTCCCGAGGCTGAAGAAACTCATCGCCGCGAAGAAGACCGAGCGCGTGTGAAAGCGTTGCAGCAGGAAGCCGGTCACCGGGATGACGGTCGCCATTGTCAGAAGGAAGGCCGTGGTGAGCCACTGCGCCGCGTTCGCGGTCACCTTCAGGTCGACCATCAGGCGCGGCAGCGCCACGCTCATGATCGTCTCGTTCAGGATGACCGTGAAGGCGGAGACGAGAAGCAGCGCGATGACGAGCCGATCCCGCGTCGCGGTATCGGTCGCGCTGTCCTCGGCCGGGGTGTCGGCGGGGAGGGCCTCGGTATGCATGATGTGTCCTCGAAAGAAGCGGCCTGTCCGCAGACGGCGGTCATGGGGCGGACTAGGACGCGCCGGCCTCCGCGTCCAGATCGTTCGGCGTGCGGGAGGGGGCGGCGGTCCAGTAATAGGCGAAGTACCCCTCGTCCGGACCGAGGCCGAACTCTCCCTTGAACCGCGCCTTGGCCTTGCGCACGAGGTCCTTCTCGGCCGCGATCCAGACGTAGCGGTCCGGCCCGGCGGGCGGACTCATGTCGCGAAGGTGATCCCAGAGCGTCTCGCCGCAATCCCGCCTGACCCATCGCAGGCGCATGCCGCCCGGGGCGGGAACAGCGCAGATGTCTTGCGCCCCGCCGACCTCGATCAGCACGTCGCCCTGCCGTGCCGGGTCCGACCGTTCGAGGATGCGCCGGATCGCCGGGAAGGCCGTTTCATCGCCTGCGATCAGGAGGTTCGCGCCGGGAGGGAAGTCGCCGCTGCCGGGGCCGGTGATCCCGACGGTCTCACCGGGGCGGACGGCCTTCGCCCAGGCCGTTGCCCGCCCGCCCTCATGCTCGAACAGATCGAAGGTGAAGCGGCCCGCCTCGGGCCAGAGATCGACGAAGGTATAGGCGGCGCGGTGCAGTGCATCCTGTCCGCGAGGCCAGACCGTCCGCCCGCCCCCGTCGAGACGGGGCCAGACCGGCGCGCGTCCTCCGGGAGGGAGCAGCAGGGAGAAGTGCATCCCGCCCCCCGTGGCGAGGCGCGGGGTGTCCGGGCAGTCGAGCTCGATGCGCAGAAAGTTCGGAGCCGCGCGCCACGTCCGCCGGACGGTCGCCAGGGAGAAGTTCAGCGGCGCCCGGTTCCGGGCGATATCGCCCTGCCAGCTCGCCAGGTCCGTGAGGCCGGGCGCGGCATGGTCGAGCATGTGAAGGAGGAACTCCCGGATCGCCGAGAGGGTCGCGGCGTCCCGTGCGCGGATGTCGATGAAGAGGCCCCCGCCATCCTGCGCAAGGTCGACCTTTGCCGAATGCAGCGTCACCCGCAGGGTCCCGTCCGCAACGGACACGTCCAGCTCCGACTGCCGCGCCAACGTGGCGATCCGCGAAAGAAGATCATCCGGGCAGGTCCCCGCGATCCGGGCCGTGGCCGTCGCCTCGCCGCTCATGTCACGGCCTCCTCGCGCGCGTCCTGCGGGGCAATGCCGTGCCGTCCGACCGGGAGCATCATCGGCTTGCCCGAGGTCGGATCGGTGATCACGACGCTTCGCAGCCCGAAGACCCGCTCGACCATCGTTTCGGTCAGCACCTTCTCCGGGGCGCCGGCGGCCTCGATGCGTCCGTCCAGCATGGCGACGAGGTGCCCGGCGTAGCGCGCGGCGAGGTTGAGGTCGTGCAGGACCATGACGATCATCGTCCCGCGGCTGCGGTTGAGATCGACGAGGAGGTCCAGCACCTCCACCTGGTGGGCGATATCGAGGAACGTCGTCGGCTCGTCGAGGAGCAGGATCCCGGTCTCCTGAGCCAGGGCCATGGCGATCCAGACCCTCTGCCGCTGCCCACCGGACAGCTCGTCCACGGGTCGGTCCGCGAGCTCGGCGGTGCGCGTGGCCTCGAGCGCATCGGCGACGGCGACGTCGTCGGCATGGCTCCAGCGGGAGAGGACACCCTGGTGCGGATGGCGCCCGTGACTGACGAGGTCCGCCACCGTGATCCCGTCCGGGGCGAGCGGCGATTGCGGCAGGAGCCCGAGCTTCCGCGCGAGGTGTTTCGTCGGGATGTCCCGCACCGACCGTCCGTCCAGCAGCACTTCTCCGGCGTCGGGCCTCAGGAGCCGGGAGAGGCACCGCAGGAGGGTGGACTTGCCGCAGGCATTGGCGCCGACGATGGCGGAAATCCCGCCTGCCGGCAGATTCAGCGACAGATCGTTCAGGATGGGGCGTGTGCCGTAGCCGGCCCGCAGGCCGCCGGCGGTCAGGGACGGGACGTCCATGCGGAGCCTCCGGTTCCGTTCGCACGGATGATCAGGGTGACAAGGTAGGGGGCGCCGATCGCACCTGTGATCACGCCCACGGGGTAGCGCGCCGTCAGGAGATGCTGGCCGGCGAAGTCGCCGAGGAGCACCAAGAGCGCGCCAATGAGGGCCGCTGGGAGGAGAGGGGCTGGCCCCGGTCCGACCACCCGCGCGGCGATCGGTCCGGAGAGGAAGGCGACGAAGGCGATCGGACCGGAGACGGCGGTGGCGACGGCGATGAGCCCAACGGCGGCGAGCACCACCATTGCCTTGTCCCGCGCCAGTGGAACGCCGAGGGCCGCAGCGGTGTCGTCCCCGAGCCGGATCGCCTCGATATTGCGGCGCAGGCCGAACAGCGTGCCTCCGAACAGCGCCAGGGAGGCGAGGACCGGCAGGGCGTCTTCCAGCGTGGCGCCGTTGACGCTCCCCGTGAGCCAGCGCAGCGCGTCCTGAAGCGTCCAGGCCGGCGCTCGCGAGAGGACATAGGAGATCACGCTGTCGAGCATCGCGGAGATGCCGATCCCGATCAGGATCAGCCGCGCGCCCGAGACCCTGTCGCGCCAGGCCAGAAGATAGATCGCGAGCGCCACGCCGAGGCCCGCCGTCACCGCGGCGGCGGACACCGCCACTCCGCTCCAGCCCAGGACCACGATGGCGACGACGGCCGCGGCGCTGGCGCCCGAACTGATGCCGATGATGTCAGGGCTCGCGAGCGGGTTGCGCAGCATGGTCTGAAAGACGACGCCGCCGAGCCCGAAACTCATGCCCGTGAGCACCGACAGGATCGTGCGCGGCAGCCGCAGGTCCCAGACCACGAAGCCCGCGCCCGGAACGTCCTGTCCGCCAAGCACCCGGAGCACGTCGAGGGGTGGCGTGAACGATTGCCCGATGCAGAGGGTCATCCCGGCGCCCGCGAGAAGGAGGATCCCGAGGCACGTCATCACGCGCCGCCGTTCGTTCAGGCGCGCGCGGCGCTGGGCCGCGATGCGGGGGGCAAGCGTGGCGTCCATCTAGAGATCCCTCACGCGGCGGCGACGGACGATCCAGATGAAGACCGGTGCGCCGATGAAGGCGGTGACGATGCCGACATCCATCTCGGAGGGGCGCGCGACGATGCGTCCGAGCACGTCCGCTAGTGTCAGCAGGCCCGCCCCGATCAGCGCGGAGAAGGGCAGGAGCCAGCGGTGGTCGACCCCGACCAACACGCGGCACAGATGCGGCACCACCAGCCCGACGAAGCCGATGGGTCCGCAGATCGCCGTGGTCGCACCGCAGAGGAGCACCGCCCCGAGCGCTGCGGAGGCGCGTGCATACGCTACCCGTGCGCCGAGACCGGCAGCCGCATCGTCCCCCAGCGCGAGGAGGTTCAGGCTGCGCGCGGACAGAAGGCAGAGGAGGGCGCCGGCGGCGAGAAACGGGAGGCAGGGCCAGATCGCCTCGAAGGTCGCTCCGCCGACCCCGCCGACTTGCCAGGACCTGACGCCGCCCGCGATGTCGTTCCGGGGCAGGATGATCGCGGTGGTAAAGGAGGCCGTCGCGATGCTCGTCGCCGTTCCAGCGAGCGCGAGCTTCAGCGGCGTCGCGCCGCCGCGGCCGAGGGAGCCGACGGCGTAGACGAAAGAGGCTGCAAGGCCCGCGCCCAGGATCGCGGTCCAGATGAACGCCCCCGGCGCCGCAATTCCGAACCACGCGATGCCGATGACCACGGCCATCGCCGCGCCGGAATTCACGCCGAGGATCCCGGGATCGGCGAGCGGGTTGCGGGTCACGCCCTGCATGACCGCGCCCGCGAGGCCGAGGGCACCGCCGGCCAGCGCCGCGAGGATTGTGCGCGGCACCCGCACCGCAACGACGGCTTCTGCGATCGTGCCCGTCCGTCCCCGAACTCCGCCGAGGATCTCCTCCAGCGTCACGTCGCGCGCCCCGAGGCCGAGCGACATCAGGCATGCGAGGCCAAGGGCGGCGACGACTGCGAGCAGCCACCAGAGCCGCACCTGCCGCGTCCGCCGCAGGACGGTAAGATCCCGCCGGGGCAGGGCGGCGTCCGTCATTCCGCCTTGCGCGCCGCGTCCGCGAGTCGCGCCACGTAATCCTCGAGCACGTACTCGATCGAGAGCGGCGTCGGGTTCGCGGCGGTGCCGACGGGATCGTTGCCGAGAAGGACGATGGCGCCGTTTTCGACGGTTTTCATGCGCGAGGTCAGCGGATTGGCCTCCACGGCCTCGAGGAGCGTGTCGCCGCCATAGGTGATGAAGATGTCGACGTCCCCGAACTCGTCGATCCGCTCCGCGCTCACCTCGCCCGAGAAGCTTCCGGGCTCGCTGGCCTCCACGACGCTTCGGGGGGAGCGCAGGCCGAGGTCCTCGAGGAACTGCACCCTCGTGTCATTCGCGGAGTAGAAGCGGATCACGCTGAGGTCCCGCGCGTCGAGATGGGTGACGAACATCGCCGTCTTGCCCTCGATCTCGGGATGCTCCGCGACGATCTCGCCGATCCGCCCCTCGATCCGGCCTATGAGTGCCTCGCCCTCGTCCGAGCGGCCGAGGCCAGCGGCATTGAGGCGGATCACCTCGCGCCAATCCGTCGCCCAGGCCCCGTCTCGGTGCGGAATCACGGGGGCGATGCGGCTCAGCGTCTCGTACTCGGATCGGGTCAGGCCCGAATAGGCGGCGAGGATCACGTCCGGCCGGCTGGCCGCGACCGCCTCGAAATCGATCCCGTCCCCCTCGTCGAAGAGCGCGGGCGTGTCGGCGCCCAACTCCTCCAGCCGCTCCGAAACCCACGGAAGCACGCCGTCGCCGTCATCGTCCCCGAAGTTCGCCCGTGCGAACCCCACCGGTACGATGCCGAGGGCAAGAGGGACCTCGTGGTTCGCCCAGGCCACCGTGGCGACGCGCTTCGGCGCCGCCTCGATCGTGGTCGTTCCGAAGGAATGCTCGATCGTGACAGGGAACTCGTCGGCGGCGGCCAAAGTGGGAGCGGTCGCCCACAGGAGCGTCAGTCCCAGCAGAAGAAGGGTTTTGAGCGGGAAGTCGCGCGGCATGGTGGCACTCCGACGGTCCGGATAAAGGTGAGCGTTTCGGTCGCCTTTCCACCTCTCCCGGATGCGGTCAAGGCCGGGACCGGCCGCTTTCCATGAAATACCATGTCTTTCAGTCAGGTTTCCGCGGTATCCGACAAAAACAGTCGAATCGTGCAAGACCTCACCGCTGCCCTCGTGTCACTGCCGCCGTCAGCGGCCGGTGCCCTGTAGGGGGCCGGCCCCCCGTCCGTACCGGCCGCGGATCCCCGCGGCCTGGCGTCGTTTGCATGTGCGCGTCCTCGCGCCACGCACCGTCGCTGCCAGCCAGCCCGAGGCCAGCCGGCTTTTAAGACCCAACATTATAACCCGGGAACGTCAGAATATGGCATCAGTGTCCGCGTCGCATCGCCACCTCGTCTCCGCCTCGCTCGGAACCCTGCTCATGGGGTGCAGCGCTCTCGTCGCCCTTCCCTCGGCCCTCTCGGCGCAGGAGAACGCCGACGAGACCGAGAACGCCTTCCGCCTCTCTCCCATCATCGTCGATGCCGGCGCTCGCATCGATGACGATGCCGGCTCGATCGTGGCCACCGAGCTCTGGACGGGCGGCAAGGTCGCGACCAGCATCCTCGACACGCCCGCCTCCGTCTCCGTCGTGACCGAGAAGGAGATCGAGGCGCGGGGCGCCGATACCGTGGAGGATGTGCTGGAATACACCTCCGGCATCGTCAGCGACTACTACGGCACGGACGACCGCAACGATTACTACCTCGTCCGTGGTTTCCAGGCCTCGACCTACCGGGACGGCCTCAATCTCGGGACCATGCGCGGCGTGCGCGAGGAACCCTATGCCTACGAGCGGCTCGAAGTCGTGAAGGGCGGCAACTCCACCCTCTTCGGCACCTCCGATCCGGGCGGCACGCTGAACTTCGTCACCAAGTCCCCCCGCTTCGAGCGCTTCGGTGAGCTGTACGGCAGCTACGGCACGCACGACCAGGCCGAGATCGGCTTCGACTTCGGCGACGTGATCGATCCGGGTGAGACACTGGCCTATCGGCTTGTCGGCAAGGTGAAGGACGGGGAGCGGGAATACGACTATTCGCGCGACGACGAGCAGTTCTTCCTCGGAGCCCTGACATGGGCGCCCACCGCCTATACCGAGCTGACCTTCACCGCCGATTACCTCAAGCGCGACACGACGCCGAACAGCGGGGGATACCCGCTCGACCGCGAATACGACCGGGACGAGTTCTTCGGCGAACCGGACTTCAACGATCAGGACGTCGAACGCACGACCCTCTCGGCGGCGTTCCGGCACGAGTTCGAAGGCGGCCTGAAGCTGCGCGCGAACCTGCGCTACAGCGATCTCGACGACGGGTTCGGCTACGTCTACGTGAACGACAATGCGGGTCGCGTGGGCAGCCTCGTGAACCGGTACTACTTCGCCGGCGACAGCTCCTCTGAGGAATGGATCGGCAACGCCATCGTGCAATACGATGCCAGCTTCGGCAGCATCGACAGCAGCACCCTTGCCGGTGTCGAGTTCCGCGATGCGTCCAATTCCAGCAGCTCGGCCTACGACCCCTACACCCAGATCGACACCGAGGACCCGAGCTACAGCGGTGCGCCGACGGGGTATGAACTGAAATCCGATCAGGAGACCGACTATTTCACCCGCTCGGTCTTTGCCCAGCAGAACCTGTCCTTCTCGGACCGCGTCGTGGTGACGGCCGGGGTCCGCCGGGACTGGCTGGAGATCGAGAAGACCGATCGCTCCTCCGGCGCCGCGGTCGAAACAGGTGGCGACTTCGCCGAAACCTCCTACCGCGCCGCGCTGACCTACAAGGTCAGCGACGAGGTCTCCGCCTATGCCAGCTACGTGGAATCAGTGGCGCCGCCCTCGATCGGCTCGGAGCCGGAGCGCGGCGAGCAGTACGAGATCGGCGTCAAGTATCAGCCTGCCGGTGTGAACGCGCTCTTCACCGCATCGATTTACGATCTGACGAAGAACAACGTGGTGGTGCCCGTGGTCCTCGACGATGGCGTGATCGAGCGGCAGACCATCGGCGAGTCGAACGTGCGCGGCTTCGAACTGGAGGCGAAGGGGGAGCTGGCGAGCAACCTCGGCTTCGCCGCCTCCTACGCCTACCAGGAATCGGAATTCGTGCGCGGCGCCGTTCGTACAACGGACGTGAGCGGCAACGAATTCGCCACCGTTCCCAATCACATCGCGTCCACCTGGCTGACCTACTCCATTCCCGGCGAAGGGATGCGCGGCGATCTCGAACTCGGCCTCGGCGCCCGGTATATCGGCGAGTACGAGTACAACGCATACAACACCGGCGGCTCGAGCCCCGAGCAGACGTATCTCGATGCCTCGCTGGCCTACGACTTCTCCGAGGACACCGCGCTTCAGATCAACGTCAGCAACCTTCTCGACGAGCAGTACGTCGTGGGACGCGGCACCGCCGATTATTACAACAACGGCCGCACCATCACCGCCACGCTCCGGCGGACCTGGTAAGGCGCATCGCCGGTCCCCTCCCGCCCGGGGAGGGACCGGCCGCTCATGCTGCGAGGCGCCGCCGTCTCCACGCCGCCGGCGTCTCGCCCACCTCCTGCCGGAAGGCCCGCGTCAGGTGGGCCTGATCCGAAAAGCCGAGCTGGTCCGCGATATCCGTGACGCTGAGCGTCGTTTCGGACAGCATCGTCCGGGCGCGTTCGATCCGCTGGGTCAGTTGCCACTGGTGGGGCGTCACGCCGGTGGTGGCCTTGAAGACCCGCGAGAACCAGCTCTCGGAGAGGTTCACCGTTGCCGCCATCTCCGCGATGGACATCCGGTGCCGCCCGCCCGCCTCGAACCGCGCCGTGATCTTGCGCATCTGCGCCGCTGTCAGCCGTCCGCTGGTGGGATCGTCCGCGCCGCTCCCGATGTCGAGGATGCCGCAGATCAGGCTTCCGGCGAGGCTCTGGGCATAGATGTCGGGGCGGGAGGGGTTGTCCAGTTCGCTCACCAGAAGCCGCGCGACCGCTTCGAGATCGCCGAGGTCGTCGCATTCCGCCGGATGCTCCAGAAGCCGGATCGCGCTGGCCCGCGGCATCGCGGAGGACAGGAACTGAACGGCCCAACCGGCATCGATGTGGATGTCGAGATGCGACAGCGCGAGGGGTTTGGTGAAGGCGGTCCGGAGCGGCATGCCCGCGGGCACGTACATCGCCCGAGCCATCGGCCGCGTGGAGCCTGCGCCCTGCACCTCTATGGAGCTGACATCCCCGAAGAAGATGCTGAGGCGCGGGTTCGCCGAAAGGTAATAGCCGCGGCTTTCGGCGGTGCCTTCAGCCTGCCAGTAGACGCCGAGGACGGTCTCGAACAGATGCCAGCGCACCGGGAGGGTACAGTGGATCTGCTCGGTCACCCCGGTGAAGTCATGGCGGTATCGCATGGGCCGTCTTCTGTCTGCACTGTCACCTGCAAGATGGCTGCTGAACCGCGGGGGCGCCGGATGGGGCGCTCGCTCCCGGGTCCAGTCCGGCTACGCGGGGGGAGTACTGCCCCGCGCCTGCGCCAATGACAAGGTGGACGGCCTGCGGACGCGGCGGCGCGGCGCGGACCCGCCGCTTCGGCGCCCTTCCGGGCGGAGTGTTGACGAGAGGGCAGACGGGATGCATCATCGATGCGTCCGGAACCACGCGACCCTTCCCAAGGCTCGCAGCACGGCGCCGGGCCCCGCGGGCCGGGATCTCGTTCGTCGCGTAAGGGCACGTCAGCGCGACTTCAGATCAGGAGGAGTCCGCCATGGGTCCCTTTCCGCATGACGCCCCCAAGGCGAAAATCGATGACGTCAACATTGCCGGCACCGACGGGTTCGAGTTCGTCGAATTCGCCCATCCCGAGACCGGCAAGCTCGAGGCCCTGTTCGAGCAGATGGGCTATTCCGAGGTCGCGCGTCACAAGACCCGCGACATTTCCCTCTATCGTCAGGGCGATATCAACTACATCGTCAATCGCGAGCCTGACACCCATGCCGCGCGCTTCGTCGGCGAGCACGGTCCCTGCGCCCCGGCCATGGCTTGGCGCGTGGTCGACGCCCAGCACGCCCTGAAATGCGCGGTGGATTACGGCGCGGAGGAATATACCGGCTCCGACAAGACGCTGAACGTTCCGGCCGTGATCGGTATCGGCGGCTCGCTGCTCTACTTCGTCGAGACCTACGGCGAGGGCGGCTCTTGCTACGAGGCCGAGTTCGACTGGCTCGGCGAGCGCGACCCCAAGCCCGAGGGCGCGGGCTTCTACTACCTCGATCACCTCACCCACAACGTTGCCCGCGGCAACATGTCGACCTGGTACGACTTCTATTCGAAGGCGTTCAATTTCCGCGAGATCCGCTTCTTCGACATCAAGGGAAAGCAGACCGGGCTCTTTTCCCGCGCGCTGACCTCGCCCTGCGGCAAGATCCGGATCCCGATCAACGAGAGCGCCGACGAGAACAGCCAGATCGAGGAATACCTCAAGGAATACAAGGGCGAAGGCATCCAGCACATCGCCGTCGCGACCGAGGACATCTACGCTTCGACGGACCAGATCGCTGAGAAGGGCATCGCGTTCATGCCGCCGCCCCCCAAGACCTACTACGAGATGTCGCACGCGCGAGTGCAGGACCACGCGGAGCCGCTCGAGCGCATGCAGAAGCACGGCATCCTGATCGACGGGGAGGGCGTCGTCGACGGCGGTACGACACGAGTCCTGCTGCAGATCTTCTCGAAGACCGTGATCGGCCCGATCTTCTTCGAGTTCATCCAGCGCAAGGGCGACGACGGCTTCGGCGAAGGCAACTTCAAGGCGCTGTTCGAGTCGATCGAGGAAGACCAGATCCAGCGCGGCGTCCTGAAGGCCGGTGAGTGATCGCGGGCCCCGAGGGGCGACGCGAGACGTGAGCGACGCATGGCGGGCCATACCCTCCGCGCCTGAACCCGGTTCCCGCATCTGCCTCGAAGCGGAGGTGACGGGGCCGGTTCTCGGCTGCGATCTCGGCGGCTTTCCGGTTCTTCTCGTGCGGTCTGCGGGCGGCCTGCGGGCCTACGTGAACGCGTGTCCGCATCAGCACCTCCCGCTCGACTGGCGTTCGTCCGGCATCCTGTCGCCGGACGGCGTCTCGCTTCGCTGCTCGAACCACGACGCCCGCTTCGATGCGTCGACAGGGGAGGGGACCGGCGGCTATGGCGCGGGCTGCGCCCTCATCCCTGTTCCGATCGAGATCCGCGGCGGCGAGGTGATCGTCGCTCAAGGCTGAAGCGTGCGGGCCCCGGGCGGGGGATGGACCTCGGGGGCCCGTTCGGGGAAGACACGTCTGTGACATTCGGAGGAGGAGATCGCGACCATGAAGGAGTTCGCGGAGATCGTCGGCGCGGCGAATGTGCTGACCGGCGCGGAGGACATGGCGCCGCATCTGAGGGACTGGACCGGTCAATGGCAGGGCAGCGCCCGCGCCGTGCTCCTTCCGGGGGATACCGCGGAGGTCGCGGCGGTGGTGAAGGCGGCCCAAGCGCTCGATCTTCCGATCATAGCGCAGTCCGGCAACACCTCCGTCTCGGGCGGCAGCGTGCCTGACGAGGCGGGCGACGGCATCGTCCTCTCGCTCAAGCGCATGACGCGGATCCGTGCCATCGATCCCGCTGCGCGCACCGCGACGGTCGATGCCGGTCTCGTCATCGAGACGCTTCAGGACGCCGTCGCCGAGCACGGGCTCGATTATCCGCTTATGTTCGGCGCGCGCGGCTCGGCGATGATCGGCGGGGCGCTCGCGACCAATGCCGGCGGGTCCAATGTCCTGCGCTACGGCAACGCGCGGGATCTCTGTCTCGGGATCGAGGCCGTTCTGCCGTCGGGGGAGGTCGTCCACGGCCTGACCGGACTTCGCAAGGACAATACCGGCTATGACCTGAAGAACCTTCTGATCGGCTCCGAAGGGACGCTCGGGATCATCACCGGCGCCGTTCTGAAGCTCGTGCCGACGCCACGGGTCCGCA
Organism: Tropicimonas sp. IMCC34011; assembly: GCF_003390865.1. Taxonomy (GTDB): domain Bacteria; phylum Pseudomonadota; class Alphaproteobacteria; order Rhodobacterales; family Rhodobacteraceae; genus Tropicimonas_B. The sequence goes on from NZ_QMEJ01000005.1 coordinate 96,326, forward strand.
GCACCGCCTTCCTTGCGCTGCCCCGGGTCGAAGGGGCGCTGGATGTCCTGAACCGCTTGCAGGATGTCAGCGGCGGTCTCGTCGAGGCGTTCGAGTACATGCCGGGGCCGATGGTGGAAGCGATCCGGGAGCACGACCCGTCCCTGCGCGCGCCGCTGGAGCAGACGGCGGAGTGCGGCATACTCGTCGAGCTTGCCTCCACGCGGCCTGCCGATGCCGAGGAGGACGAGACCGGCGAGGTCGCGCTTCAGCGGATCATGCTGTCCGAGATCGAGGCGCTCATGGAGGAGGGACAGATCGAGGACGGCTTCTTCGCAACCTCCGAGCAGCAGCGCCGCGATCTCTGGCGTCTGAGGGAGGCTGTGCTCGAGTCGATCGTCGCGCGGGGGCCCTTCACGGTGCTCGACGCCGCTCTTCCCCTGTCCGGCGTTCCGGATTTCCTGCGCCGCGCCGGAGAGGTCGCCGAGGCGGCAGGGCTTCAGCCGCTCGTTGTCGGTCATCTCGGGGACGGGAATATCCATTACTCCCTCTCCGCCGCGGATGGCGGGTCATGGGACGAGGGCCGGGCAGATAAGGCCACCGGCGAACTCCTCGATATCCTCGCCGACATGGGAGGATCCTACAGCGCCGAGCACGGCATCGGGCGGGTGAAGACCGGGACGCTGGCGAAGCGTAAGGATCCGGCCCAGCTCGAGGCAATGCGAACCATCCGGCAGGCGCTCGATCCCCGCGGGCGCCTCGGGCGGGGTGTTCTCGTAAGCTGATCTTCCGCCGTCTGTCATCACGGTGTCGCAGGGCGCGTCTATGACGGGGCATGCTCCATCGAGACTTGCCAGCTGGTCCATATTTCGACATATCGAGAAATATGGAAATGATTCTGGATCAGCTCAGCGCTCTCGCGCATCCGCAGCGCCTTGCGCTCTTCCGCCTGCTCATGCGCCGGTATCCGGACGCCGTTCCTGCCGGTGAGCTCGGGGAGGCGCTGGCGGTCAGGCAGAACACCCTCTCCGCTTACCTCAGCACGCTGCGACAGGCCGGATTGATCGATCAGACGCGGCAGGGGAGGTCGCTCCTCTACAGCGCGAGGACAGCAGAAGCCGGCGCGCTGGTCTCCTACCTCGTGGAGGATTGCTGCCGGGGCCGGGCCGACCGGTGCGCCGACCTCTCAGTGCGTGCGCCTGCGCCCGCCGGTGGCTACAACGTCCTCTTTCTCTGCACCGGCAACTCCGCCCGGTCCCTGATGGCCGAGGCGATCCTGCGCGAGGAGGCCGGGGACCGCTTCACCGCCTTTTCCGCCGGCACCCGGCCTCGTGAGCAGGCGCATCCGATGGCGCTGGATCTCCTTCGGAAGGGTGGCCACGACGTCTCCGCCCTTCATCCCAAGGACGCGGCGATTTTCCGTGAGGTGGACGCGCCGCGCATGGATTTCGTGATCTCCGTCTGCGACCGGGCCGCAAACGAAGACTGTCCGGCCTGGCCGGGACATCCTGTCGCCGCGCATTGGGGGATGCCCGATTCGGTCCTCGCGCAGGGGACCGAGGCCGAACGTCATCTTGCCTTCCGGGAGGTCCATGAGGGTCTCCGCCGCCGCATCTTCGCCTTCGCCGCCCTGCCGCTCGACACGCTGGACCGGCTGTCGCGGCAGCACCACCTCGACACTCTCGCCAAGGAGCCGGTTCCGGCATGACCACCTACGCGCTCAACGGCCTCGGCCGGATCGGAAAGCTCGCCCTGCGGCCTCTGCTCGAAAGCGGAGCCGAGATCGCCTGGATTAACGACGCGGCGGGGGATCCCGCGATGCACGCGCACCTGCTGGAGTTCGACAGCGTCCACGGCCGCTGGCCTGCCGAGTTTTCCGCCGACGACGAGAGCCTGATCGTGAACGGGCGGCGGCTGCCGGTCCACCGGGAGCGCCGGATCGAGGATCTGCCGCTCGGCGGCGTCGACGTGGTGATCGACTGCACCGGTGTCTTCAAGAGCGAGGCCAAGCTCGCGCCCTATTTCGAGGCGGGGGTGCGCAAGGTTGTCGTCAGTGCGCCGGTGAAGGACGGGAACGCTGCGAACATCGTCTACGGTGTGAACGACGGGACATACGATCCGGGCGCCCACCGCATCGTCACCGCCGCGAGCTGCACGACGAACTGCCTCGCTCCGGTGGTGAAGGTGATCCACGAGGGCCTCGGCATCCGCCACGGCTCCATCACCACGATCCATGACGTAACCAACACGCAGACGATGGTGGACCGGCCGGCGAAGGATCTCCGCCGCGCCCGCTCCGCGCTCAACTCGCTGATCCCGACGACAACGGGCTCTGCCACCGCGATCACGCAGATCTTTCCGGAGCTCACGGGCAAGCTCAACGGCCATGCCGTCCGCGTGCCGCTCCTCAACGCGTCGCTCACCGACTGCGTCTTCGAAGTGGCGCGGGAGACGAGCGCCGAAGAGGTGAACGAGATGCTCCGCGCCGCCTCCGAAGGGCCGCTCGCGGGGATTCTCGGCTATGAGACGCGTCCGCTCGTCTCCGCCGATTACGTCAACGACACGCGGTCCGGCATCGTCGATGCGGCGTCCACGATGGTGGTCGCCGGGACGCAGGTGAAACTCTACGTGTGGTACGACAACGAGATGGGCTACGCGCACCGCCTCGCGGATGTCGCGCGGATGGTAGGGGCCAGCCTGTGAGCGCCCGGCCCGAGGGCCTGTCCGCCTATATCGCCGTGACGGCGGCCTACTGGGCGTTCATGCTGACGGACGGTGCCCTGCGAATGCTCGTCCTTCTGCATTTCCACACGCTCGGCTTTTCTCCGGTGCAGCTCGCCTGGCTCTTCCTGCTCTACGAGGTGGCGGGGATCGTGACCAACCTGTCCGCGGGCTGGATCGCCGCGCGCTTCGGGCTGACGTCGACGCTCTTTGCCGGCCTTTCGATCCAGGTTCTGGCCCTCCTCGCGCTGGCTGCCCTCGATCCGGGATGGGCGCTCTGGCCCTCGGTCGCCTACGTCATGGCGGTGCAGGGGGCCTCGGGGGTCGCCAAGGACCTCTCCAAGATGAGCGCGAAATCGGCGGTGAAGACGCTGGCGCCGACGGGGCGGGGCGGTCTCTTCCGTTGGGTCGCCGTGCTGACGGGATCCAAGAACGCCGTGAAGGGCGTGGGATTTCTCACCGGCGCGGGCCTTCTCGCCACACTCGGCTTCGTGCAATCGGTGCTCGCCATGGCCGCCGTGCTGGCGCTGATCCTCGTGGCGCTGGCGCTGAAGATGCCCACCGGGCTGCCGCGGGGGCGGAAGGGGGCGAAGGTGTCCGATATCCTGTCCAAGGACCGGGACGTGAACTGGCTCTCCGCCGCGCGACTGTTCCTCTTTGGGGCGCGGGACGTGTGGTTCGTCGTCGGTATCCCGATCTACTTCTACGCTGTCCTGTCGGACGGCTCGGAGGACGGCAACCGCGCCGCGTTCTTCCTCATTGGCAGCTTCATGGCGGTCTGGACGATCCTCTACGGCGGCGTGCAGGGCGCCGCGCCCCGGCTCCTCGAGGCGGCGACGCGGCCGGAGCGGGACCTGGTGAGGGAGGCGCGGCGCTGGGCGGGATGGCTGGCCGTGATCCCCGCGCTCCTCGCCGCGCTCGTCTTCCTCTCGCCCGGCCCGTCGCCTTGGCTGACCGTTGCTCTCGTGGCGGGGCTGCTCGCCTTCGGCGCGGTCTTCGCGGTGAACTCCTCGCTCCATTCCTACCTCATCCTCGCCTTCACCAGTTCGGAGCGGGTGACGATGGATGTGGGGTTCTACTACATGGCGAACGCGGCAGGACGGCTCCTCGGCACGATGCTGTCCGGGCTGACCTACCAGATCGGCGGCCTGCCGCTCTGCCTCGGGTCGGCTGCGCTGCTCGTCCTTCTCAGCCGCGTCGGGGCAGGGCGGCTGGTGGGCCACCGGATGCCTGCGCCGGCCTGACCGGGGGCCTGACGAGAGGAGGCCTCAGCCCTCCCCGTAGGCGCCTTCCTCGTACCACGCGCGGATGAGCGCGCGCTCCTCGTCCTCCATCTGCGACAGGTTGCCCGGCGGCATCGCATGGGTGACGCCCGCCTGCAGGTAGATATCGCTCGCCAGCGTCGCGACGGCGGAGCGTGTGACGAGGTTCACCCCCTTGGGCGGTGCGGCGATGCCGGGCCAGGAGGGTTCGGGCGCGTGGCACATGGCGCAGCGCCCCTGGATCGCGGTGAAGGCGGCATCGAAATGCTCCGCGGCGGCGAAGCGCTCGGCGCGCGGCGTTATCGCCGTCTCCTCCCACTGGTCGTCCTTCAGGATCGGATAGACCGAAATCGCGACGATGATGACGAAGAGGATCGCGGTCGCGGCCCAGGTCCAGGCAGGGCCCTTGCCGGTCGCGTGCAGGGTGTTGAAGAAGTGCCGGATGGTCACGCCCATCAGGAAGACGAGGCTGGCGATGATCCAGTTGAACTCGCTGGCAAAGGCGAGCGGGTAATGGTTCGACAGCATCAGGAACAGGACGGGCAGCGTCAGGTAATTGTTATGCGTCGAGCGCTGCTTGGCGATCTTGCCGTACTTCGCATCGGGCGTGCGGCCGGCTTTCAGATCGCCGACGACGATGTGCTGGTTCGGGATGATCACCCGGAAGACGTTGGCGGACATAATCGTCGCTGTGAACGCTCCAAGATGGAGGAGCGCCGCGCGGCCCGAGAAGATCTGCGTGTAGCCCCAGGACATCGCGACAAGCAGCACGAAGAGAAGCAGCATCAGCCCGGTGGGGCTCTGCCCGACAGGTGATTTGCACAGCGCATCGTAGATGAGCCACCCGATCACCAGCGAGCCGCCCGAGAGCAGGACGGCCTGCCAGACGGCGAGATCGGCGACGGCAGGATCGATGAGATAGAGTTCGGCGCCGAGCCAGTAGACGACGATCAGGAGCGCTGCGCCGCTGAGCCAGGTCGCGTAGCTCTCCCATTTGAACCAGGTCAGGTCCTCCGGCATGTGGCCGGGCGCGACCATGTATTTCTGGATATGGTAGAAGCCCCCGCCATGGACCTGCCATTCCTCGCCGCCGACGCCCTTCGGCAGGGCGTCGTGCCGCCTGAGGCCGAGATCGAGGGCGATGAAGTAGAAGGACGAGCCGATCCACGCGATGGCGACGATGACATGCGTCCAGCGCACGGCGAATTCGAGCCAGTCGAGATAGAATGCGCCGCCCACCATACCTTGCGTCTCCCGTTATCGTTCTGCCGCAGGAGGATGCGCCGGAGGGCAGGGCGAAGGCAACACGCCTCCTCGGGGCAGACCGGGCGAGCGCGAGACTTGCCGAGCGAGCGGGCATTCGTCTAACACCGTGATCGGGCACTGGACGCCCGCGCGACGCCGGGATGGCGGCGTCCGGCCCCCAGTCCGTCGCCCCCCGTTGTCCCGTGCCCGGAGCCCAGATGCCCACGATCGAAAAGCTCAATCCCGATGTGCCGCTTTACGCTCGCACCGGCATCAACCTTGCATCCGCCGGTCTCGGCGCACGGGTGGAGAACGCGACGAACGATTTCTTCGCCCCGGCTGCCCGCATGCTGGACGATGCGCCCCCCATCTTCATCCCCGGCAAGTTCGACGAGCACGGCAAGTGGATGGATGGCTGGGAAAGCCAGCGCCGCCGCGACGGCGGACACGACTGGGCGACGGTGAAGCTCGCGGCGGCCGGCCGCGTTCTCGGGTTCGACATCGACACCGCGCATTTCACCGGCAACTACGCCCCCGCGGCCCGCGTCGAGGCGGCCTATGCGCCCGAGGGCGTGACCGAAGAGACGAAATGGGCGGACATCCTGCCCCACCGCCCCCTCGGCCCGGACGGTCACCATTTCTTCCGGTGCGAGAACTACGAAAGCTGGACCCATCTGCGGCTGCATATCTACCCCGATGGCGGCGTCGCACGGTTCCGGGTCTTCGGCGTGCCGGAACTGGACGATACCACGGGCGGCCAGCGCATCGACCTTTGCGCGGCCCTGAACGGCGGCCGTATCCTTGCCTTCTCGGACGCGCATTACGGCGATTACAACCGCCTTCTCGCGCCCGGCCGTGGCCGGGACATGGGCGACGGCTGGGAGACGCGCCGCCGCCGCGAACCCGGCTACGACTGGGCTGTGATCGCCCTCGGCGCGCGCGGCAAGATCGAGGAACTTCTCGTCGACACGGCGCACTTCAAGGGCAACTACCCCGACCGCTGCTCCATGCAGGCAGCCGACCTCACCAGCTTCGGCGACGGTCTCACCGACGCGCTGGTGACCGACTCGATGTTCTGGAAGACGTTGCTGCCGGAGGTGAAGCTCGGGCCCGACGCCGAGCACCGGTTCGCAGGCGAGCTGCACGAGATGGGCCCCGTCACCCATGTGAGGTTCAACATCCTTCCCGATGGCGGCGTGTCCCGGCTGCGCATCTTCGGACGGCCAGTCAGGAGCTGAGGTTCGGGCAGGCCGCGCGACCGATCGGGGGGCTCTCTGCGCAGGACACCGCACCCTGTCTAGTCGGGCTCTCCCCAGCCGCCGCCACCGGGGGTCTCCATGACGAAGACGGCGCCCGCGGGGAGGTCCGCCCGGTCATTGCCGGCAAGGTCGCGGACGCTCCCGTCCGGCAGTTCCACCGCGTTCCGGCTGCAGGCGACCGGCAGGTCCCGGAAACCCTCGGTGATCAGAAGAAGCGTCGGCGTGCACTTGCGCTCAAGAAGCGCGTTCGTGGCGACGGTGGCGCCCATCTTGACCGTGCCGACGCGGCCCTCCGGGATCGGCTCCCCGACGCCGAGCCCCAGGGCCCGATGCCCTCGACGGCGGCATCCTCGTAGTGCTCGGGGTTCTCCGAGAGCAGCTTGGACGTGGCAAGGGACCCGTCCGGTGCGCGGTTCAGAGGCCGTTCTCGGCGATCAGGCGGGCAAGGTCCCGAACGGCGACGGCGCGCGCCGCCGCGATCTCCCGCGGGCCGGCTTCCGGGGAGAGGGGCGCGGCGGTCGCGAAGGTGCCGGTGCGGTCCCGGCCACCCTCTTCGGCGGCGACGTAATACTGCCCGGACAGGCGGAAGCGTCCGTCAGCGCCGGGGACGAACTCGTCCACCCGCACCTCGAGCACGGCGCCGGGGTAGTCCCGGAACGGCCACGGCTCGGCGGCGATGCGGGCGCCGGTCAGAGCGGAGAGCTGACGGGCAAGCTCCAGCGTCACAGCGCGGGGCGGAAGGTCCGCCCACAGCACGGCGGGGTCGCTGACAAGCGCGCCCTCGGGCGATTCGCGCCAGATTTCCTCGCCCTGCGCGTAGGCCGGCATCGAGACCTCCCGCACTTCGATGGAGGAGAAGCCGATGGCGACCCGCTCACCCGAGGCGGCGGGCGGCGCGGCGAACCGCACGGGATCGGCGCCGCAGGCAGCGAGAAGGGCCACGAAGGCCAGAAGAGCGGCGTGACGCATGACGGTTGAAGCCTCCGGGTGGATCAGCGGTCGAGCATAGTGGATGCCCTGCCGCCTACAAGGGCAGGCAGGGCCGGAGATGCCGGGAGCGTGAGGCGGCGGAATCAGTCGAGCTGTTCGCCGGGATCGAGACCCCAGATGGAACTCTCCGTCAGCCAACCGCGATAGCCGCCGGCATTCACCCGGCACCACGTGCCGTCGCATTCCATCAGGCGGGCGATGACGCCCGCTTCGAGGCGGGCGAGGATCGGGGCGCCGGTATCGGCGCGCGCGAAGAGCGGGACCATGTCCTCGTCGACGAGACCGGTGCGCACGCCCGAGATAAGGGAGTAGTGAACCCAGCCGCCCGCCCCGTCGCGGTCCTGGATGCGGCGCCAATGGCCGTATTCCGCGGTCACCTGGAGCGGCATGGAGCGCCGCTTGAACACCCAGTCGATCCGATGATTCAGCGACGGGCCCCGGCGCACGTTGCCCTCGCTGGCCTTCAGCGAGACATAGCGCGGGATCGGCAGGTTCGTCACCGAGCCGCGGCGCTCCTGCGTCGCCGAGGCCTCGATCACTGTCTCTCCGCTGCCGGGCACCTGCGCGCCGGCGGGCAGGGTGGCGGCCATGGACGCCATCAGCGCAACCATGGCCAGCGGCGCGCCGAATGCGGGCCTGATGCTGCGGCGGAATCGATCGAGATACGTCTGTCTCATCACTGCGTCTGTCCCCTCGTACGGGCGCTTGTCCCGCGCCTCCTGTTATGTGCAACTCTGGCACAGACGGACAGATGCAGAAAAGATCGGGAGCCGCCGAATGCCGCACCAGCGCCTGAGTGTTGTCGTCACGCGACGCCTGCCGGAACCGGTCGAGGCGCGCATGGGCGAACTCTTCGACCTCGATCTGCCCGATGAGGATGGTCCGATGGACCGCGATGCGCTGGCCGCCGCGATGGCGCGGGCGGATGTGCTGGTGCCCACGATCGGCGACCGGATCGACGCCGAACTTCTGGCAAGCTCGGGCAAGCGGCTCAGACTGATCGCCAATTACGGGGCAGGCGTCGACAATATCGACGTGGGGGCGGCGCATGAGCGCGGCATCGTCGTGTCGAACACGCCCGGGGTCTCCCGCGAAGATACCGCGGACATGGCGATGGCGCTGATTCTCTCCGTCACGCGGCGCATTCCGGAGGGGCTCGCGGCGATGCGGACGGGGGAGTGGCACGGCTGGTCCCCGACCGCGTTTCTCGGCGGCCGCCTGGGCGGGCGCAAGCTCGGCATCCTTGGCATGGGCCGGATCGGGCAGGCCATCGCGCGGCGGGCGCATGCCTTCGGGCTCGAGGTGCATTACAACAACCGCCGCCGCCTGCACCGCGAGACGGAGACGCAGCTGGGGGCGACGTGGTGGGAGAGCCTCGATCAGATGCTGTCACGCGTGGACATCGTCAGCATCAACGTGCCGCACACACCGTCCACTTGGCACCTCCTGAACGAGCGGCGGCTGAGGCTGATGAAGCGCGATGCGGTCATCGTGAACACTTCCCGCGGGGAGATCGTCGACGAGAACGCGCTGACCCGGATGCTGAGGACAGGGGAGATCGCGGGGGCGGGCCTCGACGTGCACGAGCGCAGCGCCGGCGTGAACCCGCGCCTGAGGGAGCTGCCCAACGTCGTTCTTTTGCCGCATATGGGCTCAGCCACGCGAGAGGGGCGAATCGAGATGGGCGAGAAGGTGATCGTCAACATCAGGACTTTCGCAGACGGGCATCGCCCGCCGGACATGGTCCTGCCCTCGACGCTCTGAGGCGTCAGCGCACCTTCGCGCTATGGGAAATGTCTCCGGCGGTCAGGATCGGAGACGCGTCGATCTCCTGCGCGTCCAGCATCGCGGCGACCCGCTCCAGCGACGCGATGAGCTGCGCCTGCTCCCAGTCCTCCAGCGCCGTGAACGCGTTGACGTAGCGCTGCTGAAGGGCGTCCGGGATGTTGTCCACCACGGCGTTGCCTTCGTCCGTGATGGTGACATTGGTCTGGCGCCGGTCGGTCTGGGATTGCTGCCGCCGGACGAGATCGCGCTTCGCGAGCTTGTCGATCAGCGCGGTGATCGTCGCCTGGCTCACGCCCATCTGCATCGCGATCGCGGTGGGCGTCGTTGAGGAGCCGGGCGTGCCGGACACGACCTGGAGCAAACGAAGCTGCGACGGCGTAAGCTGCGCCGATTGCGCGAGGTCTCGCGCATAGATTTCGGTGGCACGCAGAATCCGGCGCAACGCGATGAGACTCGCATCCGTCCGGTCGGGGATCGACATTGACATCGAACAAACGTGCCACATTTCGCAAAGGTACTTCAATAGACGAAGCAAATCGTGCTGAACTTCGAGAAAGCTAAGCAAAAACCGGTTAATACTTCGTTTCTGGCTGAAGGTTTACCGGGCGGAACGCCGCTCTGAACGTAAAGTCTAGTTAAAAAATTTACATAGTTTACTTCGATAGCTTGAACTTTTTCGCGGAGATGGTAGTTCACCCCTCGAAGCAAATGGAGACGGCGCCATGCCCAAGGACATGTCACGTGAAACTGAAAAGGATGCGGACACTCGGAAGCCCGTGTTCCGTAAGCCCGAAGCTGAAGACGGGTCCGACATCTGGAACCTCGTGCGCGCCTGCAAGCCGCTCGACGAGAACTCGATGTACTGCAACCTGATTCAGGCGGACCACTTCAGCGATACGTGCGTCGTCGCCGAACTCGACGGTGAGATCGTCGGCTGGATCTCCGGTCACATCATTCCCGGCGAGAACGCCTTCTTCGTATGGCAGGTCGCCGTTGGCGAGCAGGCCCGCGGTCTCGGCCTCGGCAAGCGCATGCTCAAGCACCTGATCTCCCGCGACGTCTGCGAGGAAGTCGATCTGCTCAAGACGACCATCACCAAATCCAACGATGCCTCATGGGGCCTTTTTCGCAGCTTTGCCCGTTCGATCGGTGGCGAGCTGACCCATGAGCCGCATTTCGAGAAGGAAGCTCACTTCGATGGCCAGGCGGCCACTGAGCACATGCTTTCGATCACGATTCCCCGGAAGAGGAGCGAGCTGCGCGCCGTCGCCTAACGGCGACACCGCACCGCTACCGCCGCCGGAACATCATCAAAGTCCGAAAGGAGGTCCCCATGACTATGGCTAGGACCCACGACCCCGTTTTTGATCGTCGCGAGAGCGATGTGCGGAGCTATTGCCGCTCCTTCGACACCACGTTCACCAAGGCCAAGGGCTCCACGCTGACAGATGCCGAGGGACGGGAATACACCGACTTCCTCTCCGGCTGCTCCTCGCTGAATTACGGGCACAACGACCCGGACATGAAGACGGCGCTGATCGAGCACATCACCGGTGACGGCATCGCCCATGCGCTGGACATGTACACCGACGAGAAGGCCGCTTTTCTCGAAACCTTCGAGCGTCTCGTGCTCAAGCCGCGGGGGATGGACCACAAGGTCATGATGGTCGGTCCCACCGGGACGAATGCCGTCGAGGCCGCCCTTAAGCTCGCGCGCAAGACCACCGGTCGGAAGAACGTCATCGCGTTCACCAACGGCTTTCACGGCATGACGCTGGGAGCGCTTGCGGCAACGGCCAATGCGGGCAAACGGAAGGGCTCCGGCGACGTGTCGCTCAACGACATCACGCGGATGCCCTATGAGCGGTCTCTCGGTGATATCGACACGCTCGCCATCCTCGATGCGATGCTGTCGAACCCCTCCAGCGGCGTGGATGCCCCGGCGGCGTTCCTCGTCGAGCTGATTCAGGGCGAAGGTGGTCTGAACGCGGCCAGCCCCGAATGGGTGCGCGGCATCGCGGAATTGGCCAAGAAGCATGGCGCCAAGCTGATCGTCGACGACATCCAGGCCGGGATCGGCCGCTCCGGCAGCTTCTTCTCCTTCGACGAGATGGGCATCGAGCCGGACATGATCACGCTTGCGAAGTCGCTGTCCGGGTTCGGCCTGCCTTTCGCGATCGCGCTGATCCGCCCTGAAGATGACATCTGGAAGCCCGCCGAGCACAATGGCACCTTCCGTGGCAACACCCATGCCTTCGTCACCGCACGCGTCGCGCTGGAGAAGTTCTGGGCCGATGACAGCTTCAAGTCCGAGATCGCCGAGAAGGCCAAGGTCCTGACCGAGAGCCTACAGCGCATCGCGGACCGCATCCCCGGCGCCTATCTCAAGGGCCGCGGCATGATGCAGGGCGTCGATGTCACGTCCGGCGAGCTTGCCGAGAAGATCTGCGCCGAGGCGTTCCGCAACGGCCTGATCATCGAGACCTCCGGCGGCGATGACGAAGTCGTCAAGGTCCTGGCGCCGCTCACCACGCCCATGGAGCAGTTCAAGGCCGGCCTCGCCACGCTCGAGGCCGCCACCGAGACCTGCACCGCCTCCCACACCATTGCCGCGGAGTAATCCGACATGATCGTACGCAACTTCCACGACCTCAAAGACACCGACCGCGCCGTCAGCGACGCTGAGTGGACGTCAGTCCGGATGCTGCTTGCCGACGACAAGATGGGGTTCTCGTTCCACATCACGACGCTAAAGGCGGGCTCGGAGCACACGTTCGAGTACAAGAACCACTTCGAGAGCGTCTATTGCATCTCCGGCAAGGGCTCGATCACCGATCTCGGCACGAACGAGACGCATGAGATCACCCCCGGCGTGATGTACGCTCTGAACCTGCACGACCGGCACATCCTGCGCTCCGAGGAGGAGCTCGTCATGGCGTGCTGCTTCAATCCGCCCGTCACAGGCACCGAGGTCCACCGCGAGGATGGATCCTACGCCGCCCCTGAAGATCTGGAATCTGCCTGAGCCATGTCTTCCCATACCGTTGAAAAGATCGGCGGGACGTCGATGTCCCGCCTCGACGAAATCCGCGATACGCTGATCGTCGGTTCTCGAGACGGGGACGACCTCTACGGCCGCATCTTCGTCGTCTCCGCCTTCGGCGGCATCACCGACCTGCTGCTGGAGCACAAGAAGACCGGTGATCCCGGCGTCTTCGCCAAGTTCGCCCATGCATCCGGCGGACCCGGCTGGCAGGACGCGCTGCTGAAGGTCGAGGAGGCCATGGTCGCCGCGCATTCCGAATTGCTGACGAATTCGGGCGACCTCGAGACGGCCAACGCCTTCGTCCGCGAACGCGTCGATGGCGCACGGAACTGCCTGATCGACTTGCAGCGCCTCTGCTCGTATGGCCACTTCCGCCTGTCCGAACACCTGCTCGAGATCCGCGAGCTGCTCTCGGGTCTTGGTGAGGCGCATTCGGCGATGGTCATGCAGCTTCTGCTCAAGCGGGCTGGGGTCAATGCCCGGCTCGTCGACCTGACCGGCTGGCGCGATCAGAAGGAGCGTACCCTCGAGGAGCGCCTGACGTCCGCCATGGACGGCGTCGATCCTTCGACCGAGATGCCGATCGTGACCGGCTATGCCCAGTGCACCGAAGGTCTGATGCGCGAATTCGACCGGGGTTATTCGGAGGTCACGTTCTCCCGCCTGGCTGCGCTCATCGACGCGCGCGAAGCGATCATCCACAAGGAGTTCCACCTCTCCTCCGCCGATCCAAGGCTGGTCGGCGCGGACAAGGTGCGCAAGCTTGGCCGGACGAATTACGACGTCGCCGACCAGCTCTCCAACATGGGGATGGAGGCGATCCATCCGAACGCCGCCAAAACCCTGCGTCAGGCCAATGTGCCGTTGCGGGTGACGAATGCGTTCGAGCCCCACGACCCGGGCACGCTGATCGACGATCAGCCCGCGGAAACGCCTGCGGCTGAAATCGTGACCGGCATCGACATCGTCGCCCTCGAACTGTTCGAGCAGGACATGGTCGGTGTGAAGGGCTACGACGCGGCCATCCTCGACGTGCTGACGAAGCATCAGGTGAGGATCGTGTCCAAGGTTTCGAACGCCAACACGATCACGCACTACGTCGACGCCTCGCTGTCGGTGATGCGTACGGTCGAGCGGGATCTGGAGGCGCGTTACCCCTCCGCCAAGATTTCCTCGCGGCCGCTCTCCATGGTGTCCGTCATCGGGCGGGACATGAACGGACTTTCCGTCCTGACCCGCGGCCTGACCGCGATTGCGGGTGCGGGGCAGGAGACCATCGGCGCCTCGCAGGGCCCGCGAAACGTGGACGTGCAGTTCATCATGGACCGCGACGCGCTCGAGCCGGCGGTGGCCGCGCTTCACGCCGAACTGATCGAGGGCACGCAGGACAGCGCCGCCGTGCCGAAGTCCGGTGACAAGAAGGTCCTGCAGGTCGCCTGACCGGTACGATCCCGCCTGATTGAAACACGGGCCGTTCCAGCGATGGAGCGGCCCGTTTCGCGTTCAGCAGGGGCGCCGGCGGGCCGCCAGGGGACACGCGCCGGCTCAGGCTTGGGGAGAGGGCAGCGGTAGTCACTGGCGCGAGGGCGAGGGCCTGCATCTTCTGGATGATCTGCCTGCCGGATCGCATCACCCAGTAGTTGAGGTTTACCTCAACAGCATAAAGTGTTCGCTTGCGACATCTCGCGCGAATCCGGACTTCGCGTCCACCTCACAGGATCGGCAGGGAACTTTTGCCCGAAGCAGAGTTGACTCGCCGTATACGTGAAGTTGTATGGAGCAGTTGATGAATATCAAGGACGCTTCGGCCCTTTGCGGGCTGCCGGCGAAGACGATCCGGTATTATGAGGATATCGGGCTTGTATCGCCCGGCCGCAGCAGCAACGGATACCGCCATTTCAGCGGGTCCGACACACACAAGCTGACCTTTCTGGCTCGCGCCCGCTCACTCGGCTTTTCAATCGAGGATTGCCGGTCCCTTCTGTCTCTCTACGAGAACCGGGACCGCGCCAGCGCCGACGTCAAGCGCGTTGCGGATGCGCATCTGGAGCGGATCGCCGCGAAGATCGAGGAACTTCAGGCCCTGAGCCGAACGCTGGGTGACCTCGTGTCCCGCTGCCAGGGAAACGACAGGCCCGATTGCCCGATCCTCGACGGGATCGCGGATCAGCCAGGACAGTCGCCCCGGACTTCGGCCCGGCCAGTCCGCAGCCGCGAAGAGGCCTAATCGGACCCCGACCGTCCCGCCGCCATTTTCCGGCCGGACGGTCCGCCTTCGTGTCGCGGCTGCCAGGTTCGTGGCGGCGGGGTCTTCGTGCTGTGATCCTCAGCCTCCGAAACCCATGCCGGATCCGAGGAGAAAGTAGGCGCAGATGCCTGCCGCGCCGAGAGAGAGTACGAAGCCGATGGCCATCAGAAGACCGTCCCGCAATGTCATCGACAGGCCGAACATGGCGATCGCCGCCATGGGAGCGGTGCTTGCGAACGGAACGAGTTCGAGCGGCGGCACGATCGCGCAGAGCATCAGGATCACCGCGGCCGAGATACGCCGGACCCAGCGGGTCGTCAGCGAAGAAAGACGCGGGCCGAACCATCGATCGAGCCAGCGGCCCAAGGGGCGCATCTTGTCCATCGCGCCCTGCATCTTGTCGGACGACACGGAGCGGTTGGAAATGAAGGAGGGCAGCCACATGCTGTCCCGCCCTGCCAGGATCTGAACCGCGAAGAGCGCGATGATCAGGGCCAGGAAGGTCGGAACGCCGGGGATGCCTCCGATGGGGGACACTTCGACGATGGCGGGGATGAACAGGAGCGGCCCCCAACCGCGTCCGCCGAAGGCCTCCACGAGCCGGCCCACGGACACGGAGTCAGACTGCTTGGCGGCGTCGTCCAGTCGGTCGAAGATGTCCTCGACCGCATGTGTGTTCTCGGTCATCCCGTCTCCTGCCTCGCGCGTCGTCGACTGGCCGAACCTGCCGCGGTCCCCGGAGGTTCCGAATGGGTCGACATTCGGACGGGGAGGCGCCGGGATCGCAGGCCCGGCGCCGGGTCCGCTTACGCAGCCTCGCGAGCCGCGCCCCCGGCGAGCCTCGTCCGGGAAATGGCGAAGGCCGCGTCCGCAGCCTCGGCGCCCTTCTTGACGAAATGCTCCGAGAAGAACCGGACATGCTCTTCGGTCGGCTGGAAGTGGTGCGGCGTCAGCGAGACGGACAGAACGGGCACGTCCGCCTTGAGCTGAACGTCCATCAATCCGGAGACCACGGCCTGCGCGACGAAATCGTGCCGGTAGATGCCGCCATCGACCACGAGCGCGGCGGCGGCGATGGCGTCGTACTCGCCGGTCGCGGCAAGGCGCTGCGCGAGAAGCGGCATCTCGAACGCGCCCGGAACGTCGAAGGCGCGGACCTCGGCGGAGGCGTCGAGCTCGGCGAGGCGCTGGACGAACCCGTCATGGGCCCGGTCGACGATGTCCGCATGCCAGCGGGCCTTGATGAAGGCGAAGGTGAGGGATTTTGTCATTGCTCTCTCGGATCCTTGTCACAAGCCAAAATCCCAGAGCGTCACAAGACGGCCGGACAAGCCGGTGGCCTCATTCTCTCCCATCCGGACTATGACCGTCGGCCCCGGAATTTCACCGGATCTGCTGACCCTCCGAAACCTCGGAGGCGCTCGCGGGCTGTCACCGCCGGTGGGGAATCTCACCCCGCCCTGAGAATGACAGGAAGATTAGGGATGGCCCCCGCGTCACGCAAGAGAGCAGAGCCGCGCAGAACGTGTGCAGAGCGACGCTCCAAGGGCCGACCGCGACGCTCGGTCTCAGGCGCGGAGGCTCACGTCCGGCGTTTGCGCCCTCCTGCGCGCCCCCTTTACACTCCCTTTACACGAGTTCATGTTCCGCCCCGTATCCACCGGGGGTGCTCCGCCAAGCGGGGCTGAGATGTGCGGGATGCCGCACGAACCCTTCAAAGCTGATCTGGGTAATTCCAGCGGAGCGAGGTCTCTAAGATGTTCATTGGCGCGCAAGTGTCCCTCTACCCCATGACGTCCGGTTTCGTGGACGTCATCATGTCCTCCCTCGGGGCGCTCGATCCCTACCGCGAGGATCTGAGGATCGAGACGGACGACATGTCCACCCTCATGGTCGGCCCGCCCGAGGCGCTGACGGGCGCGATGCGCGATCTCTTCGCCGCCGCGACCCGCTCGGGCGAGCACGTGACCATGCATGTCACCCTCTCCCGCGGCTGCCCCGGCGAGCCGGACGATCCCTCCTGCCATTGCGAGGCGCTGGTCGAGGCGCAGGACAAGTCGCTCGAGGAACGCCGCCGGATCGCCGCCGCCGCGGTGGCCGACGCGCCCGATCTCGGCGCGCCCATCGACGTGCAGTTTTCGCTCTACGTGCTGGGGCAGGATCGGCACATGGACGAGATCTACGGCTGCATCGATTTCCTCAAGGAGACCGGCGTCTTCCTCAAGTCGAAGAACTTCTGCACCCGGCTTCGGGGCGATGCGGGCGCTGTCTTCGCCGCGATCCGCGAGGCGTTCCTGCGCTTCGGGCCGGCCGAGGGTCACGTCACGATCGACCTGACGGCATCGGCGAACAGCCCCAGCCCCAAAGCCTCCGCGGCCTGAGCGCGGGAACGGGCTGTCCCTGACAGGGGCGGCCCCTTCCCGGCGCGATCCATCATGGCCGCATTCAGACATATCCTGCCGCCCCTCCTTCTGGCGCTGGCCGTCCTTCTCGCATGGGAAGGCTACTGCGCGGCCTCGGAGGTCTCGCCGCTGGTCCTTCCGGCACCGTCCGACATCGTCCGGGCGCTCTGGACGGAGCGCGGCCCGATCTCCGGGCACGCGCTCTCCACCCTTTCGGTCACGACCCTCGGCTTTTCCACCTCGGTCGTCTTCGCCTTCGCGGTCTCCGTCGCGCTGCACTTCACGCCGTGGCTGAAGCGGGGGGCGATGCCGCTCTTCGTGGCGAGTCAGACGGTGCCCATCGTCGCGCTCGCGCCCCTGATGGTGCTCTGGTTCGGCTTCGGGCTCCTGCCCAAGGTCCTCCTGGTCATCCTCGTGACGTTCTTTCCGATGCTCGTCAGCCTGCTCTCCGGCTACGCAGCAACACCGCAGGCCTTCCGCGATCAGCTCGTCTCGATGGGGGCGCGGCGGTGGGACGTGTTCCGGCGGGCGACGCTGCCCACGGCGCGGGAGCCCTTCTTCGCCGGGCTCAGGATTTCGGCGACCTACGCGGTCGTCGCCTCGATCTTCGCGGAATATGCCGGGGCGCGGCGGGGGCTCGGGATCTACATCCTCTCGGCCAAGAACAGTTTCCGCGCAGACCTGGTGCTGTCCGCGGTGGTGGTCTCGGCCACGCTCACGCTGCTCCTTCTGGGGCTCTTGCTGCTTGTCGAGCGACTGACCGGGCGCAGATATCGAAAGGCCGGCCATGTTGGCGCTTGAGGATCTCACCATTCGCATGGACGGGGCGGACCTGGTCCGGCGCGTCTCCCTGAGCCTCGAGGAAGGGCGCATCACCTGCCTGATCGGGCCGTCGGGCTGCGGCAAGACTTCCGTCGTCAAGTGGCTCGCGGGGGTCCTGCCGCCCGGGATGGAGGCCGACGGGCGCGCCAGTCTCGACGCCAGCCCCATCGCGACGCCGCACCCCGCGATTTCCTATCAGCCGCAGCAGGACACGCTCTTTCCCTGGCTGACCGTCGCCGAGAACGCCGCGATGGGGCTGGAGATCGCCGGCGCCTCCCGCGCCGAGGCGCGCGCCCGCGTCGCGCCGCTTTTCCCGGCCTTCGGCCTCGGCGGCTGGGAGGACCGGTTTCCGTCCGAACTCTCGGGCGGCATGCGCCAGCGCGCCGCCTTCCTGCGCACCATCGTCCAGGACAGCCGCTTCGTTCTGCTCGACGAGCCGTTCTCCGCCCTTGATGCGGTGACGCGGCTGCGGATGCAGGACTGGCTCTGCGCCCGGCTCGAGGAGACGCCCCGCGGCGTCCTGATGGTGACGCACGATCTGTACGAGGCGACGCAGATGGCGGACCGCATCCTCGTGATGGCGGCGAAGCCGGGCCGCATCATTCGCGACATTCCCATCGACACCCCCCGTTCGGGCCGGGACGAGGCCGCGCTGGCCCGGATCCGCACCGATCTCAAATCACTGCTTCTGGAGGACGAGACATGAAGACCACCGCCCCGATCCTGGCCGCGGCGCTCGCGCTGCCCCTGACCGCCCATGCGCAGCAGGAGGTGTCCCTCGCGCTCGACTGGACGCTGAACACCAACCATATCGGTTTCATCGTCGCCGAGGAGAACGGCTACTACGACGAGGCCGGCCTCGAGGTGGACATCCTGCCCTACTCGGATTCGTCCTCCACCGCGCTCCTCGCGGCAGGCGTTTCCGATTTCGCCTACATGTCCTCCTTGAGCTTCATCAGCACCCGTGCCGCCGAGGCGGACATCGTCGCGCTCTGGGTCACGATGCAGAAGGAGACGGGCCGGCTCGTCTACAGTGCGGACAACGACGACATCGACAGTCCCGCGGACCTCTCCGGCAAGACCTATGCCGGCTTCGGCACCAAGTGGGAGGATGCGCTGATCTCGACCATGATCGAGGCCGATGGCGGCGATCCGACCTTCGACACCGTGACCCTCGGCACCGGGGCCTACGAGGCGCTCGCGAACGGTTCCGTGGACTTCACGCTCGAAGTCTCGACCTGGGAAGGCGTCAACAGCGAGCTTCTGAACCGCAACCAGAAGTCCTTCACCTACGCCGATTACGGCATTCCCGAGCAGCAGAACGGCTACATCGGCACCACCGGAAGTTTCCTCGCGGAGAACCCTGATCTGGTCGCGAGCTTCATGAAGGCGACGCAGCGCGGCTACGCCTGGGCGGCCGAGAATCCCGAAGAGGCCGCGGACATCCTGATCGAGGCGGGCGATTTCCCGAACCCGGAGCTGGTGAAGGGCTCGATGGAGCTTATCGCCTCCGGCGGCTATCTCGATGCCGAGGGCATGGAGGTCGGCGAGATCGACGAGGCCAAGGTCGCCGGCATGGCGAACTTCCTCGCCGAAAGCGGCGTCCTGACCGGCGCGGATGGTGGGACGCTGGAGGAGATCGGGGACATCTCGGGCTGGTTCGATCAGAGCTGGATGGACGAGTGATCCTCAACGCCGTCGTCTTCGGCTTCGGATCCCACGAGGCGGCCTGGCGGCAGCCGGGCCTCTCGGCCACGGCGCCGCTGGAGCTGTCCCACTGGCTTGCCTGCGGGCGCGAGGCGGAGGCGGCAGGGTTCGACGGGCTCTTCCTGGGGGATATCATGTGCCTCCAGGACCGGCCCGCCGATCATCCCTCGGAGGCTCTCGACCCCTTCATGGTCCTCGCGGCTATCGCGGGGGCCACCGAGCGGCTTCGGCTGATCGGGACCGCCTCCACCAGCTTCAACCATCCCTATCATCTCGCCCGGCGCGTCCTTTCTCTGCACCACCTGACGGGCGGTCGCGCGGGGTGGAACGTCGTCACATCCTCCTACCCCCAGGAGGCCCGCATGTTCGGGCTGGACGAGATGCCGCCGACATCCGAGCGCTACGCCATGGCCGAAGAGGTCGTGGAGGCGGTGAAGGCGCTTTGGGAGGGGTGGGACGGCGTCACGCGCGTTGCAGACAAGGCGAGCGGACGCTGGCTGACCGGCGCCCCGCGCGAGGTGCAGGCACGGGGACGGTTCGGCGCGATGAAGGGTGCGCTCAACCTTTCCCCCGAGCCCTACGGATGGCCGCTCTTCGCGCAGGCGGGCTCCTCCCCCACCGGCCTCGCCTTCGCCGCGCGCCATGCCAGCCAGGTCTTCACCGTCCAGTCCGGGATCGCGGAGGCGCAGGCTTTCCGCGAGGAGGTGCGCCGTCTGGCGGGGGAGGCGGAGCGAGCGCCGGACGAGATCGCGGTCCTGCCGGGACTGGTTCCGGTCGTCGCCGGAACGCGGGAGGCGGCGGAGGCGCAGCTTCTGGAGATGACCGGGCACATGAACCTCGAGCACGTCCGCGCCAAGCTCGCCCGCTTCATCGGCCTGCCGCTGGACGGCTATGATCTGGATGCGCCCTTTCCGCATGCGCCGGACGATTTGGGCGAGAACACCTTCAGCAATTCACGCGCGCGCCTCCTCGTCCGGACCGCGGCGGAGGAGGGGCATACCCTCCGCCAGTCGCTCGCCCGGTTCGCGGCGGGGCACGGGCATCTTCTGGTGGTGGGCACGGGAGACGACGTCGCCGGCGTCATGCGCGAGTGGATCTCGGCGGGCGCCGCGGACGGTTTCAATGTCATGGCGCCGGTTCTTCCCGCCGGCATCGTGGCCTTCGGGGAGCACGTCATGCCGGCGCTGGACCGGGGCCGGCCGATTGGCGCCATGCCCTGAGTACATTCTGCCGGCGCGGGCCGGACGGCGGTTCGTCAAAATCCCCAGACCACAGTTTACGAAAGATATTCTTCCCGCTAGCTTTTATATTCCCTGTTTCAACGGGCAGCGCCCCGAATTTCTGAATCTTGGAGTTTGAAGGATGAACCAGAGTGCCGCCGAAGTCCTGCCCACTGGAGTTCGGGGGCTCGATGACGTCCTGCTTGGCGGCCTCATGCCCCGTGGCATCTATTTCATCGGTGGGGCTCCGGGGACGGGCAAGACGACGCTCGGTCTTCAGTTTCTGATCGAGGGACGCGACAGGGGAGAGAAAACGCTCTTCGTGACCCTCTCCCAGAGCGAGAGTGACCTGAATCGCGTCGCAGCATCGCACGGGTTCGATCTGGACGGAATCGAGATCGAGGCAGTTCCAGCCGTGCAGATGGCCGATGCGCCCGGCCTTCGGCAGACGGTGCTGAACCCGGACGATGCGGACCTCTCCGCCGCGATCGCCACGCTCAACGAGATCGTGGGCCAGTCGAAGGCCGAACGGGTCGTCATCGATTCGCTGTTCGAGATCAGGCTGCTCGCTCATGATGCGCTGACCTATCGCCGCGAATTGCTGCTGCTGCGGAACGTCGTCGCGAGCATCGGGGCGACGGCCCTCATGCTCGATTACAGCGACGGCGACCTCGGGGACCGGCAGATCGAGGGCCTGGTGAACGGCGCGATCATGCTGGAACAGGACAATCCCGACTATGGCACGACGATCCGGCGCCTGCACGTTTCCAAGATGCGTGGCCGCAAGTTCATCGAAGGCCATCACAATCTCACCATTCGGACCGGCGGCCTCGCCGTCTTCCCCCGCGTGGTGCCCGGTGCGACGCGGGAGCACGCGACCAGCGCGGAGGTCGCCAGCGGCATCCCGGGACTGGACCAGATGATGGCGGGCGGTCTTGCCCTCGGTACGACATGTCTGATCACCGGGGAGTCGGGGACGGGCAAATCCACCCTCAGCACCGCCTATGCCAGCGCCGCGGCAGAAGGCGGGAGCACGGCGGCGATGTTCCTCTTCGAGGAGCGTCTCGGCGTCTTTCGCCAGCGCTCCACCGATCTCGGGTTCGACATCCGCGAGATGGAGGAGGACGGACGGCTCCACCTGCGCCATTTCGATCCGGCCGAGAAGTCCCCCGGCGAATTTCTGCAATCCGTCGTCGATCTGGTAGAGAAGGAATCCGTCGACGTCGTCGTCATCGACAGCCTGAGCGGCGCTCTCGCCGCCCATCCCGCCGGCAGTGACATGATCACGCAGATGCAGTCGCTGCTGTCATACCTGTCGCGTCAGGGCGTCCTGACCATCGTGACCCTGACGGAGGCCGGGCGGCTCGGCGGCGAACTTTCCCCCGCCATCCAGATCGGCTGTTTCGCGGACAGCGCGATCCTGCTGCGAAACGAGCGGGTGGACGATGAACTTCGGCGGACGCTCCTGGTGCTGAAGAAGCGGCAGGGAGATCACGAGACGCGGGTGCGGACCCTCCTGATCGGGGACCGGAGCGTCGATGTCGTGTCCGCTTCCGAGGCAAGACGCTCCAAACCCCACCTTTCGGTGATGTGAGCCGATATGGACGGACCGCCGGAGGACATCGGACGCGAGACAACGGCGCGCCGCGTTGTCATCCACGCCCCCTTCGGGCGGGACGCCTTCGTCCTGCGTGAGCTGGTCGAGGCGGCGGGCCTGATCCCGGTACCAGCAGACGATCCGGATACGCTGCACGGTATCCTTGCCGGTGATTGCGGCGTGCTTCTCGTTACCGAGGAAGGTCTGGGACCCAGGACGGGCGCGATGCTTGCGGATGCGCTCGCAGACCAGCCGATCTGGTCCGCTCTCCCGGTGCTGGCGCTTCTGTCCGACGTCTCCCGCCCGCCTCCCGCTCTCGCGGCGCTCGAGGCGTGCGGCGCCAGGGTCGAGGTCATCGTCCTGGAACGCCCCTGCAGCGCGGTGACGATCAGCTCAGCGCTTCGCTCGCAGTCCCTCTCGCGGGAACGTCAGCACAAGGTGAGGGACCAGATCGCGGAGCTGGCCGAGAGCCGGTCCCATCTGCGGTTCCTCCTCGCCGAGCTGGACCACCGCTCGAAGAACCTTCTGTCCAAGGTGCTGAGCATCCTCAGCCTCACCCGGCGCGAGGCGACGGATCTCGACAGCTTCGCGGCGGCCTTCGACTCGCGCGTGCGGGCGCTGGCGGCGGCCCACGACCTCCTGGGCGGCGGAGACGCGGCGCCGGCCTCCATCAGGGCGCTCGTGGAGCGGGCGCTGGCCGCCTATCTCGGCGATAACGGGAAGAGGATCGAGTACGAGGGGCCGGATCTGACGCTCTGGTCCAAGGGCGCCATGACGCTGGCGATGGCTCTTTACGAGCTGGCGACAAATGCTGCGAAATACGGCGCGCTCAGCCGGCCCGAGGGGCGCGTGGCCCTGACGTGGCGCGTCGAGGGAGACCCGGCCGAACTCTTCATCGAATGGCGCGAAAGCGGCGGACCGCGCGTCGCCGTGCCGACGCGGAGCAGTTTCGGCACGGATCTTCTGCGCACCATTACTCCCGCCGATCTGAACGGGGAGGCCGAGATGATCTATGCTCCGGACGGCCTCATCTGGCGCCTGCGCGCCCCCTACCTGCACGAACGCGACGAGACGCGCTGACCCGGGGCCGGTACTCCGGGGGCGTGATCGAGGGCCGCGCGGCGACGTCGAGTTTCCCCCGGCGCGCAATTGGTATACCTTCCTACAGATGGAGGGTCTGGTGCGTCCTTGGGCGTCCGGACCGGGAGAAGCGAGGCCAAAGACAGCCTCGAGAAGGAGAAATCATGACGAGACCTACCGCATTTGCCATGACATTCGTGGCCGCGACCATCTGTGCCGCGCCCATCGCCATGGCGCAGCAGGCGCCCGCGAGCACCGGCACCGTCACGTTCGACGCCGAGCTCGAAAGCGATGCGCTGACCTGGACGCCGCTCTACTCGGTGTATCTGCCGCCGGCCTACGAGGAGAATGACCGCGCCTACCCGGTGATCTACCTGATGCCGGGCGGTGCCGGTCAGACGCACCGCGACTGGTTTCTCAAGGGCGGTGCGGCGGAGACATTCGACCGGCTGATCGGTTCGGGCGAGGTGCCGCCCTTCATAGCCATCGTCCCCGATCCGCGCCGCACGCCGCAGCCCCAGTTCAACACCTACTACCTCAACGATGCGGACGGCGAAGTCCGATACGAGGACATGTTCGTGCAGGACCTGATCCCGCACGTGGAGGAGACCTACCGCGTCCTCGCCGAAGAGGAGTATCGCGGGATCATCGGCCTCTCCATGGGCGGCTTCGCGGCGCTGGCCTATTCGATGAAGTATCCGGACATGTTCACGGCTGCGGCCGCCCTGAGCCCGGCGATCCGCACCGATCCGCAGATGCTCGCCATGGACCAGGCGGGATGGGATCGCCGCTACGGCATGATCTGGGGCGAGGGCCTCGAGGGAGAGGAGCGCCTGAACGAGAAGTACCGCGCCGATAGTGTCTTCGCGATGATCGAGGATGCGGATGCCGAGACGCTGGGGGCCACCGAGTACTTCATCGATGTGGGCTCCGACGACGTGTTCTTCGAGGGCAGCGTCCTGCTTCACAACATGCTCCGCTCCGAAGGGACCTCCGAACGGACCTTCGCCAGCGATCACCGCTTCATGGTGCGCGAGGGCGGCCACGTCTGGTCCTACTGGCGTGAGGGCCTGCCGGAGGCTGTCCGGTTCGTGATGGGCGTCATGCAGAACTGACACCAAGGGGCGCGGCGACGCGAAAGGGCCGTTGCCCGGGGCGGCCCTTGATCCCCGCGGGGCATCGAAGCCGCGCCGCCGCGCCTTATATGAATCGATCGACCCTGCACGAACCCGAGCCGAAAGATCCGTGATATTGCCTGACGCCAGCCCGCCCGCCACTTCGGTCCGGGCCACGCTCCGCCTCGCTGCATGGGGTCTGGCCGCTGCGCTGACCGCGATCGGTCTGATCCGTGGCGATTTTCTGCTCGCCATCGCAGCGGCCGGCGCCATCGCGATGGGCGCGCTCGGGCCGCTCTACACCTGGATCTCCGGCATTCGCCTGCCGAAAGGTCTCGCGACCGGCATCCTCGTCTTCTGCCTCGCCTGTTTCGTCGCCGGTGAATGGGGCGGGCTGTACGAGGTGGGGCCGGAGGCATCCCTTTCCCACGTCTGGGACAAGGGCCTGCACGCCATCGCCTCCGCGGTGCTGGCCGTGACGGGCTGGGCGCTGGTCCTTCTGTTGACGGCCGGCGGTCCGCCGCGCATGCCGCTCTGGATCGGTTCGGTGCTGGCGGTGGGACTGGCGGCGCTGGTGGGCGCAGGGTGGGAGCTCTTCGAATTCACCGTCGACGCTCTCTTCGGCACGAATGCGCAGCGCTCCGGCCTGCCGGACACGATGGGAGACGTGGCGGCGAATCTCGCCGGGGCGACATGGGGGGCCGTTGCCGTGCAGATCCATCTGCGCACCGGAGCACGCCTTCCGTTCGCGGCGCTTTTGAGCGAAGCCTGCGCCGCCAACCCCCTGATCTTTCCGGAGTGGACCGGCGCGCCCTTCGCCGCCGACGCGGCCCGAGCGCCCCTGTCCGCCCTGTCCGCGCACCCCGAGGAGACCACGGCCAAATGAGCGATCTGATCCCGGCCTGGCGCGACGGCCGCCTAGAGCCGGTCGACAAGCTGCAGGTTCATCGCGAGGGGCTGCGCCACAAGGCCGTCTCCGTCTTCGTCAATTGCGGGCGGGAGACGCTGATCCAGCGCCGGGCCGCCGGCAAGTATCACACGCCGGGCCTCTGGGCGAATGCCTGCTGCACCCATCCGGGATGGGACGAGGCGCCTGAGGAGTGCGCCCGGCGCCGCCTGGGTGAAGAACTCGGGATCGCACCGGGCGCGCCGCTGACCCACCGGGGGCAGGTGACCTACCGTGCCGATGTCGGGCAGGGACTCGTGGAGCACGAGGTGGTGGAGATCTACACGACCGAACTGGCGCGCCCGGCCGAGCCCCGCCCGGACCCGGAGGAGGCGGACGCCACGCGCTGGATCGACTGGACGGCGCTCGACCGGGAAATCGCTGCAGAACCGGGGCGGTTCACACCGTGGCTGCGGATTTACCTCTCCCGGCACCGCGATCTGGTGATGTCATGAGCGGGGAGGCTCTGGAGGCGGCGCGCGTGGACGTGGCCGCCGCGGCGCAGGCACTCGGCGGGCAGCGCGGCTCAGGGGCGGCGGAGGCGCCGGATCTCGGCGCCCGGCGGGCCGACCTGGCGGCTCTCGCCCGCGCCGTGAAGGAGGCACGCGAGGAGATCGTCGAGGTCGTTTCCGCCGATTTCGGCCATCGGCCCCGGCAGGAGACCCTTCTGACCGAGGTCGCGATGGTGCTCGAGGCCGTTCGCCACGCGCGCGGCAATCTGAGACGCTGGATGCGGTCGCGGCGGGTGATCCTGCCGCCACATCTTCTTCCCTCGCGCGGGACGATCCGGCGGGAGCCGCTGGGTCTCGTCGGCATCCACGCGCCCTGGAACTACCCCGTGCAGCTTGCACTCATCCCGCTCGTCGCCGCGCTTGCGGGGGGCAACCGGGTCATCCTTCATCCTTCGGAACACACGCCCCGGACGTCGGATCTGCTCGCCCGGCTCCTGCACGAGACCCTGCCGGAGCGGGTCCGCGTCGTGACGGGCGGGGCGGAGGTCGGGCAGGCGCTGGCGGAGATGGAGCTGGGCGCGCTCTTCTTCACCGGCTCCACCGCGACGGGCCGGAAGGTGATGGAGGCGGCCGCGAAGACCCTGACGCCCGTCATCCTCGAACTCGGCGGAAAGTCCCCCGCAATTCTCCGAGCGGACGCGGATCTCGACGAGGCCGCTTCGTCCATCGCGGCCGGAAAGCTCCTCAATGCCGGGCAGACCTGCATCGCGCCCGACTACGTTCTGGTTCCGCGGGAGGAGATGGGGGCGTTCGAGGCGGCTTTGCGCAAGGCGTCCGCGCGGCTCTATCCCGATCCGGGCGGCAGCGATTTTGCCACGATCGCGCGGCCGGCGGATCGTGCGCGGCTTGCCGAGATGACGGCAGGGCCGGAGGCGCGCCCGCTGATGGATCCGATGCCGGAGGCGCCGCGGATGGGTTTCTGGGCCCTGATCGACCCGCCGGCGGATCACCCGTCGATGACGGAGGAGATCTTTGGCCCCATCCTCCCGCTCGTCCCCTACGACACCGAGGCCGAGGCTCGCGCCTACGTCTCCGCCCGGCCCGTGCCGCTGGCGCTCTATGTCTACGGCCGGGACGAAACGGCGGCACTGGCGGACGTCGCGGCGTTGCGGTCGGGCGGCGCGATGGTCAACGAGGCGGTGCAGCATGTCGCCGTGATGTCCCTGCCGTTTGGCGGTCAGGGCGAGAGCGGGATGGGCGCCTATCACGGGGAGGAGGGGTTTCGCGCCTTCACCCGGCCGCGCTCGGTCGTCGTCGCCCGCCGCTCGCTCGCGCGCATGGTGCGGCCGCCCTACGGCAAGCGGATCGAACAGGTGCTCAAGGTTCTGCTGCGCTGAGGCTCTAGATCCCGTAACTCCGGCCGCGCCACGTCGCCCGCTTGCCGCGCCATGCGCGCGACAGGGCGGTCCACTGGATCGCCAGCACGATCAGGACACCGACGGGGTGCAGCGCAACGGACAGCCAGGGCTGATCCAGACGCCGCGCCATCGCGGCCCGTGCCCCGAGGACCGCGATCACTGAGGCTGCGGAGAGGAGCGCGGCCACACTGGCGCCTGTGACAAGCGCCGAGGCGAGGGTGAGCCACGGCATGACGTGTCCGCCGAAGAGGAGCAGCGTCCAGACGGGCAGGGCGCGAGGTGTCGCCATTCCCTCCGTCGCGTTTTTCAGAAAGCCCTCCCAGATGTCCGGAAACGTTTCGTACATCCGGCAGGCGGCGATCGGCGTGGCATCCGTCAGGTCGGTTCGCCCACCGCTCGCCCGCACGTTCCGTGGCAGGTTCAGCCCGTCATGCATCCGGCCCGCAAACGCCGCGTGACCACCGGCGGCGTCGTAGGCCGCACGGCGCACCATCAGGAGCTGTCCGCAGCCGGCGCCGAAGGAGGGGTCTGGCCGCGCCCGCGCCATCGGCAGGGGCAGATAGCCGAGGAGGGTGGTGAATATCTGCGGGATGACGATGCGCTCGGCCATGCTGCCTGTGATCTGGCGCGGGAAGCCCGAGACGAGGTCGAGCTCCTGCGTCTCCATCTCGCCGGCGAGACGCAATGCGGCGTCCTCGGACAGGCGCACGTCGGCATCGACGAAGAGAAGGAGCGGCTGCCGGGCGGCGTTGCCAAGTTGATGGCAGGCATGGGTCTTTCCGATCCAGCCCTCCGGCAGGCTCGCGCCGTTCAGGATGCGGATGCGGTGATCGGCAGCGGCGCGCCCCGCCAGGATCCGGGGCGTTGCGTCCGTGGAGCCGTCATCGAGCACGACGACCTCGACGTCCACCCCGGTCTGCGCCAGGGCACCGTCGAGGGCCGCGCCGATGTTTGCCTCCTCGTCACGCGCCGGGATCAGTATGGAGATTGCGGGCCGGCCGCTCGCTCCGGCCTGAGGCGGCGCAAGGACGCGCAAGTTCGCGGCGACCATGCCGGCGAAGAGTAGAGCGAGGGCAAGCCCCGCGATCGAGAGCGCGAGGAGGATCACCGCTCGCTCCCCGGCGCGTGGTCCGGCTCGTAGGGGCGCCCCGTCGCGGCGGCGCGGGCGCGCTGCCAGAGGCCGTAGATCCCGCCCGTGCCGCGCGTTCCGCCGATCAGTGTCTCGAAGGACGCGGGGTCGCGTGCCATGGCGCGCGCGGCGAGATCGTCGGCCGTGCGGGTCAGGGCGTCCTCCAGCTTCGGCGCAAGGACGCCCGCATCGTCGCCCGGTTCGGCCTCGACCGGGTCCCCGAAGGCCAAGAGCGCCTCAGGCCGCTTCTCCGTCCAGAAGGGGTATTCAAGCGCCATCGGCAGCGCGACGAGGCCCGGGACGCGGGCCATCAGATGCGCGGCGCCGGGGCGAAGGCCGAGCGGGCGTGAGCGGGGGTCGGCAAAGCGCCCCTGCGCGGTGATCCACATCACCCGGTCGGGCGCATTGAGGATCGCGCTGCCCCGCCTGAGGAAGGCGGCCGCGCCGCGGGCGCTTTCCTGATCGACACCGAAGAGCCCGATCCGGCCCATGAAGCGGTACTTCTCCAGCATCGCGGCGTCGATCGGTCCGAATGCGAGGCGGCCCGGGAAGAATAGGCCGTGCACCGAGATGAACACGGCCGGGTCCCACCACGATGGATGGTTGGTGAAGACCATGACCGGACGGTCCGCATCCAGCTCCGGAAGTCCGGGCCGCGCAAGCCGCAGGGCGCGGAAGTGTCCGGCCACCTGCCGCCGCATGACTCCCTGGAAGAAGCGCGCCATGCGTTCGGAGCGGCGGCGGACGGGGTCGTCCTCACTCGGCTGCGACATCCGTCCGCCTGTCCGCCACCGCGGCGCCGCCTGCATCCTGATCGAGCGTGTCCGCCGCGATCCAGCCGGACATCAGCGCCATCGGCATGCCCGGCCCAGGATGGGCGGAGCCCCCTGCGAGGTAGAGCCCGGGCACCTGCCGCGAGCGGTTGCCCGGCTTGAAGGCGCCGAGAACCTTGCCGTGGCTGGCGAGGCCGTAGATCGCCCCCTGAAGCACGTTGTAGCGGTCGTGGATGTCCTGCGGGGTGAGGCTGCGCTCGACGACGATGCGCTCCTCGATATCCTCCATCCCCGCGCAGCGCCCGAGCTTGTCGAGGATGGTGCGGCGGTAGGCCGGCAGCATCTTCGCCCAGTCCTGCCCGTCGCGGATGTAGGGGGTGTGGACGAGAACGTAGAGCGCCTCCCCGCCCTCTGGGGCCACGCCGGGTTCGGTCCGGGCCGGGGCGGCGAGATACGCGGTCGGATCCTGCGCGGGTTCGCCCCGGTCGTAGATCGCGGCGAACTCCTCCTCCGGGTCCCGCGAGAAGACGAAGTTGTGGTGCGCGAGGTGCTCGTAGGCCCGGTCGAGCCCCAGATAGAGCACGACGCCGGAGCAGGCCGGCTCCCGTTTCCGGGTCTTGGCGAAGCTCTTCCAGACATCGCCGCCGATGAGCTCGCGGTAGGTGCGAACGCTGTCCATGTTGGACACGACACGCTCCGCCGGGATGCGCTCGCCGGCTTCGGTCACGACGGCACAGGTGCGGCCGTTCTCGGTCTCGATGCGGGACACGCCGCAGCCTGTGCGGATATCGACGCCGAGCTCACCCGCGAGCCGCTCCAGCGCGAGCGGGACCGCACGGGTGCCGCCCATCGGATACCAGACCCCCTCGCCCTGCTGCATCTGCGCGATGCCGCAAAGGACTGCGGGGGAGGCGAGCGGCGAGGAGCCGACATACTGGATGAAGTGCTCCAGCATCTGCGCGACGCGCTTGTCCTTCACGTCCTTCTTGATCTGGCCGGCGACGGTGCGGTGCATCCTCAGGGCCATCACGTCGGACAGCGTGCCGAGGTTCATGTTCGCCTTGAGGTTCATCGTGTCCTTCAGATCCTCGACGCTCTTCCAGAAGAAGAACTTGTCGGAGACGTCGGACAGCCGCCTTGCGACGTCCATGAACCGTTCGAACCCTGCGCGGTCCTCGGGGGAGAGCTCGCCGATGGCCTTCGCGGCCTCCGCCGGGTCGTCCTTCAGATCGAGAACAGCGCCGTCCTCGTAGAAGCAGCGCCATTGCGGGTCGAGGCGGCGGAGGTCGATCTCGTCATGCAGGTTGCGCCCCGCCTCGGCGAAGATCCTCTCCAGCACCCGCGGCATGGTCAGGATGGTCGGCCCCATATCGAACCGGAAACCGCCTTCCTCGAGCACGGCGGCCTTGCCACCGAGCCACTCGTTGCGCTCCAGAAGGGTGACCGCATGGCCCCGCGCGGCGAGGGTGCAGGCGGCGGCGAGGCCGCCGAGGCCCCCCCCGATGACGATGGTGCGGCTCATTCGGCGGCCTCCTGCGTGGCTGTCTTCGGCAATGTCGTGGTCAGATCCCCGGCGCCCGGCAATCCGAGGTCTTCGGCGCAGAGGCGGCTGGCGATGCGGGCGCTCTCGAAGATGGTCGGCAGGCCGGAGCCCGGATGCGTACCGCCGCCTGTGAGATACACCCCGTCAATATCCTCGAAGCGGTTGCGCGGGCGCATGTGCAGCATCTGCCCCAGATTGTGGGCGAGGTTGAATGTCGCGCCTTCGTAAACGGCCATCTTGGAGCGCCAGTCGTCCGGGGTGAACATCTTCTCGTAGCGGATCAGGGGGCGGATGTCCCGCCCCGCCAGCTTGGCGACGCGATCGAGGATCTTCTCGCGGAAGGAGGGGGCGAGCGCGTCCCAGTCGACGCCGCCGGTCAGATTGCCGACGGGGGCGAGGATGTAGAGCGCCGAATGGCCTTCGGGCGCCAGGGTCGGATCCGTGCGGGACGCGTTCTGGATGTAGATCGTCGGGTCCTCGGGAGCCTGACCGGCGTCGATCTCGGCCACGTTGCGCGCGTAGTCGGACGAGAAGGCGATGGTATGGTGCTGGAGGTCGAGCTTATCCTCGAGACCGAGATAGAGCATGAAGGTCGAGCACGAATAGTCCTTCGCGGCGAGCTTCTTGTCCGTCCAGCGGCGGCGCTTCTCGTCCGGGACCAGTGTCGTCATCGCATGGGCGAAGTCGGCGTTCATCACCACGGCGTCAGCCTCGTAGGAGCCCTTCGCGGTGACGGCTCCCGTCGCGCGGCGTCCCGACATGGAGAGCCTCTCCACCGGCTCGCCGAGGCGCACGTCGACGCCCATCTCCACGGCGACGCGCATCATCGCCGCCGTTATGGCGTTGCAGCCGCCCTTGGGGTGGAAGACGCCGAAGCCGTACTCCACGTGGGCGATGATGGTGAAGAGGGACGGGCACTTGAACGGCGACATGCCGAGGTATTTCGACTGGAAGGAGAACGCGACGCGGACGTCGGGATCGTCGAACCAGCGGTGCAGCTCCCCGTCCACCGTCGACCAGGGGCGGAACTTGGGGAGCGCCTTGATCATGTCACCGCGCATCACGTCGCGCGGACCGAGGAAGGGGCGCTGGAGGATCGGCCGGAAGGCATCGAACTTGGCGCGGTTCTCCTCGAGATAGGCGGCGACCTTCCCGGCATCCTTCGGACTGAGGCGGGCGATTTCCGCGGCCAGCCTCTCGGGGTCCGGCGTTGCGTCCACCTTCCGGCCGTCGTCGAACTGGAGGCGGTACATCGGATCGAGTCGGATCAGCTCGACCTCGTCATCGAAGTCGCGCCCGCACACGGAGAAGATCTCCCGCAGAATTTCGGGGTAGAGGAAGAACGTCGGGCCGATGTCGAAGGTGTAGCCGTCCTCGCGGATCGCGCCGGTCCGGCCGCCGGGGGTGTCTTCCTTCTCGAGAAGCGTTACCTCTGCCCCGGCGGCGCGCAGGAGCATTGCCGTGGCAAGGCCGCCAGGGCCCGCGCCGACGACGAGAACCCGGCGTCCGGCGGCTGCGACTGCTTCGGCGGCAGTGATGTCTAATGGCGCGGTATCGTTTGCCACCGGCGTCTCCGTGTTTAACTTGGGTCGCAGGCCGGTCCGAACGGGACCCTGCCGGCGTCTATGGGGAGCAGATAGGTCGCGAATGCTGGACGACATGGGAAAAAACGTCGCGACACCGGGCGATAGCGTGAAGCTTCCCGTGCCGCGGCGCGCGCCGGAGAACTTCCCCGTCGCCTCCAGGCTGCTCCCGGCATCCCTGCGACCCTCCGTCGCGGCCTTCTACGATGTGGTCCGCGCGGCCGACGATCTGGCCGACGATCCGGCCCTGCCGAGGGAC
The DNA here is from genome assembly GCF_003390865.1 of Tropicimonas sp. IMCC34011. Classification (GTDB taxonomy): domain Bacteria; phylum Pseudomonadota; class Alphaproteobacteria; order Rhodobacterales; family Rhodobacteraceae; genus Tropicimonas_B. The sequence goes on from NZ_QMEJ01000005.1 coordinate 128,910, forward strand.
GAGAAGCTCGCGGGCCTCGATGCCATCGAGGATGCCCTGAACGGCGCGCCGTGGCCGCCGGTGGATCGCCTTCGAGCTGCATTGGGCGCGATCGGCAGGCAGGGTGCGATGGGGCACGTGCGGACGATGCTCGGCGCCTTCCGCGCCGATGCGAGAGGAGAGACCTGTTCGGACTGGGATGACCTGCTGGCCTATTGCGATCTGTCCGCCGTGCCCGTCGGCCGCTTCCTGCTCGACCTGCACGGGGAGACATCCTTCGCCGCGCGGACGGCGTCCGATGATCTGTCGACCGCGCTCCAGATCCTCAACCACATCCAGGACATGGGCGCGGACCGGGCTACGCTCGGCCGTCTCTACCTGCCCGAGACGCTGATCGTGGAGGCCGGTGCGACCACGTCCGATCTTCGCCGCCCCGCGCTTACGCCTGCCCTGCGCGGCGCGGTGGACGAGGCACTCGCCCGGACGGACGCATTGCTGGACCGCGCGAGCCCGCTTCCCGCTCTTCTGTCGGCGCGGGGCCTCGCGGCGGAGGCGGCGGCGATCCTGTCGCTCGCCCGCGCGCTTCTGCGCAGGCTGAAGGCCGGGGACATGCTGGCCGGTCGCGTGACGGCGCGGCGAAGCGACTGGGCCCGTGCCGGGCTTGCCGGTCTGACGCGCCTGGCTCGTCCGGGGCCGCGCAGGACACAGGCCGCGTGAACGTCGCGGACCCCAGATTTTGCAACGATGCGCCTGCCATCCTCGGCCCTGCGCGCGACCTGTCGCCCGCGGAGGTCGTCTCCGCGTCCGGCTCGTCCTTCCGGGCCGGTATGCGTCTTTTGCCGAAGGAGCGCCGACGCGCCATTCTCGCCGTCTATGCCTTCGCCCGCGCCGTGGACGACATCGCCGATGGGCCCGAGACGCGGGAGGTACGGCGCGCCGGCCTCGATGCCTGGCTGGCGGAGCTGGACCGCGCCGAAGCCGGTTGCCCGGTAACTCCCATCGGGCGGGAACTGGCCCGTGCCATGGCCCGCTACGATCTGCCCCGCGCGGAGTTCGACCTCCTGGTGGCGGGCATGGCGATGGATCTCGACGCCATCGTCGGCCCGGATCGCGCCACGCTGGAGACGTATATCCGGGGTGTCGCCGGGGCGGTCGGCCTTCTGTCGATGCGCATCTTCGGGGCGTGGCGGGGTGAGCCGTCGCGGCGCTTCGCCCTGTCCCTCGCGCGGGCCCTGCAACTGACGAACATTTTGAGGGACATCGAAGAGGATGCGGGGATGGGCCGGATCTACCTGCCCGCGGATCTCCTGGCGAAGGCGGGTCTCGCCGGCGATCCCGGCCTGATCGCGACCGCTGATCTCGGGGATGTCCGCGCGAGCCTGGCGCAGGAGGCGCGGCGGGACTTCGCCGCGGCGCGCGCCGAGATCGCCGCCCATTCGCGCCTGCGCCTCGCGCCCGCACTGCTGATGATGGGGCCTTACGAGCGCCTGCTGTCCCGGATCGAAGCCGCGCCCCATGCGCCGCCGGCGCCCCGGAGCGACTGGGGAAAAGCGCTCGACGGTCTTGCCTGCCTGATCAGACCCGGCAGGGCTTGAGCTCCGTGGCGGTGGTTCACGTCGTGGGCGCCGGTCTCGCCGGGCTTTCCGCGGCGCTGCGACTGGTGGATTGCGGCGCAAACGTCCAGCTCTGGGAGGCGACGGGGCGCGCGGGCGGACGCGCCTGGTCGTTCCATGACCGGACGCTCGGCGCCCTGATCGACAATGGAAATCATCTCGTCCTGTCGGGCAATCGCGCCGTTCTGGACCATTGCCGCCGGATCGGCAGCTTCGGCTGGCTCGACATCGCGCCGGAGGCAGCGCTGCCCTTCCACGACCTCGCGACGGGAGCGGACTGGGTGCTGCGCGTTCCATCCCTGTCCAGTCCGCGCGCGGCGCTGCCGCCGGGCATCGGGCCCGGGGGGATCGCGGATCTTTGGCGGATCATGACGGCAGGGGCGGGGCGGCTCCTGTCGGATGTCGTCCGGCCCGGAACGCCGGCGTGGCACGCCCTCTGGGAGCCGCTGTCCCTCGCCGTCCTGAACGCCCCTCCGGACGCCGCGGCGGCGCGGCCCCTCGCCGCTGTCCTTGCGCGGACGATCCTGCGCGGTGGTGGCGCGTGCAGGCCCGTCACCATGCCGCGCGGTCTGGGCCCGACGCTGGTGGACCCGGCGGTCGAGGCGCTTGCGGAGGCGGGCGTCGAGCCCGCGTGGCGCCATCCGCTGACCGCCATCGAAGAGGACGGGGGGCGCGCGGCGGCGCTCGTCTTCGGGGCAAGGCGCGTGGATCTCGGCGCGGAGGACCGGGTGATCCTTGCCGTTCCGGCCCAGACGGCGGGAGCACTTCTGGGCCTGCCGGCGCCGTCTGCGGGCAAGGCAATCCTGAATGCGCATTTCAGGGTGCCGGCGGGCGCCGCGAGCCGCATCCCGCCGCTTCTCGGCCTGCTGTCGGGCCGGGGGGACTGGGCGTTCCGGCGCGGGGACGTGGTGTCGGTCACAGTGTCCGGTGCGGAGCCGGTCGCGGCGGGGGCGCAAACGGCGCTTCTCGCGGACCTCTGGTCGGAGGTCGCGCGGGCGACGGAACTGACGGGGATGGAGCCGCTTGCCTCGCGCCTCCTCGTGGAAAAAGCGGCGACCTTCGCTCCCGATCCCGCCTCCCTGTCGCGGCGCTTGCCGCTTCGGCCCCTCGGCAACGTGGTGCTCGCTGGAGACCATATGAGCCCGCCGCTGCCTGCGACCATCGAGGGGGCGCTCAGATCTGCCCGCCATGCGGCGAGCGCCGTTCTGAAGGGGTAGGGGAGAGGGCGAGCGCGCCGCCGTCTCCCCCCGTTCTCTCAGCTCGCCTCGGCGTCCGCGAGGGCAAGCAGGCCCCGCAGCGGGATCTCCACCCAGTCGGGCCGCATGGCCATTTCGTAGGCGACTTCGTAGCCGGCCTTCTGGATCAGGAAGAGGTCGAGAAGCGCCTGTTCGAAGGCCGGATCCGAAGCCTGCGGGCCGGAACCTTGCGCGGTTTCGCGATAGGCCTCCAGGAAGGTCCCTTGCGTGGCGCGGCGCCAGCCCTCGACATCCGCCATGGTGCGCTCGGGGTCCGCGCCGAACTCGATCCGGCGGCGAAGGACGGACCAGAGCGCGTAGTCGAAGCTGCGGAGCATCCCGGCGACGTCCCTGAGGGGGGAGGTCTTCGCGGTGCGCTCGGCAAGGCTGCGGGACGGTTCCCCCTCGAAGTCGATGATCATCACGTCGGTCTCGACGACGAGAACCTGGCCGAGGTGATAATCCCCGTGAATGCGGCTGATGCCGCCCGTGGGGGGCATTCCGCGCAGGGCCTCGATGCGGGCGGTCAGCGCGTCCCGCTGGTCCAAGACCGCCTCGGCGACATTGCGGCTCGTCTCCGGCAGCGACTGGAGCCGCTCCTGCAGCCGATCGAGCGTCCGGGACAGCTCTCCTTCCACGTCGTCCACCAGCGCCTCGACGACCTCGGCGGTCAGCGGCTCCTGCGAGAAGGCCGTGCCGTCCGCGCCGCTCGCCAATGCTTGGTGCAGCTCGGCGGTGCGGCGTCCGAGGACGGTGCCGATGTCGAGGGGACCACCGAACACGGGCTGCTCCTCCTGCGCGGCGCGATCGGTTTCCCGGCCGCCCATCTCCCGGGTCTCCAGTTCCCGGTCGAGCGCCTCGGTGACGTAGGTCCAGGCGTCGCCCTGGTTGCGCACGAACTCCGACAGGGCCGCGAGCGTCGTGACTTCCCCGTCCGGCGCCGTCCAGTCGATGGTTCCCAAGAGGGCCGGGCTGGCGGTGAAGTCGGTCTCATCCGTCAGAAAGCGCGCGATCTCGATGTCGGGCTGCGTTCCGCCCTGCAGGCGACGGTAGAGCTTCAGGATCAGCTGGTCCGAGAAGGCGATGGAGGCATTGGACTGCTCGCCGGTCAGAAGATGCGGCTCGCCGGGCTCGTTCGCCATCTCCTCGAAGCGTTTGGCGCGGGTGAATTCGATCCGCCCTTCCGAGGTCTCGAGCGTCTCGCCCGAGCGCATCGCATCAAGGAGCGCCGTCGCCATCTTGTCGTCCACCGCCCCGTCGAGCACGGCGCCGACGCGGTTGGCGCGGCGCAGCTTGGCGAGCGTGGCAGGAAGGCGCGGGGACATCGTCAGCGCATCCTCGCCCCAGACCGCGGATAGCGGCAGGAGATACCGCTGCGAGCCGGTGCCGACGCTCACATCCGCGACCGCGAGCATGTGCTGGCCGTCGTTCATCTCGGTCAACTGGGTGAGGGACACCTCGTCGATCCGGTCCTCCTTGGCGGCGAACCAGCGCTGCAGCGGCAGGTAGTCGCGCAAGGTCCGGGAGACGAAATCCTTGGCAGAGCGATCCGCCAGTGCGGAGGACAGCGTTCCGTCCCGCGTGGTCAGGGTCAGGAAATCCGGGAGCGGCTGGGTGTGCGGCGAATGCCAGCCGGGCGCGTCCTCGGCATCCGTCAGCAGGAACCAGTAGAACCCGTAGCCGGGCAGGGTCAAAAGGTACGGCAGCTCCCCGACAGGCGGGAATGCGGACTGCCCGGTCATCTCGATCGGGACGCGGCCCGAGAACTCGGACAGGTCGATCTCGGCCGCCTGTGCCTGTCGCGAGAGGTTGGCGACGCACAGGACCGTCTCCCCACCACTCCGGCGCAGGTACGCGAGCACCTTGCGGTTGGTGGGGTAGAGAAGCTCGATTTCCCCCCGGCCGAAGACGTCGTGCCGCTGGCGCACGCCGATCATGCGCTTCAGCCAGTTGAGCAGCGAAGTCGGCGAGGATTGCTGCGCCTCGACGTTGATCGCCTGGAAGCCGTGAACGGGATCCTGGATCGTCGGCAGGTACAGTTCCTGCGGCAGGGCGCGGGAGAACCCGGCATTGCGGTCGGCCGACCATTGCATCGGTGTCCGCACGCCGTCGCGGTCGCCGAGGTAGTAGTTGTCGCCCATCCCGATCTCGTCGCCGTAGTAGACGATGGGCGTGCCCGGCATCGACAGAAGAAGGGAGTTCAGAAGCTCGATCTTGCGCCGGTCGTTCTGCAAGAGCGGCGCGAGGCGGCGGCGGATGCCCATGTTGATCCGAGCGCGACGGTCGGAGGCGTAGAAGTTCCAGAGGTAATCGCGCTCCCGGTCCGTCACCATTTCGAGCGTCAGCTCGTCGTGGTTGCGCAGGAAGATCGCCCATTGGCACTCCTCGGGGATCTCCGGCGTCTGGCGGATGATGTCGGAGATCGGATAGCGATCCTCCTGCGCCACGGCCATGTACATCCGCGGCATGAGGGGGAAGTGGAACCCCATGTGGCACTCGTCGCCGTCTCCGAAATAGGGACGGGTATCCTCGGGCCACTGGTTCGCCTCGGCCAGAAGCATCCGTCCGGTGTAGTGCTTGTCGAGGTCGGCGCGGATCGCCTTCAGCACGTCATGCGTCTCGGGCAGGTTCTCGTTGTTCGTGCCGTCCCGCTCAACGAGGTAGGGGATCGCGTCCAGCCGCAGCCCGTCCACGCCCTTGTCGAGCCAGAAATGCATCGCGTCGAGAACCGCCTCCATCACGGCGGGGTTGTCGAAGTTGAGGTCCGGTTGGTGATCGAAGAAGCGGTGCCAGTAGAACTGTTCGGCGACCGGATCCCACGTCCAGTTGCTGTCATGGGTGTCGTTGAAGATCACCCGTGTCTTGTCCATCCACTTCTGCGGGTCGTCGGACCAGACGTAGAAGTCCCGCTCCGGGCTGCCCTTCGGTGCGCGGCGCGCCCGCTGGAACCACTCGTGCTGATCGCTGGTGTGGTTGATCACGAGCTCGGTGATGACCTTGAGGCCGCGCCGGTGCGCCTCCGACACCAACTCCTCGAAATCCTCCATCGTGCCGTAGGACGGGTTGATCGCCTTGTATTCGGAGATGTCGTAGCCGTCGTCCCGGAGAGGGGAGGGGTAGAACGGCAGGAGCCAGATCGCCGTCACGCCGAGGCTCTGGATGTGGTCGAGCCGCTGCATGAGACCGCGGAAATCGCCGATCCCGTCGCCGTTCGAGTCCTGATAGGCCTTGATGTGCAGCTGATAGATGACGGCGTCCTTGTACCAGTCCGTCACGTCGTCGCCGGTTTTGCGGGCATCGAGGCCCTGGTCCAACATGTTCATTCGGCCGCCTCCGGGGGGCTCAGTTTCCAGATCGCATAGGGGCGCTCCTGCGGATCGAGTGTCAGCAGGTGCGTCTTGCCGTGCCACGTGAAGGAATTGCCGTAGAGCATGTCCGTCACGCCGATCTCGCCGTCGTCGGTCAGGCCGAATTCCCACAGCGGGACCTCGAACTCGAAATGCGCCGGGTTCAGCGGGTCGAGCAGGACGTGGAACAGCAGGTAGTTGCCGGACGCCTCGTCGAAGCGGCCGTAGTAAAGGACGCGCTCATCGGACGCCTCGAAGAACTTCAGGTTGCGGAAGTCCCGCATCGCAGGCTCGCTCTGCCGGATGCGGTTGATGAGCCGGATGTCGTCCTTGATGTGGCCGGGCGCGTCGAAATCCCGGTGCTTCAGCTCGTACTTCTCGGAATCAAGGTATTCCTCCTTGCCGGGCAGCGGCTCGCCTTCGCAGAGCTCGAAGCCCGAATACATGCCGTAATTGCCCGCAAGGCTCGCGGCCATGATCAGCCGCGTGCGGAAGCCGGGGCGGCCCGAGGTGTGCAGGAAGATCGGATTGATGTCCGGCGTGTTGGTGAAGAAGTTCGGACGCATGTAGTCCGAGCATTCCTCCGTGGTCAGCTCGGTCAGGTACTCCGTCAGCTCGGCCTTCGTATTGCGCCACGTGTAGTACGTGTAGCTCTGGTTGAAGCCGACCTTGGCGAGACGCTTCATCACCTTGGGGCGGGTGAAGGCCTCGCTGAGGAAGATGGCGCCGGGGTGCTCCTGTCGCACCTCGGCGATGATCCATTGCCAGAACGGGAAGGGCTTGGTGTGCGGGTTGTCCACCCGGAAACACAGGACGCCGCGCTTCGCCCAGAACAGGAAGAGATCCCGCACCGCTTCCCAGAAGGGCGCGTTCGCGGTGCCATCATCGTTGTAGTACCGGAAATTGACGATGTCCTCGTACTTTTTCGGCGGGTTCTCGGCGAACTTGATGGAGCCGTCGGGGCGCCGCTCGAACCAGTCTGGATGCTCCGAGATCCACGGATGGTCGGGGGAGGCATTCAGCGCGATGTCGAGAGCGATCTCCAGCCCCTCTTCGGAGGCCGCCGCTACCAGCGCATCGAAGTCCTCGAGCGTGCCGAGTTCGGGATGCACGTCCATCATGCCGCCTTCTGGGGAGCCGATGGCGTAGGGGGAGCCGATATCGCCAGCTTCTGCGCGCAGGGCGTTGTTCCGGCCCTTCCTGTTGGTCGTGCCGATGGGATGAATGGGGGGGAAATAGAGCACGTCGAAGCCCAGATCCCGCACGTAGCCGAGCCGTTCGATCACATCGCGGAACGTGCCGTGCCGGCCTTCGGGCCCCATCGAGCGGGGGAAGAGCTCGTACCAGGCGGAAAACGCGGCCCGCTCCCGGTCGACCCAGACCGGCACATCCACGGGATAGCGGGTGAGGTTCGCGCGCGGTCCGATCAGGTTCATCAGCGAAGCGGCCCCCGGCGAGAGCAGCGCCTCGACATCTCCCTTCTTCGCCGCCTTCGCCAGCGCCTTGAGCTCCGATGTCGTGCCGCGGGGCGCTTTCGTCTCCGCCAGGATCGCCGCGGCTTCCATTAGTTCGACCGAAACGTCCTGACCGGCATCGACCTTCTTGCGGGTGCCATAGGCCCACGTGCCCCAGACATCCCGCCACGCGATTATGGAGAAGGCGGCCGGGCCGGGCGTGTCGAACGTGACCTCAGCGCCCCAGCGGTCATTGTCGATGAACGCCATCCGCTCTTCGCGTCCATCCGGCAGGATGACCGCAGCCGAGAAGACCTCGTGGCCGTCCCCGAATAGGTCGGCGGATATCTTGAGGGGCCAGCCGGCCACCGCCTTCGCGGCGAACCGTCCTCCGTCGATTTCAGGTGTGACGGCCTCGATGACCATCCGGTGCTCTGCCAGCGCCGCAAGGGAGCTGGGCGTCGTGATCTTGCCGCGCGACATAGTTGGAATCCTCATGGCGCTATTACGCGAAGTCATTAGCCAACAGGATCTCGGCAAGGCGAGTTCCACGCCATGTGCGTCGGGCCTCGCGGAAAGCGCGCGTTCCGAAGCCCGTCGCCAGTTTTTCGTGCACGCTCGCTGTGGGAGGTCCCGGCCACCGAGAAGAGCGGCCGTCGGCGCGATCAAAGGACGAGGCCGACGCCGCGCACCCGGAGCCATCGGGGACGTCCCGCCGGATTACTGCGAGATTGATTTAAGGCGGAATTGTGGCATTGCGCTGCGATTACGGATTGCTTAGGCAAAAAATGCCCGCTTCGCTGCGATTGCTCGTTCCAAGCGAACGGAAATGGCGGGCGGCTTCGTGCAAAAGAAGCCGAATAGATTCGCGGCCTCGCAAGAATATGTCAATTATTGACGTAAGGTAAATTCGCACGGTTCCCTAGGTTACGGGTGATGCGTCCTCCGTCTTGCGGTGCGATAGGCCAAGTTCCCTGCACCAGCATAAAAATCTGCTGTGTTCTTCCTGCGTCACAGCCGGCCTGCACTTCGCCGCGCCAGATTGACGAAATGTTTGCCAACGCGGAGTAAAGCGTAGCGCAAGGTCCGTGCTCTGAGGCCCTGCTTGCCAATTTTAAACATCAAAGTTCGAGGTGCATCGTGGCTGATCGGAATATCCGTACCATAAACCAGGCAGGCCTTCCGCTCGGCGCGCGTCTTCTGATTACCACGCTTCTCGCGTCCGGCGCCCTGACCATTGGAACCCACGAGGCGGTGTCCCAATCTCTCACGCGGGTCGTCGATGGGAAGGTCGTCTCCGGCCAGGATGCCGAACTGCGGGGGAATGGCGCCAGCGGCTACGAAGTTCTTTCGGGATCCCAGACGATCGACGCAAACGGCGGAACGTTCACGGGCTACAAGACCGTCGGCGGGGCCGGTTCCGGCGGCGGCGCGGGCCTCGGCGGCGTCTTCTTCGTCAACAGCGATGCAACGCTGAAGATCAGCAACGCCAACTTCACCGGTAACCAGGTGGTGGGCGGCGAGGGTGGCGGCGGCGGCAGTGTCGACGTCAAGAACGCTGCTCTGGCCATCGGCGACAAGACGACGAACGGCACCTCGAACCTTGTGACCGGCTTCACGTCCAACGTGCGCCAGACCGCGGACGGCTTCGTGCTCGAAGGCGTCGACTACGGAGATAGCGATCCGCTCTTCGACATCATCGACGGCGCAACCTTCGGAGCCGACGTGAGCCGCGATGGGGCCGTCACCACGGTGACCGACTCCATCGGCAGCAGCGACGATAACGGCTTCACCTTCGCCAACGGTCTGAACGTGAACGATTTCGTCAAGTCCGCCGAGATCACGGACAGCGACTCCGATTCCGGTGTCTATGCGACGGACGAAAGAACTGAGGATGGCAAGACGGTCGCAACCAGCTTCTCCGTCGAGAAGCTCGACGACCTTGCCAAGACCGGCCTGACGATCGGGGCCGAGGTCGTCGGAAGCGGCGTTCCCGCCGGTACGAAGATCACAGACATCATCCGGACGGACGGCAAGATCACCTCGGTCAAGCTCAGCAACGAGGTCGAGCTGGACGCGATGGACGGCTTCAACGTCTACACGCCTCCGATCCTTACGGGCTCCACTTACAGGCAGAGCGGCAACACCCTGACCTATGCGCCGGGCACCGTTCCCGCGACGCTCGAAGTCGGCATGCGCGTGACGGGGAAGGGCGTGACGGACGGGAACCTCACGGTCACCAGCATCAACCGCGAAACCGGTCAGGTGACCCTCTCGGGGGCCCTGCCGAGCGGCGTTCTCAGCTTCAACGCGATCAAGCCGGGCTCCAAGGTCGGATCCAACGTGATCTTCGCGCCGTCCTCCAGCACGGGCCTCTCCGTCGGCGATGAGGTCTACGGCGAGGGCATTCCGAGCGGAACGACGGTGACGGCGGTCGACGGCGACAGGATCGTCCTCAGCCAGCCCCTGACCGCCGAGGTCGACATCCTGAGATCGCGGAACATCTCCGCGTCCGGCAGGACGGCCACGATCGGATCGGGCGTCGAGGGAATCGAGGTCGGCCAGGTCGTCGAGGGCGAGGGTGTTCCTCAGGGCACGACCGTCGTGTCCGTCAATGAGGCGACCGGAGAAGTCACCTTCTCCAACGACATCGGCACCGCCATCGACAGCCTGCGGTTCGTCTCCGACTCCGCTTTCGGCGGCGGCATGAACGGCCGCGGCGTCACCAATCTCGGCGAGTCCGGCAAGTCCGGCAATTCCGGCCGGCAGGCCTTCTTCAACGAGGGGGATGGCGGCGACGGGCAGGCCGGCACCAGCGGCGCATCCGCCACGAACGGCACGGGCGGCGTCGGCGGCAAGGGCGGTGACGGCTCCGACGGTCTCGCGACGAACCCGGCGCTCGTCGCGGATGCCGCCACCGCGGCCCTCAACCTGGCCTCCGCGATCGCGGACGCCGCGGCAGCGGGTGTGCCCGATCCCTATCCGAAACCCGTCGCAGCTGCGGCGAAGGCGGCCCAGGCCGTCACGCTCGGGATCGAGGTCTCGCGTGTCGCGGTCGAACTCACGAAGTGGCAGTTGGATGCCCAGAAGGGTCTGACCGGTATCGGCGGCGACGGTGGTGCCGGCGGCGATGGCGGTGACGGCAGCGACTTCTTCGGCGGCGGCTCCGGCGGGGCCGGCGGCGCGGCGGGCGATGCGGCCAGCAACTCGCTCGGCGACGGAACGGACGGCGCCGCCGGTAATGGCGGCGACGGCGGCTTCGGCGGCGGCGGCGGCTCCGGCGGACAACCGGCGAACAGCGCGTCCAAGGATGCATCCGGCGAAGGCGGCAGCGGCGGCTTCGGCGCGGGCAAGGGCTCCACGGTGAATGCCGGCGGCAGCACCGAAGGCGGCCAGGGCGGCTCCGGCTTCGGCGGCGCGATCTTCGTGCGCACCGGCGGCACGCTCATCCTCTCGGGCGAGATGCGCTTCGCGGGCAACACGGCGCGCGGCGGCTCCAGCGCGGACTCCTCCGGCGGCGCCTCGGGCAACGGCGCGGGCTCCGACCTCTTCATCATGCGCGGCTCCGACGTGTCGCTCTCCGCCGATGCAGGCAAGAAGATCGTCTTCGACGGGTCCATCGCGGACGATTCCGAGGCGACCTACGAAAGCGCCCAGTACGCCAGCGGCGACGGGGCAGACCTCACGATCAACGGCGAGGGCACGGTCGTCTTCAACCGGGCGAACACCTATACCGGCGACACGATCCTGAGGAGCGGAACGCTCGAGGCCCAGGATGGCGTCGGCGTTCACGAGAATTCCCGCGTCGTCTTCGACGGTGCTGCGACGTCCGATCTGTCGGAGCTGTCCGTCCCCGTCCTCATGAGCTCCGGCACCTTCACCCGCTGGGTGGGCAGCGCCTCCGACCAGGTGCTCTGGCAGGGCTCCGGCGGCTTTGCCGCCAAGGACGCAACCGGCCTGACGGTGAACCTCGGCCAGTCCTCCAGCGGCAACCAGGAGCTCGTCTGGGGCCAGAACGGCTTCGTCCCGGACGGCAGCAGCCTCGTTCTGGGCTCGGTGACCGCAGGCGGTACCGTCACGTTCGTCAACGACATCTCGCATGACGATACCCAAGGCGGCGAGGTTGCCTTCTATCTCGTCGACAACACGTCGAGCGACGCCGACAAATCCGTGCTGCAGAGCGACGTCACCGCCGGCACGATGAGCGTCGACGGCAACGTCCGCACGGCGCTCATGCAGGTCGAGGGCACCCTCGACATCGCCAGGCTCGACATCGCCGGCGGCACCATGGAAACCACGGGGTCCGGCTCGCTCGCCGAGCGGACGGACATCGACATCTCCGAGGGCGCGCGCTTCATCGCCGGAACCGAGGATACCGTCGGCGCCGTAACCAATACCGGCACCTATACCGTCACGGCCAAGCAAAGCGTCGTCTCCCTGACGAACGAGGGCCTCGCGCAGGTCGGAGCGACCCTGACGGCGCGCGAGGGCGGTGTGACGAACACGTCCGGCGCGACGCTGGACCAGCGGGCGAACATCACCTCCGAGGGCAACGTCACCAATGACGGGACGCTGACGGTGACGGGCGTTCGCCGGATCGACACGACGGGCGAGACGTCCGGCCTGACCGGGAAGGGCGGGATCGAGCTCGCCGCGGAAGAGGACGGGCTGATCGTCGACCAGTTGGGCGAGACGACGTTCTCCGGGGTGATCTCGGGCGAGGGCGTCTTCCAGAAGGAAGGCACCGGCACGCTGAACCTGGCCGGCGCGAGCATCCACACGGGCGGCACCTTCGTCGCCGAAGGCACGCTCGACACGACGGCGGGCGGCACGCTTGCGGATAGCGGTGCGATCTCGATCTCCGAGGGCGCGACCTTCGTCGCCGGCACCGCCGACACGGTGGGCAAGGTGACGAACTCCGGCACCTTTGATGTGAATGCGGCGCAGACCGTCGCCTCGCTCGGCAACGATGGCCTTGTCACGCTCGACGCGGTCCTGACCGCCGGCGCGGACGGTGTCTACAACGACGCCGAAGGCACCATCGAGCAGCGCGCGAACATCATCTCCGAAGGGAGCGTCACCAATAACGGCACCCTCGAGGTGACGGGCGACCGGCTGATCAAGACGACGGGCGAGGCGTCCGGCTTCATGGGCCTCGAGACCGGCGTGGTGACGCTGGCGAAAGACGGCGACAGCCTGACGGTCGAGCAGCTGGGCAGCACCGCCTATGCCGGCACGATCGAGGGTCTGGGCTCGTTCACCAAGGACGGGACCGGCTGGCTGGACCTGACCGGGGCGAACAGCTTCGAGGGCGGCACGACGGTGGACGTGGGGACGCTGCGGACCGTCGATGGCGGCACCCTCTTCGACACCGGCGCGATCGACATCCGCGAGCAGGGGCGCTTCATCGCGGCCTCCGCGGACACGGTGGGCGTTGTGACGAACGCGGGCACCTACTCCGTCGCGGCGGCGCAGAACGTCCTGTCGCTGAAGAACGACGGCGCGGCCGAGATCTATGCCGAGCTGACGGCGCGCGAGGGCGGCGTGACGAACACGTCCGGCGCGACGATGGATCAGCGGGCGAACATCACCTCCGAGGGCGACGTCACCAACGACGGGACGCTGACGGTGACGGGCGTTCGCCGGATCGACACGACGGGCGAGACGTCCGGCCTGACCGGCAAGGGCGGGATCGAGCTTGCCGCGGAAGAGGACGGCCTGATCATCGACCAGCTTGGGCAAACGACCTTCTCCGGCGTGATCTCGGGCGAGGGCGTCTTCCAGAAGGAAGGCACCGGCACGCTGAACCTGGCCGGCGCGAGCACGCATACGGGCGGCACGCTGGTCGCCGAAGGCACGCTCGACACGACGGCGGGCGGCACGCTTGCCGATGACGGGGCGATCTCGATCTACGACGGCGCGACCTTCGTCGCCGGCACCGCCGACACGGTAGGCAAGGTGACGAACTCCGGCACGTATGATGTGAATGCGGCGCAGACCGTCGCCTCGCTCGGCAACGATGGCCTCGTCACGCTGGACGCGGTCCTGACCGCCGGCGCGGACGGTGTCTACAACGACGCCGCAGGCACCATCGAGCAGCGCGCGAACATCATCTCCGAAGGGAGCGTCACCAATAACGGCACCCTCGAGGTGACGGGCGACCGGCTGATCAAGACGACGGGCGAGGCGTCCGGCTTCATGGGCCTCGAGACCGGCGTGGTGACGCTGGCGAAAGACGGCGACAGCCTGACGGTCGAGCAGCTGGGCAGCACCGCCTATGCCGGCACGATCGAGGGTCTGGGCTCGTTCACCAAGGACGGGACCGGCTGGCTGGACCTGACCGGGGCGAACAGCTTCGAGGGCGGCACGACGGTGGACGTGGGGACGCTGCGGACCGTCGATGGCGGTTCCCTCTTCGACACCGGCGCGATCGACATCCGCGAGCAGGGGCGCTTCATCGCGGCCTCCGCGGACACGGTGGGCGTTGTGACGAACGCGGGCACCTACTCCGTCGCGGCGGCGCAGAACGTCCTGTCGCTGAAGAATGACGGCGCGGCCGAGATCTATGCCGAGCTGACGGCGCGCGAGGGCGGCGTGACGAACACGTCGGGCGCGACGCTGGATCAGCGGGCGAACATCACCTCCGAAGGCAACGTCACGAATGACGGGACGCTGACGGTGACGGGCGTTCGCCGGATCGACACGACGGGCGAGACGTCCGGCCTGACCGGCAAGGGCGGGATCGAGCTTGCTGCGGAAGAGGACGGCCTGATCGTCGACCAGCTTGGGCAGACGACCTTCTCCGGCGTGATCTCGGGCGAGGGCGTCTTCCAGAAGGAAGGCACCGGCACGCTGAACCTGGCCGGCGCGAGCACGCATACGGGCGGCACGCTGGTCGCCGAAGGCACGCTCGACACGACGGCGGGCGGCACGCTTGCGGATGATGGGGCGATCTCGATCTACGACGGCGCGACCTTCGTCGCCGGCACCGCCGACACGGTGGGCAAGGTGACGAACTCCGGCACCTTTGATGTGAATGCGGCGCAGACCGTCGCCTCGCTCGGCAACGATGGCCTTGTCACGTTGGACGCGGTCCTGACCGCCGGCGCGGACGGTGTCTACAACGACGCCGAAGGCACCATCGAGCAGCGCGCGAACATCATCTCCGAAGGAAGCGTCACCAATAACGGTACCCTTGAGGTGTCGGGCGACCGTCTGATCAAGACGACGGGTCTCGCTGGCCTCGACACGGGTGTCGTGACGCTGGCCGGGGACGAGGACAGCCTGACGCTCGAGCAAAGCCTCAATTCGGTCTATTCCGGCCGGATCACGGGTGACGGGACCTTCCGCCGCACCGGCGACGGCGTCCTCTTCTTCGACGGCGCGATGGGATCCGTCGACGTGGCGAACATCGTTTCCGTCGGCGGCGGGCTGAACTTCGCCGAAGGTGGGATCGTCTCCTCCACGACCAGGGTCTCCCTCGATAACGCGGTTCTGAGCATCCTCGAGGGCTCTCAGACCTTCGAGAGCCTGACGGGGAGCGGTATGGTGGCGCTCAACGGGTCCGACCTGACCCTCGGCAGCTCCGGCGACTTCGATGGCGACATCATGGGCGCCGGCACGCTGACGCTCAACGAGGGCTTCGACTTCGACGGTGTCATGACCGGCGATACCCTGAAACTGGCGATGACCGACTTCACCCTCGAGAAGGGCAGTGCGGCCGCCTTCCGCCAGATGGACCTCGCCTCCGGCAAGACGACAATCTTCGGACCGGCCAACTCGCAGACGCTCGGCGGCCTCTACATCGGAGAGATGCTGTCCGTCGCCGGCGGCTCCGAGCTCGCCCTGAACGGGGCTCTCGATCAGGCGCTGCCGACGGTGCGTGCCGGCGGCCTCAGGGTCAGCGGTGCATCGGCACGTCTGACGGGGACCGGCGTCATCGACACGCCGATGGCGATCATCGAGAACGGCGGCATCGTGGCGCCCGGTTTCTCGCCAGGCACGCTGGTCTTCACGGGCGATCTGGACATGTCGAATGGCGGTATCGCCGACATGGAGATCAACGGCCGCGAAGCTGGGACGGAGTACGACGTCATCTCGGTCGGCGGTCGCCTGATCCTCGGCGAGGACTCGGTCCTGCGCGTGGCCCTGGGAGACGGGTTCGAACCGGAGATGGGGGACAGCTTCCACATCCTGTGGTTCGATCCCGAATTGCGGACCGGCAGCTTCGGCAGCGTCGTCAACGAAACCGATGACCGCTTCAGCTACGTCAACTCCACCGGCGTCGTAGTCGCAATGGGCTCGCGCGATGACGAGGAAGAGGAAGGCATCCGCAAGACTCTGAAGCAGATCTCTGACGACGAGGACGAGGAAAACAAAGAGCTGTCCTCCATCGTGGACCAGCTCATCGTTCCCGGGACCACCGGTGAACCCGGAAGCGAGGAGGACATCCTCAACGCGGCCGGCGGCAACCTGATCCCGCTGCTTGCGGCGGCGGATCCGGAGGACCGTGTCGAGGTGCTCAGCCGCTTCACGCCCGAAGGGTATGGCGGTGCGTTCGAATACGCCCTGCGCTCGCTGGTCGTGAGCTCCGATCTCTTCGACGGCGTCTCCCTGACGGGGCCGAGGGGAACCTGGGGCACGGTCGATTACGACAGCCGTGAACTCGGGTCCGACAGCTCGCTGACGATGTCCGACTACACCCAGACCTTCCACAGCATCGGCGGCCGGATCGGCTTCGCCACGGATGACGTGGTGCTCGGTTTCGGCATCCAGTCGGTGGACGGCAGCGTGAAGACCGATGCCGGATTGTCGGCGGATGGCGAGGGGATGCAGTTCATGGTCGGCGCGATGCTGCGCAACCAGCCGAGCGGGATCGCACCCTACATCACCCTTGAGACCGGATCGCACGAGTTCGAGGGCTCGCGGCTCGGCCTCACCTCGACGCTGGACTTCGACGATGTCGAAAGCTCGGCGACGCTGGCTCGCGTCGGGGCCCGCTTCTCGACGGAACTTGGCCAGGGCGCGCTCAACGTCGATGCCGCGGCCCTCTTCGGACGGGTGGACAAACTGTCCTTCTCGGAGAGCGGGGGCGCATTGCCTGATCGTCTCGAGGTCAACATCCCGTCGCAGACGGTGTCCGGTGTTGCGCTCGGTGTGGACTACAGCCACGCGGTGACGGAGAAGCTGGCCCTGTCGGGCGGGATCGATGTCACCCATCTCTCGGGGCTGGAGGATTACATCGTCGAGGGCCGTTCCGGCGGCGAGGACGTGGTCTTCGAAGCCCGCGTGCCCGGCATGGACGCCACGCAAGGGGCGATCAGTCTCGGGGCGGACCTGCTTGCCACGGAGAATGTCCTGCTGAGCCTCAAGGGGTACGGCCAGGGCGTGCTCGGCGGCGAGTCAGCCTCCGGTGTCTCGGTCAGCCTGAAAGTCGACTTCTGAGACAGGCGACGCGGAAGAAAGAGTGGTGAGGTATGGCGACTGACTGGATGCGGCGCGCTGGTGTCCTGGCCGGTGTCGGTGCACTGATCGCCCTGGGCGTCACCCTCTATAACACGAACCAGGGGCTGCGCGTTCGCGCGGCCCTTGGTCAGCAGGACGCCCGTTTCTCGCTGGCCCTGGCCGAGTACGAGGACGGCAGGCTCTCGGACGCCTTCGAGACGTTCGAGCCGCTCCTCCTGGCGGAGTATCCCCCGGCCATCCTCTTCATGTGCGATATTCTGAACAGCAGGGAGGGGGCCGAGATGGACGAGACGTGCACGGATCCCGGCGAGACACCGGGCATCAAGCGGCTTGAGCAGCTCGGCGAGCTGGCCCTCGTCGCCCGCGAGTGGCAGACCTTCGAGCGCACAGTCCAGCGCCGGCTGGAGGCGGGGGACGTCAGCGCGCATTTCGACTACGCCCGGTACGAGGCCCTGTCCCAGCCGACGGCGCCGCCGGTGGACGCGATCGCCGCACACCTCTCCCGGTCCGCCGAGGAGGGCGATCCGCGGGGTCAGTACCTCATGGCGATCTACCGGTTGAGGGACATCGCCGAGGGCGCCGCGGACGGGCCCATCGTCCAGAGCTTCGCCGGCCAGCTGGCGAAATTTCCGCCACTCACCGACGCCGAGGCCTATTTCGAGCTCTCGAAACTCATGCAATCGGGCCTTATCACCAGCGAGCTCGACTATCCCGAAGTGCTCCGCCGGGCAGACGAGGCAGGCAATCCCTATGCCGCCGGGCATATGGCGCAGTATCTCATGGCCAACCCGGAGATCACCGAGGTCGGCGGGCAGGGCGCTGCGGAGTGGATCGCGAAAGCGGCCCGGAACGGCGATCCGGTGGCCCAGTACAACCATGCCCTCGCCCTGCTGGACGGCGGCACGTCCGGTGCCGGAGACACGGACGAAGCGGAACGCCTTCTGAGCGCGTCCGCCGCGGCTGGGTTCGCCCCCTCCCATACACGCCTCGGCGCCCTCTACTGGCAGGAGCCGGAGCGGGGCGGGGACACCGCCGAAGCCGGCCGCAGGACGGCGCTCGACCATTGGCAGCAGGCCGCCGACAAGGGCGATGCCAATGCGCTATTCAACCTCGGTCAGGTCGCGTTGGCTCAGGGGCGGACGGATGAGGCGGTCCGCTACCTGGAGCGAAGCGCCGAGCGTGGGAACGCGGCCGCCCGGGACGCCCTGACGAAGCTGCGCTAGAAGGCCCCGCCCCGGTGAGCCGCCTGCCGTCCATCGATACCTTCCGGGGCATCGGCGTGAGCCTCGTTCTGTGGACGCATGCCGGCCTGCCGGGGGCGCCGGGGGCCTTCGTCGGCATCGATGCCTTCTTCATGATCAGCGGGTTCCTCGTCACGACATCGTTCCTGCGGCTCTTCGATCGCCTGCGTGTCGGCGAGGGCGATGCGTCCTCCTTCACGCTCTACCGCACGGCGTCCGTCCGGTTCCTTGAGGCGCGGGTGCGGCGCATCCTGCTGCCGCTCTTCGCCGCGATCTTCCTGACGCTGGCGGCGGGCTGGGTCCTTCTGCTGCCCGGCGATCTCTACGAGCTGGCGGATGCGGCGCTGATGTCCGTCCTGCTGTCCGGCAACCTCCATGCCGCGTCCACCGGCGACTATTTCGACATGATCGTCCAGGCGGAGCCGCTGCTGCACACCTGGAGCCTCGCCCTCGAGGAGCAGTTCTACCTGCTCTCCCTCGTGATCATGGCTGCCTGGGCACTGCTGCCCCGGACATGGGGGTTCTGGGCGCTGGTTCTGGGGGGAGGGCTCTTCTCCCTCGCCCTCGCGCAGATCTACTCCACCGATCCGGACCTGAAGGGGGCGAGCTACTACCTCTTCTCCACCCGCGTCTGGGAGTTCCTCATGGGGGTGGCGCTGGCGCCGCTGGTCAGGGGCGGCATCTTCGAAGGACGGCTCGGGCGGTGGCTGACCTGCGATATCGCGTTCGCCCTTGGCTGGGTGCTCGTCTTCGGCTCCATCGCCATCCTGACGCCGGACGCGCCCTCGCCGGGCCTCGTGTCGCTGCCCGCGCTCATCGGAATGGGCCTGATCATCATCGGGCAGCCGCGGAGCCGCTTTCTGGCGGAGCGGATCCATCTCCGCCCGATCACCTATGCCGGCCGCAACCTCTACGGCATCTATCTCTTCCACTTCCCGGTCGTCGTCTATCTCGCCTATGTCGATCCACCCCTCGGAGCGTGGATGCCGGTGGTGTCGTTCGTGGCGTCCTACGCGGTCGCCCTGGCTCTCGGGGCCCTGATCGAGTTGCCGTTCGAGCGGTGGCGGTCGCCGCGCTTCCGCATCATCGTCGGCCTCGATCTTCTGCTGCTCGCGGGGATCTTCGGGCTCGCCACTCTCATCTGGCAGTCGGGCGGCGCGCCGGAGCGGATGCCGGAGGCGGCACAGCGCGCCTATCTCGGCAAGTATCTCGTCAATCCCGAACGCGGCCGCTGCATGGAGGGCGAGCTGACCGCGGAGGGCTATTCGTGCAGCTATGGAGCGCCGTCGGAGCGGAAGGTCGTCCTGATCGGCGATTCCCATTCTGACATGCTGGCCAACCAGCTGGGGCGCGCCCTCGAGGAGCGCGGTCTCCAGACCCTGCATTTCTGGTCCTACGCCTGTCCCGCGATCGGCGCGAGGCTCTACGATCTCGACGTGTTCGGGGACGACTGCACGCGGCTCAGCTTCGAGGCGCACGATCGTCTTTCGGCGATGCAGGGGGTCGAAGCCGTGATCTATGCCGCGCTCTGGCCCTCGTACCTCGGATACAGCGAGGACGACGTGCCGCAGGAGATCGCCAGCGGCCGGGCCGGGGGGCCGGGCGCGGCGAACCTTCGCACCTATCGCGAGGCGTTCCAGCGTCAGTTCCTCGATACCGTGAGGGGGCTGACGGCGCGGGGCATCGAGGTCTACATCGTGGCGCCCGTGCCGATCCTCGAGAGAAGCCCGGCTGACGAGGAGGCCCTGAACGCGTGGTACAGACCGAGGTCCTGGACGACGCCGCTGAACGAGGCGCTCGGCCGGGATGCCTACGAGGCGCAGGGCGAAGTCTTCCAGGCGGTAATCGCGCCGCTGAGGGACGTGGACGGCGTCTACGTGCTCGATCCGGGCGACGTCCTCTGCCCGGACGAGACGTGCCGTCAAATCGAGGATGGCACGCCGCTTTACTACGATGAGACCCACCTCAACGAGCGCGGCGCCGAAGCGGTCGTCCGCCACTGGTTTCCCTGACGGCGCCTGCGCCTGCGAGGTGCTATACGCCCGGGGCTCGGGCCTCTGAGACATCGGCCGGGCCTTGATTTGCGGGCTCTGATGTCTGAAATGACGGCATTCGTGGCTATCGAGCTACGAGAACCAGCTTTGCCCCACCAGTCGGACGATCAATGAAACAAGGCCAAATTGATCTGCGCAGCGCTGCCCGTCTGTCCGTCGCCCCGATGATGGACTGGACGGATCGTCACTGCCGGGCGTTCCACAGGGTCATGACGCGCCAGGCGCTGCTCTACACGGAGATGGTCGTCGCGGCGGCTCTGGTTCGGGGCGGGGCGCGGCATCTTCTCGCGTTCGATCCGGCCGAACATCCCGTTGCGCTCCAGATCGGGGGATCGGAACCGAAGGAGCTGGCCGAGGCGGCCCGGATGGGAGCGAATGAGGGCTACGGCGAGGTCAATCTGAACGTCGGCTGCCCGTCCGACCGGGTGAAGTCCGGGTGCTTCGGTGCCGTCCTGATGCGGGAGCCGGAGCGGGTCGCGGAGGCCTGTGCCGAGATGATCGCGGCCTCTTCGGTGCCGGTGACGGTGAAGTGCCGGATCGGCGTGGACGATCAGGTGCCCGAAGAGGTGCTGCCGGACTTCCTGACGCGCGTGCGAGATGCCGGGGTGAGCCAGGTCACCATCCATGCGCGCAAGGCGTGGCTTCAGGGCCTCTCCCCCAAGGAGAACAGGGATATTCCGCCGCTCGATTATCCGCTCGTTCACCGCATGAAGGCGGAGTTCCCGGATGTGTCGATTTCCATCAACGGCGGTATAGCGACGCTGGACGAGGCTGCGGCGCATCTCGAAGGCGGTCTCGACGGGGCGATGATCGGTCGCGCGGCGTATCACGATCCGGCCTCTGTCCTGCTCCGCGCGGACAGCCGGATCTTCGGTGCGGAGGATCCCTGCGAGCGGGCGGAGGACGCGGCGCTTCGGATGCGGCCCTACATCGCGCGGCATCTCGAGGCGGGCGGGCGGCTCCACGACGTGACGCGGCACATGCTGGGGCTGTTCACCGGCCGTCCCGGCGCGCGGGCATGGCGGCGGACGCTGTCCGAAGGCACGGGGCGCAAGGATGCGGGACTGGAGCTGTTCGACGCGGCGCTGGAGCACGTGACCCTGGCAACGGCCTGAGGGCAGGCGCGGCCCGTGTGCCCGGCGCCCTACTCCTTCCGATCCGGCGGGACGAACCCCTTGCGCGCGGCGCGGCCGCCGCGGCGGCGGGGCGCGACGCGGGACGCACGGCCGGGCAGTTCGGCGAGGACCTCGCGGCGTTCCTCGGCGCTCATCCGCTTCCAGAGGCCGATCTCCATCTGCGTGCGATAGCAGCCGATGCAGATCCGCTCCTGTGGGTGAATCTGGCAGATCTTGATGCAAGGGCTCTGCGGCTCGTCACGGATCCAGACGTTGTCGCTCATGACATGGTCCTGATGTGCCGCATACGGTCCAGCGCGCCCTGCAGGATGTAGGACGCAGCCACGTGGTCGATCACCTCCGCGCGGCGACGGCGGCTGGTATCGGCCTCGATCAGCGCGCGCTCGGCAGCGACGGTGGACAGGCGTTCATCCCAGAGCGCGATGGGACAGTTGGTCATCCGCTCGAGATTGCGCGCGAAGGCGCGGGTGGCCTGGCATCGGGGGCCTTCGGTGCCGTCCATGTTGCGCGGCAGGCCGAGGACCATTCCGGCGATCTCCCGCTCGGTCAGCCGTTCCAGAAGCGCCTCCGCGTCGAGGGTGAACTTCTTGCGGCGGATCGTGCGGTCCGGCGTTGCCGAAAGCAAAAGCATGTCGGACAGGGCGAGGCCGATCGTTTTCGTGCCGAGGTCGAGCCCGGCGATGGCGCGCCCGGGCGGGATGAGCAGGGCGAACTCCTCGAGACTGTCGCAGATCATTCCACGACCCCCGCATCCTCGGCCGCGTCGCGGATGGGGCCGAGATCCGAGGCGGGAAAGGTGCCCTGCGCCTCGGTCCAGATCGCGGCGGCGCGTTCGGTGTCCCCCAGAACGCCTAGCGCGCGGATCAGGCGGGCCCACTCCTCGGGCGTTCCGCCATCGGCCGCGAGACGCCCCGCCAGGCCGTCGACCATGCCGCGCACCATCTGGTCCCGCTCTTCAGCGGAGAGGTCCGCCGCGGCGTCCAGATCCGCGGCGCTCGGGCCCGGGATGGACTGAGGCGGGGTGGGGGCGGTGTAGTTGGCGCCCGCGCGGGCGGCGACCTGATCGATCTGACCTCGGATCGCGGGGATCCAGGGCGCGTCTTCCGGACCCTGCCGCAGCAGCGCATCCCAGAGGGAGAGGGTGATGTCCGGGCGGCCAGTCTGTGCGTGCATGACGCCGAGATAATAACGGGCCGGACCATTTCGAGGGTCGAGCGCCAGGGCCTCCCGTGCGGCCTGCTCGGCCTCGGGAGAGATGACGCCGCCGGCGGCGAGGGCGAGCAGGTCGGCGAGGTCCGAATAGTCGCCCGCCGTCGCGTCCTCTCCCTTCGCTTCGATCAGGTGTCCCTGCGCATCGGCGGCCGCGGCGAAATCACCTGTCCGCGCTTCGTTCCGGGCAAGGAGGGTGAGCCCTTCGATATCGTTGGGACGCTGCTCCAGCGCGCTGCGAAGGCGCACCATCAGCTCGGCGTAATCCTCCGGGATCTCCCGCTCGACGTCGTTTGCCGGGGAGACAGATTCCAGCTCTTCCTGGGACGGGCGGGAGGCGCGGGCGCGCTCGGCATCGGCGATGCGTGTCGCGAGCGGCAGGTCGGCATAGCCGGGCGCACCGAGGGCGACATAGGACGCCGCGCCACCGGCGAGGAGCGCAAGGCCGGTCACGCCCGCCGCGATCCGTCCGGCGCGGCGCGGGCCGGCCTCCGGCGCAGGCCGCGCGCGTCTGTCGGCATCGAGGAGCCGGCGTTCGATCTCGGGGCGCATCCGGTCGGCTTCGTCCGGCGCGATCGTGCCGCGTGCGACGTCGCGGTCCAGGGCGGTGAGCTGCTGGCGGTAGATCTCGATATCCGCCGCCTCGCGCGCCTTGGTGGACGCCGGCCGGACAAGGAGAGGCCGCGTGATCCACAGCGCGGTGACGAGGGCGAGGGCAAGGGCGGCGAGCCAGAACATAGGCGCGGGATACGGCATTCCCCGCATCCCCGGAAGCCCGGAGGCCCCGAAACCGCCATCACAGCCGTGCGACATCCGCGCGCGCGTCGCAACCGGACCGGAGAATGCCGCTGGCGCACGATTGACAGGTGACGATTCCCTGACATTGCCTGTCTATCAGCGGCGCCTTCGGATGGTGTCCGTCCCGCGCTCGAAGGAGGCCCGTCCATGCGTCGCTATTCCGCCTTTGCCATCGTCCGCGAAGGTCTGAAGCACCACATGGGATGGGAGCGCGCCTGGCGCTCCCCCGAGCCCAAGTCGCGATACGACGTGGTCATCGTCGGCGCCGGTGGTCATGGCCTCGCCACCGCCTACTACCTCGGCAAGAACTTCGGCATCACCAATGTCGCGATCCTCGAGAAGGGCTGGCTTGGCGGCGGCAATACGGGCCGGAATACCACGATCATCCGCTCGAACTACCTGCAGGACCCCTCCGCCGCGATCTACGAGAAAAGCCGGTCGCTCTACGAGACGCTGAGCCAGGAGCTGAACTACAACGTCATGTTCAGCCCCCGCGGCGTGATGATGCTGGCACAGACCCAGCACGAGGTCCGCGGTTACAAGCGCACCGCCTTCGCCAATGCGATCCAAGGCGTGAAGACCGAGTTCGTCGGGCCGGAGCGGGTCAAGGCGCTCTGCCCGATCCTCAACATCGACGGGCCGCGTTATCCGGTTCTCGGCGCCCTCTGGCAGGCCCGTGGGGGCACCGCGCGGCACGATGCGGTGGCCTGGGGCTACGCCCGCGCCTGCTCCGAGATGGGCATGGACATCATCCAGCAGTGCGAGGTGACGGGCATCCGGCAGGAGGGTGGCCGCGTCACCGGTGTCGACACCACGAAGGGCGAGATCGGATGCGACAAGCTTGCGCTCGTCGTCGCGGGGCATTCGGGGCGCCTGGCCGAGATGGCGGGCTTCCGCCTCCCCATCGAGAGCGTGCCGCTCCAGGCGCTGGTCTCCGAGCCGATCAAGCCCTGCATGGACGTGGTGGTCATGGCCAACACCGTCCACGGCTACATGAGCCAGTCCGACAAGGGCGAAATGGTGATCGGCGGCGGCACGGACGGCTACAACGCCTACACGCAGCGCGGCTCCTTCCAGCATGTCGAGGAGACGGTGCGCGCGCTGGTCGAGACCTTCCCGATCATCGGGCGGCTGAAGATGCTGCGCCAGTGGGGCGGCATCGTGGACATGACCGGGGACCGCTCCCCGATCCTGTCGAAGACGCCGGTGGGCGGCGTCTACGCCAATTGCGGCTGGGGCACCGGAGGCTTCAAGGCGATCCCCGGGTCCGGCTGGGCGATGGCGGAGCTCGTCGCGAAGGATGCGCCGGGGCCGCTTTCCTCGCATTTCGGATTGGACCGGTTCCGCGCGGGCCGCTTCATCGACGAGAGCGTCGCCGCGGGCGTGGCTCACTGATGGGTGTCATTTCGGTCACGGTTGCACCGTTCGGCGCGGACCCGTGGAACGGGTTCGTGAACGGGCGCATTGAGTCCCGGAACTGCATGCACCGAAGGGACAGCCAATGCTGCGCAACATCATCCTGGCGATCATCGCCATCATCGTCATTCTCGTCATCCTCTTCTTCTGGGGCGTCTTCGAGGCAGCCGACGAAGTCGGCGAAGCCGTCACGACCGACGAAGCGGAAATCAGCGAACCGCTCGACGAGGACGGCGACGGCGCGGTCGAGCTGGAACCCGCCAACTAAGAGCCCTGTCGGGAACCAGGGGTCGGGATGCGGCGTTCAATCGCATCCCGATCTTCCCAAGGTAGAGACCTCATGCAAGACCCCAACACGCCGCCGCGCAGCACCAGCTCCTCGAGCCATACCGAAGTCCGCTCCTCCTCAGGCGGCCTCGGACCCATGGCGTTCATTCTCGGCGCTGTCGTCGTCGCCGTCCTCGTTCTCGCCTGGCTGTTCCTCGGCTCCGACCCGTCTCCCGAGACCGGAGCGGCCGGAGTGGGCGACGAGACCAACATCACGGTGGATAGCGACACCGGTGCCGATGCCGGCGCCACGGCAGACGCGCCCGTCGTCGATGAACCGGCAGCCGACGCTCCCGTGGACGATGCCCCGGCCGCTGGCGGAGCCGATGCCGACGCCGAAGCGGATGTCGAGCTGGACGTCGCTCCCAACTGATCCCGCGCGCGCTTCGGCGCCTGCGCTTCCGATCTTTCGCAAAGCGGTCCTGCCTTGTCTGGCGGGGCCGCTTTGTCGTGTCTGCGCCCTGTCCCTCAGTTCTTGCGAGGTCCCCTCATGCTGAAGCTCAGATGCCCCTGTTGCGGCCTGGTGGCCGACGAGACGGAGTTGTCCCCCGGCGGGGAGGCGCATCTGGTGCGCCGCGGCCCGGAGGCGGAGGACGACGCGTTCGAGGCCTACCTCTTCCTGCGGGACAACCCGAAGGGGCCGCATCTCGAGCGGTGGCGCCATGCCTACGGGTGCGGCAAGTGGTTCATCGCCGCGCGGGACACCGCGACAATGGAGGTGTTCGGCACCTACCCGGCCCAGACCAAGGGGCCGCCGGCCGAGATCGTCGACAAGATACGGGACAGGGTGCCCGGCTGGACTGCACCGGGGGAGGCGACATGAGCCGCAGATTGACGTCCGGCGGTCGGTACATCGACCGCAGCGCGCCGCAGGGTTTCACCTTCGACGGCACGACCTTCGAGGGTTATGCCGGTGACACACTGGCGTCCGCGCTCCTCGGCGCCGGCGTGACGCTGGTCGGCCGTTCTTTCAAGTACCACCGCCCGCGCGGCATTCTCGCCGCCGGCCCCGAGGAGCCGAACGCCCTCGTCGCGCTCGGCCCGAAGGAGCGCACGGAGCCGAACCAGCGCGCAACCACCACGGAGCTGTTCGACGGTCTCACCGCCCGGAGCCAGAACCGCTGGCCATCGCTCAAGCACGACGTGGGCGCGCTCAACCAGGCCGTGTCCAAGTTCCTGCCGGCCGGCTTTTACTACAAGACGTTCATCCAGCCGCGGCATGCGTGGAAGCACCTCTTCGAGCCGATCATCCGGCGCTCCGCAGGTCTCGGCCCCGCGCCGACCCATGCCGATCCGGACGAGTACGAGCACCTCTACGACACCGCCGACGTCCTCGTGGCGGGTGGCGGCGTGGCGGGCCTCACGGCGGCGCTCGCGGCGGGCCGCGCGGGCAAGCGCGTCCTTCTCGTGGAGCAGATGCCGCACTGGGGCGGCCGCCTCGTCACGGACGCCCTGCCGGACGCGAAGGAGGAGGCCGGGGAGACCGTCGCCGCCCTTCTGAGCGCGCTGGAGGCCTTGCCGAACGTCCATCTGCGCACGCGAACGATGTGCGCCGGCATCTACGATCACGGATATGTCCTCTGTCATGAGCGCGTCAGCGATCATGCGCCCGCCGCCGGCATTCCGCGTCACCGCCTCTGGAAGGTGCGCGCGGGCCAGATCGTGGTCGCGACCGGAGCCATCGAGCGGCCGATCGCCTTCCCGATGAACGACTTGCCGGGCGTCATGCTTGCGGGGGCCGTCCGGGACTACGTCGAGTGCTACGGCGTGACGCCCGGCGACACCGTAGTGATCGTCACCAACAACGACGACGCCTATCGCACCGCGCTGTCGCTCAAAGCTGCCGGGATTGCGGTTCCGGCGGTCGTGGACGCGCGAGGGGCGGCGGACGGCGCCTTGCCCGCCATGGCACGCGCGGCGGGGATCGACGTGCGCACGGGGCAGGGCGTTGCCAAGGTCCTCGGCAAGACGGGTGTCGAGGGCGTCCAGCTCTGCGCGCAAGGCAGCGCCGGCGAGGTCACGGACACGATCGCCTGCGACGCCGTCGCCGTTTCGGGAGGCTGGTCCCCGGCCGTCAATCTCTGGTCCCATTGCGGCGGCAAGCTGCGGTGGCGGGAGGACGCGGCGTGGTTCGAACCCGATGCCGACAAGGCCCCGACGGGCGCCGACGGGCGCGCCTTCGTCGCCGTCTGCGGCGCCGCGAACGGGCGGATGGGGGCGCGGGACGCGGCGACCGATGCGGCGGGCGTTGGCGCCGCCGCTGCTGGAGGCGAGGTGCCCGGCGACCTGCCCGGCGTTCCGGATGCGCCCGAGGAGGCGCCGCTGGAGCCGGTCTGGCTGATGCCCGCCGACGCACAGATCGAGGCGCGGGAGAAGATGTGGCTCGACTTCCAGAACGACGTGAAGGTGTCCGACGTCGAACTGGCCGCCCGTGAGGGCTTCGAGAGCGTCGAGCACACCAAGCGCTATACCACGCTCGGCATGGCGACGGATCAGGGAAAGACGAGCAACATCAACGGTCTCGCCATCCTCGCCAAGGCGCTCGACGAGGGTGTGCCGCAGGTCGGCACCACGACCTTCCGCCCGCCCTGGACGCCGCTTTCCTTCGGCTCCATCGTCGGTGAGGCCAAGGGGTCCGCGTTCCAGCCGCTGCGGCGGACGCCGATGGACAGCTGGCACGAGGCCCGCGGGGCGACATGGGAGCCGGTCGGCCATTGGCGCCGTCCCTACTGCTACCCGCGCCGCGCCGAATCTGCCGAGGAGGCGGTGGAGCGCGAGGTCCTCGCCGTGCGGAACCATGTCGGCATCCTCGATGCGTCGACGCTCGGCAAGATCCTCGTGCGCGGCCCCGATGCCGGGCGCTTCGTCGACATGCTCTACACCAACATGATGAGCACCCTGAAACCGGGACGCTGCCGCTACGGGCTGATGTGCTCCGAGAACGGGTTCCTCATGGATGACGGCGTGGTGGCGCGGATCGACGAGCAGACCTTCCTCTGCCACACCACGACCGGCGGCGCCGACCGGATCCACGCCTGGATGGAGGACTGGCTGCAATGCGAGTGGTGGGACTGGAAGGTCCACACCGTGAACCTGACGGAGGCCTGGGGCCAGATCGCCGTGGCCGGCCCGAAGGCGCGCAAGGTGCTCGAAAGCCTGGGCGGGATGGACCTGTCTGCCGAGGCGCTGCCGTTCATGGGCTGGGCGGACGGCACGCTCGGCGGCTTCGACGTCCGGGTCTACCGCATCTCCTTCTCGGGCGAGCTGTCGTTCGAGATCGCGGTCCGGGCGGGTCAGGCGCGGGCGCTCTGGGACCGTCTCGTCGCGGCCGGGGATGCTCACGGAATGGCGCCCTACGGAACGGAGGCGCTCCACGTCCTTCGCGCCGAGAAGGGCTTCATCATGATCGGCGACGAGTCTGATGGCACGGTCATTCCGCAGGATCTCGGTCTCGACTGGGCGATCTCGAAAAAGAAGGACGATTATCTCGGCAAGCGCGCGCAGGCGCGGATGCACATGACCGATGCGGGCCGGTGGCGGCTCGTCGGTCTGGAGACGCTGGAAGGCGAGGTTCTGCCCGATGGCGCCTACGCCGTCTCGAACGAGAAGGACGAGTGGGGCAACACGCGAACGATCGGCCGGGTCACGAGCTCGTACCGCTCGCCGACGCTGAACCGCGGCATCGCGATGGCGCTTGTCGAGAAGGGGCCTGAGCGGATGGGCGAGGTGATCGACTTCCCGATCCCCGGCGCCGATCCCATCGCGGCGCGCATCGTCTCGCCGGTCTTCTACGATCCCGAGGGGGAGAAGCAGAATGTCTGATATCGCAACGGCCCTCGGAGGCGCGCGCTACGAGGGGTTCGCCCTGGTGGAGGAGGCCCAGGCGGGCGGCATGATCGCCCTGCGCGGGGACTGGGCCGACCTCGGATCCGCTCTCTCTGCCGCGCTGCCGCTGGAGATGCCGCAGACGAGGCACATCGTGACGGACGGCGAGCGGTCGCTGGCCTGGATGTCCCCCGACGAGGCTCTGGTCTTCCTGCCCGTGGACGAGGTCGCGGAGACTGTCCGGCGCATCACGGAGAGCGCTGGCGATGCCTTCGTCACCGCGATCGATGTCTCGGACATGCGAGCGGTGTTCCGGATCTCCGGCGAGGGCACGGGCCCGCGGGAAGTGCTCTCGAAGCTCTGCCCGGTGGACATGCGCTCTATCCAAGTGGGGGAACTGCGCCGGACCCGCCTGTCCCAGGTGCCGGCGGCGTTCTGGATCGGCTCGGACGGGACCATAACAGTGATCTGCTTCCGCTCCGTCGCGGCCTATGCCTTCGAGGTTCTGACGCGCGCCGCGCGAGCCGGCACCGAGGTCGGCCACCTCGCAAGCTGAGGAACGGCAGCCTCGACTGAAGCGATCCCCCTGACGGGCGGTCGCCTAGTCCGTCTGCGGGCGGGCGGCCTCAACATCCTCGTGGCCGAGACCGAGGCGGGATGCGTTGCGCTCCAGCATCGCATCCTCCTCGGAGCGGTGGACGCCGTCAGCGAGCGCGACCTGCCACATGGCGGTGAGCAGTCCGCGGCGCTCCTCGAGCGGCATGCTGGCGCGGACCATCTCGGCGAAGCGCTCGCCATCCGGCGCATCCGCTTCGAGCCGCTCGCAATCGGCGCGCATCTTGGCAGCCTCCACCGGATTCAGGTCGAACCGCGCGGCCAGGATGCGATCGATACGGCGGATCTGTTCCACGGCGTAGTGATGGTCCACCTTGGCCATGCGCACGAGCAGGGCGCCGAGGGCGAGACGGCCGTCGAGCTCCGGCAGGGGGGCGGGGCGGGGGCTCTGAAGCCGTCTGAGCAGATCGCTGAACATGGCCGATAGCTAGCGGTTCGGCGGCGGCATTCAAACGCGATTGTTGTGCCAAATTCGCCACGGTCCGGAGACTTCTGTCAATGGAATAGAGCCTCCGGCAACCTTTTCGCACTCCATGCATTTCCGCAGCAAGACATCTCGTCTACACAGATCAAAGCTATTCCGGCGTTCCCTCGATTGGAGGACCGGTCCCATGCAGGAAGACATCATGAACGCTTCGACCTCCCTTCGCTCCGTCCTTGCCATCGCGATGGTCGCCGCCCCTGTCTCTGCGCTGGCCGGAAATCTCGAGCCTGTTCCGATGGAGCAGTCCGTGATCGTGGCGCCGCAGATCGATACCGCCCCGGACCTGGTCTTCACCCTCGGCGCCGGCGTGAAATCCACTCCGGAATATTTCGGCGCGGATGAGAACACCGTGGCGCCCGCGTTCAAGGGCCGGCTCAACTATGCGCGGCTCGGCGGTCTCAGCTTCGGCAGCCCCGATGGCGTGACCGAGCCCCAGGGCTTCGGTCTCGGCGTCGCGTTCCGTTACATCGGCGAGCGCGACACGAGCGAGTATGACGAGCTTGACGGCCTCGACGATATCGATGCCACCCTCGAGCTTGGCCTTGGCGCCAGCTACGAAGCGAGAAATTACGCGGTCTTCGCCGACGTTCGCCAGGGCATCGGCGGGCACGACGGTGTCGTGGGCGATCTTGGTGCGGACGTGATCTTCCGCCCGACCGACCGGCTCGAGCTCACGGCCGGGCCGCGCGCCTTCTTCGGCGATGATACCTACGCGGATACCTACTTCGGCGTGAGCGACAGCGAATCCGCCGCCAGCGGATACGACTCCTTCGACGCCAAGGGGGGCCTTCTGTCCACCGGCGTCGAGCTGGGCGCGACCTACAAGTTCGACGATCGCTGGGGCCTCGAGAGCTCCGTGCGCTATGACCGCTACCAGAACGACGCGGCGGACAGCCCCATCGTCGAGCGCGGCAGCGACGATCAGGTCACCGCAGAAATCGGCTTCACCCGGACGTTCACGCTGAACTTCTGAGGGCAAGCCAGCTCCGGCATCGAGAATGCCCCGGCAGACTGATATCTGCCGGGGCATTTTTCATTTGCGCTCTTCCGGCGGTAGGGCCGCCGGTGGCCGTCAGTATTTCGAGGGAACGTAGAGTTCCGGCGGCAGCACGGCGCGCTCGTATTCGGGATTGAAGACCCGCTGGGGCAGGGTGACGTCCTCCTGCTCCACCTCGTGGTACGGCATGAGGGACAACAGGTGGGCCATGCAATTGAGGCGCGCGCGCTTCTTGTCGTTGCCGGGCACGATGTACCACGGGGCTTCGTCGATGTTCGTGCGGTCGAACATCTCCTCCTTGGCCTTGGTGTACTGCTCCCAGCGGACGCGGCTCTGCAGGTCCATCGGGGAGAGCTTCCACTGCTTCAGCGGATCGTGGATGCGCATCAGGAAGCGCATCTGCTGCTCTTCGTCCGTAATCGAGAACCAGTACTTCACCACCCGAATACCGGAGCGGACGAGCATCCGTTCGAACTCGGGCACGTCCTTGAAGAACTGTTCGACCTGGTCCTCGGAGGCGAAGCCCATCACACGCTCGACGCCGGCCCGGTTGTACCAGGAGCGGTCGAACAGGACGATCTCGCCGCCGGCGGGAAGATGGGGCACGTAGCGCTGGAAGTACCACTGGGTCTTCTCGCGGTCTGACGGGGCGGGCAGGGCCACGGTGCGCACCACGCGGGGGTTCAGCCGCTGGGCGATGCGCTTGATGACGCCGCCCTTGCCGGCGCTGTCCCGCCCCTCGAAGAGCACGACCACCTTCTCGCCGCTGGCCACCACCCAGTCCTGCAGCTTGATCAGCTCGGCCTGAAGGCGCAGCAGTTCCCGAAAGTACTCGGCGCGGGGCAGGGAGGCGGGGTGCGCACGTTCGTAGATTCGGCGGATCTCGAGGGAGAGGACGGCATCCTCCAGTTCGATTTCGTAATCCTCGTCGAGCGCGTTCTTCAGCTCGGCGTCGAGCCAGTCCTCGTCGCCCGTCACATCGTATTCGTCGGTCATCTCTTCCGGCTTTCCTTCGTCGCCCTGTCCTAGATCATGGAGATGTAACGGTTATTCGACAACGGCCACACGCGGGGCGGAGGGACGGCGGGATCGAGGAGCGAAGCTGAAGCCGGGGCGCAGGCACCTGGACGCCCGCCTTGCCTTCGTGGTCAGGCAGCAGCGAGTCTCCCGCCACGCGGGGGGCGATCAGGGCAGGGCGGCGGAGCGGACGTCGCGCTGGTCAGACCAGTCGGCTGACGTCCTTCGCGGCGCGCACGAAATCGCGGAAGAGGGGGTGGGGGTCGAAGGGCTTGGACTTCAGCTCGGGGTGGAACTGGACGCCGACGAACCAGGGATGGTCCTTCCATTCGACGATCTCGGGCAGGCGGCCGTCCGGCGACAGGCCGGTGAAGCACAGACCCGCCTCTTCGAGCTTCTTGCGATACTTGATGTCCACCTCGTAACGGTGGCGGTGGCGCTCGGAGATCGTCGGGGCGCCGTAGATCTCGCGGACGAGAGACCCGTCCTTCAACTGCGCCTCGAAAGCGCCGAGCCGCATGGTGCCGCCCTTGTCGTCGAGCACGGAGCGGGCGACGGTTTCGTTGTCCTTGATCCACTCCTTGAGGTGGAAGATCACCGGCTCGAACCGCTTCTCCCCCGCCTCGTGGTCGAATTCCTGGCTGCCGGCGGTGGTCAGGCCGGCGACGTTCCGCGCCCCTTCGATGACCGCCATCTGCATCCCGAGGCAGATCCCGAGATAGGGGATCTTGCGGGTTCGCGCGAACTCGACGGCGCGGATCTTGCCTTCCGTGCCGCGCTCACCGAAGCCGCCGGGGACGAGGATCGCGTGATAGCGCTCGAGGAGCGGAGCCGGGTCCTCCCGCTCGAAACGCTCAGCGTCGATCCACTCCGCCCGAACCTTCACGCGGTTCGCCATGCCGCCATGCGTCAGCGCCTCGGCGATGGATTTGTAGGCGTCCTCAAGCTGGGTGTACTTGCCGACGATGGCCACCCGGACTTCGCCCTCGGGATTGTGGATACGGTCGGAGACGTCCTCCCAGCGCGAGAGGTCCGGCTTCGGAGCGGGGCTGATCTGGAACGCGTCGAGCACGGCCTGGTCGAGACCTTCGCGGTGATAGGCGAGCGGCGCGTCGTAGATCGTGGAGAGATCCTGCGCGGCAACGACGGCATCGGGACGGACGTTGCAGAACAGGGCCAGCTTCTCCCGTTCCTTGGCCGGGATCGGCCCTTCGGAGCGACAGACCAGGATGTCGGGCGCGATGCCGATGGAGCGCAGTTCCTTGACGGAGTGCTGCGTCGGCTTGGTCTTGAGCTCGCCGGATGCCTTGATCCACGGCAGGAGCGTGAGGTGCATGAAGATGCACTGCCCGCGCGGCTTGTCCTGGCTGAACTGGCGGATGGCTTCGAAGAACGGGAGGCCCTCGATATCGCCCACCGTGCCGCCGATCTCGCACAGCATGAAATCGACCTCGTCCTCGCCGATCGAGATGAAGTCCTTGATTTCATTGGTGACGTGAGGAATGACCTGGATGGTCTTGCCGAGGTAGTCGCCCCGGCGCTCCTTCTCCAGCACGTTGGAATAGATCCGGCCGGAGGAGACGCTGTCCGTCTTCCGGGCGGCGACGCCGGTGAATCGCTCGTAATGGCCAAGGTCGAGATCGGTCTCGGCGCCATCGTCGGTGACGAAGACCTCACCATGCTCGAACGGGCTCATCGTGCCGGGATCGACGTTGAGATAGGGGTCGAGCTTGCGGAGGCGGACGGTAAAGCCGCGGGCCTGGAGGAGCGAGCCGAGCGCGGCTGACGCGAGGCCCTTGCCGAGGGACGACACAACACCGCCTGTGATGAAGATGAATCGCGCCATGAAGGCCCCCCGCGTGATTCGGGCGCTTCGGGCCCGGAAATTCCGTCATTCGGACGTGCCGATAGCGCGGCACCACGGGACCCGAGCTATAGGTCATTCCGCGGAGCCGGACAAGGCCGGCGCCCTCTATATGATGTTGCGCCCCGCATTTGGGGCAGCGAACCCTTGTGTCTGCCGTGGGTCCGGCGACCGCGGGCCCGATTAGTCGGCGGCTTGCGGCACCAGCGGTGCGTCGCCATCCGCGGACGGCGGAAGCAGATCCGTGCCGGACGGCGTATCCCTGTCCGGCGTCTCGGCCGGAGCATCCGCCGCGGGACGGCCCGTCAGGCGCTCGGTCACCGAGCTGGAGGACGAATCGGCTGCCGCGAGGATCGTCAGGGTGATCGACGTCGCGATGAACGCGATGGCGAAGGCCCAGGTGAGCTTGCCGAGTGCCGTGGCAGCCGCGCGACCGCTCATGACGCCGCCACCGCCGCCTCCGCCGCCGCCCATGCCGAGACCGCCGCCTTCGGAGCGCTGAAGCAGCACGATGCCGATCAGGCACAGGGCCAGGACCAGGTGGACGATGAGAATGACGTTCTGCATGGCGTGGAGGCCCCTAGATCGGACTGGCGGGTATCTATGGGAAGCGCAGCGGCGCCGCAACCCATCAGGGGCGCGGCGCCGGGGCGCGATCAGTCAGGATGCCGGATCAGCGGGCGAGATAGGCCGCGAGGATGTCCCGCGCGGCAGTCAGGTCCGTCTTGTCGATCATCTCGCAGGTCGTGTGGATGTAGCGGGTGCCGACGACGATCCCGAGCGCCTTCGCGCCGGCCGCCGCCTGCTGCGCCGCGGCACCGTCCTGCCCGCCGGCGCGGAGCATGGTGCGCTGGAAGGGGATGCCCTTCTCCTTCGCCAGATCCTCGACGTCGCGCGCGAGGCCGCGATCGGCGATGAAGGAGCCGTCCCGCAGGTGCAGGCCGAAGCCCTTGCCCTGCTGCGTGGTGCGGTCCGCCTCGGGCACGCCCGGGGTGTCGCAGGCAAGCGTCGTGTCGATGCCGAGGCCGATGTTGGGCTTGATCCGGTAGGCCGCCGTCTTCGCACCGCGGAGGCCGACTTCCTCCTGACAGGTGAAGGCGACGTGGATTTCCGCCGAGTTCGCGGCATCCCCCAGCGCGCGGATCGCCTCGAGGCCGAGCCAGCAGGCGATGCGGTTGTCGAGCGCCTTGGAAACGATCTTGTCGCCCATTTCCGCGAAGGGCGCGTCCATCACCACCATGTCGCCGACGCGCACGCGCTCTGCCGCCGCCTCGCCGAGGCCGGTGTCGATGTAGAACTCGGAGATCTCCGGGACCTTCTTGCGCTCCTCGGGGGAGGAGATGTGCAGGCCCTTGCCGGCGGGGTTCATGATCCCGGGGATGTCGCCGTCGTCCGTGCAGACGAGGACGCGGCGGGAGAACAGCGTCCGCGGATCGAAGCCGCCGACCGGCTGGACGTAGACGAAGCCCTTCTCGGACACATGGCTGACGAGAAAGCCGATCTCGTCCATGTGGCACAGGAGCATGACGCGGGTGGGCGCCTCGCCGCCAGTGTCGCCCCGCGCATCGCGGCGGCAGAGCAGCGAGCCCATCGGGTCCGTCTCGATGGAGTCAAAGAGACCCTCGGCCTCCCCGCGGATCAGGTCGCGCACCCGGTCCTCGCATCCCGGAACGCCGGGGGTCTCGCACAGGCGCTTGAGAAGATCGATGTTCATTGGGGCGCTCCTTCGGGGCAGGTCAGGTTGCTCCAGACATGGGGTGGGCCGGGGGGGATTGTCCAGTGGTGCGGCGCTGCCGCCGGTGACTGCGATCGGCGGGAAAGGGCGGGCTGCCCGCGACATCGCGGCGCTTCGACGATTGCCGGTTTCGCCCGGCGGGCGGCGCGGCTATACCGGCGCCGGCTCGAGAAAGGGTGCATCAAATGGCTAACGTCGTCGTTGTCGGCGCCCAGTGGGGCGACGAAGGAAAAGGCAAGATCGTAGACTGGCTGAGCGAGCGCGCGGATGTGATCGCCCGCTTCCAGGGCGGCCACAATGCCGGCCACACGCTCGTCATCGACGGCGAGGTCTACAAGCTCTCGCTGCTTCCCTCGGGCATCGTCCGCCCCGGCAAGCTCTCGGTCATCGGGAACGGTGTGGTCCTCGATCCCTGGGCCCTGCTGGAAGAGATCGAGCGACTGGCGAAGCAGGGCGTGCACGTCACCCCGGACAGCCTGATGATCGCCGAGAACACGCCGCTGATCCTGCCCGTCCACGGCGAGCTGGACCGGGCTCGGGAAGCCGGCGCCGGCAACTCCAAGATCGGGACCACCGGCCGCGGCATCGGCCCCGCCTACGAGGACAAGGTGGGCCGCCGCACCATCCGTGTCGCCGACCTGGCCGATGCAGCCACGCTCGAAGGCCGGGTCGACCGCCTGCTCGTCCACCACGACGCGCTCCGCCGCGGTCTCGGGATGGAGCCGGTGGACCGCGCCGCGCTCATGGAGGCTCTGCGCGAGGTCGCCCCCAAGGTCCTGCCCTTCGCCAAGCCGGTCTGGCGAGAGCTGACCGATGCCCGCCGCGCTGGCAAGCGCATCCTCTTCGAAGGGGCGCAGGGCGCGCTCCTCGATATCGATTTCGGCACGTATCCCTTCGTGACCTCGTCCAACACGATGTCCGGCATGGCCGCGACGGGAACGGGCGTCGGCCCGGGCGCCGTCGATTTCGTCCTCGGCATCGTCAAGGCCTACACCACCCGCGTCGGCGAGGGCCCGTTCCCGACCGAGCTGATCGACGACAACGGCCGCCGCCTCGGCGAGCGGGGGCACGAGTTCGGCACCGTCACCGGCCGGCAGCGCCGCTGCGGCTGGTTCGACGCCGCCCTCGTGCGTCAGACCTGCGCCACGTCCGGCGTCTCCGGCATCGCGCTGACGAAGCTCGACGTGCTGGACGGCTTCAAGGAGCTGCGCATCTGCACCGGCTACATGCTGGACGGCGAGCGGATCGACTACCTGCCCACCGCCAGCGAGGCGCAGACCCGGGTCGAGCCGATCTACGAGACGATGGAAGGCTGGTCGGAAAGCACCGCCGGCGCGCGCCGCTGGGCGGATCTTCCGGCAGCCGCGATCAAGTATGTCCGCCGCGTGGAAGAGCTGATCGAGTGCCCCGTCGCGCTTCTGTCGACCTCGCCCGAGCGGGAGGACACGATCCTCGTCACCGACCCCTTCGCCGACTGATGGCGCTCGGTCACAAGACGCGGAAGCGGCTGTCGCTGCTGATCCTTCTGATCGGCCTGCCGGCCTACGTCGTCGTGGCCGTCACCATCCTGAACGCGCTGGACCGTCCGTCGATCTGGGTCGAGCTTGCGGTCTACGTGATCCTCGGGATCGTGTGGGCGCTGCCGTTCCGCGCCATCTTCAAGGGTGTCGGCCGGCACGACCCGGACGATCCGAACGCGCCGCCCGAGCCGCCCGAGCCGCCGAAACGCCGCCGATAGGTCAGAGGGGGCCGGGCCACGCGCCGGCCTCCCCATGCGGCAAAGCGGCCGGGCCGTGGGGCGCGCCGTTCGCGCCCCGCCGCGCAAATCCCGCGCTCCTGAACCGGTCCTCTCCCTCCGTCTCTTCACCGCTTTGTCGCAAACAGCGTCCATGGCGTCGCGCCCTTCGCGGCAGAGCGCCGCGGCTGGCCTCATTCCGGAGATGGTCACGAGACGGAGTACCGCGCGATGAAGACGCATGTTCGGGCACTGGTGGTGGGCGGCGGCGCCGTCGGTACATCGATCGCCTATCACCTCGGAAAAGCCGGCTGGGACACGATGCTCCTCGAGCGGGACGAGCTGACCGCCGGCTCCACGTGGCACGCCGCCGGCCTCCTGCCGTATTTCAACATGAGCTACGCCACGAGCCACATCCACGACTACTCCATCCGCTACTACAAGACGCTGGAGGAGGAGACGGGGCTGGATGCCGGCTTCTTCGTCGTCGGCAACCTGCGCATGGCCCAGACCGACGCGCGGATGGACGAGTACCGCCTCTACGCCTCCACCGCCGAGACCGTGGGCATCCCCTACGAGTGGATGACCCCGGATCAGATCAAAGAGCGCTGGCCGCTCGTGAACACCGAGGATCTCAAGGGCGCGATCTTCCATCCGACCGACGGCTACATCAATCCCGCGGACGTCACCCAGGCGATGGCGAAGGGCGCGCGGCAGCACGGCGTCACGATCGAGCGGCGCTGGCAGGTGGACGGCTACCGCTGGACCGGCTCCGAGTGGATCGTGTCCGTCACGAAGATGGTGGAGAAGGGGGGCAACCTCGTCGCCTCCGACGAAACCGCCGAGATCACGGCGGAGCACGTCGTCACCGCCACCGGCAACCATGCGCAGCGCACGGCGAAGCTCCTCGGCATCAAGATCCCGGCGATCCCGGTCGAGCACCAGTACATCGTCACCGAGCCCGATCCCGCGCTCGTGGAGTATCGAAACGCCGGCAACCCGCAGCACCCGGTCCTGCGCGACGCGGACGCCAAGTGGTACGTGCGCGAGGAACGCGGAGGCTGGATCCTCGGCCCCTACGAGCTGAACGCCCCCGCGCGCTTCGAATACGGTGTGCCGGACAGTTTCCGCGCCGACCTCTTCCCGCTCGACCTCGAGCGGATCGAGGAGGAATACATGTCCATGATCCACCGGATTCCGTCCTCCGAGACGGTGGGCCTCAAGGACGATTACAACGGCCCGATCTGCTACACGCCGGACGGCAACCCGCTCCTCGGGCCCGCGCCGGGCCTGCGCAACATGTGGCTGGCGGAGGGCTTCTCCTTCGGCATCACCGCCGCCGGCGGAGCAGGCCACTACCTCGCCCAGGTGATGACCGAGGGCGAGGCGGAGATCGACATGGCGTCCCTCGATCCGCGGCGCTACGGCGACTGGATGACGACGGAGTATGCCGCCCGGAAGAACGAGGAGGCCTACGAGCACGTCTACATCCTCCATCATCCCGACGAGGAGCGCCCGGCCTGCCGGCCGCTGCGCACGGCGCCCTGCTACGACCGCATGGCCGCCCGCGGCGC
Source organism: Tropicimonas sp. IMCC34011 (assembly GCF_003390865.1). GTDB lineage: Bacteria > Pseudomonadota > Alphaproteobacteria > Rhodobacterales > Rhodobacteraceae > Tropicimonas_B. Next base: position 168,030 of record NZ_QMEJ01000005.1, read on the forward strand.
GCAGTTCGGCGTGGTGAACGGCTGGGAACGTCCGAACTACTTCGGGGGGATCGACTTCGACGATCACGGCGCCCGGTCCTTCCGCCGAGGTGGCTGGTGGCAATACGCCAGCGCCGAGGCGAAGGCGATCCGCGAGAACGTCGGCATGATCGACGCCTCGGCCTTCACCAAGCACACCGTGAAGGGCCCCGGCGCCGCCGCCTTCCTAGACTGGTTCACCTGCAACCGCCTGCCGAAGACCGGCCGGATCAACCTGACCTACGCGCTGACCTCCGCCGGCACCGTCCGCACCGAGTACACCATCGTGCGCCTCGCTGAGGACAGCTTCTACCTCGTCTCCGCCGGCGCCTGGTCCGCCTATGACGGCGACTTCCTGCGCAAGGCCGTCGAGGACAAGGAAGCCGAGTTCGGCCGGATCGACGTTCAGGACGTCACCACGCAATGGGGCGTGTTCGCTCTCGCCGGTCCGAAGGCGCGGGACGTGCTGAAGAGCCTGGTGCGGGACGCGGAGCCGGAGACGGTCCTGTCCAACAAGCGCTTCCCGTGGCTCTCCATGCGCAACATCGAGCTTGGCATGGTGCCCGTCATGGCGCTGCGCGTGGCCTATACCGGGGAACTCGGCTGGGAACTGCACCACCCGATGGAGATGCAGAACCACCTCTTCGACAAGCTGGTGGAGGCCGGAGCCGAACATGGGCTGACCCTCGTCGGAGCGCGGGCGCAGAACTGGCTCAGGCAGGAGAAATCCTACCGCGCCTTCGGCAACGAGCTCGGGCGGGACGCAACCCCCCTCGAGGCGGGCCTCGACCGTTTCGTGGACCTCTCCAAGGATTTCCACGGCAAGGCGGCGATGGAGGAGAAGGGCATCCGCTCGACCTGCGTCACGCTGCTGATCAACGGTCCGGACGATGCCGATCCCTGGGGCCGCGAGGCGCTCTATGCCGGTGAGGAGCGGGTTGGCCGCCTGACCTCGGGAGGCTGGTCCGCGGCCTTCGAGAAGTCCATCGGCATGGGCTACGTCCACCCGGACCACGCGGCGCCGGGCACGAAGCTCAAGGTCCGGATGCTGGGCGAGCTCTACGACGCGGAAGTCACCGAGGACAGCCCGTACGATCCGAAGAACGAGACGATCCGGAAGGATGGCTGAGGCCGATCACGTCGCCTTCCAACGGGGGTGCGTGGGGGTCGGGCCGGAACGCCCATGACCGCCCGCGCATCCTGCCCCGCGTAAAGGGGACGCGATCTTCCGAATGAAAAAGGCCCGCCAGACGAGGCGGGCCTTTCTCGATCTGCTTTCGTCGCCCCGATCAGTTGGGGATCTCGGCGTCGATGCCTTCGACGTAGAAGTCCATGCCGAGAAGCGTCTCGTCATCGGCCGTCTCGCCCTCGGCCAGCCACTCGGTGCCGTCGGCGTAGTTCAGGGGGCCGGTGAAGGGGTGGTACTCGCCCGAGGAGATGCTGTCGGCGAGGTCCTGTGCTTCCTGCCGGACATCCTCGGGGATCGCGTCCGTCATCTCGCCGATCTCGACCATGCCGGTGTCGATCCCGCCCCAGGTGTCCTTGCTCTCCCAGGTTCCGTCGAGGGCCGCGCCGACGCGCTCGATGTAGTAGGGCGCCCAGTTGTCGATGATGGAGGAGACGCGCGGGGAGGGCTTGTACTCGGCCATGTCAGAGGCCTGACCGAACCCAACCACGCCGCCGGCCTGCTCAGCGGCGGCAAGGGGGGCGGTGGAATCGGTATGCTGCAGGATAACGTCGGCGCCCTGCTCGATCAGGGCCTGCGCCGCATCCGCTTCCTTGGCCGGGTCGAACCAAGTGTAGGCCCAGACGATGTTGAACTCGACATCGGGGTTGGCCTCGCTCGCGGCGATATAGGCGGCGTTGATGCCGCGGATGACCTCGGGGATCGGGAAGGAGGCAATGTACCCGATCTTGTTGGTCTCGGTCATCTTGCCGGCGATGTGCCCGATGACGGCCCGGCCCTCGTAGAAGCGCGAGGAGTAGGTCGCGACGTTGTCGGCGCGCTTGTAGCCGGTGGCGTGCTCGAAGTTCACATCCGGGAATTTCTGCGCGACGTTGATCGTCGGATCCATGTAGCCGAAAGACGTGGTGAAGATGAGATCCGTGCCGGACAGCGCCATCTGAGTCAGCACGCGCTCGGCATCGGCGCCCTCGGGGACGCTCTCCTGATAGACCGTCTCGATCCGGTCGCCGTACTCCTCGACGAGGGCGAGGCGGGCCTGCTCGTGCTCGTAGGTCCAGCCGCCGTCCCCGATCGGGCCGACATAGACGAAGCCGACCTTGAGCGGCTCGCCGTCATCCTGCGCCAGTGCGCCTGTGGCCGTGAGCGCCATCGCGGCGCCGGCGAGTAGATGTCTGATGAGCATGAAATGCACTCTCCCTGTTGAATTCGTATTGGCCTCACGTGGAGGCATGGAACGTCCGCCCAAGTGCGGCCGGCGCGCTCGTCGAGATCCGTCCGCGGCCGGACGAGATGAGCACGAGCACGAGGATGGTGATGATGTACGGCGACATCGACAAGTATTCGACCGGCATTTTCATGCCCGCAGCCTGCAGGTTCAGTTGCAGCACGGTCAGGCCGCCGAAAAGATAGGCGCCGATCAGGACGCGCCAGGGCCGCCAGCTGGCGAAGACCACGAGGGCGAGGGCGATCCAGCCGGCGCCGGCGGTCATCCCTTCGGTCCATTGCGGCACACGCACGAGTGAGAGGTAGGCGCCGCCGAGCCCGGCCAGCGCGCCGCCGCAGGCAATCGCGAGAAGGCGGATGCGGATCACGCGGTACCCCAGCGCATGTGCGGCCTCGGCGCTCTCACCGGTGGCGCGCAGGATGAGGCCGGCGCGCGTGCGGAAGAGGACGGCCCAGACGAGGGCGACGATCAGGATCGAGATGTAGATCATCGGATCGTGCCGGAAGAGGATCGGTCCGAGGACGGGGATGTCCGACAGGGGGCCGAGATCCAGCTTGGGCGTGGCCGGCGGACGGATCCCCACGTAGGATTGTCCCATCAGCGCCGAGAGGCCGAGCCCGAAGAGCGTGAGCGCAAGGCCCGTCGCCACCTGGTTGGACAGGAAGACCTGCGTCAGGAGACCGAAGACCAGCGAGAGGACGGCGCCGCCGAGAGCCCCGCCGAGAAAGCCGAGGGCCGGGCTGCCGGTTTTCACGGCGACAGCGAAGCCGCAGATCGCGCCGGTGATCATCATCCCCTCGACGCCGAGGTTCAGAACGCCCGAGCGCTCCACGACGAGTTCCCCGATGGCGGCGAGGAGGATCGGCGTCGCGCCGACCATGAGGGCCGCGATGAGCAGGAGCCAGTTGATCGAGGACAGGTCCATCAGGCAGTCCCCCGCGCGCCGATCCGGATGCGGAAGTTCGTGAGCACGTCCACGCCGAGGAGGAAGAACAGGAGCATCCCCTGGAAGGCCTGGATGGCGGCGGCCGGAATGCCCAGCATGAACTGCGCAAGCTCTCCGCCGATATAGGTGAGCGCCATCAGGAGCCCGGCAAGGAGGATGCCGACGGGATGCAGCCGGCCGAGGAAGGCCACGATGATCGCTGTGAAGCCATAGCCAGAATTGAAGTCGATGCTGACCTGTCCGGCGGGGCCGGAGACCTCGAACATGCCGGCAAGGCCCGCCAGCGCGCCCGAGAGGCCGAGGCAGAAGATCACCAGCCGGCCGGGATTGACCCCGCCGAAGCGCGCCGCGCGGGGGGCCTGCCCGGCCAGGCGGATGTGGAAGCCCATCAGGTGCCGCGTCAGCATGACATGCCCGAAGATCACGGCGACGATCGCGGCGACGACGCCCCAGTGCAGTCCGGTGCCCTGAAGGAGCTCGAGATTGGAAGCCGCGTCGTATTGCTGGAGGTTGCGGGAGCCGGGAAAGCCGCCGCCCTCCGGGTTCTTCATCGGTCCGAGCGCCATGGCGGCGAGGAACTGCTCCGCGACGTAGACGAGAAGAAGCGAGACGAGGATCTCGTTGGTGTTGAAGAAGACCCGCAGGAGCGCCGGGATCATCGCCCAGAGAAAGCCTCCGAGCGCACCCGCGACGATCATCGTCGGAAAGATCAGCGGGCTGCCCGAGGGATAGGCCGCAAGCGCGACGCCGGCCCCGAAGAGCGCGCCGATGATGTACTGACCCTCGGCGCCGATGTTCCAGATGCCCGCCCGGAAGCCCATCGCGAGCCCGACGGCGATGAGGATCAGCGGGCCGGCCTTCACCAGCAGCTGCGGGCGGGAATAGGAGGCGAACTGCGGATCGAAGAGCGGCGCCCAGAAGATCGTGCGGATCGCGTCGACAGGGTCCTTTCCAAGCAGCGCGAACATCAGCCCTCCTGCGATCATCGTCAGCAGGACGGCGAGGACGGGCGTGGCCCAGGCCCAGGCGCGGGACGGCGAGGGGCGTTTTTCGAGCGTGATCAAGCTGGGGCCTCCGGCGCGGCTGCGGATGCGGCAGGACCGCCTCCGGCGGGGGTATTTGAAGAAAGATGAAGGCGGAGGTCGGGCTCAGGCATGAGGGGCGCCGGCATGGGCCGCCTCCATGTCGTGGGCGCCGCCGAGCATCAGGCCGATGCGCTCCATGGTGAGGCCGTCCGCCGGGACCGGCTCGCTGAGGCGTCCGCCGTTCAGCGCGGCAAAGCGGCCGGCGACCTCGAGGATCTCGTCGAGGTCCTGCGAGACGACGACGACGGCGCTTCCCTCGCGCGCGAGGTCGAGGAGGGCTTGCCGGATGGCGGCCGCGGCCGCGGCGTCGACACCCCAGGTCGGCTGGTTCACCACGAGGACGCGGGGGCGTTGCAGGATTTCCCGACCGATGACGAATTTCTGCAGGTTGCCGCCCGAAAGGGCGCGCGCGGCGGCGTCCGGGCCGGGGGTGCGCACGTCGAACTCGGCGATGATGCGTTCGGCGAAATCCCTGGCGCGTCCCCAGCGGATGAGGCCGTTCCGGGTCAGCTCCTCGCGCTGCCAGCCTGTGAGGGTGGCGTTCTCGGTCAAGCTCATGTCCGGCGCGGCCGCGTGGCCGAGGCGTTCCTCGGGGCCGGTCAGGAGGCCGAGTGCGCGGCGCTCGCGGGGCCCGGTTCGGCCGATATCGGCGCCCTCGAGGCGGATTGCGCCTTCGGCGGAAGGCATCTCTCCCGACAGCGCAGCCAGAAGCTCGTCCTGACCGTTTCCGGCCACGCCGCCTATGCCGAGGATTTCTCCTGCGCCGACCGTGAAGGACACGTCCTGAAGCCGCGTTCCAAAGGCGGAGGCGGGAGGCAGTGTCAGCCCGGTGACCTCAAGGATCGTGCCGCCCGGGGTTTCGGCGGGTCGCTCCGGACGGGAGAGGGCGGAGCCGACCATCAGCTCGGCAAGCTCGGCGGAGGACGCCTCCGAGGGTCGACAGGTCGCGACGACAGCGCCGCGGCGCAGGATCGTCGCCCGCTCGCAGAGGGTGCGGATCTCATCCAGCTTGTGGGAGATGTAGAGGATCGCCGTGCCTTCGTCCGAAAGCTGGTTCAGCGTGCGAAAGAGGATCTCCACCTCCTGCGGGGTGAGGACGCTGGTCGGCTCGTCCATGATCAGGAGTTTGGGGTCCTGCAGGAGGCAGCGCACGATCTCCACGCGCTGACGCTCCCCGGCGGAGAGGTCTCCGACGCGGCGGGAGGGATCGAGCGGCAGGCCGTATTCCCGGCTGACCTCGGTGATGCGGCGGGCGAGCCGGCCGAGGGGCGGCGGGTTCTCCATGCCGAGCCCGACATTCTCGGCCACGCTCAGCGCATCGAAGAGGGAAAAGTGCTGGAACACCATCGCGACCCCCGCCCGCCGCGCGGCACTGGGATCCGCCGGGGCGAAGGGCGCGCCGTGCAGCGTCATGGCGCCGCGGTCGGGTTTCACGAGGCCGAAGATCGTCTTCACGAGGGTGGACTTGCCGGCGCCGTTCTCGCCGAGAAGCGCGTGGATCTCGCCAGGGCCCACCGAGAAGGACACGTCGTCATTGGCGACGACGCCCGGATAGGCCTTGGTCAATCCATCCGCGGTAAAGAGGGTCGTCACGCCGTGGCGCTCCCTTCGTGACTGGTGCTCGTCAGGCGAAGTAACGAAGTCGCGACACCGAGGGCAATGGCCTGGGGGTGCTTGCCGAGGGCCGGATCGCCGATCGGGCAGGTGATGCGGCCTGCGGAGGCATCGGAATGACCCATCTGCCTTAGTCTTGCGCCGAACCGGGCGCGCTTCGTCTCCGACCCGATGAGGCCGGCGAAGGCGAAATCGCGCAGAAGGAGGCGGTGGCAGATCTCGAGGTCCCGCGCGTGGGAGTGCGTCACGATGAGATGCGCCGCCTCGGCCGGGGCGCGCGCGGCGGCCGGCGCGACCTCGGGGGCAATGACGGGGACCGCCGCGGGATCCTCCGGGAACCGCTCGGGAGCGATGTCGAGGAGGGAGATGTCCCAGCCGGGAAGGGGGGCCATGACGGCCGCGAGCGCACGGCCGACATGGCCCGCGCCCCAGATCCAGAGCGGTCGGCCGGACCGGGCGAGCGGCTCGGCGGCCCAGCCGGCGGAGAGGTGGACCGCTGGCCGGTCGAGGCGGCCGAGGAAGGCGGAGGGTGGCGCATCGGCACTTTGCGACAGCGGGCGAATGGCGTGCCCGCGCTCGAGTCTCAGCCGGGCGAGGGCCTCGTCATCCCAGACCTCCGTCAGGAGCTTGACCGCGCCGCCGCAGCACTGGCCGATGCCGGGGCCGAGGGGGATGGTCTCGACCGCGGCGCCACCCTCGGCGAGCCGGGCCAGGGCGCGCTCCGTTGCCTGCCATTCGAGGGTGCCGCCGCCGATGGTGCCCTCCTGTCCGCCGGGCCAGACGAGCATCGACGTGCCGGCTTCCCGCGGGACCGAGCCCTTCGCCTCGGCCACGGCGATCCGCGCGACGCGGCCATGGCGCGCGACGGCGCGGCGGAGGGAGGCCTCATCGAAGCTCATCCCGCCCCCCGGGCGCGGGCGACGGCGGCGAGGACGCGCTCCGGCGTCGCCGGCGCGTCGAGGTTCGGATAGTGCGGTCCGCAGGCGGCGCAGGCGTCGGACAGCGCCATGAGGGCGGAAATGCCCAGCATGAGCGGCGGCTCGCCCACGGCCTTCGAGCGATAGATCGTCTCCTCCCGGTTCGGCGCGTCCCAGAGCGCAACGTTGAAGCGGCGGGGCCGGTCCGAGCAGGCCGGGATCTTGTAGGTTGAGGGAGCGTGGGTCGTCAGGCGGCCCTTCTCATCCCACACGAGCTCCTCGGTGGTGAGCCAGCCGGCGCCCTGCACGAAACCGCCCTCGATCTGTCCGATGTCGATGGCGGGGTTCAGCGAGGCGCCGGCATCGTGCAGGATGTCGGTCCCGAGGATGCGGTTCTCGCCGGTGAGCGTGTCGATCACGACCTCGGTCACCGCCGCGCCGTAGGCGAAGTAGAAGAACGGGCGGCCTTCGCCGGCGACCCGGTCCCAGACGATCTTCGGCGTCTTGTAGAAGCCGGTCGCGGAGAGGCTTATGCGGGCGAGGTAGCAGTCCCGTACGACGTCCTCCCAAGGGTAGGCCTCGCCACCGACATGGACGTGGCCGTCCTCGAACCGCACCGAGGCAGGGTCCGCCTGCTGCCGCTCGGCGACGAAGGCGGCCATCCGCTCCCTGATCGCGTCGCAGGCGGCGCGGACGGCCATGCCATTGAGATCGGCGCCGGATGAGGCGGCGGTCGCCGAGGTGTTCGGAACCTTGCCGGTATCGGTCGCGGTGATCTTCACCCGCGACGCATCCACTCCGAAGCGGCTCGCGGCGACCTGCGCAACCTTGCGGAAGAGACCCTGTCCCATCTCCGTGCCGCCGTGGTTCATCCGCACCGAACCGTCGGTGTACACATGGACGAGCGCGCCGGCCTGGTTGAGGTGGGTGAGCGTGAAGGAGATGCCGAACTTCACCGGCGTGAGCGCGATCCCCTTCTTCAGCACGGGGCTTGCCGCGTTCCACTCCGCGATGGCTGCACGGCGGGCGGCGTAGCCCGAGGTTTCGGCCAGCCGGTCCGTCATCGCGTGCAGGATGAAATCCTCCACCGGCATCGCGTAGGGCGTGGTCTGGTGGCCGCGGGGGTCCGGGCGAATGTCGGCGCCGCGCGTGCCGCTGGCCGAGCCGCGGCTGGCGGGATCGGCATGATCGAGAGAGTGGCCGCGGGCGGCGTCCTCGGCCGCGGCGGTGCCGGCGATGCCGCTGCCGGCGTCGCTCCCGTCCGCTTCCTCGTAGTAGTTGGCGCGGCGGATCTCGATCGGGTCACGCCCGAGGCGGTGGGCGATCTCGTCCATCACCCGCTCGACCCCGACCATTCCCTGCGGCCCGCCGAAGCCGCGGAAGGCGGTCGCGCTCTGGGTGTTGGTGCGCAGGCGGTGGGAGACGATCCGGGCGGCGGGCAGGTTGTAGGCGTTGTCCGCATGGAGCATGGCGCGGTCCGCCACGGGAAGCGAGAGGTCCTGGCTCCAGCCGCAGCGGCAGAACTGCTCCACCTCGAGACCGAGGATGCGGCCGTCCGCGTCGATCCCGGCGCGATAGTCGATACGGAAATCGTGGCGCTTCCCGGTGATGACCATGTCATCGTCCCGGTCGTAGCGCATCCGGCAGGGGCGGCCGGTGGCGCGGGCGGTGACGGCGCAGGCGACGGCAAGCGCGTTGCCCTGGCTTTCCTTGCCGCCGAAGCCGCCGCCCATCCGCCGCACCTCGACGCGGACGTCGGACATGGGCAGGCCGAGCGCCTCGGCCACCTTGTGCTGGATCTCGGTCGGATGCTGGGTGGAGGAATGGACGAGGACGCCGCCATCCTCCTCCGGCAGAGCGAGGGCGGCCTGCCCCTCGAGATAGAAGTGCTCCTGCCCGCCGATCCTGATCGAGCCCTCGATCACCTCTGCGGCGGAGGCGATGGCGGGCCCGGGGTCGCCCTTCGTCCAGATCACCGGCCCGTCCTCGAACCGGCGATCCGCCGCGATGGCGTCCTCGATGGTCAGGATCGCGGGGCTCTCCTCGATCTCCACCTCGGCGAGACGCACGGCGCGGCGCGCGGCCAGATGGCTCGTCGCGGCGACGATGAAGATCGGCTGGCCCATGTAGTGGACCTCGCCGGAGGACAGCATCTCCTCGTGGAAATCGGGAGAGGGGGAGACGTCGTTCTCCGCGGGCAAGTCCTCTGCGGTCAGGACGGCGACGACACCGTCCGCCGCGCGCACCGCCGACAGGTCCATCCGCGCGATCCGGCCAGCGGCGACGGCGGAGAGACCGAAGGCGAGGTGAAGCGCGCCGGCGGGGGCCGGAATGTCGTCGATATAGCGGGCCTGCCCGGTGACATGGAGCCAGGCGCTGTCATGCGGAAGGGATGCCGTGACACTCATGACGTCACCTCGAAGATGGAGGGGGCCGCGCCGGTGAGGTCGGCATGGTAGCGCCTGAGCATCCCCCGGGCGGCCTCCATGCGGTACTCCGCGGAGGCGCGCATGTCCGACAGCGGCGCGAAATCCTCGGCGAAGGCCGGCAGCGCGGCGGCGATGGTCTTTTCGCTCCAGGCCCGGCCCAGAAGCGCTTCCTCCACCGCGATGGCACGCTTCGGGGTGCCGGCCATTCCGCCGAACGCGATCCGGGCGGAGCGCACTTCACCACCCTCCAGCGTGACGTTGAAGCAGCCGCAGACGGCGGAGATGTCCTGATCGAAGCGCTTGGAGAGCTTGTAGCAGCGCAGGGCCCTGGCCCGCGTGGGCAGGGAGACCGCCTCGACGAACTCGCCCGGCGCGCGGTCCTGTCTGCCGTACTCGATGAAGAACTGCTCGAGCGGGATCTGCCGCCGCACATCGCCCTTCCTGAGGTGCAGCGTCGCGCCGAGGGCGATGAGGGCGGGCGGGCCGTCTCCGATGGGAGAGCCGTTGGCGATGTTGCCGCCGATCGTCGCGGCCTCCCGGATCTGCTCCGAGGCAAAGCGGCGTATCATCTCGCCGAAGGAGGGGAAGAGGGGGGCGAGCGCTTCCCGCACATCGGCCCACGGGGTCATGGCCCGGATCAGGATCTCCTCGTCCCCGATCTCGATGCCGCGCAGGTCGGACACGCCTGCGAGGAAGCAGACCGGGCCGAGGTCCCGCAGGCCCTTCGTCACCCAGAGCCCGACATCGGTCGCCCCTGCGACGAGGGTGGCATCCGGGTTCGCCTCGTACCACGCGGCCATCTCCTCCACGCTGCCGGGGCGGACCCAGCCGTGATCGGCCAGGGCATTCCCCGCACCGGTCGCGGCCCCGGTTCCGGCGACGGGGTCGCGCTCCCCCCAGTCGGCGCCGGGACGACCGCCCTTCGCCGCCGCGTCGTCCGTTCCCGGGGCGGCGGAGTGGCCGAGCTTCGAGAGGTCCTCTTCCATCCACTCAGGGATCTCCGCCTCCGCAGCGGCCTCGGCGGCGCGGATGATCGGGGCGTATCCGGTACAGCGGCAGAGATTGCCGGCGAGGATGTCGTCATGATCCCGCCGCCCGTTCTTGTGTCCGACGGCCATCGAGACCACGAAGCCCGGCGTGCAGAAGCCGCACTGGCTGCCGTGCTTCTCCACCATGGCGCGCTGCACGGGATGAGGCATGCCGTCCGGTCCGGCGATGCCTTCCACGGTGCGGATGGCCTTGCCGTCGATCTGGGGCAGGAAGAGGATGCAGGCGTTGAGCGCGCGGGCGCCACGCTCGTCCGTCACCATCACGGTGCAGGCGCCGCAATCGCCCTCGTTGCAGCCCTCCTTGGTCCCGGTCAGCCCGCGGGTCTCGCGCAGCCAGTCGAGCAGGGTTCGGGTCGGCGGGGCATCCACGGAGACGGGATCGCCGTTCAGCAGGAACGTGACGGGCATGAAAGACTCAAGGGCCGCGGTACCGGTGTGTCAGGCAGTGGCGCGCTCGATGCGGCGTAGAACGCGCCAAGGGCAAGGAAAGCCGGACGAAAGCCCCTTGGCAAGCCCTCGCGGGCCGGAGCGCGGAGGGTAAGGCGGGGCATATGCCCGGTTTCGCGCCGGGAATGCCCTGTTTTGCGGCATTCCTCCGCCGCGTTCGGGATCCCTCAAGGCCGGGCCTGCCTGACGCCACGCCGCACCTCTGCCCGCTTCCGCCAGAGGGCGCCTGCGCCTATGGTGGCGGCATGTCCAAAGCCCCCCGATTCATCCACCTGCGCGTCCATTCCGAGTACTCCCTCCTAGAGGGCGCTGTCCGGCTCAAGAAGCTGCCCGGCCTCTGCCGCGAGATGAAGATGCCGGCGGTCGCTGTGACCGATACGGACAACATGTTCGCCGCGCTGGAATTTTCCGTCACGGCGGCGGGGCAGGGCATCCAGCCGATCATGGGCTGTCAGGTCAGCCTCGAATACCAGGAGCCGGAGCCCGGCGCGCGGCCGATCCCGCCGGCGCCCGTCGTGCTGCTCGCCCAGAACGCGGCGGGCTACGCCAACCTGATGAAGATCAACAGCTTTCTCTATCTCCGGGGCGACGGGCGCGAGGCGCATGTCACGGTGAAGGAGCTGACGGAGCATGCCGAGGGCATCATCTGTCTCACCGGCGGTCCGCTCGGGCCTCTCGGGCGGCTGATCCTGCAGGGGCGCCGTCCGGCGGCGGAGGCCCTTGCCTCCCGCCTCGCCGCGGCGTTCCCGCATCGCCTCTACGTGGAGCTGCAGCGCCATCCGGGGGAGAACGGCCTGCCGGAAGAGGAGGCGCTGACCGAACGGCCGATGATCGAGATGGCCTATGCCATGCGCCTGCCGCTCGTCGCCACCAACGATGCCTATTTCCCCAAGCCCACGATGTACGAGGCGCATGACGCGCTGATCTGCATCGCGGAGGGCGCCTATGTGGACCAGCAGGAACCGCGCCGGCGTCTGACCCCCCAGCATTATCTCAAAACCCCGGAGGAGATGGCCGCGCTCTTCGCCGACCTGCCCGAGGCGATCGAGAACACCGTGGAGATCGCACGGCGCTGCCACGTCGTGTCGGAGTTGCGGGATCCGATCCTGCCGCGCTTCGCCGACAACGAGGTGGCCGAGCTGCGGCGGCAGGCGAAGGACGGCCTCGTGGCCCGTCTCGCCGTCATCCCCCACGCCGCGCCGGTCGAGGAGTACGAGAAGCGCCTCGAATTCGAGCTCGGCATCATCGAGGGTATGGGCTTCCCCGGGTACTTCCTGATCGTCGCGGACTTCATCAAGTGGGCGAAGGACCAGAACATCCCGGTCGGGCCGGGGCGGGGGTCGGGCGCGGGCTCGCTCGTCGCCTATGCGCTGACGATCACGGATCTTGATCCCCTACGCTACTCCCTCCTCTTCGAGCGGTTCCTCAACCCCGAGCGGGTCTCCATGCCCGACTTCGACATCGACTTCTGCATGGACCGCCGCGAGGAGGTGATCCGCTACGTGCAGGGCAAGTACGGCCGGGAAAAGGTCGGCCAGATCATCACCTTCGGTGCGCTTCTGTCGAAGGCCGCCGTCCGCGATATCGGCCGGGTCCTTCAGATGCCCTACGGGCAGGTGGACCGGCTGTCGAAGATGATTCCGGTGGAGGGCGTGAAGCCCGTTTCCATCCAGCAGGCGCTCGTGCAGGAGGAGCGGCTGCGCGCCGAGGCGCGGGCCGAAGAGGTGGTCGACCGCCTTCTGACCTACGGCCAGCAGGTCGAGGGGCTGCTGCGCAACGCCTCCACCCACGCCGCCGGCGTCGTGATCGGGGACAGGCCGCTCGATGCGCTCGTTCCGCTCTATCAGGACCCGCGGTCGGACATGCCGGCCACGCAGTTCAACATGAAATGGGTGGAGCAGGCCGGGCTGGTGAAGTTCGACTTCCTCGGCCTCAAGACCCTGACCGTCATTCAGAATGCGGTCGATCTGATCGTGGCCGGTGGGCGTCCGCTCCACATCTCTCCCGAAGGGGAGACGCTGTTCGAACCGCCGGAGGGCCACCTCAACGACATCGGCGCGATCCCCCTCGACGACGAGGCCTCCTACAAGCTCTATGCCGATGCGAAGACCGTCGCCGTGTTCCAGGTGGAATCCACCGGCATGATGGACGCTCTCCGGCGCATGAAGCCGACCTGCATCGAGGACATCGTCGCCCTCGTCGCGCTCTACCGGCCCGGCCCGATGGAGAACATCCCGAAGTATTGCGAGGTCAAGAACGGCCTGTCCGAGCGGGACCGGCTGCATCCCCTGATCGATCATATCCTCGACGAGACGCAGGGCATCATCGTCTACCAGGAACAGGTGATGCAGATCGCGCAGGAGATGGCGGGATACTCCCTCGGCGGCGCCGACCTGCTCCGCCGCGCGATGGGCAAGAAGATCAAGGAGGCGATGGACGCGGAGCGGCCGAAGTTCCTGGACGGCTCCGAGAAGAACGGCGTCGACAAGGACAAGGCCCAGGAGGTCTGGGATCTTCTCGAGAAGTTCGCCAACTACGGGTTCAACAAGTCCCACGCCGCCGCCTATGCCGTGGTCAGCTACCAGACGGCCTGGCTCAAGGCGAACCACCCGGTCGAGTTCATGGCCGCGGTGATGAATTGCGATATCCACCTGACGGACAAGCTCGCGATCTACGCCGAGGAGGTGCGCCGCGGCCTGAAGATCGACATCATCCCGCCATGCGTGAACCGCTCCCTCGCGACGTTCGGCGTGAAGGACGGCAAGATCCTCTACGCGCTGGGCGCGCTCAAGAACGTCGGGGCCGACGCGATGCAGCTCATCGTGGACGGGCGCGGGGACCGGCCCTTCGCCACGCTCTACGACATCGCCCGCCGGGTCGATCTCAAGCGCATCGGCAAGCGGCCGCTCGAGATGCTGGTTCGCGCCGGCGCCTTCGACGAGCTCGACCGCAACCGCCGCCGCGTGCTGGACGGCCTCGATGCCCTCGTCGCCTATTCCGCCGCGATCCACGAGCAGCGCCATTCCAATCAGGTGTCGCTCTTCGGCGAGGCGGGGGACGATCTGCCCGAGCCGAGGATGCCGAACGCTGAGGACTGGATGCCCGCCGAGCGGCTCGGTGAGGAGCACCGCGCCGTCGGCTTCTACCTCTCCGGCCACCCGCTCGACGATTTCATGGGCGCGCTCAAGCGAAAGGGCATCAAAACGCTGGAGCGGGTCCGGGCCGAAAGCGCCAATGGCCCCGCCATCGTGAAGATGGCCGGCACCGTCTCCGCCAAGCAGGAGCGCAAGTCCGCCCGCGGAAACCGCTTCGCGTTCGTCTCGCTGTCGGATCCGACCGGCCTTTACGAGGTCACCGTCTTTTCGGACACGCTCGAGGCGGCACGGGATGCGCTTGAGCCCGGCAGCAACGTCGTGATCACCGCGGAGGCAACGGCGGAGGCAGACCAGCTCAAGCTCCTCTGCCGCGGCGCGACCCCTCTCGAGCAGGCGGTTGCGGGCGCGGAAGGCGGCGCGGTCCGCGTCGTGCTCGAAGAGCCGGACGCCGTGGAAATGGTCTCGACCGTTCTGGAGCGGTACGGCGCCCAGACGCGGGAGCGGGGACAGATCCTCCTGGAGATCAACGCCCCGGGCTTCGCCGAGGTGGAGTTCGTCCTCGGGGACGGGCTTCCGGTAAGCGCGACGATCCGGGGGGCGATCAAGTCCCTCCGCGGCGTGGCGCTGGTCGAGGATGCCGAACCCGTGGCGCTGCGGAGCTGAGTCGCCGGCAGCGGCGTGCTTGAGAAAACGTGAACGCAGTCGCATGAAAGTGGCGGTTCCGTGCGCGCCGGACCAGCCGATGCGCGCGGCCTCGCCCATCGGCGGGCGTCTTCGCGCTCAGGTTGTGATTTGCCCCCCGCCACCCGCTTGCCGGACACGGACCCCCTCTGTAGCACCTCCCCGAACATGCGACTTCAACGGAGGTTTTCCGGATGCGCGTCCGCGATTGCGCCACACTCGTCGTCCTTGCCCTTGCTTGGCTCACGATCCCCGCCCATGCCGGAGGGCAGAGCCAGACGACACCGGCCGCCGAGGTCAAGGCCAACACCATCGCCACCGTCGTCGCCAACCCGCCCCCGTTCGGCGAGATGACGAAGGTGTGCGGCGCGTCCGGCGAGGCGCTCGGCACGCCGGTGGACAAGCGTCCCGAGAGCGGCCGGACGCAGTTCGTGCTCTACGACAGCGCCTACGGATCCTCGCAGCCGCGCTCTTTCTTCGTCACCGGCCTGGACGGCAACTGCGCGATCCACGTTCGCGCGACGGTGGCGATGTTCGGCTCCCTCGAACTGTACGAGATGATGCAGTTCGGCGGCCTCGGAGCACCGGCGGGTGCCCCCACCGATGCCACCTATGCCCAGCTTCGCGCGGCCAAGTGCGGAGGTGCGCCAGCGCCCTGCACGGGGCGGAAGCTGGACGCGCTGGCCAAGGATACCGCCTTCCTCAGCCTCTATGAGACGCAGGACAGCGCGCAGCACCTCGAACTCCTCCTCCATCGTGGCGCGGTTCAGGCCGCGGCGCTGAAGTAGGCGAGGCCAGGGCAGGGGCCGAGCTGCCGACCCTCCCTGACCCGCGCCGCCGTCAGGCGAGCTGGCGGCGATCTTCCCGGATCGCGACCTTGCGCCTGCGTCGCTCGACAAAGTGCAGGGCGGCCTCGGTCAGCTGGCGGGCCTGGTCCCGGGCGTTGAGGCCGAAGCCGTAGCCACGCCCCCACGCCGTCGAAATGGCGCCCGGGCCGCCACCCAGATCGGCGATCTTCTTGCGGATCTTGCAGACATGCACGTCGATCGTCTTCACTTCGGGACCCTCCTCCACGTCATAGAGATGGGCGAGCATCTCCTCCTTCTCCACGGTGCGTCCGTGGCGGAGGGCAAGCATTTCCACGAGCCGCGATTCCGTCGGCGTCAGGTGAAGGGGCTGGCCCCTCACTGTCGCGGTGCAGGTCACGAGATCGTAGGCGAGACCCTCGGAGACGAGGACGGGATGGGCAAGGCCAGCGCGGCGGCGGACCACCGCGCCGATCCGGGCGGCCGATTCCCGCGCGTCGGCGCATTCGAGAAGGACGTCGTCCGCGCCGAGGTCGAACGCGGCAGCGCGCGCGCCGGAATCGGATCCGGGGGGCATCAGGACGAGGATCGGCAGGTGCGGACGATAGGAGCGGATCAGCTTCACCGCCTCGCGCCAGTCGAGGTCCGGAAGGTCCATGTCGACGATGACGGCGTCGATCTGGCCGAGATCGGCCCAGTCCACCAGTTCCTGCCCGGTCTGGACGGTCGATATCGCGAAGCCGGCGGCGCGCAGGTCGGTGATCGTCGAGGCGGCGCCCCAGGTGGTTTCGGTCGCTAGGATGCGCATGGGTCGGGTCCTTTCACACGAGGGCCTCGTAACGTGCACGCCGCCCGGACCTCGTCCGGGAGAAGGCGCGCCACGTACATGGCAACAACTAAAGATCGGGGGGAGGTTCTCCTCGACGCCGCAAAGGGCGGGAACCCACCTGCGGTAAACCCATTACTAGCGGGAAAACCCCATGGCGAGAAGATGCCATGAGATCATAGGGTTAAGGAGGCGTTACGGTGTGCGGCAGGACGGTGGCCGTCCTGCCGGTGATCAGGCGTAGTGGCTGACCGGCGTGCCCGCGATCGCGCTCATGTTCAGCAGGCCGCGGGCGGAGATCGACGGGGTTACAATGTGGGCGCGATTGCCCATTCCCATCAGGATCGGACCCACCTCAAGGCCGCCGCCCTTCGACTTCAGAATGTTGCGCACGCCCGAGGCTGCGTCGGAGTTGGCGAAGACAAGGACATTCGCGGCGCCGGTAAGGCGGCCGCCCGGAAATATCCGCTCGCGCAGGTCCGGATCGAGCGCCGCATCCACGTGCATCTCCCCCTCATAGGCGAAATCGCGGGGCGCGCGGTCCAGGATCTCGAGCGCCGCGCGCATCCGCCGTCCCGAGTCGCAGTCGAGATTGCCGAATTGGGAATGCGAGCAGAGCGCCACGTTGGGCTCCAGGCCGAAGCGGCGGACATGGCGCGCCGCCCCGATCACCGACTCCGCGATCTGCTCCGGTGTCGGCTCGGGGTGGACCTGCGTGTCGGCGACGAAGAGCGGGCCATCCTGGAGGATCATCAGCGAGAGCGCCCCGGTGGGCCGCAGGCCGTGTCCGCCGAGCACCTGCGTGATGTATTGCAGGTGCCAGAGGTACTGGCCGACCGTGCCGCAGATCATGCTGTCCGCCTCGCCGCGATGAACCATGACGGCGGCGATGGCGGTGGTGTTGGTGCGCATGATCGCGCGGGCGATGTCCGGGGTGACGCCGCGGCGCGCGACGAGGCCGTGATAGGTCTCCCAGTAGGCGCGGTAGCGCGGATCGTCCTCGGGGTTCACGATGTCGAAATCGACGCCGGGACGGATGGAGAGGCCGGCGCGATCCGCGCGCATGGCCACGACCTCGGGCCGGCCGATGAGGATCGGCTTGTCCGTGGTCTCCTCGATGATCGCGTTCGCCGCGCGCAGGATGCGCTCGTCCTCGCCCTCGGCAAAGACGATCCGGCGCTCGGCGCGGGACGCGGCCTCGAAGACCGGGCGCATCAGGAGGGCGGAGCGGAAGACGGAGCCGTCGAGCGTCCGCTTGTAGGCGTCGAGATCCGAGATCGGCTTGGAGGCGACACCGCTCTCCATCGCCGCTCGGGCGACGGCGGGCGCGACCACGCCCATCAGCCGCGGATCGAAGGGCTTCGGGATCAGGTAGGACGGGCCGAAGGTCAGCTGCTCGCCCTTGTAGGCCGCGGCGGCTTCGGCGCTCGTGGTGCGGCGCGCAAGGGCGGCGATGCCCTCCACGCAGGCCACCTTCATCGCGTCGTTGATTTCGGTCGCCCCGACGTCGAGCGCGCCGCGGAAGATGTAGGGGAAGCACAGGACGTTGTTGACCTGGTTGGGATAATCCGAGCGGCCGGTGGCGATCAGCGCGTCGGGCTTGGCCTCGCGGGCGAGGTCGGGCTGGATCTCCGGCTCAGGGTTCGCAAGCGCGAAGATCACCGGGCGGTCCGCCATGCAGCCGACCATTTCGGGCTCGAGGACACGGGGCCCGGAGAGGCCGAGGAAGAGGTCCGCCCCGTCGATCACGTCACCGAGCGTTCGCGGCCCGCCCGGCTGGGCGAACGCGGCCTTCTGCGGGTTCATGTTCGCCTCGCGGCCCTCGTGGACGAGGCCGTCGAGATCGCAGAGCCAGACATTCTCACGCTTCACGCCGAGGCTGACGAGCATGTTGAGGCAGGCGATCCCCGCTGCGCCGCCGCCGGTGGAGACGACCTTGATCTCGCCGAAGCTCTTTTTCGCCACGCGCAGCGCATTCAGCGCCGCCGCGCCGACGACGATGGCCGTGCCGTGCTGGTCGTCGTGGAAGACCGGGATGTTCATCCGTTCGCGGCAGATCTTCTCGACCACGAAACAATCCGGGGCCTTGATGTCCTCGAGATTGATCGCGCCGAAGGTGGGTTCGAGCGCGCAGACGACCTCCGCCAGCTTCTCGGGGTCGGAGACGTCCACCTCGATGTCGAAACAGTCGATGCCGGCGAATTTCTTGAACAGCACCGCCTTGCCTTCCATCACAGGCTTGGAGGCGAGCGCACCGATATTGCCGAGACCGAGAACAGCGGTGCCGTTCGAGATCACAGCGACGAGGTTGCCGCGGGTCGTGTAGCGCGAGGCAGTGGACGGATCCTCGGCGATGCGCAGGGAGGCCTCGGCGACACCGGGCGAATAGGCGAGCGACAGGTCCCGGCCATTGGCCAGCGGCTTCGTGGCCTGGACCTCGAGCTTACCGGGACGCGGAAACTCATGGTAGTTCAGAGCGAAGCTCTGCGTGCGGGGGGGCTCGTTGTCCGTTCCCATCCTGGGGCGCGCTCCTTGCGGGGTCATGCGCATCCGATACTAGAAACACCGCGCCCGGCAAACCGGAATGGGCATGGAGGGTGGCGCATGGCGGTCAGCCGCAGGCAGCGTCACATGAGGGGACCGGATAGTGGTGGAAACGGGCCGGGATGTGCGGGGGGACGTGTGACGCAGAAGCGCCGGCTCCGAGGGGCAGGAGCCGGCGCTTGTCCGCGTCATCTCAAACACGCTTCGCAGGTGAGGGCGGGATCAGGCGCCGCGGCCGGTCTTCTCCTGAAGCGCGTCGATCCGCTTGCTGGCGTCGGCCTTGGACAGGTCCGGGTCGAACTCCTCCCCGGCCTCCTCGCTGAGGGTCTGGAGATAGCTGGCCTGCGCGCCGGTCATCGGCTCTTCGCCCGTGACCCAGTCGTCCACCGGCTTCTCGGCGTTTCCGGGAGCGTCTTCCTTGGGATGTTCGGTGGTCTTGTCCATGATGTCTGTCTCACGTGAAGGGAATGTGCGGATCTGGAACCCCGCAGGTTCACTTAATGTTCCGCCCTGTCCGCGCCCAAGGATCACGAGCGCGAGACTGCGCTCAGTCCCCGGCGTCGAGCCCGGTCTCGTCCTCGAGCTCGGCCTTTCGGCGCAGCGCCTGCTCTTCGGTCAGGCTGGCATCGAAGGGCTCGCCCGCCTTGTCGCAGAGCGCCCGCAACGTGGCGGAGGTCTCGGCGGTCATGGGATCGTCCCGCCCGGTCGCGCTGCTGTCCGGCGCGGCGGCGGGGTTGGGCATCATGAAACTGTCCGGGGTCTTCGGCATGGGACGCTGTCCTCTGACGTGGCGGTCGAGGTGACAACCGCGCCGGGAGGGCGCATGTTCCCCGAAGGAAGAATGCAGAGCACGCCCCGGAGGGACCATGGCCGAGACGGAATTGATGATGGCGGCGCGAACCGTGCGCGAGAAGGCCTACGCGCCCTATTCGGGGTTCAAGGTGGGTGCGGCGATCCGGACCGTGCATGGCAACGTCCATGTCGGCTGCAACGTCGAGAACGTCGCCTACCCTGAGGGAACCTGCGCCGAGGCCGGCGCCATCGCCGCCATGATCGCGGCGGGGGAGACGCAGATCGCCGAGGTAGCTGTGATCGCCGACAGCCCCGATCCCGTACCGCCCTGCGGCGGCTGCCGTCAGAAGCTGGCGGAGTTCGCCGCGCAGGAGGCGCGCGTGACGCTTGGAACCACGGACGGGGCGATCCTGGAGACCAGCGTGGCCGACCTGCTCCCCGGCGCGTTCGGTCAGGGGCACATGGAGTAGAGGTCATGGACGCGCCCTCGATCCTTGCCGGCCTCCGGGCCGGGCGCGCGCCGGAGGCGGCGGCGCTCGAATGGATGGCGGCCGGCCTCGCCGATGGCAGCGTATCGGATGCGCAGGCCGGCGCTTTCGCCATGGGCCTGTGCCACGTCCCGCTCGACGCCGCGTCCCGGGCCGCGCTCACGCTCGCCATGCGCGACAGCGGCGAGGTGCTGCGCTGGGATCTTCCGGGCCCGGTCCTCGACAAGCATTCGACGGGCGGCGTCGGAGATTGTGTCTCCCTCGTTCTCGCGCCCGCGCTCGCGGCCTGCGGCGCGTTCGTTCCGATGATCTCAGGGCGCGGGCTCGGGCATACGGGCGGGACGCTGGACAAGCTGGAAGCGATCCCCGGTTTCGACGTGGAAGCAGACGCGCAAAGGCTGGACGCGATCGTGCGGGAGACGGGATGCGCCATCGTCTCCGCCAGCGCCGGGATCGCTCCGGCGGACCGGCGGCTCTACGCGATCCGGGACGTAACCGGGACGGTCGACAGCCTCGATCTCATCACCGCCTCCATCCTGTCGAAGAAGCTCGCCGCGGGCCTCGAGGGGTTGGTGCTCGACGTTAAGACGGGCTCCGGCGCGTTCATGAAGGACAAGGCGGCAGCCGAGGCTCTCGGCGAGGCCCTCGTTTCCACCGCCAACGCCGCCGGCTGCCCGACGACGGCTCTCGTGACGGACATGTCAGAGCCGCTCGCCCCGGCCGCCGGAAACGCGGTCGAGGTGGCCGAGGCGATGGCCGTGCTGTCCGGGACGGGCGATCGTCGCCTGAAGGAGCTGACGGTCGCGCTCGGCGCCGCGCTTCTCGCATCGGGCGGCCTCGCGGCATCGGTGGAGGACGGCGCGGCGTCGCTTCGATCCGCGATCGACGGGGGGCAGGCCATGGAGCGCATGTCCCGGATGGTCAGGGCGCAGGGCGGGCCGGGGGATTTCGCGGAGCGCTGGGCCGAGATCCTGCCGCAATCCTCCGTCACGCTGGAAGTGAGCGCCGAGGAGGCCGGCGTGATCACGGCGATCGATGGCAGGGCGCTCGGCCGCGCGGTCATCGGGCTCGGCGGTGGACGACTCAGGGACGGGGACAGGATCGACCACTCCGTCGGCTTCACGGCCCTTGCCCGGATCGGTGACGCGGCGGGGCCGGGGCATCTCTTGGGGCGTATCCATGCTCGCAGCCCGGAGCAGGCGGACCGCGCGGCCGCGGAACTGCGGGCGCTCGTCACCATTGGCGAAGGGGCGACACCGGGGCCCCTCATCCTGACCCGGATCGGAGGACGGACATGACGCGGGCCTTTCTTGTGGTGATGGACAGCGTGGGCTGCGGCGGTGCGCCGGACGCCGAGGACTTCGGTGATCCCGGTGCGAACACGCTGGCGCATATCGCCGAATGCTGCACCGCGGGCCTCGCCAACGGCCAGCGCTTCGGCCCGCTGCGGATGCCGAACCTCGATCGCCTCGGGCTCGGGCGCGCGATCCAGCTTGCCTCCGGTGCAACCGCGCCCGGCCTCGGCGCCGAGCCCGAAGGCGTCTGGGGCGCGGCGACCGAGGTCTCGCGCGGCAAGGACACCCCGTCCGGACATTGGGAACTCGCGGGCGTTCCCGTGCCGTGGGACTGGCACTACTTCCCGAAAGGCGAGCCGGCCTTTCCGGAGGAACTGTCCCGCTTCGTGGCGGAGCAGGCCGGAACGGACGGCATACTCGGCGATTGCCATGCCTCCGGCACCAACATCATCGAGGAGCTGGGCGAGGCGCACATGCGCAGCGGCCAGCCGATTTGCTACACCTCGGTGGACAGCGTCTTCCAGATCGCGGCGCACGAGGAGACCTTCGGCTATGACCGCCTGATCGCGCTGTGCGAGGCGGTGGCGCCGAGGCTGCACGAGATGCGGGTCGGCCGGGTCATCGCGCGGCCGTTCGTCGGCTCTGCCGAAGCCGGCTTCACCCGCACGGCGGGGCGGCGCGATTTCGCCATGTTGCCGCCCTCCGACACGCTCTGCGATGTCGCCTCGAAGGCAGGCCGCCGCGTTCATGCGGTCGGCAAGATCGGCGACATCTTCTCCATGCGCGGGATCGACGACGTCGCCAAGGGCGGCGATGCCGAGCTGATGACGCATCTCGGACGGCTGGTGGACGAGGCGGAGGGCGGCAGCCTGACCTTCGCCAACTTCGTGGAGTTCGACAGCCTCTACGGTCATCGGCGGGATACCGAGGGCTATGCGCGGGCGCTCGAATGGTTCGACCGGGAGATCGGCGCCGTCCTGTCACGGCTGAGGGAGGGTGACCTGATGATCCTGACCGCCGATCATGGCAACGATCCGACCTATCTCGGCACCGACCACACCCGCGAGCGAGTCCCCGTGCTCTGCGCCGGGATCGGAGCGGGGGAGGCGGGCCTCGTCGCATTCGCCGATGTCGCCGCGAGCGTGGCGGCGCATCTGGGGATCGACCCGGTGGGGCCGGGCAAGAGCTTCCTGCCCGTGCGGGCATGAGTAGACGCCGGGGGAAGGCGCTGCCGTCGGCCGCCCTTCCGCCGGGAAAAGTTCGAACAAGATCAAGGAGGCGTCCGAAATGCGCGAGATCCCGAAGATAGAACTGCACCTGCATCTCGAAGGGGCGGCGCCAGCGGCGTTCATTCGAGGGATCGCGAAGGAGAAATCGGTCGATCTGTCCGGGATCTTCGCCGAGGACGGCTCCTACGCCTATGACGGGTTCCTCGAGTTCCTCAAGGTCTACGAGGCTGCGACCTCGGTTCTGACCACGCCGGAAGATTACCGGCGGCTGACGCGGGAAGTGCTGTCCCAGACCGCCGCGCAGGGCGTGATCCATGCGGAGTTCTTCGTCTCTCCCGATTTCTGCGGCCGCGGCGACGTTGGCGCCTGGCGGGACTATCTGGGGGCGATGGAGGAGGCCGCCGAGGCGGCGCGGGTCGAGGACGGGATTACCTCCCGCGGGATCGTGACCTGCATTCGCCATTTCGGGCCGGAAAAGGCCAGGGCGGTTGCGCGCTGCGCCGCCGAGACGGCCGGGGGCTGGATCACCGGGTTCGGCATCGGCGGCGATGAGGGGATGGGTCGGTTGCAGGACTTCGCGTGGTCCTTCGATTGCGCGCGGGAGGCGGGGCTCGGCCTCACGGCCCATGCCGGCGAATGGGGCGGGCCGGACAGCGTGCGCGATGCGCTCTCCCTCGGCGTCTCCCGCGTGGGTCACGGGGTGCGTGCCGTCGAGGATCCCGCGCTCATGGACCAGCTGGCGGAGGACGGCATCGTTCTCGAGGTCTGCCCCGGCTCCAACGTGGCGCTCGGCGTCTATCCCTCCTGGGCCAGTCATCCGATCGAGACCCTGCGCGCGAAGGGGGTGCCGGTCTGCGTCTCGACCGACGATCCGCCCTTCTTCCACACCACGATGGAGCATGAATACCAGCGCCTTGCGGACGTGTTCGGCTGGGACGAGGGGGACTTCGCGGAGCTCGCGCGGGTTGCGGCACGGGCGGCGTTCTGCGACGAGATATTCCGCAAAGAGCTGATGACGCGCCTGGAGGGCCGCACGTGACCGATACTTCCGCGACCGACCACCTGACCGTCGTCCGCCATCCGCTGGTTCAGCACAAGCTGACGCTGATGCGGGAGAAGGAGACCTCCACCGCGGTCTTCCGGCAGCTTCTGCGGGAGATTTCGCAGCTTCTGGCCTACGAGATCACGCGGGAGATGGAGCTGACCACCCGGCGCATCGAGACGCCGGTTCAGCCGATGGACGCGCCGGTCCTTGCCGGAAAGAAACTGGCGCTGATCTCCATCCTGCGGGCCGGAAACGGCCTTCTCGACGGCGTTCTGGAGCTCATCCCCTCGGCTCGCGTGGGCTTCGTCGGCCTTTACCGCGACGAGGAGACGCTCGAGCCGGTGCAGTACTACTTCAAGGTCCCGACCGAGCTCGAGGACCGGCTGGTGATCGCCGTCGATCCGATGCTCGCCACGGGCAATTCCAGCGTCGCGGCGATCGACCTTCTGAAGCAGGCCGGAGCGAAGAACATCCGCTTCCTGTGCCTTCTGGCAGCGCCCGAGGGCGTCGCACGTATGAAGGAGGCGCATCCCGACGTGCCGATCGTGACGGCCTCCCTCGACGACAGCCTCAACGAGAAGGGCTACATCGTGCCGGGGCTAGGGGATGCGGGTGACCGGATGTTCGGCACAAAATAAGCGCATTTCCCGCTTTACTCGTTACCGAATCAGGGGCAGAATCCCGGACAGCAATCCGTGGGGGATGTATATGAGACGTTGCCGGGGCATCCCGGTGCTCGCTCTGGCGGCCAGTCTGAGCTTGAGTGCCTTTTCGGGACAGGCGGTGGCGCAATCCTCCGTACCTGCCGAGATTCCGCCCGCCAGCTATTCGGGAACGCAATACGTCGACAGTCAGGGCTGCGTCTTCGTGCGCGCGGGCTTCGGAGGGCAGGTGACGTGGGTGCCGCGGCTGACGCGGGATCGCAAGTCCGTCTGCGGCGCGACGCCGAGCCTTGGGGCGCGGCGGAGCCCGACCGTCGCGGCCGCTCCCGAGCCGAGGCAGGCGGCCCCGTCCGTCCGGCAGGCGAGCGCCGCTACGCAGGCGGCGGCCGGAGCGGAGCGCGCGCGGCGGGCTGCGCAGGCGCAGGCCAAGGCCGATGCCCGCGCAGCGGAGCAGGCGGCGCGGGATAGGGCTGCCGCTCAGGCACGGGCGGAGGCTCAGGCCAAAGCGGCCGCGCAGGCGAGGGCAGAGGCGCGGGCGCGATCTGTCGCGACGGCCCGCACGGTTGCCGTCCGCACCGGCGTTCCGGCATGCCCCGAGCGCACCGGCGTCAGCCGGCAGTACACCCATCCTCAGCCCGGCGTCCGCTGCGGACCGCAGGCTCAGGATCCGGTGACCGGAGAAGTCCGGACCAACCGCACGACGCGCACGGCTTCGGCCGTTGCAGTCGCGCCCGCAGATACCCGTCGCCGGGTCGTCGTGCCGGCACCGGCTCAGGTCAGGACGCCGCCGGGCTATCGCGAGGCATGGACGGACGGGCGCCTGAACCCCAATCGCGGGCCGCGCACGGCTGTCGGCGAGGCCCAGATGGATCAGGTCTGGACCGATGACGTACCGCAGCAGGGCAAACGGCGCGTCGTCGTTCGCCGTGAGGCGCCCCGAGTAGAGGTGAGGGCCTCGACCAAGGCTCCGTCCCAGTCCGCGCGCGCCTACGTTCAGGTCGGCGCCTTCGGGCAGCCGACGAACGCGAGCGGCGCGGCGGCGCGGCTCAGGCAGAGCGGGCTCCCGGTTGCCACGAGCCGGACCTCGTCGGGCCTTCAGGTCGTGCTCGCAGGGCCGTTCGCATCATCTGCCGACGCCAACCGCGCCCTCGGGATCGCGCGCGGTGCCGGCTTCTCCGACGCGTTCCTGCGCCGGTAGAGGAATAACAAGAAGAAGAGGGACGTGAGGCAGGTCTCATCGGGCGACGCGCCCCGCTCCGCACATGCCGGGGCGGGGCGCTGCCATCTTTCGGGAGCGGGATCATGATCGACGCCTATTGCGAACGGCTGGAACCGGGCCTCTGGACCGAGCCCTTGAACGCGATCACCAACGCCGCCTTCATTCTCGTCGCCCTCGTGATGTGGCGCCGCTCGGCGGGGCAGGGGACGCCACTGGCGCTCATGCTGTCCCTCGTTCTTCTGGCCATCGGGATCGGCTCGGCGCTGTTCCACACCTTCGCGACGCAGTGGGCGAGCGTGGCCGATACCACCCCCATCCTCGTTTTCATCCTGCTCTACGTCTTCGCGGCGAACCTGCATTTCTGGCGGATGCCGGTTTGGGCGGCCTCGATCGGCACCGCGGCGTTCGTGCCTTACGCGGCGCTGCTTGCCTGGGTGTTCTACCAGCTCCCGTTCTTTTCCGTCTCGGCGCCGTACTGGCCGGTCCCGCTTCTCATCGCTGCCTACGCGATCCTCCTGCGCAATCGAGACCGGGCATTGGCACGCGGGCTCGGGATCGGGGCGGCGCTCCTGACGCTCTCCCTCGTCGCGCGGTCGCTCGATGCGCCGCTCTGCGCCTCGATCCCGATCGGGACCCACTGGCTCTGGCATCTGCTCAATGCGGCGATGCTCGGCTGGATGATCGAGGTCTATCTGCGCGCCCGGGCGCGGCAAAGATCGGCGCTTTCCCCCGAAGCCCGCGCGCGCTAGACCGAGACCGGCCTGCCAGAGGGAGGATCCCCGATGCCCGACGATCTCATCAACAGCTTCCTCAACGCGCCCGACGAGAAGGGCCGCTTCGGCGATTTCGGCGGACGGTTCGTGTCCGAAACGCTGATGCCGCTGATCCTCTCGCTCGAGGCGGAGTACGACAGGGCCAAGACGGACGAGAGCTTCTGGGCTGAGATGGACCATCTGTGGAAGCACTATGTCGGCCGTCCCTCGCCGCTCTACCGTGCCGATCGCCTGACCGAGCATCTGGGCGGCGCCCGGATCTACCTCAAGCGCGACGAGCTGAACCACACCGGCGCCCACAAGATCAACAACGTGCTCGGCCAGATCCTCCTTGCGCGGCGCATGGGCAAGGAGCGCATCATCGCCGAGACCGGTGCGGGGCAGCACGGCGTCGCCACCGCGACGGTCTGCGCGAAGTTCGGCCTGAAATGCGTCGTCTACATGGGGGCGCACGACGTCGAGCGGCAGAAGCCGAACGTGTTCCGCATGCGTCTCCTGGGCGCCGAGGTCGTGCCGGTGACGTCCGGACGCGGCACGCTCAAGGACGCCATGAACGATGCCCTGCGCGACTGGGTGACGAACGTGCGTGACACGTTCTACTGCATCGGCACGGTCGCCGGGCCGCACCCCTATCCGGCGATGGTCCGGGACTTCCAGTCCGTCATCGGCAAGGAAGTGCGCTGGCAACTCGCCGAGCAGGAGGGCGAGGGGCGCCTGCCGGATACCGTCATCGCCGCGATCGGCGGCGGATCCAATGCCATGGGCCTCTTCCACCCGTTCCTCGATGACCGCTCGGTTCGGATCATCGGCGTCGAAGCGGGCGGCAAGGGCGTCGACGACAAGATGGAGCACTGCGCCTCGCTGACCGGCGGCCGACCCGGCGTTCTTCATGGCAACAGGACCTACCTGCTCCAGGACGATGACGGGCAGATCCTCGAAGGGTTCTCGATCTCCGCCGGCCTCGACTATCCCGGCATCGGGCCGGAGCATGCCTGGCTGCACGACACGAAGCGGGCGGAATATGTCTCGATCACGGACCGGGAGGCGCTGGACGCCTTCAAGCTGTCCTGTGCGCTCGAAGGCATCATCCCCGCGCTGGAGCCCTCCCACGCGCTGGCCCACGTGATGAAGATCGCGCCGGATCTGCCGTCCGACCATATCATCGTGATGAACATGTGCGGTCGGGGCGACAAGGACATCTTCGCCGTCGCCGAGCACCTGGGCGTCGATCTGTAGCGGGAATTCGCGCATTCACAATGTGCGTCGTGTTTCTCGGACCTTTTCGAGATCTCCGAGGTTTTCCCTTTCGACATCCGCTGAAAGGGACCCTCATGATCATCCGGATTGCACTTGCTGCCGCGCTTGCGGGCCTTTTGGCTGCCTGTTCGACGAACGCCACCGGTGAGGCCGGCGATGGCGATCTCACGATCACCGAGCGGAATGTCACGGATCCGGGCAGTGAGAACAACGATCTCTGATCGTCCGTCCCGCCCGACGCAGGTGTAACTCCCACGAGGATCAGTTTCATGTACAAGGCCGCCGCATTGACCGCTGCCGCCCTCATTTTCGGTTCGGCGACGTTCGCGCAGACGATGTCCAGCGAGCTCAAGAGCCGTCTCGAAGCGGAGGGCTACACCGAGGTCGAGATGCACGAAGGCAAGAACGGTCAAGTCACCGTCAATGCCATGCGCAACGGCGAAGTCGTGCGGCTGTTCTTCGACGCCGGTACGGGTGCGGACAAGGGCTCCGGTGCAGGCGCATCCGACAAGGCACCGGGGAACCGCGAGACCGATGCGGCCTCCGGGAAGGGGAAAGGATCCGGCGGCAAGCACAAGGATAAGTCCCGCGGCCGGAAAGACTGACAGGCGAGGCGCCGGAGCGATCCCGCCAGAACGCCAGCGCGAGAAAAGAGGTGTGCGGCTCGCTTCCCTGCGCGACACCGTGCGCGAGAGGAACGGGCTACGAGCGCGCCTACTCGGCCTGCTCTTCCATCATCGCCAAGGGGACGATGTCCAGCGCACGCCGATGGGTGGCGGACATGTCAACTTTCGGTCCCAGACCCTCCTCGCATGCCTGACGGAACCGCGCGGCGCAGAGGCACCAGCGATCTCCGGCCTTCAATCCGGCAAAGCCGAACTCCGGGCGGGGCGTGCTCAGGTCGTTACCGACATACTTGGAGAACGCGAGAAACTCGTCCGTCATGACCGCGCAGACGGTGTGGCTGCCGCTATCTTCGGCGCAGGTGTTGCAGGAGCCGTCGCGGAAAAACCCTGTCACGGGATCCATGCCGCAGGGTCGAAGCTCGGTGCCGAGCACGTTGATCGGGGCGTCGCGTTCCATGGAGAATGCAGCTAGCGGGAAGACCGCGGCCGTCCAGTCGCCGTGACCGGTCTGATGACGGCGTCACCCAAGGGGGCGCATCAGCCCCGGGGGCGGGCGGCGCCGCTTATCGGAAGCGGTCCACGAGTTTCTGCATGGGGGACCGGTCGTCCGGCGCAGGCTCCTCCGCCTTCGGCGCCGGGGTCCCTCCGGCTTGCGGGGTTTCGGCCCTTTTCTCCGGGCCGGGCCTCTGCGGGCGGGTCCTCAGCGCGACCTTGTTCTGGAAGGCACCGGTATCGCCGCGGGCGAGGTCCGCCGCACCGTCCGAGATGCCGCGGAGGACGTCGTCCAGCCAATCCGCTTCGGCCTTCGCGAAATCCTTCAGGACATATCCCGAAACCGCATCCTTGTGCCCCGGATGCCCGATCCCGAGGCGGACGCGGTGGTACTCGGGGCCGATCGCCTGGTGAATGGAGCGCAGGCCGTTATGCCCCGCATGGCCGCCGCCTGTCTTGCAGCGAACCTTGCCGGGGGCGAGGTCCAGCTCGTCATGGATCACGGTCACGTCGGACGGGGCCAGCTTGTAGAAGCGCATCGCTTCGTTCACCGACTGGCCGGAGCGGTTCATGAAGGTCTCGGGCTTCAGCAGCAGCACCTTGCCTCCGCCGAGGAGACCCTCGGCGACGGACCCCTGGAACTTGCCGCGCCACGGCGCGAAGGCGTGATCCTCGGCGATCCGGTCGACGGCCATGAAGCCGATGTTGTGCCGGTTCTTCTCGTATTTTGCGCCCGGATTGCCGAGCCCGACGATCAGCAGCATGGGTTCGCTCCCCTGTCCGCCATCTGGTTGACGACGCCCCCCTTCTGCCCCGAACTGCGCTCAAACGAAAGGGGACCGCGATGTATCTTACCATGAACCGTTTCAAGGTCGCTCTCGGCAAGGAGGCCGAGTTCGAGGATGTCTGGACGAAGCGCGACAGCCACCTGAAGGAGGTGCCGGGCTTCAGGTCGTTCCACCTTCTGAAGGGGCCGGAGCGAGACGATCACCGTCTCTACGCAAGCCACACCGCGTGGGAGAGCGAAGAGCATTTCGTCGCCTGGACCAAGTCCGAGGCGTTCCGTGCCGCCCATGCCGGGGCGGGCGGCTCGAAGGACATGTATCTCGGCCCGCCGGAGCTGGAGATCTTCGAGAGCGTCCAGGAATTGAGCTGAGGGCGGGACCGGCCGGGGCCGCGCCCGCCGAACGGAAAAGGGGCGCGCCGCTCGATGCGGCGCGCCCCTTTCATGCGCATCAACAGCAGGACGGATCGCTCAGGATTCGGCCTCTGCGTCGTCGGTCTGCTCCGTCGCCGGAACCTCGTCCGCGGCGGTGTCGTCCTCTTCGTCCTCGTCCTTCTGGGAAGCGAGGCCGGACGGCGCCTGGATGTTGGCGATGACGAAGTCGCGGTCGATCGTCGGCTTCGCGCCCTGCGGCAGGTCGACCGAAGAGATCGTCAGCGTGTCGCCGATCTTCATCTTCGACACGTCGGCGACGATCTTCTCGGGGATGTCCCCCGCGGTCACGACCAGTTCGACTTCGGGACGAACCGCGGTCAGCACGCCGCCGGCCTTGATGCCGGGGCATTCCTCTTCACCCTCGAACTCGACGGGGATGTAGAGGTTGATCTTCGAGGTCCGGCGCAGACGCATGAAATCGACATGCGTGGGAAGGTCCTTGACGATGTCACGCTGCACGGCGCGGCAGATGACGCGCACGTCGTCGTGGCCTTCGACCTTGAGGTTGAACAGCGTAGCGCGGAAGCGGCCCGCACGAAGACGCTTGATCAGCTCGTTGTAGGGCAGCTCGATGGAAACGGGATCGACACCGCCACCATAGACGACACCGGGCACCATGTTGTTGCGGCGCGATTGACGAGCGGCCCCCTTGCCTGTCCCCGTCCGGGCCTGCGCGACGAGATCCGGGATCTCTCCGGCCATAATGATTCTCCTACCAGGTCGGGCATCCTCCAAGGGTGTATGCCCGGGTTTCATGAAGGCCGGGCCTATAGCGGGAATCGTGTCCGTTGGGAAGGGGCAGGGGAAGATTGGTGCGCTCCGAGGAAGCAGCGCGGCAGGTGAGGCGCAGATTTCCGGTCGGGCCACGATGATGAAGGCGCCCGTCGGGCGCAGAGAGCAGTCCTTTCGCCGGGGAGCAGCGCCGAATGCGGGCCGGCTTGACGAAGCGCCTTTCGCGGTCGCGCGGTCTAAGGAGCCGGCGCGGTCGCCTTACCGATCGGGGTCTCTCCCTCGACGATCTCGCATCGGAGCGCCCGGAGGTGATGATCGACGATCTCCCTCTCGCGGGTCTCGAGGAGTTGGGCGCGGGGGTAGATCGGGGCGTCCCGGTCGTCGCGGACGGGGATGTCCCAGCCTGCCGTGGTCTCGAAGAAACCGGCTGCGCCGTCTTCCCCGAAGACCCGCACGAAGCCCTGAACGACAGCGTCGAGGTAGGACAGCAGGATCGGATGGCGCAGGCCCGCGACCTCGTCACCTTCCGGCACGGCGTAGACCTGCGCCTCGATCTGCGTCTCGCCGGGAAGCTCGGTAACGCGGACCTTGTGGCGGCGATACGCGCCCTCCCGGATGTCGAGCGCGGTCCAGTCCGCCCCCGGCACATCGGCGGTCAGCCCGTGGATCGCGCTGCCCTCCGCCTCCTCGACGGACAGGAAGACCGCCGGCCTGAGAGAGGTATGCCGCCAGACCCTCCGCCACCCGTCGAGGCGGGCCGGGCGGGCGTCCGGATAGGAGTGGGTGGCCGCGTTCACGAGCGAGCCGTAACCGAAGAAACGAGGTGTCATGCCCGTCAGGTGCCGTCTCCATGGCTCGAACGCAAGGGTTGCAGGTCAGCCCACCTGACGTTACCCATGATGACACCCACTCGGGAGACGCCGGGCCGCAAGGCTCGGGGCCGAAGGCGCAACCGCCCCGGAAACGCTCAGGCAAAAGAACCGAACGGGACTATACACTCTGGAGAGTGGCGCCGATGATGCGCCCGCCGAAGGGATAGCGATCTCAGGCGCAAGGACAGAGGGGGCATGGCGACGCGGGGGACGCGTCGCTTTGTGCCGCAAGGGGAAGACCACCGTGCCCGATACGCTCAAGACACCGCTCTACCCGCTCCACGAGCGGCTCGGGGCCAGCATGGCCGCATTCGCCGGCTGGGCCCTGCCCATGTCCTATCCCGCCGGGACCATCGCCGAGCACAAGGCGGCGCGCTCCGGCGCCGCGCTCTTCGATGTCTCCCACATGGGGCAGGTCGAGATCACCGGGGACGGCGCCGCCGAGGCGCTGGAGCGGCTGATGCCGCAGGACGTGGTCGGCCTGAAGGACGGCCGGCAGATCTACGGTTTTCTGACGACCGAAGACGGCGGCATTCTCGACGATCTCATGGTGTCCCGCGAGGGGGACGTTCTGCGCCTCGTGGTCAATGCCGCCTTCACCGAGGCCGATCTCGACGTGCTGCGGCAGGGACTGCCCGAGGCGGAGGTCCGCCATGACACGTCCCGCGCGCTGATCGCGGTGCAGGGGCCGGACGCCGAGGACGCGCTGGCCGCCCACGCCCCCGAGGTGCGGCAGATGCGCTTCATGGATGCCGCGCGTTCGGGGAGCATGTGGATCACCCGGTCCGGCTATACCGGGGAGGACGGGTTCGAAATCTCGATCCCCGCCGGGGAGGCCGAGGCGCTCGCCTCCGCCCTCGTCCAGTCGGGGGTTCAGCCGGCAGGTCTCGGCGCCCGCGATTCACTTCGCCTCGAAGCCGGTCTCTGCCTCTCCGGCACCGATATCGGCCCCGGAACGAGCCCGGCCGAGGCGGGGCTGAAGTTCGCCATCCCCAAGGTCCGCAGGCGGGACGGCGCACGCGCTGGGGGCTTTCCCGGCGCCACGCGCATCCTTGCCGAACTGACCGGGGACGGGCCTGCGCGCCTTCGCATGGGCCTTCGCCCCGAAGGCCGCGCCCCGTTCCGCGCCGGAACGCCGATCTTCGCCGGGGAGACGGCGGAGACCCCCTTCGGCCACGTCACCTCGGGCGGTCACGGCCCCTCCGTCGAAGGGCCCGTCGCCATGGCATACCTGCCCCGGAACCCGCCACAGCCGGACAGCCTTGTCTGGGGCGAGGTGCGCGGGCGTCGCATCCCGGCCCGCATCGTCCCGATGCCTTTCCATCCCCACGCCTATCGTCGCTGATCAGGGAGCTTTCCACATGAAATATACCGAAAACCACGAATGGGTGTCCCTCGAGGGAGACATCGCCACCATCGGCATCACCGAGCACGCGGCCAAGCAGCTCGGGGACGTCGTCTTCGTCGAGCTGCCGGAGCCCGAGACGGTCGTGGCGAAGGGCGACGAAGTGGTCGTCATCGAGAGCGTCAAGGCCGCCTCGGACATCTCCGCGCCGCTCGACGGGGAGATCCTGGAGGTCAACGACAAGCTCGTGGACGGACCCGGCCTCGTCAACGAGGACCCGCTCGGCGCGGCATGGTTCTTCAAGATGAAGCTCGAGGATCCCGATGCCTGGGCCGACCTCATGGACGAGGACGAGTACAAGGAGCTGACGGAGTAATCCTCCGCGGCCGTTTCCCCGAACCCTCCTCAAGCTGCGGAACCTGTACGATGCCCTTCTCGCCCACCGGGTACGATCCCGACGACTTCGCCAACCGCCGCCATATCGGGCCGTCGCCCGCGGAAATGGAGGCGATGCTGCAGGCGATCGGAACGCCGTCCCTGGACGCGCTGGTGGACGAGACCGTGCCGCCCGATCTGCGCCAGTCCGAACCGCTGTCCTGGGGCGCCATGACCGAGGCTGCTCTTCTGTCGAAGCTCAGGGGCGTCGCCGCGAAGAACCGCGTGATGACCTCGCTGATCGGGCAGGGGTATCACGGCACCCACATGCCGCCCGTCATCCAGCGCTGCGTGCTCGAGAACCCGGCCTGGTACACCGCCTACACGCCCTACCAGCCCGAGATCGCGCAGGGCCGCCTCGAAGCCCTCCTGAACTTCCAGACCATGGTGGCGGACCTGACCGGGCTTCCCGTGGCCAATGCCTCCCTACTCGACGAGGCGACGGCCGCCGCGGAGGCGATGGTGATGGCGCGGCGGGCGTCGAAGTCGAAGGCGACCGCGTTCCTCGTGGCCGATGACGTGCACCCGCAG
The DNA here is from genome assembly GCF_003390865.1 of Tropicimonas sp. IMCC34011. GTDB lineage: Bacteria > Pseudomonadota > Alphaproteobacteria > Rhodobacterales > Rhodobacteraceae > Tropicimonas_B. The sequence goes on from NZ_QMEJ01000005.1 coordinate 201,910, forward strand.
GTGGTGGACGTGATCGAAACCCGCGCCCGCCCGCTCGGGATCGAGATCCTGCGCGGGGAGCCTGAACCGGGCGCCGTCTTCGGCGCGCTTTACGCCTATCCCGGGACCTACGGCGATCTGCGGGATCTGTCGGAGCCCATCGCGGCGCTGCACGAGGCGGGCGGGATTGCATGCGTCTGCTGCGACCTTCTCGCGCTCACCCTGCTGAAAGAGCCGGGCGCGATGGGTGCGGACATCGCCGTCGGATCGGCGCAGCGCTTCGGCGTGCCGATGGGCTATGGCGGGCCGCATGCGGCCTTCATGTCCTGCTCGGACGCGCTCAAGCGGACCATGCCGGGACGGATCGTGGGCGTCTCGAAGGACGGACACGGCACGCCCGCCTACCGCCTGTCGCTGCAGACGCGGGAGCAGCATATCCGTCGGGAGAAGGCGACCTCGAATGTCTGCACCGCGCAGGCGCTCCTCGCCGTCATCGCCTCCTTCTACGCGGTGTTCCACGGGCCGAAGGGCCTGCGCGCCATCGCCGAGCGCGTCCATCTGAGGACGGCTTCGCTTGCCTCGATGCTGCGGAGCGCCGGTCACGACGTCTTCCCCGCCACGCCCTTCGACACCATTCGCGTGCGGACGGCAGATCAGGCGGGCCTTCTCTCCCGCGCCCGCGGCGAGGGGCTGAACCTGCGCGCCGTGGGCGAGGACCATGTCGGCATCACCCTCGACGAGACCACGGGGGAGGAGACCGTCGAGGCCGTGGCCCGCGCCTTCGGCATGATGCGTCCCTACGAAGCGACCGAGGCTGCGCTGCCCGAAGAGTTTCTGCGCACGTCCGACTATCTCACCCACCCGATCTTCCACATGAACCGGGCCGAGATGGAGATGATGCGCTACATGCGGCGCCTCTCGGATCGCGATCTCGCCCTCGACCGGACCATGATCCCGCTCGGCTCCTGCACGATGAAGCTGAATGCCGCGGCGGAGATGCTGCCGATCTCCTGGCCCGGCTTCGCCGCTCTCCATCCCTTTGCGCCGGCCGATCAGGCGGAGGGCTATGCCGAGCTTGCGGAGGATCTGTCCGCCAAGCTCTGCGAGATCACCGGCTACGACGCGATGTCCCTTCAGCCCAATTCGGGCGCGCAGGGCGAATATGCGGGCCTGATGACGATCGCCGCCTACCATGAGAGCCGTGGGGAGGAGCGCAACATCTGCCTGATCCCGACCTCGGCGCACGGGACCAACCCCGCCTCGGCTCAGATGGCCGGGATGAAGGTGATCCCGGTCAAGGCCGCCGGGAACGGCGATATCGACATCGAGGATTTCCGCGCGCGTGCCGAGGAGGCCGGTGACCGGCTTGCCGCCTGCATGATCACCTACCCCTCGACCCACGGCGTCTTCGAGACGACGGTTCGCGAGGTCTGCGAGATCACGCACCAGCACGGCGGTCAGGTTTACCTCGACGGGGCCAACCTCAACGCCATGGTCGGCCTCGTCCGCCCCGGCCGGATCGGCGCCGATGTCAGCCACCTGAACCTGCACAAGACGTTCTGCATCCCGCATGGCGGCGGCGGTCCCGGCATGGGGCCGATCGGGGTGAAGGCACATCTGGCGGAGTTCCTGCCGGGCCGGGGCTCCGGCGCCGTCTCGGGCGCGCCGCTCGGCTCGGCGTCCATCCTGCCGATCTCCTGGGCCTATTGCCTCTTGATGGGCGGGGAGGGGCTGCGCCGGGCGACCGAGGTCGCGATCCTCTCCGCCAACTATCTCGCCGCGCGGCTGGGGGAAGCCTACCCGGTGCTTTATCGCGGGCGGTCCGGGCGGGTGGCGCACGAGTGCATCATCGACACGCGGCCCTTCAAGGAAGCCGGCATCACCGTGGACGACATCGCCAAGCGGTTGATCGACAGCGGCTTCCACGCGCCGACGATGAGCTGGCCGGTCGCCGGTACGCTGATGATCGAGCCGACGGAGAGCGAGACCAAGGCCGAACTCGACCGCTTCGTCTCCGCCATGCTTTCGATCCGCGAGGAGATCGCGGCGGTGGAGCGGGGGGATATCGCGGCAGAGGACTCGCCGCTCCGCCATGCGCCGCATACGACGCGGGATCTCGTGGCCGAGTGGAACAGACCCTATTCGCGAGAGCAGGGCGCCTTCCCGCCCGGCGCCTTCAACGTGGACAAGTACTGGCCCCCCGTCGGCCGCGTGGACAACGCCTACGGCGACCGAAATCTGGTCTGCACCTGCCCCCCGATGGAGGCCTACGCCGACGCGGCGGAATGATGCGAAGGGGCGTTGACACCGGCGCCCCTTTTCTCCAAATACCCGCCTGAAGGGGCCTTAGCTCAGTTGGGAGAGCGCGTCGTTCGCAATGACGAGGTCAGGGGTTCGACCCCCCTAGGCTCCACCATTTCCTCCTGCACAGCACCACATCGTTCTGCACTTTTCGGCAGAAGAGTTGCATCTGATCGGGTGGCCTGCCCGGAAGCGGCCCTTCGCCGGGATGATCGAGAGCATCGGCCGCGCGGACAGAGCGGGCTTTCGCTGCGCCATGAATATATGTCCACTTCCACTCACCTTTACCCCGGCACGCCAACTGACCGGGGAAATACGGTTGCCGGTGCTGCCGCTTGTCGCCCCGACCTGTTAGGATCGGCCGATGACCACCCTTCCAGCTCATCGTGCAGCATTGCTCCCACCCTGCCTGCCGGGTGTTGAGGTGGTCTCGCTGGTATCGGCTCGCACCTTCCCGCGTCATGCCCACGACGAGTTCGGCCTCGGCGTCATCCGTGCTGGCGGACATGCGTCCTGGTCAGGCTGCGGCGCGGTCGAGGCGGGCCCCGGCGACGTGATCGCGGTCAGCCCCGAGGAAATGCATGACGGCGCGCCCGTGGGCGAGAGGCGATCGTGGGACATCGTCTATGTCGACGTCCCAATGGTGGCCCGGCTCGCGGGCCCCGAGGCGGCGCGGCGGGAGATCGGCTTCGGCGCATGCCGGTCTGTCGATCTGGCCAGCAGCACGCAAACCGTGATGCGGGCGATCGCCGCGGGAGAGGCCGGTGAGGCCGAGGAGGCCCTGACCGATCTGCTCGCCCGGGTGCTCTCCCCCGGTGCGGGCGATGACCCCGCTGTCTCCGCGCCGCCGTCCGCCGCCACGCTCCGCGTTCGGGAGAGGATCGCCGACAGGCCCGACGTACCACCCGGGCTCGACGAGGTCGCGGCCCTCATGGGGATGGGCCGAACGGGGGCGCTCCGTCGCTTCCGTCGCGAGACGGGCGCAACGCCTCATGCCTACGCCATGCAACACCGCCTACGGCTCGCGCGGCGCGCTCTGGCGTCCGGTGAAGGCGCGGCGGACGTGGCTGCGGCGCTCGGCTTCGCAGACCAGGCCCACCTGACCCGCGCCTTCGCCCGGCAATTCGGGTTGCCCCCCGTCCGCTGGCGCGCGGGCAGGGCCAAGATCGTTCAAGACGAGGGCATGCGCGGCGGTCCATGAAGGACCGATGACAACCTTTGCTTATGCCCCGCATATCTCCCGGACCTTTCCCATGCTAGCGACCGCGCTGGCGCTGGTGGAGATGGTCCGAGATCCGCTCGACACTGCCGAGGAGGTTGAGCGATCAGAAGCCGAGGCGCTGCACGATACGGCCGATGTGACCGCCGCACGGGATGCAGTGGTTGAGGCTCTGGCCGCTCTGGGGGCGGTGGTCCGCGGCGGCGTCGGCGCCTTAGAGGCGGGGCTCGCCGCATGACCTGGTCGTTCCTCGCCACCGCGCTCGTCGTCGTGCTGATGCCCGGCACCGGGGTCGTCTACACGCTGGCAGTGTCGCTTGGGCAGGGGCTGCGTGCGGGCCTTGTCGCGGCCTTCGGATGCACGCTCGGAATCTTGCCGCACATGGGGGCCTCCATTCTAGGGCTCGCCGCGCTCCTGCACGCGAGCGCCATGGCCTTTCAGGCCGTGAAGCTGGCTGGCGTGGCCTACCTGTTGTGGATGGCCTGGCAGGTCTGGCGCGGAACGGGGGCGCTGGCGGTCGAGGGGCGGGCCGAACGCTTCCCCGCATGGCGGCTGATCCGCGACGGAGTGGCGTTGAACCTTTTGAACCCGAAACTGTCGGTCTTCTTTCTCGCGTTCCTGCCGCAATTCGTGCCCGCCGACGCGCCAGATGCGAGCTTGCGCATGGCGGGCCTCGCGCTGGCCTTCATGGCCCTCACTTTCGCCGCCTTCGCGCTCTACGGGGCCTTCGCCGCCGCCCTGCGGGACCGCGTGTTGTCACGTCCCGGGGCGATGGCGTGTCTGCGCGGGGGCTTCGCGGCGTCCTTCGCCGCGCTCGGCCTGCGTCTGGCCCTGGCGGACCGATGAGCGCGCCGCGTCCGCCGCGCACGATCGCGAGGGTGGCCGAGGTGATCGGACGCGTTCGGCACAGATCCGGGACCACCAAGACGCATTGGCGGCACAATACTACTCATCCGGACAGCTCGTTCTGATCGGCTAAACACACGCTCGCCCCGGTCCCAAGGTCCGGGGCGTGCTTCTTGGGCCTAGAGGCTCGCCGCCGCCCGCGCCGCCTGGTCGTAGGACCCGGACATCGCCCGCAGCAGGGCGGCAAGGCGCGAGATCTCGGACGGGTCGATGCCGGTGGCCTTCAGCGACCGGATCAGCAGCGCCTCGCGCACCTTGCCATAGCGCTGGCACAGCCGCGCCCCCTCGTCCGTGATGGCCACCGTCTTTTCCTTGCCCTCGCGCCCCAGGGCGATCAGCTCGCGCTGTGCCAGCTTGCGAAGGGCGTAATTGACGGTGTGCGTATCCTCGATGTTCAGCACCAGGCAGATATCGGCCAGGGTCTTGGGCCGCTCGCGATGATGCACCAGGTGCAGCACCTGGATTTCCAGCGGCGCCATGCCGGCTGCTCCGGCGGCGTCCATGCAGCGGGTCATCCAGCGCTGGAAGGCATGGTTGCCCATGGCGATGGCGAACTCCATCTCGGACACGGCCGGCATCTCGGAATTCGCCAGATGCGCCGAGGATACCACCGGCCCCACGTTGAACCGTTCGTCGTCGTCCATCTCCATTACATGGTCCTTGGCAGCCACAATGCGATCTGCGGGAATACCGACAGCAGCGCCACCGCCACAACCAGCAGCGCGAAGAACGGCGCCGCGTAACCCGCAAGCTGGATGATATCCCGCCCGGTGATCTTCTGCAGCACGAAGAGGTTGAATCCAACCGGGGGGGTGATCTGGCTCATCTCTACGACGATGACCAGGAACACGCCGAACCAGATCGGGTCGATCCCGGCCTCCGTCACCATCGGCAAGAAGATCGACACCGTCAGCACGACGATGGAAATGCCGTCCAGGAACATGCCCATGATGATGAAGAACAGCGTCAGCGCCGCCAGCAGCGCATAGGGCGACAGCTCCATCACCGCGATCCACGAGGCAAGCGCGCGGGGAATGCCGGTATAGCCCATCGCCACTGTCAGGAACCCGGCGCCCGCCATGATGAAGGCGATCATGCAGGTTGTGTTGGTGGCCGCCAGCAGGCTGTCGCCGATGCCGCGCCAGCTTGCCCCGCCGGTGGCCCAGGCCAGGATCATCGCGCCGGTGACGCCGATGACCGCCGCTTCGGTGGGCGAGGCGATGCCTGCATAGATCGACCCGATCACCGCGACGATCAGTCCGACCACCGGCAGCAGCCGCATCAGTGCACGGATGCTGTCGCCGCCGGTCGTCGCCGGTTCCGGTTCGGGCATGCGGTCGCGGTGCAGCAGCGACCACACCATGATGTAGCCCGAGAACATCGCCGCCAGCATCAGCCCCGGCACGAAGCCCGCAAGAAACAGCTGGGCGATGGATTGCTCGGTCGCGGCACCGTAGACGATCAGGATGATCGACGGCGGGATAAGAAAGCCGAATGTCCCTGCTCCCGCCAGCGTGCCGATCGCCATCTTCGAGTCGTAACCGCGGGCGGTCAGCTCGGGCACCGACATCCGCCCGATCGTGGCGGTGGTGGCCGCCGACGACCCGGACACGGCGGCGAACAGCGCGCATCCAAGCACGTTCACATGCAGAAGCCGCCCCGGCAGGCGGCGGGTGAAGGGGGCCAGCCCCTCGAACATGTCCGACGACAGGCGCGAGCGGACCAGCACCTCTCCCATCCAGATGAACATCGGCAGCGACGTCAGGTCCCAGATCGTCAGGCTGCCCCAGACCTTTGTGCCGAAGACCAGAGTGACGGGCGCGGTCGACGCCGCCAGCATCGCCACCAGCCCCACGGCCACCAATGCGAACCCGATCCACAGGCCCAACGCCAGGGCCACGAACAGCACGAGGACCAGGATCGGCCCCAGGAATGCGATTTCCATCAATTGTCCCCTTCGGCGGCGGCATGGGCGGGGGTGCCGCCTCGCAAGGTGGTCACCAACGCATCCAGCAGCGCCATGCACAGCAGCACCAGCCCCAGCGTCATCGCGCCCTGTGGCAGCCACAGCGGCACGCGCACCATCCCGAACGATACGGAGTCGAATACCCACGAATCCCAAGCCTGAAGCAGCGACGACCAGGTGGCGAACAGGCCCAGCCCGATCGCAAGGATCAGTACCGGCACCTCGACCGCCCGCGAGACGCCCGCGGGCAAGGCCCGCGTCAGCAGTGCCACCCGGACATGGCCGCCGCGCACGAAGGTGCCGGCAAGGCCGAGGAACACTGCGGACAGAAACAGCATCCCGCCGATTTCGGCCAGCGAGGGCACGGTGATGCCCGGTGGTGGCGCGCCCAGAAGACGCGCGAAACGGTCGATGAGGCGGCCCAGCACCTGCACCAGAACCAATACGCCGATGGAAGCAAAGGCCCCGGCGGCCAAAAGCAGGGCGCCGGTATAGAGCCGGTCGAGTGTCTGTCGCATGTATCCTGTCCCCCGCGGAACGCCGGGCCTGGCCGGCCATGATGGTGACGTCGGTCATGTGATGGCCGGGGCGGCATCGCGCCCCGACCACCACGTGCGCGGTTTACTCGGCCTTGTAAGCGTCGATCACCGACTGGCCTTCGTCACCGGCCTCTTCCAGCCATTCCTGGGTCATGGTGTCGCCGATCTCGGACAATTCCTGCGATAGCGTTTCGCTGGGTTCGGAAATGGTCATGCCGTTCTCTTCCAGCGTGGCCAGCTGGGTCTGGGTCTCGTCCTGGGACATCTCCCACCCGCGGGTCTCCGCCTCGGCGGCGGCGTCGGTCACGGCGGTCTTCACCTCGTCCGGCAGGGCGTCGAAGGCGCGGGTGTTCACGATCACCATGTTCTTGGGCAGCCATGCCTGAAGCTCGGTGTAGTTCGACACGAAGTCCCAGGCCTGCGACGACACGCCGGTCGAGGGCGAGGTAATCATCGCATCCGCGCGTCCGGTCGAGAATGCGGTGGGAATGTCGCCGGTCTCGATCTGGGTGGGCACGGCGCCCATCAGCTGAGCCAGACGCTCGGTCGCGTTGTTGTAGGCACGGAAGGCGGCGCCTTCGAGGTCGGCGGTCGATTCGACGGGACCGGCGGTGTACAGGCTCTGCCCCGGCCACGGCGTCGCGTAGAGCAGGGTCAGGCCCTGTTCGCCCAGCTTTTCCTCGACCAGCGGGCGCGAGGCATCCCACAGCTTGGCCGCGTCGTCATAGTTCGACGCCAGGAAGGGGATCGAGTCGATGGCGAAGATCGGATCCTCGTTCGCCAGGCGCGACATCAGGGTCTCGCCGATCGGCGCAAGGCCCCGGCGAACGGCATCCTTGATCTCGGGATGCGCATAAAGCGATCCGGCCGAATGCACGGTGATCTCGAGCGCGCCATCGGTCGCTTCGGTCACGTCCTCGGCGAACTGGATGATGTTCTGGGTGTGGAACACGCTGTCACCATAGGGCGTGGGCATGTCCCAGCTTTCGGCAGAGGCAGCGCCCGCAATGGCGGCGATGGCGGCGGCCAGCAACGGCGTGTGGTTCATCTTGGTCATGTATTTTGCTCCCGGTTGTCGATTTTGTTGGCAGCGTCCGGTGTCCCGTCCGCCGTGGCGTGGACTGAGGTTGACAGATTCATAAAAGTTACGTCAACATTTTATCAACAAAATGTACGCGACATGTTGGAGACGATGAATGAATGTGCATCCGGCCCGGACAAAGTGGGATTTTTGGATCGACCGCGGTGGCACCTTCACCGACGTGATTGGACAGGCGCCTGACGGCGATCTGACCGCGATGAAGCTGCTGTCCGAGAACCCGGGCGCCTACGAAGATTCAGCGATCGAGGGGATCCGGCGGCTTTTGGGTGACGAGCAGATCGATTCGAATCGCGTCGGCACCGTGCGCATGGGCACCACCGTCGCCACCAACGCGCTGTTGGAGCGCAAAGGCGACCGCACGCTGCTGCTGATCACCAAGGGATTTCGCGACGCGCTTCGCATCGCCTACCAGGACCGGCCCGACATCTTCGCCAAGGACATCATCCTGCCCGAACAGCTGTACGAGCGGGTGATCGAGGTCGAGGAACGGATCCGCGCCGACGGCACGGTGGAACAGGCGCTGGATGCGGACACGGTGCGCCCCGCTCTGGAACAGGCAAAGGCCGACGGTATCGACGCGGTGGCCATCGTGCTGATGCATGCCTGGGACAGCCCGGACCACGAAAAGACCCTTGCGCGGCTGGCGGAAGAGGTCGGGTTCGGACAGATCTCGGTCAGCCACGAGGTCTCGCCCCTGATCAAGCTGGTCGGGCGCGGCGATACCACGGTGGTGGATGCGTACCTGACGCCGATCCTGTCGCGTTACGTCAACCGGGTGGCCGATGCGCTGGGGGCAACGCCGCCGGATGACGAAGGTCCGACGCTGCTGTTCATGATGTCATCCGGCGGCCTGACCGCAGCCGACCGGTTCAAGGGGCGCGACGCGATCCTGTCGGGCCCGGCGGGCGGAGTCGTCGGCATGGCCCGCACCGGCCAGATCGCCGGGCATGACAAGGTGATCGGCTTCGACATGGGCGGCACCTCGACCGACGTGGCGCATTTCGACGGCGGGTTCGAGCGGGCGTTCGAAACGCAGGTTGCGGGCGTCCGCATGCGCACGCCGATGGTGCAGGTCCATACTGTTGCCGCGGGCGGCGGGTCTATCCTGCACGCCGATCCGGGCCGGTTCCGCGTGGGCCCCGACAGTGCCGGCGCACATCCCGGCCCCGCCTGCTATCGCGGTGGCGGGCCGCTGACCGTGACCGATGCGAACGTCATGCTGGGCAAGCTGAACCCCGACTATTTCCCGGCCATCTTCGGCCCGGATCAGGACCAGCGTCTGGACCGTGACACGGTGGCGCAGAAATTCGGCGAGATCGCGGGCGACAAGTCCCCCGAGGAAGTGGCCGAGGGCTTCCTGCGCATCGCGGTGGAAAGCATGGCCAACGCGGTCAAGAAGATCTCGGTCCAGCGCGGCCACGACGTGACGAACTATCTTCTGAACGCGTTCGGCGGCGCGGGCGGGCAGCATGCCTGCCTTGTTGCCGATGCGCTGGGGATGAGCCGGGTTCTGATCCACCCGCTGTCGGGGCTGCTGTCGGCCTATGGCATCGGGCTGGCGCGGGTGTCGGAAAGCCGCCAGCAGGGTCTGGAAGGGGTGTTCGGCGATACCGCCGACATCGCACCGGCGCTGGAACGGCTGGAGTCCGATGTGCGTCAGGCCCTCGCGGAACAGGGCGTGCACGAGGGCGTGGACCTGCGCCGGCGCCTGCACCTGCGCTATGCCGGGACCGACACCGCGCTGCCGGTGACGTGGGATGGTGACGAGAAAGCGGCCCGTGCCGCATTCGAGACCGCGCACGAGGCCGAGTTCGGCTTCACCGACCCCGACGCCGCCCTGATCGTCGAGGCCGTCGAGGTCGAGGGCGAGGCGCCCGAGGGCGCCAGCCCGGACGAGCCCCTGGAAACGGGCGACGGCGCCGCCGAGATCGAGGCACGCGTCCCCGTCTTCTCGGGCGGTATCTGGCACGATGCCGCCGTGGTCCGGCGCGAGGCGCTGACGCCCGGGCTGCATGTCCACGGCCCCGCCCTGGTGATCGAGAAGAACCAGACCATCGTGGTGGAACCCGGCTGGCACGCACAGGTCAGCGCCCATGACCACGTCGTGATGACCAGGACCGAGGCCGCACGCCGCGACGGCGCCATCGGCACGCAGGCCGACCCGGTGCTGCTGGAGGTGTTCAACAACCTGTTCATGAACATCGCCGAACAGATGGGTGTCGCGCTGCAGAAGACCTCTCGGTCCGTCAACATCAAGGAACGACTCGATTTCTCGTGCGCAGTGTTCGATGCCGACGGCGCTCTGGTGGCCAACGCGCCGCACATGCCGGTGCACCTTGGGTCGATGGACCGCTCGGTCGAGGCGATCATCCGCCAGAACAAGGGTCAGGTTCGCCCGGGCGACGTGTTCGCACTGAACGCCCCGTATAACGGGGGCACGCACCTGCCGGACATCACCGTGGTGACGCCGGTGTTCCAGGACGACCAGATCCTGTTCTGGACCGCCTCGCGCGGGCACCATGCGGATGTGGGCGGGATCGCGCCCGGGTCGATGACACCGCGCGCCACCCGCGTGGACGAGGAAGGCGTGCTGATCGACAACTTCCGGCTCGTGGAACAGGGACGGTTCCGCGACGGGCCGCTGCGGGACCTGCTGACCAACCATGAATGGCCCTGCCGCAACCCCGATCAGAACGTCGCCGACCTCAAGGCGCAGGTCGCGGCCAATGCCCGCGGTGCGGCCGAGCTGCGGCGGATGATCGACCAGTTCGGGCTGGAGGTGGTGCAGGCCTATATGGGCCACGTGCAGGACAACGCCGCCGCCGAGGTCTCCCGCGTTCTGGGTCGGCTGGAGGACGGGGAATACGAATACCCCACCGATACAGGCCAGGTGATCAAGGTGAAGATCACCATCGACCGCGACAAGGGCGAGGCGGTGGTCGACTTCACCGGCACCTCGCCGATGGAGAAGAACAACTTCAATGCCCCCGAACCGGTGACGCGGGCGGCGGTGCTGTACGTGTTCCGGGTCATGGTCGAAAGCCCGATCCCGATGAACGCGGGCTGCCTGCGCCCGATCCGCATCGTCGTGCCCGAAGGCTGCATGCTGGCTCCTACCTACCCAGCCGCCGTGGTGGCCGGGAACGTGGAAACCTCGCAGCATGTGACCAACGCGCTGTTCGGCGCGCTGGGGGCGATGTCGAACAGCGAAGGCACGATGAACAACCTGACCTTCGGCAACGATGCGTACCAGTATTACGAAACGATCTGCGCGGGCTCGCCCGCCGGGCGGTTCAATGACGGGCGCGAATTCTCGGGCCAGGCAGGGGTGCATGTGCACATGACGAACTCGCGCCTGACCGACCCGGAAATCCTTGAAAGCCGCTATCCCGTCTTGCTGGAAAGCTTCGGAATCGACGAAGGCTCGGGCGGGTCGGGGCGGTTTGCCGGGGGCGACGGCACCACGCGGGTCATCCGGTTTCTCGATCGGATGGACCTGTCAGTCCTGTCGTCGCACCGCACACACGCGCCGCGCGGGCTGAAGGGCGGCGGCGACGGGCGGCTGGGCCGCACCGAGGTGCGTCGCCTGTCGGGCGAGGTCGAGACGCTGCAGGCCTGCGACCAGACCGAGCTGCAGGCGGGTGAGGCGGTGATCCTGACCACCCCCACCCCCGGCGGCTACGGCGAATAGCCCTCAAGGGCGGCCCGCCCGTTCGCGGCGGGCCGCGTCAGCCAGCGCGGTTGCGATTTGCGATCAAGCCCGCATCGGTGGCTGGCGAGGGTGCAGGCAAGTTTCGTAATAGCGCGCGTTGCGGCCCGGTAGGCTCTCTGCCGCCAGTTTGTCGGCGCGCGCTTCGAGCATGGTTTTTACGATATCGCGTTGTCTCCCTCGGACCGCCCCCAAGGCGGACTGGCGAGCATTTCTCGGCCCCATGAAAGACAGATGTATCTGACAAAAGAGGCAGGCTGCCCGCTCTCTCAGATCGACAGGAGCAGGACCGCGTAGACTGCCGCCGCGCCCACGAAGGGCCAGAGACGGCTTTCGCGCTCCTCGGGCAGTTCCTCCTTGAGGACGTTCAGCACTACCCCGCCAGCGAGGAAGGCGAAGAGAAAGCCGATGGACAGCTCGGACAGATCGGCGAAGCTGCCGAGGGCCCACCCGCCGAGGACCGCGCCGGCGAGGATCCACCGGGCGACGTGATCGTACCGCGCCTTGTGATCCTGCCGCAGTCCGAAATCGCTGGTGACGAAATGCAGCGCCATGGCGATCCCGTAGATCACGAGCGACCAGAGTCCCTCCTCCTCGCGGTGCAGCAGCAGGTACCCGATGATGACGTTGTAGGCGGCGAAGGAGCCGATATGCAGCCAGAAGGTCCCGGCCGCATGCTCCTCCTGCCCGGGCGCCATCTCTCTCTTGCGGGACGTCTTGATGGCGCGTTCCAGCCCGTAGAAGACCACGAGCCCGATCAGGGCGAGGGAATAGACGACGCCCTCCGCCATGCCCTCGTCGGTGCCCAGCTCCTCGGCGAAGACGCTCCGGTGCTCCGCGAGTTCGGGCAGCACGTGGAGGAAGACATAGGCCACAGCCACGCCTCCGGCGCCCGAGAGCCAGCGGCTGCGCGGCGTGCGGCCGAGGAAGGTCAGCCAGCCGATGCCGAGGTGAACGACGGCGAAGAGGCAGGCGAAGAAGAGGCTGAGAAGGATCATGGGGTAGCTTGTCGGGACCAGGGGCAAGGCCGGGCGCATGCGGCTTTGCCGGACCGTACCACGATCCCGCGCGGCGTCACTCCCGTCCCGCGACCCGGGGCCGGCATCGGTCCGGAGCAAAGCCGTTCATGCCGCGGCGCATCCGTCCTTGGAGCGAGGATCGGCCCGTCTTTCGCGCCGCGCGGTCAGGCCCGCGTCTGGCTGGCGGCTGCTTCGCGTCGGTTGATCGAGGCGACCCAGAGGATGACCAGAAGGGCCATCGCGGAGCAGGCCTGCATAAGTCCCGCCAGGATCCAGTGGCCCGCGGTCGGGCTCAGCGCAGCGCCCGCGATCGCCGACAGCACCGCGCCTCCGCCGATCATGCAGGCTCCGCCGAGGCCGCTCGCGGTGCCTGCGAGCCGCGGACGGACCGACAGCATTCCCGATGTGACGTTCGGCAGGACGAGGCCGTTGCCGATCCCGACCCAGACGAACGAGCCGAAATAAACGACGGGCGAGACCGGCCCCGTTGCCATCCAGAGCGCCAGCGTGGCCAGTCCCGCGGCGCAGACCGCGCAACCCAGGATCGCCATCCGGTCGATCCCGACGCGGCTGGAGTAGCGTCCGGTGAGAAAGTTGCCGAAGGCGTAGCCCACCGCCGGAAAACCGAAGAACCCGCCCATCTGGGATGGCGACAGGTCGAAAACCTCCGTCGCGACGTAGGGCGCGCCGCCAAGGAAACTGAAGAACGCGCCGGAGGACAGCATCGCGGTGAGGCAATAGCCCCAGAACCGACGCGAGGTGACGAGTTCGGGATATTCGCGGAACTGCGCCGAGAAGGTGGCTGCCGTGTCCTGCGCCGTCTCGCCGAGATCGAGGTGTATGAGAGCGGCGACGCCCGCGCCGCTGACGAACAGGAGCCAGAAGTTGGCCTTCCAGCCGAACGCCTCGTCGAGAACGCCGCCGATCATCGGACTGATCATCGGGACCAGCGCCATGCCCATCGTGACGTATCCGATCATCGAGGCGGACCGGTCGGGCGGATAGATGTCCCGCACCACGGCGCGGGAGAGGACGAGCCCCGTCACCACCGCCGCCTGCATCATCCGCCAGAAGAGAAAGCCGCCGGCGCTCCCGGCGAAGAGGGTGCCGAGCGTCGCGACAAGGAAGATCGCCATCGCGCCGAGTAGAACCGGGCGGCGGCCGAACCGGTCCGAAATCGGACCGATCAGGATCTGGAGGACGGCGTTGATGCCGAGATACGCCGTCACCGTCAGCTGCATCACCGCGTAGGGCGTTCCGAAATGCTCCGTCATCGAGGGAAGCGACGGCAGGAACACGTTCATGCTCAGCGCAGAGATGCTTGCGAGGGCAACGAGCGTGACGATGTGGGGCGGGGTCGTCCGGTCAAGAAAGCGGACGCTGGGGGAGCCGGACATGGAGGACGCTATAGGCAACCCCGCCGGGCATGCCAACGGCCTATCTCGCATGCCCGCACTTGCCATGCGGGTCGCCAGCCATTTGGATGGACGGCGCCGAATGGGCGCGCGGGGGAGGACACAAGGCGCATGAAGGAGATCACCCAGGAGCTGGAGGCGCGGCGTGCAGATGCGAGGAAGGGCGGCGGCGAGAAGCGCATCGCGGCCCAGCATGCCAAGGGCAAGCTGACCGCGCGGGAACGGCTCGACCTCTTGCTGGACGACGGCTCCTTCGAGGAGTTCGACATGTTCGTCCGCCACCGCTGCACCGATTTCGGCATGGAGCAGCAGCGTCCGGACGGGGACGGCGTCATTACCGGATGGGGCACGATCAACGGCCGGATGGTCTGCGTCTTCAGTCAGGATTTCACCGTTTTCGGCGGATCCCTGAGCGAGACCCACGCCCAGAAGATCTGCAAGATCATGGACATGGCCGTGCGCGTCGGAGCCCCCATCATCGGGCTGAACGATTCGGGCGGCGCGCGCATTCAGGAGGGGGTCGCCTCCCTGTCGGGCTATGCCGAGGTGTTCCGGCGCAATATCGAGGCATCGGGCGTCGTGCCGCAGATCTCCGTCATCATGGGCCCCTGCGCGGGCGGGGCGGTCTATTCGCCGGCGATGACGGATTTCATCTTCATGGTGGAGGGCACGAGCTACATGTTCGTGACCGGCCCCGACGTGGTGAAGACGGTCACGAACGAAGTCGTGACGGCCGAAGAGCTGGGCGGCGCGTCCACCCATACGCGGCGCTCCTCGGTCGCGGACGCGGCCTACGCGGGGGACGTGGAGACATTGGCTGAAGTGCGGCGGCTGGTGGATTTCCTGCCGCTGTCAAACCGCTCCGAGGCCCCGGTCCGCCCGTTCTTCGACGACCCCGAGCGGATCGACGAAAGCCTCGACACTCTTGTTCCGCCCAGTCCGACCATGCCCTACGACATGAAGGAGCTGATCCTGAAGATCGCCGACGAGGGCGATTTCGACGAGATGCAGGCCGAGTTCGCAAAGAACATCATCACCGGCTTCATCCGCATCGAGGGGCGAACGGTCGGGGTGGTCGGCAACCAGCCGATGGTGCTCGCCGGATGCCTCGACATCGATTCCAGCCGCAAGGCCGCGCGCTTCGTGCGGTTCTGCGACTGCTTCGGCATCCCGATCCTGACGCTGGTGGACGTTCCGGGGTTCCTGCCGGGGACGGGGCAGGAGTTCGGGGGGGTCATAAAGCACGGCGCCAAGCTGCTCTTCGCCTACGGCGAGGCGACGGTGCCCAAGGTGACCGTGATCACCCGCAAGGCCTATGGCGGCGCGTATGACGTGATGAGCTCCAAGCATCTGCGCGGCGACGTCAACTACGCATGGCCAACGGCCCGGATCGCCGTGATGGGCGCGAAAGGGGCGGCGGAAATTCTCTATCGCTCGGAGCTGCGAGATCCGGAGAAAATCGCCGAGCGGACGGCGGATTACGAGGAGCGTTTCGCCAATCCGTTCATCGCGGCGGAACGCGGCTTTATCGACGACGTGATCCAGCCGCATGCGACGCGGAGGCGCGTGGCGCGGGCCCTTGCCGCCCTGAGGGGCAAAAACGCCGAGCTGCCGTGGAAAAAGCACGACAACATCCCGCTATGAGGCGTCTTCAGGCATCATCGGTTTTACTTTCGAGGAGTGTTTGCGCTGTCATTGCCGGGACTTGCATAAAACATTTGCGGAAAATGGATAACATGCGTCATCATCCCGCCATGATCCGGGACCGAATCGGTTCCGGACCGCGGAACACCACTGGCCAAGGAGGCGCCGACCCGAATGTCGGCGAGCGCCAGCTACCGGGCCTCAGAGCCCGGTCAATCCGCGCCGGTGTTGGGAGGCGCCGGCGCGGATTGCGTTTCATCTCCCTTTCATTCTCGATTTTTCTGGCATCGGCCGCTGTCGCGGACCCTCTCCCCTCGGGGCAGGAGGTCATTGCGCTCGACCGCTTCGTCGAACGCCAAGCGAACGGCGAAACATGGCTCATCGTTCGCTATCTTGCCCCCAGGATCGCGGCGAAAGGCGGCGATCTCGATTACATGGCGGTGGAGGCCGATCTCGATGCGCTCTGCGCCGAGGAGCTTTCAGGCGTCGACGCGCGGAAAGCTGAAGATATCACCGTGATCCTGCTGGATCGCCCCGTCGAACGCGGTGCTTCGGACCCTGACGCGACAATGTTCATCAGTGCGTATCGGGTGGAGCAGGGGGCCTGCGTCTGGCAATGAATGCGCGATATCCTGCGCCTTGATGGTGCAGCCAAGTCACAGGACACGGGCCGAATGCACGCTACCTATTTCCCGACGGAAATTCACGCTATCGTCAGCGGTGGACGCCCCAGGGCGACCGCAACACCCAAGTGGAACTCGATCACGCCAGCGTGCGTTCGAGGTTCCGATACAGCTTACAGGAGACAGGGATGTCCACGAGCATTAAAGTCATTTTCGCCCTCGGCCTCGTTGCCTTCGCTGCGGCATGCGCCCAGGAAGAAGAAGTGGTCTTCGTCGAAGAGCCCATCGTCGCTGAGCCGGTCTACAGCAAGTACTGAGCCGACGCAGTGGCGGGCTGATCAGCGGCCCGCCACACGCTCCCCGCTCCTCCAGCCGGTCGAGGGTGCGGCATGATCAAGCATCGCGGATTCCCGAGCCGCCTGACCGGCACCGATTTCACATTCACGATCCGGCGCGCGAACAAGGCGGGTCCCACCCCCCTTATCGAGCGCAAGCGCTTCGCCGATCGCCGTCCGGCCGATCGCGCGGCTGATGCCGCGTTCATGGCGGCGCTTTGGGACCAGTTCGGGGACGAGCCGTTCGAGCGTGGCAACCTCGATGGCGGGCGGCTGTCGTGGCTTCTCGGCCGCGAGGTCGTGCCGGCGTCCGAACCGTTCAATCCGAAGGATTACAGCCAGCTTCTCAGGATCGACGTCGCCGCCGCCCACGCCGCGTTTCCCAATTCCGTGCCGTCGGAGGCCGGAGAATGGGGAGAAGACGAGGAGGCGGCCGAGGACGGCGCCGAGGAGGACGACGAGGATTGGGCGTGATCCGGCGCATGGCCTCACCCGGGCGGCGGGAGCCGGCCGCGCGTGGCGCCGTGCAGGATCGGCGCTTTCCCGATGCGTCCCGGCGCCCCTTCAGGGCGTCGCCCCGCGGCGAGAGGACATGCGCCCCGGGGATTCTTTTCGGCGGCATCGCGCCGAATTGGAACCTTTCCCGCACCCGAGAGTTGCTGCGGCGTACTGCGCAGAGCACTGTTCTATCGAGCAGCAACAAAACAGGAAGATTTTCATGCAAGCCCTCATCAAGCCCGTTCTCGCCCTCTCCGTCGTTGCCGGTCTCGCCGCGTGCGACACCGATCTCGAGCGGGGCGTCACCGGCGCGACCATCGGCGGCGTGGCTGCGTCTGCCACCAACAACAACGTTGCGGCCGGTGCGGCTGCCGGTGCCCTCGCAGGCGTCTATTGCGACGACGCGGGCATCTGCCGCTGATCGGTTTCGGGCGGCCCCGCGCCGCCTGATCCAGACCAAGGAACGCCACCTCGGCCGCGCCGCCGGGGTGGCGTTTTTTCGTTGTATCGGCGCGTCCCTGTGGGAGGAGCGCCGATGTTCGGCAAGATCCTGATCGCCAACCGCGGTGAGATCGCCTGCCGCGTCATTGCCACCGCGCGGAAGATGGGGATCAGGACGGTCGCCATCTATTCCGATGCCGACGCGGTCGCGCTCCACGTTCGCATGGCGGACGAGGCCATCCGCATCGGTCCGGCGCCGGCGGACCAGTCCTACATCTCCATACCACGGGTCATGGAGGCGGTCCGCGCGAGCGGCGCCGAGGCGGTCCACCCCGGCTATGGCTTCCTGTCGGAGAACAAGGCCTTCGCCGAGGCGCTGGAGGCCGAGGGAGTCGCCTTCATCGGCCCCGGTGCCCACGCCATCGAAGCGATGGGGGACAAGATCGCCTCGAAGAAGATCGCCACGGAGGCCGGTGTCTCCACTGTTCCGGGGTATATGGGGCTGATCGCGGACGAGGACGAAGCCGCCAGGATCTCGGGCGAGATCGGCTATCCGGTGATGATAAAGGCCAGCGCCGGCGGCGGCGGCAAGGGCATGCGGGTCGCCTGGACCGAGGCGGAGGCGCGTGAAGGGTTCGGCTCCTCCCGGTCCGAAGCGCGCTCCAGCTTCGGCGATGACCGCATCTTCATCGAGAAGTTCGTCACCAGCCCGCGCCATATCGAGATCCAGGTTCTCGCGGACGGGCAGGGGAACTGCATCCACCTCGGGGAGCGCGAATGCTCCATCCAGCGCCGGAACCAGAAGGTGATCGAGGAGGCCCCGTCACCCCTCCTCGATGCGGCGACGCGCGCCGCGATGGGGGCCGAGGCCGTTTCGCTGGCGCAGGCCGTGGGGTACCGCAGTGCGGGGACGGTCGAGTTCATCGTGGATGCCGACCGGAACTTTTACTTTCTCGAGATGAACACCCGTCTTCAGGTCGAGCATCCCGTGACGGAGCTGGTCACCGGGATCGATCTTGTCGAGGAGATGATCCGGATCGCCGCCGGCGAGCCCCTGCGACTGCGGCAGGAGGATGTGAAGACGTCTGGATGGGCCATCGAGAGCCGGCTCTACGCCGAGGATCCCTATCGCAACTTCCTGCCGTCCATCGGCCGCCTGACCCGCTACCGCCCGCCCCGCGAGTTCGCGCGCGAGGACAAGGCGGTGCGGAACGATACCGGCGTCTTCGAGGGCGGCGAAATCTCGATGTTCTACGATCCGATGATCGCCAAGCTCTGCACCTGGGGGCCGGACCGGCAGGCTGCGCTCGAGGCGATGCGCGAGGCGCTGGATGCGTTCGAGGTGGAGGGGATCGGGCACAACCTTCCCTTCCTCAGCGCGGTGATGGACCATCCCCGCTTCGCAGCCGGGGAGCTGACGACGGCCTTCATTGCCGAGGAATACCCCGAGGGGTTCAGCGGCGCCGAACTGCCGGAGGGCACGCTGCGCCGTATCGCCGCCTCCGCCGCCGCGATGTTCCGCGTCGCCGAGATCCGGCGCGCTCGGATCTCGGGGCGAATGGACAATCACGAGCGGCGTGTCGGCGCGTCCTGGGTCGTTGCCCTTGCCGGCCGGAGTTTCGCCGTGGAGGTGGAGCCGCGGGAGGGCGGGGCAAAGGTGCGCTTCGCCGATGGCGCGGTTCATGACGTCGTGAGCGACTGGACGCCGGGGCAGACGCTCGCGCGCATCGAGGCGGATGGCGACGCCGTGACGCTGAACGTCCGGACGTGCGCGACGGGATTCCGCATCCGGCACCGCGGCGCGGATCTCGACGTGAAGGTCTGGACTCCGCGACAGGCCGAGCTGGCCGCCCTGATGCCGGAGCGCGTGGCGCCGGATACCTCCCGGCTGCTGCTCTGTCCGATGCCGGGGCTCGTCGTTGCACTTCACGTCGAGGAGGGCCAGGAGGTCGAGGAGGGGCAACCGCTCTGCACCGTCGAGGCTATGAAGATGGAGAACATCCTGCGGGCCGAGCGGAAGGCACGCGTCGCCGCCGTAAAGGTGTCCAGTGGGGACAGCCTCGCCGTGGACGAGATCATCATGGAGTTCGAATGAACCGCCTGGCGTCCTGGGCCACCCACGCACTTGCCTTCGCTGCCGGGCTCGCCGTGGCGTGGGCCGTCAATGCCGCGCTGGCCGGGGTGGTGCTCTCGGGCGGCCGCTTGGCGCCCTTCATCGGAACGCTGGTCGTGCCGGCGTTTGCGGGCCTCGCGGGCTATGCCGGAGTGTGGATGATCCTTGCCGGACGGCTTCTCAAGGGGCGGTTCTGGGTCGGGGCGTTCGCGCTCGTCGTGCTGATCTGGGGGGCGGCGCTCTACGGCATGCTGGCCGGATACGTCACCTTCCAGGAAGGCGCGGGGGCTGCACTTGTCCTGCTCTTCGTGGCCGGCGGCATCCCGATGACGCGCAGATGACCTGGACGGCGATCGATCCCCGGATCTGGCAGGCGGTGATTGCCGGGGCCTTCCTCGCCATCGGCTGGTTGGTCAACGGGTGGCAGAACCGCAAGGCGGACGAGCGGCGGTATCTCGAAGGGATCGCGCGGGACCGGGAGCAGCGCGCCGAGCGCATCCGCGACATCCACCGCGCCCTCTTCGCGGAGATCAGCGCCCACGTTCACAACCTCGGATCGGAGGCGCTTCTGGACGGGTACGAGGCGCAGATGGCAGAACGCTTCGCGGCGGAGCCGTCTCACGTTCCGCTCATTCCGACCGAGCAGGATGACATGATCTTCCGGGCCGTGACGGGGGAAATCCACATCCTAACGCGCACCTCGATCGACGCCGTGGTGCTGTTCTATCGCCAGCTCCGCGCCATCGCGACACTAGCGCGGGACATGCGCTCGACCGCCTTCGCAAACGCCGAGACGTCCTCGAAGCTGGTCATGTACGGCGATTATATCGAGATGAAGAAGCAGGCCCTGCGCTACGGGCTGATCGCGCTGCGGCTGATCGAGGTCTATGCCGAAGACGGGCCGGAGGCGGCACGACTGGACGAGCGGGCGATCCGCGATGGCCTGGTGCCGCCGCGTCCGCGCCGTGCGGTCAATACCCCGGGCGCGGTCCGGTCCGACCGGTCGTCGGAATAGGCGTGTGGGTCTCGCGGTCCATCTCTGGTCCTTTCCCTCGGCGGAGCGACGGGCGCTCCCATGCCCCTGATATAGCGTTTCCCGGCTGATTTTGCAATTCCGGCGCCGCTCACGAGCCGCCGTTGCGCTGCTCCCTCAACTCGTTCTGCCGGAGGGGCATCTTGTCGATGGTGCGGCTGATCTCCCGCACGTCCCACGGGAACGGCTTGCGGAGCTCCACCCGTCCGTCCTTTCCCATGATCACCAGCGCGAAGCCGCGCGGGCGGAGCTGGGAGCGGACGCCGGACCGGGCACCCGGATCGGTATCGGTCACCACGATGACATCCCGCGAGATCAGCTCCTCCGGACGGGCGGAAAGAAGCTCCACCTGTTCGAGAAAGCGGGGATCGGCCGGGGTGTCCGCGAAGACGACGATGGGGCGCCGCGTCCAGAGATAATCGCTCAGATCGATATCGGCGGCATCGCGGATCTCCAGCGGAAGATCGGCATCCGGCGGCTCTGGCGCATCCTCGGGAAGCGGATCGGCACCGACGGCGAGCGCATCCTCACCCTCCGGTGCATCCGTCTGGGCGGACAGAACGCTCCCCCCGGTGAGGAAGAGAGCGCCAGCAAGGGCAAGTAAACGGATGGTCGCGTGGACATGCATGGGAGTTATATAGTCAATCGGGGGGCATAGGCGAAGACATGCCCGGACCCGAGGAGATCACGATGACGCATGAGACCGGCCCATCGACGCCGCCTTCCCTCAACGACTGGGCCGATCTTGTGCGCAAGGAGACGAAGGGACGGACCCCGGACGAGCTCGTCTGGCACACGCTGGAAGGGATTTCGGTGAAGCCGCTCTACACCGAAGCGGACCTCGAGGGGCTTGCGCATATCGGCTCCCTGCCGGGGTTCGCCCCCTATGCGCGGGGCGTGCGTGCGACGATGTATACCGGGAGGCCCTGGACGATCCGGCAATATGCGGGCTTCTCCACCGCCGAGGAGAGCAACGCCTTCTATCGCCGTGCGCTCGCCGCCGGGCAGCAGGGCGTCTCCGTCGCATTCGATCTTGCGACCCACCGCGGCTATGACAGCGACCATCCCCGCGTCGAGGGGGACGTGGGAAAAGCCGGCGTCGCCATCGACAGCGTGGAGGACATGAAGGTCCTCTTCGGCGGTATCCCCCTTCAGGACGTGTCCGTCTCCATGACCATGAACGGCGCGGTGATCCCGATCCTCGCTTCCTTCATCGTGGCGGGGGAGGAGCAGGGCGTCCCGCGCGGTGAGCTCTCCGGGACCATCCAGAACGATATCCTGAAGGAGTTCATGGTCCGCAATACGTACATCTATCCGCCCGAGCCCTCGATGCGGATCGTCGCGGACATCATCGAGTACACCGCGGCGGAGATGCCACGGTTCAACTCGATCTCGATCAGCGGCTACCACATGCAGGAGGCCGGGGCGAACCTCGTGCAGGAGCTCGCCTTCACCCTGGCGGACGGGCGGGAATACGTGCGCGCCGCCATCGCGCGGGGGATGGACGTCGACCGCTTCGCGCCGCGCCTGTCGTTCTTCTTCGCCATCGGCATGAACTTCTTCATGGAAGCGGCGAAGCTGCGGGCCGCGCGGCTCCTGTGGTCCCGCGTGATGGAGGAGTTCGCGCCGCAGGACCCGAAAAGTTCCATGCTGCGCACCCACTGCCAGACCTCCGGCGTCTCGCTGGCCGAGCAGGATCCGTACAACAACGTCATCCGCACGGCCTACGAGGCGATGAGCGCGGTTCTGGGCGGAACGCAATCGCTGCACACCAACGCCCTGGACGAAGCCATAGCCCTGCCGACCGACTTTTCCGCCCGGATCGCCCGCAACACCCAGCTTATCCTGCAGGAGGAGACGGGGGTCACAGGCGTCGTCGATCCGCTCGCCGGATCCTACTACGTCGAGCGGCTGACCGGGGACCTCGCCGAAGCCGCCTGGGCGTTGATGGAGGAGGTCGAGGAGATGGGCGGAATGACGAAGGCCGTTGCCTCCGGCATGCCCAAGCTCCGGATCGAGGAAACCGCCGCCCGCAGACAGGCGAACATCGACAGGGGGGAGGACGTGGTCGTCGGCGTCAATAAGTACCGCAAGGAGACCGAGGATCCGATCGACATCCTCGACATCGCCGGAGAGACGGTCCGCGCGGGCCAGATCGAGAAACTGGCGCGGATCCGGGCGGATCGGGACGAGGGAGCAACCGCGGCCGCGCTTTCGGAGGTGGAGCGCCGCGCCGGAGAGGGTGGCAACCTCCTCGAAGCCGCAGTGGAGGCAGCGCGGGCGCGTGCGACGGTGGGGGAGATCAGCATGGCCATGGAGAAGGTCTTCGGCCGCCACAGGGCGGAGGTGAAGACGCTCGCCGGCGTCTACGGCGCTGCCTACGACGGCGATGCGGAATTCGAGGCGATCCAGAGGGACGTCGAGGCCTTCGCCGAGGAAGAGGGGCGCCGGCCGCGGATGATGGTGGTGAAGATGGGGCAGGACGGCCATGACCGCGGCGCCAAGGTCATCGCGACGGCCTTCGCCGATATCGGCTTCGACGTGGATGTCGGGCCGCTCTTCCAGACGCCCCAGGAAGCCGCACGCGACGCTGTGGACAACGACGTCCATGTCGTCGGCATTTCCAGCCAGGCCGCCGGGCACAAGGCCCTCGCCCCGAAACTGGTGGAGGCCCTGCGCGCCGAGGATGCCGGCGATATCCTCGTGGTCTGCGGCGGCGTGATCCCGAGCCAGGATTACGAGTTCCTGAAAGGCGCCGGGGTCTCAGCGATCTTCGGCCCGGGCACGAACATTCCCGATGCCGCGCGCGGCATTCTCGAGTTGATCCGAAAGGCGCGCCGCGACCGCACGGCGTGATCGGCAGGGAGTGGCGGATGGAGGGCTCTACTCGGATCCGCTCTTTCAGGGGATCGCAGGGCCACGCTTGGGATACGCGGCAGGGGCTTGAGGGGAGGGCAGACCCGCCCGGTTGCGGACGGGACCCGACCACGACCGACGCGCGCAATCAGAGGTCACGTGAATCGGCCTTCGCGTGTCACGGGCCCGCCGAAGGAGAAAGGCGCAGCGAACGAGCGTACGTTGCGAGCGTGCTTCGGCGAACGAGCCCTCTGTGCGGCGTTGCAGCATTCCTGTAGGCTTCCGCCATGTCGATCTGGACCCGCATCACTTCCGCTCTCTCCGCGCTTCGCAATGGCGAGGGCCTTGGCGCTCTGCTCGACTTCGGCACGCCTCCGGAGCGTTCGGTCGGCTTCACCATCGCCGTGATCGCTCTCGGCGCCAAGATGGCGAAGGCGGACGGGTCCGTGAGCCGCAACGAGGTGGCGGCGTTTCGCAAGGTCTTCCAGATCCCCGAGGACGAGCTGTCGAACGCGGCCCGCGTCTTCAATCTCGCGCGCACCGACGTGGCGGGGTTCGAGGAATATGCCGGCAAGATCGCACGGATGTTTCCGACCGGCGATCCCGTGCTCGGTGACGTGATGGAAGGCCTGTTTCACGTGGCCGTGGCGGATGGCGCCTATCACCGGTCGGAAGCGAGGTTCCTCGAACGGGTGGCCGAGATCTTCGGCCTGCCGGGATCCCAGTTCGCCGCGATCCGGGCGCGTTTCGTCGGCGATGCCGCGCCAGATCCCTATGCGGTCCTCGGCGTCACGCCGGACATGCCGCTGGACCAGATCCGCAGCGCCTGGCGCACGCAGATCAAGGAAAGCCACCCCGATCGCATGATCGCCCGCGGTGTGCCGCAGGAGGCCGTGCGGATGGCGGAGGCGCGAATGGTTCACCTGAACGCCGCCTGGGACCAGATATCACGGGAGCGCGCATGATCTTTCCGAACGACCCTCGCCAGCTAGGTCTGAGTGCTATGAAACAGATTGCCGCCTACGCCCTCGCTCTCCTCCTCGCCACGCCCCTCCACGCGCAGGACGAGGATCCGCCCATCGCTCCTATGCCTGACGTCGAAAACGAGGGCGAGTCCCTCGGAGATACGGCCCGGGACCTCTTCGACGGCTTCCGGGAAGAGGTCGAGCCCGACCTGCGGGACCTCGCCGAGCAATTGGAGCCCTCCCTCCGCCGCTTCGCCCGGCAGATGGGGCCGATGCTCAGCGAGCTTCAGGACATGATCGGAGACGTGAGCAATTACGAGCTGCCGGAAAAACTGCCGAATGGCGATATAATCCTGCGCTACAAGGATCCCGGGGAGGATGGAGATGCTCCGGAGCCCGGCCCCGAGGACGAGGGGACGGCGGGGCCCGGGGAGACGATCGACCTGTGACGCTTCTGGACGCCCCTGAACCGGAGAGCGCGCCGGCCGCGTTGCCGCCCGACGAGAGTACGCCGGCGCTAATTGCCTATCACCTCGCCCGCAACGGGAAGGGCGAACCGCTCGGCCCCATAGCGCCGGGCGAGCCGCCCGAGGAGGGCGGCGGTTTCATCTGGATCCACATGTTCCGGGACAGCCCGGCCGGTCAGGGCTGGCTTCACGGTGCCAAACTCGTCCCGGTGGTCTTCAACGCCCTCACGGCGGACGAGACGCGCCCGCGCTGCACCGTCCACGATGGCGGAGTGATCCTCAACCTGCGCGGGGTTAACCTCAATCCCGGCGCCGAGCCGGAGGACATGGTCTCCATTCGTCTGTGGGTCCAGGGGACGCGCGTGGTCAGCGTGGTGCGCAATCCGCTCGCGGCGGTGCTGGACATCCGGGACGAGATTGCGCGGGGGCAGGGGCCGACCACACCGGGCGATCTCGTCGCCAGGCTGGCCCTGCGGCTTGCCGACCGGACAGAGCCGATCGTTGCCCATCTCAACGAGCGCATCGATACGCTCGAGGAGGAGATGCTGTTCGGCGGTACGGAGAACGTGTCGCGTCACGAGCTTGGCGATATCCGCGCCATGTCGATCCAGATGCGGCGGTACATGTTCCCTCAGCGGGACGCGCTCTCCACCTTCGAGATCGAGGACCTGACCTGGCTGACCAAGGCCGACAGAGTGCGCCTGCGAGAGGCGACGGAGCGCGTGACCCGTCTCGGCGAGGAGCTGGACGCGATCCGGGAACGGGCGCAGGTCGTACAGGATCAGCTGATGGATGCCCGCTCCGAGCAGATGAACCACCAGATGCTGGTCCTGTCCGTGGTGGCCGCGATCTTCCTGCCGCTCGGCTTCATTACCGGTCTGCTCGGGATCAATGTCGGCGGAATGCCGGGGGTGGAGTCGCCCGCCGCATTCTGGATCGTGTGCCTGCTCCTCGTCCTGATCTGCGCCGGACAGCTGATTCTGTTTCGCCAGATGGGGCTTCTGGGGCGGCGCAAGCGGAGGCGCGGGGCCGGGCCCGTTCAGATAGACGATCCGAGTTAACTCGTTCTCAAATAGTACCGCTTAGACTGAAACGAAATTTCGCAGAAATTTCGTACTAAAGCAGAGGTTTCGGCGCCGGCGCGCAGCGCCCTACGTCCATGTCCCCGGACGCGCAGGGCGCTGTGCGAATAGCCTCCGGCCCGATCAGATGTTCTCGGCCTGCGGCATGCCGAGGACATGGAAGCCCCCGTCGACGATGATAATCTCGCCCGTGGTGCAGGACCCATAATCGGACGCAAGGTAGACCGCCGTGCCCCCAATGGCGCCCAGCGTCGCATTTTCCCGCAGGGGCGCGTTCATCTCGGTCATCCGGAAGGTGCGCCGCGCGCCGCCGATGGCTGCGCCGGCCAGCGTCT
The DNA here is from genome assembly GCF_003390865.1 of Tropicimonas sp. IMCC34011. Classification (GTDB taxonomy): domain Bacteria; phylum Pseudomonadota; class Alphaproteobacteria; order Rhodobacterales; family Rhodobacteraceae; genus Tropicimonas_B. The sequence goes on from NZ_QMEJ01000005.1 coordinate 228,457, forward strand.
TCATCGGACCGGGCGAAATCGCGTTCACCCTGATCTTCTCCGGCCCCAGATCGTTGGCCAGGTAGCGAACGGTACTTTCCAGCGCCGCCTTCGCCACACCCATCACGTTGTAATACGGGGTCACGCGATTGGAGCCCTGATAAGTCAGGGTCAGGATCGTGCCGCCTTCGGTCATCAGCGGGCGGGCCCGGCGCGCGACGTCGATCAAGGAATAGGTGGAGATGGTGAGGGAGTTGCGGAAGTTCTCCCGCGTGGTGTTGATGAAGCGGCCGGCGAGTTCCGACTTGTCGGAGAACGCGATGGCATGGACCAGGAAATCGAGCCTGCCCCAGCGTTTCTCGATCTGCTTGAAAGCGCCGTCCATCGCGGCATCGTCCATCACATCCGCGTCGATCAGGAAGTCGGAGCCGACACTTGCGGCGAGCGGCTCGACGCGGCGGCCGAAATTCTCGCCCTGATAGGTAAATGCCAGTTCGGCCCCCTCGGCGGCCACCGCCTTGGCGATGCCCCACGCGATGGAGCGATCGTTCGCGACGCCCATGATGAGACCGCGTTTGCCTGTAAGCAGGTCGGCCATGAGCCTACTCCTCGTAGCGGGACAGCAGCATCGATCCGTTCGTGCCGCCGAAGCCGAAGCTGTTTGTCATGACCGTGTCGAGCCCGGCCGCCTCACGCAGACTTGTCGCGATCTCGCCCTCGTGCAGGGCGGGATCGAGGGTCTCCACGTTGATCGAGGGGGCGATGTAGTCCCCTTTCATCATCAGGAGGCAATAGATCGCCTCCTGCGCGCCGGTGGCGCCCTGGCTGTGGCCCGTCATCGACTTGGTGGAGCTGATCGGCGGGGTGCTGCCCTCACCGAAGACGCGGCGCACCGCTTCCACTTCGCCGACATCGCCCACCGGCGTGGAGGTGCCGTGGGCGTTGATATAGCTGACCTTGCGTCCCTCGGGCAGGGTGCCGAGCGCGAGGCGCATGGCCCGCTCACCGCCTTCGCCGGAGGGGGCGACCATGTCGTGCCCGTCCGAGGTCGCGGCAAAGCCAGTCACTTCAGCGAGGATGTTGGCGCCGCGGGCCTTCGCCCGCTCCAGCTCCTCGAGGACGACCATGCCGCCGCCGCCTGCGATGACGAAACCGTCGCGGTCCCTGTCGAAGGCGCGGCTAGCCTTCTCCGGGCGGTCGTTGAACTTCGAGGACATCGCCCCCATCGCATCGAAGAGACAGGACAGCGTCCAGTCCAGCTCCTCTCCGCCACCGGCGAACATCACGTCCTGCTTGCCCATCTGGATCTGCTCCGCAGCCGCGCCGATGCAGTGCAGCGAGGTCGAGCAGGCCGAGGTGATGGAGTAGTTGATGCCCTTGATGCTGAAGGCGGTGGACAGGTTCGCGCTCACCGTGGAGGACATCCCGCGCGGCACCATGAGGGGCCCGATGCGCTTGGGGCTCCCTTTTTCGAGCACGATCTGGTGCGCCGCGAAAAGGTTGGAGGTGGAGGGCCCGCCGGACCCGGCGATGAGGCCGGTTCTGGGATCGGAGATTTCAGCTTCGGTCAGACCGGAATCGACGATCGCCTGCTGCATCGCGATATGAGCGTAGGCGGCGCCCGGTCCCATGAACCGCAGGGTGCGCTTGTCTATGTGCTCGGCGGGATCGATCTTCAGCGTGCCGGCGACCTGGCTGCGGAAGCCGTGCTCGGCCATCTCCTCGGAGCGTTCGACGCCCGAGCGGCCGGCCCTGAGGGCGGCATCCACTTCGGACGAATTGTTGCCGATGGGGGAGACGATCCCCAGTCCCGTGATGACGACGCGGCGCATGGCGCCTCCTTTCGGCTCAGCTGCTGACATTCGCGGCGGACAGGCCGACCTTCATGTCGCGGACTTCGCATACGGTCTCGCCGTCCGCTTCGACCCGGCCATCGGCCACGCCCATCTTCAGGCGCCGCTCGATCACGCGGGTGAAGGTGATGTGGTAGGTCACGAGCTTGCGATCGGGGCGGATCATGCCGGAGAGCTTCACCTCGCCGGCGCCGAGCGCGAAGCCCTGTCCGGTCCAGCCGCGCCACCCGAGATTGAACCCGGTCAGCTGCCAGAGTGCGTCCACCATGAGACAGCCCGGCATGACCGGGTTGCCCGGAAAGTGGCACGGGAAGAACCAGAGGTCGGGCGTGATGTCGAACTCGGCCGTGACGTGGCCCTTGCCGTTCTCGCCGCCATCGCCGCTGATATCCGTGATCCGGTCCATCATCAGCATCGGCGGTTCGGGAAGCTGGGCATTGCCCGGCCCGAACAGCTCACCGCGCGCACAGCGCAGAAGGTCATCCTTGTCGAAACTGGTCGGAAAATCCGCCATGTAGCCTGCCCCTGGGGTTGGTCCCGTGTCGGTTTCGCTTCCTACCATTGCGAAGAAGCACGGCGCAATAGCTCGGCCGGGCCTCGGCCCAATCAAGTGGGTGCTCCGGAATCCAATTGAAAACACGGGGAAAGATGCCATATAAAACGGTGCAATGACCAAACCCAGCGACACCCTTTCGGAAAAGGCCGTGGAGCGAGGCAGCAACTGGCTTTCTCGCGCGGGCCTTCGGCCCACCCGCCAGCGGGTCTCCTTGGCGTCTCTTCTCGTCGGCGACGGCGAAGATCGCCATGTCACGGCCGAAAGCCTGTTCGAGGCATCCCGCAGCGCCGGGGAGAAGGTCTCCCTCGCGACTGTGTACAACACGCTCAGGGCCTTCTGCGACGCGGGCTTGATGCAGGAGATCACGGTCGACGGGTCGAAGAGCTATTTCGACACGCGGATCGATGATCACCCCCATTTCTATTGGGACGATACCGCCGAGCTGTTCGATGCGCCGGCGGACGAGTTGGAGATCGTTCGGCTTCCGAAGGCTCCGGGTGGCGCGCGCATCTCGAAGGTGGATGTCGTGATCCGTCTCTCTCGGGACTGATCGCGAGATCGCCAGGTTCACCGCCTTGGGGCGCATCGGTTGAGGCGGCAGTCTTCCCTCCAACGAAGCATGCCCGGGCGTGGCGACAAACTGTACTCTCTCGATAATTAGTCTCTGCCATCGGCAAGCGAATGCGGGTCCCGGGGCGCCTCAGGTGGCGGACGCTTCCTTCTGGGCATTCGAAAGATCGGGCTCGACATGGGGCAGGGCGGGCGCGTCCGTTTCCGCCTCCTTCTGCGCCGCCGCATAGACCTTGTCCGCCGGAGGGGTCGTGGTCTGGTGGATCTTCGGCAACTCGTCATCCCGCCCGGACAGGAAGATTGCGATTCCCCGCATTCCGGCAACGTGATCGGCGAAGGCGCGAAGGGCGATGAGCGTCGGCACGGCCACGATCATGCCGACGACGGACCACGCCCATCCCCAGAAGGCGACGGAGATGAAGACCACGACGGGGTTCAGCTTGAGGCTCCGACCGACGGCATAGGGCGTCACGAACTGTCCCTCGAAGCTCGTCAGCAGGAAATAGACCGCGCCCGCAACCAGGGCCTGACCCACGGTGGGCAGCGCGACGATGCCGATCACGGTGGCGAGGGCCACGCCCGCGATGGCGCCGATATAGGGCACGAAGTTAAAGATGAACGCGACCGCTCCAAAGAGGATCGGGTTCGGCATGCCGAGGCCCCACATCGCGAGCGCGATGCTGACGCCCAGTCCGAAGTTGATGATCGAGATCGTGAAGAAGTAGCGGCTGAGCTTGCGCTCGATGTCGTAGGCGATGCGGATCGCGTTCTTCTTGTCGCGGAAGGTCGGAACGGCCTGCACGATCTTCTCGTAGAACAGATCGCCGACGCTCAGCAGGAAGAACAGCAGAACGAGGGTCAGGATCGCCTGCCCGAGGACATACGGTGCGACCATTGCGAGGCGTGCGAGCATCCCCGGCTCGTCGCTCACCACCACTTGCTGCGGCTGCGCGGTGGGGGCGCCGCCGGCGGTCGCGGCCGCAGCAGGGTCTGGCGCAGCCCCATCGCCGCCCGCGGAGCTGGCGAGATTGCTCATGCGCTCGTTCGCCTCGCTGACGGTGCGCATCGCCTCCGAGAACACGGAAAGTTTCTGTTCGACCTGGCTGAGGATGGTCGGCGCGTCGTCGATATAATCCCGGATCGGGGCCGAGAGGCCGACCACGGCCGCGACGAGGGTCACCAGAAGCGCAAGGACGATCCCGCCTGCGGTGATGCCGGCAGGCACGCCGAGGCGCGACATGCCGCGTCGAACGGGGCTGAACGTCAGGGCGAGCAGGAAGCCCATGATGACCGGCAGGAAGAAGGCCCGCGCTATGACTAGGGACGCACAGGCCGCGATAACGAAAATACCGATCAGGGCCACAGGCGCCACGCGGTTCCGCGTGCTCTCGTCCATCCGCCCTGCCTCCCGGCTTGAGCCGTCCTCCTGCGCCGATTCAGGGGCGGGGGATGGCGCGGTCATGTAATTCGTCTCGACATGAGCGCCAAATGAACTGGAGCCGCAAAGGTTCCGCAGGGACAGAAGGTTTGAGGGTGCCTCAATGCAGCGGGCCGCGCCCTCTAGCGGGTCAGACCCACTGGCCGGGCTCCATCAACCCAAGATCCATCAGTTCGCGCGACGTCCAGGCAAACGGGACGGAGTTATACCAAGTGAAGCTCTCGATATCGAAGGTCGATCCCGGGTTGAGCTTCAGCGCCTTCGCGGTTCGGAACGAGCAGACAGCAGCGGTCAGGTTATTGTGCCACGCGCAGGCATAGGTGTTCAGTTCTTCTTCCGAGAGGGTGAAGTCTGGTCTGAGCGTCCGGCCCCGCGCCGTGCGGAAGAGGCTGATCCGATCGATCCGGCGCCGTGCCTTCGGGACGTGTTCCTCGAACCGCCAGCGCAGTCCGCCGTAGAAATCGAGCTGCCGGTCCAGCGGGCCGTACTCGCCCTGCCGGGCAAGCGCGAAATACCCGGCCTTGTCCAGATGCGCCCGCTCGAGCGAGACGGCGTCGGGATGGGCGGCGAGGTCGTCCGAGTAGAGGTCGACGACATAGGTCAGCATCGCCTCCCGCCGTTCCTCGGCATGGAAGGTCAGCATCTCTCCGACCGTCCGCGTCTCGCAGAACGGATAGAGGAGGTACTCGGCGTTGTAGCAGTAGTGCAGCCATGTCCCCTCGGGAACCGCGGCCGAGATCCGGTTCACCGCATCGACGAGCGGCCAGTCGGCGGATGGGTCGAACGTCACGGGATGGATGCGCCCCTCGGCATCCGGCTCCACCTCGATTCCCTCCGGCGCGAGCGCGACGATTGTCCGGAAGCCGCTCTTGCAGAGGTGCTGCAGGGTGGAGGCGATTTCGACCCTGTCCTCCAGCAGCACGACCGCCACTGGCCCTGTCGCGGTGCGGGCGACGGGCGAAGCGAGGAAGCTCTCGAGGGAGGGGTGGGGCACGGGGGACTTGGGTCCTTCGGCTGTCTTGCGGGCGCCACCATAGGGCGGGGATGCACGGCCTATCAATGCCGTGCGGCGCGGAAAGGGGGACCGGGCGTGCCGCGTCCCGTCGCTGGGACGACGGGGAGGGACGGGGAAGGGCGAGGCGAAGGAGGTGGGTCGGCCGCGCGAATGTTGGCGGGCGTAGCGGCGATCTACGTCACCGCATGCGCTACCGGACCAGCACCGGGATCGTGGACGGCCCTCGGGGCCGCCCACTCCATGGCCCGGGATCAGTGGGCCAGCATTTCCTCGGCCACCTCGTCGCCGCTCATTTCCGCGGGATAGTAGGTCGGCCAGTTGGTGACTTCCTCGAGGAGCGTGGCCCGGTCGTCGCCCCAGTAGAGGTGGTAGTGCCCGGCATCTTCGGGCGCGATGGCATGGTCGCTGAATTGGATAAAGGCCGGAGCGTCCGCGTCGCCCTCGCTCTTTTCGAAGATGTAGCGGACGCCGCGATTGCCCTTCTCGTAGGTCAGCACTTCGTAGCCGTCGTCCTCGTAACGACCCTGAAGCGGCACGCCGTCGCTGTAGAAGGTGACCGTATTGCCGTCGATGGTGATGCGCTCGACGTCGGTCTCGTAGCCGATCTCGTAGTAGGCCTTGTACTCGTCCTCGGTCATGTCGCCATGGTCGGCCTTGTGGGCCATCACCGCGTCGAGCGTACCCTCCTGCAGCAGCGGGTAGACCGACTGCCAGTCGCCCTCCCAGTCCGCGAGGGAGCGGGCTTCGATCTGGTCGTCGTCGAAATAGCCGCTGTGGACGTCCTCATCGTGGGCGTGGTCATGATCGTGATCGTGCGCATGCTCCCCGGAGTGATCGTGGCCGGCGGCATCTTCGCTCGTCGTCTGGGCGAAGGCGGGGGCGGAGAAGGCGAGCGCGGATCCGGCGGCGAGGACGCCGAGATACTTGGCGAATGCGGTCTGCATGGGAAGCTCCTGTACTGGGGCTCTAAGATTCAATATTCGTTATGATAGTACATAACATGATGCGCTTACCTGAGAGACCAGACCTTGGCAACGTCCGGTGATCGTGCCCGCCGCCCGGCCATGCCGAAGCTCACAATCGTCGCGCCGGGCCCGGTCCCCGGGGCCGTTGCGATGCGGCGCCTGCCGCGGTATCGGTGCCGGGTTCCGCTCCGAGGTGATGTCCCATGACCGAACAGCCGAAGAAAAAGCTCTTCATCAAGACCTATGGCTGTCAGATGAATGTTTACGACAGCGAGCGCATGGCCGAGGCCATGGGCGGGTCGGGCTACGAGCGGACGGATACGGCCGAGGGGGCGGACATGATCCTGCTCAACACGTGCCACATCCGCGAGAAGGCGGCGGAGAAGGTCTATTCCGAGCTCGGGCGCCTGAAGCCCCTCAAGACGCTGAACCCCGACCTCAAGATCGGCGTCGCGGGCTGCGTGGCGCAGGCGGAGGGGGAGGAGATCCTCGCCCGGCAACCGATCGTCGACATGGTCGTCGGTCCGCAGAGCTATCACCGCCTGCCGGAGCTGGCCGCCGGCGGCCGCGCGGCGGTGCTGACGGAATTCGACGAGGACAAGTTCGCCCATCTTCCCGCCCGGCCGAGCCCGACGCGGGGTCCGGCCGCCTTTCTCACCGTGCAGGAGGGCTGCGACAAGTTCTGTGCCTTCTGCGTCGTGCCCTATACGCGCGGCGCCGAGGTGTCGCGGCCGGTCGCCCGCGTGATCGGAGAGGCCGAGGGGCTGGCGCGGCAGGGGGTGCGGGAAATCACGCTCCTCGGCCAGAACGTCAACGCCTACCACGGCGCGGACGGCGACGCGACGCGCGGTCTCGGCTGGCTGGTCCGACGCCTTGCGCAGATCGAGGGGATTGAGCGCATCCGCTACACGACGAGCCATCCGAACGACATGGAGGACGACCTGATCGCCGCCCATGGCGATTGCCCCGAGCTGATGCCGTACCTGCACCTGCCGGTGCAATCGGGCAGCGACCGGATGCTCAAGGCGATGAACCGCCGCCACACCGCCGAAAGCTACCTTGCCCTGATAGACCGGTTGCGCGCGGCCCGGCCGGACCTTGCCCTTTCGGGGGACTTCATCGTCGGCTTCCCCGGCGAGACGGATGCGGATTTCGAGGACACGATGAGCCTCGTGCGGGCCGTGCACTACGCGCAGGCCTATTCGTTCAAGTACTCCGCCCGCCCGGGCACGCCCGCCGCGGAGCGCGCTCCGGTGGCGCCCGATGTGGCCGATGCGCGGCTCCAGACCCTGCAGGCGCTCTTGGCGGAGCAGCAGGCGGAGGCGCAAGCCGCGATGGTGGGGCGTGAGACGCGCGTGCTCGTGGAGAAGGCGGGCCGCCTTCCGGGGCAGGTCGCCGGGAAGTCGGAGCATCTGCACGCGGTTCACTTCGAGGCGGACCTGCCGAAAGGCGAGATCGCGCGCGTGCGCATCGTCGAGGCCGGCGCGCATTCGCTCCGCGGCGAGGCGATCGGGATCTGAGCGTCCAGACGGGGCTACAATGCCCTCTCGCCCCCGCCAACTGTCGCCGAATAAACTGAAAAACCGGACTTTCGCAGACTTCACAGCGGCGCGAGACCGCTCTAGTGTCGAAGCCGATGCGCAGACCCTGGGGGGGCTGTCGCACCTCTTGTTCCAGAGGGTAGTAAAGGGCGACTGTTGTGAAGATTTCACCGAAGCGGGGCCTGAGGGGCCTCATCCCGGCGCTGGCCGCGTGTGCACTGGCGGTCGGCGCCGTGGCCACCTCGGCCACCGCGCAGGAGAAGTACGTTCCGACCATCTGGGTCGACCCGGACGGGTGCGAGCACTGGGTGATGGACGATGGCGCCGAAGGCTACATGAGTTCCCACCTCGACAGCCAGGGCCTGCCGATCTGCCGCATGGGCGCGATCTGCGGCGTGATGAATTCCGATACGCTCTTCGCCACGGACAGCGCGACGGTCCGGCCCGCTGCCCGCCAGAGCCTGATCAGCTTCTTCCGCTCCGCCGATGCACGCGCCTTCGCGATCACCGGTCATACCGACAGCCGGGCGAGCGATGCCTACAACATGAACCTGTCGCAGCGCCGCGCGAGTGCCGTGGCGCAGGTGGCGCAGCAAGCCGGCGTTCCGGTCCTGTCCGTCCGCGGCTACGGAGAGCGCCAGCCGCGCGCCACGAACGCCACCGCCGCCGGCATGGCGCAGAACCGCCGCGTCGAAGTGCAGTGCATCAAGTGAGGAATGCCACGATGAACACGATCAGGACCGTTGCGATCCTCGCCGCACTCGGCACGCTGTCCGCCTGCGCCATACCCGCCGACAAGGGCCGGGACCGCGGGATCGATTCGAAGGATCTCAGCCAGCTTCAGGCAGGGATCTGGATCGACCCCAACGGCTGTGACCACTGGATCATCGATGATGGCCTCGAAGGCTACATGGATGTCCGCCGCGACCGCTACGGCAAGCCGGTCTGTTCCGGCGCCGGCGCGCCCAACACCGTCGTCGGGCCCTTCAAGAGCGGCTCCCAGTTCCCCGACCCACGGTAGGGTCCGGCCCTGCAGGGGCCGTCCGGCAGGATCGCCCTGCAATATTTCGCCGCGGATCTCCGGGTCCGCGGCTTATTTTGTGCCGTTTTCGTGAAATCGCCGTCGGGCGGCTTGCATGGAGGGGCCGCGAGGATCAGCATGGGAGAAGGTAAAAAGGATTGCAGCACCGGAGCGCGCATTTGGGACTAAGCCCCCTCGTCACCCCTCCCTCGGACGACGTCATGGAGACCTCGCTGGAGTTCTCCGACAACCGGCTTCTCGTCGAACTGTGCGGGGAGTTCGACCGCAACCTTGCCCAGATCGAGAAAGGCCTCGGCATACAGATCACCCGGCGCGGCAACGTGCTCGGCCTGATCGGCCCGGCCGATGCGCGCGCGCGGGCGGAGGTGATCCTGCAGCAGCTCTACGAGCGGCTAGAGGCCGGGCGCCCGGTCGAAGCGGGCGACATCGACGGCGCCCTCCGCCTCGGCACCGATCCCGGGGAGCCGTCCGCCAGCCCGACCGATCAGCTCGAGATGTTCCAGGGCGGCCGGATCGAGATCAAGACCCGCAAGAAGATCGTCGAGCCTCGCACCGATGCGCAGAAGGCCTACGTGCGCGCGCTGATGGGCAACGAACTGGCCTTCGGCATCGGGCCGGCCGGGACCGGCAAGACCTATCTTGCCGTCGCCGTGGCGGTGAACCTCTTCATCGGCGGCCATGTCGACCGGATCATCCTCGCGCGGCCCGCCGTGGAGGCCGGGGAGCGGCTCGGCTTCCTGCCCGGCGACATGAAGGAGAAGGTCGACCCCTACATGCAGCCGCTCTACGACGCGCTGAACGACTTCTTCCCGGCCAAGCAGCTGCCCCGGCTGATGGAGGAGAAGCGCATCGAGATCGCGCCGCTCGCCTTCATGCGGGGCCGGACGCTGGCGAACGCGGCCGTCGTCCTCGACGAGGCGCAGAACGCCACGGCCATGCAGATGAAGATGTTCCTCACCCGTCTCGGCGAGGGCTCCCGGATGGCGATCACCGGGGACCGCTCCCAGGTGGACCTGCCGCGCGGTGTCGTGTCCGGCCTGTCCGAGGCGGAGCGGCTGCTGAAGAACGTGGAGGGCATCTCGTTCAACTACTTCACGTCGAAGGACGTGGTGCGGCACCCGCTCGTCGCGAAGATCATCGAGGCCTATGACAAGGATGCGCCGCCGGCCTGAGGGCTGGCGGCATCGCGCATGGGGGTCGATCTCGTAGTCGAGGCGGAAGACTGGTCCGCCCTGCCGCTGGATGAGCTGGCGGAGCGCGCCCTCGCGGGCGTCGCAGCGGAACTGGGCCTGCCCGGAGATGTCGAGATCTCCCTCCTGGCCTGCGCGGACGACCGGATCGCCGCGCTCAATGCCGAGTTCCGGGACAAGCCAAAAGCCACGAATGTGCTCTCCTGGCCCGCCGAGGACCTCGCGCCGGATGCGCCCGGAGAGGCCCCCTTGCCGCTCCCGCCGCCCGATTTTCCGGGCGAGCCGCCGTTTCTCGGGGATATCGCCCTGGCCTTCGAAACCTGCGCGGCGGAGGCGGATGCGGGCGGCAAGCCGCTTGGCTCCCACGTGATGCATCTACTTGTGCATGGCATCCTGCACTTGCTGGGGTATGACCATGAAACCGATTCGGATGCGGTCTTGATGGAATCCACGGAAGTCCGAATACTTGGACAACTGGGTGAGCCGGACCCATATGGATCGGAATCGGCCTCTCCCACGGGGCAGTATTTGGAATAGGGAAGGATGACGGACTCAACCGACGCATCGTCTCCGGCGGCGCAGAGCGCGCAGGACGACGAAGAGGACGACCAGAGGCGCGGCTTCTGGAACAAGCTGGGCGACTGGTTCGGACCCGGTGAGGATGAGGATGACGGGATGGGGGAGGCCAACGGCCGCTCCGCCGGTCGACTGGTGGCGCCGGGTCTGCCCGGCCTGTCGAACCTCAAGCGAATGCGCGTCGAGGACGTTGCGATACCGCGGGTGGAGATCACCTCCGTTCCACTCGACATCACCCGTGACGGGCTGGTCGAGGTGTTTCGCGAGAGTGGCAACAGTCGGCTGCCGGTCTACGAGAACACGCTCGATACGCCGGTGGGCCTCATCCACCTGAAGGATTTCGCGCTTCGCTACGGGTTCAACGGTCACGGCGAAGACGATTTCGACCTCCAGTCGCTGGTGCGCCCGCTGCTCTACGCGCCGCCTTCGATGCCGATCGGCGTCCTTTTGCAGAAGATGCAGACGGATCGGCGGCACATGGCGCTCGTGATCGATGAATATGGCGGCGTCGACGGTCTCGTGACGATCGAAGACGTGATCGAGCAGGTGATCGGCTCCATCGAGGATGAGCATGACGTCGAGGAGGCGGCGCTCTGGTCCGAGGAGAAGCCGGGGGTCTACCTCGCCTATGCGCGCACCCCGTTGTCGGACTTCGAGGCTGATGTGGGCCTGACCTTCGTCGATCCCGAGGAGGCCGAGGAGATCGATACGCTCGGTGGCCTGGCCTTCATGATGGCCGGCCGGGTGCCCGCGCGCGGCGAGGTCCTGCAGCATGACAGCGGCGCCGAACTCGAGGTCATCGACGCGGACCCTCGCCGCATCAAACGCCTGAGGGTCAGGCTGCCGGGCTGACCCGGATGGCCGATAATGCACTCAAGACGGCCGCCGGAGCGATCCGGCGGCCGTCTTCATTTCTGGATCAGGGAGGCGGCACGCCCGTACACCCCGGGGCTGAATGTGCCCGCACCGGAGACCCTACACCAGCGGTGCAATCCGCAGGTGCCCATGCGCGAAGGAGAGTTTGTCCCGGACGCCCTGCGGCAGGACGAACGGATAAAGATCGGGCAGGTTCACCGCGCGGTTCACGTGATTGACGGCGATGGTGATCGGGATCGCGTAGCTCAGCAGGGTCTCGCAGGACGTCTCGGCATAGGCATCGTATCCCGGCGGCGGGCCGCCCGTTCCGAGAGACAGGCCGGCCGCGGCGGCACTGTCCAGCAGGTCCGTCAGGTGCAAGAGGTGCGCGATCGTCTCCGCCCAGTCCTCGTGTGGATGCGAGGTCGCGTAGGAGGTGATGTGGTCCTCCCCCGGCACGCCGGGATCGGCATAGTGCCGCTTGAGCGCCTCGCCGTAATCGGCCCGTTCGTCGCCGAAGAGAGCCCTGAAGCCTTCGAGGAACTCGGGGTTCTCTGAAAGGCGGATGTGCAGGAAGTGCGCCATCTCGTGCCGCATGTGGCCGATCATGGTGCGGTAAAGTTCGCCGAGCTGTTCCCGCCGCTCGGCGCGGACCGCCTCGCTCGCCTCGGAGACGTTGATCGTAATGGTGCCGTCGGCGTGCCCCATGATGACGCTCGCCTGACCCGTCGCCGTCTGCTCAGACAGCAGGCGGAAGACCGGGCGCCGACCTGTATCGGAGGAGGTGAACCAGCCCCAGCGCGCGAGGTTCGCGAGCATCCAGCGCTTCGACAGTTCGGTCTCCGCCCAGAGCGGAACGTTGTCAGGTTCGCGTACGTCGGGAACGACTTCGGTCATCGTGCAGGACCGGCAGAGGTCTCCCCCGTCCGCGATCCAGTTGCAGCCGATCCGCTCCCGGTTCGCGCAGAACGTCGCCCCCACGCGCATTTCCTGCGCATCGGGGTCAAAGGCCACCTCTTCGCCGCAGCGGCAGACCGAGTTGCGGAAGTAGAGCGGTGCCGAACAGGCGGGACACCGGAAGATCTGCATCTGGGGAAATCCTTGTCCCTGCGTTACAGCGTCGAACACCGTTTGCGGGAGCGGGTTCCGTCCCTCGCGGCGCCGTGACCGTCAGGGATACCTCTCGCACGGTCTGTTCCCTCCGCCCAGCCGCTGTGGCATGGCCTCCCCCGTGCAATCGCGAGGACGGAGACGGTCATGGACGAGGCAGTGCGGAGCGACGTGCCGGAGCGGCCTTGGCGGACCCGCTTGGCCTGCCTTGCCGTCGGCATCGTCGCGGCGACCGGGCAGGCGCCGCTCTCCTGGCCCTGGCTGTCGCTCGCGGCCTTCGCCGTCGCAATCTGGCTGATCTCGGGCGCATCTCACTGGCGGTCCGCCGCGTTCCGGGGCTGGCTCGTCGGCACCGGCTATTTCGCCGCGTCTCTCCACTGGATCGTGGAGCCGTTCCTGATCGACATCGCGCGCCATGGGTGGATGGCGCCGTTCGCGCTGCTGTTCTGCGCCATCGGCTTTGCGCTCTTCTGGGGCGGAGCAGGGGCCCTTGCCGGCGCCCTCGGGCGGGGTCGAGCGGGCCGAGCCGCGCATCTCGTGCTGTGGCTCACGGCGGCGGAGATGCTGCGCTCGGTGCTCTGGACGGGCTTTCCCTGGGCGCTGATTGGTCACATCTGGATCGGCGCCCCCCAGATGCAGATAGCAGCCCTCGGCGGGCCGCATCTCCTGACGCTCCTGACACTTGCCGCAGCCGCGCTTCCGGCGCTTCTCGGGCGCCAGCGCATCGCGCTCGGGGCAATCGCCGGCGCGGCCCTCGCCGCCGCGCCCGCAGCCTACGGCATCTGGCGCGTGCCCGCAGGGGCCTTCGGGGAGCCGCAGGCCACCGTCCGCCTCGTCCAGCCGAATGCGCGGCAGGAGGAGAAGTGGATCCCGGAGCGTGCCCGCGCCTTCTTCCAGCGTTCGCTCGAACTGACGGCCGCCGCCCCGCCGGGTCCGGCACCCGACCTCGTCCTCTGGCCGGAGACTTCGATTCCGTGGCTTCTCGAGGAGGCAGGAGCGGCCCTCCAGATGATCGCCGAGGCTTCCGGCGGCCGGCCCGTGGCGCTCGGCGTCCAGCGGATCGAGGGCGCGGCCTACTACAATTCCCTCGTCGTGCTGGACGGGCAGGGCGGGGTGACGGACCTCTACGACAAGCATCACCTCGTACCGTTCGGGGAGTACATGCCGATGGCCTCCCTCGCCGCCCGGGTCGGCCTCTTCGGACTCGCGGCCGGGGAGACGGGTGGCTACGCCTTCGGTCCCGGCCCGCGCCTGATCGACATCCCGGGCGCCGGCCGCGCGCTGCCGCTCATCTGCTACGAGGCGATCTTTCCGAACGACGTCGCCGCCGCGCCCTCCCGCCCGGACTGGTTGATGCAGGTGACGAACGATGCGTGGTTCGGCCAGATCTCCGGCCCCTACCAGCATCTGGCACAGGCGCGCCTGCGCGCGGTGGAGCAGGGCCTGCCGCTTGCGCGCGCCGCGAACACGGGCGTCTCGGCGATGATCGACCCGTTCGGCCGCGTCACGGGCGCGCTGGGGCTGGGGGAGGCGGGCTTTCTCGATGCCGCGCTCCCGGCGCCCCTGCCGCCCACACCCTATGCCCGGATGGGGGACTGGCCGGTGCGGATCGCCCTTATCCTCTCGCTCACCATGCTTCTTCTTTTGTCCTTGCGTAAACGCGAGCGGAGTTGACCGCGATCCGGCTCGGGCGTAACCCTCTGTCTCGGTCCGTCACAACGGCTTCCTGGCGTGGCGGCGTAACTCAACGGAGCATCCCCGCACATGAGCCGGCTAGACTATACCTTCACCTCGGAGTCCGTTTCCGAAGGGCATCCCGACAAGGTCTGCGACCGCATTTCCGACGCGATCCTCGACGCGCTTCTCGCCGAGGAGAAGGAGGCCCGCGTTGCCTGCGAGACATTCGCCACGACGAACTGCGTCGTCATCGGTGGCGAGATCGGCCTTGCGGACAAGGACCGGCTTCAGGACGTGATGAAGAGCGTCGAGGGCATCGCCCGCCGCTGCATCCGCGACATCGGTTACGAGCAGGAGAAGTTCCACTGGAACACCTGCGAGATCCAGAACCGCCTGCACGAACAATCCTCCCACATCGCGCAGGGCGTGGACAAGGACGGCGCCGGCGATCAGGGCATCATGTTCGGCTATGCCACGGATGAGACGCCCGAACTCATGCCGGCGCCCATCCTCTATTCCCACGCGATCCTCAAGCGACTTGCCGAGGTTCGCAAGTCGGGGCTGGAGCCGACCCTCCGGCCGGACGCGAAGACCCAGCTTTCGCTGCGCTATGCAGGTGGCAAGCCCGTCGAAGTGACCTCCGTCGTGCTGTCCACTCAGCATGCCGACGAAGGCCAGACCAGCGCCGATATCCGCGAGATCGTGGAGCCCTACATCCGCGAAGTGCTGCCCGCGGGCTTCCTGACCGAGGCGACCGAATGGTGGGTGAACCCGACCGGGACGTTCGTCATCGGCGGGCCTGACGGAGATGCCGGTCTGACGGGGCGCAAGATCATCGTGGACACCTATGGCGGCGCCGCTCCCCATGGCGGGGGGGCGTTCTCCGGCAAGGATCCGACGAAGGTCGACCGCTCCGCCGCCTATGCCGCGCGGTATCTTGCGAAAAACGTCGTGGCAGCCGGTCTCGCCAAGCGCTGCACGATCCAGCTCTCCTACGCCATCGGGGTGGCCAAGCCGCTGTCGATCTATTGCGAGACCTACGGAACGGGCCAGGTCGACGACGTCTCCATCGAGAAGGCCATCCGCGCCTCGATGGACCTGACGCCCCTCGGCATCCGCACGCATCTCGATCTCAACCGTCCGATCTACGAGCGCACGGCCGCCTACGGCCATTTCGGCCGCGCTCCCGAGGCGGATGGCGGCTTCTCCTGGGAACGGACGGACCTCGTCGGGACATTGACGTCCGAACTCTGAAGCGAAGGCGCGGCGGCAGGGGGCAAGCGCCTCCTGCCAAGGGAAGATGCGCCGCCGTGAGGGTCGAGCGCACTCCCTCGTCTCGTGCGGCGGAGAGGTTCGGGATCCGAGGCTTTCACGTGAAACGCGGCAGATATCCCGCGGCGGGCCGGAGCGGTCGGTCCGTTTGCCGCCGTCATTCCCTCCGGCGAGCCCCGCAACCGGGTTTTCCCGGGATCCACACAGCCGAAGGTTGCATTTGACGGAAAGGCCCGGAGCGCGCAGTTTCGGGCTTCCACGCAATCGTCCGAGGATTTAGCCCGAATGACCCGTCCGAGCGGTCTGACCCACCGTATCGAGCTGATCACCGCCCTTCTGGACGTAACGCCGTCATTGCGGCTGCGGGACGTGGCCGAGCAGCTTGGCGTGACGGAGATGACCCTGAGGCGGGACGCGGCGTCTTCCGAGGCGGGGTTTGCCTGCCGCGGCGGGTACATCGTGCCCGACCGGTACGATTTCGATGCGCAGATGCAGAGGGCGATCGAGGCCAAGCGGCAGGCGGCGGAGCGGGCGCTGGGGCTGGTGCCGCAGGATGCATCCGTCTTTCTCGATACCGGAACGACGCTGCCGCATCTGGCACGGCTTCTGGCGCAGGGCAGGGCGGCGCGGATCGTGACCCACTGCCTGACGCTGGCTGATCTGCTGCAGGGACGGATAGAGGTCGAGCTTCTCGGGGGATCGGTGAAGGCGCCGACGCGGTCCTGCCACCCCGGCGATCCCGAGGCGGCGCTCGGGCCTTACCAGATCGACATGGCGTTTCTCTCCGCCGGCGGAATGGACGGGCAGGGCCTGCTGTCCTGCTCCCACGACTACGAAGTTGCGCTGAAGCGGGCGGCGCTGGCGAAGGCGCCGAAGGCATTCGTCGTCATGGACGACAGCAAGCGCGGGGGCACCCGGCCCGCCGGCTTCGCACGGATCTCCGAGCTGGATGGTGTCGTCACCGAGAGCGGCGTTTTTACCGAAATCGGTTGACAGGGACGGCGCTTTCCTGATCCTCCTCGGGAGTAATGTTGCGATCCGAACAGAAGTCGGTCGCAGCGGAGAGGAAGAGCCGCCCGGGAGGGGCGGTGCACAATCGCGGCCTTCGGGCCGCACAGGGAGGATACCATGAAACTTCACGTCACAACGATCGCCGCGATGGCCGTCGTCGCCGCCAGTGCCGCGACCGCACAGGACCAGGCCGTCGATACCAGCTCCATCAACCAGGACCTGATCCAGACCGACGAGACCTACAGCATCGCCACGGTGGTGAAGGTCGACGGGATCGCGTGGTTCGACCGGATGCGCGAAGGCGTCCAGCAGTTCGGCGCCGATACCGGGCATGACACCTGGATGGTCGGCCCCAGCTCGGCCGATGCCGCGGCGCAGGTCCAGCTCGTGGAGAACCTCATCGCCCAGGGCGTCGATGCCATCGCCATCGTGCCGTTCTCCGTCGAGGCGGTGGAGCCGGTGCTGAAGAAGGCCCGCGATCGCGGCATCGTCGTGATCAGCCACGAAGCGTCCAGCATCGAGAACGTCGACTACGATCTCGAGGCGTTCGACAACCTCGCCTACGGTGCCAAGCTGATGGATGAGCTGGCCGCGCAGATGGGCGAGACCGGCCAGTACGTCGCCACGGTCGGCAGCCTGACCTCCAAGTCCCAGAACGAGTGGATCGACGGCGCCATCGCCCGTCAGGAGGAAGCCTATCCCGACATGGAGATGGTGACCGACCGTCTCGAGACCTACGACGATGCCAACACCGACTACACCAAGCTGAAGGAAGCGCTGACGGCGCATCCGGACATCACCGGGATCGTCGGCGGCCCGATGCCGACCTCCGCCGGCGCCGGCCGCCTGATCGCCGAGAGCGGGCTTCAGGGTCAGCTCCACTTCGCCGGTACGGGCCTGCCGTCCGTCGCGGGCGAGTATATCCAGAACGGCGATATCAACTACATCCAGTTCTGGGATCCGGCGGTCGCGGGCTACGCGATGAACATGCTTGCCGTCGCCGCGCTCGAGGAGCGTGACGATCAGATCGCCGAGGGGCTGAACCTCGGTCTCGAAGGCTACGACAGCCTGGGCGAGGCGAGCGAGGACCGCTCCAACGTGCTCTACGGCTCCGGCTGGGTCGGCGTCACGAAGGACAACATGGATCAGTACAACTTCTGATCCGTCGCGCCCTCTGGCGGCGCGGGGTGGGCTCCGGTCCCCTCCGCGCCGCCACCCCATTGCGGAGAAAGTCCCATGGCATCGCCCCCCCTGATCGAGCTTCGGGGCATCTCGAAGCGGTTCGGTGGCGTTCGCGCGCTCGACGACGTTTCGATGAGCCTCGCGCCCGCCGAGATCCACTGCCTTGCCGGCGAGAACGGCTCGGGCAAATCCACCCTCATCAAGATCATTTCAGGGGTCTATCAGCCGGACGGTGGGGAGATCCTGATCGACGGGGAAGTCGTGGACAAGCTCGACCCCGCCGCCTCCATCGCGCGGGGCGTTCAGGTCATCTACCAGGATCTGTCGCTTTTCCCGACCCTTACGGTCGTAGAGAACCTGTTCCTGAACACTTATCTGCGGGAGCGCCGCCGCGGCGTCGACTGGGGCCGCGGACGAAAGATGGCGAAGGAGGTACTCAAGCGCCTCGATGTCTCCCTCGACCTCGATGCGAGCGTCGAGACTCTCTCCGCCGCCGGGCGCCAGATCGTGGCCATCGCGCGCGCGGTTCTGGCCGATGCCCGGCTCATCATCATGGACGAGCCGACCACCGCGCTGACCGGCCGCGAGGTGGCCCGGATGTTCCGCATCGTGAGGGACCTTCAGGCGCAGGGGATCGCGATCCTCTTCGTTTCCCACAAGATGCGCGAAATGCTGGAAATCTCGGAGCGTCTGACCGTCTTCCGCAACGGCAGGAAGGTCGCCGAAGGACCGATCGCCGAGTTCGACGAACGCAAGATTACCCGCGCCATGACCGGGCGGGATCTCAATACCGGGCGGTTCGTGGCGCCCGAGCTCAGCCCCGGCACGACGCCGCGGCTCGAACTCAAGAGAGTCGGGATCGGCAAGGACGTGCGGGACATCTCATTCGAGATCCTGCCGGGCGAGGTCGTCGGCCTGTCGGGCCGGATCGGCGCGGGGCGTACGACGTTGGCGAAGGCGATCTTCGGTCTCGGCCAGGAGGTGACCGGGGACATTCTGGTCGACGGCAAACCCTACCGGCCGACATCCGTCACCGAGGCGATCGAAGCGGGCATCGCCTATGTTCCCGAGGACCGCCTGTCGGAGGGGCTCTTTCTCAGCCGTTCCATTCAGGACAACGCCATCTCCGCCGCGCTCGACGGCTACGCGCCCCATCTCTGGATCGACCGCAAGCGCGCCCGCGACGAGACCCGCGCGATGTTCGACGACATGCAGATTTCCGCGCCCGGACCCGACGTGCCGGTCTCGACCCTGTCCGGCGGCAACCAGCAGCGCGTCGTCATCGGGCGCTGGCTGATGACCGATGCCCGCGTCCTGATCCTGAACGGGCCGACGGTCGGCGTCGATGTCGGCTCCAAGGAGCAGATCCATTCGATCATCCACGGCCTGACCCGCGACAAGGGCCTCGCCGTCATCATGATCTCGGACGACCTTCCTGAGCTCGCGGCCAACTGCAACCGCGTCCTGACCATGGCGGACGGGCGACTGACGGGGGAGCTGACGGGCGACGCGCTCACCGAAGACGCCCTGGAAACCGCGCTGTCCGCCGAAACCGAAGGGGAGCCCGCATGAGACTCTTTCACAACGCGGACGTGCTCATCGCGCTGATCCTCGTGGTCGCCATGGTCTTCATCGGCCTCGTGAACCCCGCATTCTGGCAGATGGCGAACCTCTTCAGCCTTCTGAAGGCCAACGTCGTCATCGGCCTGATGGCGCTCGGGGTGCTCCTCGTGATGATTTCGGGCGGGATCGACGTGTCCTTTCCGGCCTTCGCCGTGGCGGGAATGTACATCGTGGTGCGCGGAATGGTGGAGCTCGAGTATGACGGCGTCGTCATCCCGTTCCTCGTCGCGACCCTGATCGGTGCGCTCCTCGGCCTCGTGAATGCCGGGATCATCCACAAGTTCAACATGATCCCGCTGATCGTGACGCTCGGCACCGCCTCCGTGGTGCGCGGTCTGGTGCTCGGCGGGATCGGCACCTCCAACGTGAACATCAATCAGATGCCGGACGCGCTGATCGCCTTCGGCCGCACGGATGTCCTGACGCTGGAGCGGGCCAACGGGACGACGTTCGGCCTGACCGCGATGATCCTCGTCTACATCGCCGCGGCACTGGTCATCCATCTGCTTCTCACCCGCACGATGATCGGCCGCTCCGTCTATGCCTACGGCGCCGATGCAGAGGCGGCGAAGCGCGTCGGCTTCAACACCGGCCGCACGATGATCTTCGTCTATTGCACGGCCGGAGCGCTCGCGGGCTTCGCGGGGCTCCTGCACTCGTCGATGATCTGGCTGGCCAACCCGCGGGACTTCGTCGGGCTCGAGCTGGACGTGATCGCGGCCGTGGTGCTCGGCGGCGCCTCGATCTTCGGCGGGCGGGGGAGCGTCCTCGGTACGGTGATGGGGGTCTTCATCCTCGTGATGATCCAGAACTCGCTGATCCTCATGGGGATCGACACGACGTGGCAGAGGGTCGTGGTCGGCGGGATGCTGATCGTCGCCGTCGCCATCACCGCTCTGCGCGACCGCCGCGCGCTGGTCTGAGGGAGAGCCGAACCATGAGCGATACCAAGACCGCCGCGTCCGGCCCCGATGTCAGGGGGACCCTCGTCCGCGCCAGTGGCAACACCAACGTCCAGCTCGGGGCGATCTGCATCCTCGTCCTTGTCGCCATGACGGCGATGCGGCCGACGATGTTCCTCTCCTCCTACAACTTCGAGTCCATGGCCTTCTTCATGCCGGAGCTGGGCATCCTCGCCATCGCCATGATGATCGCGATGCTCACCGGCGGGATCGACCTGTCGATCATCGGCGTCGCCAACCTTGCGGGGATCACCGCGGGCACGGTCTTCGGCTGGGTCGCCGGCGAAGCCGGTGCCGGCTCGCTCGGCGTCGCTCCGGTTGTTCTCGGGGTCGGGATCGGCCTTCTGGTCGGCGTCCTTGCCGGCCTGATCAACGGTCTGCTCATCTCGGGTCTCAGGATCACCCCGATCCTTGCGACCCTCGGCACGGGCCAGGTTTTCATCGGGCTTTGCCTCGTCCTGACGGGCGGGCCGGCCATCGTCGGCTTTCCGGATCCCTGGACCTGGCTCGGCAACGGCAAGATCGCCGCGATCCCGGTTCCGCTGATCCTCTTCGTGATCGTCTGCATCGGGCTGTCGCTGCTCCTGTCGCGCACGTCCTTCGGGCTGCGGCTCAAGCTGATCGGGACCAACCCCAAGGCGTCCCTCTTCGCGGGGATCGAACGGGGGCGGATGATCGTCTGGTCCTACATGCTTACGGGCGGCCTCGCGGCTATGGCCGGCATCCTCCTCTCGGCGAGGACCAATGCGGCGAAGTCCGACTACGGCGCATCATATCTGCTGCAGGCCGTCCTGATCGCGGTCCTCGGCGGGACGAACCCTGCGGGAGGTCGCGGCAACGTCCTCGGTGTCGCGCTGGCGGTGATCTCCCTGACGCTGCTGTCCTCCGGTTTCCAGATGATGCGGGTGTCCAACCACCTGATCGACTTCGTCTGGGGGGCGTTCCTGATCGTGGTGATCGCGCTCAACTCGCTGCGCCGCGGACGGGGGAAATGACGATGTGCGTGACGATCCCCCTCGCTCCCGAGGCCTTCGGCCCGGCCCACCGCAAGATCGCCGGCGGCCACGGGTTCACGGTGACCGGCTGGCGCACGGGCCTCGGCATCGCCGTCTTGCGGATCGCGAACGGGCGGGGGCATGTCGACGTGCTGCCGTTCATGGGGCAGATGCTCTGGGACGGTGTGTTCGACGGGGTGCGCCTCACGATGGACAGCGCCTTCCCGGAGCCCCGTCCGGCCACCTCCATCGTGGAGACCTATGGGTGCCTTGCCTACCATAGCGGGCTTCTGACCAATGGCTGCCCCGGCCCCGACGATACCCATCCCCTTCATGGAGAGATGCCGTGCAAGGCGATGGAGAGCGCGCGGCTCGAGATCGGGGAGGACGGGGAGGGCCCCTTCGCCCGGATCGCGGGCCATGCGGACCACGTTCTGGGCTTCGGCCCCCATTACCGGGCGCGGCCCTCGATCACGCTCCGCGGCGGAACGACGATCGAGATGGCGATGGAGGTGGAGAACCGCTCCGCCCTGCCGATGGAGCTGATGTACATGTGCCACGTCAACTTCGCCTTCGTGGCGGATGGCGTGATCCATCAGGCGACGCCGTTCTCCCCAGACCGGACGCGGGTCCGCACGGACGTCCCGGCGCACGTGACCCCGACGGAGGCCTACCGTGCGTTCCTCGGCGAGCTGTCCGAGGCGCCGAGCAAGGGCCGCCGCCTCGATGAGCCGCACCGCTGGGACCCCGAGCAGGTGATCTACGTGGGCGGTCCGGGGACCGATGCGGACGGCCTGACGCACGCGATGCTGGAGCGCCCGGAGGGGGACGGTTTCGCCATGTCCTACCGCCCAACCGAATTCGACCACATGGCCCGCTGGATCCTCCACGGAGCTGATGCCACGGTCGCGGCGTTCGCCTTGCCCTCGACCTGCGAGCCGGAGGGCTATCTGGCAGAGAAGGCGAAGGGTAATGTAAAGACACTCGCCCCGGGCGAGGTGCGCAGCTTCACCGCGCGGTTCGGTTACGTCACGCCGGACGACGCCGCCCGGCTGGCCGCCACGATCGCCGCCATCGGCGGAGAAGGAGACAACGAATGACTGACAGGATTGCCGTGGTTGGATCGAACATGGTCGATCTGGTCACCTACGTGGAGCGGATGCCCGATCGCGGCGAAACGGTCGAGGCGCCGGATTTCGCCCAGGGGTTCGGCGGCAAGGGTGCGAACCAGGCGGTCGCGGCCGCGCGGCTCGGTGCGGACGTGGCGATGGTGACCTGCATCGGGGATGACATGTTCGGCCCGCTGGTGCGGCAGAACCTCGTCGACAGCGGCATCGACGTGACCCATGTCCGCAAGGTGGACGGGGCGGCCTCCGGTGTCGCGCCGATCTTCGTCGAGCCCGACGGGGAAAACGCGATCCTGATCGTGAAGGGGGCCAACGCCTCGCTCTCGCCCGCCGACATCGACGCCGCCGAGGAGACGCTGAAGGATCGCGACGCAATCCTGCTTCAGCTCGAGGTCTCGCTCGAGACAGTCTATCACGCCGTGGCCTTCGGCGCGAAGCACGGTGTGCCGACGATCCTGAACCCCGCACCGGCCGATCCCGAACTCGACATCTCGCGCCTGTCCGGCCTCGACTGGTTCTGCCCGAACGAGAGCGAACTGGCGCTGCTCTCGGGGCTGCCGACCGGGACGGATGACGAGGTGATCGAGGCGGCCCGCTCGCTGATCTCCAAGGGCATCCGCAACGTCGTGGTGACGCTCGGCGGTCGCGGCGCGCGGCACGTGACGGCGGACGACGTGACGGAGATCGCACCCGTGAAGGTCGAGCCGGTGGATACCACGGGCGCGGGAGATGCCTTCATCGGCAGTTTCGCGCGCTTTTTGAGCGCCGGCGAGGCGCCGGACGCGGCATTGGCCCGCGCTGCACGCTATGCGGCCCAGTCGATCACCGCGCGCGGCACCCAGACGAGCTATGCCGATGCGGCGGGGTTCGAAAAGTTCTGCGAGGGGCTGCCGCAGGACTGACAGCGCAAGCGCGCGACCCGAAGGCGTCCCGATGCCGCCCGAGCCGAAGGACGCGCCTTCGGCCCACCCGATGAGAGAGGCCACGATGACAGACCATCAGATGCTTGAGAGCCGGACCGCCGGAGGGGGCAGCTCTTCCTCCGGCCTCCTGCCGGCAGCGCTCGAGACACCGAAGGCGGGGCGCAACCCGGTGATGCCGCTGACGCTTTCGATGTTCGAGGGGCACGCGGTGAACCGATCCGCCGCGGAGCGCCGGGCCGCGACGCTGGGCGCGCGGCGTTCGGTGAAGAAGGAGTACCAGGCGGCCTGGCTCGTCAACGCCGTGCGCTGCGTGGACCTCACCACGCTCGCGGGCGACGACACGGGCGACCGCGTCCGCCGGCTCTGCGCCAAGGCACGTCAGCCCATCGCGCCGCGTATCATGGAGGGCCTCGGGCTCGGCGGGATGGACCTGCATGTGGGGGCGGTCTGCGTCTATCCCACGATGGTGCCCCATGCCGTCGCGGCGCTCGAGGGAACGGGCATTCCGGTCGCATCGGTCGCGACGGGGTTCCCGGCCGGCCTCATGCCTCTCGATCTGCGCCTGAAGGAAATCGAATGGGCGGTGGCCCAGGGCGCCCACGAGATCGACATCGTCATCACCCGCGAACATGTCCTCCGGCAGGACTGGCAGGCGCTGCACGACGAGATCCGCGCGATGCGGGAGGCCTGCGGCGCGGCGCACATGAAGGCGATCCTCGCGACGGGGGATCTGCAGACCCTGCGCAACGTCTACGCCGCCTCGATGGTCGCGATGCAGGCGGGGGCGGATTTCATCAAGACCTCCACCGGCAAGGAGGGCGTGAACGCGACGCTCCCCGTCTCCCTCGTGATGATCAGGGCGTTGCGCGATTACGGCGCCGAGACGGGCTACCGCATCGGCTTCAAGCCCGCCGGCGGGATGAAGGCGGCCAAGGAGGCCATCGGCTGGCAGGTCCTCATGAAGGAGGAACTGGGCCGGGACTGGCTGGAGCCGGATCTCTTCCGCTTCGGCGCCTCCTCGATGCTGGGCGATATCGAACGCCAGCTCGAGCATCACGTCACCGGGCGCTACGCCGCCTCCCACCGCCACGCTGCGTCGTAAGGGCCCCGAGATGAGCATTCAGGACATTCTTCAGACCATGGATTACGGACCCGCCCCCGAGGACAGCAGCATCGTCCGCGACTGGCTTGCACGCCACGAGGAGGGCTTCGGCCACTTCATCGGCGGGGCCTTCACGGCGCCCGGCGAGACCTTCGAGGTGCAGGACCCGGCGAGGGGCGAGACGATCGCCCGCGTGAGCCAGGGCACCGCGTCCGACGTTGATGCCGCCGTTGCCGCGGCGCGCAAGGCGCAGCCGGCTTGGGCAAAACTCTCGGGCCATGAGCGGGCCCGTCACCTCTACGCCATCGCCCGCCACGTCCAGCAGCATGCGCGGTTCCTCGCGGTCCTCGAGACCATCGACAACGGCAAGCCGATCCGGGAAAGCCGGGACATCGACGTGCCCCTCGTCGCCCGTCACTTCTATCACCATGCCGGCTGGGCGGAGATCGCCGGGGACGAGTTCGGCGGGACCGAACCCTACGGCGTCTGCGGGCAGGTCATCCCGTGGAACTTCCCGCTTCTGATGCTGGCATGGAAGATCGCCCCGGCGCTTGCGGCCGGCAACACGGTGGTGCTGAAGCCCGCGGAATACACGCCTCTCACGGCGCTTGCCTTCGCCGAGATCTGCGCCGAGGTAGGCCTGCCCGAGGGCGTGGTCAACATCGTCACCGGCGACGGGGAGACGGGCGCGGCCATCGTCGGGCACGAGGGGATCGACAAGGTCGCCTTCACCGGCTCCACCGAGGTCGGCAGGATCATCCGCCGGCAGATCGCCGGGAGCGGCAAGGGCCTGACGCTGGAACTCGGCGGCAAGTCCCCCTTCATCGTGTTCGCCGATGCCGATCTGGACGCGGCGGTCGAGGGCGTGGTGGATGCGATATGGTTCAACCAGGGGCAGGTCTGCTGCGCCGGTGCCCGCATCCTCGTGGCCGAGGCGGTGGCCGGGCGCTTCGAGACGCTGCTGCGTGCCCGAATGGAAACGCTGCGGACCGGCGATCCGCTCGACAAGTCCACCGATGTCGGCGCGATCGTCCATCCCGTGCAGCTCGCGCGCATCAGGGAGCTGGTGGGGCAGGGCAAGGCTGAGGGCGCGACGCTCCATCAGGGTCATGCGCCCGAGGGCTGCTTCTATCCGCCGACGCTCGCGACCGGGGTCGAACCGGCCTCCGTGCTCTCGACCGAGGAGATCTTCGGCCCCGTCGTCACCCTGACCACCTTCCGCACTCCGGCGGACGGGATCGCGCTTGCGAACAACACCCGCTACGGCCTCGCCGCCTCGATCTGGTCGGAGAACGTGAACCTCTGCCTCGATGTCGCGGCGCAGGTGAAGGCCGGCGTCGTCTGGATCAACTGCACTAACGTCTTCGATGCGGGGGCGGGCTTCGGCGGCTACCGCGAAAGCGGGTTCGGCCGGGAGGGCGGCAGCGAGGGCATGATGGCCTATCTCCGCCACAAGACGCCGGAGGGCGCGGGCGCCGATCTCCCGAAACCCTCCTCAGCCCCCCATGACGGCGGCGGAACGGGCAGCATCGACCGCACCGCCAAGCTCTATATCGGCGGCAAGCAGGCACGGCCGGATTCGGGCTACTCCTACACCATCGAAGGGCCGAAGGGGCCGGTGGGTCTCGCAGGTCTCGGCAACCGCAAGGACATCCGCAACGCCGTCGAGGCGGCGGCGAAGGCAGGAGGCTGGGGCAAGGCGACCGGGCACAACCGCGCGCAGGTGCTCTATTATCTCGGCGAGAACCTCTCGGCGCGGGCGGATGAGTTCGCCGCGCGGCTCGAGAGCCTCGGCGCGCCCGATGCCGGTGGCGAGGTCGAGACCGCCATCCGCCGCTGTTTCTGGTACGCCGCGCAGGCCGACAAGTTCGACGGCAAGGTGCATCAGACGAAGAGCGCCCATGTCACCCTCGCGATGCACGAGCCGCTCGGTGTCCTCGGGATCGTCTGCCCCACCGCGCAGCCGCTCCTCGGGTTCATCTCCCTTGTCCTGCCCGCCATCGCGATGGGCAACAGCGTGGTGGCCGTGCCCTCCCAGCTGGGAGCCCTCGCCGCGACCGATCTCTACCAGGTGATCGAGACGAGCGACGTGCCCGCCGGCGTCGTCAACATCGTGACGGGCCCGCGCGACGAGCTCGCCCGGACACTGGCGCAGCACGACGAAGTGTCAGGGATCTGGTATATCGGCGGACCCGAGGGCGCCCGCATGGTCGAGGCCGAGAGCGCCGGAAACCTCAAGCAGACCTGGACGGAAGGCGACGGGGCCCGTGACTGGTCCGGCGCCCATGGCCAGAACAAGGGCTTCCTCCACCGCGCGACGCAGGTGAAGAACATCTGGGTGCCCTACGGGGAGTGAAACAGGACGGAAGCGCCCCATTGCGCGGGCGCTTCCATCCTCAGGCTGGCATGCACCGGCTTGCCCGAACCGGTGATGCCGCCCGCGCGTATCCGCGCCCGATTGCCCTTTGCCCCGCCTGTGATGTATCCGCACGTCCCATGAGCGACGACGACACAGATACCCCCGGTTCCGCCCCCTCCGGCGCGCCCTGGCGCAACTTCTACGGGCGGCGGAAGGGCAAGCATCTCAGGCCCTCCCAGGAGCGGCGGCTGGAGACGGAGCTGGCGCCCCTGTCGCCCGGCAAGGTGAGCTGGGAGGAAAACCCGGACCGCCGGCCCCTCGATCTTCCGGCGCTCTTCGGGCAGCGGGAGATCTGGCTCGAGATCGGCTTCGGCGGGGGCGAGCATCTCGTTCATCAGGCGGCGCACAACCCGCAGGCCGGGATCATCGGCGCCGAGCCGTACATCAACGGCGTGGCCATGCTTCTGGGAAAGATCGAGGCGGCGGGCGTCGATAACCTCCGCATCCATCCCGGAGACGCGCGGGACCTGTTCGACGTCCTTCCGGAAGGCTCAGTCTCGAAGGCGTTCCTCCTCTACCCCGATCCCTGGCCGAAGGCGCGGCATCACCGCCGCCGCTTCGTGACCGAGGAGCATCTGAAGCCGCTCGCGGCGGTGCTGAAGCCGGGGGCGGAGTTCCGCGTGGCGACGGACATTCCCGATTACGTCCGCCAGACGCTCGAAGAGGTGCCGCGGCATGGCTTCGAGTGGCTGGCCGAAAGCGCGCGGGACTGGCGGGAGCCGTGGGGGGAGTGGATCTCCACCCGCTACGAGCAGAAGGCGCTGCGGGAGGGCCGCACGCCGCACTACCTCACGTTCCGCAAGCGCTGAGCGTCAGGCGCGGCGCACCCCGATATCCGCCAGGGCCGCGAGGAGGGACGGAGGCAGGTCCTCGTCATCCTCTTCGGCGGGGCCGGTCAGGTCCGCCGGAGCGTCCTCCGGCTTGAGGTAGCGCCAGCCCTGGAAGGGGCGTTTGCGCTGCGGCTCGACGGGGACGATCTCGGGGGACAGGACCATGCCGCAGCGGAGGATCCCGTCCTCCCGCCGCACCTCTTCCAGGCGAACGAGGGCCTGACGCGCCATGAGAAGCCCGTTCATCACCCAGTAGATCGAGCCGCCGTCCAGAAGGTCGGCCTCCCGTTTCGGCCACATCCGCGTGACGTGCCGGGGAAACCCGTCGGATGTCCTGGCATGAGGCAGGGCCTGCCGCTCCTTGAGCGCGGAGATCCTGTCGATCCCGACGCAGAGCTTTACCAGATGTACGCTTGCTGCCATTCCAATCCCCCAGAGCTGGGGTTTTACGCGATTCTCGGGGGCGCCAAAAGAGGCCTTCCGTCGCATGTCCCGGGCGCCCTGCGTCGCCCCCGTGAAAGGCGCATCAGGCGAGCCGTTTCGCCTCCACCAACGCCGAGACCGTCCGGGGCATGGACGTAGCGCATCGAGGCGCCTCGACCCCGTACCGGCTCACGGCGGCGTCCGGCACAGAATGAACTTGATACGGTATACTGTAACTAATATGCCGGCGGCTTGTTACTCAATTACAGGGGGTCGGGATGTCCGTCATCATTGGGAAATCTCTGGCGGGCAGTGTGCTCGCCATCATCGCCGCCACGGCTGTTTCGGCGGACGTGCCGCAGGTCGCCACCGATATCGCGCCCGTCCACGGTCTGGTCGCCCGTGTCATGGACGGCCTCGGCGAGCCTGATCTCGTGGTCCGGCCCGGGGCGTCACCGCACGGCTATGCGATGCGTCCCTCGGAGGCCGGAGCGCTCGACGCGGCGGACGCCGTATTCTGGATCGGCGCGGAGCTCGAGCCGTGGCTCGGGGACTCGATCGACACGCTGTCCCCGGACGCCCGTATCGTAGAGCTTCTGGATGTGGACGGCACCACCACGCTAGACTTCCGCGACGGCGCGACCTTCGAGGCTCACGATCACGATCACGATCACGATCACGCGCATGACCATGACCACGATGGTCACGACCATGCAGGGCACAGCCATGAGGGCACCGACCCGCATGCCTGGCTCGATCCCGAGAACGGCAAGGTCTGGCTGGACGTGATCGCGGAGGAACTCGCCGAACTCGACCCCGAGAATGCCGAAACCTACCGCGAGAACGCCGCCGCGGGACGGGAGGAGATCGACGCCGCGATGGGCGACGTGGAGGAGATGCTGTCGTCGGCCGGCGCGGTCAGCTTCGTGGTGTTCCACGATGCGTATCACTACTTCGAAAACCGGTTCGGCATCTTCGCCGCTGGAGCGATCTCGCTTGGCGACGCTTCCGATCCGAGCCCCGCGCGGGTCGAAGAGGTGCGCGATACGGTTGTCGATCTCGGCGTCACCTGCGTCTTCTCCGAGCCGCAGTTCAATCAGAACCTCGTTCAGACGGTCATCGAGGGGACGGACGCCGAGACCGCGGTGATCGACCCCCTCGGTTTCGACATCGAGACGGGGCCGGGCTTCTATCCGGCGCTCATTCGGTCCCTCGGGGAGAACATCGCCGGCTGCACTTCGTCGTCCTAACGCTGTTCCGGCCGCAGCGCGCCGTTGCGGCCCACCATGCTGCAAAACAATGATCGTCAGGGGGCTACGTCAGAGGAATGGCACGCTGTTCCTCGATCGCTTCCATGGCGAAGTACGAGGTCACCGTTTCGAGTTCCAGCTTCTCGATCAGGCGCTTGTAGACCGCGTCGTAGGTCGACATGTCCCGCGTGATGATCTTCAGCAGGTAATCGTACTCCCCGCCGATCCGGAAGAAATCGATGATCTCGGGGATGTCGGACACGTGCTGGCGGAACTGGCGGAGCCAATCGGCCGAATGATGGCGGGTCTTGATCAGCGCGAACACCACGAGACTGACGTTCAGGGCGGAGCGATCGATCACGACGGTATGCCGCTGGATCGCACCTGACGCTTCGAGCGCCTTGAGGCGTCTCCAACAGGCATTCTGGGACAGCCCCACCTGTTCGGCGATGGCCCGTTGGGACTGCGACGCGTCGCGCTGGAGCTCGGCGAGGATCCGAAGATCAATTTTATCCGGATATGCGGTCATGACGGTGGAAGTTACACAATATTCCCGGAGAATGAAGGGAATTTGATATGACTTGGGTCGTATCTCACCCGGACGACCGGTGGGCGCAGCCACCCGCGATGTCCGAAAGGGCGGGGCCCGCGCCGCGCACGGGGGGCAGGGGCGGTACTGGCCTGCCGGCGTGCACGTGGTATCACCCCGTCCTGACGGCTCGTGCGATGCGCAAGCGGGCAATCGCGGCAGACCGACGGGAAGGGCGTGCCTGATGATCGACATCCAACCGCTGGCCATCCTGCGCGAGATCGACCGGACGGGGAGCCTGACACTGGCCGCCGATCGACTGAACCTCACGCAATCGGCGGTGAGCCACGCGATCCGGCGGTTCGAAGCGCGCCATGGTGTCAAACTGTGGGAGCGCGAGGGCCACAAGCTGCGGCTGACGATGACGGGGGAGTATCTCCTGGGGTTGGCGCATAGGGTGTTGCCGCAGCTGGAAAACGGCGCGACGATCCTCGAGGATTACGCCCGCGGCCGGCGCGGGGCGATCATGGTGGGAATGGAATGCCACCCCTGCCAGGATTGGCTGATGCGCGTCGTCGATCCGTTTCTCGCCGAATGGCCGGATGTCGATCTTGACGTGACCACGGCGTTTCAGTTCGGTGGCCTCACCGCGCTTCTGAGCCACGAGATCGACATCCTCGTGACGCCCGATCCGATCGAGCGCCCCGGCCTCGAATACACGCCGGTCTTCGACTACGAGCTGGTCCTCGCCGTGGCCGACACGCACCCCCTGGCGGGGAAGGCGCATGTCGATCCCGGCGATCTGGCAGGCGAAACGCTGATCACCTACCCGGTCTCGCGCGAGCGGCTCGACATCTACACCCGGTTCCTCGTTCCGGCCCATGCGCTCCCGCGGCGGCACCGCACGGTCGAGACGACCGACCTGATGCTGCGTCTCGTCTCGTCCGGCCGCGCCGTCAGTGCCACGCCGGACTGGCTCCTGCGCGGCGTCGAAGGGGTGACGGGCGTGCGGATCGGCGAGGGGATCGCGAAATCCATCCACCTCGGCCACCGCGTTGGCCCCTCCGCGAGTTATCTCGACGGCTTCATGACGATCGCCGCGAACGTCCGCGTCTGACGCGCCGCGCCGGGCCGCGCTCCTTCGGTCAAGGCGGCATGACACCCTGTCATCTATCCCTGAGAAATGAACATTTTTCTTCATGGTCCGGCTTCGCCATATAGCGGAGGGCGGATCGAGGCGAGCGCGGCTATCCCGCGCGCCCGGTCCCGCAGGACAGCAAGGACCTCGGGCTTTGCTCGGAAAGCCAGGAGACACGAGACGATGACCGACGATTTCGCCTTCACGATCAAGACGCTTCGTTTCGACGAAGATTACACGCCCGCGGACAGCACGCGCCTGACCACGAACTTCGCCAACCTCGCACGGGGGGAGAGCCGGCAGGAAAACCTGCGCGGCGCGCTGCGGATGATCGAGTCCCGTTTCAACGCGCTGGCGACGTGGGACAATGCCGAGGGAGACCGGTACGGCGTGGAGCTGGACATCGTCTCGGTCGACCTCGCCATCGGCGCCGACGGGCCGGCCTTCCCGGCCATCGAGATGCTCAAGACGACGATCCTCGACCGCCGGACAGGGGCCCGCCACGACGGGATCGTCGGAAACAACTTCTCGTCCTACGTCCGCGATTACGACTTCAGCGTCAGGATCCCCGAGCACAACAAGGGCCGTGCGGGCTTCAGCGTACCGGAGGATTTCGGAGACCTGCATGGCCAGCTCTTCCGCAGCTTCCTCGCCTCGGACGCCTATGCCGCCGAGTTCCGCAAGCTGCCGGTGATCTGCCTCAGCGTGTCGCACAACAAGGTCTATCGCCGGACGGCCAATCGTCACCCCGTCCTCGGTGCCGAGTATCTGCCGAACGAGACGTCGCTCACGGAGCAGTATTTCGGCAAGATGGGGATGAAGGTCCGCTACTTCCTGCCCGAAGGAAGCGCGGCGCCGCTGGCCTTCTATCACGTCGGCGACCTGCTCAACGATTATACCAATCTCGAACTGATCGGCACCATCGCGACGATGGAGACGTTCCAGCGGATCTACCGCCCCGAGATCTACAACGCCAACGCGGCCGCCGGGGAAACCTTCGCGCCGAGCCTCGAGAACCCGGACTATTCGCTCACGCGCATCGTCTATGACCGCGAGGAGCGCAGCCGCCTGGCCATCGAGCAGGGACAATTCGCCAGGGACCACTTGATCGAACCCCATCGCGCGGGGCTGGCCGAATGGTCCGCCCGGCAAGCGGCCTGATGGCCGGCCCGAACGAGAACGAAGGACCCGACCCCATGACCAAGCTTCTGCCCACCTCGACCGCCGGCAGCCTGCCGAAACCCTCCTGGCTCGCCGAGCCCGAGAAACTCTGGTCGCCCTGGAAGCTCGAGGGGGATGAGCTCGTTGCCGCCAAGCACGACGCGCTGCGCGTGACCCTGGCCGAGCAGGAGGGCGCCGGCATCGACATCGTCAGCGACGGCGAACAGACGCGCCAGCATTTCGTGACGACCTTCATCGAGCACTTGGAGGGCGTCGATTTCAACAAGCGGGAGACGGTCAGGATCCGCGACCGTTACGATGCCAGCGTCCCGAGCGTCGTCGGGCCGGTCAGCCGCCGGAAGCCGGTCT
The DNA here is from genome assembly GCF_003390865.1 of Tropicimonas sp. IMCC34011. GTDB lineage: Bacteria > Pseudomonadota > Alphaproteobacteria > Rhodobacterales > Rhodobacteraceae > Tropicimonas_B. The sequence goes on from NZ_QMEJ01000005.1 coordinate 261,140, forward strand.
TCGTCGAGGATGCGAAGTTCCTGCGCGCGCAGACGGATCGCCCCATCAAGTGGGCGCTGCCGGGGCCGATGACGATGATCGACACGCTTCACGATGCCCATTACGGCAGCCGCGAGAAGCTCGCATGGGAGTTCGCGACGATCCTCAACGAGGAGGCGCGGGAGCTCGAGGCCGCCGGCGTCGACATCGTTCAGTTCGACGAGCCCGCATTCAACGTCTTCTTCGAGGAGGTGAACGACTGGGGCGTCGCCTGTCTCGAGAAGGCGATCGAAGGTCTGACCTGCGAGACCGCCGTGCACATCTGCTACGGCTACGGCATCAAGGCGAACACGGACTGGAAGAAGACGCTGGGTTCCGAATGGCGCCAGTACGAGCAGACGTTCCCCAAACTCCAGGCGTCGAATATCGACCTCGTTTCGCTCGAATGTCACAACTCCCATGTCCCGATGGACCTGATCGAGCTTCTGCGCGGCAAGAAGGTGATGGTGGGTGCGATCGACGTGGCCAATACCGCCGTCGAGACGCCCGAGGAGGTTGCCGCCACGTTGCGCAAGGCGCTGCAATTCGTCGATGCGGACAAGCTCTATCCCTGCACCAATTGCGGGATGACGCCGCTGAGCCGCGCCGTCGCCCGCGGCAAGCTTGCCGCCCTGGCCGCCGGAGCCGAACTCGTCCGGCAGGAACTGCCCGCCAGCATGGCCGCAGAGTAGCGTCTCCGCCCCGGTTCCGCCTCCCCCCTCGCATGCTCAGACGGGCGGGGGCGGAGCATGGCGGCCGATCCTCCACTTGCGACAGGACGATTCGATGACCCAGACCCTGACCGCCGATGCGGTAGACCCGCGCGCATTGCGCGATTGCTGCGGCCGCTTCGCCAGCGGCGTTACCGTCGTGACGACACGCACGGGCGAGGGCGATCACGGCATGACGATCAGTGCCTTCATGTCGGTGTCACTCGATCCGCCCCTCATCGCCATCTCGGTCGGCCGGACGTCGCGCATGCTCGGCAGGCTCCGGACGTCCGGCAGGTTCGCGGTGAACGTCCTTGCCCAGCACATGCGGCCCCATGCCCTGCACTTCGCAGGAAAGCCGGACGCGTCCCTTGCCTCGCTCATCGAGCACCGGAGCGGCGTTCCCGTCCTGCAAAGCGCGGCCGCGATCCTGATCGCGGATGTCGCGCAGGAGGTCGACGCAGGGGACCACGCCCTGTTCATCGGCCATGTCCGGCATCTCGATCACGACCCGGACGCCGCGCCGCTTCTGCATCATGCCGGGCAGTTTCGCCGGCTGGAGGCGATTGCGGCGGAGTGAGCCGGTTCGCTTCCACGGCCGCGTGCGCGGTTTCGTCCGTTTGAAGACGTCCCGGCGAACGCCCATCTCTTTCGAACGGAAAGAGAAAAGGAAATCGCCATGGATATCTCGTTCAACGGCAAGACGGCCATCGTCACGGGAGCTGCGTCCGGTATCGGCTACGCCATCGCGACGGCGCTTGCGGCCTCCGGCGCCACGGTCATCGCGTCCGACCTCAAGCAGGAGGATGCGGACAAGGCAGTGAAGGCGATCACCGAGGCGGGCGGGACGGCTTATGGCTTCGCCGGCGACGTCTCCGATCCCGAGAGTGTCGAGGCACTTGTCGCCTTCGCCGAAGAGAAGACCGGCGCGCTTCACATGCTGGTCAACAATGCGGGCATCAGCGGCCCCGCCGCGAAGACGGGTGAATATCCGGTGGACGGCTGGAAGTCCGTGATCGACGTGAACCTCAACGGCGTCTTCTACGGCTGCCGCTACGCCATCCCGGCGATGAAGCGTGCAGGCGGCGGATCCATCGTCAACATGGCCTCGATCCTCGGCTCGGTCGGCTTCGCGAGCTCTGGCGCCTACGTCGCGGCGAAGCATGCCGTCGTCGGGCTGACCAAGTCGGCGGCGCTCGAGCATGCCGAGGACAACATCCGCGTCAACGCCGTTGCGCCCGGCTTCATCAAGACGCCGCTCCTCGAAGGCAATCTCGACGATGCCACTCAGAGCTTTCTCGAAGGTCAGGCGGCGCAGAACCGCATGGGCACGCCCGAGGAGGTGGCGAACCTCACCCTGTTCCTGCTGTCGGACAAGGCGAGCTTCATCACCGGCTCCTACCACCTCACCGATGGCGGCTACACGGCTCACTGATGGCGCGAGGGGGCGGCGCTCCGGCGCCGGCCCCCCGCAACGCGCATCAGCCGGCCGCGTCCATCATCCGGTTCGCGTAGGACAGGGCCGAGAGCATGTTGACGTGGTTTGCCTTGCCAGTGCCCGCGATGTCGAACGCGGTGCCGTGATCGACCGAGCACCGGCGGATCGGCAGGCCGAGGGAGACGTTCACCGCGCTGTCGAAGGCGACGAGCTTGATCGGGATATGTCCCTGATCATGGTACTGCGCGATGACGAGGTCGAACGCGCCCTGATAGGCCCGGTGGTAGACCGTATCCGCGGAAATCGGACCCGTTGCATCGATCCCCTCTGCACGGGCAGCCTCCACGGCGGGGGCGATCTGCTCGTCATCCTCGCGGCCGAAGAGGCCGTTCTCACCGCAATGCGGGTTGATCCCGGCGACGGCGATCCGTGGCGCCTCCACGCCCATCCGCTGGAAATGCGCATGACCGATGCGGATCGTCTCGAGAACGCGTTCGGTTGTGGCCCGCCCGATCGCGTCTTTCAGGGAGACATGGGTCGAGGTGTGGATCACGTTCAGCCGTTCCGAAGCGAGCAGCATCCAGGATGATCCGGAGCCGGTGAGATGCGCCAGCATGCCGGTATGACCGTCGTAGTGGTGGCCGGCGGAATTGAGCGCTTCCTTGTTGATCGGCGCGGTCACGATGCAGCCCGCGCGGCCCTCGAGGCAGGCGGTCGTCGCGCGGTCGATGTAGCGAAAGGCGGCCTCGCCGCAGGAGGGGTCCAAGACGCCGAACCGGCCGGGAAGCCCCTCGACCTCGACGTGATCGACGCGGATACCATCGCCGGAGGCCTCGGGCCCGATCACGGGCAGGTCCACTCCGCAGGCCGCGACGGCCCGCTCCATCGTGTCACGGTCGCCGATGACGATGGTCTGTTTGCGGAACGCCTCGCCGCTCTCGGCCAGTGCCTTCACCGAAACCTCCGCGCCGACGCCGGAGGGGTCTCCCATGGTAATGACGATTGGTGCGTTCACGGTGGCCTCCGGATTAAGTCACACGCGGTTTAACCTATGGGTAAAGTCGTTTCAATAGAACGGATATGTCGGGGTGCAACTGTCATGTTGCGTGCGAAAACAGGCTAAATTAGGATGTTTACAACATCATCCATGGAGCGCCGCTTGTCTCGATTGCTGCTGATCGCCGATGACCTGACCGGCGCACTCGATACCGCCGTCGCCTTTGCCGGCGCCGGGCGGCGCGTGGCCGTTGCGCGGACGCCGGCGACGGCCGCTTGCCTTGCCGCCGGGCGGCCGGACGTGCTCGCCGTCAACCTCGGCACGCGGGACGGATCGGAGGCGGAGGCGCGCGCCCGGATGGAGGCGGTATGCGCGGCGGTCGATCCGTCCGACTTCGATATCGTCCTCAAGAAGATCGATTCGAGATTGAAGGGGCATCCGGGCGCCGAGACGGAGGTGCTCGCGTGGGCAATGTCCGGTCCACGCTGCGTCGTTCTGCCGGCGATCCCGGCGATGGGCCGCGTGCAGCGCGGCGGCCGCATCGAGGGGCACGGGGTGGAGCGCCCGATCGAGATCGCGCCGCTGTTCTCCAGCGCCGTCGAAACGCCTGACGCCGCCGGCGATGAAGAGATCGACCGGGTGGTCGCCGGGCGGTCCGGCGTTCTCTGGGTCGGCGCGAGCGGGCTGGCCGGCGGGCTGGCGCGCACGCTCTTTCCCGGCGATCCGCCCGAGCGGCCGACGCTGCACGGCCCGCTTCTCATGGCGATCGGCTCGCGCGATCCGATCACCGCCGCCCAGATCGCGGCGCTTGAGGGCATTCCCGTGCATGCGGCTCCGGACGGACAGGTCGGTGACCCGGCGCTCGGTCGCTCCGTCGAGGTCGTCCGCATGACCGATGGCGGGGCAGGGCGCGATGGGGCGGCCGCGGGGGCGGTCTTCGCGGCAGGCATGGCGGCGCTCATCCGGCAATATCGCCCGGCGAGCCTCTTGTGCTGCGGCGGCGAGACGGCCAACGCGATCCTCGCAGAGCTCGGCATCGGGGAGCTCGACCTCCTCGCGGAGATCTCTCCGGGCCTGCCGGTTTGCGAGGTGAAACTGCCTTGGGGTAGGCTTGCACTCGTCACGAAATCCGGGGGCTTCGGCGCGCCGGACGTCCTCGCAGCTCTTGCCCGCAGATGCATCTCGGGCCGGTTTGGAGATCACGCCACATGAGCGAGACCGCTGGTCAGCGCGCCCGGCCCCCCCTGGCCGAAAAGGTGTACCGTGCGATGCACACGCGGATCACCCGCGGCGATTACGGCGTGAACGAGAAGCTCCCGGCGGAAAAGGAGCTGGCGCAGCATTTCGGAGTGTCCCGGCCCGTCTTGCGTGCCGCGCTGGAGCGGCTGCGGGAGGAGGGACTGGTCTATGCGCGGCAGGGCGCCGGCAATTTCGTACGATTGCAGAAGGCCAATCCGCTCGGCTTCGCCCGGGTCGAGACCATCGCCGACATCCAGCGCTGCTACGAGTTCCGCCTCACGGTTGAGGTCGAGGCTGCCGGGCTCGCCGCGGAGCGTCGGAACGATGAGATCCTGAATGAAATGCGCGCCACGCTCGACATGCTGGCCGACGCGACGGGCTCGCAGATGCACCGGGAGGACGCCGATTTCGCCTTCCACGTCGCCGTCGCGAGCGGGGCAAACAATTCCTACTACGTCGAGACCCTGAGGGCGCTGCGCGAGCATATCTACGTCGGCATGAAGCTGCACGGCGAGAGCCTGATGTCTGACGGGCCGCTGGCTCTGGAGGCCGTTCTGGAGGAACACCGGGCGATCCACGACGCGATCGCCGCCGGGCAGGCCGAACAGGCGCGCGAGGTGATGCGCGCGCATATCCGGCATTCCCAAGGACGTCTCTTCGGTGGCTCCCTGCTGGACCTGTCGCTCTAGAGAAGCTCGTACCGGCGCAGGATCTCGCGGATGGCGTCATCCTGAGCGGGGTCGGGCAGAAGGGCGGGCTGGCGGCTCGCGCCGACCGACGGATCCATGCACCACAAGGCGCGCTTGACCAGCGCCGGCGGATAGCCAAGCGCGTATAGGTCGGTGCGGAAGCTCGCGTAGCGGTCCTGCGCCGCCTCGGCGGCTGCATCGTCGCCGGCATCGAAGGCGCGCACGATGTCTGCCAGCGTCTCGGGCATGGCGTTGCCGAGGCCCGAAATGCACCCCGCGGCACCGTTCCGAAGGCTCCAGAGGACGAGGTGATCCGGGCCTGAATAGACGTCGAACCCCTCCGCCTCCCGACCGATCTCGAGGTAGGCGGACAGGGTGTCCTGGCTGCCGCCCGAATCCTTGATGCCGTGGATGTTCCCGTGCGCTGCGAGGGCGCGGGCGGTCTCCGGTTCGATGTGGTTCTGGGTGCGGGCCGGGATGTCGTAAAGGTAGACCGGCGTTTCCACGGCATCAGCGACGGTGCTGAAGTGGCGGTGCAGGCCATCCTGCGTACAGGCGATGAAGTAGGGCGTGATGACAGCAATTCCGGTCACGCCGATCCGGTCGAATTCCCGCGCCAGAAGCGTCGTCTCGTAGGTTGCGGCGGTTCCGGCATTGGCCATGACCGGCACGGCGCCGTTCGCTTCGTCCACAACGGCCTCCACGAGCGCGACGCGTTCGTCGAAGGTCAGCGCCGTGAAGTCGCCGTTGGTCCCAGCGGCCATGATGCCGTTCCCGGCGGCGACCTGGCGGCGGACCTGAGCGCGCGTGGCGTCGAGGTTCAGGCGTTCATCCTCGTCGAAACAGGAGACGAGTGCGACAAAGGCGGTGGAAGGCATGAAAGCTCCTGCTCAGTAGGCGGCCTGGTAGATGGCGGTTACGTCCTCCACGGACATGTCGCGGGGATTGTTGTCCATCAGTCGGCGGATGGCATGGGCTTCTGCGGCCCAGTCGCCAAGGGTTTCTCGGTCGGCACCATGGGCGGCGAGCTTCATCTCCACGCCGAGATCGCTGCAAAAGCCGTGGGCACTCGCCAGCAGGTCGGCCGCATCGAGGGACAGCGCGCGGGCGATCTCCTCGGTCTTCTCCGGACGGCTGGACTGGTTGAAGGCCAGCACATGCGGGAAGATGATCGCGTTGGCGAGGCCGTGCGGCAGGGACAGGCGCGTGCCGAGCGGGTAGGAGAGCGCATGGCCTGCTGCGGTGTTCACCGGGCCGAGGCAGATGCCGCCGTAATAGCTGGCGAGCATCATTCCCGAGCGCGCCTCGGTGTCGGTTCCGTCCTCCACGGCGCGCTTCAGGTAGCGACCGACGAGGTCGATCCCCATGCGGGCATAGCCGTCGATCAGATCGTGGGCGCGGATGTTCGTGAAGGCTTCGACGCAATGGGCCATCGCGTCGATCCCGGTGGCCGCGGTGACGGCGGGCGGGACGGAATAGGTCAGCTCGGGGTCGAGGATCGCGATATCGGCCAGAAGGTACGGGCTTTCGGTCGCGATCTTCGACTTGGTCTCGGGATCGGTCACGAGCGCGCGAATGCCGGCTTCGGAACCCGTGCCGGCGGTGGTCGCGACCTGCGCGAGCGGAGTCCTGCGCCCGGCGACCTTGTTCGGCCCGGCCACGTCCCTGAGCGTCTGGTTTCCGTCCCACATCGCTGCGACGAGCTTGGCGATGTCGAGGACGGATCCACCACCGAGGCCGACCACGAGGTCGGGTTCGACCTGCCGCGCGCGCTCCAGCACGGCCTCGAAGGCGGGAAGATCCGGCTCGGGAGGGACGTCCGAGATGACCTGGACGTCGCCGGACAGGCTCAGCCGCGCCACGTATTGCTCGGTGGGGCCGCTGGCGATGACGAGGGGACGCTTCGCGCCGGCGGCCCAGTCCCCGAGGGTCCGGGCGGAGCCGGCGCCGATTTCGAGCCGGCGCGGTTGATGCAGCGTGATGGGCCGGTCAAGTCCGGACATGGGCGTTCTCCTCCTCAGCCGGCGATGCGGCGCATGTCTTCGGCGCTGAGCCGGACATGTCGGATCGCGCGACGGTGATAGGTGTAGGCGATGTCGATCCCTCCATCGCCGCGCGGCAGAAGCGCGGGATAGGAGAGTTCCTTGTTGTTTCCGTCGAGAGAGTTGTTCGACAGGCAGGTGCCGGGGCCGTCCTCGACGATGTGCCGGACGGGGAAGCTTTTGCCGCCATCGTCCGAGAGGCAGAGCGCGAGCGGCGCGCGCTCGACGCCCCAGACCGGCGTGCAGCCTCCCGTCGCGTCCGGGCGGTCGTCCTCGCCCTCGAGTTCATCGTAGAGCGAAGCGCGGCGCGCGCCGGACAGGGCCGCAGAGACCGGGTTGCACACCATGGCGATGCGTCCGCTCGGAAGTCGCGCGGCGCAGATCGAGGAATTGTTGTTCGGAACGTCGGTGGGGGCGGGGGCGGACCATGTGCGGCCGTTGTCGCCACTCTCGGAGCGATGGACCATATCGGCCTGGCGCCGTCTGTAGAACGCCGCCATTTGGCCCTCGCCGAGATCCACCGGCGTCATGTGCACGGCGCCGAGGCTGCCCGGAACCTCCTCCACCTGCCAGGATCGCCCCTCATCGTGGCTGATCCCCATCGCGGCGGTGTCGTGCGCACCGGTCCAGCGGGCGCCCTCGCGCGGGTGGCAGAGGAAGAGGGGCAGCATCCAAGCGCCGTCGTCGCGGACCGTGAGCGCGCCGCGAATGAAGGTGCCGGGAGGCAGGTCGGTCTCGCGCCCTTCACCCGCGACGAGTTTGTCCCCGTCCCGGGTGAGAACCCGCATCCAGACGCGGGACTCGTCCTGATTGCCGGCCGGCTGTGCCGTGTTGAACAGCAGGATGTCGCCCCCGGGCGCAACGAAGATCACCGGGTTTTGCTCGGAGCGATCCGGCAGATCCGTCAGGACGGAAACCGGGCCCCAGGCATCGGCTCCCTCGGCCAGGATGCTGGCGTGCACCGAGATGTCCGATTTGCCTTCGAGCGATCCGCCGAACCAGGCGCAGACGAGGTCGCCGCCGGGCAGGCGGGCCAGGAAGGCGGCATGGTTCTGAACGCAAGGGGAGGGAAGCAGCGCCGCGCCATCCTTCAGGCGGCCATCCATCTGCTCTGCAATGTCCTCGGGTGTCATGGGTCGGACCCTCATGTGTCTGGTCCCGCCGACCATGTTCAAAAAGGGGTCAACTTGTCAACTAAGTGACTGGAGGTTGCCAAAGGTCAACGTGCTGTAAGGCGCAAACACATAGAAATAGAAGATTTTTTAGAGCTCTATCATTCCCGTTTGACATGGTTTTCCAACTTTACCAATATGCTGCGGACTCGGTGGCGGCTTCCATGGCTTCCGCCGCATGCCCCCGCAGGGAGATGGGGCGCGCAAAGGGAGCGGAGAAGTCGCATCCCGAGCGCGATCAACAGGGAGGAAGACCATGAGATTCACGGGAATTCTGGGCGGGGCGCTTCTTGTCTCGGCCGCTGCGCTCGGGGCCGCTTCGGCTCAGGAGGGCGAGGTGACCATCGTTCTGGGCGAAGAGCTCGACCTGATCGATCCCTGCATGGCCACGCGGTCCAATATCGGCCGCGTCGTCCTGCAGAACATCTCCGAGACGCTGACCGAGCTCGACGTTCGCGGCGATGCCGGCGTGACGCCGCGCCTCGCCACGAGCTGGGAGCAGACGGATGACACGACCTGGCGTTTCGATCTGCGCGAGGGCGTGAAGTTCTCCGACGGCTCCGCCTTCGATGCCGGCGATGTCGTCCATTCCTTCGAGCGCACGCAGAGCGGCGAGAACACCTGCGAGATCTCCCGCTACTACGATGGCATGGGGATCGAGATGACGGCGGTGGACGACACCACCCTCGAAGTGACCTCCGAGGATCCGCAGCCGATCATGCCGCTCCTGATGAGTCTCCTGACGGTCGTTCCCTCCGAGACCGGCATGGAGTTCACCCGCGATCCGATCGGGACCGGCCCCTACACCCTGGCCGAGTGGAACCCGGGGCAGAACATCCGTCTCGAGCGCCGGGACGATTACTGGGGCGAGGCGCCCGAGGTCACCGCGGCCGAGTACGTCTTCCGCTCCGATGCGGCCGTTCGCGCGGCGATGGTCGAGACCGGCGAGGCGGACATCGCGCCCTCCATCTCCGCTCTCGAGGCGACGAGCGACACGCTCGACAAGTCCTATCCCAACTCCGAGACCGTCTACCTGCGAATCGACCACGAGGTCGCCCCGATGGATGACGAGCGGGTGCGCCGCGCGCTGAACCTCGCCATCGACCGCGAGGCGTTCATCGGCACGATCCTCGCCGACGGCACCGAGGTCGCCACCGCCATCGTGCCGCCGACCACGATCGGCTGGAACGCCGATGTGGAGCAATGGCCTTACGATCCCGAGCAGGCGCAAACGCTCCTCGACGAAGCGGCCGCGGACGGCGTTCCGGTCGATACCGAGATCTCCCTCATCGGCCGGACCGGGAACTTCCCCGGCGCGACCGAGACCTACGAGGCGATTGCCGGGATGCTGAACGATGCCGGCTTCAACGTCGCCCTCCAGATGGTCGAGGTGGCCGAGCACGAGCAGTACTACTCCAAGCCCTACGTGCAGGACCGTCCGATCCTCGTCGGCGCCCAGCATGATAATTCCCGCGGCGACCCGGTCTTCTCGATGTTCTGGAAGTATGACAGCGAGGGCCGTCAGTCCGGGATTGCGGACGAGAGGGTGGATCAGCTGATCGACGACGCGTCCGCGGCGACGGGTGACGAGCGCACCGCGCTGTGGTCCGAGCTCTTCGCCTACCTCCACGACGAGGTGGTGGCCGACGCGCTGCTGTTCCACATGGTGGGCTTCGCACGGGTGGCCGAGGATATCGACTATACCCCGACCATCGCCACCAACAGCCAGCTTCAGCTCGCCGAAATCGGCCTGAACTGAGCCACAAACCGGGCCTGCGCGGGACATGGGTTCCGCGCAGGCCTTGCCTGTCAACGTCGAGGGAGCGGAGACGCCCGTCATGCACAAAGCGGTCGGAAAACGCGCGATATCGAGTCTGCTGTCCCTTTTCGGGCTCGTGATCCTCGTCTTCTTTCTCTCGCGCCTCACCGGTGACCCGGCGGCGCTCTTCCTTCCGGTCGATGCCAGCGAAGCGATGCGGCAGAACTTCCGCGAGCTCCACGGTTTGAACGACCCGGTCCATATCCAGTTTGTCCACTACCTCGGCGATCTCGTCCGCGGCGATTTCGGAGACAGCCTGCGCAAGGCGCGCCCGGCGCTCGACGTCGTGCTCGAGGCCTTCGTCTGGACGTTGCAGCTCGCGGTGATCACGATGACGCTGGTGACGGTCGCGGCCATCGTCGTGGGCTCGATCACGGCGTTCCGCGTGGGGTCCGCCTTCGATCGTTTCGCCTCGATGCTCTCTCTCGTCGGCGCGTCGGCCCCCGATTTCTGGATCGCGATCGTCGCCATCGTGCTCTTCTCCGTCAATCTCGGCTGGGTGCCGACCTCCGGAACGGGCACGGTCTGGCACTGGGTCCTGCCGATTTCGGTCCTTTTCATCCGCCCGTTCGGCCTGATCCTGCAGGTGGTGCGGGGCTCCATGCTCTCCGCCCTCGGATCGGCCTACGTGAAGACGGCGCGGGCGAAGGGGGTAAAGAACCGCCCGATCATCTTCGTCCACACCCTCCGCAACGCGATGCTGCCGGTGATCACCGTGATCGGCGACCAGGCCGCCGCGCTCCTGAACGGGGCCGTCGTCGTCGAGACCATCTTCGGCTTTCCCGGCGTCGGGAAGCTGATGATCGACTCCATTCTTCAGCGCGACTTCAACGTGATCCTCGCCGCGATCATGGTCACCGCGCTCGCGATCTTCCTCATGAACCTGCTGATCGACCTCGCATACGCGCTGCTCGATCCGCGCATCCGCACCTGAGACAGGAGGCGCGACCGATGTCCGACATCACCGCACCGGCGCCCGCGGCGCCCAACCCCGCGCCGCCGGCGAAATCCTCCATTCTGCGGATGCTCTGGGCTGACAAGTTCGCAACCGTCGCCGTCGTCTTTCTGGGCCTCGTCCTTCTCTGCGCGATCTTCGGTCCACTCCTTCTCGGCGACGCGGCCGGCGGGCAGAACCTCCGCGCCCGCAATGCACCGCCGTTCTCGCTGGAACGCGGCTGGCTCTACATCCTCGGCGGCGATGCCTTGGGGCGTCCGCTTCTGCCGCGGATCGTGGTGGCGGCGCAGAACACCATCGCGATCGCGGCCGGCGCCGTCGCCGCGTCCTTCGTCATCGGCGCGGCCCTCGGGCTGATCGCGGGATACTCGCGGCGGATCTGGAGCGAGGTCATCATGCGGCTTGCGGACGTCATCATGTCCTTTCCGTCGCTGCTCCTCGCGGTCATCGTGCTCTATGTCCTCGCGCCGTCGGTGCTGAACCTCGTCCTCGTCCTCGCGATCACCCGGATCCCGATCTACCTGCGGACGACCCGCGCCGAGGTTCTGGAGGTCCGCGAGCGGATGTTCGTGCAGGCGGCGCAGGTTCTGGGCGCCTCGACCTTCCGCATCGTCTTTAGGCACATTCTGCCGGTGATCCTGCCGACGCTCCTGACCATCGCCACGCTGGACTTCGCCTTCGTCATGCTGGCGGAAAGCGCGCTCTCCTTCCTCGGCATCGGCATCCAGCCGCCCGAGATCACGTGGGGGCTGATGGTGAGCCAGGGGCGGCAATACCTGACCTCGGCGTGGTGGCTCGCCTTCTGGCCCGGCCTTGCGATCATCCTCACCACGATGTCCCTCAACCTTCTGTCGAGCTGGATGCGGATCGCCCTCGATCCGACGCAGCGCTGGCGTCTCGAACTCGGAGGGCGCGTCAATGGCTGATCATCTTCTCGAGGTGCGCGGACTGTCCGTGCGGTTCCACACCGCGCAAGGCGTGGTCAACGCGGTGAACGACGTGTCATGGCACCTCGACCGGGGGGAGACCCTCGCGATTCTCGGCGAGAGCGGATCGGGCAAGTCCGTCTCGTCCTCGGCGATCATGAACCTGATCGACTGCCCGCCGGGCGAGATCGCGAGCGGGGAGATCCTGTTCGAGGGCAAGGACCTGTTGCGCATGTCCCCCGAGGAGCGCCGGCGTCTCAACGGCAAGCGCATCGCGATGATCTTCCAAGACCCGCTCAGTCACCTCAATCCGGTCTATACCGTCGGCTGGCAGATCGCGGAAACCCTGACCGCCCACGGCCGGCCGGGCGACGAGGCGTTTGCGCGGGCACGCGACCTCGTATCCCGGGTCGGCATCCCGAACCCCGATGCGGCGATGAAGAAGTTTCCGCACCAGTTCTCTGGCGGCCAGCGCCAACGGCTGATGATCGCCATGGCGCTGGGGCTCAAGCCGGACATCCTGATCGCCGACGAGCCGACGACGGCGCTCGACGTCACGGTGCAGGCGGAGATCCTGACGCTGCTGGAGGAGCTGCAGGCGGAGACGGGAATGGGGCTCGTCCTCATCACCCACGACCTCGGCGTCGTCGCCGAGGCGGCGGACCGCGCGGTGGTGATGGAAGGCGGGCGCATCGTCGAAAGCGGGACGCCGCACGATCTCTACCACAATGCCCGGCATCCCTATACCCGGAAGCTCATCGCCGCAGCGCCCGGCCGGGGGGACATGCGGCGGCCGGAGGAGGGCGCCGAGCCCATCCTCTCCTGCCGCGGGCTGACCAAGGCCTACGGCGCCTTCACCGCGCTCGATGCCATCAGCTTCGACCTCATGCGGGGGGAAACCCTCGCGGTGGTGGGGGAGAGCGGCTCCGGCAAGTCGACCGCCGCCAAGCTGATCCTGCGGCTGGAGGAGGCCACGGCCGGCGAGGCGCTCTGGCACGGGGAAGACCTGCTCTCAATGACGCCGAAGGAGATGGCGAAGGCACGGCGGCAGATCCAGATGGTCTTCCAGGATCCGACGCAGTCGCTCAATCCGCGCATGTCCGTCTTCCAGATCGTCTCCGAGCCCTGGGTGATCCATCCCGGCGTGGTCGAGAAGCGCCGGTGGCGGGAGCGGGTGGCGGAGCTTCTGGAGCAGGTGGGCCTCAAGGCCGAGCACGCGCAGCGGTATCCGCACCAGTTCTCCGGCGGGCAGCGCCAGCGCATCGCCATCGCGCGCGCCCTCGCGCTCGAGCCCGAGCTCATCATCTGCGACGAGGCGGTCTCCGCCCTCGACGTCTCCATCCAGGCGCAGGTCATCGCGCTTCTGGGCAAGTTGCGGGACGAGCTCGGCATCGCCTTCATGTTCATCGCCCATGACCTCCCCGTGGTGCGGGATTTCGCAGACCGCGTTCTGGTGATGAAGGGCGGGCAAATCGTGGAACAGGGCCCGGTGCGCCGCATCTTCGAGGATCCGCGGGAAGGCTACACCCAGCGCCTTCTCGCCGCCGGTCTGGATCCCGACCCCGAGGTGCAGCGCCAGCGCCGGGAGGCACGCCTCAAGCTGTCCGCGTAAGGGTCCGGTCCTGCCGCTTGATGTTGAACGCGCCGGGGCAGAGGCTTAGGAGCTTTGCGATCGGACGCGGGCGCCCTTGAGCGCCCATCTAAAGCGGGACGGGGCGCGATGGACATTTCGGACGGGGCGGCGCGGATCGCGGCGCGGGACATCCTCTCCGGACCGGCACCGCGCGCGGCCTCCCTGATCGTGACGATCTACGGCGACGTCGCCGCGCCGCGGGGCGGAACGCTCTGGATGGGAACGCTGATCGATTGCTGCGCCAGGCACGGCATCTCCGAGAGCCTCGTGCGCACCGCCGTTTCACGTCTCGTCGGGGCCGGCCGGCTTCAGGGGGAGCGGATCGGGCGGCGAAGCTATTATCGTCTGACGCCGGATGCCGAAGCTGAGTTCTCCGAAGCGGCGGGCATTCTCTATGCGCCGCCCGCCGCCGCGGGAGGATGGCTCGTGGCGCTCGGGCTGCGGAGCCGTCCACCCGGCTGGGCCTCCCTCGGTCCGTCGGCCGCGATCGCGCCGGACAGGGCGGACATGCCCCGGCCCGCCGGGCCCGTCCTCGAGGCGCCCGATCTCGCCCCCGAAGCGCTCGCGACACCGGCCGCGGATCTCTGGCCGCTGGGCGAGGTCGCCGAGCGCTTCGCGGCGTTCCTGCGCGACTTCGCGCCGTTGGAGGATGCCCTCAGGACGGAACCCGGGGCGCTCCCGGACGGGGCCGAGGCGCTGGCGCTTCGTCTTCGGCTCGTGGATGCGTATCGCGGCGCCGCCCTCGCCGATCCACGCCTGCCGGCCTCCGCCCTGCCGCCGGACTGGCCGGGGCATCGTGCCCGCGCGATCTTCGTCTCGACCTACCTCGCCCTCGCAGGGGCCGCGGATGCCGAGATCGGCCTCAACCTCGGCGACGAGACCTGTCCGATGCCGGCGGAGACGGAGGCGTCGCGCTGGAGGGTGGAGCGGCTCCGCGCCGAAGCATCACAAAAAATATGAGATAGCCGTTTACGTGTGATGCTTTGCGCCCTATCTTTCCCTCAAGGAACGGTCCGGCTTCCGGCCGGAGAGGGAGGATTGTATGGCTGAAGCGTTCGTTTGCGATGGTGTCCGCACGCCGGTTGGCCGCTACGGCGGTGCCCTGTCGAGCGTCCGGGCGGACGATCTCGCGGCGATTCCGATGGAGGCGATCCGCTCCCGTCACGAGGGCGCGGACTGGGCCTCGCTCGACGACGTGATTCTCGGCTGCGCCAACCAGGCCGGCGAGGACAATCGCAACGTCGCGCGCATGGCCGCGCTTCTGGCAGGGTTTCCGGTCGAGGTGCCCGGCACGACGATCAACCGGCTTTGCGGCTCGGGGATGGACGCGATCGGCATGGCCGCGCGCGCGATCCGCGCCGGCGACGCGGCGTGGATGATGGCGGGCGGCGTCGAGAGCATGAGCCGCGCGCCGTTCGTGGTGGCCAAGGCGACCTCCGGCTTCTCCCGCAATGCCGAGATGTACGACACGACGATCGGCTGGCGCTTCCCGAATCCCAAGATGAAGAAGGCCTTCGAGACCCACTCGATGCCCGAGACGGCGGACAACGTCGCCGCGGATTACGGGATCTCCCGCGAGGATCAGGATGCCTTCGCCGCCGAGAGCCAGGCCCGCTGGGAAGCGGCGCAGGCGGCGGGCGTTTTCGCTGAGGAAATCGTTCCGGTCAGCGTGCCCCAGCGCAAAGGTGATCCCGTCGTCGTGGAGACCGACGAGCACCCGCGCCCGGGAACGACGGCTGAGAAGCTGTCGAAGCTCAAGGGCGTGAACGGGCCCGATCTCACTGTCACGGCGGGCAATGCCTCCGGCGTGAACGATGGCGCTGCTGCGGCCGTGGTCGCCTCCGAGGCGGCGGCGAAGGCTCAGGGGCTGACCCCGCGCGCCCGTGTCGTCGCGATGGCCGCAGCCGGCGTTCCGCCCCGGATCATGGGGATGGGCCCGGTTCCGGCGACGCGCAAGGTGCTGAAGCTCGCGGGTCTGTCCATCGAGCAGATGGACGTGATCGAGCTGAACGAGGCCTTCGCCGCGCAGTCGCTCGCCGTCCTGCGGGAGCTCGGCCTCCCCGACGACGCGGCGCACGTCAATGCAAATGGCGGCGCAATCGCGATGGGCCATCCGCTCGGCATGTCCGGCGCGCGGCTCGTCATCCATGCCACCCACCAGCTCCACCGCACCGGCGGGCGATATGCCCTGTGCACGATGTGCGTCGGTGTGGGCCAGGGGATCGCAATGATCCTCGAGCGCGTTTGACCCCCTGAGAGGAGGACCACGTCATGTATGCACAGATGGTTAAATCCGAAGGCGGAGACGCCGAGGCGACCGAACAGGACATCGCGTTCCAGGAGCGGATCGATCGGGATGAGAAGATCGAGCCCAAGGAGTGGATGCCGGAGGGCTACCGCAAGACGCTGATCCGCCAGATCGGTCAGCATGCGCATTCCGAGATCGTCGGCCAGCTTCCCGAGGGCAACTGGATCACCCGCGCCCCCACGCTGGAACGCAAGGCGATCCTGCTGGCCAAGGTGCAGGACGAGGCGGGTCACGGCCTCTACCTCTATTCCGCCGCCGAGACGCTCGGTGTGACGCGGGACGAGCTGATGGAGAAGCTTCATTCCGGTGAGATGAAGTACTCCTCGATCTTCAATTACCCGACGCTGACCTGGGCGGACATGGGCGCTGTCGGCTGGCTCGTCGACGGCGCGGCGATCATGAACCAGGTGCCGCTGCAGCGGACGTCCTACGGCCCTTACAGCCGGGCGATGATCCGCATCTGCAAGGAGGAGAGCTTCCACCAGCGGCAGGGCTACCACATCATGATGAAGATGGCCGAGGGCACGCCGGAGCAGAAGGAGATGGCCCAGGATGCGCTGAACCGCTTCTGGTACCCCGCGCTGATGATGTTCGGCCCGTCGGACAAGGATTCCGTCCACTCCGAGAAGTCCATGCGGTGGAAGATCAAGATCAACACCAACGACGAGCTGCGACAGCGCTTCGTCAATGAGACGGTGCCGCAGGCGGAGTATCTCGGCCTGACCGTCCCCGATCCCGATCTGAAGTGGAACGAGGAGAAGGAGGGCTACGATTTCAGCGAGCCCGACTGGTCCGAGTTCTTCGAGGTGATCAAGGGCAACGGTCCCTGCAACCGGGAGCGTCTCGGCACCCGGAAGGCGGCGTGGGAAGAGGGCGAATGGTTCCGCGACGGTCTCACCGCCTATGCCGAGAAGGCGAGCGCCCGCCGCGCCTCGGCCAAGGTTGCCGCCGAATGAGGCGGGTCCGCGCAGCGATGATCGGGGGCGCGTCTGTGTCGGCGCTCCTGATCGGCGCCGCTTCGGCCGCGGCGCAGGAGCGGGCGAGCGTCGCCGGGACCGTGGACGCGATCGTCGCCGGTGAGCAGACGGCGGAAGCCGCGGTTGAGGATGCGCTGGCGGCGTTCGACGCGTGGTCCGAGTTGAACGCCGTCGCCGTCCTCGACGGCGAGCGGGCTCTCGAACGGGCGCGGGCCGTCGATGCCGGGGATGTCAGCGGGCCTCTCGCCGGGCTGCCGATCGTGGTGAAGGACAACACGCAGGTGGAGGGCCTGCCGGCGAGCGCCGGAACGCCCGCGCTGCGCAGCGTCTTCTCCGAGGAGAGCGCGCCCATCGTCGAGCGGCTGACGCTTGCCGGGGCCATCGTCGTTGCAACCAGCAACATGCACGAACTCGCCTTCGGTATTTCGGGCTGGAATCCCGTCTACCAGACCGGGCCCGAACCCGGCGTGCGCAATCCGTATGATATGTCGCGCTTCGCGGGGGGCTCCTCCAGCGGGACGGGCGCGCTCGTGGGGGCAGGAGCCGTACTCGCCGGGCTCGGGACGGACACGGGCGGATCCGTCCGCGTGCCGGCCGCGATCAACGGGGCCGCCGGGCTCCGTCCTACGATGGACCGCTACCCCGCCGAAGGGATCGTGCCGATCTCCTCGACCCGCGACACGCCCGGCTTCATCGCCGCAACCGTCGCGGATATCGAGCTTCTCGACCGCGTCGTGACCGGGGACGATGAGGTCAGCGCCGCCGATCTGGATGGCCTTCGCCTCGGCATCGCGCCGGGCTTCACGGCCGATCTCGATGCCGACGTGCAAGCCGTCTGGGGCGACACCATCGCCCGGCTCGAAGAGGCCGGGGTGGAGATGGTGGACGTCGATGCCTCCGGCATCTTCGAATTGAACGCGACGCTGAGCTTCCCCATCGCGTTTTACGAGGGCAAGCGCGACCTGGTCGCCTATCTCGATGCCTATGCGCCCGATCTGACCATCGAGGACGTGGTGTCCGAGATCGCGAGCCCGGACGTGAAGGGCACCTACGAGACGATCGTCCTGCCCGGTCAGCTCCCCATGCCGGACGGCACGATGGCGGAGCTTGGTCCGATCTACGAGAGCGCCATCTCCGAAGGTCGCCCTGCGCTCATCGCGGAGTACGAGAGCATCTTCGACGAAGGCGGGATCGACGCCCTGATCTTCCCCACCGTGCCGCAAGTCGCTGCAGTGGCGGGGCCGGAGGCGAGCAGCCCCGAGATGTTCAGCCGCATCATCCGCAACACCGATCCCGGCTCGAATGCGGGTCTGCCGGGCCTGTCCGTTCCGGCAGCCCTCGGACCGGAGACCGGCCTTCCGGTCGGAATCGAACTGGACGGACCGGCCGGCAGCGACCGCCGCCTCATCGAAATAGGACTCGCGATCGAGGACGTCCTCGGGCCGCTGCCGCGCCCGGACGCCCCCTGACGCCGCAAAAGGAGGAGACACGACATGTCCAAGGAATGGCCGCTCTGGGAGATCTTCATCCGCGGGCAGCACGGGCTGAACCACCGTCACGTGGGCAGCCTCCATGCGCCCGATGCGGAAATGGCGATCTCGAATGCGCGTGACGTCTACACCCGCCGCAAGGAAGGCGTGTCGATCTGGGTGGTGAAATCATCCGAGATCTCCGCCTCCTCCCCGTCCGAGAAGGGGCCGCTCTTCGATCCGGCGGAGGACAAGGTGTACCGCCACCCGACCTTCTATGACATTCCCGACGAAGTGGGGCACATGTAATGCCATCCCTTCCCGACATGAACGCGACGAACGTGGAGGAGCTCGCGCTGCGTGCCGCCGAGCAGCAGCACCATGATCCACACGTTCAGAATGTCGATCTGAAGCCCGCCTTTTTCGACTGGCTCTGCCGGATGGGGGACAATGCCCTCATCGCCGGTCACCGCCTCTCCGAATGGTGCGGCAAGGGGCCTGCGCTCGAGGAGGACATCGCGCTGGCCAACACCGCGCTCGATCTCATCGGTCATGCGCAGCTGTGGCTCGGCCTCGCCGCGGAGGTGGAGGACGAGGGCCGCGATGCGGACAAGCTCGCCTATCTCAGGGACGCGATGCGGTTCCGGAACGTGCAGCTTCTGGAGTTGCCCCGCGGCGACATCGGCGAGACGCTGATGCGGGAGTTCCTCTTCGACGCCTGGCACCACGCGATGCTTTCGCGGCTGACGGAGTCGACCTCTCCCCGCGTGGCGGAGATCGCGGCCAAGGCGCTGAAGGAAGTGCATTACCACCTCGAACGCTCCTCGGATCTGGTGATCCGCCTCGGCGACGGGAGCGAGGAAAGCCACCGCAGGATGGGGGCGGCCCTTGCGCTCTACTGGCCCTATACAGGCGAGCTGTTCGAGAGCGACGGGGTGGACAAGGCCGTCATCGCCGAAGGGATCGCGCCGGATCCCGAGGATCTGCGCGCGGCCTGGGACGAGACCGTGGGCGAGGTCCTGCGGGAGGCGACGCTGGAGGTGCCCGAGGCCAAGGGCCACGTCCATACGGGCGGGCGGAGCGGCCGGCATACCGAGCATCTGGGCTTCCTTCTGGCCGAGATGCAGTTCCTCCAGCGGGCGTACCCCGGAGCGAGCTGGTAATGCTGGGCACGTTGCCCTCCGAGGCGGAGATCTGGGACTGGCTGTCGGAGGTCGAGGATCCCGAAATCCCCGTCATCTCCGTCGTCGATCTCGGCATCGTCCGCGAGGTCCGGTGGGAGGGGGACACGCTCGTCGTCGCCGTCACGCCGACCTATTCGGGCTGCCCGGCCGTCGCCGTGATCAACTTCGCCATCGAGAGCCATCTGCAGGAAAAGGGCGTCGAGAACATCCGTCTCGAACGGCGCCTGTCGCCGCCATGGACGACGCAGTGGCTGTCGGACGAGGGCCGCGAGAAACTGCGCGAGTACGGCATAGCCCCGCCCATCGAGGGCACGGGCACGCCCGATCAGCGCGCGCAGCGCGTGGCGCGGCTGGAGGGGCGGTCGAGCCTCGACGTCGCCTGTCCGCGCTGCGGATCGCTCCACACCGAGCGCGTGAGCCAGTTCGGCTCGACGCCCTGCAAGGCCGCGTGGCGATGCCGCGACTGCCTCGAACCCTTCGATTATTTCAAGTGCATCTGAGCCCATGCCCCGCTTTCATTCGCTGACCGTCACCGACATCCGCCGCGAGACCCGCGACGCCGTCGTCCTCACCCTCGCGCCGCAGGAGGGGGCCGAAGAGGCCTTCGACTTCGTGCAGGGACAATACCTCACCTTCCGCCGGGATTTCGACGGAGAGGAGCTGCGCCGCTCCTACTCCATCTGCTCCGGCCTCGATGACGGGCAGCTGCGCGTCGGGATCAAGCGGGTGGACGGCGGTGCCTTCTCCACCTGGGTCAACGAGGAGCTGAAACCGGGCGACACGCTCGAGGCGATGCCGCCCATGGGCAAGTTCCACACCGAGCTCGACGCTTCGACGGACCGCCACTACCTCGCCTTCGCCGGCGGATCGGGGATCACCCCGGTCCTCTCCATCGTCAAGACGGTGCTGGCGCGGGAGCCTCGCGCGCGGGTGACGCTGGTCTATTCCAACAGCCAGATCAGCTCGATCATGTTCCGCGAGGAGCTGGAGGATCTGAAGAACACCTATCTCGGGCGGTTCTCCGTGCTCCATGTCCTCGGCGGGGAGAGCCAGGATATCGACCTCTTCTCCGGCCGGATTGACGCGGAGAAGATGGAGGGGCTCTTCCGCCACTGGATCGACGCCGACACGGTAGACCAGGCGTTCATCTGTGGCCCCGAGGGCATGATGCTGACCATCGCCGAGGCGCTGAAGGCGCACGGGATCTCGGAAGACCGCATCAAGTACGAGCTGTTCGCCTCCTCGCAGCCCGGCCGTGCCAAGCAACGCGCCGTCTCGAAGCAGGAGGCGCAGGCGGGGGAGAGCTGCGCCGTCACGGTCACCCTCGACGGCACGACGCGGAGTTTCGAGATGCCGAAGGACGGCACCGCAATCCTCGATGCCGCGCTCGAGAACGCGATGGACGCGCCTTATTCGTGCAAGGCCGGCGTCTGCTCCACCTGCCGGGCCAAGGTGCTCGAGGGCGAGGTGGAGATGATGCAGAACCAGGCGCTCGAGGATTACGAGGTCCGCGCGGGCTACGTGCTCTCCTGCCAGTGCATACCGCTCTCCGAAAAGGTGGTTCTCAGCTATGACGAATGAGTTCGAGCCCGCAGGCGAAACCGCGCCCCTCGGCGACTACCTCGCCCGCGGCGGAAAGCTGACCTCGCCGGACAACGTGCCGCCGCGCTACCGCGGCGAGCTCCTGCGCATGATGTCGTCCTTCGTGGACAGCGAGCTTGCCGGCTCCGCCGGGTTCGCGGGCGCGATCAACTGGGCGCCGGGCATCAAGGAGAGGATCGCGGCGTCCCGCATCGTTCTCGAGAAGGCCGACCACGCGGAGCGCGTGCTCGACGTGATGGAAGAGTTCGGGACCGACAAATCGCGCTACAACAGCGTTCACGACTGGGCGGCGCGCACCGATCGAGAGGTCCGGCTCGATCCGGAGCGTCAGGGCCTCGACATGCGCCTGTCCGTCTTCAACTACCCGCTGGAGAGCTGGACGGATGCGGTCGTGATGAACGTGCTCATGGGCCTCGCCACGATGCAGCACCTCTCCGAAATGGAGCGGGCATCCTATGCGCCGTTCGCCGAGCAGATCCGGGACATCGCCCCGCGGGAGCGTCGGCACATGGAGCTCGGCCTCGAGGGGCTGGAGCGGATCGTCTCGGATGATGCCGGCCGCGAGGCGGCCCGCGCCTCCGTCGCCTACTGGCATCCGCGCGTGGAGGAGACGTTCGGGCCCGATGCGTCGGATCGCTACGAGCGGCTGCGCCAGATGGGCTTGCGGCACCGCTCCGGCGGCGAGCTGCGGCGCGCGTGGCGGGACGAGGCGCAAAGCCGCCTGGCCGCGCTCGGCCTCGATATTTAAGGGAGAGATCAGATGTTCGACGTATCCGCAGCCCCGCGCCGGCTGGAGAGCTACCTGTCCGGCCGCTGGTCCGCCGGGGATGGAGAGGGCAAGCCGCTCGCCGACGCCGCAACGGGAGAGACCGTCGCCTATATCGGCGCGGATGGCCTGGATCGCGGCGCGGCGCTTCAGTGGGGGCGCGAGGTCGGCGGGCCGGCGCTCCGCCGCTTGACGATCCACGAGCGCGCGCTGATGCTCAAGGAAATCGGCTTGAAGCTGATGGAGCGGAAGGAAGACTTCTACCAGGAGAACTTCCGGACCGGCGCGACCCGGCGGGACGGGTTCGTCGACATCGACGGCGGCATCGGCACCCTTCTGACCTTCGCATCCCGGGCGCGCCGCGAATGGCCGAACGCACACGTCCTTCCCGAGGGGCCGGTGGAGATGCTTTCGAAGGACGGCTCCTTCGTCGCGCGGCATATCCTGAGCCCGCTCGAGGGCGTCGCGATCCACATCAACGCCTTCAACTTCCCCGTCTGGGGGATGCTGGAGAAGATCGCGCCGGCGCTGATCGCTGGCGTCCCCTGCCTCGTGAAGCCCGGCTCGCAGACGGCGTTCCTCACCGAGAGTGTCGTGCGTGCCATGCTCGAGATGGAGATCCTGCCGGACGGGGCGCTCCAGCTTTTGTGCGGTTCGGCGGGCGATCTTCTGGATCACGTCATGCCGCAGGACGCGGTGACCTTCACCGGCTCGGCGGGGACGGGCCGCAAGCTGCGGACCCATCCCGCGATCGTCGAGAATTCCGTGCGCTTCACGATGGAGGCGGACAGCCTGAATGCCGCGATCCTCGGGCCAGATGCAGGACCGGAGAGCGAGGAGTTCGCCCTCTTCATCCGCGAGGTGTCGAACGAGATGACGGCGAAGGCGGGGCAGAAATGCACGGCCATCCGCCGCGTCATCGTGCCCGCGGCGCTCGAGGATGCTGTGATCGACGCCCTGAAGGAGCGGCTCGGCAAGACGCAGCCGGGCCTTCCCGATGCCGACGGCGCGCGCATGGGGGCGCTCGTCAGCCTCGGCGAGAGGGACGCGGTTCGGGCTCAGGTCGAGCGGCTTCGTGCCGAGGCGGAGATCGTCTTCGGCGATCCGGGCGAGGTCCGGGTCGAGTCGGGAGACCCGCAGAAAGGCGCGTTCCTGGGTCCGATTCTGCTGCGCTGCGCTTCTCCGATGGAGGCCGTAGCGGTCCACGAGGTCGAAGCGTTCGGCCCGGTCGCGACGATCCTTCCCTATGAGGACGTGGACGAGGCGATCCAGCTGGCCCGGAAGGGCAGGGGCTCCCTTGTCTCCTCCCTCTTCACCAACGATGCGGAGGTGGCGCGGGAGGTCACGCTCGGGATGGCGCCCTGGCATGGCCGCGTCCTCGTCGGCAATCGCGGCTCGGCGAAGACGTCCACGGGCCACGGGTCCCCGCTTGCTCCCCTGATCCATGGCGGGCCGGGGCGCGCAGGTGGCGGCGAGGAGATGGGCGGCATGCGCGGCGTGAAGCATTTCATGCAGCGCACCGCCGTTCAGGGAACGCCCGAAATGATTGCCGCGATCACCGGCGAATGGGTTTCGGGCGCTCCGTCGCGGGCGGACGTTCATCCCTTCCGCAAATCCCTTGCGGAGCTCCGGATCGGCGATCAGGTCCTCACGGACGCTCGGGAAGTCACGCAAGAGGACGTGGAGCACTTCGCCGAGTTCACCGGCGATACGTTCTACGCCCACATGGACAGCGACGCGGCGAAGGCGAACCCGTTCTTCGACGACCGCGTGGCCCATGGCTACCTGATCGCCTCCTTCGCGGCGGGTCTGTTCGTGTCGCCGGAGCCGGGGCCGGTTCTGGCCAATTACGGCGTCGACAACCTGCGCTTCATGACGCCAGTCTATTTCGGGGACACGCTCCGGGTCCGACTGACCTGCAAGGCGATCAATCCGCGCGAGAGCGCTGAGCATGGTGAGGTCCGATGGGATTGCCTCGTGACCAACCAAGACGATGAGACCGTCGCGGAGTACGACGTCCTCACGATGGTGGCGAAGACCTGGCCGATGCAGGAGGAGGCGTGACCCCGCAGGTCTATGCCTGGGACGGGATCAGGCCGGTCATCGACCCGGCCGCCTTCGTCCATCCTGCCGCGATCCTGATCGGTGACGTGATCGTCGGGGCCCAATGCTATGTCGGCCCCGGCGCGGTGCTGCGCGGCGATTTCGGGCGAGTGGAGCTGAAGCCCGGCTCCAACCTGCAGGAGACCTGCGTCTGCCATGCCTTTCCCGGCAAGGACGTGGTGGTCGAGGAGGAGGGGCATGTCGGCCACGGCGCGATCCTGCATGGCTGCCTTATCGGGCGGAACGCGCTCGTCGGCATGAATTCCGTGGTGATGGACGAGGCCGTGCTCGGCGAAAGCGCCATCCTCGGGGCGCAGGCCTTCGTGAAGGCGGGTCAGGTCATTCCGCCCCGCACCATGGCGGTGGGCTCGCCCGCAAAGGTGCTGCGGGAGCTGACCGAGGAGGAGATCGCGTGGAAGCGGCAGGGGACCGGGGTGTATCGCCAGCTCGCCCGCGACGCGCGGGATCGCCTGACGGTGGCCGAGCCCCTAAGCGCCGTGGAGGCGGGGCGGAAGCGCGCCGAGGCCCCTGATTACGATCCGCTGGTGCTGGAGCGGCGGGGCTTCATCGAACGGCCTTGACGCCTTCGAGGATCAGCGTCGTCGCGACGTCCGCATATTCGTCGCGGGTGATCGCGCCGCCTTCCCGGAACCACATGTAGACCCAGTTCATCATTCCGAAGAGGGACATGGTGACCGGCATCAGCAGGGACCGCTCGGGGGTCACGAGGTCCGGGTTGATCTGCAGGATCACGGCAGAGAAATGGGCCACGATCCTGCGTTCGAGCGTCCTGATCTGGGCCTGCTGCGCGTCGGTCAGCGCCGGACCGGCATTGAGCTGGACCTTATGCTCGTCGTCGGCGCCCCGGTAGACCTCCAGCGTCGTGCCGATGAGCATGCGCAGGCGCGCCTTCGGCGCCTCCCCGTTATCGGTGAGCGAGGCCAGCGTCGCCTCCATCCGCTCCAGGTGATCGAGGATGATCGCGAAGATCAGGGCATCCTTGGAGGGATAGTAGTGATAGAGGAGCGACTTCGAAACGCCCGCCTCCTTGGCGATCTGGGACATGGACGCCTTGTCCATTCCCTGGCTCGCGAAGACATGGGCGGCCTCCTTCAGGAGGATCCGCTGTTTCTCCTCGAAATCGCTCGCTCTCGTTCTTGCCATCAGCCGTTCTTCCATTCGTCGCGCCGGCGCCGGGGTGTGCTATCCCCCGCGCCGGCGATAGGCCAGTCCGGCGTCAGCTTTTGCGGGAATCGAGGACCCGCTGCGCCTTGCCCTGGGATCGTGCGACGCCCTCGGGATCGTGCACGCGGACCTCGGTGGAGATGCCGACGACGGACTTGATGTGATGCGCCAGCTCCTGCGCGGATGCGGAACGGGCGCCTTCGTGGGCGCTATCGGGCAGGCACTCGACATGGACGATCATCGCATCCATCCGCCCCTTCTTCACCAGCTCGATCTGGAAGTGCGGCGCGAGACCCTTGCACTTGAAGAGCTGCTCCTCGATCTGCGTGGGGAAGACATTGACGCCGCGCAGGATGATCATGTCGTCCGAACGTCCGGTGACCTTCTCCATCCGGCGCATGGAGCGCGCGGTGCCGGGCAGGAGGCGCGTGAGGTCCCGCGTCCGGTAGCGCACCATCGGCAGGCCTTCCTTGGTGAGCGTCGTGAAGACCAGCTCCCCCATCTCGCCGTCCGGCAAAACCTCTCCCGTCTCGGGGTCGATGATCTCCGGGTAGAAGTGATCTTCCCAGATGTGCAGCCCGTCCTTGGTCTCGACGCATTCGTTGGCGACGCCGGGGCCCATGACCTCCGAGAGGCCGTAGATGTCGACCGCGTGCATGTCGAAGAGGTCCTCGATCTCGCGGCGCATCTCGTTGGTCCAGGGCTCTGCGCCGAAGATGCCGACCTCGAGCGAAGTTTCACGTGGATCGATACCCTGGCGGCGGAACTCGTCGAGGATGGAGAGCATGTAGGACGGCGTCACCATGATGATCCGGGGCTTGAAGTCCTGGATCAGCGTGACCTGCCGCTCCGTCATGCCGCCCGAGATCGGGATTACGGTGCAGCCGAGCCGCTCCGCGCCGTAATGCGCGCCGAGGCCGCCTGTGAAGAGCCCGTAGCCGTAGGCGACGTGGCAGATGTCGCCGGCGCGCCCGCCCGAGGCCCGGATCGACCGGGCGACGAGGTCGGCCCAGTTGTCGATGTCCTTGGGGGTATAGCCAACGACGGTGGGCTTGCCCGTCGTGCCCGACGAGGCGTGGATGCGCGACAGCTTCTCCCGGGGGACGGCGAACATCCCGAAGGGGTAGTTGTCCCTGAGGTCCTGCTTGGTGGTGAAGGGGAACTTCGCGAGATCCGCCAGCGTCCGGAAATCGTCCGGATGAACGCCCGCCTCGTCGAACTTCTTCCGGAAGAACGGGGAGTTCTCGTAGGCGTGAGAGAGCGACCAGCGCAGGCGGCTCTCCTGCAGGGTCGCGATCTCGTCGCGGCTCGCCGTCTCGATCGGGTCGAGCAGGCCGGGATCGGGGGTCAGGTCCATCATGTCGGACTCCCTGTCATGGTGTCATCCTCCTCCAGAATGGGCTGGCCGAGGCTGCGGGAGTGCCCGCGGAACTCGGCAACGACCGTCCCGTCGCTGCGGGCGACGCGGATGTCGTAGATGCCGGTGCGACCGGTCCGGGCGACCTCGCGTGCCGTCGCCGTCAGCCGCTCGCCGACGATGCCGGGACGCAGGAAGCTGACGGAGCAGTGCTGCGCGACGGTCCTGACGTCGTAGGTGTTGCAGGCGAAGGCGAAGGCGCTGTCCGCCAGCGTGAAGATGTAGCCGCCGTGGAGCGTGCCATGGCCGTTGCCCATGGCTTCCGTCGCGGTCATCGACAGGGTCGCCTCGCCCGGTGCGATGCGCTCGATCTGCATCCCGAGGGCCTGCGATGCGGGATCGGACCGCCACATCGCGGCGGCGCAGGCTTCGGCGAGGGCCTGGGGGTCCGTCTCGTGATCCGCCATCTCAGCGGCCCCGGAACGCAGGCGCGCGCTTTTCGAGAAAGGCGGTGACGCCCTCGGCATAATCGTCCGAGTTGCCCGCCTCGCGCTGAGCGTCCCGTTCGAGATCGAGCTGGGTATCCAGATCGTTCGTCGCGGCGTCCTGGATCAGGCGCTTGGTGAGGCCAAGGCCGACGGTCGGGCCCGCGGCGAGCTTGCCGGCGAGCGCGGTCGCCTCGTCCATCAGCGTCTCGTCCGGCACGGCGCGCCAGATCAGGCCCCACTCCGCGGCCTGATCGGCCATGAGCGGCTCAGCGGTCAGAGCCAGCGCCTTCGCACGCGGCTCGCCGAGGATCCGCGGCAGCCACCACGTTCCGCCGGAATCGGGGACGAGACCGATCTTCGCGAAGGCTTCGATGAACTTCGCCGATTGCGCCGCGAGAACGATGTCGCACGCGAAAGCGATGTTCGCCCCGGCGCCCGCCGCGACGCCGTTCACCGCGCAGATCACAGGCTTCTCAAGCGATCGGATCAGCCGGAGCAGCGGGTTGTAGAAGGTCTCGATGGTGTGGCCGAGATCGGCGCGCCCTTTGCGGGGATCGCGGTCCCCGAGGTCCTGCCCGGCGGAGAAGCCGCGGCCGGATCCGGTCAGGAGAACGGCGTGGATAGCGTCGTCGTCCCTGGCCCGTTCGAAGCCCGCGTAAAGGGCGCGGTGCATGTCTTCATTGAACGAATTCAGCTTGTCCGGACGGTTGAGGGTCAGGCGCAGCACGCCGTCCTCGACCGCCGTGAGGACGGTATCTTCTGGTGTCATGGGTCTCCTCCCACCTCGCTCGGCAAGGCCAAAATGAAACTTGCATAAACCGACCGTTCGGTCAATAATGTTATTGGAGAGGGAGGAGACATGGCTGATTTCATGAGTCGTCATGGCGATCTGCTGTCGCGCGCGGTCGAGGCCTCGAAGGCGCGTGCGTTCTGGACGCCGTTTCCAGAGATCCCGAGCGGCAAGATCTACGGCGAGAGCGCGCGGACGGACGGGGCAGAGGCGTTCGCCGCCCTGAAGGATACGCCGTTCGAGATCGCCGGTCATCCCGAGGAGCGCCGCGTCGGAGGCGAAGTCTCTCCCTGGGGCGGTGCGCTTGGCATCACCTATCCCGCCGCCTGCCCAGACACCCTGATCGAAGCGTCCGAATCGGCGTTCGACGTCTGGTCCGAAGCGCCCGTAGAGACGCGGATCGGCGTCTGCCTCGAGGCGCTGACACGGCTGAACGCGATGAGTTTCCTGCTTGGCCACGCGACGGAGCACACGACAGGGCAGGCCTTCCCGATGGCGTTCCAGGCCGGCGGACCGCATGCACAGGATCGCGGCCTCGAGGCCGTTGCCGCCGCCTATGACGAGCTGACCCGACATGCCGCCGAGGCCCTTTGGGAGAAGCCGCAGGGCAAGCGCCCGCCCATCGTCATCCGCAAGCAGTGGCACATCGTGCCGCGCGGCGTCGCCCTTACCATCGGCTGCAACACCTTCCCGAACTGGAACGGCTATCCCGGCCTCTTCGCCAGCCTCGCCACCGGCAACACGGTTATCGTCAAGCCTCATCCGGGCGCGATCCTACCGCTTGCGCTGACCGTTCGTGTGCTGCGCGACGTCCTGGCGGAGGCGGACCTGCCGCGCGATGCGGTGCTTCTGGCTGCAGACGAGCGGGGCGCAGAGATCACCGAGGACCTGGTCACGCATTCCGCGACGCGGATCGTGGATTACACCGGCTCCGGTACCTTCGCCTCCTGGATCCGTCGGTATGCCGGACAGGCGCTCTTCTTCAGCGAGGAGACTGGAGTGAATTCCGTCACGATCCTCGGCACGGACGATTTCCGGGGCATGTGCGCGAACCTCGCCTTCAGCCTGTCGCTCTACTCGGGGCAGATGTGTACCTCGCCGCAGAACGTCTACGTCCCTCGCGGAGGGATCGAGACGGACGAGGGGCCGAAGACGTTCGACGAGGTGGGCGCAGGGCTCGCTCAGGCCATCGACGCGCTGCTGGAGGACCGCGATGCGGCCGCCCAGATATGCGGCGCCATCGTCCGCCCGGAGGTTGCCGAGCGCGCCGCGGAGGCCGCCAGTGCCGGGCGGGTGATCCGCTCCGGCGGCGAGACCGGGCATGGCAGGAGCGCGACGCCCTGGCTCGTGGCGGTGGACGGGCCCGAGGGCCCGCAGGAGGACGAGTGCTTCGGCCCCGTCGCGTTCCTCATTCCCTGCGACGACGGGGAAGCGGCGATTTCGGCGGCGTCCGGCATCGCGGCCTCGAAAGGTGCGATCACGGCCGCGCTCTACTCGCGGGACGAGGGGGAGATCGACCGCGCGTCCCGCGCCTTCGCACGAGCCGGGGTCAATCTCTCGGTGAACCTCACCGGCGGGATCTACGTGAACCAATCGGCGGCGTTTTCCGATTTTCATATCACCGGAGGGAACCCGGCCGGCAACGCGAGCCTGACAGATACGGCCTTCGTCGCGCCGCGCTTCCGGCGCGCGATGGTCCGGTGGCCGGAGGCCCCGAAGCACGCCTGACACTGGAACGCCTGACTTACGACTGTCTGACATGGGAGGAGACGACATGACGATCCGTACAACCACAGCCCTGCTGACCTGTGCCGCCATCGCGGCGGCCGGCACCGCGGGAGCCGAGATCCGGCTCGGCGCGAGCCTGTCCGCCACGGGGGGCGCGGCCTTTCTCGGCGACCCCGAGGCGAAGACCCTCGAGATGCTCGTCGAGCAGCTCAACGAAGAAGGCGGCATCGACGGCGAGGAGGTCGAGCTGATCCTCTACGACGACGGCGGCGATCCGAACCAGGCCCGCACCTTCGCCACCCGCCTGATCGAGGATGACGAGGTCGTGGCCATCATCGGTGGCTCGACCACGGGCACGACCATGTCCATCGCCTCGCTCGCCGAGGACGAGGGCATCCCGTTCATCTCCCTCGCCGGCGCGATCCAGATCATCGATCCGGTGCGCGAGTACGTCTTCAA
Source organism: Tropicimonas sp. IMCC34011 (assembly GCF_003390865.1). Classification (GTDB taxonomy): domain Bacteria; phylum Pseudomonadota; class Alphaproteobacteria; order Rhodobacterales; family Rhodobacteraceae; genus Tropicimonas_B. Next base: position 291,194 of record NZ_QMEJ01000005.1, read on the forward strand.
GACGCCGCATACCGACCGCATGGCGTGCGAGAAGATCTTCGAGGACATGCAGGCGAGGGGCTTCACCACCATCGGCATGATCTCCGGGACCGACGGCTTCGGCGCGTCGATGCAGGCCCAGTGCAAGGAGGTCGCCGGCGACTACGACATCGAGATCGCGGCGGACGAGACCTACGGGCCGCAGGATGCGGACATGACCCCGCAGCTCACCCGCATCCGCAACACGGACGGGATCGACGCGATCCTCAATCCCGGCTTTGGCCAGGGTCCTGCCATCGTGACGCGGAACTACAGCCAGCTCGGCATCGACACGCCGTTCTACCAGAGCCACGGCGTCGCCTCCGATGCGTTCATCGAGCTTGCCGGTGCGTCTGAATCCGAAGGGGTTCGCCTGCCGGGCACGGCGCTCCTGATCGCGGACCTTCTCGAAGAGGGCGACCCGCAGCGGGAGGTCGTGACTTCCTACAACGATGCCTACCGCGAGCAGTACGGAGAGGCCCCCTCCACCTTCGGCGGCTATGCCCATGACGCGTTCCTGCTCATGACCAATGCCATCCGCGAGGCGGGGTCGGACGATCCGGACGCGATCCGCGACGCGCTCGAGGCGACGGACGGCCTCGTCGGCACCACCGGCACCTACACGATGAGCGAAGAGGACCATCTGGGCCTCGACCTCTCCGCCTTCCGGATGCTCGAGATCACGGATGGCGGCTGGTCCTCCGTCGAGTAACGGGGCGCCCTGAACGACCTCCGCCCGGCGGGACATGATCCCCGCCGGGCTTCTCCGGTTTCGCCACATCCCCACCTTCAGTGGAGACGTCCATGGACGCCTTTCTGCAGTTCGTCTTTTCCGGTCTGACGGTCGGCGCGGTCTACGCGCTCGTCGCGCTCGGGTTCACGATCATCTACAATGCCTCGGACGTGGTGAACTTCGCCCAGGGCGAATTCGTCATGCTGGGCGGGATGATCACGTGGTTCGCGCATGATGCCGGCCTGCCGCTCTGGGCCGCCGCGCTCATCGCCATCGCGCTGACGTCCCTTGTCGGCGTCGCACTGAACAAGCTGGCGATCGAGCCCGCCCGCGGCGCACCGGTGATCTCGATCATCATCATCACCATCGGCGCCTCGATCCTGATTCAGGGGGCGGCGCAACTCGTCTTCGACAAGCAGATCCACCGCTATCCCGCCTTCAGCGGCGATGCCCCCATCGAGGTCATGGGCGCGACGATCCTGCCCCAGTCGATCTGGGTGATCCTCGGCGCGCTGGCCGTCTTCGTCGCACTCTGGCTGTTCTTCACCCGCACGCTCATGGGCAAGGCCGTGCTCGCGACGGCGAACAACCGCCTCGCCGCGCAGCTCGTCGGCATCGACACCGGCGGCATCATGACGCTGTCCTTCGCGCTCTCCGCCGCCATCGGCGCGCTCGCGGGCGTCCTCGTCACGCCGATCACGCTCGTCTCCTACGACGTGGGGGTGGCCCTTGCGCTCAAGGGCTTCGCCGGCGCGATGCTCGGTGGCATGGGAAATCCCAAGGGGGCCCTCGTCGGTGGTCTGGTGCTCGGCCTCCTCGAGGCGCTGACCGCGGGATATCTCAGTTCGCAATACAAGGACGCCGTTGCCTTCATCGTCATCCTCGGGGTGCTGTTCGTGATGCCGCAAGGCCTCTTCGGCAAGACCGCGGCGGAGAGGGTGTAAGCGGATGTCCAAGTGGATTCAGCTGGCGATCCTCGCCGCTCTCATCGCGATCCTGCCGGTCTTCTTTCCCTCCGGCTACTATTACCGGATCGGCGCTCTCGTCTTCGTCAACGGGATCGCGGTGCTCGGTCTCGTCATCCTGATCGGCTTCGCCGGGCAGATCAGCCTCGGTCACGCGGGCTTCGCCGGGATCGGCGCCTATGCCTGCGCGCTGGCTCCGGAGCAGTTCGGCCTGCATCCGGCACTCGCGCTCCTTCTGGGGGCGGTGCTGTCCGCCGGGATCGCGGCGCTGATCGGCCGGCCGATCCTCAGGCTCAAGGGCTATTACCTCGCCGTCGCGACGCTCGGCTTCGGCATTCTCGTCGCAATGACCATCCAGAACGAACGCGCCCTGACGGGGGGTCCGGACGGGATGGCGGTTGAGGAGCTCGGCCTCCGCGACCTGCTTCGCGACCTCGGCTGGCGCGTGTCGGGCGGCGAGTTCTGGTATGGCGTCTGCGGCATCGCGCTTCTGATCGGCGCGTGGATCGCGCTGAACCTGCGGGACAGTCCGACCGGGCGGGCGATGCGGGCGCTGCACGGCTCCGAGATCGCCTCCCGCACCCTCGGCATTGACGTTGCCCGGCAGAAGCTCGTCGCCTTCGTCATCTCCGCGGTCTTCGCCTCCGTGTCCGGCTCGCTCCTGGCGCTCCAGAACCGCTACATCACGCCGGACGTGGCGGGCTTCATGCATTCCATCGAACTCGTCACCATGGCGGTCCTCGGGGGCGCAGGCTCGGTCATGGGCGGCATCTTCGGCGCCGCGATCCTGACCCTCCTGCCGCAGGTGCTGACCGTACTGGCCGATTACGAACAGGTCGTCCTCGGGGTCATCATGGTCACGGTGATGATCTTCATGCCGCAGGGCCTTCTGCCCTCAATCGCGCGTCGCCTGAGGAGGACCCGCAAATGAGCCTTCTCGACGTCTCCGGCCTCGGCATCACCTTCGGCGGGCTCAAGGCGGTGGACGACGTGTCCTTCGCCGTGCCGGCGGGGGAGATCGTCTCCGTCATCGGCCCGAACGGCGCCGGCAAGACGACGCTGTTCAACATGATCTCCGGCGTCTACCTGCCCGGCCGCGGCACGGTTCACCTGAACGGGGTCGAGGTCACAGGCCAGACGCCGGACAAGCTGGCTCCGATGGGCCTCGCCCGGACGTTCCAGAACCTCCAGATCTTCCACGAGATGTCCGTGCTCGACAACGCCGTCGCGGGCTTCCACCTGCGGGAGCGCGGTTCTGTCTGGGCCGACCTCCTCGGCCTGCCCTCCGTCCGCCGCCGGGCGACCTTCGCGAGGGACGGGGCGATGAAACTCTTGGAGCGGGTGCGGCTCGGCGATCTGGCCGAGGAGGAGGCGGGGAACCTCTCCTACGGCCAGCTCAAGCGTCTCGAGATCGCCCGGGCGCTGGCGGTGGATCCGAAGATCCTGCTTCTCGACGAGCCCGCCGCCGGCTGCAACGCGGTGGAGACGGAGGAGATCGACGCACTGATCGCCGAACTGGCCGGGGAGGGCATCGCCATCCTCCTCGTGGAGCATGACATGAAGCTGGTGATGAAGATCTCGAACCACGTCGTCGTTCTCGATCAGGGCCGCAAGATCGCCGAAGGTCCGCCGGAGCAGGTCTCGCAGAACCCCGAGGTCATCGCCGCCTATCTGGGCGCGGATGGTGAGGAGGCGCTCCATGCTGAAGGTTGAGAACCTGACCACCCGCTATGGCAGGATCGAGGTCCTGCACGGCATCGACCTCGAGGTCGCGGAGGGGGAGATCGTGAGCGTCATCGGCGCGAACGGCGCCGGCAAGACGACGCTCCTGCGCTGCCTGTCCGGTGTGCAACCGATTTCGGGCGGCAGCATCCGGTTCAGGGGCGAGCCCTTGACCGCCGCGCCGCACAAGCGCGCCGGCCTCGGTCTCGGCCACTCTCCCGAGGGCCGGCAGATCTTCACCAATCTTTCGGTGGAGGAGAACCTGCGCCTCGGCGGTTACAGCCGGAAGGGCGCCACGCGGGAGGATATCGCCGAAGCCTACGAGATGTTTCCCATCCTCGGGGAAAAGCGCCACCTGCCCGCGGGGGGCCTCTCGGGAGGGCAGCAGCAGATGCTCGCCATCGGCCGCGCGCTGATGTCCCGCCCGGCCTGTCTTCTTCTCGACGAGCCGTCCATGGGCCTCGCACCGCTCCTGCAGAAGCAGATCTTCGACACCGTGGAGGAGTTGAAGGCGCGCGGCGTCACGGTTCTCCTCGTGGAGCAGAATGCCTACGGCGCGCTCAAGATTTCCGATCGCGGCTATGTCATGGAGACCGGCCGCATCACCATGTCGGGGCCGTCCGCCGAGCTGGTGGCCGATCCCCGCATCCGCGAAGCTTACCTGGGGGTCTGACATGTCCGTCCTGACGATCCGCCGCGAGGGCGACGTCGCCATCGCAACGCTCGACAATCCGCCCGTGAACGCGCTCTCGCTGGAGGTCCGGCAGGCCCTCTGGGACGCGGTGGAGGAGCTGGATGCAGATCCGGACGTGCGGGCCGTCATTCTTGCCTGCGCCGGACGCACCTTCATCGCCGGTGCCGACGTGAAGGAATTCGGCAAGCCCCCCGAGCCGCCGCATCTGCCGGATCTGGTGGCTCGCATCGAAGCGTCCGAAACGCCCTGGATCGCCGCGATCCACGGCTCCGCCCTCGGCGGCGGCCTCGAGGTTGCGATGGGCTGCCGGTTCCGGATCGCCCATGAGAGCGCAAAGGTCGGCCTGCCCGAAGTCAACCTCGGCATCATCCCGGGGGCGTCCGGCACGGTCCGCACGCCGCGGCTGATGGGGGCGGAAGCCGCCGTCGAGCTCGTGACATCGGGACGTCCCATCTCCGCCGCGAAGGCCAAGGAGGCGGGGCTAATCGATGCCGTCGTTGCAGGCGATCTCGAGGAGGAGGCGCTGGCCTTCGCCCGGAGCGCGCTGGAGCGTCCGCTGCCGCCGCGCACGTCGGAGCGACAGGTCGAGGCGCAGCCGGACAGCTTCTGGCAGGACGCAGCCAAGGCGGCGTCGAAGGCCGGTCACCAAGCGCCGGTGCGTGCGGTGGACTGCCTGCGTCTCGCCACGGAAGCGTCCTTCGACGAGGCGATGGCGCACGAGCGGGAGACGTTCCTGGAGCTTCGCGCCGCCCCCGAAGCCGCCGCGCTTCGCCATGTCTTCTTCGCCGAGCGTGCCGCGCCCCGGCCCGCGCATCTCAAGGGTGTCGAGCCCGTGGACATCGCCTCTGCCGGCGTCGTCGGCGGCGGCACAATGGGGGCCGGCATCGCCACCGCCCTTGGCCTCGCGGGTCTACCGGTCACGGTCATGGAGACGAGCGCGGAGGGCGCCGAGCGCGCGAAATCCCGCATCCTCGGCAATTTCGACGGCGCCCTGAAGCGCGGCAAGATCGACGCGGCGGAGCGGGAGAGGCTCGGTGACGCGCTCAAGGTCACGACCGATGTGTCGGACCTCTCCGGCTGCGATCTGGTGGTCGAAGCGGTGTTCGAGGATCTCAAGGTGAAGCGGGATGTCTTCGCCCGCCTCGCGGCGGCATGCGGGGAGGGGACCATCCTTGCCACGAATACCTCCTATCTCGACCCCCGGGAGATCTTCGCCGGGCTGGAGGGGCAGGGGCGTTGCATCGGGCTGCACTTCTTCAGCCCCGCCCACGTCATGAAACTGGTGGAGATCGTGCCCCTGCCGGGGACGGCACCGGAGACGGAAGCCGCGGCCTTCAAGCTCTGCGCGCGCCTCGGCAAGATGCCGGTGCGGGCGGGGATCTGCGACGGTTTCATCGGCAACCGCATCCTCAAGCGATACCGCGCCGAAGCGGAGGCGCTGGTGGAGCAGGGCGTCCCCATCGCAGAGGTGGACGCCGCGATGCGCGGCTTCGGCATGAAGATGGGACCGTTCGAAGCGCAGGATCTCGGCGGTCTCGACATCGCCGCCGCCCAGAGAAGCGCCGCGCGCGAGGCGGGCGAGGATGTGCCCGAGACGCTCGGAGACCTCCTCGTCGCTGCGGGCCGCAAGGGTCAGAAGAGCGGCGGAGGCTGGTACGACTACGCCGAGGGGGACCGCACGCCGCAGCCGTCAGGCAAGGTATCCGAGCTTCTGTCGTCCCGCATCCGGGGCACTGCGGATCTTCCCCGCGAGGACATCGCCGCACGTCTCGTGGACGCGATGGCCCGCGAGGGGGAGGCGATCCTCTCCGAAGGCATCGCCGCCCGCCCCGCCGACATCGATCTCGTCGAGATCCACGGCTACGGCTTCCCCCGCCGCACGGGCGGACCGATGCATCATTCTGGCCGAAGCCAGGAGTGAGCTGACCTCGGGGGGCGGGGGGTGCCGGAGTGCCGGTATGGGCCGCCCCCTCGCCCTTCGCGGCCCTGGCCGGTAGAGACGCCGGGTGAGGCCCGGACGGCGAGGGACGCGCGGTGGACCATCTCTACATCCTGCTTATCGCGGCGCTGATCGTCGGAGCCTCCAAAGGGGGGCTGGCCTCGGCCGGGGCGATCGCTGTGCCGCTGTGTTCGCTGGTGATGAACCCGGTCGTGGCGGCGGCGGTCTTGCTCCCGGTCTTTCTCGTGACCGACTGGGTCGGCGTCTTTCTCTACCGCCGGGATTTCAGCGCGCGGAACCTTGCCATCCTGATCCCGGCGATGTTCGCGGGCGTCCTTCTGGCCACCGTGATCACGCCCTATACGCCGGAGCCGCTCCTCTTGATCGTCACCGGCCTGATCGGCCTTTGGTATGTCGGGCGCAAATGGCTGGCGCGGGGCCCGGAGGGGCCGGCTGCCGCGGCACGGGTGGCGCCCGGTCTCTTCTGGGGGGTGCTCACCGGCGTGACCTCCTTCATCACCCATTCGGGCGCGCCCCCGGCGCAGGCCTTTCTTCTGCCGCAGCGCCTGCCGAAACTTCAGTTCGCCGGGACCATCGCCATTGCCTTCGCGGCCGGCAACCTGGCCAAGCTGCCGGGATACTGGGCCCTGGGCGCGCTCGACGGGCTGGACTGGACGCTGACGGCGATCCTCGCGGCGACGGGCATCGCCGGGACCATCCTCGGCCGCAGGCTCGTGGGGGTGCTGCCGGATGCGCTCTACCTGCGCGTCATCGAGGTCCTGCTCTTCGGCCTGTCCATCGTCCTGATCACGAAGGGCGCGCTTGGCGTTCTCTGAGACGTCCGGGCGCGCGGGCAGAGCCGGGGACTATCCCTTGCGCGACGGTCGCGCTAGGACGGACGGACCTTTCGAGACGGTCGCCCCATGACGCCACCCAAATCCTTCGCCCCCTTCAGGACGCCCGGATATTCAGGCTACTGGCTGACCGGTCTCGCGGCGAATTTCGGCTGGCACATCCAGCTCGTCGGGGCCTCCTGGGCGATGACGACGCTGGGCGGGACGCCTGAGCTCGTCGCGCTGGTGCAGACCTCAGTCGCGCTGCCGATCATGCTTTTCTCGCTGCCCTCGGGCGCCATCGCCGATGCACTGGGGCGGCGAACGACGGTGATCTGGGCGCAGGCCTTCACCCTCGTCGTGTCCACCATCCTCGCGGTCCTTGCCTTCATGGGCATGCTGACGCCGTGGCTCCTGCTCGTCTTCACCTTCCTGATTGGCTCCGGGAAGGCGCTGTTCCAACCCGGCTGGCAGACCCGCGTCTCGGAGATCGTGGCAAAGGAGACGCTCCCGCAGGCGATCGCGCTGAATTCCGTCGGCTTCAACATCACCCGCAGCGTCGGCCCGGCCATCGGCGGCGTGATCGTGGCGACGGTGGGGGCCTTCGCGGCCTTCTTCGTCAACGCGGTCTCGAATCTCGGCGTACTCCTGGTGGCCTTGCGCTGGGAGAAGATGAACGCGGCGGACCGGCTGCCGCCGGAACCGGTCGGAAGTGCGATGATCGCGGGCCTGCGCTACGTCATCATGTCCCCCGGGATCCTGCTCGTGATGTTGCGCGGCACGGTGTTCAACTTCGCTGCCATCTCCGTCATGGCGCTCCTGCCGCTCGTTGCGAGGGATCTTCTGGACGGGGGCCCGCAGGTCTACGGCATTCTTCTCGGCGCCTTCGGCGTCGGGGCCATCGTGAGTGCCTTCGCGGGGAGCGGGCTGCGCGCGAAGATGTCCCTCGAAGCTGTCGTGCGGGCCGGGTTTGCGGTCTTCGCGGTGGCAGCGGCGCTCATGGCCGTCAGCCGCTCGATGCCGCTGACCCTGTTTGCCTCGGCGCTCGCGGGGGCGAGCTGGCTGGTCACGATGTCGACCTTCAACACCACTGTCCAGCTGTCCGCCCCGCGCTGGGTCCTGAGCCGGTGCCAGGCGATCTACATGACCGTGGCGTTTGGCGGGAACGCGTTCGGCAGTCTCTTCTGGGGGTACGTGGCGGGCGATCTCGGCGTCGCCATGGCGCTCTACGTCTCGGCGGTGATGCTCATCCTCGGCATCGGGGTCGGCTTCGTCTTCGCGCTCCGGGAACTCGACACCTACGGGCTCGATCCGCACAGACCGTGGACGCCGCCGCAGATCTCCCTCGACATGCTGCCCAAGAGCGGCCCGGTGATCACCACGATCCGCTACCGGATACGCGAGCAGGACGTGCCGCGCTTCCTCGGGCTCATGGCCGAACGCCGCCGCCACCGGTTCCGGGACGGCGCCCGCCGCTGGGTCCTGTCGCGGGACATGCAGGACCCGGAGATCTGGGTGGAGCGCTACAAGACCGCGACCTGGATCGAGACACAGCGGCACAACCAACGCCGCACCGTGGCCGGCGCCCGCGTGGCCGAGGAGCTTCGCGAGCTGCATCGGGAAGGCGGTCGCCCCGAGGTGCATTACGAGCTGGCCCGCCAGCCCGTGGTGCCGGGCGATCACGCTCCCATCGGTCACGTGGACCATTGAAGAAGGGACGACGATGAAACCGACGACGGTATTGCGGGACCTCCTCGCGCGGCGCGAGGCCGCGATCCTGCCCGGCGCTGCCAACGCCATGTTCGCCCGCGTGATCGAGCGGCAGGGCTTCGGCGCGATCTACGTCACCGGCGCGGGGATCGCCAACATGCATCTGGGCGCGCCCGATATCGGTCTGACCACGGTGACGGAGGTGGCGGATATCGTCGCGCGGATCGCCGACGCGACCGAAGCGCCGCTCCTGGTGGATGCCGATACCGGCTTCGGCAACGCGCTCAACACCGCGCGCACGGTCCGCCTTCTGGAGCGGGCCGGGGCGGCGGGACTGCAACTGGAAGACCAGGTCTTTCCCAAGCGCTGCGGGCACTTCGCCGGCAAGGAGGTGATCCCCGAGGCCGACATGGTCGCCAAGATCCGCGCTGCCGCCGATGCCCGGAAAGACGGGGATCTGCAGATCGTTGCGCGCACCGATGCCCGGGCGATCCACGGTCTGGACGCGGCCCTCGATCGCGCGCGCGCCTACATCGAGGCGGGAGCGGATGTCACCTTCGTCGAGGCGCCGACCTCGGAGGAGGAGATGGCCCGGATCGCCGCGGAGCTGCCCGTGCCCCAGATCGCGAACATCGTGCATGGCGGCAAGACGCCGGAGGTCGGGCGCGAACGGCTCGCTGAGATGGGATTCGGCGGTGTGCTCTATGCCAACGCAATCCTTCAGGCCTCCATCCGCGCGGCCTCCGAGGTGGCGAGGAGCCTTGCGGATCATGGCGATCTGTCCGGCGTGACGGGCCGGCTTGCAGGCTTCGAGGAGCGGCAGGACGTGGTGGACAAGGGCCGCTGGGACGCTCTCGATGCGCGCTACAAGTTGACGGGCGGGGAGAGCGACAATGACGCATGAAACCATCGCGGGCGGCTTAGCCCGGCGCATCGAGAACATCCGCTTCGAGGCACTTCCCGAGCTCGTTCGCACCCGCGCTGTGATCGGCATCGCCGACACGCTGGCCGTCGCGCTCGCGGGGGCATCGGAGGACTGCGTCCGCCTCCTGCGCGAGACGCCGGGGATCTGCGAGGCGGCAGGGCCGGCCTCCGTGATCGGCGCGGATGCGCGCGTCTCGATGCTGGATGCGGCCCTGGTGAACGGCACCGCGTCCCACGCGCTCGACTTCGACGATTTCTCCAGCGTGTTCGGCGGCCATCAATCCGCGCCCCTCGTCGCGCCGCTTCTTGCCTTGGCCGAGGCGAGATCCGCACGGGGCAGGGACGTCATCGCCGCCTACGCCGCGGGGGTGGAGACCGAGATCCGCCTCGCCCGCGCCGTCCACTGGCACCACTACGACAAGGGGTGGCATCCGACCGCGACCCTCGGCACCATCGGAGCGGCAGCCGCGTCGGCGCATCTTCTCGGTCTCACCGAGCCGCAGATCGCCACGGCCCTGTCCATCGCTGCATCCGATAGCGCCGGGCTCAAGGCCAACTTCGGGTCGATGACGAAGCCGCTCCATATAGGTCGCTCTTGCCGGGCGGGCCTTCTCGCCGCGCTTCTCGCCGAGCGGGGCTATACCGCCGGCGCGCGGGCGTTCGAGCACGACCAGGGCTTCTTCGAGGTGTTCAACGGCGCGGGCAATTACGACGCGGAGAAACTCTTCGAGGGCTGGGGCGCGCCCTGGGAGCTCGAGGATGACGGGCTGTCGCTCAAGCTCTGGCCCTGCTGCGGCAGCGCACATGCCGCCATCGGCGCGGGCCTCGACCTGCGGCAGGCTCACGGGATCGAGGCGGAGAAGATCGCCCGGATCGAGATCCTGCCCCATCCCCGCCGCCTCGCGCATACCGACACGCCCCGGCCGCAGACGCCACTCGAGGCGAAGTTCTCCGTCCAGTACTGCACCGCCCGCGCGCTGGCGGACGGGGACGTCACCCTGGCGCATTTCGATGCGGACGCCATTGCCGATCCCCGTATCGCCGCGCTTCTGGAGAAGACGTCAGCGCGCCCGCATCCGCAGATGGGCGACGGCCCGGAGGGGCAATGGTCGGCTGAGGTGATCGTGGAGATGGCGGATGGCGCCCGCCACGCGGCCCGGATCGACGACATCACGCGAGATCCCCGTGTGATGCCTGACCGTGCGGAGGGCGTGCGGACGAAGTTCATGGCCTGCGCGACGCGGGCTCTGCCGTCCGCCCGCGCCGAGGAGCTCTTCGAGCGGCTCTGCGCACTGGAGACCGAGAGCGACTTCGGGGGGCTGGGCGCGCTTCTTTCGGGAGCGCCGGCCGCGGCCTGAGCGGCGGACCGGCCCTCCGCGACCCTTGCCGCGGAGGGCTCCGCGCGTTACCTGTCATCCCGCGGGCCGCTCGGACGGACCCGCGCAGCGGCCGGGCCCCTCTGGCGGAAGTGGCGGTGCTTCCGTGATGTCGGCGCTGCCCCTTGTTCCAGCCGCCTGGACAGATCTTCACATGGACGACCGACAGACCCGCGCCGCCGGCGCGCCGGACGATGCCCGTTCGACTTCCATCTTTCACTATTTCAAGTGGGCTTTCGTGGTCACGGCCGTAGGCCTCGTCCTCGGGCTCTGGCTTGGATGGGAGAGCACGGGAACGCTGCCCGGCACCCTCTCGATCTTCTTCATCGTCGCGGTTCTGGCCGTCCTCGAGATCAGTCTCTCCTTCGACAATGCCATCGTGAACGCCAACAAGCTCAAGACGATGACGCCGAAGTGGCAACGCCGCTTCCTGACCTGGGGCATCCTGATCGCCGTCTTCGGCATGCGGGTGATCTTTCCGTTGCTGATCGTCGTGATCGCCGCCAATATCGGCCCGCTCGCCGCGCTGACGCTCGCCGCCACCGAGCCTGCCGCCTATGCCGAGATCATGCACGAGGCGCATATTCCCATCGCGGCCTTCGGCGGCACCTTCCTGATGATGGTCGGCCTCAGCTTCTTCTTCGACGAGGAGAAGGACGTGCACTGGTTCGGCTGGCTGGAATCGCGCCTGTCGCGCATCGCGGCGATCCGGAGCGTGGAGATCACCCTCGTCATCGCCCTCATGCTGATCTTTTCCCGCCTTCAGGGGGAGGGGATGCGCGACGTGTTCCTGGCCTCGGCGATCTGGGGGCTCGCGACATTCCTCGTCGTCGAACTCGTCGGTGCCGCGCTCGACGCCTCGCAGCAGACGGGCCGCGCCGCCGCATCGGGGGGCTTGGGCGCGTTCCTCTACCTCGAGGTGCTGGACGCCTCCTTCTCCTTTGACGGCGTGATCGGCGCCTTCGCGCTGTCGCAGAACCTCTTCGTCATCGCCATCGGCCTCGGCATCGGCGCGATGTATGTCCGCTCGATGACCATCATGCTGGTCGAGAAGGGCACGCTCAGCGAGTACCGCTACCTCGAGCACGGCGCCTTCTACGCGATCACCGCGTTGTCGGTGGTGATGTACGCCCAGTCGCTCGTCCATATCCCGGAGGTGATCACGGGCCTCGGCGGTGCCGTCCTGATCGGGGTGGCATGGTGGTCCTCCGTGCGGGTGCTGAAGCGGGAGGGGGCGGCTGCGCCCGCCTGATCGGGACGAGCGTCTCGACATCGGCGGCGGGATCGGGCCAGATCGGCGGAGTTGAGCGCGGCCTGTTTCCGCGCCACCGGACCGAGGGGAATGACCGATGAGCGACGCTTCGATGAACGACGAGGACCTGCGCCGGGCCTATGCCCCGACCGGGCGGCTGCGCGTGGCGCTGAACCACGGCAACGCGGTCCTCGTGTCCCGCGACGAGAGCGGCACGGCGCACGGCATCAGCGTCGATCTGGCCCGCGCGCTGGCGGACCGTCTGGGGCTTCAGGCGGTCTTCCTCGATCATGAGCGCGCCGTCGAGGTCTCGTCCACGGCAGAGGACGATCGCTGGGACGTCTGCTTCCTCGCCGTCGATCCCGACCGCGCGAAGACGATCCATTTCACGAACCCCTATATCCGTATCGAAGGCTGCTACCTCGCCGGCGCGGAAACGGAGGTCGCGGATTCGAAGGCGCTCATCGCCGAGGGCCTGAAGGTCGGAACCGTGAAGGGAAGTGCCTACACGCTGCACCTGAAGCGGCAGCAGGGGGCCGAGAACCTTGTCGAGTACGAGAACCTCGAAACGGCGCTCGCCGCGCTCGACGAGGGACAGGTCGCCGCCATCGCCGGCATCAGGGAGGCGATGGAGACGAAGAGCGAGACCCGCCCGGGCACCCGCGTGCTCCAGCCACCCTTCATGGAGATCCGGCAGGCCATGGGATTGCCGACGGGCCGCCCCGACGCCGCCGCTCACCTCGACGCCTTCATTGCCGAGATGGCGAGGGCGGGCCGCGTGGGTGAGATCCTCGAGCGCCACGGCGTTTCGAAAGACTGCGCGATCGTGCCCTGACGCGCCCGGCAACTGCGCAAGAGGCGCCACCTGCTTGTCGAAAAGCCGTGCTCCGAGCCCTTCGCCGCCGCCAGCGCCTTGCCCGGATCACCCGTTTCGTGGAAGTCGCAGAGCCAGTCCCAAGCGGGAGAGATCCATGGACGACGTGCGGATAGTAAGGCTCGGCGCAGCGGAGCTCCCTCTGTTCAAGGCGATCCGCCTGGAGTCCCTCCGGTGTTCTCCCTCGGCTTTCGCCAATACGGAAGCGGACTGGACGAAGCTTCCGGACGTGGAATGGCTCAACCGGATGAAGACCCCTGTCTATGCCGCGTTGAAAGGTGACGAGCCGGTGGGGATCATGGGACTGCTGGTCCAGACCGGTGAAAAGAGGGCGCATCGTGCCAAGCTTGTCATGGTCTACCTGCGCGAAAGCGAGCGCGGGGCCGGACTTGCGGACAGGCTGCTGAGCGCGGTGACAGATTGCGCTGTGGAGAATGGTGTTCGACAGCTCGAGTTGCACGCCAACGCTGACAATGTTGCGGCCATTCGCTTCTACGAGCGGCACGGCTTCGAGCAGGCGGGCCGGGTTCCTCGGGCGCTGATCGAGGGGGGCCGGGACGTCGACGAATTGTTCATGGTTCGAAGACTGTCGTAGCTGACCGGGCGGGGATCCGGTTCGGCCTCTTCGGATCAGGGCAGGCGGAGGGCCAGTTTCTCCGCCGTGGCCCGGTCGAAGTCGCCGATATGGCGGGCGTTCAGTCGGTCGTAGTCCTTCCAGTTCGTCGTGACGGCCCGGCAGTGCCAGTAGCCGGCATCCGGCACGGTCAGCCAGCGGGCGGGAAAGGGCATCTCCGGGCCATGCACCTCCCAGCCGCGGCGGGACAGGAAGGCTTCGGGCCGTGCGCACCACTTGGGCGGGCAGGCGGGATCGCCCTTGCGCAGGTGCGTGTGGTCCGCGTGACGCAGTGGCGGCGCCGCGCCATCGGGCGGCATCCGCCACCGACCCTCCACCATCGCCCAACCGGTGCGGGCCGCGGCGGCACGGTCGAAGATGCTCTCGCCCCCGGTCCAGACCAGCTCGTCGAGATCTGCGGACAGGACGGCGCGGGCGCGGGCGAGAAAGCGGATCCGGGCGAGGTTCAGCATCGCGGGTTGCAGGAACTTTGCCCCGCCTCCGCCGCGCCTGGCCCGAACCGGTCCGTAGGGCTGCGGTGCGAGCAGAACCGCTCCGGCCTTCAGTCCCGCGCCCTCCATCGTGTCGAGAATGGCCTCGGGGGGATAGTCGTCCGAGCCGTTGTCGATCACCAGCATCGCCTCCAGCCCCTGTTCGGCGATGTGAAACCTTGCCCAGTCCGAGATCCAGTCCAGACGGTTGTTGCGGGAGATGTGGACGGAGGCGTTGAGTCCCTCGAAGGCTTTTGTCTGAAGCGGACCGACGGTGCAGTCCGCCTGCCAACCGCCATGCGACACCGAAAGGCGCCGGCCGGTCTGCCCAAGCCGGGCAATATCGTAGCGACGGTGTCTCTGGATGCCCTTGAGGCGAACCGGGGTTCCGTCGAGCTCGAGGGTCTTCAGCAGGGGCGAGAGGTTGAGCAGCTTCGGGCAAATGAGCCATGTCTCGCGCCCGACCGTCAACGCATCGTACCAGAGCGTTTCCCGGTCATAGGCCTCGGCGAAGCCCTCCCCTTGAGCCGCCGGCGCTACGGCATCCCGGCGTGCAAGGCCGCTGCCGACGAGGGACAGGGCGTTCAGGCGATGGATGGAGAAGGCGGCACTGGTCATGCGGTCCCGCATAGACGAGGCGGCGCCCGGCCGGAAGGGAGAGAGGGCGGGACGTGGCCCGAGGGGGGGCTGCTGACTAGGGGGGAGGGCAGGGGCGGATCGTGATCGTCCGCGGCCGCCTGTGGATGGAAACGCAAAGTGCAGCCCGTCTTCCGTCCTGGAACGGAGGCTTCTCGCACCGCGTCCTAGGCGCAGACGCGGCGCGCAAGCGGAACCGCGGGCCGGTGGCCTTCCAATTGTGCAGCCCCCCCCAAACTTGCGCGACATTCGCCCGGGGCGCCGGCGATCCACCGCCGCGTCAGGCGACCGCTGCCGGTCAATCCCTTGCGCTCGCGCGGTGAAGGTCCACGTTTGGGAGAACGGGGCACAGGCCCCGGCCTGGATCCAAGGGGAGCCCCGACATGCCGAAAACGGTCCTTCTGACCGGAATAACCGGATTTATCGCCAAGCATGTCGCGAAGGAGCTGTTGATGGCCGGCCATACGGTGCGCGGCTCCCTGCGCAGTCCGAGCCGGGCGGAGGAGGTTCGCGCGGCGCTGCGTCCCGTGCTGGGCGATCCTGATGCCCTGGACAGGTTGTCCTTCGTCGAGCTCGATCTGACCCGCGATGAGGGCTGGGCTGCCGCGATGGAGGGGGTCGACGCGCTGATCCACACCGCATCCCCCTTCCCAATGAGCCAGCCGGGCGATCCGGAGGAGCTGATCCGCCCGGCGGTCGATGGCGCGATGCGGGCCCTGTCGGCGGCGCATGCGGCGGGCGTGGAACGGGTCGTGATGACCTCCTCCTCGGTCGCGATCATGTATTGCGGCAAGGATTCGGGCAGCACCCTGGGGGAGGGGGACTGGACCGATCCGGAGCACCCGTCCGCCAATGCCTACGCGCAGTCGAAAACGCTTGCGGAGCGCGCCGCCTGGGATTTCGTCGGCAAGACGCCGGGGATGAAGCTGACGACGGTCAATCCCGGTCTCGTCGCCGGCATCCCGCTCGACGACAATTACGGCACCTCCCTGCGCCTCGTGGAACGGTTCCTCAGCGGGAAGGATCCGATGGTCCCGGATGTCGGAATGCCCGTCGTGGACGTGGAGGATGTCGCGCGGCTCCATGTCCGGGCGCTGGACTATGACAGCTCCATCGGACACCGCCTGATCGCCTCGTCCCGCTGGCTGTCCCTCATCGACATCGCCCAGCATCTTGCCAGCCTCTTCCCCGAGCGCGGCATTCCGAAGCGCCGAGCGCCCAAACTTGCCCTGAGGATCGTGGGGCTTTTCGATCCCACCGTACGGCAGCTCGTGCCGACCGTGGGGTATCACTACAAAGTCGATACGAGTGCGGCGAACGCGGTGCTGGGGCGGGAGTTCGTACCCGCCAAGGCCGCCATCGAGAAAAGCGCACGCTATCTCACGGAGCGACCGGCCTAGGACCCTCCGGCGGCACTGATCGCCTGCGCCGCGGACGAACGCGGAGAGTTCGGAGTGGGCCTTATCCCTGCCCTACCCGGGCCCGGGCGGCGAGGTGGTGCTTCGGGGCGGACTAGAGGCGCGAGAGCGCCGCGATCAAGCGCGCGCGCGCCGGAGGGAGCGGGCGCTCGCCGAGGGACGGGCGGAGCCGGGTTTCGAGAAAATGACCGGTGGTCCTCAGGCCTTCCAGGATTTCTGACGTATCCCGCGGCGGCTCCCCCATCAGGGCAGGCGGCAGCGGAAGCAGACGGTCCGCCCATTCGCCCGCGCCCATGCGGCTTACGGCGCGGCCGGTGCGCGGGCTGACATAGGAGAGGTCGTTGGCATTGCCGCCGGCGGCGCAGGTCGAGAAATCGAGGCCGAAACCCATTTCCTCCAAGAGCGCCAGTTCCCATCGCAAGTAGGCGTAGGGCCAGCTGGGGGAGGTTCCGAGCAGATCCAGCACCGTGATGGTCTGGGCGTAGAACCTCGGATATGCGGCGCGCTCCGGCAGGGCGAAGGCCGCGAGCGCGGTCACCGCGCTCAGACCCGCCAGGGCCGCCCTGTCGGACATCACGGCGGCGGAACGACTCTTCACCGGCTCGACGGTAAAGTTGCCCATGTGATCCTCGAGCCGCGCGCGCCACGTCACCGAAAGCTGCGCGCCGGGCTGGAGGATCGGAGCCAGACGCCGGGAGCCACCGCCCCGGACGACGCCGACATGCCGGCCGCGGGAGGGGGTGAAGATCTCCGCGATGGCGTTGCCCTCGGCATGGCGCCGTATGCTCAGAAGCGCTCCGTCGTCCTGCCACTCGATCATGGAATCCGTCCGGTGAGGCGGCCGTCGTCAGTCTAGGCCGGGTTCGTCAAGCATATGCCGACCGGCGCGATCCTCCACCTCGATCACCCAGATATCGGGGTCGAACCGCCGCTGCGAGGAAAGGACGGCGTCCACGTCGGCCTCTGCCCCGTCCGCGATCACATCCCACGGTCGCCTATTGTCCATCGCCGTGATGCGCTGGAAGGCTCGGGCGGTGCCGTCGAGCGGGTTCAGCTTGACGAGGACGGCGCCCGCTGTCGGGTCCCCCCGTGCGACGATGAAGGCGGGGATGGCCTCGATCCGGAGACGCGTGAGATAGGCGTCCACCCAAACTCGCGTCGCGAGACGGGGGCTCATGCCGGGGCTCTGCGCGGACGGGAGGGATTGTACGAATTTTCTGCGAAAATTCGTTCCGATTCTTCGCCGAAGAATCGTTTATCGGAAGGGCTCTTCGGCAAGATTATCGCTAAACCGTTAAGAGATGCCTTATCCATCGCCGTCGCTGAAATCGAGGCCCATCTCGGAGTAGCGCTCACGTTCGTTCAGCCAGTCCGGCCGGACCTTCACCTGCAGGAAAAGGTGGACGCGGCGACCGAGGAACTCTTCCAGCTCCGTTCGTGCGGCCAGGCCCACGGCCTTCGTCGTCTCGCCCTTGTGACCAAGCACGATGCCCTTGTGACCGTCCCGCATGACGTAGATCACCTGGTCGAGACGGACTGAGCCATCCTTGCGCTCCTCCCATGTCTCGGTTTCCACCGTGAGCTGGTAGGGCAGTTCCTGGTGGAGGCGCAGGGTCAGCTTCTCCCGCGTGATCTCTGCCGCGATCATGCGCATCGGGAGGTCGGCGATCTGGTCCTCGGGGTAAAGCCAGGGGCTCTCCGGCACTTCGGCGGCCAGCCAGTCGCGCAGATCCTGCACGCCGTGCCCTTTCTCCGCAGAGATCAGGAATGTCCTGGCAAAGGGATAGGCGTCGTTCAGTTTCTGCGTCAGTGCGAGCAGCGTCTCGGCCTTCACCCGGTCGATCTTGTTGATGGCGAGAGCCACTGGGGCAGCGCCGCTCCGGTCGTTCAGGGACTCGATGATCGCACGGACGCCCTCCGTCAGTCCGCGATGCGCCTCGATCAGCAGGACCACCACGTCGGCATCCGCGGCGCCGGACCATGCCGCGGCGACCATCGCACGATCAAGCCTTCGACGGGGGCGGAAGAGGCCGGGCGTGTCGACGAAGACGATCTGGGAGGCGCCCTCCATCGCGATGCCGCGGATGCGGGCCCGGGTGGTCTGCACCTTGTGGGTGACGATGGAGACCTTGGCCCCCACCATGCGGTTCAATAGCGTGGACTTGCCCGCATTCGGCTCGCCGATCAGGGCGACGAAGCCCGCCCGCGTTCCGGTCGTGGCGGTCTGTTCATCGCTCATCTGTGGTCTCCAGATTGTTCAGCAGGGCCTCGGCAGCGGCGCGTTCGGCCTGCCGCTTGGATCCGCCCTTTGCCTCTGCCCGCGCGCCGTTGGCGAGCTCGGCCGCGATGGTGAAGGTGCGGGCGTGGTCGGGGCCTTCCTGATCGATCAGGGTATAGTTCGGCAAGGGCAGCCTGCGGGCCTGGGCCCATTCCTGCAGTGCGGTCTTGGGATCGCGCGCATCGGCCTCGACTGTCGACAACCGCGGCGCCCAGAGCCGCTCGACGACGGCGCGGGCGGCGTCGAAACCGGCATCGAGGTAGATCGCGCCGAGGACCGCCTCCATGCTGTCCCCAAGCGCCGAATCCCGGCGTTTGCCGCCCGTGATCCGCTCGCCCCGGCCGAGCCGCATCGCATCACCGAGGTCGAGGGACCGGGCGACGTCGGCGCAGGTCTCCTTGCGAACGAGCACGTTGTAGCGTGGCGCGAGGATGCCCTCACCGGCCTCCGCGAAGGTGCGGTAGAGCATGTCGGCGATGGAGAGGTTCAGGACGCGGTCTCCGAGGAATTCCAGCCGCTGGTTGGACGGCCTCTGATCGGTCGTCATCGAGGGATGCGTCACGGCAAGGACGAGCAGTTCGGGCTGGGCGAACTCATGCCCGAGCCGGCGCTCGAACGCCTTCAGCTCCGTCGAGAGCTTCATACGATCTCCTCGAAGAAGCGGTCGGCCCTCCACGTCCAGAAGAAGAAGAGCGAGCGCCCGGCAGCCGAGAAGATGACACGGTCCGCCCGGCCGATCAGGTTCTCGGCCGGCACCATGCCGACGCCGCGCGCGAGCTGGTCCACGCGGCTGTCGGTGGAGTTGTCCCGGTTGTCGCCCATGAAGAAGTAGTGGCCCTCGGGCACGGTATAGACGGGCGTGTTGTCGTTCGGACCCATGCCGATGTTGAGGATCGAATGGGAGACGCCGTTGGGCAGCGTTTCGATGAACTTTTCCTTGCTGCAGGTGCCGCCCTGACCGACGGGGCCGTTGGCGCAGCGCGGGGTCAGCCGCTGAGGGCCCTGCGGCGCCATCACCTCATCGAACGTTCCGTCCGGCTCGGTCTGCACCTCCTCGCCGTTGAGATAGAGGATGCCGTCCCGCATCTGGATCCGGTCGCCGGGAAGGCCGATCAGCCGCTTGATGAAGTCGGTCCCGTTCACCGGGTGACGGAAGACGACGACATCGCCGCGCTCGGGCTCGGAGGAGACCCAGCGCCCGTCGATGAAGGTGCAGAGCGAGAAGGGACAGGAATATTGCGAATACCCGTAGGCGAACTTGTTGACGAACAGGAAATCCCCGATCAGCAGGGTATCCTTCATCGAGCCCGAAGGAATCCAGAACGGCTGAAACAGCAGCGTTCTGAAGATACCCGCGATCAGCAGGGCATAGACGACCGTCTTGACGGTTTCCCACAGGCCGTCCTTGACCTCTGCCTTGCTCGTCATGACGCGTCGCCCCTGCCTTTGGAAATTGCGCCCCGGCACTGGCGGGGCTTCGCGTCTCTTGGTCCGCAGGGGCTGGGCTGTCAAGCGCGGCCCGGACGCACGCGAAAACGGCTGGCCGCGCGGGTCACCTTGGCCGCGGGCGCGCTTCGATGACGACGAAGGCCTGCGCCCAGGGGTGATCGTCGGTCAGGGTGACGTGAACGATCGCCTCGTGCCCCTCGGGTGTCATGCTGGCGAGGCGCTCGGCAGCCCAGCCGGTGAGATGCATGACAGGCTGTCCGGTGGACAGGTTGGACACGGACATGTCCTTCCAGGCGATCCCCATGCGAAGGCCGGTGCCGAGCGCCTTCGAGCAGGCCTCCTTGGCGGCCCAGCGTTTGGCATAGGTGCCCGCCGTGTCCCGCCGACGCTCCGCCTTGCGCTGTTCGGTCTCGGTGAAGACACGGTTGCGGAACCGGTCGCCGAAGCGCTCCAGCGTCGCCGCGATGCGGTCGATATTCGCAAGATCGGTGCCGATTCCCAAGATCATGGCCAGCGTCCTAGGGGCGCATCCGCTGGTCGTCCAGTGCGCCGCCGTCTTAGGGGTTTGGTCTCGCCGGCGCGGTTCTTTTCACGGGTGCCCGACCCGGTGGGGGAGGATCGCCGCGCAGAAAGGAGGTTCGAGGCCTCTCCTCGTCAGCTGGAGGTGGCGTATCGCGGTCGGCGAGGACACGGGGCCTCGTTTGCCGATGCGAAGGAACGGCGCCTGAAGCGCCGGGCGCAGCCTGCGGGCGCCGGTCCTTTTTCGTGCGACGGGATTGGCGTTGCCCGTCATACGGAGAAAAGAATGCGCCGCGGCTCGTCAGATGGGGCGGCCGAGCACCAGGACCCAGACGGGCATACCGTCCTCCGACACGGCGACGGCGACGCCGGCCTCCATCATGCGGTCGTCCAGCATGGCCCGCCGATGGGACCGGGAGCGCATCCATGCGGCGGCGACCTGTTCGGGCGTCTCGTAACTCCAGGCGAGGTTTTCGCCGGCAAGCGTATAGCGGTACCCCGTCTGCCGAACGCGGGAGGAGACGCCGGCGGCGCCCCGATGGATCGTCCTCCCGGTCCGGGCGACCCAGCAGGCCTGCTTCTGCGCAGCTTCGGCGAGGCGCGCGTCGTGGCTGAGCGGGCCGGCACCGACGCGGGATCGCAAGCCGTCGGTCAGATCCATCACCCGCGATGACAGCGCGTCTGCTTGGGAGGGAATGATGCAGGCGCCGACCTGTGTCGCTCCGAGGGAGAGGAAGATCGCGGCGCTGATGGCATTGAATACGCGAGGCATGGGAGAGTCCTTCGCAGTGGGGTTCTGTGTGTCCCACTCGAGGATGAGGCCGACCTCTTAAAAAAGAATGAGCGCAGCCGGGCGTTGACCTGAAGTCAACTTAAGATTGTGCTGGATCATGCCGAGGGGGTGGCAAGAACACGCCGCCTGAACTGGCGCTAGCGAGGGCGTGCCATCACAATGACCCAATATGGCCTTCCATTCGGCGCAACCGCGTAACCGAGCCCGTATTCATTCAGCTTTTGGTTGAGCAGGTTTCGGCGATGACCGGACGATCGCATCCAGGCTGTCAGCACCTCCCCAGTCGTGTCGTATCCCTGTGCGATGTTCTCGGCGGCGCCGGAATAGGCGTATCCGGCACTTTCTATGCGGTTCGTCATCCGCGAACGACCGGCGCCCCGATGGGAGAGGGTGTCCGTTCGCGCCATCCAGCAGGCATGTGACATCGCGGCGCGGGAGAGTCGCGGCTCGTGCCTGAGGGCGGGCAGGCCGGCGCTGGTGCGGATGGTCCGAAGCTCCGCGGTCATCGTCTCGGTCAGCGCGTCGAACCCGGCCGGATAGGTGCAGGCGGGTTGAGCATGGGCGACGGGGGAGAGCGTCAGGAGAAGCCCGACGAGGGCTGCGAGTGCGGCATGGCGCATGGGACGAAGATCTCCGGGGTTCCTGCCTCTTCGGGCCAGCCTAGTCGCCCCGGCGCCCTGCCGCTACCGCCGGGGGCTCATCCAGCGCGGGCGGCATCCATCCGGCGACGCATCTCGCCGATGGCCTCCTCGAGCCCGACGAAGATCGCCTCCCCGATCAGGAAGTGCCCGATGTTGAGCTCCCGGATCTCGGGCAGCGCCGCGACGGGGGCGACCGTGTCGTAGGCGAGACCGTGACCTGCATGGACCTCGAGGCCGAGGCTGTGGGCGAGGGCAGCCATGTCTGTGATCCGAGCCAGCTCGGCATCGCGATCCTCGAAGCGACCCAGGGCGTGGGCATCGCAATACGCGCCGGTATGCAGCTCCACCACCTGCGCGCCGATCCGCGCGGCCGCCTCGATCTGCCGGCGGTCGGCCGCGATGAAGATCGACACGCGGGAGCCGGCCTCACGCAAGGGGGCGATGAAATGGGCGAGGCGGTTTTCGTCCTGCGCCACTTCGAGCCCGCCCTCGGTCGTGCGTTCCTCCCGCTTCTCCGGCACGATGCAGACGGCGTGGGGTCTGTGGCGAAGCGCGATGGCCTGCATCTCGTCCGTCGCGGCCATCTCGAGGTTGAGCGGAACACTCAGCGCCGTCATCAGCGCATCGATGTCGGCATCCGCAATGTGCCGCCGGTCCTCCCGCAGGTGCGCCGTGATCCCGTCCGCCCCGGCTGCCTCGGCGAGTTTCGCGGCGCGGACAGGGTCGGGAACGCCGCCGCCGCGCGCGTTCCGCACCGTGGCGACGTGATCGATGTTGACCCCGAGCCTCAGATCGTCGGTCGCCGCCATGATGTATCCTTCCGTCTGCCGAGCCGCATGCCTGCCGCGTTCCTAGACGAGCGGGCGGGAGGCGAAAAGGGATCACATCGGCGTCCGGCTCGCCCCGCACAATTGCGCGGACGTGGGGGAGACGCTATGCCCCCTTGGCCTGAATGACCAAGCGGGAGCTTCGCCAGACGCCATGCGCCAGACGTTTTCGACCATGATACGCCCGCTCACCCGGGGCCTTCTCGCCGGCGTGTTCGTCGCCGGCCTTGCTGCCTGTTCGCCCACCAAGGACCTGAACGAGCCGCTCGAGCCTCTCGGGGACTTCGCCGTTGGCTACACCATCGTCGTGGCCGACAATGCGCAGAAGGTCGGCCCCTCGCGCACCGCGACGCCGGAGGAATGGGAAGCCTCGCTCAAGAGCGCGCTCGACCAGCGCTTCAAACGGTTCGAGGGCGACAAGCTTTATCACGTCGCGGCCAGTATCGACGGCTACGCGCTCGCGGTGCCCGGCATCCCGATCGTGCTGTCGCCGAAATCGGCGCTGGTCGTCTCGGTCAGCGTCTGGGATGATGCCGCGCAGGCCAAGCTCAACGCCGAGCCCAAGCAGATCGTCGCGCTGGAGCGCCTGTCGGGGGAAACCGTCGTCGGCTCGGGTCTCACGCAGTCGAAGGAAGAGCAGATGCGCAACCTGTCGCAGAACGCCGCGCGCCTGATCGAGCGGTGGATGCGGGAGAACGGGCAATGGTTCGGCGCCGAGCCGATCGCGCCCCTGACCACCGGAGCGGACAGCGCGGACGACTGACGTCTCCAAGGGAGGCGGGGCGGCCGGGCTCCGGCGGGACCTGGCCGGACCATCCTTCTTCGCGCGCCCCTGCGCGCGCGGGATCCGTCGAACGCGCTTGATTTCCCCGTCCGGAGACTTTAACCCGCCTGCGGACCTGAACCCGGTGGGGCGTTGCCGCCCGCGATAATTGAGAAGGCGCCTTTGGATGGCTAAGCAGAAGTTCGAACGCAACAAGCCGCACGTGAACATTGGCACGATCGGTCACGTGGACCACGGCAAGACGACGCTGACGGCGGCGATCACGAAGTATTTCGGGGACTTCCGCGCGTACGACCAGATCGACGGCGCGCCGGAGGAGAAGGCGCGCGGGATCACGATCTCGACGGCGCACGTGGAATACGAGACGGACGCGCGTCACTACGCGCACGTCGACTGCCCCGGCCACGCCGACTACGTGAAGAACATGATCACGGGCGCGGCGCAGATGGACGGCGCGATCCTGGTTGTGAACGCGGCCGACGGCCCGATGCCGCAGACGCGCGAGCACATCCTTCTGGCCCGCCAGGTCGGCGTTCCCGGCCTCGTGGTGTTCATGAACAAGGTCGACCAGGTGGACGACGAGGAGCTCCTCGAGCTCGTCGAGATGGAAGTTCGCGAGCTTCTGTCCTCCTACGACTTCCCGGGCGACGATATCCCGATCATCTCGGGCTCCGCGCTTGCCGCCATGAACGGCGACAACCCGGAAATCGGCGAGAACAAGGTGCGCGAGCTGATGGCCGCCGTGGATGACTACATCCCGACGCCCGAGCGTCCCGTGGACCAGCCGTTCCTGATGCCGATCGAGGACGTGTTCTCGATCTCCGGCCGCGGTACGGTCGTGACGGGCCGCGTCGAGCGTGGCGTGATCAACGTGGGCGATTCCATCGAGATCGTCGGCATCCGCGACACCAAGACGACGACCTGCACGGGCGTCGAGATGTTCCGCAAGCTGCTGGATCGCGGCGAGGCTGGCGACAACATCGGCGCGCTGCTGCGCGGCATCGACCGTGAAGGCGTCGAGCGCGGGCAGGTCCTGTGCAAGCCCGGCTCGGTGAAGCCGCACAAGAAGTTCGAGGCCGAGGCGTACATCCTGACCAAGGAAGAGGGTGGCCGTCACACGCCGTTCTTCGCCAACTACCGCCCGCAGTTCTACTTCCGCACGACGGACGTGACCGGGACGGTGACGCTGGCCGAAGGCACGGAGATGGTGATGCCCGGGGACAACGTGTCCTTCGAGGTCGAACTGATCGCGCCGATCGCCATGGAAGAGAAGCTCCGCTTCGCCATCCGTGAAGGCGGCCGCACCGTCGGCGCCGGCGTCGTCTCCAAGATCATCGAGTGATCCAGAGGCGAGGGGCTTCGGCTCCTTGACGAAATTCGGCGGCCGTCCCCTCGGGGGCGGCCGTTTTCCTTTGGCGGGGTTGCCTTTGCGCGGTCGGAAGCGCAAGTGTGGGACCCGCAAGCGATGGAGGGTGACATGGAGTACCGCGCGATCTGATCCGCCCCGGCCCTGAAGATGGGCCGCCTTTTCAGACCATCGCACGGAGTCCGTCCATGCCGACCCTTTCCGATCCGCGGGCCATGTACCCGCTGACCCTCGCCGGCGCGCCGCACGAGGGGCTCGTTCACCTCGCCGCCGCCATCGACCATCCCAATATCGAGGTAGGCGATCATGCCTACGCCTCGAGCTTCGATCCGCCGAAGGACTGGGCCGCGCGACTGGCGCCCTACCTCTATCCCGGCGCGCCGGAGCGTCTCAGGATCGGCCGGTTCGCCCAGATCGGCCACGGGGCGACCTTCGTCACCGCCTCCGCCAATCATCCGATGGCCGGTCCCAGCACCTATCCCTTCGCGATCTTCGCGCCGGAAACGATGGCGGCCTTCAAGGCGGAGCTCGAGGCCCTGCCGGATACCGAGATCGGCCCCGATTGCTGGATCGGGCACAACGCCCTGATCCTGCCGGGCGTCACGCTCGGGGCCGGCGTGATCGTCGGGGCAGGGGCCGTCGTCGCGAAGGATGTCCCGCCCTATGCGATCGTCGCCGGCAATCCCGCCCGCGTGATCCGGATGCGGTATTCGCCAGAGGAAGTGTCGCTCCTGATGAAAATCGCGTGGTGGGACCGATCGTCGGAAGAGATCGCGGAGCTCATCCCTCACCTCGCGTCGGGGGATGTCGCGGGGCTGGCCTGCGCGGTCGGTTTGTAAGGAGAACGGGGGCGGGGCGAGAATGAGGCGCCCCGCCCGGGCGCGCCTCCTACCCCGGCCGCCTGAACTGGAAGGCGCGGCGCTTGCCGGGGTTGGCGCGTAGTCCGTCGATGGTCTCCTGAAGGCGATCGGCCAGCCCCCATTCCCTGAAGCGCTCCCGGGCCGCCTCCAGATCCGACAGGAGCGCTTCGTCGCTTGCGTCTGCGGTGCGCCCCGCTTCGAGGATGTCGCTCGTCACTGGCGCCGTGCAGAGGAAGACGAGTGTGTCCCGCGGGGCGTGGGCGATCGGGCGGAAGCAGCCGGCCATGCGCTCCATCTGCGCCGGGACCCAGGGCTGGGACCAGTGCAGGTAATCCTGCTGGACGAGTAGGGAGCGGCCCGGGACGAGATGCGGCATGAACGCGGCGGACATCGCATCCATCGTCCCCGCCGCCTTGCTGGCATCCATGACGAGCATCTCGATGGGTCCGCCATCCCACGTCATCCCGTCGATCTCCCCGCGATGATAGGTGATGGCGGGGGCCCAGGGCGCGAGCAGCGACTGCGCGAGCGGCAGGATGTCCTCTCCGTCGAAAGGCTCGACGCCCTGCTTGTAGAGGATGGAGGATTTCACCTTCTCATCCGCGGTGAAGCGGTCGAAGGCGTGGATCCCGCTCCCCAGCCCCGCGGCGCGGTGGCCCTCGGCAAGGCGGGCGGTGGAGCCCCCGGCGAAGCATCCAAGATCCACGATCTCCCCCGCTCCCTCGCACCAGAAGGCGGCAAGCCAGTAGTAGAGCTTCTGTTCCGCCTCTGAGAGCATGGTGGGCACGGCCCGCGCATCTCCCAGTGCCCGGCGTCCAAGTCCCTCCCAGGGGGCCTTCGCGAAGGCGGCCAGCAGCCGGTCCTCGTCATCTGTGGGGGGTAACGTAGCGTCCATGAGCAAGGGGGTAGCAGGGACCCGTGGAGCGCACCAGAGAATGCGACGAAAGCTGCTTGATTTCACCCGGTGGGTGCCGTAGGCCCACAGCCGGCCTAGGGGTATAGCTCAGTTGGTAGAGCATCGGTCTCCAAAACCGAGGGTCGTGGGTTCGAGTCCCTCTGCCCCTGCCAGTTTGCCGCGCACGCGCCGCGGCGCCGCGGGTTGAATTTCGCGGAGCAGGTCCGTACCTGCGGCACGACGCTCAATCTGCGCACACGGAGAGAAGACGGTCCATGGCCAATCCGCTGCAGTTCATCCAGCAGACCCGCAACGAGGTCGCCAAGGTCGTCTGGCCGACGCGGCGCGAAGTCGTGCTGACCACCATCATGGTCCTCATCATGGCCACCCTAGCGGCGATCTTCTTCTTCTTCGTCGACATGGGGATCCGCACCGGACTGACGGCGATTCTCTCCATTTTCGGCTGACATCTTTCGCGGGGGCCTTGAACCGGCCGCCGCATGGCGCTAGGGACCGCGAACCTCATTCGGCGGCTGGCGTGCATCGATTCGCGGAGCACGCCGCTTTGCGTTTGAGGAACTTGGTTAGGAAGACAGGGCAGGGTCATGGCGAAGCGGTGGTATTCGGTCAGCGTCCTCTCGAATTTCGAGAAGAAGATCGCCGAGCAGATCCGGACCGACGTGGCGACGGCCGGTCTCGAGGACGAGATCGACGAGGTGCTCGTTCCGACCGAAGAAGTGATCGAGGTGCGGCGCGGCAAGAAGGTGACCGCCGAGCGGCGCTTCATGCCCGGCTACGTGCTCGTTCACATGGAGATGACCGACCGCGGGTATCACCTGATCAGCTCGATCAACCGCGTGACGGGCTTCCTCGGGGCGCAGGGCAAGCCGATGCCGATGCGCGACGCCGAAGTGAACCAGATCCTGAACCGCGTCGAAGAGGGCGAGCAGCAACCGCGCTCCCTCATCAGCTACCAGATCGGCGAGCAGGTCAGCGTCACCGACGGGCCGTTCGAAGGCTTCGCCGGCAATGTCGAGGATGTGGACGACGACAACCAGCGCCTGAAGGTGATGGTGTCGATCTTCGGCCGCGCGACGCCGGTCGAACTGGAATTCACGCAGGTCGCGAAAGCGTCCTGACGTCGAGAGCCGTGGGAGGCGGAGCGGGCGCGCCCGCGAGGCCGGACCACGACAACGAAGAACGGGGTGCGGCGCGCCGTTGCCCCGGTTGGTAAGGAGAAATGGCATGGCCAAGAAACTGGCTGGCACCATGAAGCTGCAGATCCCCGCCGGCAAGGCGAACCCGTCGCCCCCCGTGGGCCCGGCGCTCGGTCAGCGCGGCATCAACATCATGGAATTCTGCAAGGCGTTCAACGCCAAGACGCAGGAGATGGAGCCCGGTTCGCCGTGCCCCACCGTGATCACCTATTACCAGGACAAGTCCTTCACGATGGACATCAAGACGCCCCCGGCGTCGTTCTATCTGAAGAAGGCCGCCGGCCTGAAGCCGCAGGGCAAGCGCAACCGTCCGCGCGGCGCCGAAAATCCGGGCCGCGAGACCGTCGCGACCGTGACCACCGCGCAGGTGCGCGAGATCGCGGAAGCCAAGATGCGCGACCTGAGTGCGACCGATGTCGAGCAGGCGATGAAGATCATCCTCGGCTCCGCGCGGTCGATGGGTATCGAGGTGAAAGGGTAAGTCATGGCAAAGATCGGTAAACGCACCCGCGCTGCCCGTGAGGCCGTGGCAGGCAAGGAGAACATCGCGGTCGAGGAAGCGATTTCCATCGTGAAATCCAATGCCAGCGCGAAGTTCGACGAGACCATCGAGATCGCCGTCAACCTCGGCGTCGACCCCCGTCACGCCGACCAGATGGTTCGCGGCAAGGTCTCCCTCCCGAACGGGACCGGCAAGGAAGTCCGCGTCGCGGTCTTCGCCCGTGGCGACAAGGCCGAGCAGGCCACCGCCGCCGGTGCCGACATCGTCGGCGCAGAGGACCTGATGGAGAGCATCCAGGCTGGCAAGATCGACTTCGATCGCTGCATCGCCACGCCGGACATGATGCCCATCGTCGGTCGCCTCGGCAAGATTCTCGGCCCGCGCAACCTGATGCCGAACCCCAAGGTCGGAACGGTGACGCCGGACGTCGCCGCGGCCGTGGAAGCGGCCAAGGGCGGTGAGGTCCAGTTCAAGGTGGAGAAGGCCGGCGTCGTCCATGCCGGCATCGGCAAGGCGTCCTTCGACGAGGCCAAGCTGATCGAGAACGTGCGCGCCTTCGTGGATGCCGTCGCCAAGGCGAAGCCCGCCGGTGCGAAGGGCTCCTACATGCAGCGCGTGTCGCTGAGCTCCACGATGGGGCCGGGCGTGTCGGTCGATATCTCCTCCGCCCTCGCGGCGCCGGAGCAGGCCACGGCCGCCGAATGAGATTTCGCGCTCCCGTCCTACGGGGCGGGGCGCGAATGGCGGGGCCCTTTTCGAAGGGCTTCGTCCTGTCCGAGACGGAGGGTGGGGCCGAAAGGTCCGGTAATTCCTTCCCGAGATGGGGAAACCGAGACGAGATTTCCGTGTGGGCTCTTGCCCCTCGGGCGATCTGGGATCGGGACCCTGTGCGGACCCGAACGGTTCCTGAGCCCGCAAGGGCGAAGGGATCAAATTGAGCCGGGGGGCGAAAGCCCCTCACACTTGGAGTAAAACTGTGGATAGAGCCCAGAAAGAGAAAGTGGTCGAGGAACTCGGCCAGATCTTCGAAAGCTCTGGCGTCGTGGTGGTTTCCCACTACGAAGGTCTCACGGTCGCCGAGATGCAGGACCTCCGGGCGCGTGCGCGCGACGCCGGCGGCTCCGTGCGCGTTGCCAAGAACAGGCTTGCCAAGATCGCCCTCGAGGGGACGCCCGCTGCTTCCATTGCGGACTACCTGACGGGCATGACCGTGCTCACCTATTCCGAAGACCCCGTGGCAGCTGCCAAGGTGGTCGAGGACTTCGCCAAGACGAACAAGAAGTTCGAAATCATTGGCGGTGCAATGGGTGGGTCGGCCCTCGACCGGGCCGGTGTCGAAGCCGTGTCGAAACTGCCGTCGCGCGAGGAGCTCATCGCTTCCATCGCCGGCTGCATCGGCGCACCCGCTTCGAACATCGCCGGTGCGATTGGCGCGCCCGCTTCGAACATCGCGAGCATTCTCAGCACCATCGAGGAGCGCGGCGAGGCCGCGTGAGACGACGCGAGACCGGCGCGGGGTTGATCCTCGCAACGCCGGGACACATCTAAGCAAACGGAAAAGTAATCATGGCTGATCTGAAAAAACTCGCCGAAGAGATCGTGGGTCTCACCCTTCTCGAGGCGCAAGAGCTGAAAACCATCCTCAAGGA
This sequence comes from Tropicimonas sp. IMCC34011, assembly GCF_003390865.1. Classification (GTDB taxonomy): domain Bacteria; phylum Pseudomonadota; class Alphaproteobacteria; order Rhodobacterales; family Rhodobacteraceae; genus Tropicimonas_B. The sequence continues at coordinate 321,172 of NZ_QMEJ01000005.1, forward strand.
CGAGTACGGCATCGAGCCCGCCGCTGGCGGCGCGGTGATGATGGCCGGTCCGGCCGGCGATGCCGGCGGCGCTGCCGAAGAAGAGAAGACCGAGTTCGACGTGATCCTGAAGGCCGCTGGCGCTCAGAAGATCAACGTCATCAAGGAAGTCCGCGGCATCACGGGCCTCGGCCTGAAAGAAGCCAAGGAGCTCGTCGAAGCTGGCGGCAAGGCCGTCAAGGAAGGCGTCTCCAAGGACGAAGCCGAAGAGATCAAGACCAAGCTGGAAGCTGCCGGCGCCGAGGTCGAGGTCAAGTAATCACGCGCCGGGGCGGTGTTCCGCCCCAGGTGACGTGCGAGACGACGGCCGGGCCGGGGAGTTATCCCGGGCCCGGCCTGAGCCCTTCTCGGACAGGGCCCGCGCCGCGTCGTGCGGTCGGACCCTGTCCAAGGCGAGGCTCCCCGAAGGGGTTCGGGCGCGGCCGGTGGGACGGCCGCAGGAATGGAACCCCGCCGCCTTCATTCGTGAGCGGCGCTCGCGTCCGGCCCCGGGACGCTGGCGATCCGCGACAGACGAAAGGTGTCTTACGGCATGGCGCAATCCTATCTCGGTCAGAAACGGCTTCGGAAATATTACGGCAAGATCAGGGAAGTCCTTGAGATGCCGAACCTCATCGAGGTTCAGAAGTCGTCCTACGATCTTTTCCTGAAGTCCGGCGATCAGCTCGAGCCGATGGACGGCGAGGGCATTGCCGGCGTGTTCCAGTCGGTCTTCCCGATCAAGGACTTCAACGAGACCGCGGTTCTCGAGTTCGTGAAGTACGAGCTCGAGCGTCCGAAATACGACGTCGAGGAATGCCAGCAGCGGGACATGACATATTCCGCGCCGCTGAAGGTCACCCTCCGTCTCATCGTGTTCGATGTGGACGAGGACACCGGCGCCAAGTCCGTCAAGGACATCAAGGAGCAGGACGTGTTCATGGGGGACATGCCCCTCATGACGCAGAACGGTACGTTCGTCGTCAACGGCACCGAGCGGGTCATCGTATCCCAGATGCACCGCTCCCCGGGCGTGTTCTTCGATCATGACAAGGGCAAGACGCACTCCTCGGGCAAGCTGCTCTTCGCCTGCCGGATCATCCCGTACCGCGGCTCCTGGCTGGACTTCGAGTTCGACGCCAAGGACATCGTCTATGCGCGTATCGACCGTCGCCGGAAGCTCCCGGTCACGACGCTGCTCTATGCGCTCGGCCTCGATCAGGAAGCGATCACCGACGCTTACTACGAGACCGTCAACTACCGCCGCGAAGGCAACAAGGGCTGGGTCACGCACTTCTTCCCCGAGCGCGTCCGCGGCACCCGTCCGACCTTCGACCTCGTGGATGCCGATACCGGCGAGGTCTTCGCCGAAGCCGGCAAGAAGGTGACGCCGCGCGCCGTCAAGCAGCTGATCGACGAGGGCAAGGTCTCCGACCTTCTCGTGCCGTTCGACCAGATCATCGGCCGCTTCGTCGCCAAGGACATCATCAACGAGGAAACCGGCGCGATCTACGTCGAGGCCGGGGACGAGCTGACCTGGGAAGTCGACAAGGCCGGTGACGTCACTGGCGGGACCTTGAAGGAACTGCTCGATGCCGGCGTGACCGACATCCCGGTGCTCGACATCGACAACATCAACGTGGGTCCGTACATCCGCAACACGATGGCGGTGGACAAGAACATGAACCGCGAGACCGCGCTCATGGACATCTACCGCGTGATGCGTCCGGGCGAGCCGCCCACCGTCGAGGCCGCCAGCACCCTGTTCGACAGCCTGTTCGCCGACAGCGAGCGGTACGACCTGTCTGCGGTCGGCCGCGTCAAGATGAACATGCGCCTCGCCCTCGATGCCGAGGACACACAGCGCACGTTGCGCCGTGAGGACATCGTCGCCTGCATCAAGGCGCTCGTCGAGCTGCGGGACGGCAAGGGCGAGATCGACGACATCGACCACCTCGGCAACCGCCGGGTGCGTTCGGTCGGCGAGCTGATGGAGAACCAGTATCGCGTCGGCCTCCTGCGGATGGAGCGCGCGATCAAGGAGCGCATGTCCTCCGTCGAGATCGACACGGTCATGCCGCAGGACCTGATCAACGCGAAGCCCGCCGCGGCCGCCGTGCGCGAGTTCTTCGGCTCCTCGCAGCTCAGCCAGTTCATGGACCAGACCAACCCGCTCTCCGAGGTCACGCACAAGCGTCGCCTCTCGGCGCTCGGGCCCGGCGGTCTGACCCGCGAGCGCGCCGGCTTCGAGGTGCGCGACGTTCACCCGACCCACTACGGCCGGATGTGCCCGATCGAGACGCCGGAAGGCCCGAACATCGGTCTCATCAACTCGCTCGCTACGTTCGCACGCGTGAACAAGTACGGCTTCATCGAGACGCCCTACCGCGTGGTGAACGAAGGACAGGTGACCGACGAGGTCCACTACATGTCCGCGACCGAGGAAATGCGCCACGTCGTGGCGCAGGCGAACGCGGAACTCGACGAGAACGGCAAGTTCGTCCAGGAATTCGTCTCCACCCGTCAGTCGGGCGAGTACACCCTGGCGCCGAACGAGCATGTCGACCTCATCGACGTGTCCCCCAAGCAGCTGGTCTCCGTCGCGGCCTCGCTGATCCCGTTCCTCGAGAACGATGACGCCAACCGTGCTCTCATGGGCTCGAACATGCAGCGTCAGGCAGTTCCGCTCCTGCAGGCCGAGGCGCCTCTCGTCGGCACCGGCATCGAGGAAGTGGTGGCACGGGACTCGGGCGCGGCGATCACCGCGCGCCGTGCCGGCATCGTCGACCAGGTCGACGCGCAGCGTATCGTCGTGCGCGCCACCGGGGATCTCGATCCCGGCGATCCGGGCGTGGACATCTACCGTCTGCGCAAGTTCCAGCGCTCCAACCAGAACACCTGCATCAACCAGCGTCCGCTGGTGAAGGTGGGCGATACGGTGGGCAAGGGCGAGGTCGTCGCCGACGGTCCCTCCACCGAGCTCGGCGAGCTGGCCCTGGGCAAGAACGTGGTCGTCGCGTTCATGCCGTGGAACGGCTACAACTACGAGGACTCGATCCTGATCTCCGAGCGCATCGCGCGTGACGACGTCTTCACCTCGATCCACATCGAGGAATTCGAGGTCGCCGCCCGCGATACCAAGCTCGGGCCCGAGGAAATCACGCGGGACATCCCGAACGTCGGCGAGGAGGCTCTGCGCAACCTCGACGAGGCGGGCATCGTCTATATCGGTGCCGAGGTCGGCCCCGCGGACATCCTCGTCGGCAAGATCACCCCGAAGGGCGAGACGCCGATGACGCCGGAGGAGAAACTCCTGCGCGCGATCTTCGGCGAGAAGGCCTCCGATGTGCGCGACACGTCCCTGCGTCTGCCGCCGGGCGATTTCGGCACCGTGGTCGAGGTGCGCGTCTTCAACCGCCACGGCGTCGAGAAGGACGAGCGCGCGCTTCAGATCGAGCGCGAAGAGGTCGAGCGCCTGGCCCGTGACCGGGACGACGAGGTCGCGATCCTCGATCGCAACATCTACTCCCGCCTCAAGACCATGATCCTCGGCAAGACCGCGGTGAAGGGGCCGAAGGGCGTCAAGGCGAACTCCGAGATCACCGAAGAGCTTCTGGGCACGTTGTCCCGCGGCCAGTGGTGGCAGCTCGCCCTCTCGGACGAGACGGAGGCGCAGCACGTCGAGGCGCTGAACAGCCAGTACGAGAACCAGAAGCGGGCGCTCGAGGCCCGGTTCGAGGACAAGGTCGAGAAGGTCCGTCGCGGGGACGACCTGCCGCCGGGCGTGATGAAGATGGTCAAGGTCTTCATTGCGGTGAAGCGCAAGCTTCAGCCGGGCGACAAGATGGCCGGCCGTCACGGCAACAAGGGTGTCATCTCCCGCGTCGTGCCGATGGAGGACATGCCGTTCCTCGCGGATGGCACGCCCGTGGACTTCGTTCTCAACCCGCTCGGCGTGCCGAGCCGGATGAACGTCGGGCAGATCCTCGAGACGCACATGGGCTGGGCCTCCCGCGGCCTCGGCATCAAGATCGACGATGCGCTGGACGAGTATCGCCGCAACGGGGACATGACCCCGGTGCGCGACGCGATGAAGCTGGCCTACGGAGACGACGTGTACGCCGAGGGCATCGAGGGCATGGACGACGCCCTTCTGCTCGAAGCGGCCGGCAATGCCACGCGTGGCGTGCCGATCGCCACGCCGGTCTTCGACGGCGCCAAGGAAGCGGACGTGGACGAGCAGCTGGTGCGCGCGGGCTTCGATCACTCGGGTCAATCCGAGCTGTTCGACGGCCGGACGGGCGAGCAGTTCGCCCGCAGGGTCACGGTGGGCATGAAGTACCTGCTGAAGCTTCACCACCTGGTGGACGACAAGATCCACGCCCGTTCGACCGGTCCCTACAGCCTCGTCACCCAGCAACCGCTCGGCGGCAAGGCGCAGTTCGGCGGTCAGCGCTTCGGTGAGATGGAGGTCTGGGCGCTTGAAGCCTACGGCGCGGCCTACACCTTGCAGGAGATGCTGACGGTGAAGTCGGATGACGTCGCCGGTCGGACCAAGGTCTACGAGAGCATCGTCAAGGGCGAGGACAACTTCGAGGCGGGCGTGCCCGAATCGTTCAACGTTCTCGTCAAGGAGGTCCGCGGTCTGGGCCTCAACATGGAACTCCTGGATGCGGAGGAAGAGGACACCGTGCCGGAAGAGGAGGACGCCGAATAAGGCGTTCCTTCACGGCCGCTGCCCGCGCGGCGGCCGTCCGGCCCTCTCCCCACCGCCCCTGTTTTAGGAAATCGCAATGAACCAGGAACTCACCCAGAACCCGTTCAACCCGCTGACCCCGCCCAAGGTCTTCGACGAGATCAAGGTCAGCCTCGCGAGCCCCGAGCGGATCCTCAGCTGGTCCTTCGGCGAGATCAAGAAGCCCGAGACGATCAACTACCGTACGTTCAAGCCTGAGCGTGACGGCCTGTTCTGCGCGCGCATCTTCGGTCCGATCAAGGACTACGAGTGCCTTTGCGGCAAGTACAAGCGGATGAAGTATCGCGGCATCGTCTGCGAGAAATGCGGCGTCGAGGTCACGCTGCAGAAGGTCCGCCGCGAGCGCATGGGCCACATCGAGCTGGCCGCGCCCGTTGCCCACATCTGGTTCCTCAAGTCGCTTCCGTCCCGCATCGGCCTGATGCTGGACATGACCCTGCGCGACCTCGAGCGGATCCTCTACTTCGAGAACTACGTCGTCGTGGAGCCGGGCCTGACCGACCTCACGCAGGGCCAGCTGATGGGCGAGGAGGAGTATCTCGACGCCCAGGATACCTACGGCGCGGACGCCTTCACGGCCTCCATCGGCGCAGAGGCGATCCGCGAGATGCTGGCCGCGATCGATCTTGAATCGACCGCCGAGCAGCTTCGCGAGGATCTGGCCGAGGCCACCGGCGAGCTGAAGCCCAAGAAGATCATCAAACGTCTGAAGATCGTCGAGAGCTTCCTCGAATCCGGCAACCGTCCCGAGTGGATGGTGATGACCGTCATCCCGGTCATCCCGCCCGAACTGCGCCCGCTCGTTCCGCTGGATGGCGGCCGCTTCGCGACGTCGGACCTCAACGATCTCTATCGCCGCGTGATCAACCGCAACAACCGCCTCAAGCGGCTCATCGAGCTGCGCGCGCCGGACATCATCGTCCGGAACGAGAAGCGGATGCTGCAGGAATCCGTCGATGCATTGTTCGACAACGGCCGCCGCGGCCGCGTCATCACGGGCGCCAACAAGCGCCCGCTGAAGTCGCTGTCCGACATGCTCAAGGGCAAGCAGGGCCGGTTCCGTCAGAACCTTCTGGGCAAGCGGGTCGACTTCTCCGGCCGCTCCGTCATCGTGACCGGTCCCGAACTGAAGCTGCACCAGTGCGGCCTGCCCAAGAAGATGGCGCTCGAGCTGTTCAAGCCGTTCATCTATTCGCGGCTCGAGGCGAAGGGGCTCAGCTCCACCGTCAAGCAGGCGAAGAAGCTGGTCGAAAAGGAACGTCCCGAAGTCTGGGACATCCTCGACGAGGTCATCCGTGAGCACCCGGTCCTTCTGAACCGCGCGCCCACGCTGCACCGCCTCGGCATCCAGGCGTTCGAGCCCACGCTGATCGAAGGCAAGGCCATCCAGCTTCACCCGCTGGTCTGCTCCGCCTTCAACGCGGACTTCGACGGTGACCAGATGGCCGTGCACGTCCCGCTGTCGCTCGAAGCGCAGCTCGAAGCGCGCGTCCTGATGATGTCCACCAACAACGTGCTGTCCCCTGCGAACGGCGCGCCGATCATCGTGCCGTCCCAGGACATGATCCTCGGGCTCTACTACATCACGATGGAGCGCGAGGGCATGAAGGGCCAGGACATGGTCTTCGGCTCGATCGAGGAGGTCGAGCATGCCCTGGACGCGGGCGAGGTGCACACGCACTCCCGCATCCAGTGCCGTCTCAAGCAGATCGACGAGAACGGCCAGGAAGTCATGCGCCGCTTCACGACGACGCCGGGCCGGGTGCGTCTTGGCGCGCTCCTGCCGCTGAACGCCAAGGCGCCGTTCGAGCTGGTGAACCAGCTCCTGCGGAAGAAGGACGTGCAGCGCGTCATCGACACCGTCTACCGCTATTGCGGCCAGAAGGAGTCGGTCATCTTCTGCGACCAGATCATGTCCATGGGCTTCAAGGAGGCGTTCCGCGCGGGCATCTCCTTCGGCAAGGGCGACATGGTCATCCCCGACACGAAGTGGCCGATCGTGGACGAGACCCGCGAGCAGGTGAAGGACTTCGAACAGCAGTACATGGACGGCCTGATCACCCAGGGCGAAAAGTACAACAAGGTCGTGGACGCCTGGTCGAAGTGTAACGACAAGGTCACCGAGGCGATGATGGACACCATCTCCGCCAAGCGGTTCAACGAGGCCGGCGCCGAAGAGGAGCCGAACTCGGTCTACATGATGGCCCACTCCGGTGCCCGTGGCTCGGTCACCCAGATGAAGCAGCTCGGCGGGATGCGCGGCCTGATGGCCAAGCCGTCCGGCGAGATCATCGAGACGCCGATCATCTCGAACTTCAAGGAAGGCCTGACCGTGCTGGAGTACTTCAACTCCACCCACGGCGCGCGGAAGGGTCTGTCGGACACCGCTCTGAAGACGGCGAACTCGGGCTACCTGACCCGTCGTCTCGTGGACGTGGCGCAGGACTGCATCGTGCGGCAGCACGATTGCGGTACGGACAACGCGATCACGGTCGAAGCGGCGGTCAACGACGGTGAGGTCATCGCCTCGATCTCCGAGCGTATGCTCGGCCGCGTCGCCGCCGAGGACATCCTCGTTCCCGGCACCGACGAGGTGATCGTGGCCGAGGGCGAGCTGATCGACGAGCGCAAGGCGGACGAGATCGAAACCGCGTCGGTCCTCTCGGCGCGCATCCGCTCGCCGCTGACCTGCGAGGCCGAGGAAGGCGTCTGCGCCATGTGCTACGGGCGCGACCTTGCCCGCGGCACGATGGTGAACGTCGGCGAGGCTGTCGGCATCATCGCCGCGCAGTCCATTGGCGAGCCCGGCACCCAGCTTACGATGCGGACCTTCCACATCGGCGGCGTCGCGCAGGGTGGCCAGCAATCCTTCCAGGAGGCGAGCCAGGCCGGCACGATCGAGTTCCGGGATGCCAACATCCTGGAGAACTCGGCGGGCGACCAGGTCGTGATCGGTCGGAACATGAACATCGCGATCATGGACGACCAGGGCGTCGAGCGGGCGATCTTCAAGATCGGCTACGGCACCAAGGTCTTCGTCAAGGACGGCCAGAGCGTCGAGCGCGGCGACAAGCTGATCGAGTGGGACCCCTATACCCTCCCGATCATCGCCGAGAAGTCGGGTACGGCCCGCTTCGTGGACCTCGTGAACGGCATTGCCGTGCGGGAGGAAACCGACGAGGCGACCGGCATGACGCAGAAGATCGTCGTGGACTGGCGCGCGGTGCCCAAGGGCAACGAGCTCAAGCCCGAGATCATCGTCATGGATCCCGAGACGGGCGAGCCGGTTCGCAACGAACAGGGCAACCCGGTCTCCTACCCGATGTCGGTGGACGCGATCCTCTCCATCGAGGATGGTTCTGAGGTCAAGGCCGGCGACGTGGTGGCCCGTATCCCGCGCGAAGGTGCACGGACGAAGGACATTACCGGTGGTCTGCCGCGTGTGGCCGAACTGTTCGAGGCGCGCCGTCCGAAGGATCACGCGATCATCGCCGAGGCGGACGGCCACGTGAAGTTCGGGCGCGACTACAAGAACAAGCGCCGGATCTCCATCGAGCCGACCGAGGAGGGAACGCCCGCCATCGAGTACATGGTGCCGAAGGGCAAGCACATCCCCGTCCAGGAAGGCGACTTCATCCGCAAGGGTGATTACATCATGGACGGCAACCCCGCGCCCCACGACATCCTCTCGATCCTCGGGGTCGAGGCGCTGGCGAACTACATGATCAACGAGGTGCAGGAGGTCTATCGTCTGCAAGGCGTTAAGATCAACGACAAGCACATCGAGGTCATCGTCCGTCAGATGCTCCAGAAGTGGGAGATCCTCGACAGCGGCCAGACTACGCTGCTCAAGGGCGAGCACGTGGACAAGGCGGAGTTCGATGCGGCCAATGCGAAGGCCATCTCGGAGAAGCGCGAGCCTGCCAAGGGCGAGCCGATCCTTCTCGGGATCACCAAGGCGTCGCTGCAGACCCGCAGCTTCATCTCGGCGGCTTCGTTCCAGGAGACCACGCGCGTCCTCACCGAAGCCTCGGTGCAGGGCAAGCGGGACAAGCTCGTGGGCCTCAAGGAGAACGTCATCGTGGGCCGTCTCATCCCGGCCGGTACGGGTGGCGCGACCTCGCGGATGCGCCGCATCGCATCCGAGCGGGACAGCAAGGTGATCGACGAGCGCCGGGCCGAGGCCGAGAAGGCCGCTGCCCTCGCCGCGCCGGTCGAGGAAGAGATCGCTGGCCGCGACGAGACCGAGATCGTCGTGAACACCGACGAGAATCTCGACTGATCCTGCGGTTCACTTTGAACAGGAAGCGCCCCGGCCCAACGGCCGGGGCGTTTTCGTTTGCGGGGCGGGGGGGACTGGCGGAGCGGGGCAGGGCGACTAGGTCCCTCCCCATGGATGATGCAGCAAGATCTGTGGCGGTGCGGGTGACGGGGCGCGTTCAGGGCGTGTCCTTCCGGGCCTGGACGAAAGAGCGCGCCGAGGTGTTCGGGCTAGACGGCTGGGTGCGCAACGAGACGGACGGCAGCGTCTCGGCCTGCCTCTCCGGCCCGCCGGACACGGTCGATCGGATGCTCAAGGAGATGCGGCGCGGCCCCTCCCTCGCGCAGGTGGATACCCTCGACGTGCAGGACGCAGGTCCCCCGGCGGCGGGGTTCTCGGTGCTGAAGTAAGGCGCGCGCGCAAGCGCCTAGCGACTGTCATCCGGGCCCTTCCCGTCCGGGGGCTCTTGCCGCTCCCCTGCCGCCGCGCTAGCGCTTGGCGAACTACACACGCGGACAGGTTCGTATGCTCGGTGACAATGCCCGCGGTGCGCTCTTGATGCTGGGCAGCATGGCTGCCTTCACGCTCAACGACACGGCGATCAAGATCCTGTCCTCGGACATCCCGCTCTTCCAGACCATCGCACTCCGCGGCGTCGGAACGACCGTCCTTCTCGCGCTACTCGCACTGGCCCTCGGGCAATGGCGGCAGCTCCGCCTTGCGGGCCGGGACCGTTCGCTCATCGCCTTGCGCGTCGCCGCGGAGATCGTTGCGGCCTTCACCTTCATCGGCGCGCTCTTCCACATGGAGCTCGCAAACGCGACGGCGATCCTGCAGGCCGTGCCGCTCGCCGTCACGCTTGCCGGTGCGGCGTTTCTCGGCGAGCCGGTGGGGTGGAAGCGCCTCAGCGCCATCGTCGTGGGTTTCCTCGGCGTCCTGCTGATGGTGCGGCCGGGGACGGAGGGGTTCACGGTGCATTCCCTCCTGTGCCTTGCGGCTGTCGGAGCCGTCACCGTGAGGGATCTCTGCACACGGCGCCTGAGTGCCGCGGTCCCCTCTATGGTGGTGGCCACCCTCACGGCGGGCGGAGTCGGCCTTGCAGCGGCGTTCGCAGCGACGGTGAACGGGGGGTGGGCGCCAATGGAGCCGGGAGCGACCGGCATCCTCGCCGGAGCCTCCGCCGCGATCCTCTTCGGCTACGTCTTTTCGATTCTTGCCATGCGGGTCGGGGAGATCGCAGTCGTCGCGCCGATGCGGTACAGCTCGCTCCTCTGGGCGCTGCTCCTCGGCTGGCTCGTCTTCGGCGACTGGCCGCGTCCTCTGACGCTCGCTGGCGCGGCAATCGTCGTGACGATGGGTGTGTTCACCTTCTACCGCGAGCGCGCCCTGGGACGGTCGCGGACCGCGGGACCGCAGGAGGTCCTGATCCGGCCAAGGACGTGAAGGAGGAGGGCTTCATGCTAACAGATCGTGAAGGGTCTGTTGACACGCCCTCCGATTCCCCCTAGAGACCGGCCACTCAAGCCGGAGCGGCCTGTTGCCCCGGGATGAGAATACAGAACTGAAGTGGTCACGATCCGGGCAAGATGCCCCGATCCTCTGGAATTCCACCGCGTCGTTTCCGCGATCGAGGAAGCGCCTGCGGTCTTTGCGTTTTGCGGACGCGCAATGCGCATTCGATGTGAACTATCCGCGCGGTACGCGCGCGCCTGATGGAAGCGATACGGGGAACCGAATGCCGACGATCCAGCAGCTGATCCGCAAGCCGCGGCAGCCCAAAGTTAAAAGGTCGAAGTCGCTGCACCTCGAAGGGTGCCCGCAAAAGCGTGGCGTCTGCACGCGCGTCTACACCACCACGCCGAAGAAGCCGAACTCGGCCATGCGGAAAGTCGCCAAGGTGCGGCTGACCAACGGGTACGAGGTCATCAGCTACATTCCCGGCGAAAGTCACAATCTCCAGGAGCACTCCGTGGTCCTGATTCGCGGTGGCCGGGTGAAAGACCTTCCGGGCGTCCGCTATCACATCCTCCGTGGTGTCCTCGACACCCAGGGCGTCAAGGACCGCCGTCAGCGTCGTTCGAAGTACGGCGCCAAGCGTCCGAAGTAAGGAGAAGAAGCGATGTCCCGTCGCCATGCCGCCGAGAAGCGCGAAGTACTGCCGGACGCCAAGTTCGGCTCGATTGTTCTGACGAAGTTCATGAACAACCTGATGATCGACGGCAAGAAGTCCGTCGCCGAGCGCATCGTCTATTCCGCCCTCGATCGGGTCGAGGGGCGCCTCAAGCGCTCCCCCATCGAGGTGTTCGACGAAGCCCTCGACAACGTGAAGCCCTCTGTCGAGGTGCGCTCCCGCCGGGTCGGCGGCGCCACCTACCAGGTGCCCGTCGAAGTGCGCCCCGAGCGCCGCGAGGCGCTGGCGATCCGCTGGCTGATCACCGCCAGCCGCGCCCGCAACGAGAATACCATGGAAGAGCGTCTGGCCGGTGAGCTGGCCGATGCCGTCAACTCCCGCGGAAGCGCCGTGAAGAAGCGCGAGGACACCCACAAGATGGCCGACGCGAACCGCGCGTTCAGCCACTACCGCTGGTAACCGAAATCCCAGCCTGAGGACCCATCCCATGGCACGCGACTATTCCCTCGGCCGCTACCGCAACTTCGGTATCATGGCCCACATCGACGCCGGCAAGACGACCTGCACCGAGCGCATCCTGTTCTACACCGGCAAGTCCCACAAGATCGGCGAAGTCCACGACGGCGCCGCGACGATGGACTGGATGGAGCAGGAGCAGGAGCGGGGCATCACGATCACCTCCGCTGCGACGACCACGTTCTGGTTCCGCACCGAGGACGGCGCGAACCCGACCGGCATCTACGGCGACACGCCGCAGGAAGCCTCCTTCCGGTTCAACATCATCGACACGCCGGGACACGTCGACTTCACCATCGAGGTGGAGCGTTCGCTCGCCGTTCTCGACGGCGCGATCTGCGTGCTGGATGCCAATGCCGGTGTCGAGCCCCAGACCGAGACCGTCTGGCGTCAGGCCGACCGCTACAAGGTTCCGCGGATCGTGTTCGTCAACAAGATGGACAAGATCGGTGCGGACTTCTGGAACTGCGTGGACATGATCCGCGACCGGACCGGCGCGACGCCCGTTCCGATCCAGATGCCGATCGGCGCCGAGGACGAGCTCGAGGGCATCGTCGATCTCGTGACCATGAAGGAATGGGTCTGGAAGGGTGAGGATCTCGGCGCGAGCTGGGTCGTCCAGGACATTCGCGACGATCTCAAGGATCGCGCCGAAGAGATGCGTGGCACCCTCATCGAGCACGCCGTCGAGCAGGACGACGAGGCGATGGAAGCCTATCTCGAAGGCAACGAGCCCGATCTTCCGACGCTCCGCAGCCTGATCCGCAAGGGCACGCTGTCGCTGAGCTTCGTTCCGGTCCTCGCCGGCTCCGCGTTCAAGAACAAAGGCGTCCAGCCCCTCCTGAACGCCGTCATCGACTACCTGCCGGGTCCGCTCGATGTTCCCGCGTACATGGGCTTCTCGCCCGATGACGAGACCGAGACCCGCGACATCGCCCGCAATGCGGACGACAGCCAGCCCTTCGCCGGCCTTGCGTTCAAGATCATGAACGACCCGTTCGTCGGCTCGCTCACCTTCACCCGCGTTTACTCGGGCGTCCTCAAGAAGGGCGACTCGATCATGAACTCGACGAAGGGCAAGCGCGAGCGCATCGGCCGCATGATGATGATGCACTCGAACAACCGCGAGGAAATCGAGGAAGCGTTCGCGGGCGACATCATCGCGCTGGCCGGTCTCAAGGAGACCACCACGGGCGACACCCTCTGCGACCAGCAGAAGCAGGTGGTGCTCGAGACGATGACGTTCCCCGATCCGGTCATCGAGATCGCGGTCGAGCCGAAGACGAAGGCCGACCAGGAGAAGATGTCCGCCGGCCTCCAGCGTCTCGCTGCCGAGGATCCGTCCTTCCGCGTCGAAACCGACCTTGAGTCCGGTCAGACGATCATGAAGGGCATGGGCGAACTTCACCTCGACATCCTCGTCGACCGCCTCAAGCGGGAGTTCAAGGTCGAGGCGAACATCGGTGCGCCGCAGGTGGCCTATCGCGAGACCATCTCGATGCCGATCGAGCACACCTACACCCACAAGAAGCAGTCGGGTGGTTCGGGTCAGTTCGCCGAGGTGAAGCTGCAGATCACCCCGACCGAGCCGGGCGAAGGGTACTCCTTCGAGAGCAAGATCGTCGGTGGTGCTGTTCCGAAGGAATACATCCCCGGTGTCGAGAAGGGCATCAACTCGGTGATGGACAGCGGTCCGCTCGCCGGCTTCCCGGTGATCGACTTCAAGGTCGCGCTGATCGACGGCAAGTTCCACGACGTGGACTCCTCGGTCCTCGCCTTCGAGATCGCCAGCCGGATGGCCATGCGTGAAGGTCTGCGCAAGGCCGGCGCCAAGCTGCTCGAGCCGGTGATGCGCGTCGAGGTCGTCACGCCCGAAGAGTACACGGGCAACGTCATCGGCGACCTGACCTCCCGTCGCGGGCAGGTTCAGGGTCAGGATCCGCGCGGCAACGCGATCGCGATCGAGGCCTTCGTTCCGCTGGCGAACATGTTCGGCTACATCAACACGCTGCGTTCGATGTCCTCGGGCCGCGCGCAGTTCACGATGCAGTTCGACCACTACGAGGCCGTTCCGCAGAACATCAGCGAAGAAATCCAGGCGAAGTACGCCTGACCTGCGGTGGGCGCCAGCGCCCACCCTACACCACCCGACGGTTAGGGTGGGCGCCGCGTCGCCCACCGCATGAGAGACGACAAGGAGGCCGAGATGGCTAAGCAGAAGTTCGAACGCAACAAGCCGCACGTGAACATTGGCACGATCGGTCACGTGGACCACGGCAAGACGACGCTGACGGCGGCGATCACGAAGTATTTCGGGGACTTCCGCGCGTACGACCAGATCGACGGCGCGCCGGAGGAGAAGGCGCGCGGGATCACGATCTCGACGGCGCACGTGGAATACGAGACGGACGCGCGTCACTACGCGCACGTCGACTGCCCCGGCCACGCCGACTACGTGAAGAACATGATCACGGGCGCGGCGCAGATGGACGGCGCGATCCTGGTCGTGAACGCGGCCGACGGCCCGATGCCGCAGACGCGCGAGCACATCCTTCTGGCCCGCCAGGTCGGCGTTCCCGGCCTCGTGGTGTTCATGAACAAGGTCGACCAGGTGGATGACGAGGAGCTCCTCGAGCTCGTCGAGATGGAAGTTCGCGAGCTTCTGTCCTCCTACGACTTCCCGGGCGACGATATCCCGATCATCTCGGGCTCCGCGCTTGCCGCCATGAACGGCGACAACCCGGAAATCGGCGAGAACAAGGTGCGCGAGCTGATGGCCGCCGTGGATGACTACATCCCGACGCCCGAGCGTCCCGTGGACCAGCCGTTCCTGATGCCGATCGAAGACGTGTTCTCGATCTCCGGCCGCGGTACGGTCGTGACGGGCCGCGTCGAGCGTGGCGTGATCAACGTGGGCGATTCCATCGAGATCGTCGGCATCCGCGACACCAAGACGACGACCTGCACGGGCGTCGAGATGTTCCGCAAGCTGCTGGATCGCGGCGAGGCTGGCGACAACATCGGCGCGCTGCTGCGCGGCATCGACCGTGAAGGCGTCGAGCGCGGGCAGGTCCTGTGCAAGCCCGGCTCGGTGAAGCCGCACAAGAAGTTCGAGGCCGAGGCGTACATCCTGACCAAGGAAGAGGGTGGCCGTCACACGCCGTTCTTCGCCAACTACCGCCCGCAGTTCTACTTCCGCACGACGGACGTGACCGGGACGGTGACGCTGGCCGAAGGCACGGAGATGGTGATGCCCGGGGACAACGTGTCCTTCGAGGTCGAACTGATCGCGCCGATCGCCATGGAAGAGAAGCTCCGCTTCGCCATCCGTGAAGGCGGCCGCACCGTCGGCGCCGGCGTCGTCTCCAAGATCATCGAGTGATCAAGAGGCGAGGGGCTTCGGGATCATCCCGAACCACACGGTGAATGGCAGGGGGGACGGCAATGCCGGGCCCCCCTGTCCACCACAAGACTAAGACCGCGACGTGGGGGTGGATGAGCCTCCTCCACCTCTCCGGCTCACGGACACGCCTCGAAAGGCAAGACAAAGATGCAGAGCCAGAACATCCGTATCCGGCTGAAGGCGTTCGATTACCGCGTGCTGGATGCCAGCACGCAGGAGATCGTCTCCACGGCCAAGCGGACGGGCGCCCAGGTGCGCGGCCCCATCCCGCTCCCGAACAAGATCGAGAAGTTCACCGTCCTGCGCGGTCCGCATGTCGACAAGAAGTCGCGCGACCAGTGGGAAATCCGGACGCACAAGCGTCTTCTCGACATCGTAGATCCGACCCCGCAGACGGTGGACGCGCTCATGAAGCTCGACCTTGCCGCCGGTGTGGACGTCGAGATCAAGCTTAACTGAGGAGGACCTTCGATGTTGCGCTCTGGAGTGATCGCACGGAAGGTCGGCATGACCCGCCTCTTCATGGAGGACGGGAAGCAGATCCCCGTGACCGTATTGCAGCTCGACGAACTTCAGGTCGTCGCGCAGCGGACGGCTGAAAAGGATGGCTACTCCGCCGTTCAGCTCGGCGCCGGCTCGGCCAAGGCCAAGCGGACCACGCAGGCGATGCGCGGCCACTTTGCCGTCGCCAATGTTGCGCCGAAGCGGAAGATTGCGGAATTCCGCGTCGATGCCGACAATCTGATCGGTGTCGGTGAGGAAATCACCGCGAACCACTACTTCGAAGGCCAGTACGTCGACGTCAGCGGGACGTCGATCGGTAAGGGCTTTCAGGGTGCCATGAAGCGGCACAATTTCGGCGGCCTTCGCGCGTCTCACGGCGTGTCGATCAGCCACCGTTCGCACGGCTCCACCGGCCAGTGTCAGGACCCCGGACGGGTGTTCAAGGGCAAGAAGATGGCCGGTCACATGGGCGCCGCGCGGATCACCACCCAGAACCTCCAGGTCGTCCGCACCGATGCGGATCGCGGCCTGATCATGGTGAAGGGTGCCGTGCCGGGCTCAAAGGGTGGCTGGGTCACGATCAAGGATGCCGTCAAGAAGCCGGTGCCCGAGAACGTGATCCTTCCGGCGGCCCTCAAGTCCGCCGCCCGCGAAGCCGAACGTCTGGCCCAGGAAGCTGCCGATGAAGCCGCCGCCGCGGAGGCCGCCGAGGCCGAGCGTCTGGCCGCTGAGCAGGCCGCACAGGAAGAAGCCGCGCTGAAGGAGGCCGAGGCCGATATCGCCGGTGAATCCTCCAAGGCGGACAATTCCGATGCCGAGGGCAATGCGCCCGAAGGAGACGAAGACAAATGAAACTCGACGTGATCAAGCTGGATGGCGGCGAGGCCGGCACCGTGGATCTCGGCGACGAGGTCTTCGGCGTCGAGCCCCGTGCGGACATCCTCCACCGCGTGGTCCGCTGGCAGCGCGCTCGCGCGCAGGCCGGCACCCACAAGGTGAAGACCCGCTCCGAAACGAGCTACTCGACCAAGAAGATCTATCGCCAGAAAGGCACGGGCGGCGCGCGTCACGGCGACCGCAACGCTCCGATCTTCCGCAAGGGTGGTACCTACAAGGGTCCGACCCCGCGCAGCCATGCGCACGACCTGCCGAAGAAGATCCGCAAGCTCGGCCTGAAGATGGCGCTGAGCGACAAGGCCCGTGATGGCAAGCTCGTCATCATCGAGTCCGCGGCTCTCGAAGAGGTCAAGACGAAGGCCCTCGCCAAGCATGTCGCCGACCGCGGCTGGCGCAAGGTGCTCGTCATCGACGGCGCCGAGGTCGACGGCAACTTCGCCCGCGCTGCGGCGAACATCGCCGGCCTCGACGTGCTCCCCTCTGTCGGCGCCAATGTCTATGACATCCTCAACCGTGACACGCTCGTGCTCACGAAAGCGGGTGTCGAAGCTCTGGAGGCCCGTCTGAAATGAGCGCGAAACCCGACCACTACGACGTGATCCGCAAGCCGATCATCACGGAGAAGGCCACGCTCGCATCGGAAGCGAACGCGGTTGTCTTCGAGGTCTCCATGAGTGCGGCCAAGCCGCAGATCAAGGAAGCGGTCGAAACCCTGTTCAATGTGAAGGTGAAGGCGGTCAACACCACCATCACGAAAGGCAAGACCAAGCGCTTCCGGGGACGCCCCGGCCGCCGCGCTGACGTCAAGAAAGCCTATGTGACCCTCGAGGAGGGGAACACCATTGACGTGACAACGGGCCTCTAATATCAGGCCCCATCGCAGGCGGCCCCGGGCGACCGGGGCCGCTCGCTTTTTCCGACACTGAAGAAGTCCTGCCGGGGTCTTCCCCGGCAATAGAAACGGAAGACAGAAAGCATGGCACTCAAGTCGTACAATCCGACGACGCCTGGCCAGCGCGGGCTGGTTCTGATCGACCGTTCGGAGCTTTGGAAAGGTCGCCCCGTCAAATCCCTCACCGAGGGTTTGTCGAAGAAGGGTGGCCGGAACAACACCGGACGGATCACGATGCGCCGCCGCGGCGGCGGGGCGAAGCGTCTCTACAGAATCGTCGATTTCCGCCGGACGAAGTTCGACGTCTCCGCGACGGTCGAGCGGATCGAATACGATCCCAACCGGACCGCGTTCATCGCCCTCGTGCGTTATGAAGACGGCGAACAGGCTTACATCCTCGCGCCGCAGCGCCTCGCCATCGGTGACAAGGTCATCGCGGGCAGCCGCGTCGACGTGAAGCCGGGCAACGCGATGCCGTTCTCGGGCATGCCGATCGGCACGATCGTCCACAACATCGAGCTGAAGCCCGGCAAGGGCGGCCAGATCGCTCGCGCCGCGGGCACCTACGCCCAGTTCGTCGGTCGCGACGGCGGCTACGCCCAGATCCGGCTTTCCTCCGGCGAGCTTCGTCTCGTGCGCCAGGAATGCATGGCCACGGTCGGCGCCGTCTCGAACCCGGACCAGTCGAACCAGAACTTCGGCAAGGCCGGTCGGATGCGCCACCATGGCATTCGTCCTTCGGTCCGCGGTGTCGTGATGAACCCGATCGACCACCCGCATGGCGGCGGCGAAGGCCGCACCTCGGGCGGCCGTCACCCCGTCACGCCCTGGGGCAAGCCGACCAAGGGTGCGCGCACCCGCAACACCAACAAGGCGTCGCAGAAGCTCATTCTTCGCTCCCGCCACGCTCGCAAAAAGGGGCGCTAAGCTATGACCCGTTCCGTCTGGAAAGGCCCCTTCGTCGACGCGTACGTCCTGAAGAAGGCCGAGAAATCCCGGGAATCCGGCCGCAGCGAGGTCATCAAGATCTGGTCGCGCCGCTCCACCATCCTTCCGCAGTTCGTCGGTCTGACGTTCGGTGTCTATAACGGCCACAAGCATGTGCCGGTGAACGTGTCCGAGGACATGATCGGCCAGAAGTTCGGCGAATATGCGCCCACCCGTACCTATTACGGGCACGCCGCCGACAAGAAAGCGAAGAGGAAGTAAGTCATGGGCAAGGAGAAGAACCCTCGCCGCGTGGCGGAGAACGAGGCTCTGGCGAAGACCCGCATGCTGCGGACGTCCCCCCAGAAGCTGAACCTCGTCGCGGCCATGATCCGGGGCAAGAAGGTCGAGCGCGCTCTCAGCGATCTCACCTTCTCCAAGAAGCGTATCGCCGAGGACGTGCGGAAATGTCTGCAGTCCGCCATCGCGAATGCCGAGAACAACCATAACCTCGACGTCGACGAGCTCGTCGTCGCAGAGGCCTGGGTCGGCAAGAACCTCGTGATGAAGCGCGGTCGTCCGCGGGCGCGTGGTCGCTTCGGCCGGATTCAGAAGCCGTTCGCCGAGATCACGATCAAGGTCCGCCAAGTCGAGGAGCAAGCCTGATGGGTCATAAGGTCAATCCGATCGGCATGCGCCTGCAGGTCAACCGCACCTGGGACAGCCGCTGGTACGCCGATACCAAAGAGTACAGCACCCTTCTGCTCGAGGACATTAAGATCCGCGAGTTCATCGAGAAGGAATGCAAGCAGGCCGGCATCAGCCGGATCATCATCGAGCGCCCGCACCGTAAGTGCCGCGTGACGATCCACACGGCGCGTCCGGGGGTCATCATCGGCAAGAAGGGTGCGGACATCGAGGTCCTGCGCAAGAAGCTGGCGAAGATCACCGACAGCGAGCTGCACCTCAACATCGTCGAGGTTCGCAAGCCCGAGATGGACGCGGCCCTGGTCGCCGAAAGCATCGCGCAGCAGCTCGAGCGTCGTGTCAGCTTCCGTCGTGCCATGAAGCGGTCCGTCCAGTCCGCCATGCGCATGGGTGCGCTCGGCATCCGGGTCAACGTCGCGGGTCGCCTCGGCGGCGCCGAGATCGCCCGGACGGAGTGGTATCGCGAGGGCCGCGTGCCCCTGCACACCCTTCGTGCCGACATCGACTACGCCCTGGCCGAAGGTCAGACGCCCTACGGCATCATCGGTGTCAAGGTGTGGATCTTCAAAGGCGAGATCATGGAGCATGACCCCGCCGCGCGCGATCGTCGTGCTCAAGAGATCCAGGACGGCCCCGCCCCGCGCGGCGGCGGTCGTGGCCGGTAAGGAGAGAACGAGATGCTGCAACCAAAGCGCACCAAGTTCCGCAAACAGCACAAGGGCCGTATCCACGGCGAGGCGAAGGGCGGGTATGACCTGAACTTCGGCACCTATGGTCTGAAGGCGACCCAGCCCGAGCGCGTCACCGCGCGTCAGATCGAGGCGGCCCGTCGTGCCATGACGCGTCACATGAAGCGTCAGGGCCGTGTCTGGATCCGCATCTTCCCCGACGTGCCCGTCACGTCGAAGCCCACCGAAGTCCGGATGGGTAAGGGTAAGGGCTCCGTCGACTTCTGGGCGGCCAAGGTGAAGCCGGGCCGGATCATGTTCGAGATTGACGGCGTCACCGATGCCGTGGCCCGCGAGGCACTTCGCCTTGCGTCCATGAAGCTGCCGATCAAGACGCGCCTCGTGGTTCGCGAGGACTGGTAAGGCTGCAGGCCCTGCCATGAAGAGATCAGGCCCCCGGCGGTTCGTCCGCCGGGGGCTTTGCCGTTCAATGGGGCAGGGCGCGCAGATTGCAGGCGGGTACACCCCGCCGGACAGTCGGGACGCGTGCTTCAGTCGCTAGGTCCAGACGCAATGCGCCCCTAGAGCGCAGGGCGCCTTCGCTCCGGTCCGGTGGGGCAGGGCGGCGAGGAAAGAGGCCGGCGTGACAGGGCTTGCAATGTTTCCCCGCAGCGCGTAGACGGCCCCCTCATTCACGAACTCCACGGGAATCAGCGTTACCCGCCGACGGGGCGCTCTCGTGATGTTGAAAGGAAAGGTGACCCATGGCGAACACCGCCAAGGATCTCAGAGACAAGACGCCCGATGAGCTGCGCGATCAGCTCGTCAGCCTGAAAAAGGAAGCGTTCAACCTGCGCTTCCAGGTCGCGACCGGCGCGGCGGAGAACACTGCGCGCATGCGTACGGTTCGTCGCGACACTGCCCGTGTCCTGACCATTCTGAACGAAAAGGCGGCCGGCGCCGCGACGGAGGCCTGAGACCATGCCCAAGCGTATCCTCCAAGGCACCGTGACCAGCGACAAGAACGCGGACACCGTGACCGTCCTCGTCGAGCGCCGCATCACGCATCCGGTTCTCAAGAAGACGATCCGGAAGTCCAAGAAGTACCGCGCCCACGACGAGGGCAACAAGTTCAAGACCGGCGACGTAGTCCGTATCCAGGAATGCGCCCCGGTGTCGAAGAGCAAGCGCTGGGAGGTGGTCGAGGCCGTATAACGGCCCGGACCACGTTCCGGTTTGAGCGAAACCCTGGGGATAGGGCGATCAGAGCCCCCCAAAGGTCGGGAGAAACCTAATGATCCAGATGCAGACCAATCTGGATGTCGCTGACAATTCCGGCGCACGCCGGGTGCAGTGCATCAAGGTCCTCGGCGGGTCCAAGCGTAAATACGCCTCCGTGGGCGACATCATCGTGGTGTCGGTCAAGGAGGCTATTCCGCGTGGCCGCGTCAAGAAGGGCGATGTCCGCAAGGCCGTCGTCGTTCGGACCGCCAAGGAAGTCCGTCGTGACGACGGAACAGCCATCCGCTTCGACCGCAACGCGGCCGTCATCCTGAACAATGCGGGCGAGCCTGTCGGCACCCGTATCTTCGGGCCGGTGGTGCGCGAGCTGCGCGCGAAGAACTTCATGAAGATCATCTCGCTTGCGCCGGAGGTGCTCTGATGGCCGCCAAGCTCAAAAAAGGTGACAAGGTCGTCGTGCTCGCGGGCAAGGACAAGACGCAGACCGGTACGATCCAGTCTGTCGATCCCAAGTCCGGCAAGGCTGTCGTGGAAGGCATCAACGTCGCCGTCCGTCACACCCGCCAGAGCCAGCAGCAGCAGGGCGGCCGCCGGCCTGTCCCGATGCCGATCGAGCTGTCGAACCTCGCCCTCGTCGACAAGAACGGCAAGCCGACGCGCGTCGGTTTCCGCGTCGAGGACGGCAAGAAGGTCCGCTTCGCCAAGACCACGGGGGACGTGATCGATGCTTGATTCGACCACCTACACACCGCGCTTCCGTCAGCTCTACCGCGACGAGATCCGCGGCAAGCTGACCGAGGAGTTTTCCTACTCCAACGGCATGATGGTGCCGCGTCTCGACAAGATCGTGCTGAACATCGGCGCGGGCTCCGAGGCCGTCCGGGACAGCAAGAAGGCCAAATCCGCCCAGGATGACCTGACCAAGCTGACCGGCCAGCAGGCCGTCGTCACGCGCGCCAAGAAGTCGATCGCCGGCTTCCGCGTTCGTGAGGAAATGCCGCTCGGTGCCAAGGTCACGCTCCGCGGTGACCGCATGTACGAGTTCTTCGATCGCCTGATCACGATCGCGCTGCCCCGCGTGCGGGACTTCCGCGGCGTGAAGGGGACGAGCTTCGACGGCCGTGGCAACTACGCCATGGGCCTGAAAGAGCACATCGTCTTCCCCGAGATCGAGTACGACAAGGTCGACGAGGTCTGGGGCATGGACATCATCATCTGCACCACCGCGAAGACCGACGCGGAAGCCAAGGCGCTGTTGAAGCATTTCAACATGCCCTTTACCAGCTGAGGAATATCGACATGGCGAAAAAAGCAATGATCGAGCGCGAGAAGAAGCGCCAGCGGCTGGTGGAGAAGTACGCCGCCAAGCGGCAGGCGCTGAAGGATATCGCGAACGACGAGAACCGTCCCGTAGAGGAGCGCTTCAAGGCCCGGCTCAAGCTGGCCGAGCTTCCGCGGAACTCTTCCCCCACGCGGCTTCACAACCGCTGTGCACTCACCGGCCGTCCGCGTGCGTATTACCGCAAGCTGGGCCTGAGCCGTATCATGCTGCGCGAGCTGGCCTCCGAAGGCCAGATTCCCGGCATGGTCAAGTCGAGCTGGTAAGGAGGGTATGGTATGAACGATCCTCTGGGCGATATGCTGACCCGTATCCGCAATGCGCAGATGCGTGGTAAGTCCACCGTACGCACGCCGGCCTCCAAGGTCCGCGCGTGGGTGCTCGATGTGCTGGCGAGCGAGGGCTACATTCGTGGCTACGAGCGGATCGAGGACGGGGCGTTCCCCGAACTCGAGATCAGCCTGAAGTATTTCGAAGGCCAGCCGGTCATTCGCGAGCTGCAGCGCGTCTCCAAGCCCGGCCGCCGGGTGTACATGAGCGTCAAGGACATCCCGTCGGTCCGTCAGGGCCTGGGCGTGTCCATCGTCTCCACGTCGAAGGGTGTCATGTCGGATCATTCCGCGCGCTCCGAGAACGTGGGCGGCGAAGTGCTCTGCACGATCTTCTGATAGGAGGGCACGATGTCTCGAATTGGTAAAAGACCGGTCGCGCTGCCCTCCGGGGTTGAGGCGAAAGTCTCCGGCCAGACCGTCGAAGTGAAGGGTCCCAAGGGCACCCGCAGCTTCACCGCCACCGACGATGTGACGTTGTCCGTCGAAGACGGCGCCGTCAGCGTTACCCCGCGCGGCACGTCCAAGCGGGCGCGCCAGCAGTGGGGCATGTCCCGCACGATGGTGGCCAATCTCGTCCACGGCGTGAGCGAGGGCTTCAAGAAGGAGCTCGAGATCAACGGCGTCGGCTACCGGGCTCAGATGCAGGGCAACGTCCTGAAACTGAACCTCGGTTACAGCCACGAGGTGAACTTCGCGGTGCCCGAGGGCGTCACGATCACCGCGCCGAAGGTCACGCAGATCATCGTCGAGGGGTCCGATCAGCAGCTCGTCGGCCAGGTTGCGGCAAACATCCGCGAATGGCGTGCTCCCGAGCCCTACAAGGGCAAGGGTATCAAGTACAAAGACGAGTATATCTTCCGCAAGGAAGGCAAGAAGAAGTAAGGACGGCAAGATGGCTAACAGTAAAAGAGATCTGTTCCTCAAGCGCCGTCTGCGCGTTCGGAACAAACTCCGCAAGACGGCCGTCGGGCGCCCGCGCCTGTCGGTTCACCGCAGCAACAAGAACATCAGCGTCCAGCTGATCGACGATGTTCAGGGTCGCACCCTCGCCGCCGCCTCCTCGCTGGAGTCGGATCTCGGCGTGGTCGGCAAGAACAACGTCGAGGCAGCGGCCAAGGTCGGCGCCGCGATTGCCGAGCGCGCGAAAGCGGCCGGCGTCGAGGAGTGCTACTTCGACCGCGGCGGGTTCCTGTTCCACGGTGGCATCAAGGCTCTGGCCGATGCTGCGCGTGAGAACGGACTGAAGTTCTGAGGAGACGGGATATGGCAAGAGATGACAATCGCCGGGGCAATCGTCGCGATCGCGACGAGAACCCGGAATTCGCCGACCGCCTCGTGGCGATCAACCGCGTCAGCAAGACGGTGAAGGGCGGTAAGCGCTTCGGTTTCGCTGCGCTCGTCGTGGTTGGTGACCAGAAGGGCCGCGTCGGTTTCGGCAAGGGCAAGGCCAAGGAGGTCCCCGAGGCCATCCGCAAGGCGACCGAGCAGGCGAAGCGTGGGCTCATCCGCGTTCCGCTGCGCGAGGGCCGCACCCTGCACCATGACATCGAAGGGCGCCATGGCGCCGGCCGTGTCGTGATGCGGACCGCAGCGACCGGTACCGGCATCATCGCCGGCGGTCCGATGCGCGCGATCTTCGAGATGCTGGGGATTCATGATGTCGTGGCGAAGTCCATCGGCACGCAGAACCCCTACAACATGATCCGGGCCACGATGGAGGGTCTCTCCCGCGAGAGCAGCCCCCGTCATGTCGCGCAGCGTCGTGGCAAGAAGGTCTCGGACATCCTCCCCAAGCGTGACGAGGCCCCCGAGGCGTCCGCGCAAGTCTCCGAGGACGCGTAAGCCATGGCCAAGACCATCGTCGTCAAGCAGATCGGCTCGCCGATCCGCCGCCCCGCCAATCAGCGCCAGACGCTGATCGGCCTCGGGCTGAACAAGATGCACAAGACCCGCGAGCTCGAGGATACCCCCTCGATCCGCGGCATGGTTCGCAAGATCCCGCATCTGGTCGAGATCATCGAAGAGCGCGGCTAAGCCAAGCATTCGATTCCAGGCGCTTCCCGGGGACCGGGGGGCGTCGCTTCCGTTTCCGTGCACATGTGCGGATCCACCAACAATCAGGCCGCGTCCATCCCGTCTTCGCTCGTGGGGTGCGTCCGGCAAGGAGAGAGCGACATGAAACTCAACGAACTCGCGCCGGCAATCGGCTCCTCCCCGAAGAAGAAGCGCATCGCGCGCGGCCCCGGCTCCGGCAAGGGCAAGACCGCGGGTCGCGGTATCAAGGGTCAGAAGTCCCGTTCGGGCGTGGCGATCAATGCCTACGAGGGCGGCCAGATGCCGCTCTACCAGCGTCTTCCGAAGCGCGGCTTCAACAAGCCGAACCGCAAGGAATGGGCCGTCGTCAACCTCGGTCAGCTGCAGAAGTTCATCGATGCGGGCAAGCTCGAAGCTGGCGATATCGACGAGGACGCGCTGGTCGCATCCGGCCTCGTGCGCCGCAAGCTCGACGGCGTGCGCATCCTCGCCAAGGGTGAGCTGACCTCCAAGGTCGCGCTCAAGGTGGCCGGCGCCTCCAAGTCCGCGGTCGACGCGGTCGAGAAGGCGGGTGGCTCCATCGAGACGAAGACGCCCCAGGCTGCGACTGAATAAGCGGTTGTGAGGGGGCACCGACCCCCTTACATCTCGCCTTGGTATTCCGGCGCCGCCGGGCCGTTTTTACCGGCCCGGCGGCGTCTGCATGAAAGGACCGATGCACATGGCATCAGCAGCAGAGCAAATGGCCGCCAACATGAGCTGGGGGGCGTTCGGCAAGGCGACCGAACTGCGCCGCCGGATCCTGTTCACGCTCGGCCTCCTGATCGTCTACCGCCTCGGCACCTACATCCCGGTGCCCGGTATCGACGGCGGCGCCCTGCGCGTCTTCATGGAGGATGCGGCCAGCGGCATCGGGGGCATCCTTTCGATGTTCACCGGCGGGGCGCTCGGCCGGATGGGCATTTTCGCCCTCGGCATCATGCCCTACATCTCCGCCTCGATCATCGTGCAGCTCCTCACGGCGCTCGTGCCCTCGCTCGAGCAGCTCAAGAAGGAGGGCGAGCAGGGCCGGAAGAAGATCAACCAGTACACCCGGTACGGCACGGTTTTCCTTGCGACGTTCCAGGCCTACGGTCTTGCGGTCTCGCTGCAGGCCGGCGAGGCGAACGGCATTCCCTTCGTCGCTGATCCCGGCCTGTTCTTCATCGCCTCCTGCGTGGTCACGCTTGTCGGCGGCACGATGTTCCTGATGTGGCTCGGCGAGCAGATCACCGCACGCGGCGTCGGCAACGGCATCTCGCTGATCATCTTCGTCGGCATCATCGCCGAGATTCCTGGCGCGCTGGCGCAGTTCCTGGCCTCCGGCCGCTCTGGCACGATCAGCCCGGTGCTCATCATCGGCGTGATCCTCATGGTCATCGCCGTGATCGGCTTCGTGGTGTTCATGGAGCGGGCCCTGCGGAAGATCCACATCCAGTACCCGCGCCGGCAGGTCGGCATGAAGATGTATGACGGCGGCACCAGCCATCTTCCGGTCAAGGTGAACCCGGCCGGCGTCATCCCGGCGATCTTCGCGTCCTCGCTGCTTCTGCTGCCGACGACGATCTCCACCTTCTCCGGTGGCCAGTCCGGACCGGTCATGTCGACGATCCTGGCGTATTTCGGGCCGGGGCAGCCGCTCTACCTGCTGTTCTTCGCCGCGATGATCGTGTTCTTCACATATTTCTACACCCACAACGTCTCCTTCAAGACGGACGATGTGGCGGACAACCTCAAGAACCAGAACGGGTTCATCCCCGGCATCCGGCCCGGCAAGCGCACCGCGGATTACCTCGAATATGTCGTGAACCGCATCCTCGTGCTCGGCTCGGCCTACCTGGCGCTCGTCTGCCTTCTGCCCGAAATCATCCGCTCGCAGTTCGCGATCCCGTTCTATTTCGGCGGCACGTCCGTCCTGA
The DNA here is from genome assembly GCF_003390865.1 of Tropicimonas sp. IMCC34011. Lineage (GTDB taxonomy): Bacteria > Pseudomonadota > Alphaproteobacteria > Rhodobacterales > Rhodobacteraceae > Tropicimonas_B. Next base: position 347,758 of record NZ_QMEJ01000005.1, read on the forward strand.
TCGTCGTGTCGGTGACCATGGACACGATCCAGCAGGTCCAGAGCCACCTCTTGGCCCACCAGTACGAAGGACTTATTGAGAAGTCCCAGCTCCGGGGCAAACGCCGGGGCGGGAGGAAAGGGACAGCACGCCGATGAACATCATTCTTCTTGGCCCCCCGGGCGCCGGCAAGGGAACGCAGGCCCGGACGCTCGTGGAGGAGCGGGCCATGGAACAGCTCTCCACCGGCGACATGTTGCGCGCCGCCAAGGATAGCGGGACCGAGATGGGCAACCGCGTGGCAGACGTCATGGCGCGCGGGGAACTGGTGACCGACGAGATCGTCATCGGCCTGATCGAGGAGCGTCTTGCCGGCGATAGGCCGGAGGGCGGCTTCATCTTCGACGGGTTCCCTCGCACTCTGGCCCAGGCGGACGCCCTCGGCGAACTGCTCAGGCGCCGGGGCGAGACGCTCGACGCGGTGATCTCCATGCAGGTCGAGGACGAAGCGCTGGTGCGCCGGGTCTCCGGGCGGTTTACCTGCGGCAATTGCGGCGAGGTCTACCACGACGAGACCCGTCCGACGTCGGAGGAGGGGGTCTGCGATCATTGCGGCTCCACCGATCTGCGGCGCCGCGCGGATGACAACGCCGAGAGCCTGAAGCAGCGCCTCCTGGAGTATTACAAGAAGACGAGCCCGCTCATCGGCTACTACTATGCCAGGGACGAGCTGTCCTCCGTGGACGGGCTTGGCGAGATCGCGGCGGTGTCCTCGGCCATCTCCTCGATTCTTGACAAAGCGTAAACGCTGCGCTTGACGTCTCTTGCCGCTGGCAGTATTGGGCGACTTCCGCGCGTGGGAACCCGATTCCCCCGCGCGTACTCTTATTTTCGGCCCGGTCGCCTCACGGCACCACCGGGTCGTCTGTTGTGAAAAAAGGTTCTGGCGTTACGGAACCGCAACCGGAAAAGGACATATCACTTGGCACGTATCGCTGGCGTCAACATCCCGACGGCGAAGCGCGTTCCCATTGCGCTGACCTACATCCATGGCATCGGCCAGGATTCCGCGAAACAGATCTGTGAGGCCGTCGGCATCGACTCGGCCCGCCGCGTGAACGAGCTGTCCGACAGCGAAGTTCTCCAGATCCGTGAGCATATCGATGCGAATTTCACCGTCGAGGGCGACCTGCGCCGTGAAGTGCAGATGAACGTCAAGCGGCTGATGGACCTCGGCTGCTACCGCGGCCTTCGTCACCGCCGGAACCTCCCGGTGCGCGGTCAGCGCACCCACACCAACGCTCGCACCCGCAAAGGCCCCGCAAAGGCCATTGCCGGCAAGAAGAAGTAAGGGAGGACCACGAACATGGCACGCGATCGCCGTCAGACCACGCGCAAGAAGGTCTCCAAGAACATCGCCGCTGGTGTGGCGCATGTGAACTCTTCGTTCAACAACACCAAGATCCTGATCTCCGACGTGCAGGGCAACGCCATTTCATGGTCGTCCGCCGGCACCATGGGCTTCAAGGGCTCGCGCAAGTCGACCCCCTTCGCCGCCCAGATGGCCGCCGAAGATGCCGGCAAGAAGGCTCAGGAACATGGCGTGAAGACGCTGGAAGTCGAAGTGCAGGGGCCGGGCTCTGGCCGTGAAAGCGCTCTTCGCGCCCTCGCCGCGGCCGGCTTCAACATCACCGCGATCCGGGACGTCACGCCCATCGCGCACAACGGCTGCCGCCCGCCCAAGCGTCGCCGCGTCTGATCCGTCGAGATTATCGGGGTCGCCCCGGCTGCCATGCAGGCGGCTTGGGCGCCCCCTTTCGTCATTTTGAACCTCGGGCGTTCGCGGCCACGGACATGGGCCCCGAACAGGTATGGAGGCGACATACATGATCCATAAGAACTGGCAGGAACTCATCAAGCCGATGCAGCTTGAAGTGAAGCCTGGCAACGTGCCCCAGCGGTCCGCGACGGTCGTCGCAGAACCCCTGGAGCGCGGTTTCGGCCTCACCCTCGGCAACGCGCTGCGCCGTGTGCTGATGTCCTCGCTGCAGGGCGCCGCTATCACTTCGGTGCAGATCGACAACGTCCTGCACGAGTTCTCTTCGGTTGCCGGCGTCCGCGAGGACGTCACGGACATCGTCCTGAACCTCAAGGGTGTCTCGATCCGCATGGACGTGGACGGCCCGAAGCGCGTCTCGATCTCCTACAAGGGGCCCGGCATCGTCACCGCCGGCGACATCTCCGAGAGCGCCGGCATCGAGGTGCTGAACAAGGACCACGTGATCTGCCACGTGGACGAGGGCGCCAGCGTCTACATGGAGCTGACCGTCAACACCGGTAAGGGCTACGTCGCGGCGGACAAGAACCGCCCCGAAGACGCTCCGATCGGGCTGATCCCGATCGACGCGATCTACTCGCCGGTCAAGCGGGTCAGCTATGACGTGCAGCCCACCCGTGAAGGTCAGGTGCTGGACTACGACAAGCTGACGCTCAAGCTCGAGACCGACGGCTCCGTCAGCCCCGACGATGCCGTGGCCTACGCGGCGCGCATCCTGCAGGACCAGCTTTCCATCTTCGTCAACTTCGACGAGCCGGAATCGGCCCGTTCTGATGAGGGCGACGATGGCCTCGAGTTCAACCCGCTTCTGCTGAAGAAGGTGGACGAGCTCGAACTGTCCGTGCGGTCTGCCAACTGCCTGAAGAACGACAACATCGTCTACATCGGCGATCTGATCCAGAAGACCGAGGCAGAGATGTTGCGGACGCCGAACTTCGGCCGCAAGTCGCTGAACGAGATCAAGGAAGTGCTCTCGGGCATGGGCCTTCATCTCGGAATGGACGTCGAGGAATGGCCGCCGGAGAACATCGAGGACCTGGCGAAGAAGTTCGAAGATCAGTTCTGATCCGACGACAAGGGCAGGGGCGCCGTATGGTGCCCCGCCCCACGATCCGGGCATCTGCCCCAAGGAGAGCGGCCTGACACGCATCGGCCGCCGGACAAAGCAAAACACGTAAGGAGACCATCATGCGTCACGCCCGCGGATACCGCCGCCTGAACCGCACCCACGAGCATCGCAAGGCGATGTTCGCCAACATGTCCGGCTCGCTGATCGAGCACGAGCAGATCAAGACGACGCTGCCCAAGGCGAAGGAGCTTCGCCGCATCGTCGAGAAGCTCGTCACCCTCGGCAAGCGCGGCGATCTGCATGCGCGCCGTCAGGCCGCCTCGCAGCTCAAGCAGGACATCCACGTCGCCAAGCTTTTCGACGTCCTCGGCCCGCGCTACGCCGAGCGCCAGGGCGGCTACGTCCGCATCATGAAAGCCGGCTTCCGCTATGGCGACATGGCGCCGATGGCCATCATCGAGTTCGTGGACCGCGATCCCGATGCCAAGGGCGCGGCCGACCGTGCGCGCCTCGTCGAAGAAGACGCGGACGCTTAATCGTTTTTCCTGCGCAATTCGCGCGGGACAGAGAATGATCTGCATTCAAGAGGCGGCCCCATTCCGGGCTGCCTCTTTTTTTTCGGGCATTGCGCAAGGTTGACGTAGGGTCCGCGTGACGGGAGGGTGACCGGATCGGGTTTTGCGGCAACAAGGGGGCGTAAATGGCCCACATGTCGCCATTAATCTTCCTTAATTGAATCGCGGCGCGTTGACCGAAACCCTGGCAACCTATCTAAAAAGGTATGCCCGGACATATCGGAATAGAGCGTGAACTTGAGAAACTCGGGAAAATGGCTCCCGAGGGATATCATGCGGGTCTTCATATACGTTTTGTCGCGCCGCTGATCACCGCTTCGACCTATCGCCAGGAATGGGTCGATCATTACACGGCGCGTGGATATGCGCTTCGCGATCCGATGATCGCGTGGGGCTTCTCGACGGAAGGGAGTGCGCGTTGGAGCGCGCTCGGAATCCCTGATCCGTTCGGCATTCTGGACGAGGCCGCGAGCTTCGGTTTGCGGTACGGATGCGTTGTCTCCCGGGGGCCGCTCTCCTCCCGAACCATCGTCGGATGTGCCCGAAGCGACCGTGAGTACCATGACGACGAAATCGCCGCGATCGAGGGCGTCGTCACCCGTCTGCACGCGATCACCGAGCCGCCGGAAAAGCTGACACAGGCGCAGAAAGAAGCCCTGCGATTGATCGCGGCAGGGCATCGTCATGCTGCCGCGGCCGCAAAACTCGACATTTCGGAAAGCGCACTGAAGGCCAGACTGACGTCCGCGCGAGAGCGCCTCATGGCCCGGACGACTGCGGAGGCAATCCAGAGAGCACAGGAGAACCGCCTCATCTGAAGCCGGTCTCCGGTCTGCCTACGGAGGACGGAACGGGGTTTTTAACCAGCAGCAACGAGGAAAGTCTGCTATGCAAGCCACCACGCTCTCTTTCGAGAACATGCACAATCACGGCGAGCTTTTCGCCAATCTTCTCAGGGCGCGACGGGACTCTTTCATCGTCCGCAACAACTGGGATCTGCCCCAGGCCATGGGCATGGAGTACGACCAGTACGACACGCCGGCGTCCCGGTGGATCGCGGTGCACGAGGAGGGGCAGGTGCTCGCCGGTATCCGCCTCACGCCCACAACTGCCCGCTGCGGGATCTATACATACATGATCCGGGACGCTCAGAGGGGCCTTCTGGACTCGATTCCCGCTGATCTGCTCGACTTCGAGGCGCCGGTGAATGCCGATGTCTGGGAAAGCAGCCGCGTCTTCGTGTCCAACAGCGTGCCGCACAAGATCCGCGGCCTCGTCCATGCCCAGCTCATCTCCGAGATGTGCAAGGCCGCGCGAGACCTCGGAGCCGAAGAGGTGCTCTGCCTCATTCCCGCAAGCTGGCCCCGGTTCTCCAAGCGCTTCGGTCTCGATGCGGTGGCTGCCGGGCGCGTGATGCATATCGACGGCGCGGACACCCAGTGCGTGAAGATCACACTGACCTCCATGGTCCACTGACGCTCCGCTCCGTTCTTCAGGCGGTACGCCTCGCTCGCTAGGCAGGGCAGCGCCTTAGGCGCGATCGGGGCTGAGGGGCCTTCCGTCGCTGCGCTTTGGCGCATAGATCAGGGCCATGAGCGATCTATTCAGCCATGGCCCCGGCGGGACTGAGACCGGCCAAGAGACGGCGCAGACGGGCAGGAGCGCACCGCGCCCGCTGGCCGACCGGCTGCGGCCGGCGCATCTGTCGGAGGTGATCGGGCAGGATCATCTTCTCGGCCCGGACGGGCCGCTCGGCACCATGCTGGCCGGCGGACAACTCGGTTCTCTCATCCTCTGGGGGCCGCCCGGCGTCGGCAAGACGACCATCGCCCGGCTCCTGGCCGACGAGACGGACCTTTCGTTCGTGCAGATCAGCGCGATCTTCTCGGGCGTGCCGGAGCTTCGGAAGGTGTTCGACGCGGCCAAGGCCCGGCGCACGAACGGGCGCGGAACGCTGCTCTTCGTCGACGAGATCCACCGCTTCAACAAGGCGCAGCAGGACAGTTTCCTGCCTCACATGGAGGACGGCACGATCGTCCTCGTCGGCGCCACCACGGAAAACCCCAGCTTCGAGCTGAACGCCGCCGTCATGTCCCGCGCGCAGGTCCTCGTCCTGGAGCGACTGGACGACGCCGCGCTTGAGCGGCTCGCGCTCCGGGCGGAGGAGGAGATCGGCCACCCGCTTCCCCTTACGGACGAGGCCCGGGCGCAGCTCCTGGCGATGTCGGACGGGGACGGGCGGGCGCTTCTGAACATGATCGAGCAGGTGGCGGGCTGGCGCGTGGACGCGCCGCTCGATGCCACGAAGCTCTCCGCCCGGCTCACGCGACGCGCGGCGCAGTACGACAAGTCAGGCGAGTACCACTACAACCTGATTTCCGCCCTGCACAAATCCGTTCGCGGCTCGGACCCGGACGCGGCCCTCTACTGGCTTGCCCGGATGCTGAAGGGGGGCGAGGACCCGCGTTACCTCGCCCGCCGGATCACGCGGATGGCCGTCGAGGATATTGGCCTCGCGGATCCGCAGGCGCAGGCCTTCTGTCTCGGCGCGTGGGAAACCTACGAGCGGCTCGGCTCACCCGAGGGGGAGCTCGCGCTTGGCCAGGCCATCGTCTATCTCGCGCTCGCGCCCAAATCGAATGCCGGTTACGCCGCGTTCAAGGCCGCGATGCGTCTGGCGGGGGAGAGCGGGTCCGAGCCGCCGCCCAAGATCATCCGCAACGCGCCGACGAAGATGATGCGCGATCAGGGGTACGGTCAGGGCTATGCCTACGACCACGACGCCGAGGACGCCTTCAGCGGTCAGAACTACTTTCCCGACGGGATGGAAAGACCTGGGTTCTACGACCCGGTGGATCGCGGCTTCGAGCGCGATCTGGCCAAGCGGATGGACTATTTCGGCAAGCTCCGGGCCAAGCGGCAGGGGGAGAGCGGTTGACACCGCCGGGCCGGGGCGAAATGCACGCGCCATGATCTGGACCTTTGGACAAGTGGCCCTCGGCGGCGCGATCGGCGCGTCCCTGCGCTTCGGCGTGGGCGTGGCCGTGGCGCGCGTCCTGCCGCTCGGTACGTCCGGCTTTCCCGTCGCGGTGCTCCTGTGCAACGTCGTCGGATCGGCGCTCATGGGGGCGTTCGTCACGCTGTCGGCGGCCAGGGGGCTGACCCACCTCGCGCCGCTTCTGATGACGGGCCTCCTCGGCGGGTTCACGACGTTCAGCTCCTTCAGCCTCGAAGCGGTGACGCTCTGGGAGCGGGGCGCGACCGGACAGGCGGCGCTTTACGTGGGCATTTCACTGGGTCTGTCTCTCCTGGGGCTCGTCCTCGGGGCGGCATTGATGCGAGGAGCTCTGGCATGAGCGGCGTGCAGACGATCACCGTGGGCGCGGGCGAGGGGGATCAGCGGCTCGATCGCTGGCTCAAGCGCCGCTTTCCACATCTCGCGCAATCGCGCATCGAGAAAATGTGCCGCAAGGGCGAGCTGCGCGTCGATGGGGGCCGTGTGAAGAGCGGGGCGCGCATCGAGGAGGGCCAGTCCGTCCGCGTGCCGCCCCTGCCGGAGCCCGGCGAGGTGAAGAGCGCGCCGAAGCCGAAGGTCACGGACGAGGATGCGGAGATGATCCGCCGCGCTGTCCTGTTCCGGGACGACACGATGATCGTCCTGAACAAGCCTGCCGGCCTGCCGAGTCAGGGCGGGAGCGGGCAGGGCGGACGTCATGTCGACGGCCTTGCCGAAGCCCTGTGTTTCGACCTCGACGAGAAGCCGCGCCTCGTTCACCGACTGGACAAGGATACGTCCGGCATTCTCGTTCTCGCCCGCACCCGGCTTGCGGCGAAGGGGCTCGGGGAGGCGTTCCGCCACCGCACCACACGCAAGATCTACTGGGCCGCCGTCGCCGGCGTTCCCGTGCCCCGAATGGGCACGATCCGGTTCGGCCTGATGAAGGCGGCCGGCCACGGCGCGGGTGGCGAGGGGGAGCGGATGATCTGCGTTCATCCCGCCGAGATCGACAGCACACCCGACGCCAAGCGCGCCACCACGGACTACGCGGTCCTGTCGGCCCTCGGCGGCCGCGTCAGCTGGGCCGCGCTCGTCCCCGTCACCGGCCGCACGCATCAGCTTCGCGCGCATATGGCCGAGCTTGGCCATCCGATCATGGGCGACGGGAAATACGGGGGATCGGGGCAGGAAAACCTCGGCGATGGCTGGGGCGCCAGCATGGGGGGCGATCTGTCCCGCAAGCTGCATCTGCATGCCCGCTCCCTGTCGCTGACCCATCCCGAGACCGGCGCGCGGATGAATTTCGTGGCCCCCCTGCCGGAGCACATGGCCCGGACCTGGGATACCCTCGAATGGCGCGCGGGCGACGTGCCGGACGATCCGTTCCGGGAGGAGGAATGAGCGCCCCCCTTCAGCTTGTCGTCTTCGACATGGACGGAACCCTGGTCGATTCCCAGGCGCATATCCTGATGGCGATGACGGAGGCGTTCCAGTCCGCAGGGCGTCCCGTGCCGGAAGTGGCCGCGATCCTCGGCATCGTCGGCCTCTCGCTGCCGCAGGCGGTCGAGGTGCTCGTGCCGGGCATCGCGGAGATCGACCGGGATGCGATGGTCGAGGCCTACAAGCGGAGTTTCCGCGCGCAGTTCGCGGGCGAGGGGAGCCACGCGCTCGCTCCGTTCTATCCCGGCACGCGGGAGATCGTGGACCGGCTCGCCGGGGAGGACGAGGTCCTTCTGGGGCTTGCCACCGGCAAATCCCGCAGGGGCGTCGACAGGATTGTCGAGGCGCACCGCATGCAGGGGCTGTTCCAGACCGTCCAGACCGCGGACGATCATCCGTCCAAGCCCGCGCCGGGGATGCTGCTCGCCGCCCTTGCGGAGACGGGCTGCGAGGCCGCGCATGCGGTGATGATCGGCGATACGACCTACGACATTGAGATGGGCCGCGCCGCGGGCTTCCGCACAATCGCTGTGAGCTGGGGGTATCACGCCCCCGAGCGTCTCGCCTCCGCCGAGCCTGACATGATCGTGGACAATGCGGCCGGCCTGATGCGCGGATTGAACGAGATATGGGGGCGCCGATGAGCGAATGGCGGGCGAAGCGATTCTGGACGGCATCTTCCGTCGAGGCCGAAAAGGCGGGCTTCCGGGTCGAGCTGGACGGGCGGCCGATCCGGACGCCAGCGAAACAGCTTCTCGTGCTGCCATCGGAGGCGCTCGCCCGCGCCGTCGCGGCGGAGTGGGACGTGCAGGGCGACGTGATCGATCCGGGCACCATGCCCGCCACCCGCGCCGCCAATGCCGCGCTCGACAAGGTCGCTCCGAACCGTGACGGCCTCCTCGAGGGGCTGGCGAGCTACGGTGCGACGGACCTTCTGTGCTACCGCGCCGAGACGGACGATCCCTTGCGCGCGCTGCAGGACGACGCCTGGGATCCGCTACTGACCTGGGCCGAAGCAAGCTTCGGCGCCGCGCTGGTCCCGACCAGCGGTGTCGTGCCCGTGGATCAGGACGCAGCGTCACTTTCCCGGCTTTCCGCGATTCTGGAGCAGCAGGACGACTTTTCCCTGACCGCGCTGTCCGAACTCGTCTCCCTGTCCGGCTCTCTCGTGATCGGCCTCGCCGTGATCGAGGGCCTGTTGCCGGACGAGGAACTCTGGCGCCGCAGCCGCGTCGACGAGGATTGGCAGGAAAGCCAGTGGGGACGGGACGAGGAAGCCGCCGAGACCGCCGCCCTCAAGCGCGCTGAATTTCTCCGGGCCGCCGAATTCTACCGCCTCTCGCGCCCCGGCGCCTGACCTTGCCCCGGGTGCGCTTGCACGTGGCGCGGCGGCATTGAGCCCGGAGCCTGGGCAATTGCTCAATTCCCGGGCGATTGCTGCATTGACCCACCGGAACGCCGACCCCTGCCGTTCATGCGAGTACAGCACCCTTGACCTTTTTTTGGGATTCCGCCCAAAGTTGGTGCGCCGGGAGGGGGCAGCCGCTTTCGCCCGCTGAGGTTGGGTCCATCCGACGGGCCCCTATAAATTCGGTCTCCGCCAAGTGGGGCCTGTCCATCAGGAAGAGGTAAACATGAAGACATCCGTATTTCTCGGCGTTCTTGCGGCCAGCGGCCTGACTGCCGGTATCGCATCGGCGCAGTCCGAGACGCTGCAGGAGGTCCAGGACCGCGGCACGCTGAACTGCGGTGTGTCCACCGGGCTTACCGGCTTCTCGTCCCCCAATTCCAACGGTGAATGGGAAGGCTTCGACGTCGCCGTCTGCCGCGCCGTGGCAGGCGCCGTTCTCGGCGATCCGCAGGCGGTCGAGTTCGTGCCCACGACCGGTCAGACCCGCTTCACCGCGCTCTCCTCCGGCGAGATCGACATCCTGGCCCGCAACACCACCTGGACCTTCAGCCGCGACAACGACCTGAAGTTCGAGTTCACCGGCGTGAACTATTACGATGGCCAGGGCTTCATCATTCCCAAGGATCTGGGTGTGTCCTCCGCCAAGGAACTCGACGGCGCCACGGTCTGCATCCAGACCGGCACCACCACCGAGCTCAACCTTGCGGATTACTTCCGCTCCAACAACATGGAGTACGAGCCGGTCCCGATCGAGACCAACGCCGAGGCCCAGCAGCAGTACCTTGCCGGCGCCTGCGACGTGTACACCACGGATGCCTCCGGCCTCGCGGCCACCCGCGCGACCTTCGAAGATCCCAGTGCCCACGTGATCCTGCCGGAGATCATCTCCAAGGAGCCGCTCGGCCCGCTCGTCCGCCACGGCGACAACGAATGGGGCGACATCGTCCGCTGGACGCTGAATGCGCTGATCGCTGCCGAAGAGTACGGCGTGACCTCCGCCAACGTGCAGGACATGGCCTCCGCCACGGGTGACAACCCCGAAGTGAACCGTCTGCTCGGCACCGAGGGCGACCTCGGCGCGATGATCGGCCTCGACGCCGACTGGGCTGTCCAGGCGATCCTCGCCGGCGGCAATTACGGCGAGATCTTCGAGCGCAACATCGGCGAGACCACCCCGGTCGGCCTCGCGCGGGGGCTGAACGCCCAGTGGACCGATGGCGGCCTGCTCTACGCTCCGCCGTTCCGGTAATATCCCGACAGGGGAAGGGCGCGGCCATCGCCGCGCCCTTCTTTGTATCAAGACCCCCAGGACAAGCTGACACCGGCCGCGACGGCTGATGCCATTCGCGTGCCGACAAGGCCGACCGAATGAAGAGGGCTCCCGTATGTCCGCGATTCCCGACCAGCCGGCGAGGGACAAGTTCCAGCTCAGCCAGCTCATCTACGACACGCGCTATCGATCGCTCACGATCCAGATCTTCGCGTTCATTCTTCTTGCCATCGCCCTGTTCTGGCTTGGTCGGAACACCGTCATCAACCTTGCTGCCCTCGGCAAGGACTTCGACTTCGGCTTTCTCGGCCAGCGCGCCGGGTACGACATCAACCAGTCCCTGATCCCCTACAGTTCCGCGTCGAGCCACGGCCGCGCGGCGCTTGTCGGCATCCTGAACACGATGCTCGTCGCGGCGCTCGGCTGTACGCTGGCGCTCGTCGTCGGGACCATCGCCGGCGTCCTGAGGCTCTCGAACAACTGGCTCGTCGCAAAAATCATGACGGTCTACGTCGAGACGTTCCGGAACGTGCCGGTGCTTCTGTGGATCATCGCCTTCTTCGCGATTCTCAACGAGAGCACGCCCTCGCCGCGGGATTTCGGAGAGAACGGGGATGCCTCGCTCCTCTTCGGCTCCATCGCGATCACCAATCGCGGCGTCTACATCCCGCGTCCCACGCCCCTCGATGGGGCCAGCTGGGCGGTCTGGGTCCTCGTTGCCATCGTCGTGGTGAGCATCGCCGCAATCATCGTCTATCGCGGGTACGCCAGGCGTCAGCAGCAGTCGACGGGGCGCATCCTGCCGGTCTTTCGCGTTTCCCTCGCGCTGTTCTTCGTTCCGGCCGTCATCGCCTTCTTCCTCCTCGGGATGCCGCTTTCCCTCGACTATCCCGAACTCGGCGGCTTCAACTTCCAGGGCGGGATCATGATGCGAAACTCGCTCATCGCCCTCTGGCTCGCGCTCTCGCTCTATACCGGCGCCTTCATCGCGGAGATCGTGCGCGGCGGCATCCTCTCCGTCTCCAAGGGGCAGACGGAGGCGGCCTTCGCCCTCGGCCTGCGCCCCAGCCGCACGATGAACCTCGTCATCCTGCCGCAGGCGCTGCGGGTCATCATTCCGCCGCTGATCTCGCAGTTCCTAAACCTGACGAAGAACAGCTCGCTCGCCATCGCCGTCGGCTACATGGACGTGCGCTCCACGCTCGGGGGGATCACGATCAACCAGACGGGGCGGGAGCTCGAGGGGATGCTCCTTCTCGGGCTGTTCTATCTCGTCCTGTCGCTGATCATCTCGGCAGGCATGAACTTCTACAATTCGTCCATCAAGCTGAAGGAGCGGTGAGATGAGCGAGATGAACGCACAAACCGTTCCCTATGTCCGCGAGAGCATGGTTCCGCAGGCGGAGCCGCCCGTAACCGAACGTGGCGCCGTGAAGTGGATGCGGGAGAACCTCTTCTCATCCTGGTTCAACGCGATCCTGACGATCATCGGCCTCGCTTTCGTTGCATGGGTGCTGATGCACATCGTCCCGTGGCTCTGGAACTCCATCTGGTTCGCAGGGTCGCTGACCGCCTGCCGCGAGATCAGGGACGCAACCTGGGGCGCGGGCGCCCCGTCGGCCTGCTTCGCCGTCATTACCGACCGTTGGCAGCAGCTTCTGCTGGGGTTCTATCCGTCGGAGCTCTACTGGCGGCCGATCACGGCGCTCGTGCTCTTCGGCGTCGCCGTCGCGCCCGTCCTCTTCACCCGCGTGTCGCGGCAATTGCTCTGGTTCTCGGCGGTCTATCCCGTCGCGATGGTCTGGCTGCTCTGGGGCGGGACGATCTGGCCCTACCTGCTCGTCATCGCGGGCTTCGCGCTCGGCGTTCCGGCCTACCGGATCGGGGCGAAGGCCGTCTCTCCGCTTCTCGGCGTGGTCGCGGCCATTGCCGTTCCGATCCTGTTCTGGGTGTTCGTCCTGCCGCCCCTGTCCGGCGCCTTGTCCAGCGCGCTTCCCATCGGGCTGGAAGCCGTACCGAGCCGTGCGATGGGGGGCTTCATGCTGTCCTTCATCATCGGCGTCTCGGGCATCGCCCTGTCCCTGCCGCTCGGCATCCTGCTGGCGCTTGGCCGGCAATCGCATTTGATCTTCATCCATGCCGTCTCGGTTGCCTTCATCGAGCTGATGCGGGGCGTGCCCCTCATCGTGTGGCTCTTCACGGCGTCGCTTCTGCTGAACTACTTCCTGCCACCGGGAACGACGTTCGACCTGACGCTCCGGGTCGTGATCATGGTGACCTTCTTCGCCTCGGCCTACATGGCCGAAGTGATCCGGGGGGGCCTCGCCGCGCTTCCGAGGGGGCAGTACGAGGCCGCGGATTCGCTCGGGCTCGATTACTGGAAGGCGATGCGCCTGATCATTCTGCCGCAGGCCCTGAAGATCTCCATCCCCGGCATCGTCAACACATTCATCGGGCTCTTCAAGGATACGACGCTCGTCGTCTTCATCGGGCTTCTCGATCCGATCGGGCTTTCCAACGCCATCCGCGCCACCACGGACTGGAACGGCATCTACTGGGAGCTCTTCATCTTCATCGGCGCGCTGTTCTTCATCTGCTGCTTTGCCATGTCCCGCTACTCGATGTATCTGGAGCAAAAGCTCCGGACAGATCACCGCTAAGGAGGCCCCGGCCATGACCGCCACAGACACCGCCGCACACGCTCCGGCTCCCGCCGGATCCCGGCTCTCCGCGATGGAGGTTTCCGACGAGGTCGCCATCGAGATCTCGGACATGAACAAGTGGTACGGCCAGTTCCACGTCCTGCGCGATATCGACCTGACCGTGCATCGCGGCGAACGGATCGTGATCTGCGGGCCCTCCGGGTCCGGCAAGTCCACCCTGATCCGCTGCATCAATGCCCTCGAGGAGCACCAGAAGGGCCGCATCGTCGTCGACGGGACGGAGCTGTCCTCGGATCTGAAGAACATCGACAAGATCCGGTCCGAGGTCGGGATGTGCTTCCAGCACTTCAACCTGTTTCCGCATCTGACGATCCTCGAGAATTGCACGCTGGCCCCGATCTGGGTGCGCAAGGTGCCCAAGAAGGAAGCCGAAGCGACGGCGATGCACTTCCTCGAGAAGGTGAAGATCCCCGACCAGGCCAACAAGTACCCCGGTCAGCTGTCGGGTGGTCAGCAGCAGCGCGTCGCCATCGCGCGGTCGCTCTGCATGCGCCCGCGGATCATGCTGTTCGACGAGCCGACCTCCGCCCTCGATCCCGAGATGATCAAGGAGGTGCTCGACACCATGATCTCGCTCGCGGAAGAGGGCATGACCATGCTCTGCGTCACCCACGAGATGGGCTTCGCCCGGCAGGTCGCGAACCGGGTCATCTTCATGGACCAAGGTCAGATCGTGGAGCAGAACGAGCCCGAGGAGTTCTTCAACAACCCGCGCTCGGATCGCACGAAGCTGTTCCTCAGCCAGATCCTCGGTCACTGAGACCGGCATTCGTCGGAAGATGAGGGAAAGGGGGCCTCGGCCCCCTTTTCGCGTTTCAGGGTCTTGCCTGCGGGATCAGACGAGGTCCTGCGGCGTCACGAACTCGACGAGTTCGCCCGTGCCCGGCTCCACGTCCTCGTGGAAACGGATCACCGACGCGGCCGAAGTGGGGTAGGTCTCCCAGCGGGGATGATCCGGCGCGGAGCTGACAAGGGCATGCGCCAGATCGCCGATGGCCGGGTTATGCCCGACGAGGAGGATGGTCTCGCCCTCTGCGTCCCGCAGGATCTGCAAGAGGTCGTCCGTCCGTGCCTCGTAGATCTCCTTGCGGACCTCAAGATCGCCTTCGAAGGCCATCTCCGACAGCGTTTCGCGCGTGCGGGACGCCGGGGAGCAGAAGATCAGGTCTGGCACCCAGCCCGTCTCCCGGAGCCAGCCGCCCAGCGCGTCGGCCGCAGCCCGGCCGCGCATCGTGAGGGATCGGGTCGCGTCGTCCTGGCCGGCAGCGCCGGGTTCGGCCTTCGAATGGCGGATCAGGATGACTGTCTTCATGGCCGGCCCGGATGGACCGGGGCGAGGTGGTCTTCGCGGATGAGCGAGCCTGCGCCGTGGTCGGTGAACAGCTCCAGAAGGCAGGCATTGGGCGCACGGCCATCGAGGATCACCACGGCGCGCACGCCGCCGCGGATCGCGGCCAAGGCGGTCTCCGTCTTCGGAATCATTCCCCCGGCGATCACGCCATCTTCGGTCATCCGCTCGACCTCGCCCGGCGTCAGCCGCGTCACGACGTTTCCGTCCCGATCCTTGACGCCCGCCACATCGGTCAGCAGGAGCAGCCGGTCCGCTTTCAGGGCGGCTGCGACGGCGCCGGCGGCGGTATCTCCGTTGATGTTGTAGGTCTCACCGTTCGGCCCCGCCCCGATGGGCGCGACGACGGGGATGATCCCGGCATTGTGCAGGGTGTGGAGCACGTCGGGCGAGACCTGCGTCGGATTGCCGACCAGCCCCAGCGCCTCGTCCGCCGGTTCGCAGACGATCAGCTTGGCGTCCTTGCCGGAGAGGCCGACCGCACGGCCGCCTTCGTCGTTGATTGCCTGTGCGATACGCTTGTTGACGCGGCCCGAGAGGACCATCTCGACCACCTCGACGGTGGCCTCGTCCGTCACGCGCTTGCCGCCGACGAACTCCGATTCAATTTCAAGCCGCTTCAGCAGGTCATTGATCATCGGGCCGCCACCATGGACGATCACCGGACGCACGCCGACCTGGCTCATCAGGACCACGTCGCGGGCGAACATCCGCATCGCGTCATCGTCCCCCATCGCGTGGCCGCCGAACTTGATGACGACGGTGGCGCCCGAATAGCGCTGCAAGTAGGGCAGAGCCTCTGACAACGTGCGGGCGGTGGCGATCGAGTCGCGGGTCATGTCGCGTCGTTTCATCCCTGGCTTCCGAATAGGCACTGCGCCCCGTGTTACTGCCCCGTGAGCGCGGTGGAAAGGGCGCGGTCCCGGTTCACTCCTCGGAAAGACCGTGGGCGATGGCCCGGAGCGTCTCCATGCCTTGGCCCGTCTCGGAGGAGGTCACGACGATTTCGGGGTAGGCCGCCGGGTGCTTCTGGAGCGCGGCGCGGACCTGTTCGAGGATCCGCTCGCGGTCCGCGGCCTTCACCTTGTCCGCCTTTGTCAGGACCGTCTGGAACGGCACCGCCGACTTGTCGAGGAGGGACAGGATCTCGGCGTCCACGGCCTTGATGCCATGGCGATGGTCGATCAGCACGAAGGCGCGCTTCAGGGTCTGGCGACCCTGCAGGTACTGCTTGAGAAGCGCCTGCCATTGCTTGACGACGGCGACGGGCGCCTTCGCGAAGCCGTAGCCCGGAAGGTCGACCAGAAAGAGGCGCTCCCCACCAACCATGAAATAGTTGATTTCCTGCGTCCGGCCCGGCGTGTTCGATGTGCGCGCAAGCGCCTTCGTGCCTGTCAGCGCATTGATCAGGGACGATTTGCCGACGTTGGACCGCCCGGCGAAGCAGATTTCCGGCCGGTCCGCGGGGGGCAGGCCGGACATCGCGACGACGCCCTTGAGGAACTCCGACTGCCCGGCGAAGAGCCGCCGCCCCGCCTCGGCCGCCGCCGGCTCGGGCTCGGCGACGAGGGGGAAGGGAAGCGTGCTCACTTGGCCTCGGACTTCTTGCGCTTGAAGCCCGAGCGGATGTTGCCGAAGACGTCCGGCCTGGATCCGTGGCTGCGCATGATGAGGTATTGCTGGGTGAAGGTGATCGTGTTGTTGGCGATCCAGTAGACCACGAGGCCGCTGGCGAAGCCGCCCAGCATGAACATGAAGACCCACGGCATCCATGCGAAGATCATCGCCTGGGTGGCATCGGCCGGGGCCGGGTTCAGCTTCTGCTGCAGCCACATGGAGATGCCGAGCAGGATCGGCAGGATGCCGATAAAGATCATGGCAAGGATGGACGAGGGCTCTGGCGCGGCCCATGGGAAGAGGCCGAACAGGTTGTACAGCGACGTCGGATCGGGCGCGGAGAGGTCCCGGAACGGCCCGAAGAACGGAGCGTGCCGAAGCTCGATCGTCACGAAGATGACCTTGTAGAGCGAGAAGAAGATCGGGATCTGCAGCAGGAGCGGCAGGCAGCCCGCGGCGGGGTTCACCTTCTTCTCCCGGTAGAGCGTCATCATCTCCTGCTGGAGCTTCGCCCGGTCGTCACCGGCCCGCTCCTTGAGCTTCTCCATCTCCGGCTGGAGTTCCTTCATCCGCGCCATGGAGACGTAGGACTTGTACGCCAGCGGGAAGAGCAGCGCCTTGATGCAGAGCGTCAGCAGGATGATCGCGACGCCCATGTTCCCGATGATGCCGTTCAGCCAGTGCAGCACGGCGAAGATCGGTTTGGTCAGGAAGAAGAACCAGCCCCAGTCGATGCTGTCGATGAACTTGGTGACGCCGCCC
Source organism: Tropicimonas sp. IMCC34011 (assembly GCF_003390865.1). Lineage (GTDB taxonomy): Bacteria > Pseudomonadota > Alphaproteobacteria > Rhodobacterales > Rhodobacteraceae > Tropicimonas_B. The sequence goes on from NZ_QMEJ01000005.1 coordinate 364,787, forward strand.
TCTTTCTCGTATTCGCGGATCGTCTCCCATTCCTTGGCACCGGCGAAGAGACGGCTCTCCTGCGTGACGGTGGCGCCGGCCGGAATGTCCCGCGTGGGATAGACGGTCTGCGTCTGATAGATGTCCGGCCCTTCCTGGTAGAGCGACACGAGATTGACCGTGTCCGCCTGGGAGGGAATGAGGGAGGTCATCCAGTACTTGTCGGTAAAGCCGATCCAGCCGCCGGTGACGTCCTCCTCGGTGACGGCGCGGGCGCCGATGCGGGCGTCCACGTCGAGATCGGCAAGGCTGTCGTAGTCCTCTTCGATGAGCTCGCCGTTCGCCATGGCGACGACGCCTTCGTGGAGGATGAAGAAGTTGGCGAGATCCGGAAGACCGTGACGCGCGACGAACCCGTAGGGCGCGGCACGGACGTCGGTCTCCGTGGGGTTCTCGACGCTCTGGGTCACGGTGAACATGTAGTCCGCGTCGACCGCGATCTGCCGCCGGAAGATGAGGCCCGAGGGGCTGTCCCATCTCAGGGTGACCGGGCTTTCCGGGGTCAGCGTATCACCGTCCTCGAGGTCCCAGACCGTGTCCGTGCCGGGAACGGCAGCGGCGTCGAGGCCGGCGCCGGGAGCCCAGCCGTGCAGGGCGTAATACGCGCCCGGCTCACCGGCGGGGGACAGCAGGCGGACGTTGCCGCTGTCCGGATCGAGGGTGTCGTCGTAGGTGCTGAGCAGCAGATCGTCGATCCGGCCGCCGGCGAGGGAAAGCGACCCGGAGAGCTTCGGCGTTTCGATCGGCACGCGGGGCGCGTCGGGAATGTCCGTCGCGGGGTCCGTGGTCGTACCCGCGGACATCTCGGCAGGCTGGCCGTCGAGGGCGGGCGGCGACAAGGCGCCGGTCTCCCCTTCGGTGACCTGAACGCCGGGCGTCGCCGCGGGATCCGAGGGTTGCGGCGCTTGCTGTTCTGGTGGGAACAGCAGGAACCAGCCCAGGATCACGAGGAAGCTGAGCGCTGTGGCTAGGATGAGATTCTTGTTCTGATCGTCCATCGACGTCCTGATCCGGCGGTTGCGGAGGCGGGGGGGAGGAGCTTCGCGCCGGTTCAATCCGCCATGGCCGCAAAGGTCAAGGGCCTAGGGGCAAAGCTTCCCCGTGTCGCGGCGCCGCATCCAACCCGTCCAGTCGCCGACGGGACCCGCTCGGACGCCCCTCTCAGCCCGTTCGACCGATCAGCGGCGGCCGCGAGAGCCGGCCTCGGTAGCGGACGATCCAGGGCAGGGTGTCCTCCACCGGCATCGGGCGGGCGAGGCCGAAGCCCTGCACGTACCGGCAGCCGAGCTGGGCCACGGTCGCGTGCTCTTCCGGCGTCTCCACTCCTTCGGCGAGCGTTTCGAGGTCCAGCTGCTCGGCAAGAGAGACGATCGCGGACACCATCTTGCGCTGCTCGGTATCGCTGTCAGCGCGGCTCACGATACTGCGGTCGATCTTGAGCCGGCAGACGCCGAAGCGGCGGATGGCGGAAATACTGGCATTTCCGGTGCCGAAATCGTCGAGATCGATGCTGCAGCCGAGCTCCGCGAGCGCGGTGACGTTACGGACGATCACGTCTTCGTCGGACGCGCAGACGACCGTTTCGAGAACCTCGATGGCCAATCGGTCCGGGGCGAGTTCGAATCGGTCGAGTTCCCACCGGATCCGGTCAACGAGGTGCGGGTTGCGCAATTCGTGCATGGAGAGGTTGAGGGCAACCTGCGGTATGCCCAGATCCGCGCGTTGCCAGAGGCTGAGGGCCTCGAGGGACTGGGTCAGCATCTCCTGCGTCAGACGCTCGGTCATGCCGGCGGCGAGGACGACATCGAGAAAGACCGACGGCGACAGGACCCCTCGATCGGGGTGGACCCAGCGCACGAGGCTTTCGAAGCCGGTGATCTCTCCGGTATCGGTGGAGGTCTGCGGCTGAAAGAACGCGCGGATGGCGCCGGTCTCGAAAGCCTCGTTGATCTCCTTGGCAAGGTCGGCGCGTACGAGCGACGCCTCCTGGATCGCGGCCGAATAGGCGCGCAGGCAGCCGCGACCGGATCGCCGGGCCTGCCGCAGCGCGAGAAGGGCCGCGTTCACCAGCGCGTCCCCGCCCGGTCCGGGACTCCTGTGGCCGGGGCAGAATCCAGAGGAGAGGCTGACATAGATCTTCCCGGCGTGGATCGGCAGCGGATCCATGGCGGCGGCCTGCAGGCGCTCGCCGAAGGCCAGGATGTCGTCGAGGCCCGATTGCCCCAGCCCTTGGGCGAGGACGGCGAAGCGATCGCCGTCCAGGCGGGCGACCGCATCGCCGGAGCGGACGGCGTCGGTCAGGCGGCCCGCCATCTGGATCAGGACCTGCTCGGAGCCTCCCGCGCCGAGATCGCGCACGAGTTCATCGAAGCCGTCGATCTGGAGTGTCACGAGGACGCAGTCCGGGTTCGGCGCGGCGAGCATCGCGTCCGCACGCTCTTCGAGGGCCGTCCGGCTCAGAAGGCCGGTCAGGGCGTCGCGGTCTTCCGGAGGCCTCCCGGTGCGCGAAGGGACGATCAGGACGAGGGGAAGAAGGACGGCGCAGAAAACGAGGCTGGGCTCCCCGCCGAGCCAATAGGCGAGCAGGAGCGCCGCCGGCAGAAGAGCAACGAGATCCGGCCGGCGGAGAAACCGGCCGCCGTGGCGTTCGAGCATGTTCAGGGCATGTGCAATGGTCACGGCGGCGGTCGCTCCTGCTGGCTCGGCGAATGTCCCGGTCGTCCGCAGGACCCTAGTGCCGGGGTCTCACCGCAAGCTTAATGCCGCCTGTGCCCATTGACTAAAATTGTTCTGACGGAGCGTCCGCAGCTTCAGGATGCGCCTCATCGGACGTCCCGGCCGGGGCATTCGGGCGCATCAGGGCCGCGAAATCGAAGAGCCCAGGGTCCAGGAGGTGGGACGGGCGCGCGTTCATCAGCGACCGGAACATCACCTGTCGACGGCCGGGGGCGTTTTTCTCCCACCCGTCGAGGATCTGCTTCACCTGCTGGCGCTGAAGCCCGTCCTGCGAGCCGCAGAGATCACAGGGAATGATGGGGTAGTTCATGGCCGTGGCGAAGCGCTCGCAATCGGCTTCGGCAACGTGGGCGAGGGGGCGGTAGACGAAGAGATCACCTTCCTCGTTCACCAGCTTCGGCGGCATGGTCGCCAGGCGCCCGCCGTGGAAGAGGTTCATGAAGAACGTCTCGAGAATGTCGTCCCGGTGATGGCCGAGAACGACGGCGGAGCAGCCTTCCTCACGCGCGATGCGGTAGAGATTGCCCCGACGCAGGCGCGAGCACAGGGCGCAGAAGGTGCGGCCGGCCGGGATCTTGTCCATTACGATGGAGTAGGTGTCCTGGTACTCGATCCGGTGAGGCACTCCCATGCGCTCTAGGAACTCCGGCAGGACGGTGGCGGGAAAGCCCGGCTGACCCTGATCGAGGTTGCAGGCGAGGATCTCGACCGGCAGGAGGCCGCGCCACTGCAGCTCCGTCAGCGCGGCGAGCAGGGTATAGCTGTCCTTGCCGCCAGAGAGGCAGACAAGCCAGCGCGCGCCGCGCTCGATCATGCCGTATTTTTCGATCGCCTCACGGGTCTCGCGGACGATGCGCTTGCGCAGCTTGCGGAATTCGGTGCTCTGCGGGGCGCCCTCGAAGAGCGGATGGATCTCGTTGGAATCATCGAGCATGGGGCGGCCTCGAGTCGCGGGGTGGGTCCGGTACGGGATCGTAGCCCGATCCGCCGAACGGATGACAGCGCCCGATACGGCGCACCGTGAGCCAGCCTCCCCTGACTGCGCCGTGGCGGGACAGCGCCTCCAGTGAATAGGCGGAGCAGGTCGGCTGGTAGCGGCAGTTCCGTCCGACCCAGGGAGACAGGATCAACCGGTAGGCATGGACCGGAAGGGACAAAAGTCGGGCGAGGGGGCTCATGGAGCCGGCTCGGCACTCTGCTGCGCCCGCGCGGTCCCGTGAATGTTTGCCAATGCGGCGGAGAGATCGCCGAGGAGGAGGTCCCATTGCCGGCCCGCGGTCGCATCCTTCCGGCCGACGAGGACGTAATCCCAGCCGGGCCGCCCCTCGCCGGGCAGAACGAGGCGTGCGATTTCGCGCAGGCGCCGCTTTGCGCGATTGCGGGCGACGGCATTGCCGACCTTCTTGGAACAGGTAAAGCCGACGCGGATCATATCCGGATCGGCCTCGCCCGCGCGTCTCTGCCGGGCCTGCAACATGAAGGCGGGCGTGCCGGAACGACGCGCCCGCGATGCGGCTATGAAATCGGCACGCTTCGTCAGGGTCGCCATCGGCGCCCCGCCGGATCTTACGCGCTCAGGGATTTCCGACCCCGCGCGCGACGCGCGTTCAGGATCTTCCGGCCGGCCTTGGTGGCCATGCGGGCACGGAACCCGTGCCGCCGCTTGCGGACAAGGTTCGAGGGCTGGAACGTACGTTTGCTCATGGGCTCGTCTCCGTCAGTGTCCGTCGGTGGGCGCGCTCGGGCGGGCGCTCTAAGGCGCCGCGGCGCGAGCCCCGGATATTCGAAGCCCGGTCCCTAGAGGGTCGGGCGCGCCCTGTCAACGCATCTCGCTGGCGAAAACGCCGGCGCCTGGGCGGACCCTGCACGGTCAAGCGCGCGTTACCCGGTCTGGTGCCGGTTTCGCTCGCCTGCACAATAGTGTCTCGCACGTTACGGGGCATAATCGAAGGACAGCTGTGGTGAACAAGGAGAACGAGGCGGGCCGGGGGCGACTTCTCAGGTACGGGGCGCTGGCCGTCATCGCGGCGGTGGCGGTCACCGGCGCGGTTCTTCTGCGTGACCAGCTGACCTTCGAGGCGCTGGCTGCGAATCGAGACGATCTCATCGCGTTCCGGGACCGGAACTACCTCTCGGCAGCGGCAGGCTTCGTCTTCGCCTACGCGCTCATCGTCGCCTTTTCCCTGCCGGGGGCCACCATCGCGACGCTGACGGGAGGCTTTCTCTTCGGCGTCTTTCCCGGAGTGTTCCTCAACGTCGTGGGAGCGACCCTGGGCGCCACGGCGATCTTCACGGCGGCGAAATGGGGCCTCGGCGCTCAGTTGGCCGCGCGAATGGAGGCGTCGGAGGGCCTCGTGCGGCGGCTGAAGCAGGGGATAGACCGGAACATGTGGGAGGTCCTCTTCCTGATCCGGCTCGCCCCGGTCGTCCCGTTCTTCGTTGCCAACATCGTTCCGGCACTGGTCGGGGTGCGGCTTCTGCCGTTCGTGGTGACGACGTTCTTCGGCATCATGCCGGGCGCTCTCGTCTTCACCTCCGTCGGCAACGGCCTTGGCGCGGTGTTCGAGCGGGGCGGGCGGCCGGACCTGTCGATCCTGTTCGAGCCGCAGATTCTCCTGCCGATCATCGGGCTGTGCGCGCTTGCCCTTCTGCCTATCATTCTAAAGAGCGTCCGCGGGACGAAAGGGGTCTGACATGAGAACGATGGAAGCCGATATCTGCGTGATCGGTGCCGGCTCCGGAGGTCTGACGGTCGCGTCCGGCGCGGCGCAGATGGGGGCTAAGGTCGTCCTGATCGAGGCAAACGAGATGGGCGGGGACTGCCTGAACTTCGGCTGCGTCCCCTCGAAGGCGCTGATCGCGGCGGCCCGGCATGCCCATGCGATGCGCAGCGGCGGCATCTACGGGATCGCGCCGGTGGAGCCGCAGGTCGATTTCGCCGCCGTCCACGATCACATTCACGGCGTCATCGCCGCCATTGCCCCGGTGGACAGCCAGGAGCGGTTCGAGGGGATGGGCTGCACCGTCATCCGCGCCCATGCCCGCTTCGTCTCCGACCGCGAGGTCGAGGCGGGGGATACCCGCATCCGCGCCCGCCGGATCGTTCTGGCCACCGGCTCACGTCCCGCCGTGCCGCCGGTCGAGGGGCTGACGGACGGACCTTACCTCACCAACGAGACGCTGTTCGACCTGAAGGAACTGCCGGAGCACCTGCTCATCATCGGCGGCGGCAATATCGGCTGCGAGATGGCGCAGGCCTTCCGCCGTCTCGGCGCCCGCGTGACCGTCATCGAGGGCGGAACGCCGCTCGCGAAAGACGATCCCGAGAATGCCGCGCTCCTCCTCGAGACGATGAAGGGGGAGGGCGTGACCTTCGTCACCGGGCATCATGCGGACAAGGTCGAGTGGACCGAAGGCGGCGTCACCGTACGCACCGAAGCGGGGACCTACAGCGGTTCGCATCTTCTCGTGGCGGCCGGGCGCGCGCCGGCGCTGGACGATCTTGGACTGGAAGCCGCCGGGATCGAACGGGACAAAAAGGGGCTGAAGGTGGACGACACGCTGCAAACCACCAATCGCCGCGTCTATGCCGTGGGCGATGCGGCAGGCGGAATGCAGTTCACCCACCTCGCCGGATACCACGGCTCGACGCTGATCCGGCGGCTGCTGTTCGGACTGCCGGCCAAGGTGAAGACGGCCCATATCCCTTGGGCAACCTATACCTCACCCGAACTCGCCCAATGCGGCCTGACCGAGAAAGAGGCGCGGGAAGCGCATGGCGATGCCGTCGAAGTCGTCACCAGCACCTATTCGGAGAACGACCGGGCCGAGGCGGAGCGCCGCACAGAGGGCCGGATCAAGGTGATGGTGGTGGGGGGACGGCCCGTCGGCGCCTCCATCGTGGGGGAGAGCGCCGGAGATCTGATTACGCTCTGGTCACTCGCGATCTCCGCGAAGCTGAAGATGTCGCAGATTTCGGGCATGGTGGCGCCCTATCCCACGCTGTCCGAACTGAACAAGCGCGCCGCGGGCGCCTATTTCTCGCCACGGCTCTTTGATAACCCGAACGTGAAGCGCGTCGTTCGCGCCGTTCAACGTATCCTGCCATGAGGCGCAGCCCACAGTGACGTTCTTTCGCTCGCTCTCCGGACGGTTCCTGATCCTCACCCTCGCCTTCGTCATGCTGGCGGAGGTGCTGATCTTCGTGCCGTCGATCGCGCGCTTCCGCGAGGATTACCTGCTGTCGCGCCTCGAGCGGGCGCAGATCGCCTCCCTCGCACTCCTCGCCTCGGACGACATGCTGAGCCAGGACCTCGAGGCGGAGCTTCTGCAGAATGCCGGCGTTCTGAACGTTGTCCTCCGCCGGGACGAGATGCGCCAGCTGATCCTCGACAGTCCGATCCCCCAGCCCATCGTGGCGACCTACGACCTGCGCGATCCGGGCGCCGCCGAGTTGATCAGGGACGCGATCAGCCGCCTGCTCGAACGTGACGAGCAGGTGGTCCGCGTCATCGGCAACCCTGTCCGGGAGGCGGGGCTCCTGATCGAGGTGACGCTGGAGACGAGCCGCCTGCGCGCGGAAATGATCGACTATGGCCTGCGCATCCTCTTGCTGTCCGCGGTGATCTCCGTCCTTACGGCCGCACTCCTCTTCTTCGCGGCGCGGGGCTTCATCGTCGCGCCGATCAAGCGTGTGGTCGACGCGATGCAGTCCTACGCCTCGGCCCCAGAGGATGCCCGCCGGATCATCACGCCCGAGGCGAAGGTTCTGGAGCTGAGGGAGGCGGAAATGGCGCTCCAGACGATGCAGACACAGCTCACGGGGGCCCTCCGACAGAAGCAGCGACTGGCCCAGCTCGGCGGCGCCGTGGCGAAGATCAGCCACGATTTGCGGAACATCCTCACCACGGCCCAGCTTTTCGCCGACCGCATGGAGAACAGCGCGGATCCCGCCGTCGCCCGCGCCGCGCCCAAGCTCGTCAGCTCCATCAGCCGCGCGATCTCGCTCTGCGAGAGCACGCTGGCCTTCGGCAAGGCCGAGGAGCCGCCCCCGCGCCTCTCCCGCTTCGCTCTCGCCCCTCTGGTCGACGACGTGATCGAGAGCGAGCGACTCGCGGCGGAGAACGAGGATGTGAGCTTCTCGGTGAACGTGCCCAGCGGCATGACCCTCCGCGCGGACAGCGAGCAGCTCTACCGTGTCCTTGCCAACCTCGTACGCAATGCCCGGCAGGCCATCGTCGCGACCGGGGAGTTCGGCGAGATCGGCGTCTCTGCCACCGAAAGCGACGACGGCTGGACGCTGATCGTTCAGGATACCGGGCCCGGACTTCCGCCCAAGGCTCAGGAGCATCTCTTCTCGCCCTTCTCGGGCGGGACCAGAAAGGGCGGCTTCGGTCTTGGCCTGTCCATCGCGGCGGACCTTGTGAAGGGCCATGGCGGCACGCTCGACCTTGCACGGACGGACGACACCGGCACCACGTTCCGCATCGTCCTGCCCAAGGCGGTCCTGCGCTTCGAAGAGGCTGCAGAATGACCCGACTTCCCGCTTGCAAACCCTGACCGGGGCCAGTATCCCCGCCGCAACGCGCTGGTAGCTCAGTTGGATAGAGTACCTGACTACGAATCAGGGGGTCGGGGGTTCGAATCCTCCCCAGCGCGCCACTTTCCCTCATCAGACGCCAGACCGGTTCCTTCGTCGCCACGAAGGATTGCCTCTATGTTCGGTTCGGCCGATTCGAGCGCGGTCTGATTTGTCGCCAGCCTTACATCTTTCCCCGATCCGATGGCCGGGACAGCTCGAGATGCGAGCCTAGAACTGCATTCCGCAGCCCGGGTTCGCATGTCTGCCTCCGGATGGCCGACGTAAAAGAGCCGCGGGCATCGGCGCCCGCGGCTCTGGTGTCATCTTAAAGGCTGAAGATCATCCCGTTCGGGCCGGCTATTGCCGTGCTCCGAAATTAGGGGCCGTCCTTGCACGGCTGTGGGCCTGATCTGAAAAGAGACCGGTTCACCAGCAGCAGAAGCCGCCATCGACCAGAAGATCGACGCCGGTGCAGTAGGAGGCCGCGTCCGACAGCAGGAACACGGCGGGTCCGACCATCTCGTTCACGTCGGCCATGCGCTGCATCGGCGTCTGGTTTTCGAATTCCTTGGTCTGGTGGACCATCTCGGGCCGGGTGTTCATCGGGGTCGCCGTGTAACCCGGCGAGATCGAGTTCACCCGGATCCCGCGCCCGACCCACTCCATGGCCATGGATTTCGACATGTGGATCACACCGGCCTTCGACGCATTGTAGTGAACCTGATTGAGACCGCGATTGACGATCACACCGGACATCGAGGCTATGTTGACGATGGACCCGCCCTTCCCATGTGCCAGCATCGCGCGACCCTCGGCCTGACAGGACAGCCAGACGCCCTTCATGTTGATGTCCATCAGGGTCTGGTACTGTTCCTCTTCCATCTCTTCGGCGGGGTTCGCATTGGCGATTCCGGCTGCGTTGACGGCAAGCGTCAGGGGGCCGAGCTCGCTTTCGGTCCGGGCGACCGCGTCGGCAAGGGCCTCGGCCGAAGTGACGTCCGCGGCGACCTGCACCGACTTGCGGCCCGCTTGTGCGATGAAGTCGGCCGTCTGCGCGAGCCCGTCATCGGTGCGACGATCCAGAAGCGCGACATCCGCGCCGCATTGCGCAAGGCCCATGGCAATGCGCTGACCGATGCCGCTGCCGGCACCGGTCACCAGAGCTGTGCGCCCGGAAAGGTCGAAGAGGGCAGGGGTGTTCAGGGTATTCTCGGCCATGGGGTTCTCGTTCCTTCGGTTCGATCGTCCGAAGCGGACGGTCAGGACATGATCAGGCCACCATCGACGTTGATGGTCTGGCCGGTGATGTAATCGGCGTCCGGACTGGCCAGGAACGCGATGAGGGCGGCGACATCCTTGCCTTCTCCGGCGCGTTTCATGGGGATGTTCTCGACCCAGCTTTGCATGAGCTCGCCGGGGGCGTAGTCGCCCAGCATCTCGCCCCAGACCCGGTCGTTGTAGTCCCACATGTCGGTCTTGATGATGCCCGGACAAATGGCGTTCACGGTGATGGCGTCGGGCGCCACTTCCTTGGCAAGGCTCTGGGTCAGGCCCATGACGCCGAACTTGGAGGCGGCGTAATGCGGTGTATAGATGAACCCCTCGCGCGCCTGCCCTGATGCGATGTTGATGAGACGCCCGCCCTGGCCGGACTTGCGCATCCGGCGGATGGCTTCCTGACAGCACAGGAACGCGCCTTTGGTGTTGACCGCGAGGGTGGCGTCCCAATCCTGTTCGGACAGGTCTTCGATCCGCGAAATGGTGATGATCCCGGCGTTCTGGACCGAGATTTGCACCGCCCCGAACTCGGCCTCCGCCCTGTCGTAGAGCTCGACCACGGCGGCCCGGTCGGTGACGTCGCAGATCACGCCCATGGCGTTCGCGCCGGTGTCGCGCAGTCGGGCGGCGGCAGCTTCGACATTGTCCTCGACCGACGCGATCACGACGTTCGCGCCCTCGGCGGCGAAGCGTTCGGCGATCGCATAGCCGATGCCCTTGTTGCCGCCCGTGACGACGACCGTGCGGTCCCTGAATCGTGCCATGCCTTCAATCCTTATTGGGTCACGCCGTCGCGAGTTCCATGACGGACACGTCGTTGGCCTCGGAATGGTCGAGGATGCCCGCCTGGCGTCCGGCGGCCATGACCATGATCCGGTTCGACACGCCCAGAACCTCTTCGAGGTCCGAGCTGACGACGATCACGGCGACACCTTGCTGCGCCAGCCCGACGATGATCTCGTAGATCGACGAGCGCGCTCCCACGTCGATGCCCCGGGTAGGTTCATCCAGCACGACCACCTTGGGATCGCGGGCCAGCCATTTGGCGATGACCACCTTCTGCTGGTTGCCGCCAGAAAGCTCGCTGGCGTTCTGGCGACCGCGTCCCTTGACCCCGAACTTGGCGATGTTGTCGTCGGCAAAGCGGTGGACCTGGCCGCTGGTGACGAGACCGGATTTCGAAACCTTGCTGAGATTGGCGTAGCCAATGTTTTCTGCGATGGAATGCTGGACCACGAGGCCCTGCTGCTTGCGGTCTTCGGGCACCAGGACAATGCCGTTGCGGATCGCGTCGCGCGGGCTTTTCGGGGTGATGTCCTTGCCGTTCAGGATCACGTTGCCCGAGGCGATTGGATCGGCCCCCGCGATCGCGCGGACAAGCTCGGTCCGGCCCGCGCCGACAAGGCCCGCGATACCGAAGATCTCGCCGCGCCGGACCTTGAAATTCACGTCCGCAAAATGGCCCAGGCCCGATTTCAGGCCCTTCACCTCGAGCACCGTCTCGTCGCTGGGCTCGGGAAGACTTGGGAACATGCGCTCGAGGCTGCGGCCGACCATCGCCTCGACGATGGTGCGGACCGGTATGTCTGCACTTTCGAATTCCTGCACCTTTTCGCCGTCGCGCATGACGACGATGCGATCCGTGATCTTGCGGATCTCTTCGAGCCGGTGGGAAATGTAGATGATCCCCACGCCCTCGGATTTGAGGCGGGTGATCTGCTCGAACAATTTCTCGGTCTCGTCCCCGCCGAGCGCCGCGGTCGGCTCGTCGAGGATCAGAAGCCTGGCGTTCAGCGTCAGCGCCTTGGCGATCTCGATCAATTGTTGGTTGGCGGTCGAGAGGCCCTGCACAAGGCGTTTCGGAGAGATGTCGAGGCCAAGCCGCCTCAGGCTCTTGCCGGCCTCGTCCTCCATCTTCTTGCGGTCGATCCGGCCGCCCTTGGTCGGATAGCGGCCGACAAAGATATTCTCGGCGATCGACAGATGCGGCAGGAGAAGAAGTTCCTGGTGGATCATGCCCACCCCTGCGTCGATCGCTTCACGCGGGTTGGAGGGGGCATAGGGCTTGCCCTGCCAGGTCATCTCGCCGGCGGTCTGGCTTACCGTTCCCGAGATGACGTTCGACACCGTGGATTTGCCGGCGCCGTTCTCGCCCAGAAGCGCCACGACTTCGCCAGCATGGACCTCCATATCGATCCCATGCAGGACCTGAACCGGTCCGTAGGATTTCTTGATATTGCGAAGGGACAAGATGGGCGAAGCGTCGGAGGGCATGGCGCAACCTTTCAATCATTCCGTCGTCGAATGTGCCTGGCCCCGCAAAGGCGGGACCAGGCAGCGTCGTCCTGATGGATCAGGGATGCTCTTCGACGTATTGCTGCGCGTTCTCGGGGGTGGTCAGGTAGCCCGGCAGCAGCTGCTCGGCCGGAAGCTCTTCTCCGGCGACCAGCTTGATGGCGCTGTCCACGGCGAGACGACCGATACCACGCACCTGCTGGGTCGCGGTGGCGTCGAAGCCGCCTTCGGCAAGAACCGGCAGGGCCGTCGTGTCGCCGTCGAAGCCGCCGATGTAGACGCGCTGCTCGACATTGGCCACCTTGACGCCTTGCGCGGCGCCCATGGCAAGACCGTCGGCCTGGCCGAAGATGATGCTCACATCGGGGTTCGCCTGAAGAAGGTTCTGGGTGATATCCAGACCCTCGGCCTGCGACCACTGCTGCGACCATTGCTGGGCAACCAGTTCAACGCCGGGGTTCTCTTCGATGGCCTGCATGCAGCCCTTGGTGCGCTCGACCTCGGGGGTCGTGCCCTTCTGGCCGTGGATCATGATCATCTGTCCCTCGCCGCCGGCGAGACCGATGATGTGGCTGCAGACCTCGTAGGCGGAGGCGGCGTTGTCGGTGGCGATGAACGTGTCGCCGGGTTCGCCTTCGGCGTTGCGGTCCACGTTGATGACCGGGATGCCCTGCTGCTTGGCCAGGCGCGCCGGAACGGTCGCTGCGGCGGCACCTGCGGGGAGGTAGATCAGCGCGTCGATATCCTGGGTCAGAAGGTCCTGAACCTGGCTGACCTGGGTGGCGCTGTCGTTCTTCGCATCGACGGTGATCACCTCGATCCCCAGCTCATCGGCGTAGTTTTCGACGCCGATCTTGATCTGGTTGAAGTAGTCGGCCTGCAGGTTGGTGACGGCGAGGCCGAGGCGCTCGATCTCCTGTGCCTGGGCTCCGCTCAGGGCGGTGGCGGCCAGGGCGGTGGCGGCCAGAAGGGTTGCCTTCAGTTTCATTGCGATCTCCTCCGAGTTGTCCGTCGGCTGGATTGCTTCAGCGTCCGGTGGGTTGCCCGACACGAGGGCGGGCGGTTTGATGGCGGCGGCGTATCCTCCCCGCAGCCAATTCTATGCGCGTTTCTTGAATGCCTCCGCGGCGACGGCGAGGGCGATGACGACGCCGATGACGACAGCCTGTGTGAAGGGCGAGACGCCCAGAAGGTTCAGGCCGTTGCGCAGCACACCGATGATCAGCACCCCGATGATCGTGCCGACGATGCCGCCCTGTCCGCCTGACAGGCTGGTGCCGCCGATGACGACCGCCGCGATGGTGTCGAGTTCGTAGGTCACGCCCGCCGTCGGCTGCACCGAGTCGAGACGCATGGCCAGGACAATGCCGCCGAGGCCGGCCAGAAGGCCCGAGACCACGTAGACGCCGACAGTCGTGAAGCTGACGTTGATGCCGGCAAGCCGGGCCACTTCCGGGTTGCCGCCGATGGCATAGAGGCTGCGACCGCCGGACGTGTAGCGCAGGAAGAACCAACCCGCGGCAAAGACGACGAGCATGACGGCGACCGTGAAAGTCAGGAAGCCTCCGTGGCGGATGAAGGCCAGCATGCTGAACCACGCGGGGAACCCGACGATCTGTTGGCCGTCGGTGATCATGTTCGCGAGGCCGCGCGCGATGGACATCATTGCAAGTGTCGCGATGAAGGCGGGGACGCTGAACAAGGTGATCAGCAGGCCCGACACGACCCCTGTCATCGCGGCGACGGCCAATGCGATCAGGATCGAAAGCTCCAGCGGGTAGCCCAGCGTATTCGCCAGATATCCCATCACCATCATCGCAAGCGCGAGGACCGATCCGACGGCCAGATCGATGCCGCCGATCAGAATGACGAAGGTCATGCCCACGGCCATGATCCCCAGCACCGTGATCTGGTCCATCACGTTCAGAAGGTTGCGCGTCGTCAGGAACGAATCTGTTGCGAAGGACAGGAACGCGCAGAGCAGAACCAGACCGACCAGCGGACCTGTCGCTCCACTGAGGGAGAACAGCTCGGAAAAACGCGACTCGCTTCGGGTCGACGAGGTGGTGGATGCCATGTCTCTCTCCTCCCAAGCGCATAAATATGCACAATTGATGAGAAATGCGTATTGGAATGCCTGAGACCTGTCAAGCGTCGTTGCCTCGGACTGCGTCTACAGCGCCGCCCCGCGCGGACCTGACCCTGGCTCCGGGTAGGGAGAATGTTCAGTCGGCTCAGTCGCCGGACTTTACTCAGCGGACAGGAAATGTATCTTTAACGCGGATAGCATAAATATGCAGAAGGTGCAGCATGACTCCTGATGAACTACGCAAGATTGCGAACCGCATCCGTCGCCGCGATCTTCAGGCGGTGTACGAGGCAGGCGCGGGCCATATCGGCGGGGAGATGTCCGTCACCGATCTGCTGACTGCGTTGTACTTCGAGATCATGTCCGTGGATCCCGATGCGCCGCTGGACCCCAAGCGCGACCGCCTGGTGCTGAGCAAGGGGCACACCGCCCTCGCGCTCTACGTCACGCTGTCGGAGAAGGGCTTCATCCCGAAGGACGAGGTCTCGACCTTCCTCAAGCACAATTCGCGGCTGAACGGGCACCCGAACAGGGTCAAGGTTCCGGGTGTGGAAACCAACACCGGCCCGCTCGGGCATGGGCTGCCGATCGGCGTCGGCATGGCAAAGGCGGCCAAGCTGAACGGCGACGCGTGGCGGACCTTCGTCATCACCGGAGACGGCGAGATGCAGGAAGGGTCGAATTGGGAGGCCATCATGGCCGCGGCCCAGTTCAAGCTGGATAACCTGACGCTCATCATCGATCACAATCGTCTTCAGCAGGGCGCCCGGCTGGCCGACACCAACAACCTCGCCCCGCTCGCGCCGAAACTCGAAGCGTTCGGTTGGGCCGTGGAAGAGATCGACGGACACGACATGGAACAGATCTGCCGCGCCCTCTCGCCCGAGACGGTGACGACCGGCAAACCCAAATGCATCGTCGCCCATACCAACAAGGGTCAGGGCATCTCGTTCATGTCCGACAACGTCGCCTGGCACCACAAGGTGCCCAACGATGAGCAATACAAGCAGGCGATGGCCGAGCTTGAGGAGGCCGAATGATGTCCACCCCGTTCAAAGACGCCAAACTGCACGATTGCCGCGTGTCGTTCGTGGAAACGCTGGAAGTTCTGGCAGAGGCGAACACCGACATCGTCGCGGTCTGCAACGACTCTGTCGGGTCGTCGAAGCTGGGGGATTTCAAGGAGAGATTCCCCGAGCGCCTGATCAATGTCGGCATCGCCGAGCAGAACATGGTCGGCGTCGGCGCGGGCCTGGCGAATGGCGGCAAGATTCCGTTCGTCTGCGCCGCAGCCCCCTTCCTGACCGGCCGCGCGCTGGAACAGATCAAGGCTGACGTGGCCTATTCGGAAACGAACGTGAAGCTCGTCGGTATCAGCTCGGGCCTCGCCTATGGCGATCTCGGCCCAACCCACCACTCGATCGAGGATTTCGCCTGGATCCGCGCGCTGCCGAACGTCGCCGTCGTGGCGCCGGCCGACAGGATCGAGACCGCTGCCGTCATCAAGTGGGCCGCGGCCTATGAGGGCGGATGCTTCCTTCGTCTCAGCCGGGTGGGCGTGCCTGATCTGCTGCCCGAGGATCACGTTTTCGAACTGGGCAAGGCGAACCAGCTGCGTGACGGATCGGATCTGACGATCATCGCGAACGGCGTTCTGACCCACCGCGCCGTTGAGGCTTCAGCCCTGCTGGAGGACCGTGGTATCTCCGCTCGTGTGCTGAACATGGCCAGCGTCCGTCCCATCGACGAGGCGGCAATCCTGAGCGCGGCGCGCGAGACCGGCGCGATTCTGACCTGCGAAGAGCACACCACGTTCGGGGGCCTGGGCAGCGCCGTCGCCGAGGTCGTCGTCGAGTCCCACCCGGTGCCGATGAAGCGTCTCGGCGTGCCGGGCGTCTTTGCGCATACGGGGTCCGCGAACGCCCTTCTGGACGATTTCGGGATGGCCTCCGACGCGATTGCCGACAGCGCGGCGGAGCTTGTGAAGCGAAAGGCCTGACGCATGGCGCAACAGGTAATCCTGGCGATCGACGAGGGCACGACCAACTCCAAGGCCGTGTTCGTCTCGGCCACTGGCGAGATCATCGCCAGTGGAGCGGCGCCTGTGCCGATCGCGCATCCCCGGTCCGGGTGGGTCGAGCAGGACGCCGACGAGATCTGGCAGGCGACGCGGAAGGCAATCGCCACGTGCCGCGCCGCAGCTCCCGAGGCCGAGATCGTGGCGCTTGGCATATCGAGCCAGCGCGAATCCGTTCTGATCTGGGATCGGCGCACCGGCATGCCACTGGGCCCGGTCATCTCCTGGCAATGCCGCCGCACATCCGCCGCCTGTGCGGCGCTTCGCGACGGTGGGAACGAGCCCGATGTGATCGCGCGGACGGGACTTCCCCTCGATCCTATGTTCCCGCCGACCAAGATCAGGTGGCTTCTGGACAATCACGGCCAGTCCAGCCGCGATGTCTGTGTGGGAACCGTGGACAGCTGGCTGATCTGGAAGCTGTCCGGAGGAGCGGTGCATGCGACCGACCGGTCGAACGCGGCGCGCACGCAGCTGCTGAACCTGCCCGACGGAACCTGGGATGCCGACCTCTGTGCGCTCTTCGGGGTCGACCGGCAGATGCTGCCCGAGGTGTGCGACTCGGCCTGCATCTTCGGAACCACCTCGGGCGTGGAGGGCCTGGCGGACGGCATTCCCATCGCATCGGCCATCGGCGACTCTCATGCCGCGTTGTTCGGGCATGGCGCGTTTCGCATCGGCGACGGCAAGATCACCTTCGGCACGGGGTCGTCGGTGATGACCACGATCAGGGACTTCGTCGTCCCGCCGCCGGGGATCACGACCACCATTGCCTGGTCGATCAACGGCCAGTCCACCTTTGCCTTCGAGGGCAACATTCTGGTCAGCGCCTCGATCCTGCCCTGGACGGCGCGCCTTCTGGGGCTGGGTGACGTGGACGAGCTCATCGCGCTCGCGCAAGGCGTTGCGGATGCGAACGGGGTCGCGCTTGTCCCGGCCCATGTGGGGCTCGGCGCGCCGCACTGGAATTCGGAGGCGCGCGGGGTGATCTCGGGTCTGTCCTTCGGGGCCGAGCCGGCCCACATTGCGCGCGCGGCCGCTGACAGCATGGCGTTCCAGGTTCATGACGTCTGCAGCATCATGGACGCCGCGGCCGAGGGGTTCGGCCAGCTCTTCGTGGATGGCGGGCCGAGCCGAAACCGGTTCCTGATGCAGCTTGTGTCGGACCTGCTCGATCACCCCGTCACGCCTTGCCGGAACAGCGAAGCCTCAGCCCTGGGTGCGGCGTATCTCGCCGGGCTTGCGACCGGGTTCTGGCCCGATCTCGAGGCCGTGGCGAAGCTCCCGAACCATGATCGCAAGATCGCTCCCGCCATGCCGCAGGACGTGCGGGGCCGGGAACTCGCCCGATGGAAGAAATCCATTGCAGGAACGCTGGCTGCGATATAGTGAATAAATATTCACTTAACCGAACAGGAAACACGGCGCATCCATGTCACGCGTGAATGAACTCCGCATGATCGCTCGCGTCGCGCAGATGTATCATGTCGAGGGCCAGCGGCAGGCCGATATCGCCAAGCATCTGCGCATGTCGCAGGCGACGGTGTCGCGGATGCTGAAACGCGCGCAGGTTGAAGAGATCGTGCGGACCACGGTCGTCTCGCCCTCGGGAACGTATGCGGAGCTCGAGGCGGGCCTGCGCGAAAGGTTCGGCCTGTCCGAAGCCGTCGTCGTCGAATGCTCCGAAGATCGCGACGGTGCGATCATGGCGCGGATCGGCGAGGCGGCAGCGCATTTCCTTGAGGCGACACTCCAGAGCGGTGAAGTGATCGGCGTTTCAAGCTGGTCCGAGACGATCTTGCGGATGGTCGACAACATCCACCCGATGAAGGCCGGCAAGGCGAAATACGTCGTCCAGATGCTTGGCGGCATGGGCGACCCGGCGGTCCAGACCCACGCAAACCACCTGACCACGCGGCTGGCAAAGCTCACGGGGGCAGAGGCACATCTGCTCAGCGCACCGGGCGTCGCACCATCGCGTGAAGCCAAGCTCGTCTTTCTCGGCGATGCCTTCGTGCGCGAGACCATGGAGCTTTTCGACAGGATCACGCTTGCCATCGTCGGCATCGGGGCGGTCGAGCCGTCGAGCATGCTGGCGCGAAGCGGCAACGTCTTCTCGTCCCGCGAGCTGGCGGATGTCGAGGAGGCAGGCGGAACCGGCGACATGAGCCTGCGCTTCTTCGATACGTCCGGCGGGCTCGTGAAGACGCCCCTGGACGACAGGGTCATCGGCATCACGCTGGAGCAGTTGTCGCATGTCGATCGGGTCGTCGCCCTTGCCGGTGGTCGTAGCAAGACCGCGGCCATTGATGCTGCGTTGCGCACGGGGGTGGTGGACCTCCTGATCACCGACAAGTTCACGGCCGAACGGCTTGTGCATCCCGAAGCGACGGAACGTGCGGCCGAGTAGGCCAAAGTACGCTCCCTGATCCCATCAGTGCCCGCATACTTGCGGGCGCGAAGCCGGAACGAAGAGCGTGGACGTGCGGAGCTCGGAGCAAGTCCCGCCGTCCGGTCGGAGATGAAGGTCCGTCGGCCGGCTTCCGCCGCGTCGTGGAACCTGTGCCGAGGCGGCGTGTTGGGGCGGCGAACAGGAATACGAAAGGTAAGACCATGAAAAGCATCATGATTGCAGCGCTGTCCCTTCCGCTGGCCACAGCCGCCATGGCTCAGTCTGCCGATATCTCCGGCTATACCGAAATCGACGATATCGACGTGATCGGCGCCGACGGTGAAGAGGTCGGCGAGATCGAGAACGTGCTGGTCGACGACTCCGGCGTCCCGGTGGCGTATGTCGTCGAAATCAACGACGGCTTCCTCGATCTGGGCGATTCCGACGTCGTGATCGGCTTCGACGCCCTCACCTGGGAGAACGGGCACTACACCACGACGATGACCTCGGGCGAGGTCGAAGCCCTTCCTGTCTGGGACGACTGATCGGTTACACCTTGTGAAACGGAAAAGGGGGGTCGCTGTCGCGGCCCCCTTTTTTGTGAGGCCGTCCGGCTCAAAGCTGCGGCTTCAGGGCGGTCAGTGTCGCAGCGACGCGTGCATGCGCGGCCTCTTCCGTTTCCGCCTCGGCATAGCAGCGCAGCTCGGGCGCGTTTCCCGAAAGGCGCAGATGGACGATGTCGCCGTCCGGCAGCCGCATTCTAAGACCGTCCGTCAGATCGATCTCCGCTGCAGTCGCGCCGAGAAGGTCCTCGCGCGCAGCGCCGTCCCGGATCAGGTCCGATATCAGGTCCCGCGCTTTCCTGGTGTCGATCTCCTGCAGGCGATCCGCCGCCCTGTGGCGCGCCGGCAGGTCTGCCACAAGGCCGGCAAGGTCCGTGCCCTCCCGCCGTGCAAGAACGAGCGGCGCGATGAGGGGCAGAACGGCGTCCCGCGTCATCAGGCGGGGCAGGGGGCCGACGAGATGCGCGTCGAAGCCGAGAAGAAAGCCGCCATTGGCCTCGAACCCGACGGCCCGCTCGACCCCCTTCATCCCCGCAATGACGTAAGGCGAGCCGATCTTCGTCCGGATGACCCGGTCCATGGCCCCCGAAGCCTCGATCGCGGTATTGGACGAAACCGGCGTGACGGCGATGCGCGCGTCCACCGCCCGCGCCGTCAGAAGGCCCAGAAGATCGCCGGGGATCACTCGGCCCTGCCCGTCGGTCAGAAGCGGGCGGTCCGCATCGCCGTCGGTGGACAGGATCGCATCAAGGCCGTGCTCCGCGCTCCAGCGCAGCAGACGCTCCGTCGTTTCACGGGAAACGGCTTCGGTATCGACGGGCACGAAACGCTCGGCCCGGCCAAGGCGCAGAACCTCAGCCCCGAGGGACGTCAAAAGCTCCGCGAGGAGGTCGCGCGCGACGGAGGAATGCTCGTAGAGACCGAGCCGATAGCCTGAGAGCGCCTCCGGCCCGAACGCGTCCAGATACCGTGCGGCGTAGGCGGACAGGACCTCAGCCTCCCGGTTCGGCGCCGTGCCGGGGGCCCGCGCAGGCGATCCAGACAGCGCGGCGGTGATCGCAGCTTCGTCCGCCTTGCCGATCTCGGCGCCGCCTTCGGTGTAGAATTTCAGACCGTTGCGATCGTCCGGGATGTGGCTTCCCGTCGCCATGATCGCGGCCGCGCCCGACGCGTTCGCGGCGAGGGCCAGCGCCGGGGTGGGCACCGCGCCGCAATCCGTCACCTCCAGCCCGGCTGCGCGCGCCGCGTCCGCCACGTCCCCGGCAATGCGGGGGGAGGACGCGCGAAGGTCCCGCCCGATCAGAAGCTTGCCGCCGGTGGGGCAGGCCCGCGCGAACGCCGCGACGTGTGCGCCAACGACGTCTGCCCCGAGCTCCGTGACGAGGCCCCGGAGGCCGCTCGTGCCGAATTTCGCCGCCATTCTCGTCCTCCGCGGTGCCGCTACGGTCCATCCGGCCTCGGCGTAGCCCGGCAGGAGGGGACCGGCAAGGCGACCGCGAAGGCCGACCTTTTGTCCCGTCCTGCTGGCGGCAGGGAGACCGGTTATCCGGCCATTACTCCGCGGCGCGCGCCAGCAGCTCCTCGACGCTTGGCCCGATGGCTTCCACGATGCGTTTCACGCCAGTCGCGTTCGGATGAATCCCGTCCGCCTGCATGTAGGTCCGCAGGTTGCCGGCCTCTGCTTCCGCCCGGAAGGCGGAGAAGAAGTCCGGGTGGAACTGGACGCCGTAGGTTTCGGCCAGCTCGGGGTACATCGCATCGAACCGCTCGGCGAAGTCCGGCCCGTAATTGCCCGGCGCGGTGAGGCCGACGAGAAGCACCTCAACCCCGGCCTCGCTCGCCGCGGACAGGATGCCGTCCAGATTTGCGCGGCTCACGTCCGGGTCGATCCCGCGCAGCATGTCATTGCCGCCGAGCGCCACGATCATCGCGTCCGGGTCGTCTTCGAGGGTGAACGCCGCACGGGACAGGCCGCCGGCCGTCGTGTCTCCCGAGACGCCGGCATTCAGTACGTCCACGTCGTGGCCCCGCTCGGTCAGCCAGGCTTCGAGCTGGGGCACGAGCCCGTCTTCGGCAGGCAATCCGTACCCTTGGGTCAGCGAATCCCCGAGCGCGGCGACGCGGATCGTATCCGCCGCGGCCAGTGCCGGAAGGGATGCGGCAACCACGACCGCGAGAGCCGCCTTGCTGACCCGACGCGATGCCCCATATGCGGCACGAACCCCGCGCCATCCCGGAGCCGTCATGCCCGACCCCGTCCTCTCGCTCGATACCGTGCGGCTCAGCCTGCGCAGCAATGCCGGGGAGGTCGAGATCCTGCGCGGCCTGTCCGCACATGCGGAGCGGGGAGAGACCTTGGGGCTGATCGGTCCGAGCGGGTCTGGCAAGTCGTCTCTCCTCATGATCATGGGCGGTCTGGAGCGTGCGACCTCGGGCAGGGTCCACGCCCTGGGGCAGGACCTGACCGCGATGAACGAGGATGCGCTGGCCCGGTTCCGCCGCGCTCATATGGGGATCGTCTTCCAGTCTTTCCACCTGATCCCGACGATGACGGCCCTCGAGAACGTCGCCACGCCGCTGGAACTCGCCGGTCACAACGACGCCTTCGACCGCGCCGCGGAGGAGCTGGACGCCGTGGGCCTCGGCAAGCGCAAGGATCACTATCCCGCCCAGATGTCGGGCGGCGAACAGCAGCGGGTGGCGCTGGCGCGCGCCGCGGCGCCGCGGCCGGATATCCTCCTTGCCGACGAGCCCACGGGCAATCTCGACGGCGCGACGGGGGAGGCCATCATGGACCTTCTCTTCGGTCTTCGGGACCGGCATGGCGCGACGCTCGTGCTCGTCACCCACGCTCCCGAACTGACGCGAAGGTGCGACCGCGTGATCCGCCTCGAGGACGGGCGCATCGCCGGTGAGGGCGCGACGGCCGAGGCGGCCGAATGAGCCTGCCGAACGCCGCCCGGATCGCCCGGCGCGAACTGAGGGGCGGCCTCAGGGCGTTCTGGGTCTTCCTTGCCTGCCTCGCCCTCGGCGTCGCCGCGATCGCCGCCGTCGGGACGGTGCGCGAGGGGATCGAGGGCGGTCTCGACCGGGAGGGCGCGGCGCTCCTCGGCGGTGATGCCGAGCTGTCCTTCACCTATCGCTTCGCCGACGCGGACGAGATCGGCTGGATGCTGGAGCGCGCGGGAGCGCTCTCGGAGGTTGTCGATTTCCGCTCCATGGCCGTCACCGGCGAGGGTGAGGCGGCCCGCAGGGCGCTGACCCAGGTGAAGGGCGTCGACGATGCCTACCCGCTCTACGGCGAGGTCCGGCTTCAGGGCGGTCAGCCGCTCGGCGATGCCCTCGCGGGGCGGGGCGCACGGCCTGGTGCCGTCATGGCGCCTGTCCTGGCCGCGCGCCTCGGCCTTGAAACGGGTGATACCTTCCGCCTCGGCACCGGCAAATTCGTCCTCGCAGGGCTGATCGAGGCTGAGCCCGACGATGCGGGGGACGGGTTCGGCCTCGGCCCCCGGACGCTCGTGCGACGGATCGACCTGCAGGGTACGGGCCTTCTGGAGCCCGGCACGCTTTTCGACAGCAAGTACCGCATGACACTTCCGCCCGAGACCGATCTGGAGGCGCTCGAAGCGGCGGCGCGGGCGCG
Source organism: Tropicimonas sp. IMCC34011 (assembly GCF_003390865.1). Taxonomy (GTDB): domain Bacteria; phylum Pseudomonadota; class Alphaproteobacteria; order Rhodobacterales; family Rhodobacteraceae; genus Tropicimonas_B. Next base: position 387,480 of record NZ_QMEJ01000005.1, read on the forward strand.
GTTCGCCGATGAGGGCCTGAGGTGGCGGGACCGGCGCAACGGCGCGCCCGGCATTGCCGAGTTCGTCGAGCAGATGAGCGCGTTTCTCGTTCTCGTGGGTCTGGCGGGGCTCGCGGTCGGCGGGATCGGCGTGTCCTCCGCGGTCAACGCCTATCTCGACCGCAAGACGGAGGTCATCGCCACGCTGAAATCGCTCGGGGCGGACGGAAGGACGATCTTCCTCGCCTATTTCATGCAGATCGGTGCGCTGGCGCTGATCGGGATCGGCCTTGGCCTCGCGATCGGGGCCGCCGCCCCGCTGCTTGCCGCGCCGCTTCTCGAAGACCGCCTGCCGATCCCGGCCGATTTCGGTCTCTACCCCGCGCCGCTGGCCGAAGCGGCGCTCTACGGTGCCCTGGCGGCGGCGCTCTTCACGCTCTGGCCGCTGTCCCGCGCCGAGGCCGTGCGGCCGGCGGCGCTCTTCCGCGGCTCGGTGGAGAGGCGATCCCTGCCGCGGGCGCGCTACCTCGTCGCGACGCTCGCCGTGGCCGCCGCCCTCGTCGGCTCCGCCGCGATCCTCTCGCCCGAGCCGATCCTTGCGCTCTACGCGGCGCTGGGCGTGACGGGCTCCCTCGCGCTCCTCGCACTGGCAGCCGCTGGCACACGGATCCTCGCGCGGCGCCTCACTCGGTCACGGCTCCTGCGGGGGCGGACAGCCCTCCGGCTCGCGGCGGGCTCGGTCGGAGGGCCGGGCGGAGAGACGGCGGCGGTCATCCTGTCCCTCGGCCTCGGCCTGTCGGTCCTGTCCGCGGTGGGGCAGGTGGACCACAACCTGCGCAGCGCCATCGAGACGGAACTTCCGGACGTCGCGCCCGCCTTCTTCGTCCTGGACATCCAGCCCTCCCAGATCGACGGCTATCTGGAGCGCGTCGAAGGCGATCCGGGTGTGTCCCGCGTCGATACCGCGCCGATGCTGCGGGGGGTGATCTCGCAGATCAACGGACGCCCCGCCCGCGAGGTGGCGGATCACTGGGTGCTGTCGGGGGACAGGGGCGTAACCTATTCCGAAGCGCCACCCGCCCGCACGACCCTGACCGCCGGAACGTGGTGGCCCGAGGACTATGACGGCCCGCCACAGGTCAGTTTCGCGGCGGAAGAGGGCGCCGAGATGGGCCTCGCCCTCGGTGATGCGATCACGGTCAACATCCTCGGGCGCGAGATCACGGCGGAGATCACGTCCTTCCGGGAGGTCGATTTCTCCTCCGCCGGAATCGGCTTCATCATGTCGATGAACCCGGCCGCGCTCGAGGGCTTTCCGCATAGCTGGATTTCCACCGTCTATGCCGAGCAGGGCGCCGAGGCGGCGCTCCTTCGGGACATATCGGACGCCTATCCCAACATCACCGCCATCGGCGTGCGCGATGCCATCGCGAGGGTGTCGGAGGTTCTGGGCAGCGTCGTTGCCGCGATCACGGCCGGGGCGGGGGCGACCCTCCTGACCGGGATCGTCGTCCTGATCGGCGCGGCGGCCGCCGGGGTGCGGGCGCGCATCTTCGAGGCGGCCGTGTTGCGCACGGTGGGTGCGGTGCGGGGCCAGGTGCTGACCTACCTCGCCCTGCGCTCGGCCCTTCTGGGCGCGGCGGCGGGGCTGGTGGCGCTTCTCGCCGGCACCATCTCCGCCTGGGCGGTCATGACTTTCGTCCTGGATGCGGACTTTTCGATCGCGGCCGGGCCGGCGCTGGCCATCGTCCTCGGCGGGGCGCTCGCGTCGCTCCTTGCCGGACTGGCCTTCGCCTGGCGTCCGCTGTCGGTCCGGCCGGCGGGAGTGCTGCGTGCGCGGGAATAGGGGGGTGCCGTCCCGCGAGTAGTCGGGCGCTCAGATGAAAGGGGCGCCCGGACGCTTTGCTCCCGGGGGGCACGCGCTGTAGAGGACGGCATGGCCATCAAGCTTACAGACTTCTCGGACCTCTCCGCCTTGCCGTTCGATACGGTGATCGACGTGCGTGCGCCGTCGGAGTTCGCCGAGGATCACGTGCCGGGGGCGATCAGCCTGCCGGTGCTGAACGATCACGAACGGGCCGAGGTCGGCACGATCTACACCCAGGAAAGTCCGTTCCGCGCGCGCAAGATCGGTGCGGCGCTGATTGCGGCCAATGCGGCGCGGCACCTGTCCGGCCCGCTCGCCGACAAGGAGGGCGGATGGAAGCCGCTCGTCTATTGCTGGCGCGGTGGGCAGCGATCGGGCTCCTTCGCGTCGATCCTGTCGCAGATCGGTTGGCGGGTGGATATCGTCGAGGGCGGGTACCGGAGCTTCCGGCGGCTCGTCGTGAAGGCGCTCCACGACGAGGACCTGCCGCACCGGATCGTCCTGCTCGACGGCGATACCGGCACCGGCAAGACCGATATCCTGGCGCGCATCGCCGAGCGGGGCGGGCAGGTGCTGGATCTCGAGGGGATGGCCAACCATCGCGGCTCCGTCCTCGGGCCGATGCCGGGCGGGCAACCGGCACAAAAGATGTTCGAGACGCGCATCGCGGCAGCGCTGGCGGGATTCGATCCAGAGAAGCCGGTTCTGGTCGAGGCGGAGAGCAGCAAGGTCGGCGCCTGCCTCGTACCACCGTCACTCTGGAAGGCGATGCTCGCGGCACCGCGCCTGACGGTCGAGGCCGCACCGGACGAGCGGGCGCGATACCTTGCGCGGGCCTACGGAGACGTGACGGCGGATCTGCCGCATCTCGAAGCGCTCCTAGGCCAGCTCGTGCGGCTGCGCGGACGGGACACGGTGGAGCGGTGGATTGCCATGGCGCGGGCAGGGCAGATGGAAGCGCTGGCCGCCGACCTGATCGCCCGGCACTACGATGCGCGCTACGCCAAGTCCCGCGCACGGCTGCCGGAGGCCGAGGCGGCGATCGGGATCACGCTGGATGAGGACGGGCTCGGCCGCGCGGCCGACCGGATCCTGGCCGAGCTCGCGCGGCTCTGAGGGGCCGGCCAGTCGTTTAGGCTTCGGGCCCCTTGGGGAAGGCCGGTGAGGTGCTCCCCGTTACCCCCGCCGGTCGCATCGCCCGCCGAGACCCGTCGCGCGATGCCCGGGCCTTACCCGTGGATCAGGGCGTGGATCCCGCTCGCGGTGGTTCCGGTCGCCTCCACCCGGCGGATGCCGACGGGAAGGAGCGAGAAATCCCCGACCGCGATGGTGCGGCTCTCCCCGGCGACCGTCACGACCGAAAGCGTGCCTCCGGTCTCGACATAGAGCGCCACGGCGATGGCGGGCAGGTCCGCGCCGTCCGCCGGCACGACGGGCGCGATGTCCGGCGCCGGGCCGGAGAGGGAGAGGGAGCGGTTTGCGAACGGGTTCGGCATGGCGAAGGATCTCCGGGTCTGCTGTCAGGCCCTTTTCATGTACGCATGTTTCCTGACCCAGCGTTATGAATGCGGTCGCCTTTGCATGCCGAATCGCAACAGATGCACGACAGGAAAGGGCGATGGCGGTCCCGTGACCGGCCGTGATCTTTCCTTTGCGCCCACGCATGGTACGTTGAGCGCCGCGAAGGGGAACCGATTTCATGGAAGATGCTGCGCTCACGCCCGCGTCCATTGCCGGCGCCCCGGATACGGACGATCTGATCGCCTGCCCGAAATGTGATGCACTCTACGTCGTTCATGTCCCGAAACCGGGGGAGCGGGCGGTGTGCACACGCTGCCATCACGTCCTGATCGCGCCAAGGGCCGGGGCCGTGGTGCGCGTCGCCACCTTGTCGCTGACGGTGCTGATCCTGCTCGTCGGCGCGGCGTTCTTTCCGTTTCTCGAGATCCGGGTGCAGGGCTTCCGCAACGCAAGCTCGGTCTTCGACGCGGCGCTGGCCTTCTCCGGGCCGCGGATGGTCGGCCTGTCCATCGCTGTGGCGGCGCTCATCATCCTCATTCCCATGCTGCGGGCGATGCTGACGCTCTACGTCGTCACTCCGATCATTGCCGACCGTACGCCCTTTCCCGGCGCAGCGCGCTGCTTTCGCCTCGCGGAGGAGTTGCGGCCCTGGTCGATGGCGGAGATCTTCGTGATCGGGGTCGGCGTGGCGCTGGTGAAGGTCGCGGATCTGGCGCGGATCGAGTTCGGGCCGGCCTTCTGGATGTTCGGGGCGCTCGTGGTCCTGACCGTGTTTCAGGATGTCTCCATGTGCCGCTGGACGATCTGGCACGAGCTGGACAGCCGCGCCCGCCGCGCCGGGACCCATCTGACATGAGTGCGCCCCGGCATACCCCGACGGCGCAAGACGCCGGCCTCGTCGGCTGCACCGTCTGCGCCAAGGTCTGGCCCCGTGGCACCGAGTTCTGCGGCCGCTGCGGGGAGCCCCTGCGCTCGCGTGACACGCGGAGCCTCAGCCGCGTCTGGGCCTACTGGATCGCGGGCTGGTTCTGCTACGTGCCGGCGAACCTCTATCCGATGCTGCGCACCCAGATGCTGCAGTCCGACCAGGCGAGCACCATCGTCGGCGGCGCGCTCGACCTCTACGCGCACGGCGCCGCCGGCGTGGCGCTGATCGTCCTCGTTGCCTCCGTGGCCATCCCGATCGCGAAATTCGTGGCAATTGCCTATCTCGCCATCTCCGTCCGCCGCGGCTGGCAGACCTCCGGCCACCGGCGGATGCAGCTCTACGAATTCGTCGAATTCATCGGTAGATGGTCCATGATCGACGTCTTCGTCGTCGCCATTCTTTCCGCTCTCGTGCAGCTCTCCGTGGTTGCCTCGATCCATCCCGGCCCCGCAGCCCTGACCTTCGCCCTCTCCGTCGTTCTGACCATGATGTCCGCGCGCTCCTTCGACAGCCGCATGATCTGGGACAGCCTCGAGCAGGACAGCGTGCCCGAAGAGGTCAGCCCTGCGGACGCGCCCATTCCCGAAGGACCTTCCGCGTGACCGACCGCGACATACCGCAGACCGAGACCAAGCCCGTCCGGCGCAGCATCTGGGAGCGCGTCAGCGTTGTCTGGGTGGTTCCGTTCGGCGCCCTGGTGATCTCGCTCGCCATCGCCTGGAACAACTACCAGAGCCGCGGTCCGCTGATCGAGGTGACGTTCCAGAACGCCTCCGGCATCGTCGAGGGCGAGACGGAATTGCGCTACCGGGACGTGGCCGTCGGCGTCGTCGAGGAGGTGGGCTTCACCTACGATCTGGCCCGCGTGAACGTCACCATCCGCGTGGACAACGACGTCGCCGACTACATCGACGAAAGTGCGGTCTTCTGGGTCGTCCGTCCCGAGGTCACGGCGCAGGGCGTCAGCGGCCTCTCAACCGTGCTGTCCGGTGTCTACATCGAAGGCTCGTGGGATCAGGAGGCGCAGGGCGCGGGCTACAGGTTCGAGGGTCTGGAGCGCACGCCCGTCGCCCGGCCCGACCAGGAAGGCCTGCGCTTCGTTCTCAGGGCCGAGCCGGGGGAGAGCATCTCCGGCGGGACGTCGATCCTCTACAAGGGGCTTGAGGTGGGTCGCGTGGGCGAGCCGCGCATCGCCGAGGACGGCGTGACGGTGCTGGCGGATGCGTTCGTTGCCGCGCCACACAATCGCCTCGTCACCTCGCAGACCCGGTTCTGGGACACCTCCGGTTTCACCTTCTCCATCGGGCCGGGCGGGGCCGAGGTCGATTTCGAGAGCGTCGGGGCGTTGATCTCGGGCGGCATCAGCTTCGAGACCGCTGTCTCCGGCGGCCAGCCGATCGAGGACGGCGAGGTCTTCTCGCTCTTCCCCACGCAGTCCGATGCGATGAACAGCCTGTTCTCCCGCTCCGACGGAGACAACCTGATCCAGGTGGCCGTCGTCTTCGAGGACAATGTCAGCGGTCTCTCGGCCGAGGCGCCGGTGGTTCTCAACGGTCTCCAGATCGGTCAGGTGGACAACCTGACGGGCCTCGTCGATCCGGAGCGGTTCGGAGACGAGCAGGTGCGCCTCGTTGCGACGCTTTCGATCCGCGCCGAGCAACTCGGCCTCGCCGGATCGTCCGACAGCCGCGAGGAGGTCCTCGATTTCCTCGCCGATCGCGTGGATGCGGGGCTCCGCGCACGTCTCATCAACGGCTCGATCCTGACCGGTGGGCTGAAGGTCGAACTGGCCGTGATAGACGACGCCGAACCGGCCGCATTCGATCCCGAGGGGGAGCCGTTCCCGGTCCTGCCGACCGTCGCCTCCGACGTCCGGGACGTCGCCGCGACCGCCGAGGGTGTCTTTACCCGGATCAACAACCTGCCCATCGAGGAACTCCTCGGCGCCGCCATCCGGGTGATGGACAACGCCGCGACCCTCATCGGCAGCGAGGATACCCAGCGTATTCCCGGCGAGGCCGCGGGTCTCATCGCCGATGTCCGCGGCGTCGTCAGCAGCGAGGAGATACAGGAACTGCCCGAGCGGATCGGCGCGGCAGTGGCCGATGTGCAGGCCATCCTCGCCCAGATCGAGGCGGAGGAGGGCATCTCCCGGATTCTCGCCGCGGTGGACAGCGCCGGCGAGGCGGCGGACGGCATCGCCGTCGTCGCCGAGGGTGTGCCCGAGGTTCTGGCCGGGATAGAGGCGGTCACGGCCAAGGTGAACGAGCTCGACCTCGAAACCCTGATCGCGGAGGCCAACGGCGTCGTGGCGTCGGCCGGCCGGATCCTGGGCGGGGAGGCGGCGCAAGCCATCCCGGCCAGCCTTTCCGCCGCGCTCGACAGCGTCCAGAGCGCTGCCACCGAAGCGACTGGCGTTCTGGCCGAAGCGGACACGACACTCGCGAGCCTGAACGAATCCGAAGCGGCGAGCCGCCTCGTCGCTGCGCTCGATGCCGCCGAGGCGGCCGCCCGCGATGTCGGCGCCTCGCTCGAAGGCGTGCCGGAGCTGGTGGACCAGATCGGCGCGGTCGCGGCCAAGGCCGAGGCGCTCGACATCGAGTCCCTCCTCGCGTCCGCGACCGACCTCTCCCGCAGCGCGGATACGCTTCTGTCGGACAGCTCCACGATCGCCCTCCCGGGCAACCTGACCCGCTCCCTCGGCAGTCTCGATCTTGCCGTGAACGAGGTGACGGAGGCCTTGCGGGACATCAACGAGCAGCAGGCCGTCAGCCGTCTCGTGACCGCGCTCGAAGACGCCGGAACGGCCGCATCCACCGCTGCGACGGACGTGTCCTCCGCGGTGGAAGGCGTTCCGGATCTGGTCGCGGAAATCCAGGCGGTCGCGGCGAAGGCGAACTCGCTGGCAGTGGAACAGCTGATCGCCGAAGTGACCGGGTTGGTCGATTCCGCCGACGCCCTGATCGGCACGGAGGACGCGAGAGCGCTGCCGGCGTCGCTGAACGGCGCGCTGGACCAGTTGAACCTCGCGCTCCAAGAGCTGCGCGAGGGCGGAACGGTGGAGAACGTGAACGCGACTCTCGCCTCGGCGCGCGGCGCCGCGAACAGCATCGCCGGCGCGGCGGACCAGCTTCCGGCGCTCGTGAACCGCATCGGATCGCTTCTGGCGCAGGCCGAGGGCACGCTCTCCGTCTATGGCGAGAACGGCAACCTCAACCGCGATGCCCGCGCCGCGCTGCGCGAGGTGTCCCAGGCGGCGGCCGCGGTCAGCTCCCTTGCCCGCGCCATCGAACGCCGCCCCAACTCGCTCCTGACCGGGCGCTGAACGAAAACGGGCCGGGGAGCAGCCCCGGCCCGTCTTGGGTCATCATCACGAAAGGGTCGCGGGTCGCGCGGTGGTCCGGCCGGCACCTCTGCCGCAAGACGCCGTCCCCCGTTACTGCCCCGCCATCGAGTGCGACACCCGCGCATAGCGCGACGACTGGTCCACGGCGAAGCGGCCCGGACCGAGCTTCACGAGGCGTCCCTGCCGCAGCAGCAGACCGAAGGACCGCAGGCTCTCCTCGCGGGACAGGTCTTCGTGTCCGGCCAGTGAGCGCACGCGCTTCATGACCTCGGGATGCGAGATATGCTGCCGGCCCTCCACCGTGCTGCAATAGGCGGCCGCACATTCGAGCAGATCCTCCAGCCCGCGGGTCTCCATTCGCTCCGCGAACTCGACGAAGCTCGCCTCGACCTCGGCCCCTCCAACGCTTTCCGACGTCTCTTCGGGCGCGATATCGAGTTGGCCGGCCACGCGGCGGGGGCGAACGGGTTCGCTCGGTCGGTCCACGCGCTGCTCGGAGACGAGGATCAGCGGCGAGGGGCCGGGCGCAGCCTCCCGCGCCGTGCGGTGGGCCTGACGGCCGCCGCGCGCGGGGCGGCGGGGGCGAACGGGGCCGCCGGTGGCAGGCCCGTCCCTTGAGTCCGTGGTCAGGTCATCGCCGTCGCTGGATCCACCAAGCTCCGGTGCCGCGTCGTCCGTTTCCTGCTGGCCTGACTCGTCTCCATGGCCACTCCGCGTGCGAACGATGTCGGCCAGGTCGTCTCGATAGGGGCGGGCGACCTCGGCTTCGTTCTCTCGCGGCCCAAGCTCATCCGCCCGCGCGGCGGCCACGGCGGCCTTGAGATGCGCGATGGCGTCGCGACGGCGACGAAGCTCCGGACCGGCGAGGCGGGAATCGGCGTCGTCCATCAGGCGGGAGACGCGGCCCTCGTCCTCGGCATCGGGAAGCGCGCGCGCCCGGCGTTCGGCCGCGGCCTCTTTCCTCGTATCCGGGGCGTCGTCCTCGTCGTCCTCTGCGCCGCTCTCCTCGCCGCTTGCGGGATCGGCAGCCTCGACCTCCTCCTCCTCGCTGTCCTCGGCGGTGGCATCGGTCTCGGCGCGGGCATCTACAGCGCGTGCGGGCTCGCTGTCCCCGACAGACTCCGTCGCGGTCGTCGAAACGCCGATGCCGGCCAGCATACGCGCAAGCTCCGCATCGGACCGATCCTCGTCCTCGCCCTCTTCCACGGCGGCGGGCTCGGGGGACGCAGCGGACGGCTCCGCTTCCGTTTCGTCTTCCTCCACCCAGTCTCCGAGAGCGATGGCGAGAGCCCTCTCGGCATCCTCATCGGACGCGTCGTCTGCATCGTCGGCGGTACTTTCAAACGCCGCGGATCCTTCGTTCTTCGTTGCCTGATCCTCGGGGGAGGGGGCCTCGTCATCGAATTCGAGCGCTGCGAGTTCGCGGAGCAGTTCGGCCTCCTCCTCGTCGCTGAGGCCGCCGGTCGCGGGCTTCGCCGGCTCAGGCGCGGCGGGCGGCTCGGATGCGGGCGGTTCGGCGGGGGCGCTGGCTTGCGGATCCGCCTCTTTCGGCGCGTCCAGCGCCTTTTCCTCTTCGACGATCTTCGCGGCTTCCTGCAACGCGGCGAGAGAGGCTTCCCGCGCTCGGCGTTTCATGCGGATCAGTCGCGGACGCCGCGGGATCACAGGCCCTTCGGCGGCATCCGCATCCTCGGTCCGGGCGGCGTCGTGCTCGGAGTCCGCCTCGATCGGGGCACCTGCTTCGGGGGAGGCCGCCTCGACGGCGTCTGCAAGATCCTCTGTCTCACCAGCCGTCGATGCCTCGTGGTCCGCCGTCGGGAGCTCGTCCTCGTGGGGCTCGGCGCTCTCCGCAGCGGTCGGCTCGGTTTCGGCAACAGCCTCTGCAGACGGTTCATCCGCATCGTACGCAGGGGTCTCCCCGGTGGGGTCGTCTTCGCCATATATCGTCCAGGCATCTTCCGGATCGGCCGCGTCGGGGGAGGATCCCATCTGCTCGGCGGCGGTGGAGGACGGTTCGGTCTCCTCCGCTTCCTCGACAGGGTCGCCCCAGGCTTCGTTCTCCGGCTCTTCCGCAGCCTCGTCAGCCGTTTCCGCGATGGTCCAGCCGCCCGGCATCGCCGCGATGGCGGCCGGGGACTGGCCGGGCTCGGTGGGAAGCGGCTGATCGGGGCCTTCGTCTTCGTAGGACGCCGTGTCCACGATCGGCCCGGCCGTCATCGGGCGGGAGGTGCCGACGACGGAGCGAATGCGAGCAAGCTTCGCGGCGACGCTTTCGGGGATCGTGTCCCGGCGGTCTTGCGAATGAGGCAGGGGCGCGTCACGTCTGACCATTCGAGGCGCGTCCGCGGGCTGCTCGCTCAGCTCGGGCAGCGGTTCCGTCTCAGACTCGGGCTCGGGCTCGGGCTCGGGATCGGTCGAGGACGCGGCGACCGGATCGGACACAGGTTCACCGCTCGTCGCACTTTCCTCAGACGCGGTTTCCGGGGCCTCCTCCTCCGAATCGTCTTCCGGAGCGTCCGAGGGGCGCAGGAGCAGGCCCCGTTCGCTCATCCGCGCCTCGACGCGGCTGTGGATTTCCTTCTCGACGATGCGCTGGAGCATCTCCGCGTCGGGGGTTGGCGGCTCCGCGCCGAAGTACCGGTCGTCCGCGGCAAGGTCCCGGAAATACTCGGAAATGGCCTTCATCGTCCCGAAGGAATCATCGAAGCCCTCCAGCGTGCACGAGAAGGTCCCGTAGGAAACCGTGAGAATCTTGCTCGTTGCAACCATCGACGTGCTCACCTTCTGATAACACGGCGCAATGGTCCGTCAGGACTGGCGCCTTTCCCGGAGATGACCGCGTGGGTGGGTCATTTCGAGTATCATTCCGGGGCGAAACCTTGATTTGATTCCGGCAGGAATGGGGACAGCGCAGACATGACGGACCAAATCGTCCACTCAAGCGAGAATATCACGCTCCTCGGTGGCGGCGAAGCCCGCGCCGGGGATCTGGTCGAGGCGCTGTCCCTGGCGCCCCGCCTGATCTGTGCGGATGGCGGCGCCGTGCGCGCGCTCGAACTCGGGTACGAGCCGGACGCGGTGTTCGGGGACCTCGATTCCCTGCCCGAGGATGTCGCTGCCCGGCTTCCGGAAGGGGTCCTGCGGCGCGTGGAGGAGCAGGACAGCACCGATTTCGACAAGACCCTGCGCCATGTCAGCGCGCCCTTGATCCTGGCGGCCGGATTTCTCGGCGGGCGGATGGATCATGCCCTCGCCAATTGCACGATCCTTGTCCGGAGAGCCGATCGGCCCTGCATCCTGATCGGCAGCGATGACGTGATCTGCGCCGCGCGGCCGGAGATGGCCTTGGACCTTCCGGTGGGCAGCCGCCTGTCGCTCTACCCGCTCGCCCCGGTCAGCGGCTTCTCGGAGGGGCTGGAATGGCCCATCGCAGGCATCGGCTTCTCCCCCGATGGGCGCATCGGCACATCGAACCGCGTCACCGGGCCGGTGCGGCTCGCCTTCGATGCGCCCGGGATGCTGCTCCTCCTGCCGCGCGAGGCGCTCGGGGCCATGATCGCGGCGATCACGTGAGGCTCACCCGAGGGGCGGAAAACGTCCCGTGAAGGTCCGCCGAAGCGCGTCGTCGAGATCGGGCATGGTGACCGGAAGGCCGAGATCGACGAGGCTGGTGACGCCGTGACCGGTGATGCCGCAGGGCACGATACCGCCGAAATGGGACAGGTCCGGCTCCACGTTGATCGAGAGGCCGTGGAAGGAGACCCACTTCTTCAGCCGCACGCCGATGGCGGCGATCTTGTCCTCGCGCGGGCTCCCGTCGGCGAGGGGGGGCTTCTCGGGCCGCGTCACCCATACGCCGACGCGGCCGTCCCGGATCTCGCCGCGAATGCCGAACTCCGCGAGGGTGTCGATCACCCATCCTTCGAGCGCGGCGACGAAGGCGCGCACGTCCCGTCCCCGCGCGGCCACGTCGAGCATGACATAGACGACGCGCTGACCGGGCCCATGATAGGTGAACTGCCCGCCCCGCCGCGTCCAGTGCACGTCGAACCGGTCCGGCTCCTTGAGGTCCGCGAGCTTGGCGGAGGTGCCGGCGGTGTAGAGAGGCGGATGCTCGACGAGCCACACGGCCTCGGCCGCTCTGCCCTCGCGAATCGCCGCAGCGCGCGCCTCCATGGTGGACAGCGCGGCCTCGTAGGGCTGCAAATCGTTCGAGGTGATCCAGTCCACCATGGGGAATGTCCCTTGCCGACAAGGCTGTCCTAGCCCTCCCCGCGCGGCTTCGCCAGACGTCCCGCGCTGCCCCGTCGAAGCTTGCCGTGGCGTGATCCGGGGAAGGCGAAAAAACCTCTTTCCAATCCCGGACGCCTTCGCTAGACACCGCGCCTGTCGGTCACAGTGCGGTTGTGGCGGAATTGGTAGACGCGCAGCGTTGAGGTCGCTGTGGGGTAACTCCCGTGGAAGTTCGAGTCTTCTCAACCGCACCAGACCGACCCTAGGATTGGGGGATCACTCGCCTTCGAGCGGCAGGTCCCCCATCTAGCCTCCCCCGGAAATTCTCGTCCTTAGCGCGCTTGAGTGTCGAAGGTTGGCCACTCCGCTTGCCTTTGCGGTAGGACGCACCACTCCCCCAGGCTCTACCCGAACTGTCCGCATCGCGTGTTGCGGGGCGTGAGGCCTGGTGAACGGACATTTTGGCTTTCGACGCAGTCCCGGCAAACGCCAGTCCTCATCGAATATCCGCCCACGCCGTTCCAAGCGGAACGTCTCTACTCTTTGGCGCCTGCCTTCGGTTCATCGATCGCGTCGTGATCAACAACGTTCCAGGCCAGACCTCGGTTGCGATAGAGGCGCTTCCCCAGGCGTGGGTAGTCAACGACATCGTGCGCCAGACGCTCGCCGACGACGATGCACCGCAAGGTTCGGTCGCCCGTGTTGCGGATCGAATGCGCGTGCCCGCCCTTGCGGTAGCCGATGAAGTCCCCGGGACCTACCGGATACTCTTCCTCTCCGATCACCGCCGTCGCTGTTCCGTCGAGAACGTAGACGCATTCGTCCTCGTGATGGTGGACGTGGTGTTCGGTCGTTTCGTGGCCCGGTTCTACCTCGATGATGTGAAACCCGAAGCCGGTCAGTCCGGCCAAATCACCCAGGCTCTTGTTCACGCGGCGGGCGTCCGTGTTCAGGAAGTGCGTCTTTGCGAGCCCTTCCGTACTTGCGATCTCCGAGGCCGTCAGGATGTAGGTATCGTCCGAAACTCTGCTCACGGTGACATCTCCTGACGTTCGCTTCGCCGGCCCTGCGCTCCGGCGTCCGGTCTTTAGAGACCCGACGCGCCGTATTTGAGGATGACCGGAACCACGAGCTCCTCCTCGTCGAGGAGGTGGCGGTCGAGGAAGGTCTCGAAGCGCGCGATTTCCTCGTGGAAGGCGCCCGTTGCGTCCTTCGCGAGGCCGGGCAACGTCTGTCCGTCGCTGGCGCGGATCGCCGCATTCGCGGTGTCCGTGAAGCGCGCGATATGCCCGTCGAGGGCGTGGTGATCTTTGTCCAGAAGCTCGAACCCCGATGCGATGCGGGCATCCTTTCCGGACAGGACCGGGAAATAGTGCATGTCCTCGATCTGGTGGTGGCCATGGAGCTGGCTGACCAGCATGGAGCCGTAGCGGGACATGGCCGCCGCGTAGCGCTCCGGCTCGGATGTTCCGTCGAGCCGGGCTTCGGAGGCCTCGCGCATCGCTTCGGTCAGGCGGCGGAACATCATGTGCCGATCGAGCCAGAAGGCGATCAGGCCCTGATATCCCGGATCGTCCTCCCACCCCGCGCGAGGATATTCCTCGAGCAGGACCCGGAGAGCGTCGGGGAGACCGGCGCGGCGTTCGAGGGCGAGGTTCGGATCGGTCGTATCTGTCAAAGCGTACTCAATACTCCGGCGAGGACCGCGATCGGGATCGACCCGGCCATCGCTATGAACGGGAAGGCGAGAAGAACGAATAGACCGTCTCGCGCCAGAAGTCCCGCCGCGATCAGGACGATCGCCACTCCAAGGAGCGAGGACGAGAACGGAATCAGTTCGAGAAACGGCATCGTCGCCCCGGACAGCGCCGCGAGGGCGACGGCGATCGTCGCGCCGGGCGGGCGCACAAGGGTCTGCAGGCGGTCGCGGCTGTGCCGGTCCACCCATGAGGCCGACCTCTCGAGCCGCACCAGCGCCCGATGAAGCCGCGCGCCGGCGACTTGCCGCCGGGTGATGAAGCCGGGCAACCACAGGCTGTGCCGGCCGACGAGGTGCTGGAGCGCGATGAGGGCGACGATCAGGCCGCAGAAGGTGGGCAGGAGAGGCACGCCCGACAGCGGCGAGACGACCACGAGGGCAGGGATCATCATCAGCGGAAGGAACGCGTCCCGGCCGAACGCCGCGACAATATCGCGCACCGAGACGGTGTCCATCCCGGTGAGCCCGTCCAGACGCGCCAGAACCTCGCGGATCCCGTGAGGGGCGCTGTTCGTGACGGCTGGCCGCTGTGTGAGTGTCATTGTCATCAGGCAGAGGTGCATCGCCGCGAGAGGTTTGCAAGATCTGTCGGTGCCCTTGAGCCCTACGGCGTGCGGGAACGGGCGTGGAGGCGCCGATGCGCGAGCTGCCGAAGCGTTGCGCAGGTCCGCCTGAGATCCGGGCGCCCGCCTGTCCATAACATTGTGTTCTGAGGGTATGCGCCGTTTCGATTGCAATGTGAGCGAGGTCTTGCTTAACTGAGTCCACACAAACAAAGCCGGATCGTCAGAATGTCCGGCACCCGCAACACAGGGAGCGCCCTTGCTGGACGCCGTATCCAACGAGCCGTTCGTCGCATTCGAACGCGTGCAGAAGAGCTATGACGGCGAGACGCTCGTCGTCAAAGATCTCAACCTCGACATGCCGAAGGGCGAGTTTCTCACGATGCTCGGCCCCTCGGGATCCGGAAAGACCACCTGCCTGATGATGCTGGCGGGCTTCGAGAGCGCCACCCATGGCGAGATCAAGCTGGCCGGCAACTCGATCAACAACATCCCGCCGCACAAGCGCGGGATTGGCATGGTCTTCCAGAACTACGCCCTCTTTCCGCACATGAGCGTGGCCGAGAACCTCGCCTTTCCGCTGGAAGTGCGGAAGATGGGCAAGTCCGAGCGGGAGGCGAAAGTGCGCCGCGCGCTCGACATGGTCCAGATGGGCAGCTTCGGCGGTCGCCGCCCGGCGCAGCTTTCGGGCGGCCAGCAGCAGCGGATCGCGCTGGCGCGGGCGCTGGTGTTCGAGCCGGAGCTCGTGTTGATGGACGAACCTCTCGGCGCGCTCGACAAGCAGCTGCGCGAGCATATGCAGTTCGAGATCAAGCATATCTCCGACAATCTCGGCATCACGGTCGTCTACGTCACGCATGACCAGACCGAGGCGCTGACGATGTCCGACCGCGTCGCTGTGTTCGATGACGGGCGCATCCAGCAGCTTGCTCCGCCGGACGAGCTCTACGAGGCTCCGAAGAACAGTTTCGTTGCGCAGTTCATCGGCGAGAACAACACGCTCGAAGGCGTGGTCGAGACCATTTCCGGCGAGCGCTGCACCGTGCGCCTCGACAATGGCAGCGTGATCGACGCCATGCCGGTCAACGTCACCGAGTCGGGCCAGCGCACGCGGATCTCCATCCGCCCGGAGCGCGTCGAGTTCGGCCGGGATCGCCTGACCGACGATGCGCACACCCTCGACGCCGAAGTGCTTGAGTTCATCTACATGGGCGACATCTTCCGGACGCGGCTCCGGGTCGCCGGGAACGACAACTTCATCGTCAAGACCCGGAACGCCCCCGGCCAGATCCGTCTCGATCCCGGGACGACGATCGAAATCGGATGGCAGCCGGAAGATTGCCGGGCGCTCGACGCCTGAATGCAGGACGCATGGTCGCCATCCCGCCCCGCTCCGACTGCCGGAGCGGAGGGATGCGCGACCTCGAAGGGCTGAGGCGCATCGTCCGTGGCGCCGGCCCATACTCTTCAAACGGGCGAAACAGGGAGCACCAAATGCGACTGACCAAGACACTTCTCGCCTCCACGGTGATGACGGCCGTCGCCGGCATGGCTTGGGCGCAGAGCGACGATTCGATGACGGAGAGCCCCGTCGCGGGCGAGCCGATGGCTGACAACATGACCATCGTGTCCTGGGGCGGCGCCTACCAGGACAGCCAGCGGATGGCCTATGTCGAGCCCTATCTCGAGATGAACCCCGACCTCGACGTGGTCTGGGACGAAAGCTCAGGCGAGGCCGTGGCCGGCATGCGCGCGCAGTCCGAGGCGAACAACATCACCTGGGATCTCGTGGACGTCACCGC
This sequence comes from Tropicimonas sp. IMCC34011, assembly GCF_003390865.1. Classification (GTDB taxonomy): domain Bacteria; phylum Pseudomonadota; class Alphaproteobacteria; order Rhodobacterales; family Rhodobacteraceae; genus Tropicimonas_B. Next base: position 403,478 of record NZ_QMEJ01000005.1, read on the forward strand.
CGCCGACGCGATGCGTCTTTGCGACGAAGGCCTCGCGATGGAAGTCGACATCGACGAGATCACGGCCCCGGCGCCCGACGGCACCCCCGCCTCCGAGGACTTCGGCGAGGACATGCTCGTCAGCGACTGCTTCATCCCGCAGATCGCCTATTCCTACACCTTCGGCTACCGCACGGATGTCGACGCGTGGAACGGCGAGACGCCGAGCGAGATCTGCGACGTCTTCGACCTGGAAACGTTCCCGGGCCAGCGCTCCCTCGAGCGTCGTCCGCACAACAACATGGAATGGGCGCTGATCTGTGACGGCGTCGCCCAGGACGACGTCTACGACATGCTCGAGACCGAAGAAGGCCAGCAGCGCGCTTTCGACAAGCTCGACACGATCAAGGACGAGACCGTCTGGTGGACCGCCGGCGCCGACACGCCGCAGCTTCTCGCGGATGGCGAGATCGTCTTCGGTTCGACCTACAACGGTCGCCTCTTCAGCCTCATCGTCGAGCAGGATCAGCCCGTCGAAATGATGTGGGACACCCAGTCCTACGACCTCGACGGCTGGATCATTCCCGCCGGCCTCGAGGATGACGAGGAAGCCCTGAACCGCGTGAAGGACTTCCTGTGGTTCGCCACGGACACGCAGCGCCTCGCCGATCAGGCGAAGTACATCTCCTACGGTCCGGCCCGGTCCTCCTCGGCGCCGCTCGTCGGTGAGCACGCCACGCTCGGTATCGACATGGCGCCGCACATGCCGACCAACCCCGACAACTCGTCCAATGCCTTCGTGCAGAACTACGAGTGGTGGGCCGACTACCGCGACGATCTGGACGCCAAGTTCCAGTCCTGGCTCGCGCAGTAACCGGATCCGTCCGACATGACAGGGGAGGGGCCGTTCGCGGCCCTTCCCCGCAGGGAAAGCCGGCCGCAGAGCCGGTGCAGAACGGACCAGCGGGGACAAGACCATGGCCGACGTAACCGATGCGACAACCGGGCGCCGAGCCCCCACGCCGGACGATGCGCTGCGCATCGCCGATGCCAAGGAGAAGGGCGTCGCGGAGCCGATGGTCGCGGCCGACGGCACGCCCCTGAAAAAGAGCCTCGCGCGCGCCCTGCGCCGTGAGAAGATGCGGGCGCTCCTTCTGATCGCGCCCCTTTTGATCTTCGTTCTCGTCGCCTTCATCGCCCCGATCGTGGACATGCTGTTCCGCTCGGTCGAGAACCAGATCATCTCCGAGAACATGCCCCGCACCGTGGTCGCCCTCGACGGCTACGAGAGCGGCGAGCCTGATGAGGCGGTCTACGAGGCGCTGGCCTTCGACCTCATCGATGCCGCCGAGCGACGCAACCATACCCGCGTCGGCTCGAGGCTGAATTACGAGACAACCGGGATCTCCTCGCTCTTCCGTCAGACCGGCCGCGCCGTCGACGATGTGGGCGAGGTCGCGATGGACGAGTTCGTGGCGCTGGACGAAGCCTGGGAGGAGCCCGCGACCTGGGCTGCCATCATGGGCTCGGACGACTGGCTGGCAGAGCGCGAGGAGGCGATCGCGGGTGGCGCGGACCCTGAGGACTTCCCCCGGTTCGAACTCCGGGACGGCATCGAGGAGGTGCTGCCGAAGACCGCTTCCATCTACCTCGATTTCGCGCGTTTCACGCAAGGCGAGGACGAGGACGACCCCGCTGACGAGGACGTCTGGACCCCCGCCTATCAGGCGCTCTACACTGACCTGACGCAGAACGAGGGCGCCGTTTCGCTCTATGAGGGGCCTGGCGCGGACCGTCTCGGGGCCGCCGCCGAGGCCGCCCAGAGCTGGGACATCCCCACATACAAGGCGCAGTTCCTCGAGATCGACGAGGATTGGGGCAGCACCGACGTCTGGGGCACCTTCGCCGCCTTCTCGGCGCCCTATACCGCGGGCTACTTCCTCAACGCCGTGGACCTGAAGCTGACGCCGGAGGGCGTGGAGCCGCAGCCCGAGGGCGAGAGGATCTACGGCCTTCTCTTCAAGCGGACCTTCTTCATGTCCGCCGTCATCACCATCTCCTGCATCCTGCTCGGCTATCCGGTGGCGTGGCTGCTGTCGAACGTGCCCGCGCGGCGCGCCAACCTTCTGATGATCCTTGTCCTCTTGCCGTTCTGGACCTCGCTTCTGGTGCGCACGAGCGCGTGGAAAGTGATGCTGCAGCAGCAGGGCGTGATCAACGATGTGCTGGTCTGGCTCGGGATCGTCTCCGACGCGAACCGTCTCGTGATGATCAACAACCAGTTCGGCACCATCGTCGCGATGACCCATATCCTGCTGCCGTTCATGATCCTGCCGCTCTACTCGGTGATGTCGACGATCCCGCCGTCCTACCTGCGCGCCGCGAAATCCCTCGGGGCGACCAACTCGACGGCGTTCTGGCGGGTCTACTTCCCGCAGAGCGTGCCCGGCATCGGTGCAGGCTCGATCCTCGTCTTCATCCTGTCGATCGGCTACTATATCACGCCCGAGATCGTCGGCGGCACGTCAGGCACGTTCATCTCGAACCGGATCGCCTATCACATCTCGAGTTCGCTAAACTGGGGCCTCGCGGCCGCGCTCGGCACCATCCTGCTCGCCGTGGTCCTGGTGCTCTACTATCTCTACGACCGCATCGTCGGCATCGACAACGTGAAGCTGGGGGGCTGAGGCCATGACCGATATCAAGCGTCCGCTCCCCTTCGTCCTCGGAATCGTCGCCGCATTCGGCGCCCTCATGGGGCTGTTCGTCGGCACCGCGCTCGGCTCCGGCCTTCTCGGCATCGTCGCCGGCGCGCTCCTTGCCGCCTGTGCCGGATTCGGGCTCCTTGCCCTGGGGCGGGAGAAAGAGGGCCGCTGGGGGCTTGCGATCCTCGCCGGCCTCGTCGGCCTGCTGCTGACCGGGATCACCGGACTTGTGATCGGCTTCCTCTTCGGCTGGTTCGTGGGCTGGTTCACCTGGTGGCTCGCGATGAACCGCTACCGGGATCCCATGCCGCCTTATTCCACGCCGGGGCAGGTCCTGTGGCACCATGCCTTCCGGGTGATCTGCGGCGCGATCTTTGTGTTCCTGATCACGCCGATCATCGTGGTCATGCCGCTGTCGTTCAACGCGGAGAACTTCTTCACCTTCACGCCCGAGATGCTGCGGTTCGATCCCGAGGGTTACTCCCTCCGGCACTACCGCGACTTCTTCAACAGCAGCGACTGGCAGAACGCGCTCTGGAACTCGGTGACCATCGCGCCGATGGCGACGCTGCTGTCGGTGATCTTCGGGACCCTCGCCGCGATCGGCCTCAGCCAGCCGCACGTGCCATTCCGGCGCGCGATCATGGCGATCCTGATCTCCCCGATGATCGTGCCGCTGATCATCTCGGCCGCCGGGATGTACTTCTTCTACAGCCGTATCGGGCTTCAGGGGACCTACTTCGGCGTCGTGCTCGCCCATGCCGCCCTCGGCATTCCCTTCGTCATCATCACGGTGACGGCCACGCTCGTCGGGTTCGACCGATCGCTCACCCGCGCCGCGGCGAACATGGGGGCGGGGCCGGTGAAGACGTTCTTCCGGGTTCAGATGCCGCTGATCCTGCCGGGCGTCATTTCGGGCGGGCTCTTCGCCTTCATCACCTCCTTCGACGAGGTGGTGATCGTGCTCTTCGTCGGATCCGCGTCGCAGAAAACGCTGCCGTGGCAGATGTTCATCGGCCTCAGGGAGCAGATCAGCCCGACGATCCTCGCCGTCGCGACGATCCTCGTCTGCATTTCCATCACGCTTCTCGCGACCCTCGAATTCCTGCGCCGCCGCTCGGAACGGCTCCGGGGATTGTCGCCGAGCTGACCGCCCGCGAGAGATTGAGATGAAATGGGGCGCCCGGCTCAAGCCGGGCGCTTCCAGCCATCGTGGTGGCGGCTACCGCCCGTACTGCTGAAGCGCGGAAGCAAAGAGGCCGGGATCGACATTTCCGCCGGAGGCGACGACCACCACCGACTCGCCCTTGATCTCATCCTTGCGAAAGAGCGCTGCCGCAAGGGCAGCCGCCCCGCCGGGCTCCAGGACGATCTTGAGCCGCAGGAAGGCAATCGCCATGGCCTGCAGGCATTCCTCGTCCGTCGCGACGAGGCCGGGGCCGCAGAGTCGCTTCATGATCGGGAAGGTCAGCTTCCCGGGCCGGGGCGTGACGATCGCATCGCAGATCGAACCGTCCTCGCGCGGGTTCTCCTGCACCTCGCCGGTCTCGAGGGAGCGCGCCACATCATCGAAATTCTCGGGCTCGGCGGTGCGCACGGTCCAGTCCGGGCGGCGATCCGCGAGCGCCAGCGCGATGCCGGAGGTCAGACCGCCACCACCGCAGCAGGAAATGACGTCGAGCGCGCCCACATCCTCCCCCTCCATCTGCTCGGCGATCTCGAGGCCGGCCGTGCCCTGGCCAGCAATCACGTCGGGATCGTCGAAGGGCCGGATCAGCGCGAGCCCGCGCTCTTCGGCCAGCCGTTCGCCGATCTCGTCCCTGTTCTCCTTGCCGCGCACGTAGAGCACGACTTCGGCTCCGAGCGCGGCGGTGTTCGCCAGCTTCAGTTGCGGCGCATCCTGCGGCATGACGATGACGGCCGGCAGCCCGTGCCGCTGCGCCGCGAGCGCGACACCCTGCGCATGGTTGCCGGAGGAGAAGGCAATGACGCCCTTGGTCTTCTTCGGAAGATTCGAGATGGCCGACCAGGCGCCGCGAAACTTGAAGCTGCCGGTATGTTGCAGGCACTCGGCCTTCACGAAGACGCGCCGCCCGGCGATCTCGTCCAGGAGCGGCGACGACAGAAGCGGCGTGCGCCGTGCATGGCCCGCCAGCCGCTCGGCCGCCGCCTCGATCTCCTTGATTCCAATCGCATCGCTCATCGCATCGCCTCCATCCAGTCCTTCAGAACGGCGAGCGCCTGGGGCTCGTCGAGAAACGGAATATGCGCCCGGCCCGGCACCGCGCTGTAGAACATGTCCGGCCGGCGACGGCGCATCTCGTCCGCGGTTTCCTGCGACAGCAAGTCCGAGTTCTCGCCCCGCAGAAGTGCCAGCGGCAGGCCCTCTGCCGCATCGAAGAGCGCCCATGCGGGCTTTGTCCCGCCCTTGAACGCGGCGAGGAAACTGTCCCTCAGCGCCGGATCGTAGGTCAGCTCCAGCCCGTCCGGGCCTGCGCGATAATGGAGTTCCGCTTCCTCCATCCAGCGGCCCTCGGGCAGCTCGGCGAAGCCTGTGAGGGTGCGCTCCATGGCGGCCGCGGCCTCGGCATGGGTCTTCGCCGCGGGCCGCCGGCCGATATAGCCGTCGATGGCGGAGAGGCCCTTTTCCTCGAGGACGGGACCGACATCGTTGAGCGCGAGGCCGAGCAGACGCTCCTTCGCCGTAGCCGCGAGCAGCATCCCGATCAGCCCGCCGCGCGAGGTCCCGAGGATCGCGGCCTTCTCGAGGCCGAGGTGATCCAGAAGCTGGATCGCGTCCTGGCCTTCGCGGGAGGCCGTGTAGCTCTCCGCTCCCGTCCAGTCCGATCCGCCGCGGCCGCGGTAGTCCATCCGGATGACGCGCGTCGCGGTCAGGTCGAGATGCGGCATCAGGTAACGAAAATCGCCATGGGTCCGGGTCAGGCCCGACAGGCAGAGGAGCGGCAGCCCGGCGCCCTCGTCGAGATAGGCGATCCGGGCGCCGTCATCGGCGGTGAAGTGGTCCATGATGCCCCCTCGGGAAATCTGCCCGCCGCGCCGATATCCGGCCAGCCGGTTTCCGCGCAACCTGACATGCGGCGGGGCCGGACGGAAGAGGGCCGTCCCGGCGCCCCTTTTCGGCAGGCGGCGGCGAGGGTAGCGTTCCCGCGGCCACGCGCGGCCCGGGAGTGAGGCGAGGATGATGCGACACGGACCCCTGATCTGCTGCCTCTTGCTGGTTGCCGGGTGCGGCCTTGGACGGCCGGATGTGACGCGCCTGGGCGAGGCCAGCATCGGCGCCGCGGACGGCCCTCCCCAGGCGCCCCCCGGAACCTGCTGGAGCCGGGACGAAACCCCCGCCGTCATCGAGACCGTGACCGAGGAGACCGGCCGCCAGATCCAGCGCATCGTCGTCGAGCGGCGGGAGGTCTGGTTCGAGACGGTCTGTGAAGGCGCGATGCCGCCCGACTTCATCGCCTCGATCCAGCGGGCCCTGGCCGCGCGGGGGCTCTATCAGGGGCCGGCTGACGGAGAGGCCAATGCCGGCACCCGCGCAGCGATCCGTGCCTTTCAGGCGCCGCTCGGTCTGAACTCCTCCGTCCTGTCGCTCGTCGCGGCGCAGGAGCTGGGACTTGCGCCGAAGGCCGCGCCAGCCTGACCGGCGCGGCGGTACTCATTACCCGTCTCGAAGTTTCAAATTACACTGTGCAAATATGCGCAGAGTGAGAGATAACTTTCGCCAATACCGGTTTCGTGCACAGCGTCATAAATCTGTCTCATCCGAGGGACGGGACATACCCCGCCCCAGAAAATTTAAGTAGGACAGACACATGACCCGTATCTCCATCATCGCCGCCGCCGTTCTTGCCGTCGCAACCCCGGCCCTCGCGGACAACGATCAGCTGGCCGCCTCCGTCGGCGTCGAGCCCGGCGTCTACTCCCTCTCGGAGCTGACGATCCTCAAGCAGGCGCTCGACGACAACGATCAGCAGACCGTGAAGTACATTCTCGATGGCAACATCAAGAACGACCGCACCTACAGCTTCCGCGACGCGCAGGCCTACGGTGCCGGTGCCAAGGCGCAACTCGCCTCCCAGCTCGGCGTCTCCTCGGCCGACCACTCGCTCAACGAGCTGGTCATCCTGAAGAACGCTCGCGAAGACTGATCCCTGACCTCCAGGGATAGACAGGGTCCGCCGTTTCCTCCCAGGCGGCGGACCCACCCCCTTAGCGTTCCTACGCCGTCCCCGCCACGCGCTGCGTCAGGCCCCGGATCGTGCGAAGACAGTGGTCCAGCTGGTCCCGTGTGACGAACTCGTCGGGCAAATGCGCCTGCGAGATCGAGCCCGGACCGCAGACGACCACATCACCCCCCAGTTCCCGGAAGAGCCCGGCCTCCGTGCCGAAGGCCACCGTGCCGGCATCCGCCGTCCCCGTCAGTGCGAGTAGCAGATCGCGCAGGGCATTCTCGTTCTCGGGGTCCAGCCCGACGACGTCGCCGATCACCTCCGTCTCGATCCGTGCGTCCGGCTTGGTCCGCCGAAGCTGCGGCAGCAGAACCTCCTCGACATGCTTCGACAGCGCCTCCCTGACGAACTCCGCGTCCCCCGGCTGCGCGGGGCGCATCTCCCATTCGAGCAGGGCGCTCGCCGCGATGACGTTGTGAGCATTGCCGCCCGCGAGACGACCGAGGTTGACCGTGGTCCAGGGCGGGTGAAACGGCAGATCATCCGCCGCGCGACGCTTCAGCTCCTCCCGCAGTTCAAGGAGCCGCGCGGCGTAGCGAATCGCAGCGTCCAGTGCGCTGGCGCCTGCCTCGGGGTCGGAGCCGTGCCCGGCGCGGCCGTGAAAGCGGACGGTATACTCTGACACGCCCTTGTGACCGTCGATCACCCGCATCTCCGTGGGCTCCCCGATCATCGTCATGGCCGGCTTCAGGCCGCGTGTCGCGAGTTCCGACGTGAGGGAGCGGGCGCCGAGGCAGCCGACCTCCTCGTCGTAGGTGAAGCTGAAATGGACGGGGCGGTGCGTCGCGATCCTTGCGAGCTCAGGCGCGAGATGGACGGCGGCGGCGATGAAGCCCTTCATGTCGCAGGTGCCGCGCCCGTACAGGCGGCCCGCGTCGTCTTCGGTCATTTCGAAGGGCGGGCGGTGCCAGTCCTGGCCCTCCACCGGAACGACGTCGCTGTGCCCCGACAGGATCAGCCCGCCCTCCGCCCGGTCCGGCCCGAGTGTCGCGAAGAGGTTCGCCTTGCGGCCGCTGTCATCCTTCAGGACGGACGTCCGCGCGCCGGCGGCCTCGAGCCGCTCCGCCAGGTGCTCGATCATGGCAAGATTGCTGTCCGCCGAGACGGTGGGAAAGGCGATGAGGTCGCTGAGCAGGGCGACGGTGCTGTCGAGATCATTCATGCCGCGAAGGCTCGCAGGATCGCGGAGGTCTGGCAAGCGCGGGACGACCGGGCGAGGGCAGGGCGGTGGCCACCCCTGTAGCGCCTCCTCCGAGGTCTGCGCCGGGGGGATGAAGCGAGACTCACGAAAAAAAGGGGCCCCGCAGGGCCCCTTGCTACAAGGTTTCTCTCGCGACGCGTCAGTCTTCGAGCGGCAGGGCGACGAAGCGCGGGTCGCCGCCGCGGCGGATCAGAAGGAGGACCGACCGGCGGCCGGCCTCGCGCGCTTCCTCGACGCGGGCCTCGAAATCGGAGATGCCGGAGACCGGCTCCTGTCCCGCTTCGACGATCACGTCACCGGCATTCACGCCCTTCTCGAAGGCTTCCGACGATTCGTCCACGTCGGTCACGGCAAGACCGCTGGCCTCGGGGTCCAGACCGAGTTCCTCGGCAATCTCGGAGGTCAGGGGCTGCACCGTCAGGCCGAGGACCTGAGATTGGGAGGGCTCTTCCTCGTCCGAATCCGGGCCCGCGGCAGAGGCGGGGACGGCGCCTTCGGCATCCTCGCGGCGGCCGAGCGTGATCTGAAGCTCTTCCATCTCGCCGTCGCGGTAGACGGTCACGCCGACTTCCTTGCCCACCTCGGTGTTGCCGACGCGGCGGACGAGCTGACGGGTGTCTTCGACTTCGCCGCCGTCGAAGGAGAGGATCACGTCGCCGGCTTCCATGCCGGCCTCTTCGGCGGGCCCCTCGGGGACGTCCGTGACGAGGGCGCCGCGGGCATCATCGAGGCCGATCGCGTCGGCGACATCCTCGGTCACGTCCTGGATACGCACGCCCAGCCAGCCGCGGCGGGTCTCGCCGAATTCCATCAGCTGGTCGATGACGCCGGTGGCGACACGGGAGGACATCGCGAAGCCGATGCCGATGGAGCCGCCGGTGGGCGACAGGATGGCGGTGTTGATGCCGATCACTTCGCCGTCGAGGTTGAACAGCGGCCCGCCCGAGTTGCCGCGGTTGATGGCGGCGTCGGTCTGGATGTAATCATCGTAGCTTCCCGACAGCGCGCGGCCGCGGGCGGACACGATGCCGGCGGAGACGGAGAAGCCCTGACCGAGCGGGTTGCCCATCGCGAGGACCCAGTCCCCGACGCGCGCATCGTCGCTGTCGCCCCAGGGGACGTGCGGCAGGCTCTCGGCATCGACCTTGAGAAGCGCAAGGTCCGTGTTCGGATCGGTCCCGACGACTTCGGCCGGCAGCTCGTTGCCCGAGAAGAACTCGATGTTGATCTCGTCGGCCTGCTCGATGACGTGGTTGTTCGTGACGATGTAACCGTCTTCGGAAATCACGAAGCCCGAGCCGAGGGCGGAGGAGCGGCGCGGACGCGGGGCCTCGCCGCCGGGGGTGTTGCGATCGAGGAAGTCGCGAAAGAAGTCCTCGAAGGGCGAGCCCTCGGGAACCTGCGGCATCCCGTCGGTCGCGGTGGAGACCATGGTGGAGGTGGTGATGTTCACCACGGCGGGACTGATCTGTTCGGCCAGTTCGGCGAAGCTTGCCGGGCGGTCGTTGGGATTGGTCTCCGCCTCTATGGGCGCTGCGGCGTCCTGAGCGGGGGCGGGCAGCGCGCCGGCGAGGGCCACGGCGGCGCCGAGGACGATCGCGGACAGGGCCTGGGCGGCCCGGGCGGGCGCGGCCGGCATCTGTGCCAGTGCGATGGATCTGGAGGTCACGAAGTTTGCTCCTTCTTGGATGAGCTCCGGCCCCTCTTGGGCCGGGCCGTAACTGAAGCGGGTGGCCCGGCCCCGGGACGGGGGCCGATGCGTGTAGCGGACCATTTTACAAACGCGGCCGGTTCGCAAATCAAAGGCCGGTCGCGTTTCGTCATATAGGCGTGACGCATTGTAACCGTCAGGGGCCATCCGCGCTCTCCATGGACGCTTCCGCCGGCCAAGGGGCCTTGAGGGCGCCGCCGCAACGCGCAGGTCCGAAATATCGTCCCCGTAGCGACAGGACGCAAGGGCGCGCTTCCCTGACGGCGGCGCCTGTCCTCAGGGCTGATCCCCTGCGCGGCAGATGTCCGGGGTGAGCTCCGGCGAAAGCAGCAGGTCCAGCATCGGGGAGATGTCCTCGATCTCCTCCGCCACGACATGGACGATGTTGGTCTGCCGCTGCACCCGTCCCGTCACGCGCAGGAGGCGCCCCGCAATGACGGCGCGGCGGAACCGTTCGTAGATCTTCGCCCACACCACGACGTTGCAGGTGCCGGTCTCGTCCTCGAGCGTGATGAAGATCACCCCCTTGGCCGTGCCGGGCCGTTGCCGCACCAGAACCAGTCCCGCCACGGTGATCCGTGCGCCGGTGGGCACGATCTCGAGAAGCCGTGCCGGGCAGGCGCTCGGCGGGCGCGGCCAGCGCTCGTTCCCCAGCGGCTTCTCGCGGTGGATGGGATGGCCGATGGCCGCCTTGCTCGGCGGGGCGTCTGGCGGGGGCAGGGGGCGGGGCATGAGAACAAGTGTAGAACATATACGCACGGGCGCAACCCCGCTGGCATCGCCGCCCCGCATGACATATCGAGTTCCCGCGCAACGGCCAGACGGAGAACGCCAGATGGCGAAGATCACTTATATCGAGCATGGCGGCACGGAGCATGTCGTCGAGGTCCGCAACGGCATGACCGTGATGGAAGGCGCGCGCGACAACGACATCCCGGGCATCGAAGCCGATTGCGGCGGCGCCTGCGCCTGTTCCACCTGCCACGTCTACGTTCATCCCGACTGGACGGAGAAGCTGCCGGCCATGGATCCGATGGAAGAGGACATGCTGGACTTCGCCTTCGAACCCGACAAGGCCCGCTCCCGCCTCACCTGCCAGATCAAGGTGACGGATGCCCTGGACGGCCTCGTCGTCCAGATGCCCGAGAAGCAGCTCTGATGCCCCGGCGGCGGGCGGGGCGCTTCGCGGCTCTGGCCGCCTGCCTTCTCGCCGCCGCCTCCGCTGCCCGGGCCGATATCCCCGCCGCCTGCATCGGTCCCATCGTGGATGCGAGCTACGATGCGCCGACCGGCCGCTATGCCCACGGTGCGCTCGGCGACGATCTCGAATGGGGGCGGCTCAAGGTCCGGATCGCGGGACAGCCGCCCTGCAGCTGGCCCTATGCCGACCTCGTGGCCGTCCTGCCGGACATTCGCGTCTTCGAGGATACCGAGCCCCGCCTTGCCGATCTAGACGGCGACGGCGCGCCCGAAGTGATCGTGGTTGAAAGCCACAGGGATCTCGGCGCCCGCCTCGCGATCTGGGGCCTTCGCCGGGGTACGCTCACCCGCATCGCCGCGACCTCCGCCATCGGCACGCGCTTCCGGTGGCTCGCCCCCCTCGGCGCCGCCGATCTTGACGGGGACGGACGCGCGGAGATCGCCTATGTCGACCGGCCCCACCTTGCGCGAACCCTCCGCATCGTCCGCCTTCAGGGAAGCCGCCTGCGCCCCGTGGCCGAGGCGGAGGGCCATACCAATCACCGTTTCGGCGAAGACACCATCTCGGGTGGTATCCGCGATTGCGGCACTGGTCCCGAGATCATCACCGCCTCCCCCGACTGGGCCGAGGTGCAGGCAAGCCGCCTCGTGGGCGGCACCTTGAGAACGCAGGTGCTGGATGCGGGGGACCTGCCCACGGCGATGGAGTGCCGCTGAAGAGAGGTGCGTTCACGTCCCTCGTCATGGCGGTGAGCGTCGCGGCTCTACCCCAGGGCCGGCACGGCGGCCGTCTCACTTCAGCGCGCGCCAGCCGATGTCGCGCCGGTAGCGCCCCTCGGGCCAATCCACGGCCTCTGCCAGCGCGTAGGCCCGGTCACGCGCTTCGGCGAGGGACGCTCCGCGGCCTGTCGCGCTCAGGACACGGCCCCCAGCGGCCACCACGGCGTCGCCATCTACGGCGGTTCCGGCGTGGAACATCATCTGGTGCGAACTTTCGGGCAGATGCTCCAGCCCGCCGATCCGCGTGCCCTTCCGGTACTCGCCCGGATAGCCCTCGGCCGCCAGCACCACCGTCATGGCGTGATCCTCGGCCCAGGTCACGGTCATGTCCGCAAGACGCCCCTCGGCCACGGCCTGGCACAGATCCAGCGCCTGCGCGCCGAGACGCATCATGATCGCCTGGCATTCGGGGTCCCCGAAGCGGACATTGTATTCGACGAGCCGCGGCGCGCCGTCCGGTCCGATCATGAGGCCGACATAAAGAACACCGCGATAGGGGGTCCCGCGCCGTGCCATCTCCGCCATGGTCGGCCGCACGATCCGCTCGAGCGCGGCCTCCGTCACGGCGTCCGTCATCACCGGGGCAGGGGTGTAGGCGCCCATCCCGCCGGTATTCGGTCCCTCGTCGCCCTCGAGAGCGCGCTTGTGATCCTGCGCCGTGCCGACGGGAAGCACCGTCTCGCCGTCCACCAGCACGAAGAAGGACGCCTCCTCGCCCGCCATGAACTCCTCGATCACCACCTCTGTCCCGGCCGTGCCGTGGGCCCCGGAGAACATCGCGTCCACCGCCTCCAGCGCCTCCGCCTCCGTCATCGCGACGACGACGCCCTTGCCGGCCGCGAGACCATCCGCCTTGATCACGATCGGAGCACCCTGCGCTTTCACGTGATCCCGCGCGGGGCCGGCCTCGGTGAACCGCGCCCAACCGGCGGTCGGAGCCTCCACGGCGTCGCAGATTTCCTTGGTGAACGCCTTGGACGCCTCCAGCCGAGCCGCGGCCGCGGACGGCCCGAAGACGGGGATCCCCGCCGCGATCAGCTCGTCGGCGACGCCGGCCGCAAGCGGCGCTTCGGGCCCGACGATCACGAGGTCGATCGCCTCCGCTTCGCAGAGCGCCACGACGGCAGGGGGATCGCAGATGTCGATGTCGCAATTCTCGGCGATGGCGCGCGTTCCCGCATTGCCGGGCGCCACGATCAGGCGATCGCATTTGGGGTTCTGCAGCACCGCCCAGGCGAGCGCATGCTCCCGCCCGCCGCCACCGAGGATCAGGATGTTCATCGCCATCTCCAGAAACTGATGTTGCCCGCCCGTGCGGGGATCGCGCCTGACTAGTCACCCCGCGCGCTCGCTTCAAGCGCCGCCCCGGCAGTATCCCGCGCCGGCGGCGATGGGGCAGCCCCATCTTGCCCTTCTCCCCGGCTTGCGCCCGCCCGTCACCGGGGGCACTCTGCCGCCCATGTCCGAACTCTTCGAAGACGACGGCCCGGATAGCGGCCCCTCCAACGCCTACGATTTCACCGTCTCCGAACTGTCGGGCGCGGTGAAGAAGACCATCGAGGGGACGTTCGGCCATGTCCGCGTGCGAGGGGAGATCGGCCGGGTCTCCCGGCCCCGGTCGGGCCATCTCTATCTCGACCTCAAGGACGACCGCTCCACCCTCGCCTCGGTGATCTGGAAGGGAACGCTCGCCCGTCTCGCGCATCAGCCCGAGGAGGGGATGGAGGTCGTCGCCACCGGCCGCATGACCACCTTTCCCGGACAGTCGAAATATCAGCTCGTCATCGAGCGGATCGAGCCGGCCGGCATGGGCGCTCTCATGGCGATGCTCGAGAAGCGCCGCGCGATGCTCGCCGCGGAGGGCCTGTTCGACGAGGATCGCAAGCGGCCGATTCCCTACCTGCCGGAGGTGATCGGCGTCGTCACCTCGCCCTCGGGCGCCGTGATCCGGGACATCCTCCATCGCCTGCGGGACCGCTTCCCGCGCAAGGTGCTCGTCTGGCCCGTCGCGGTCCAGGGGCAGGCCTGCGCCGGTCAGGTGGCCGCCGCGATCGAGGGGTTCAACCGGATGGAGGCGGGCGGAAGGCTGCCCCGGCCCGATGTCCTGATCGTCGCGCGCGGCGGGGGCTCGCTGGAGGATCTCTGGGGCTTCAACGAGGAAGCGGTCGTCCGCGCCGCGGCCGCCTCGTCCATCCCGCTGATCTCCGCCGTCGGCCACGAGACCGATACCACGCTGATCGACCATGCCGCCGACCGCCGCGCGCCGACCCCCACCGCAGCCGCCGAGATGGCCGTGCCCGTGCGCCTCGATCTCGTGGCGACGCTGGACGGGCAGGGCGCGCGCCTGATTGGCGGCTTCTCGCGCTACCTGTCCTGGCGGTCGGAGCGGGTGAGGGACCTGTCCCGCGCGTTGCCGCGGCCCGAGCGGCTGGTGGAATCACCCCGCCAGCGGCTCGACCACGCCTCGCACCGCCTGCCGGCGGCTTTGTCCAGAGGAGTGACCGACCGCCGTGCGAGACTTGCCGATGCCGCCGCGGCGCTCCGCCCGGCCGGCGCAAGCGCCCGCCTCACCGCCGCGCGGGACCGCCTGACGCAAGCCGACCGCCTGCGCCCGGCGCTGGCCCGCAACGCCGCCGAGCATCGCCGGGCCCTGAGCCAGCAGGCCGGGCGCCTCCGCCCGGACCCGATCCTGCACGCCATCACTCGCCGCCGCGCGGATCTCGACCGAATCTGGTCCCACCTCGCCGCTGCCGCCGCAGCCTTGCGCGCCGAACGCGCCCGGCATCTCGCGGCGCTCGACCGCACGCGCCTGACGCTCGGCCCCAGCGAGACGCTGGCCCGCGGCTTCGCCATCGTGCGCACCGGGGAGGGCAAGGTCGTCACCACAAGGGAGGCCGCCGCCGGAGCGGGGGCCCTCGAGCTCGAATTCCGGGACGGGCGCCTTCCAGTCGGCGGGCCGGGAGCCACCGCCTCGGCGCCCGCCCTGCGTCCGGCAAAGCCCGCGCGCCGAAAGCCGGCGCCACCGGACGACGACCAGGGATCGCTTCTCTAGCTTAGACTCCGACCTCGGGCCCGAGGCAGGACATCGGCTCCTGCGCTTCGCCAGCCTCGTAGAGCGTCGTCGATTGCGGATCGTCCTGGAACATCGCTCTCAGCCCGCCATCCTCGCGGTAGAAGGTCCAGCACTGATCCGGGCCCAGGTCCTCGTAGACAAAACAGATCCGATCGCCGTCCTCGTACCACGTTCCGTCCTTGCATTCCCCGTCGAGGAAGGACCACGTCACGCGCCGGTCCGGCTTGTAGCGCTCGACGCCGTACGCGACGCCGCCGGAATAGAAATAGAGCGTCTTGCCGCGGGTATAGGCGTCGAACTCCTCGCCGTTCATCGGTGTCTGAGCAAGCGCGGGAAGGGCGGCAAGGACGGCGAGGGCGGCAAGGCCGAGGCGGCGGGGCAGGGCGGCGATCATGGTCTCTCCGGGGGCGAGGGGGGGGCGTCACGGGGCGGACGATGACACTTTGGTGCCTTTCGCAAAAGCCCCCGCGCCCGTCACGCCTGCGTGCGAAGGGGACGCGGGCGGCGGAAGAGCGCCGCCGCCGCGCCCGAGGATCGACGACCCGAAGGGCGCATACCGGGCCTCGGGGCCGCCGCCCTTCCATCCCGCGCCGCGACTGGTTAGGTGAACGAAGGCAAGGAGATGCGAACATGGCCCTTTTCGGCAAGCTCAGGGAGCGGCTCTTCAAGACATCCTCGAAGCTCGGAGACGGGCTCGACGCGGTCGTGCGCGAGGGTGGGACGGAGGAGCCGGCCGAGGTCGCATCCCCTGAAACGCCCCGGCCCGAGCGTCCGCAGGAGCCGTCCCGCCCGGAACCGTCCCAGCCCGCTCCACCGGCCGCACCGCCTTCGGAAGTCCCGGCCTCTCCCGCGCCGCAGGAGATCCCGCAGAATCCTGGCGACGGGATCCGTCCCGCCACGCCCGCCGAAGTCCCTCCGGTCGGCTCCCCGCCGCCGACGCCGAGCCCGCTGACCGACACGCCGCCGCCCGGTTCCGATCAGCCCGGGCGCCAGCCCGAGACCCGCGCCGATGCCGCTCCCTCGGGCCTCATCGGTCGCCTCTTCGGCCGCGGCGCGCCGGCCGCCGCACCGGTCGTCCGGCGCACGCTCGACGACGAGATGCTGGAGGAGCTGGAAGAGGTCCTGATCCAGTCCGACATGGGCGTCGAGACCTCGCTGCGCGTCACCGCCAACCTCGCCGAGGCCCATCTGGGGCGCCGCGTCTCCACAGCCGAGGTGAAGACGCTGCTGGCCGAGGAGATCGCCCGCATCATGGAGCCGGTCGCCCGCCCGCTGCCGCTCTACCCCTCTCGTCCGCAGGTCGTCCTGATCGTCGGCGTCAACGGGTCCGGCAAGACCACCACCATCGGCAAGCTCGCGAGCCAGTTCCGCGATGCCGGCAAGTCGGTCGTCATTGCCGCGGCCGACACCTTCCGCGCCGCTGCCGTCGAGCAGCTTCAGGTCTGGGGCGACCGCGCGGGCGTGCCTGTCCTCACCGCGCCGCAGGGCACCGACCCGGCCTCCCTCGTCTACGACGCCATGACGAAAGCGCAGGAGGACGGCGCGGACCTTCTGATGATCGATACGGCCGGACGCCTGCAGAACCGCGCGGACCTGATGGAGGAACTCGCCAAGATCGTCCGCGTGATCCGCCGCAAGGATCCGGACGCGCCGCACAATACCGTCCTCGTGCTCGATGCCACGACCGGGCAGAACGCCCTGTCGCAGGTCAAGACGTTCAAGCAATTGTCGGACGTCTCCGGCCTCGTGATGACCAAGCTCGACGGCACCGCCCGGGGCGGCGTGCTCGTCGCGCTGGCGGACAGCTTCGGCCTTCCGATCCACGCGATCGGCGTGGGGGAGAAGATCGACGACCTCGCGCCCTTCGATCCGGACGATTTCGCCCGCGCCCTGACCGGGGCCGACCCGGCCTGACGGGCCGCTCAAGGAACAGGGCGCTACGATGGCCGACTGGCTGACCTCCCTCCAGGGCACGGATGCCGGCCATGTCGCGGCGCTCTGGTTCGCCCTCGCAGCAGCGATCCTTCATGCGATCTTCGGTGCGCTCCAGAAGGGCCGCTTCGATCCGTGGACGTCCCGCGGTGCCATCGACGCCTGGCTCGTCCTGCTGTCCCTGCCCGTCGCGCTCTTCCTCGTGCCCTGGCCCGAGGGCGATCTCTGGTGGCTCCTCGCGGGATCCTTCGTCATTCATCTGGTGTACAAGGTCGGCGTCGCACTCGCCTTCTCCCGTGGCGCGTTCACCGTGGTCTATCCGGTCGTCCGGGGGACGGGTCCGCTCTTCACCGTCGTCGGCGCGTGGCTGATCTTCGGCGAGACCTTAGCGCCCGGCCAGTGGGTCGGCGTCCTCATCCTCCTCTGCGGCATCTTCGGTCTCGCTTTCTACAATCTGCGCACGGTGACGCTGGCCCGCGAGACGCTGGTCGCCGCGCTCCTTCTGGCCGTCGCGACGGGGGCGCTCGTCGCCATCTACACGACGTGGGACGCATTCGGCATGCGCGCCGCACCCAATCCGATGACCTATCTGGCGTGGTTCTTCCTGATCTCCTCGCTCGACTTTCCGGTCATCGCCCTGATCCGCCATCGCCGCCTCGCAAAGCCGCCGCCGCTGGACGGTCTCGTCCTTCGCGGCCTTATCGGGGCCGTGGTCGCCTGGGGCTCTTTCGGTTCGGTGATGATCGCGACATGGCTCGACAAGGTGGGGGAGGCTGCCGTGCTGCGCGAGACCTCCACCGTCTTCGCCGCCGCCATCGGCTACCTCTTTCTGGGCGAGACGGTGGGCCCGAGGCGCCTTTTCCTCATGTCGCTGATCGCAGCCGGCGCAGTGGTGGTCGAGATCTACGGCTAGGCTGCTCTCCTATCCGTCGTGGCATGGCTTCGGTGGAGGTCCCGGCAACGGCCGGGTCGAGGACGCCTCCAGGGGGGATCCGCGACAGCGCAAACGGTTGACAACAGGGCCCCCTGTGGTGTCCTCCCGGACATCCCGAGAAAGGCGAGACGGACAATGGCGGCACGGAAGATCAATCCCTGGCTCAAGCAGGCGCTCGAGCTTGGACCACCGCTGCTCTTCTTCGTCGGCTATCTGCGGATCAAGGACGACAGCTTCCTCGTCGGCGGCACCGAATATGACGGCTTCATCGTCGCCGCCGCGCTTTTCGTTCCGCTGCTGCTTCTGTCCATGGCGATCCTCTGGAAGCTGACGGGCAAGCTGTCCCGGCTTCAGGCTGTCACCGCGCTCCTCGTCGTGATCTTCGGCGGGCTGACGGTGTGGTTCAACGACGAGACGTTCTTCAAGATGAAGACGACCATCGTCTACGGTCTCTTCGCCGCGCTTCTGGGGATCGGCCTTCTGCGCGGTCAGTCCTGGCTGGCCTGGGTGCTGGACGAATTCATGCCCATGGCGGAGGAGGGCTGGATGAAGCTGACCCGCCGCCTCGCGCTGGCCTTCGCCGTCCTTGCCATCGCCAACGAGGTGGTCTGGCGGACCATGTCCACCGAGACTTGGGTGAAGATCGAGACCTTCGCCTTTCCCGTCGCGCTGATCCTGTTCCTCTGGACCCAGATCATGCTGCTCCAGCGCTACCTGGAAGAGCCGGAGGGGTAGCGGGCCTTCTGCGCCGGGCGGGATGAGCCGCGGGGCTTCCGAGCCTTCGTCAGTGCATGATGGCCTCTTCCTTGACGAACATGTTGGCCCACGCCCGGTCGATCAGCTCCGGAGACATCTGGTAGGGAATGCCCTCGAAATCGCAGATCGCCATCATCTGGTCGATCAGGAAGACCGGCTGGTAATTGGCGTAGACGTTGTCGATTGAGGGGTATTTCGACTTCAGCAGATGGACGAGGGCGGCCTGGTCGAGGGGCATGCCCTTCTTCCTCGCCACCAGTGCGAAGATCTTGAGGAAGTCCTCCTGCCCCGGACCGTCGATCTTGATCTTGAAGAAGATCCGCCGGAGCGCCGCCTTGTCGAAGATTTCGTTCGGGTGGAAGTTGGTCGAGAAGATGACGAGCGTGTCGAACGGCACCTCGAATTTCTCCCCCGATTGCAGGGCGAGGATGTCCCGCCCTTCCTCGAGCGGCACGATCCAGCGGTTCACCAGCGCCTGTGGCGGCTCCGCCTGCCGGCCGAGGTCGTCGACGATGAAGATCCCGCCGGTGGACTTGAGTTGCAGGGGGGCCTGGTAGGTCCGCGCCGTGGGGTTGTAGACGAGATCGAGCATGTCGAGGGACAACTCGCCGCCGGTGATCACGGTCGGCCGTTCGCAGCGCACGTAGCGCGAATCGAAGCGGGTCCCGCTGCGGCGAAGCTGGGTCGGATCGTCCTCCTGCGTCTCCGCGGCGGAGTGCACGATGGGATCGTAGACGGTGATGACCTGACCGGCATACTCGATGGCGCGGGGAACGTAGATCCTGTCCCCCATCGCATCGCGGATCCCGTTGGAGATGGAGGACTTCCCGTTTCCGGGCGGCCCGTACATCAGGATGGAGCGGCCCGAGGTCACGGCGGGGCCGAGCTGATCGAGGAGCGTCGGCGGCAGGATGAGATGACCCATCGCCCGGGTCAGCTCGGCCCGCCTGATGCGCACGTTGCGGATGGACTGGCGCTCGACCTGCTCGCGATAGACGTCCAGCGGGACGGGCATGGCGCCGAAATATTCGGATTGCGCAAGGGCGTCGAGCGCGCGGGACTTGCCGGCATCGGTCAACTGGTAGCCCATCTCTCCGCCCGAATTGGCATGGAGCGTCCCGGTCGCCTCGATCAGCTTCTGCGAGCGGACGAGATCGACGAGCTCCTGCGTGACCGGCACAGGCAGGCAGATCGCGCGGGCGATGTCGCTGACGAGATCCGCATTTTTGCGGAACATCGTCTTGAGCAGGATCTCCCGCATCATCACCGGCGGTAATTGCATGTCGTCCAGCCGGCGGGGTGCCGGCGGCGCGATCACGTTGCCGATCTCCATGTTCATCGAAACTGGGCCCCATCGCTTGGCGCCCCGCCGGTCGCGGGGCCGATCGGCCCAATCCTTGGCCCCGATTT
Organism: Tropicimonas sp. IMCC34011; assembly: GCF_003390865.1. Classification (GTDB taxonomy): domain Bacteria; phylum Pseudomonadota; class Alphaproteobacteria; order Rhodobacterales; family Rhodobacteraceae; genus Tropicimonas_B. Next base: position 423,406 of record NZ_QMEJ01000005.1, read on the forward strand.
ATGGCCGAATGATGGACCTTCCGCGCCGCTTCTCCGGCCGGCGCCTCAAACGCCCCAGGCCGCGGCAAACCCGAGGTAAAGCGCGAGCGCGGGACCGAGGGCGAGCCCCATCGGAAAGTCCTTTCGCGTCAGGCTTTCCCAGCCCGGCAAGGCGCGGCGGACCGCACCGATCGAGCGAAGCCCGCGGTGGAGGGCGAAGACGACGATGAGGACGAGCGCCAGGAGCTGGATGAAGGCGAAGAGGTCCGCCAGCGCGACGAACGGCGCCATGGCGGCAGCAAACTTGGCATCGCCCGCGCCGACAAGCCTGACGAGGTTCAGCAGGAACCCGAGCACGATGACCACGGCGACATGGAGGCATCGCCCGGCATAATCCCCAAAATCGAGCACGAACGGCCCCAGAACGGCAAAGACCGCGAGGGCGGCCAGCACGGCGCGATTCGGGATCTTCATGCGCCGCAGGTCGCTCAGCGCCACCCAGATGCAGATCGGCAGCATCGGGATCAGGAAGACGATCGCGGCCTCGGCCGGCGTCGCGAGCACCGGTTCAGCTCCGCGCGCCCTCGAGCGCCGTCAGCGCCCGCGCGGCATCCTCGAAATGCTGCGGATGGGTGTCGATGGCGTCGCGAAGGAGGGATTTGCCGATCTCCACATCACCCTGCTTGATCGCCGTCAGCGCCATCGTGTGCAGAAGCTGTGCCCGCTCGGTCTGGTTCACATCGACGATGGGGAGCTGGTAGCGGCGCTGGGCCCCGCGGGCGAGGACGAGATTGTTCTTGGCGGTGAAGAGACCGGGATCGTACTTGATCGCCTCGCCGAACAGGCGTTCGGCCTCGAGATACTCGCCCCGCGAGAGTTTCGAATAGCCCCAGTTGTTGAGAACGCCGGACGGCCGCGTGGTCAGTCCGACGGCGGTTTCGTAGAAGCTGTCCGCCTTTGCCCATTCCTTGTTGCCGTCGGCGATCATCGCCTCGAGCTTGTAGCGCGTGTAGGTCTCGTGGGTGGGGGGCACGGCATCGAGGACCGCCTCCGCCTTGTCCCATTGGCCCGCGCGGATGAGCGCATCGGCGTAGGAGACCTGGTCCCCGGCGGACGCGCCGGCCATGGTCGTCACCCTGGACCACGCGCCCGCGGCTTCGACGTTCAGGTTCGCCTTTACCAGCGCCTTGCCGAGATTGCGCTGCAGATCGATCCGTTCCGGCTTCTCGGCCGTTGCGCGCTTGAAGTAGGCGACAGCCTCTGCGGGATCGGCCACCGACAGCATGATGTCGGAGAGGTTGTTCTCGTCGATGGCGTTGACGCTCTGGACCGCTCGGTCCACGTCGCTGCCCTTCTCGCCGCAGGCACCCAGAAGGGCCGCCCCGCCGAAGGCCAGGATCGCAAGGATCGGGTGGCGCATGAACTGCGTCCTTTTTGCTCGCTCTGCCTCAGGGCGTCGCCAGGATGCGGTATTGTCCGCTCCCCCGGCGCACCAGGTCGTAATTCTCGTTTTCCTCAGCGTAGGCAGGATTCTCCAGCAGGGCGAGTGCGCGGCGGAGATTTTCGCGGATCTGGGCAGATTGGCCACTGTCGAGGGCAAAGGCGGTGCGGAAGGTGCGCGCGGCCTCGCCGGTCTCGCCCTGTTCCATGAGCACGACGCCGAGGTTGTTCCATGCCGGCGGGAAGGTCTCGTCCTCCTCGATGGCACGCCGCAGAAGGCGCTCCGCCTGTCCGAGGCGCCCCAGCTTGAGATTGGCCGAACCGATGGCCGAGAGCGTGTCCACGTTGAGCCCCTGCTCGGCGGCGGCGCGGTAATAGGCCTTGAGCGCCAACTCGAAATACCCCGCCGCCATCAGCCTGTGCCCGACGACGAGCCCGTCCACGGCGTCCTGAACCTCGGGCGTGCCCTCCGGGGCGGCCGGCCCCTCGATCTCGGAGCCGAGGCGCATGTCCTCCTGCCCCCGCCCGCAGGAGAGGAGCACGAAGGCGAGGAGGAAAAGAGAAAGCTGGCGGCGCATCATCGCCCTGACCATCGCCTCAAGCGGGCGGAACGCCAAGCCCACGTTCTCGCGAGAGGGCCCCGGGCCGGGGACTCAGCCGTTCAGGATCATCATGACGTAGATGTCGTAGATGGACGGGCCGATCAGGATGATGAGAAGCGGCGGCACGGTGAACATCATCGTGCCCAGCGTCAGCTTGGTGGGCAGGACGTTTGCCTTTTCCTCGGCCCGCATCACGCGCTTGTCCCGCATCTCGGCGGCGAAGATCCGCAGCGCTTCGGCGATGGACGTGCCGAAGGAGGCGGACTGGATCAGCACGGTGATGAAGGAGGAGACGTCCGGCACACCGCAGCGGGCGGACATGTCCTTCAGGACCGAGACCTTGTCCTTGCCGGCCTTCATCTCGTGGCTGACGATCTCGAACTCCTCGGAGAGGGCAGGGTAGCCCGCGCGGGTTTCCTTGCTGACGCGGATGATCGCCTGTTCGAGCGACTGCCCCGCTTCGACGCACACCAGCATCATGTCGAGCGAATCCGGAAACCCCTCAACGATTTCCTGCTGCCGGGACTGGAGGCGGCGCTGCACCCAGTACTTAGGGAGGTAGTAGCCGATGGCGCCCGGGATCAGGACGTAGAGGATCATCGACTGCATCGAGGCGTCGCCATTGGCCGATTTCAGCACGGCGGCGAGACAGCCGAGCAGGAGGAACCCGAGGCCGAGGATCAACTGCGCGGCGTGGAACGCGCGCACCGCGGCCTTCGAACGATAGCCCGCGCGCATCATGGTCAGACGTGCGGAGGACATCTCTTCAGCGTCCTGCGGCTCGAGGAAGGTGGCGTACTTGTCGAGCTTCTCGGTGGCGCGGCTGCGCTCCTGCCTCAGAGCCTTGCCACCCTTCGGCGCGTCCTTGTCCGGCGCAGTCCTGCGAGTGCGGGTTTCCTCCTTCAGCCGGTCGAGCGGATCCTGCTTGCGGGCGAGGAAGACGGGGAGCGACAACGCGATGAGCAGCACGCCGAGAAGACCGATGGCGTAGAGCGGCCCGAGAACGCCGAAGCGATCCACGAGGGCGTCGTTGATGGTATCGAGAAAGTCCATGAGCGCCCTCAGACCTTGATGTTGACCATGATCTTCATGAAGATCACGTTGACCACGAGGAACGCGCCGACGACCAGGCAGGCCGGGATGAACAGCGAGGTTTCCTTGACCGCGTCATAGTAGGTCGGCTGAAGCACGTTGATGGCGATCAGCGCGAGGACAGGGAAGACCGAGAGGAACATTCCCGACCACTTCGCCTCCGCCGTGATCGCCTTCACCCTGCGGAAGAGCTTGAAGCGCGAGCGGATCACCTTCGCGAGCCCGTCGAGGATCTCCGCGAGGTTGCCCCCCGATTGCTGCTGGATCGTCACCGCAACGGCGAGGAACCGGAGATCCTGCATGTCCATCCGTTCGGCGAAGGCTTTCAGGGCTTCCGACATGTCCCGTCCGTAGGCGGCCTCGTCAGCGATCACGCCGAACTCGGAGCCGAGCGGATCGGCGACTTCCCTCGCGACGATGCCGATGGCGGAGGAGAAGGGGTGACCGACGCGCAGCGAGCGCACCATCAGCTCGACCGCGTCCGGAAGCTGCTCCTCGATGAGGCCGAGGCGCTTCTTCGCCTTGTTGTTCACCCAGGTGTAGACCCCGCCTACCCCCATCGCGATCGCGACAACGATGCGCACGGCGAGCCCCGCCTCGGTGGCGACGCTCAGGCCGACGAAGGCCATCGCGCTCAGAAGCGCCATCACCGCGATGAGCTGGATCGGCGTGAAGGCGATGTTGGCCTTCTGCGCCTTGTCCGCCAGAATCGCGTAGAGTGGGATGCCCCTCGCGTTCATGTGCTGGCTCATCTCCTTGCGGAGCTGTTCGAGCACCTCTTCGCGGCGTCCGCCCTTCTCCAGCAGGTCGAGCCTGCGGTTCACCCGGCTGTTGAGGCTGATCGACTTGCCGAAGACGGTGAGATAGATGCCCTCCACCATCGCCAGCACGGCGATGAAGATGAGCCCGTAGATCAGCGGTTCTGCCGAGATGGTCATTATGCGCCCGTTCTATCCGACAATCGGATCGTAGATGCTGGCGGGCAGGTCGTACCCCCATTGCTTGAAGCGATCCGCGTAGTAGGACCGCACGCCGGATGCGTTGAACCGGCCGATGATCTTGCCGTCCGGCCCGAGACCCTGACGCTCGTAGCGGAAGATCTCCTGCATCGAGATGACCTCCCCCTCCATTCCGGTGATCTCGGTGACCGAGACCATGCGGCGGGAGCCGTCCTGCAGGCGGCTGGCCTGGACGATCAGGTTCACGGCGCTTGCGATCTGGCTGCGGACGGCCTTGAGCGGCATCTCGATGCCGGCCATCGCGATCATGTTCTCGAGGCGGGAGATCCCGTCCCGCGCGGAGTTGGCGTGGATCGTGGTCATCGAGCCGTCATGGCCGGTATTCATGGCCTGGAGCATGTCGATCACCTCCTCGCCGCGTGTCTCGCCGACGATGATGCGGTCGGGCCGCATCCGCAGGGCGTTCTTCAGGCAGTCCCGCTGGGAGACGGCGCCCCGCCCCTCGACGTTGGCCGGGCGGCTTTCCATTCGGCCGACATGGGTCTGCTGAAGCTGGAGTTCGGCGGTGTCCTCGATGGTCAGGATACGCTCCGAATTGCCGATGAAGGAGGAGAGCGCATTGAGCGTCGTCGTCTTGCCCGAACCGGTTCCGCCCGAGACGATGATGTTCAGCCGGCAGGCGACGGCGGCTTCGAGATAGGCGGCGATGTCGTCCGTGAAGGCGCCGAACCGGACAAGATCGTCGATCCCGAGCTTCTCCTTCTTGAACTTCCGGATCGAGACGAGCGAGCCGTCCACCGCGATCGGCGGAACCATGGCATTGAAACGGGAGCCATCCGAGAGGCGGGCGTCCACGTAAGGGTTGCTTTCGTCGACCCGGCGGCCGACGGCGGAGACGATCTTGTCGATGATCCGCAGCAGGTGCCGCTCGTCCTTGAAGGTGATCTCGGTCAGCTCCAGCCTGCCGTCGCGCTCCACGAAGATCTGCCGTGGGCCGTTGACGAGGATGTCGTTGACGGTGTCGTCCTTCAGCAGGGGCTCGAGAGGGCCGAGACCGGTCACCTCGTTGTAGAGGTCGTTCTGGAGAGTCGCCCGCTCCTCCTTGTTGAGGACGATCGACATCTCCTCGAGGCTCTCCTGCGCGATGGCGGAGATCTCGGCGCGCAGGTCCGATTCGGTGGCCGTTTCGAGCGCGGCGAGGTTCAGGCTGTCGAGGAGGCGCTTGTGCACCTCCACCTTGATCTCGGAGAACTTCTCCTTCCGCTTCTTCTCCCTGTCCTCTGGCGCGGCCTGCGCGGCGATCCTGGGGCGTGCGGCCTCCATCGCCCGCCGCGGGGGGCGGGGCGTCTCGGCAGGAACGGGCGCTGCCGCTTTCGCCTGCTGCGGGGTTTCCGGGCGCTGCGGCGCGACCGTATCGGGGGCGGGGCGCTGCTTCTTGTATTTCGAGAACATCGGGTCGCCTCCGGGCGGATGGAGCGTCAGCTTTCGGCGCGAACTCTGGCGATATCGTGGAGGGAGGTGGCCAGTTTCAGGATTTCTTTGCGCAGGGGCGATTTCTTCGCGCCCTCGGCCAGAGTCTCCCCCTGGTCGTTGCACTGCGTCACCTGCCGCCCGCCATCGGGCAATTGCAGCTCGATCGTGATGTCGAGGCTTTCGGCGAGGCGTCTGGCACGGGACTTGCCTTGCAGGTCGGTAAACCTGGGCGCGCGGTTGAGACCGTAGCGGATGCGCTCCGTGGGCAGGTCCTCGCCCTTCAGGAGCCGGTTGAAGCGCAGCGCGTTCTGGGCCGATCGCATGTCCAGCTCGATCAGGGCAAAGTAGACGTCCGCCGCGTGCAGCACGGTTTCGGACCATGCGACGAGTGTGCTCGGCATGTCCACGACGACGAAGTCGAAATGCGCGCGCGCCATGTCCAGAACGGCGGCGATGTCCTCCGGAGCCACGAGATCCAGCGGAAGGATGTCCGGCGGGGCGGTCAGGACATGCAGCTTCTCGGAGTGGGTCTGAAGCGCGCCGTGAAAGACGTCCGCATCCATCGCGCCGGTATCGGCCAGCATCTCGTAGACCACGTCCCGCCGTTGCAGGTCGAGGGCGGTGGAGACGGAGCCGTACTGCAGGTCGAGATCGATGAGGCAGACCTTGGGCGGCTCTTCCTTCTTCCGGCCCTGACCGGCCAGTTCCCATGCGAGGTTCACCGCGAAGGTCGTCGCGCCTACGCCCCCCGCGAGGCCATGCACCGCGAGGATCGCGCCGTCCCGGTCGCCCTTGCCTGCGCGCGGGGCGGCGGCCGCGGCATCGGGGCCACCGGGCTCGGCGTGCGGCAGCTCCGGCGTCCGAATGCGGTCGATGGCCTCGTGAAGGGCATTCTCGGGAAGCGGGTAGGGGAGGAATTCGCGGGCCCCGATGCGCAAGAGGCGGTGCAGCGCGGTCGGCCGCACGTCCTTCGCCACGAGAAGCACGGCGATGTCGCGCCGCCCTGCAGCGCGGATCACGTCACCCACGAGCGTCTCGCTCTCCTCGTCCTGATCGTCGATGGCAACGACGACGAATTCGAGGGACCCGGCGTCCGGTTGCCCGAGAAAGGTCAGACCGTCCCCCAGCGAGAGGTCCCCCCAGTTCTCGCCAAGCTCGGTCTCCATGTCCTCGATCAGCAGATCGAAGTTCTGCACATCCCTGCTGATGGTGCAGGCGGAGATCGGCGCCGGTTCCGGCTGCAAGGCTGCACTGCTCGTCGTCATGGCCTCAAACCCTTCTTCCGGATCGTCCGGGATCGTTTCCGGCTGGCGCTGAGCCGCTCACGCGGTCGCACCTGTCCTCAGCCTCGGTTTTCCGGGCTGAACCCGGCGAAATTGGGGCCGGATTGTCGTCATTGTGCGAAGCCGCCGGAGGGTCATGGGGAAATTGTGATGATTGTTTCCGGTCATGCCTGCGCGATGCAGCACCCTTTTGCGCTCAACCGGATGAGCGCAGGCTAAAAGCTCACCCGCGCGGGCCGAATGGCCTCAACCGCCGCTGCCTTTGCCTCCGCGGCCGCCGCCGGAGGGCAGATGCGCGGAATCGTCATACGGGACCGGGCCATGCTGCTCCGTCGCGCTGCGGATCGATTCCGTGTAGGCGAAGAGGGCGTACTTGCCGTCCTGCACGCGGCCGGGGCAGCCGCTGGACAAAGGTTGGCCATATTTCGAGATGGTGGCGGTCGTCACGCGGCGGCAGGTCATCTGCAGGTGATTGTTTCGGGTCGCCATGCCGAAATCCCCCTGATCCAGGAACGCGCCGGCCTCGTCGTCGAAGTCCCGCCGGGCCTCCGGCGCACAGGCGGAGGACAGCGCCGCGGCGCACAGAAGTGCCGGGATGGTCCAGTCGGAATAGCGCATGTCGCTCACTCCATCACGTAGCCGTAAGAGCCGCTGAAATCCTGCCGGGCAACCTCGCCCGCGCCCCCGGTGATCGGCCGGCGCGTGGCCGCGTCCTTGCCGCCCAGGAACAGCTCGCGTTCGGTCGGCGGGCGAACCCGGTCGGTCGGCAGCGCCAGCGTGTCGCCCCGCGTCGGCGTCACGAGATGAGCCGAGACGACGATCACGAGTTCCGACTGGTTGCGCTGGTAGGAGGCGGAGCGGAAGAGCGCGCCGAGGACGGGAATGTCCCCCAGCCACGGCACTTCGGAGGTGCTGTCCTGGAAATCGTCCTGGAGCAGGCCGGCGATGGCGAAGCTCTCCCCGTCCATCAGCTCGACCGTGGTCGAGGTGGACCGGGTCCGGAAGCCGTTCACGGTAAAGCCCGCATCGGTATAGCCGATGGACCGGTCGATCCCGCTGACCTCGGCGGAGAGACGCAGGTTGATGTTGCTGCCCGTGACCCGCGGCGTCATCTCGAGCTGAATGCCGAACGGCTTGTACTCGACCCGCACGTTACCGTCGGCATCGGCCGTCGGGACGGGGTACTCGCCGCCGGCGAGGAAGCTGGCGGCCTGGCCCGAGAGCGCCGTGAGATTCGGCTCGGCGAGGGTGCGCACGAAGCCCTTGCTCTCCAGCGCCTCGAGGAGCACGGCGAATTCCACGTTCCCGGCCCCGACGCCGATCGAGATCGCGCCCTGCGTTCCGCTGCCGAGCTGGGTGCCGGTGGCGGAGCTGCCGTCGAACAGGTTGCCGAAATTGTCACCGGCCACGTAGGTGCCATTGCCACCGGCGACGCCGACATTGCCGTCCGAACTGATGCCGTTGACCGCGAGGCTCGCCGACAGGCTCTTCGAGACCGAGCGGTTCATCTCGGCGAAGCGGACCTTCATCATCACCTGTTGCGTGCCGCCGACGTTCATCAGGTTGGAGATGCGGCCCGGCGCGTAGCGGTTGGCAAGATCGATTGCGCGGTCGATGATCTGGGCGCTGGACACGGTTCCGGAAAGGACCAGCCCGTCATTGGCCGGCCGCACCTCGACCGGCTCGCCCGGCAGGACCTCCCGCAGGCGTTCCTTCAACTCGGACACATCCGCCGTCACCACGACCTCGACATTGGTGATCAGCGTGCCATCGGGGGCGAGGAGGGTCAGCGTCGTCCGCCCCGGCGTCTTGCCGAGGACGTAGATCGACGTCTCGCTCAGGGTGGAGATGTCCGCGATACCGGGATTGGCGATCGACAGTTCGGCGAAGGGCCGCTGGCTTTCGACAACGACGGCGCGGTTGATCGGGACGTTGAGCGCGCGCTGGAGCGTGCCGCCCTGGATCTGCAGCGCCTGCGCCGAGGCCGCGCCCGGAGCCATCACCAGTGCGCCGGCGGCGAGGGCGAGGCCGAGACGGCCCGCCCTGTACATGCTCGTGAAAGCCATAGTGATCCGCCTCTCGATCACGCGAAAAAAGGAGCAGGTCTTTTGCCTGCTTTCTCCCGAGGCTGCGCGCAAAACGATTTGCATGCAACAATCAGGGAGTTGGGAGGCGGAGTTTATGTCCCCGCGGCAACACCCCGTGGAGGCGCTGCGAACGTGCCTCGCCTCGTGCCGCCATCGCCTGCGGCCCGGGCGATCCCTCTCGTCAGTTAGTACAGGGGATCGGCTGTTGCACGACCTCGTTGCCGCGGCGGACTTTGGTGGTGCAGACCCGCTCGACCTCCTCCGGCGGGGGAGGCAGTTCCTCGACGATGCCGAGCAGCGTCTTCTGATCCACCTCGATCACGTCTGCGACAGTCGTGTCCTCGGCGCCGACGAGGGAGAGGACGAGACGGCCCGTGCTCTGCGCCTGGGCGAGCGAGGCGACCTGTTGCGGAGAGGCCTCGACCGTCACGGTACGGGCGATGACAGGGGAGGTGCGGCCGGTATCGGATGTCTGGTCGACGGCGATGAGCTTCACGCCAGTCTCGATGAGCTTCGTCACGCCGCGGTTGCCGGAGGTTCCGGTCCAGTAGATGTCCACCCGGTCGCCTGGGCGAAGGAAGCCGGAGACGCCGGAGGAAACGTCCACACTGATCGCGAAGGCGCGCTTGCCACGCTCGAGACGGGACGTGATCCCGGCATCCTCGCCCGGCTCGGTGATCCGCGCCGCAAGGACGGGCTCGAACGCCTGCATCGCACTGACGACGTAGCGCGCGGCCTCGCCCTCGGGGAACAGGGCGTCCATCTCCGTGAAGGCACCTTCGGGCAAGCTATCCTTCTGCCAGACGACGGTCTTCACGTCCTCTTCGGTGAGTTGCTCGCCGTATTTCTTGTCGGCGGACGTCACGATGACGCTCACCGTCGCCGGCATCTCCCGCTGGGCGGCGAGAAGCGCGTCGCGCTCGGCGCTCATGTTGGCGATGAAGCCTTGGGACAGGTACACCGCGAACCCGGCAAGGCCGAGCCCCGCGAGAAGGACGAGAGCGAAGACGATACGCATGGATCCTGTTCCTTTGGTGGTTACGACGCCGGGGCGTGCAATCGGAGGCGACGTGTCGAGGTCCCGTGGCAGGGGGGCTCTAGTTGTCTCCAAGACGGGGGAGAGCGGTCAGCCGCCGGCGAGAAGCCCGGCGATCTTCGTGATGAAGGGGGACACGCCGGAGGTCACCAGAATGGCCGCGCCGATGCTCATCACGATGATGGCTCCGGTCAGCACGACCCAATCGACCGTCACTGCGCCGGTGTCGTCTCGCAGCGCTTTCAATAGCCACAGTTTCATGGCTGCTCCTTGCAACGGCCGGAACCGCATCATCCGGGCTCTACGAGCGGACCGGCTTCGCGCGTGATATTACGAAAGAAGGCCGCCGCGCATGTTTCGGCGCAGCGGCCTTTGTATTGTCCGTACGACCCCGGGGGCCGCACGGTGACTTACCAAGACTGATCAGCCGTCGCCGTCGCCGATCGATCCGGCAGTCGTCAGATCGGTTTCGATGCCATCGCCAAGCGTGTCCACGCCGGTGGAGACGACGGTCAGAACGGCAATGCCGATGCCCACGATGGCGGCGGTCAGGACGACCCAGTCGACGGTGACGGCACCATCTTCGTCGGCGCGGAAGGTCTTGATCAGGTTGACGAGTTTCATTTGGGTAATCCTCAATTTTCGGTCGCGTGGTTGCTCGATGTTACGGTGCCTCGGCGGGGTCGGTGCCTGAGCGGTTCTCTCTCAACCGCCTCGGTGTCCGTCTCGGCATGACGCCAATAAGCCTTTGGATTGAGGCGCGACTTTGTCGTCTATCCGTCCATTTCTTAGCCGCGGGAGTAAAACCTGAAATATCATATAAGCATCTGTTTATAATGGATATATGGGCGATTCTCGGCGTCAGGCGGCGAACCGAGCGGTGCATATTGGCAAGATTCTGTCGCGAATCCGGGCCGGTTGCCTCTTTTGGCTGGCCTGGCGGGGCTGAGTCGCGCGACCTTTCCTCCGACGAGATTCCCAGAAAAGGAGGGGCCCATGTCGCCACTCCACACCGCCTGGCCCATCGTGCTGATCCTCTGCGCGGGATCCGTGGCCGCCCAAGACGACGCAGGAACGGCTCCGCAGCCCCTCGTTTCGGAGGCCGCCGCCCTGCCTTCGCCGCCGCCGCCGAAGGACTTCACCTTCAAGCGCGTGCGCGTGGGCACGCCTGTCGCGGGCCGGCGCATCACCATCCAGATCGACCCCGAGGAGCAGCGCGCGCTTCTGGCCGCGCGGCCGGCACTGCCGGAGAAATCGGCGGTCGGCGACGCCCCGGCTCCCGGCGCGGTCCCGAGCCCGGCCAAGCCCGCGGCCCATGCGTGGTTCTGGACGCAGCTGTCCCCCGGGTTCGACGGCATCGGCCCCGGCCGGCTCGACGCCGCTCTCGCCGCGCTCGATTCCACGCAAGGCTCTTCCGTGCGCCGTCCGCGCCTCCAGCATCTCCAGACCATAGCCGAGCGGCATGGGACGGACATCCTGCGCGCCACCATCGGCACGCAGGTCTCCCCCGCCTTCGCGCTTGCGGTGATCGGGGTAGAAAGCGCGGGGCGGACCGATGCCGTCTCCCACGCCGGCGCGACGGGGCTCATGCAGCTCATGCCGGACACCGCGACGCGCTTCGGCGTCACCGATTCCCGTGATGCCGCCCAGAACATCCGTGGCGGCGTCGCCTATCTCGACTGGCTCCTGTCGGAGTTCGGACGCGATCCGCTCCTTGCGCTCGCCGGCTACAATGCGGGCGAAGGCGCGGTGAGGGAGCATGACGGCGTGCCGCCCTATGCCGAGACGCGGGATTACGTGCCGAAGGTGCTGGCGGCGTGGAGCGTGGCCAAGGGCCTGTGTGTGACACCGCCGCTATACATCTCGGATGGCTGCGTCTTCCGCGTCTCCGCGGCAGGCGGCTAGCGGGTCGGAAGAGCCTCTGCCTCGCGCTCCCGCTTGATCCGGCGCGACACGCGCTCCGCGTAGGGCAGCACGACGAGGCCCATCAGGACGGCGAACCACATGGTCGTCAGGCGGATCACGGCGGTCGCGGCGATCGCCGGCCCCATGGCGACGCCCTGCAGCCGCATCAGCGCGATCATCGACGCTTCCGCACCGCCGAGGCCGCCCGGCGCTCCGGTCAGGCCGCCGGCAAAGGTCGCGAAGACGAATATGCCGATGGCGGAGGGCAGGCCGATATCGGCGCCGATCCAGGTCAGGATGAGATAGAGCTCTACCCCCTCGATGGCCCATCCGATCGTGCCGTAGAGCACGCCCGGGATGAACACGCGGGGGGAGGAGAAGCGCTGTAGGGAGCGGGCGGCGGAGCGGGCGCGGGCAAAGAGGCGCGGGCGGACGGCGAGGACCCGGTAGCTCCACGTGACGAGCCCGCCGATCACCGAAGGCCGCGTGAGCACCACGGCCACGATCGCGGCGATGATGGCGGCCGGCACCGCTCCGGCCATCCCGGCGGCGGACAGCGCCAGCATGCCCGCGAGGATGAGCGCCATCGCGGCAAGGTCGGCGGCGCGATCCACCAGGATGAGCGGCGCTGTGCGGTCCATCGGCCATCCCGTCTCCCGCGCGAGCCAGCGCAGCCGGATCACCTCGCCGAGACGGCCGGGTGTCACCGTCATCGCGAGGCCGCCCGCGAAATGACGCGCATCGCGGCGGCGGCCCCTCGGCAGCCCGAGCGCGCGGCTGAAGACGTACCACCTGAGGCCGCGGAAGATGTAGTTGGCCACGGTGAGGCCGAGCAGCACGGCGATCTGCCAGAACTCCAGCTTTCCGAGTTGCGCAAAGGAGTCCTCCCAGCCCGTCGCCGTGGCCATCGCGACGAATCCCGCGATGACCGCGCCGACGAGGAGGATCGTGACGATCGTCGTTCCGGCGCGGCGGATGCCGAAGCGTCCCCGTCGGCGGGGCTTGAGATCTTGCGGAGGCGTGGTCATCGGGCGGATCTGTAGCCGGGAAGCGGCCATGGCTCCATATGTCGCGAACGCGCGTTCGGCGAAAGGTCGGCGGGCGCGCGCGCCCGGACCACATGCAAATCGGCCACGCCGTCCGGAGCCCGGGGCGCGGTGCGGCGGGTCAGATGATATGCGCCTCCGTGGCGGCGCGGATGTCGTCCTCGGTCACGCCGTCGGCGATCTCGACGATCTTCAGCCCGCCCTCGACCACATCGAGCACACCGAGGTTGGTGATCACGCGGTTCACGACGCCGGTGCCGGTCAGGGGCAGCGTGCACGACTTGAGCAGCTTGCTCTCGCCGGCCTTGTTCTGATGGTCCATCACCACGATCACGCGGCGCACGCCGGCGACGAGGTCCATCGCGCCGCCCATCCCCTTCACGAGCTTCCCGGGGATCATCCAGTTCGCGAGATCGCCGTTCTCGGCGACTTCCATGGCCCCGAGGATCGCCATCGCGATCTTGCCGCCCCGGATCATCCCGAAGGAGGTCGCGCTGTCGAAATAGGCGGTCTTGTCGATCTCCGTCACGGTCTGCTTGCCAGCGTTGATGAGGTCGGGATCCTCCTCGCCCTCGATCGGGAAGGGGCCCATGCCGAGCATTCCGTTCTCCGATTGCAACGTCACCTCGACGCCGTCGGGAATGTAGTTCGCCACCAGCGTGGGGATGCCGATGCCGAGATTCACGTACATCCCGTCTTCGAGTTCGGCCGCGGCGCGGGCGGCCATCTGATCGCGGTCCCAGGGCATGGGATCTCCTACCTAGTCGCTACGTTGTCTTCATGGGGCCGACACGCGGAATGTCGACCGTGACGATGGTGCCGTTCGCGCCGCCGGTGACGTCCAGCGATCCGGTAAGGTCCGGCGCATCAGCGACGCTGATCGAATGTCCGTCGGATCGATGTCGCGTCATGGACCGCTCCGTCGGCGCCGGATCACGCCGCGCGGGTCGTGCGCTTCTCGATACGCTTCTCGTGATCACCCTGGATCAGGCGATGGACATAGACGCCGGGCAGGTGGATCTCGTCCCCGTCCAGCTCGCCGCGCGGCACGATTTCCTCCACCTCGGCGACGCAGACACGTCCGCACATCGCGGCCGGCGGATTGAAGTTCCGCGCGGTCTTGCGGAAGACGAGGTTTCCGGTCTCGTCGGCCTTCCATGCCTTGACGATGGCGAGGTCAGCGAAGATCCCGCGCTCGAGGATGTAGGTCTCCCCGTCGAAGTCCTTGTGTTCCTTGCCCTCTGCGATCTGGGTGCCGACGCCGGTCTTTGTGTAGAAGCCGGCGATGCCGGCGCCGCCGGCGCGCATCCGTTCGGCGAGCGTGCCCTGCGGGTTGAATTCGAGCTCGAGCTCGCCGGACAGGTATTGCCGCATGAACTCGGCATTCTCGCCCACATAGGAGCTCATCATCTTCTTCACCTGCCGCGTCTCGAGGAGGATGCCGAGGCCGAAATCGTCCACGCCGGCATTGTTCGACGCGACGGTCAGGTCCTTCGTCCCCGCATCGCGGATCGCCGAGATCAGGAGTTCCGGAATGCCGCAGAGGCCGAACCCGCCCGCCGCGATGAGCATCCCGTCGAAAAGGAGGCCGTCGAGCGCGTCGAAGGCGGTGTCGTAGACTTTTTTCATTCCGCGTCCCTTGAGCTTGCCGCGGGCGGCATATTCACAGCGTCGCCAAGCCAAGTCAACGACGGCCCCCGTTTGTTCGCCGGGGCGGCATGGCCCCGTGCGGCGCGGGCGCGAAGCTCTTCCGTCGCGTCAGAAAACGCCCTCGTACCGGCTGGGCAGGCGGCGCAGGCGTTTGTTGTCGCGGTGGTGCAGGATGTAGAGATCGTCGTGCATCTTCTTGAGCTGCATCGCGTTGCGCATCATCCCCGGCTTCTCGATCTTGGCGAGTTCCTCGTCCATCGTATCGCGCCGGTAGAGGGAGAGGTGGTCCCCCTCGGAGCGCCATGTCCGACCGCCGAGGCCGGGGATGAGATCGCCCGTCGAATCGTCCGTCACGAGGCTCAGCCGCGCGTCGGCGCGCTCCCGGTAGATGCCCTCGTCGAAGAGGCGCAGGTGGAACAGCGTGAGCGCGGGATCGAGGACGTACTTGCGATTGCAATTGTGTCCGCCGGACCCCCACCGGATCGGTTCGGACACGATGCAGGGCTTGGCGTACCACGAGGTGAAGGCGAAGTAGCGCCGCTGCCCGAGGATCGGCCGGGCCGGATCGTAGGGCAGGGGCTCCCGGTCCGGGACGTGGACGAGGTCCACCCCCATCGGCGCGACGACGGGATCGGTCAGCCCGCAGATATACTCCACCGGAGAGGCCGCGACCTCCGGATCGACGGTGATGATCTCGTCCACATCGGTGTAGAGCGCCCGGCCGAACTGGTAGGTTAGTCCGCTCACGATCTGGGAGACCATGCGCCAGCGCAGCTGCTCGCTCTCCGGACTCGGCTCGGGGCGGCGTATCCGCATCGTGTTGCACCCCTCCGCCATCGCCTCGAAGCGCTCGTAATTGGCATGCATCAGCACGAAGATGTTGGACCGCGGCAGGAAACGGGTCCAGTGGCGCAGGAAGATATCGAGATAGACGTCGTCGTCGTACACCATGGTGACGACGGCGAGGGGCGGCATGTCAGTCACGGGAGGGCCTTCGGAAGATCGCGACGCGCGGCGTGCGCCCCGCCTCGATGTCGGGATGGAGGCCCGCGCCGATAAGGGCGGCGAAAAGCGCGCCCATCCGTGCAAGGCCTCCGGGAGTAGGGTGCAGTTCCATGATCACGAGGTCGAGCGGCGCGAGGTTCATGGCAGGGATGATCGCGTGCTCCGCCCCTTCGATGTCGCACAGAAGCACGTTCGCGGCGCTCTCCCGGACCAGCTCGTCGATGCCGATCAGCGGGATGGAGACGGTCTCGGTGAGGTTCGGGGTCTCCGGATCGAAGGAGGACGCCCAGAAGTCCCTCGAGAGGTGGAAGGGGGCGGTGCCGCCGCCCTCGGCTGCGACTGCGCCGATGCGCAGGTCGATCCCCGGGCAGTCGTTGATCCGGTGCGTATGCCGGATCGTGCTCTCCATCGACGGGTTCGCCTCGATGCTGGTGACGCGGTCCGGCCCGGTGATCCGTGCGGCAGCGACGCCGATCACGCCGCAGCCGGCGCCGAGTTCGAGAATCCTGTCGCCCGCGCGGACAAGATCCGCGACGGCCTGACGTTCCGGTCGTTCGTAGCGGCCCCGGCCCATGGCCCGCCGGAGGGCCGGGCTGAAGGCGCCGTGCGGATCCTCGACCCGGATTCCGTCCAGATCCCAAGTGTCCATGTTGCCTCGATCAGCTCATTGCGATCCGACCCTGCGGCAAGGCGGCGCTCCCATGCAAGCCGCAGGGACCGCCTCGCCCGGGTCTCACTCGTCCGACGGCTTCTCCGCGGCGGGTTTTTTCGCCGCCGGCTTCTTGGCAGCCGGCTTCTTCGCCGCCGTCGACTTGGTCGCAGTAGACTTGCTCGCCGCGGACTTTGCGGCAGGCTTCTTCGCCGGCGCCTTCTTTGCAGGCGTCTTCTTGGCTGCCGTCTTGGCGGGGGCCTTGCGCTTGGTACCCTTCTTGGCCGCCTTCTCGGCGATCCATTCGAGCGCCTGCTCCATGGTCACGTCCTGCGGATCGGTGCCCTTGGGGATCGTGGCATTGACCTTTTCCCACTTCACGTAAGGCCCGTAGCGACCGTCAAGCACTGCGATCGCGCCGCCATCGGGGTGATCGCCCAGCTCCTTCAGGGGTTTGGCCGCCGCGCGACCCCGCCCGCCGCGGCCGGCGGCCTTCTGTGCCAGCACTTCGACGGCCCGGTTCATCCCGATCTCGAAGACCTCCGACACCTCCGGCAGGTTCGCGTAGAGCTTGCCGTGGCGGACGAAGGGCCCATACCTGCCGATCCCGGCGACGACCATCTCGCCGTCCTCCGGATGGGGGCCGACCTCGCGCGGAAGGTTCAGCAGCATGACCGCCTTGCCGAGATCCATGTCCTCGACGGCCCAGCCCTTCGGCAGGGAGGCCCGCGGGGGCTTCGGTTCTTCCTCCGTCGGCTCGCCGCGCTGGACGTAGGGGCCGAAGCGCCCGTCCCTCAGGGTGATCTTGTCGCCCTGATCGTCGCCCAGGTACTTGCCGTCCGGACCGATCCCGCTCTCCTCGGTCCCCGGAGGGCCGAAGGGTCGGGTGTAACGGCAGTCCGGGTAGTTCGAGCAGCCGATGAAGGCGCCGCCGGAGCGCGCCGTGCGCATCGAGAGCTTGCCCGCGCCGCAATTGGGGCAGAGGCGCGGGTCGGTCCCGTCCGCGTTCGGCGGGAAGAGATGCGGCTCGAGGACCTCGTTGATCTTGTCCAGCACTTCCGTGATCCGAAGTTCGGAGGTCTCCTCGATCGCGGCGTGGAAGTCCTTCCAGAAGTTAGTCAGCACATCCTTGTAATCGGCCTCGCCGGCGGAGACGTGGTCGAGCTGATCCTCGAGTTCGGCGGTGAAGTCGTACTGAACGTAGCGGCGGAAGTAATTCTCGAGGAAGGCGGTCACGAGCCGGCCCTTGTCCTCGGGAATGAGCCGGTTCTTGTCCTTCCGGACGTATTCGCGGTCCTGGATCGTCGTGACGATGGAGGCGTAGGTGGAGGGGCGGCCGATCCCGAGCTCCTCCATCCGTTTCACCAGCGTCGCCTCGGTGTAGCGGGCCGGCGGCTGGGTGTGGTGCTGAAGGCCGATGACGGAGGCATCGTCCGACAGGACCGCCGCCGCGTGGGCCCGCGCGGCCCCGTCGCCAGAGCCGCTCTCGGGCCGTGCCTTCTCGAACGCGGCCTCCTGCGCGCCCTTCGCGCGGGCCAGCGTGTCGCCCTCGGTCAGCTGCGGCAGCCGCTTGTCGTCACCCTCGACCGGCTCGTCGCGTCCTTCCTCGTAGACCTTCAGGAAGCCGTCGAAGAGGATCACCTGGCCCGTGGCGCGGAGGCCGACCTGTTTGTCCGCGCTCGCAATCTCCACCGTGGTGCGCTCGAGCCGCGCCGCTTCCATCTGGCAGGCGATGGTGCGCTTCCAGATCAGATCGTAGAGCTTGCGCTGGTCCGGCTCGGAGATGCGCACCTTGTCGGGCCGCGCCATCATGTCCGTCGGCCGGATGCACTCGTGCGCCTCCTGCGCGTTCTTCGCCTTGTTCTTGTACATCCGCGGCGACTTGGGGACGTAGGTCTCTCCGTACATCTCCTTGATCGCGTCGCGGGCGGACATGACCGCCTCGGGCGCCATGTCGATCCCGTCCGTCCGCATGTAGGTGATGAGACCGGCCTCATAGAGGCGCTGCGCCGTGCTCATCGCGGCCCGGGCGCCCATGCCGAACTTGCGGGAGGCCTCCTGCTGCAGCGTTGAGGTCATGAACGGCGCCGAGGGATTTCGCGTCGCGGGCTTGGCCTCGACGCTCGCCACCTTGAGATCGCGGGAGGAGACGGCCTGCACCGCCATCTCGGCATCGGTCGCGTTGCCAAGATCGTACCGGTCCAGCTTCTTGCCGCCGAGGACCGACAGGCGCGCTTCGAACTCCTGGCCGCGCGGCGTCGTCAGGCCCGCGGCGACGGACCAGTATTCGCGCGGCTGGAACGCCTCGATCTCCATCTCGCGCTCGACGATGAGCCGCAGGCAGACCGACTGCACGCGCCCGGCGGACTTCGCCCCCGGAAGCTTCCGCCAGAGGACCGGAGAGAGGTTGAAGCCGACGAGGTAGTCCAGCGCGCGGCGGGCGAGGTAGGCATGGACCAGCTCCATGTCGACCTGCCGCGGGTTCTGCATCGCGGTCGTCACGGCGTTCTTGGTGATCGCGTTGAAGACGACGCGCGCCACCGGCGTGTCCTTCTTCACCGCGCGGCGGCTCGTGAGCGCCTCGAGGAGGTGCCAGGAGATGGCCTCGCCTTCGCGATCGGGGTCGGTCGCGAGGATCAGTTCGTTGTCGTCCTTGAGCGCGTCGGCGATCGCCTTGACGTGCTTCTTGCTGTCGGTCGCGACCTCCCATCGCATGTCGAAGTCGTGATCGGGATCGACCGATCCGTCCTTCGGCGGCAGATCCCTGACGTGACCGTAGGAGGCGAGGACGGTGTAGTCGTTGCCGAGATAGCTGTTGATTGTCTTGGCTTTGGCCGGAGATTCGACGACGACGACTGGCATTGCGGATCAATCCTGCGGGGGCTTTGCGAATGGCGGCGGACCATGTGGCGGCGGCGGCCTCATTGTCAATGCGATGACTGACGCCGGCGCGGGTGCGATGACCGAAGCCGGCGCCGGCTAGCCCTTGCGCCGGGCGAGTAGGCCGCCCGGGAGACGCTCCACCTCGCCGCCGAGCTCCAGCGCCACCAGCGCGGCGCCGACCTGCCGCGCAGGTAAGCCTAGATCGCGGATCACCTGATCCTCGGCGACGGGGGAGGGGCCGAGGAGGGCCAGAATGCGGGTCCGGACCACGGCCTCGCCGGAATCGGGGGTCTGCCGGGCGACCGGGGGCGCGGTCCTTGTCGGACCAGCCTCCGCCTTGCCCTTGTCCCGCGCCGTCTCGCCCTTCCGGCAGGAGAGCGGGGTCAGCGCCTCCATGACGTCCTCCACCCGCCGGATCAGCGTCGCGCCCTCGCGGATGAGCAGGTTGCAGCCCTCGGCCCTGCCGTCGAGCGGGTGGCCGGGAACGGCCAGGACGTCCCGCCCCAGCTCACCGGCATTGCGCGCCGTGATCAGGCTGCCGGACCGTGCCGCTGCCTCGATCACGAGAACCGCCTCAGCGAGTGCCGCCACCAGCCGGTTGCGGCGCGGAAAATGCCGAGCCTGGGGCCGCATGCCGCAGGGCATCTCGGACAGGATGAGGCCGGAGGACGCGATCTGGTCCGTCAGCTCCGCATTCTCCTTGGGATAGACCACGTCCACCCCGCCGGCGACGACCGCAACGGTCCCTGTCTGCAACGCGCAGCGATGGGCCTCGGCGTCGATCCCGCGGGCAAGGCCGGACACGATGGTCAGGCCCTCCGCCGCAAGCTCGCCGCACAGCTTCCGCGCCATGCGCAGCCCGAGGGACGACGCGTTCCGCGCGCCGACAACGGCTACGGATCGCCGAAAGAGGCAGGGTAGTCCGGGACCGCGGGCCCAGAGCATGGGCGGCGCTTCGGCGAGATCGGCCAGCCCCGGCGGCCAATCCGGATCGCCCTCGTGGATCAGCCGTGCGCCGGCGGCACGGCCGGCCTCCAGCTCGGCCTCGGCCTCGCCGCGGGAGCAGGGGCGGTACTCCCCCATTCCGGCCTTCCGGGCGATGCCGGGAAGGGCGTCGAGGGCGGCGTGGGGATCGCCGCCGCTCTGATGCAGGAGCCGGCGGTAGGTCTTGGGTCCTACGCGCCGGGAGCGCAAGAGACGGAGGCGCGCCAGCCTATCTCCTTCCGGGGTGGGTGGTGCGAGGGGGGGTGGGGAAGAAAACAAGTCCATCCGGCGCTCCCCGTCTCTTGCAGGAACAGGGCTAGCGTGATTCCGGTTAATCCCAAGTTAACGTCAGCCGGCTTCCTGCCTGCCGCCGGTCTTTCTCCAGACCCTTTCCGCTGGCGTCCCAGACGGCACCCCTCAGCCCGCCGCCGATCCGCCGACGGTCAGCCCGCCGATCATCAGCGTCGGCTGGCCGACGCCCACCGGCACCCACTGACCGGCCTTGCCGCAGTTGCCGATTCCGGGATCGAGGGACATGTCGTTGCCGATTCCGCGAATGTGGCTGAGCGCCGTCGCGCCGTCCCCGATCAGGGTCGCGCCCTTCACCGGCGCGCCGACCTTGCCGTTCTTCACCCGGTAGGCCTCGGTGCAGGAAAAGACGAACTTGCCGGAGGTGATATCCACCTGACCGCCGCCGAAGCCCACGGCATAGAGCCCGTCCCCGAGGCTCGCCAGGATGTCCGCGGGGTCGCTGTCGCCGCCCAGCATCACCGTGTTCGTCATCCGCGGCATGGGCGTGTGCGCGAAGCTCTCCCGGCGTCCGTTGCCGGTGCTCCCGGTTCCCATCAGCCGGCCGTTCTGGCGGTCCTGCATGTAGGCTTTCAGGATACCGTCCTCGATCAGGACCGTACGCCCCGAAGGCGTGCCCTCGTCGTCCACCGTGATGGAGCCGCGGCGATCCGGGATCGTCCCGTCATCCACCACCGTGACGCCGGGCGCGGCGATACGCTGCCCCATCAGGCCCGCGAAGGCGCTGGACCGCTTGCGGTTGGCATCGCCTTCGAGGCCGTGGCCGATGGCCTCGTGCAGCAGGATGCCCGGCCAGCCGGGCCCGAGCACCACGTCCATCACGCCGGCGGGAGCGGCCTCCGCACGGAGGTTCACGCGGGCGATGCGCAGCGCTTCCCGCGCGACCGGCTCCCAGCTGTCCCGCGCAATCAGGCCGGTCAGGCCCACCCGGCCGCCGCCGCCCATGCCGCCCTGCTCGCGCCGGCCGTTCTCCTCGACGATCACGGAGATGTTGATCCGGCTCATGGGGCGGATATCGGCCACGCGCAGCCCGTCCGGGCGCAGGATCTCGACCTCCTGAAGCCCCGCCGCGACGGAGGCGGAGACTTGGACCACGCGCGGATCGAGGTCCCTCAGGAAGGCGTCGATCTCCCGCAGCGTCTCCACTTTCACGCCGAAACTCGCCCCGGCGATCGGGTCGTCGTCTCCGTAGAGTTTCCGGTTGGTGGGCAGGGGGCTGTCCGCCAGGACGCCGCCGCCATCGCCGACGGCGAGCCGCGCCGTTTCCGCCGCGCGCTTCAAGGCGGCCTCCGAGATCTCGGTCGAGTGGGCATAGCCCGCGGTCTCTCCCTTCACCGCGCGCAGGCCAAAGCCCTCGGCGGCATCGTAGGAGGCGGTCCTCAGGCGTCCGTCGTCGAAGGCGAGGACCTCTGAACGGCGCCGCTCGAGGAACAGCTCCCCGTCCTCGGCGCCGTCGGTGGCACTGCGGAGCAGCGACAGGGCGGCGCCTTCGTCGAGCCGCGTGTCGAAGGGGCGGAAATCATCGGGCATTGGACGGGTCCTTCCGGGAGGTGATGGTCGTCGGGCGTCGGATCTGCCCTGCCGTCCCGGGAGCGGACGTGGGCAGGGCGCGCCGCCGCATGCGACGCCGGGTCCCACACCCGGCGCTTGAGACGGTTCGCGTAATATGGTCTAGAGCGCCGGAGACACCAAGGGGCCGGTCCGCCGCGCTGTTGCGCCGGGGACGGCTGCACTAGGCCGGCGCGAGGCCAGCGCCGCCACGTACGGGATGAGAGAGCCATGAAGTTAGCGACCCTCACCGGCTTTATTGCCGCTTCCTTCACTGCACTGGCGGCGCCCGGTCTTGCGCGGGCACAGGACGCCATGAGCGAGGCCACCGAGGGTCTGCCGATCATCGGCGCACCGGCGCAAGGTGGAATCGGGTTCCAGCCCGCCGCGACCTCGCTTGCGCAGGACATTCACTGGCTCGACGGCATGCTGCTGTGGATCATCGGCGGCATCGTCGTGTTCGTCACGCTGCTGCTCGCGGCCGTGCTCGTCCTCTACAACCGCCGCCGCAACCCCACGCCGGCCGGGTTCACCCACAACACCCCGCTGGAGATCGGCTGGACGCTCGTTCCGATCCTGATCCTCGTCTTCATCGGTGCCTTCTCCCTCCCGGTCCTGTTCAACCAGCAGGAAATCCCGGAGGCCGACATCACCATCAAGGTGACCGGCTACCAGTGGTACTGGGGGTACGAGTACCCCGACGAGGGAATCGGGTTCGACAGCTACATGATCGGCTCCGCCCAGCAGAACATGCTGACCGAGGAGACGAGCGCCGCTCTCGCCGAGGCCGGCTATACTGATGCCGAATTCAAGCTCGCGACGGACACCGCTGTCGTCGTTCCGACCGGAGCCACCGTGGTGATGCAGATCACCGGCGCGGACGTGATCCACTCCTGGACCATCCCGGCCTTCGGCGTGAAACAGGATGCCGTGCCCGGTCGTCTGGCCGAGCTGTGGTTCGAGCCGGAGGTCGAGGGCGTCTATTTCGGCCAGTGCTCCGAGCTGTGCGGGATCAGCCACGCCTACATGCCGATCACCGTGAAGGTCGTGAGCCCCGAGAACTACGAACTCTGGCTCGAGGGCGCCCGCGAGGAATATGCCGGCATCCCCGCGACCCGCACCCTCGCTTCCGCGGAGTGACAGGCAGCGCATGAGCGACGCGTCCCTTCATAGCACCCCGATCTCCGGCGCCGCCGCGGGCGAGCCGGAGCTTCGGGACTACTTCGCGCTCCTGAAGCCGCGGGTGATGACGCTCGTCGTCTTCACCGCGCTGGTCGGGCTCGTCGTGGCGCCGGTTCCGGTGCATCCCTTCGTGGCGGCGGTCTCGATCCTCTTCATCGCGGTCGGCGGCGGGGCCGCCGGCGCCCTGAACATGTGGTGGGATGCCGATATCGACGCGAAGATGCGCCGCACCGCGCGCCGGCCCGTCCCGTCCGGGCGGGTGTCGCCCGGGGAGGCGCTGGGCCTCGGACTTGCCCTGTCCGGCATCTCCGTCGTCATGCTGGGCCTTGCGTCCAACATCGCCGCAGGCCTCTTCCTCGCCTTCACGATCTTCTTCTATGCCGTCATCTACACGATGTGGCTGAAGCGCTGGACCCCGCAGAACATCGTCATCGGCGGGGCCGCCGGGGCCTTCCCGCCCGCGGTCGGCTGGGTCGCGGCCACGGGGGGGCTGTCCCTCGAGCCGATCCTGCTGTTCCTGACGGTCTTTCTCTGGACGCCGCCGCACTTCTGGGCGCTCGCCCTCTTCGTGAAGAGCGACTATGCCGATGCCGGCGTGCCGATGCTGACCGTCACCCACGGGCCGGACAGCACCCGCCGCCACATCATCGCCTATGCCCTGATCCTCGCTGTCCCGGCGCTCGCCATCGCGGCGACGCCGATCGGCGGCCCGGTCTATCTCGTCTCGTCCCTTGCGCTGAACGCGGCCTTCATCCGTGGCGCATGGATCGTCAGCCGGCGCAGCACGGCGGATGCGGAGGCGGATCATTTCGCGGCCGAGAAGGGGCTCTTCAAGCTGTCGCTCTATTACCTCTTCCTGCAGTTCGGCGCGCTCCTCATCGACGCGTCGCTGCGCTCCGCCGGCGTGCTGCCGGCCTGGGGCTGGCTATGATTCGCGCCGAGCACGAGCTGCACAAGCGCCGCCGCGGGCGGAACTTCGGCGTCGGCGCGCTTCTTCTCGGCTTCGCGGCCATCGTGTTCGGTCTGTCCGTGGTGAAGATCACCAATCTCGGGCCCACCGAAGGCTTCGACCATGTCGCGCGTCCGCAACTCGAGATGCGTGCGGCGGATCAGGATGCAGGGAACGGGGGCTGACGGGATGAGCAAGCACCGCATGGATCCCAAGCAGAAGACCGCCGCGATCGCGGTCGGCGTCATCGTGTTCATGGGCTCGATGGCCTGGGCCGCCGTGCCCATGTACAACCTGTTCTGCCGCGTCACCGGATACGGCGGCACAACCGCCACGGCCGAGGCCGGCTCCGACGTGATCCTCGACGAGACGATCACCGTCCGGTTCGATGGCAGCCGGGCCAAGGACATGCCGTGGGAGTTCAAGCCTGTTCAGAATCAGATGACCGTCCGCCTCGGCGAGACGAACATCGCCTTCTACGAGGCCTACAACCCGACCGATCGCGTCATCGCCGGCACCGCGACCTACAACGTCGCGCCGTTCGACGCGGGCGGGTTCTTCACCAAGATCGACTGTTTCTGCTTCACCGAGCAGGTGCTGCAGCCGGGACAGCGCGTGAACATGCCGGTGACGTTCTACGTCGATCCGGAGATCCGCGACGACCGCGACGCGAAGTGGACGCCGCACATCACGTTGTCCTATACGTTCTACGAAACCGACCTGCCGCAAGAGCACGCCGCTCTGGCCACTTCCAACTAGGGACAGACGGGTAAGGAACCGACCGCCAATGGCCCACGAAAAGAATCACGATTACCACATTCTCCCGCCGTCCATCTGGCCGCTTCTGAGCTCCGTGGGCGCGTTCATCATGCTGTTCGGCGCCGTGCTGTGGATGCACGGCTCCATGCCGTGGATGTTTGCCATCGGTGCGATCCTGACGGTCTACACCATGTTCGGCTGGTGGTCGGACGTCGTCGGCGAAAGCCGGGTCGGCGATCACACTCCCGTCGTGCGGATCGGCCTGCGCTACGGCTTCATCATGTTCATCATGTCCGAGGTGATGTTCTTCGCGGCGTGGTTCTGGTCGTTCTTCAAGCACGCCCTTTACCCGATGCAGACGTTCTCGGAAGGGCAGTGGCCGCCCCCGTCCATCGAGGTGTTCGACCCGTGGCACCTGCCGCTGATCAACACCCTCATCCTGCTGTGCTCCGGCGCGGCAGCGACCTGGGCGCACCATGCGCTGGTGCATGAGAACAACCGCAAGGACATGGCGTCGGGCCTTCTGCTCGCGGTCGGCCTCGGCATCCTCTTCACGTTCTTCCAGTTCTACGAGTACAGCCACGCCGCCTTCGGCTTCGCCGGCAACATCTACGGCGCCAACTTCTTCATGGCGACGGGCTTCCACGGTGCGCACGTCATCATCGGGACGATCTTCCTCTTCGTCTGCTACATTCGCCTGCGGATGGGGGATTTCACGCCCGAGAAGCATGTCGGCTTCGAGGCCGCCGCCTGGTACTGGCACTTCGTCGATGTGGTGTGGCTCTTCCTCTTCGCCGCGATCTACATCTGGGGCAGCTGATCGGGGGCCGTCCCGCGATCACCGCGATGACCTGACAGGGCCCCGCCCGCGCCATGGGCGCCGGCGGGGCCTCTTTTATTTCCGACAGCCGGATGACTTCCCGTGCGCTATCTCGCTCCCATTCTCATAGGTTTCCTCGGCGCCGCGGTCTTGTTCGGACTGGGCGTCTGGCAGCTCCAGCGACTGGACGAGAAGCTCGCGATCCTGGCGGAGATCGAGGCGCGCATCGCCGCCGATCCCGTCCCGCTGCCCGCCGAGCCCAATCAGCAGGCGGACCGCTTCCTGCCCGTGACGGCAGAAGGGCAGTTCGGGGAGGAGGAGCTCGACGTTCTGACCTCGCAGCCGCCCGAGGGCGCCGGGTATCGCGTCATCGCCCCGTTCGAGACAGGGGACGGCCGCCGCATCCTCGTCGACCGGGGCTTCATCGCGGAGGAGGACAAGGGCGCGGCGCGTCCCGGTGGCGAGACCGTCTCCCTCACGGGCAACCTGCACTGGCCGGACGAGACCGACGGCTTCACCCCAGAGCCCGACGAGGGCCGCGGCATCTGGTTCGCTCGCGACGTCGCCGCCATGGCCGCCGAGCTCGGGACGGAAGAGACCTTCATGGTCCTGCGAGACCCCGCCGGGAGCGGCGCGCCGCGTCCGATCCCGGTGGGCGTGGAGGGCATCCCGAACAATCACCTCGGCTACGCGATCCAGTGGTTCGGCCTCGGTATCGTCTGGCTGGGGATGACAGCGCTCTGGCTCTGGCGTATCAGGCGCCGCACCGATTGAGAGGGTAGGACCCATGCAATACGTCTCGACGCGGGGGACAGCCCCCATTCTCGGCTTCGAGGACGCGCTGCTTACCGGCCTCGCGCGCGATGGCGGGCTCTACGTTCCGCAAAGCGTTCCGCACATGGACGCACATGAGATCGCTGCGCTCGCGGGCCTGCCCTACGAGGAAGTCGCCTTCCAGGTCATGCGCCCCTTCATCGGCGACGATTTCAGCGAGGACGAGCTGCGGGGCGCCATAGCGCGGGCCTATTCGGTCTTTGCCCACCCGGCGCGCGCGCCGCTCGTGCAGGTAGCGCCGCAGCATTTCGTCCTCGAGCTGTTCCACGGTCCGACGCTCGCGTTCAAGGATTTCGCGATGCAGCTCATCGGGCAACTCTTCCAGATCGCGATGAAGAAGCGCGGCGAACGGGTCACCATCGTCGGCGCCACCTCGGGCGATACCGGATCGGCCGCGATCGAGGCGTTCCGCGGGCTGGATAACGTCGACATCTTCATCCTCTACCCGCACGGTCGCGTCTCCGAGGTGCAGCGCCGGCAGATGACGACGCCGCCCGAGGCGAACGTCCATGCCGTCGCGGTGGACGGGCATTTCGACGATTGCCAGGCGCTCGTGAAGGACATGTTCAACGATTTCGACTTCCGGGATTCCGTTGGCCTCTCGGCGGTGAACTCGATCAACTGGGGGCGTGTCCTCGCGCAGGTGGTGTACTACTTCACCGCCGCGACCGCCCTCGGCGCGCCGCACCGCGAAGTCGCCTTCACCGTGCCGACCGGCAATTTCGGCGACATCTTCGCGGGGGACATCGCCCGCCGGATGGGCCTGCCGATCCGGGAGCTGGTCATCGCCACGAACAGGAACGACATCCTGCACCGCGCAATGACCACCGGCTCCTACTCCGTCGAGGGCGTGGCACCGACCATGAGCCCCTCCATGGATATCCAGGTTTCCTCCAACTTCGAGCGCGCGCTCTACCTCGCCTCCGGCGGGGACGGGGAGGTCGTGAAGGGCCTGATGGAGGAGCTCAAGGGGCAGGGCAGCTTCAGCATCCCCCAGGGGATCATGGAGGGCCTTCAGGAGCGTTACGCCTCCGGCCGCTGCAGCGAGGAGGAAACGCTGGAAACCATCGCGCGCCTTCACGCGACCACCGGCATGACGCTCTGCCCGCACAGCGCCGTGGGCGCCCGGGTGGCCGAGGATCACGTCTCGGACGTGCCCATGGTCACGCTCGCGACCGCCCACCCCGCGAAATTCCCCGATGCCGTGGAGAAGGCGACGCAGGAGCGCCCGCCCCTTCCACATCGGATGGCGGACCTCTATGACAGGCCTGAGCGCGTGGAGCGTTGCGCCGGCGACCTCCAGGCCATCGAAACCCTCATCAAGGAAAGGCGCGCCGCTTGACCGTCAAGCTGGACCGACTGCCGAACGGACTTCGTATCGTCACCGAGCCCATGCCGGGCCGCGAAAGCGCTGCCATCGGCCTCTGGGTCAATGCCGGGGGGCGTCACGAGCGACCCGAACAGAACGGCATCGCCCATTTCCTCGAACACATGGCCTTCAAGGGGACCGAGCGCCGAAGCGCCGCCCGGATCGCCGAGGAGATCGAGGATGTGGGCGGCTACATCAACGCCTACACCTCCCGCGAGACGACCGCATATTACGCTCGCGTCCTTGCCGCAGACGTGCCGCTGGCGCTCGACGTCATCGCCGATATCGTGCTCAACCCCGCCTTCGCGCAAAGCGA
The DNA here is from genome assembly GCF_003390865.1 of Tropicimonas sp. IMCC34011. Classification (GTDB taxonomy): domain Bacteria; phylum Pseudomonadota; class Alphaproteobacteria; order Rhodobacterales; family Rhodobacteraceae; genus Tropicimonas_B. The sequence goes on from NZ_QMEJ01000005.1 coordinate 451,565, forward strand.
GATCGAGGTGGAGCGCGGCGTGATCCTGCAGGAGATCGGCCAGGCCGCGGACACGCCGGATGACATCATCTTCGACTGGCTTCAGGAGACGGCCTATCCCGGCCAGGCGCTCGGGCGCACGATCCTCGGCCCGTCGGAGCGGGTGGAGCGGTTCGGCCGGGACGACCTGACCCGCTTCGTCGCCGAGCATTACGGGCCGGACCAGCTCATCCTCTCCGCCGCTGGCGCCGTCGATCACGACGCGATCATGCGGCAGGCGGAGGCCCTGTTCGGTCATCTCGCGCCGCGGGGCGGCGGCGAGGTGGACGTGGCCCGGTTCCGCGGCGGCGAGCGGCGCGAGGAAAAGGCGCTTGAGCAGGTGCATTTCACCCTCGCGTTCGAGAGCCCCGGCTACCTGTCCGACGACGTTTATACGAGCCAGGTCTACTCCACGCTCCTCGGCGGCGGCATGTCCTCCCGCCTGTTCCAGGAAGCCCGGGAGAAGCGGGGCCTGTGCTACACGATCTTCGCGCAGGCCGGCGCCTATGCCGACACGGGCATGATCACGATCTATGCCGGGACCGGCGCGCAGGATATCGGCGGTCTCGCGGAGCTGACGGTGGACGAGCTCAGGCGCGTCGGCGGCGACGTCACGGAAGTGGAGATCGCCCGCGCGCGCGCGCAGATCAAGGCCGGCCTGCTGATGGGGCTTGAAAGCACCTCCGCCCGCGCCGAGCGCCTTGCGCGCCTCGTCTCGATCTGGGACCGGGTGCCGCCGCTGGAGGAGACCGTCGCGCGGATCGAGGCGGTGGACCGCGCCCGCGTCGTGACCTTCGCCGAGGGCCTTGCGACGGCCCCGGACGCCGCGCTTGCGCTTTACGGTCCGGGCAAGCTTGCGCCCTCCCTCGCGGAACTGCAGGGCAGGTTGGCGGCCTGATGCGTCTGGCGCGGCGCCGTATCCGGATCCACACCGAGCGGATGCTGCTGCGCCTGCCGGTGCACAACGACTTTCGCGCCTGGACTGCCCTGCGCAGCGACAGCGCCGGCTTCCTCAAGCCATGGGAGCCGGTCTGGGCGGACGACCACCTGACCCGCAAGAGCTTCACCGGCCGTGTCCACTGGTCCCAGCGGAGCCATGATCAGGGCTCCGCGGTGCCCCTGTTCATGATCCGGGCGGAGGACGAGGTACTCCTCGGCGCAATCACCCTCGACAACATCCGCCGCGGCCCGGCCATGGCGGGGACGATCGGCTACTGGATCGGCGCGCCCTTCGCCCGCAGAGGCTACATGAAAGAGGCGATCGAGGCGGTGTGTCACCATGCCTTCGAATCGATGGACCTGTCGCGAATCGAAGCCGCCTGCCTCCCGGAGAACACCGCCTCGCGCGGGGTGCTGGAGAAGTCCGGCTTCAAGTACGAGGGCGTCGCGCAGTCTTATCTCCAGATCGCCGGGCGCTGGCGCAACCATGTGCTCTACGCCAACCTGCGTGGGGACAGGCGCGGCAAGACCCAGGTCGGCTGACGGCAAGCGCGCGCTGCCCGGGCCTCGGCGCACGTACATGTTACCGCAGGTTGAGCGCCAGGCCGTGCAGGCTGAGGGGACGAGCCACCGTCCGAGGAGCCCGGCCCCATGCGACCTCTGCTTGTACTATCCCTGTCTTTGTCCCTGTCGCTCGCGGCGCTTCCCGCCGCCGCGCAGGACAGACGGCCCTCGCACTGCATCGCGCTGGTGCAGGATGCGCCGGACGTCGAGATCATCCAGGCAAACTGGACCGAGCCGGTGCCCGACGAGATGGTCCGGATCACCTATATCGACCATTCGATGTTCTACCTGCAGACGCCGGGCGGCCTTGACGTGGTGACCGACTACAACGGCTACATCGGCGCGCCGGAAGCCGTGCCCGATGTCGCCACCATGAACCACGCGCATTCGTCCCACTGGACGGCCTCCCCCGATCCGCGCATCCCGCATGTGCTGACTGGCTGGGGGGACGCGGCGGGCCCGGCCGACCACCATCTCGACCTCGGCGAAATGCTGGTCCGGAACGTCACGACCGACATTCGCTCGGGCTATACCGGGATCGAGAAGGACGGAAATTCGATCTTCGTCTTCGAGGTGAACGGGCTCTGCATCGGGCATCTGGGGCACCTGCACCATGAGCCGTCGCCCGAGACCTACGCCGCGATAGGCCGACTGGACGTGCTGATGGCGCCGGTCGATGGCGGCCTGACGGTGCCGTTGCCGGTAATGAAGGAGATCGTCTCGCGCCTGCGCTCCTCAATCGTGCTGCCGATGCACTGGTTCTCCGGCGCGTCGCTCGAGCGGTTCCTGTCGGACATGCAGGGCGATTTCGCCATCGACGTCCGGCAGGGCTCCGAGATCGAGGTCTCGCTTCGCACGCTTCCCTCGCGTCCGACCATCGTGGTCCTGAGGCCGGCCCGGCTTCAAAGCGGCGGCGGCGCGCAGTAGGGTCCGCCTCGCAGCAAGACGCGGGGGGACGCAGGTGGCGGGACCAGTGACGAACGAGGCGGAGTCAGAGCTCCGGGCCGCCCTTCCAGCGAGCGCCTTCCGCGATCTCGAACCCCGCTATCTCGAGGAGGGGCGGGGGCTCTGGCACGGCACGGGCGGGCTTCTCATCGCCCCGCAAGATGCCGTGGAACTCTCCGCAGCCATGCGCATCGCCGCACGCCGCCGCGTCTCCGTCATTCCGTATGGCGGCGGGACGGGGACGGTCGGCGGGCAGATCGGGCACGGGCTGGACCGGCCGCTCATCGTCTCGCTGGAGCGGATGACGCGGATCCGTGCGGTTCATCCGGAGGCCAACGTGCTTATCGCCGAGGGCGGTGCGATCCTCGCGGACGTGCACCGCGCGGCGGAAGCGGCGGGACGTCTCTTCCCGCTCTCCCTCGGCTCCGAAGGCTCGGCGCGGATCGGCGGGCTTCTGGGAACGAATGCCGGCGGCACCAACGTCCTGCGCTACGGCAATGCGCGCGAGCTGACCCTCGGCGTCGAGGCGGTGATGGCGGACGGCTCGATCCTGCGCGGGCTGAAGCGCCTCAGGAAGGACAACAGCGGGTATGATCTGCGCGGGCTGCTGGTCGGCTCGGAAGGGACGCTCGGGATCATCACCGCCGCCGCCCTGCGGCTGTTTCCGATCCCGGCCGAGACGGGGGCGGCGATGCTCGTCGTGCGCTCTCCCGAGGCCGCCCTCGCACTTCTGGGACTGGCGCGGGACCGGCTCGGGGAGCAGGTCTCGGGGTTCGAACTGATGGAGCGGACCGGCCTGAGGTTCCTGAAGGAGGCGCTGCCGGATCTGCGCGCGCCCTTCGAGGAGCTGCCGGAATGGTCCGTCCTCGTCGATATCGGGCTGGCCGAGGGGCAGGATGCGACGGAGGCGCTGTCAGGGCTCTACGAGGCCGCCGTTGCAGAGGATCTTGTGACGGACGGCGTCATCGCAGGGAGCGAGGCGCAGCGGCAGGCCTTCTGGGACTACCGCGAGGCGATGCCGCTGGCGAACAGGCATGTGGGCGCGATCTGCTCGCAGGATATCTCCGTGCCGCTGGAGCGGCTGCCGGATTTCATCGAGGCAGGCCGCGCGGCGGTCGCCGAAATCGGTCCGTTCAGGATCAACTGTTTCGGGCATGTCGGCGACGGCAACCTGCACTTCAACGTCTTCGCGCCGGAGGGGGAGAGCCGCGACGCCTATCGCGCGGACGGCACGGATCGACGCCTGACCGCCGCGATCCACGACGTGGTGCACGAGATGGAGGGCTCGATCAGCGCCGAACACGGCGTCGGGCGTCTCAAGGTCGGCGATCTGGAGCGCTATCAGGACCCGGTGAAACTTGCCGCGATGCGCGCGATCAAGCGGGCCCTGGACCCCTCCGGCATCCTCAATCCGGGCGCGGTTCTCAGGGCGGAGTAGAGCGGCCGCGGCGCGCGGGCCTCTCCCCGCAGCGTCAGGCCCCGAGGATGCGCCCGGCCACGGCATCCAGCTTTCCCAGAAGGTCCGGATCGCGCTTGTCCGGCGCCGTCATCACTGCGTGGTCGAGCGCCTGCCCGCAGCCTTCGGGGCAGGGGAACGGGCGATCCCGGAGGAGGGCGGGGAGGCGGGAGATCAGCGCGCGTGCGCGTGCGCCATTGCCCTTCAAAACCTTCAGAACCTCGGCGACGTCCACCTCGGCGTGGTCCGGATGCCAGCTGTCGTAATCGGTGACCATGGCCACGGTGACGTAGCAGAGCTCCGCTTCGCGGGCGAGGCGGGCTTCGGGCATGTTGGTCATGCCGATCACGTCTGCGCCCCAGACCTCGCGGTACATTCTGGATTCCGCGAGGGTCGAGAATTGCGGCCCTTCCATCGCGAGATAGGTGCCGCCGCGGTGAACCTTCGTGCCGTCTGCCTCGGCTGCGGCGGCGCAGACCTCGGCGAGGCGCGGACAGGTCGGATGAGCGAGGCTGACATGAGCCACGCAGCCCGGTCCGAAGAAGCTCTGCGGCCGGCCCTTCGTGCGGTCGATGAACTGGTCGACGACGACGAAGTCGCCCGGCGCCATCTCCTCGCGGAAGGACCCGCAGGCGGAGACGGAAACGAGGTCGGTCACGCCGAGCCGCTTCATCGCGTCGATATTGGCGCGGTAGGGCACGCTTGCGGGGTCGTGGACATGGCCGCGGCCATGGCGGGGCAGGAAGGCCATGGGGACGCCGGCCAGAGCTCCCGTCAGGATCGCGTCGGACGGATCGCCCCAGGGCGTCGTCACCTCTCGCCACTCGGCACCCTCCAGCCCCTCGATCTCGTAAAGGCCGCTGCCGCCGATCACGCCGATCATCGTCTCGCCCATTCCCGCCCCGCTTTGATGATGTCCCTTTGAGAGGGAGCCTAGAAAGTGACGCACCGGGTTGGAAGGGCGGTCGGTCATGGAGGCCCCGCGTGGCGCGAAAGTCGCAGGATAGGGGTTTTGCGGTGCAGAAAAATGTGGCAGGGGCTCTTCAAATCCTCCGACATCCCCGGATCGTCCCGCCGTGCCCCGTCATCCGAGGGCGAACCGGCGTCCGGGCATCGCTTGTGAAAGGTAGTCCGATGGCCCGAGCCCTCCTTGCCAATCTCGCCGACCGGGTGAGCGCGCCGACGGGCGTGCCGGGCCGGATGAGCCCGTCCCAAGCGAAGACCGAAGTGCTGTCCGGCCTCACGGTCGCTCTGGCGCTGGTACCCGAAGCCGTGGCCTTCGCGTTCGTTGCCGGTGTCGCGCCGCTCGTCGGTCTCTATGCGGCCTTCATCGTGGGTCTGATCACGGCGCTCATCGGCGGGCGGCCCGGCATGATCTCGGGCGCCACCGGCGCGCTTGCCGTCGTCATGGTCTCCCTCGTCGCCGAGCATGGCGTGGAGTACCTCTTCGCCGCCGTGGTGCTGATGGGGATCCTCCAGCTCCTCGCCGGTATCTTCCGCCTGGGCAAGTTCATCCGTCTCGTCCCGCATCCGGTCATGCTCGGCTTCGTCAACGGCCTCGCCATCGTCATCTTTCTCGCCCAGCTCAGCCAGTTCCAGGTGCCGGGCAGCGCGGAGGTCACGGGGCACGGCACCTCCGGCGGCGAATGGCTGTCGGGCGTGCCGCTGATGCTGATGCTGGCGCTCGTCGCGCTGACCATGGCCGTGATCTGGGCGCTGCCGAAGCTCACCACGGCCATTCCAGCGCCGCTCGCGGGCATCGGCATCACCGCGCTGATCGTGATCCTCTTCGGGATCGACGTGCCGCGCGTGGGCGATCTGGCCTCGGTGCAGGGCGGCCTTCCGGCGTTCCACATTCCCATGGTCCCGCTGACCTGGGAGACCTTCACGATCATTGCGCCCTATGCGCTCATCCTCGCCGCCATCGGCCTGATCGAGAGCCTGCTGACGCTGAACCTCGTGGGCGAGATCGTCGGTGAGCGGGGCGGCTCCTCCAAGGAATGCGTGGCTCAGGGCGTCGCCAATACCGTGACCGGCTTCTTCGGCGGCATGGGCGGCTGCGCGATGATCGGCCAGTCGATGATCAACGTCAAATCGGGTGGGCGCACGCGCCTTTCGGGCGCGTCGGCCGCGATCTTCCTGCTGATCTTCATCGTTGCCGCCTCACCGCTGATCGAGCAGATCCCGCTCGCGGCGCTGGTCGGCGTGATGTTCATGGTCGTCATCGGCACCTTTGCGTGGAAATCGCTCACGATCCTGCTCAAGGTGCCGGCTGCCGATGCGCTCGTCATCGTCCTCGTGACGGTGACGACGGTCCTGACGGACCTCGCCATCGCCGTCGTCGTGGGGGTCATCGTCTCGGCGTTGACCTATGCCTGGCAGAACGCCGTCCGCATCCGGGCCAAGACTTACTACACGCCCGAGGGGGCCAAGGTGTACCAGGTGCAGGGGCCGCTCTTCTTCGGCTCGGTCGAGGGGTTCACCGAACTGTTCGATATCCCCGAGGATCCCGGCCGCGTCATCGTCGACTTCGCCGACAGCCGCGTCGCCGACCAGTCCGCCCTGACCGCGATCGAGGCGCTGGCGAAGAAGTATGAGGATGCGGGCAAGCGCATCGAGCTGCGCCACCTCAGCCGCGACTGCCATCGCCTTCTGCAGAAGGCCGGGCAGCTCATGACGGACAGCGACGACGATCCCGAATACGGCGTGGCGGCGGATTACCAGGTGCGGACCGGGGTGCTCGCCGGCGGCCACTGAGCGCGCGGCCGGCCCATCCTCGCAAGTCCGTGAGACGACATAATTTCGTCATCCCCCGGGAACCGAACCGGGGGACTCGCTCTTGTCAATCCGAAGGGCGGCGCCGCCGCTGCACACCGATAGGAGTACGATACGATGAAACGTTTCATGATTACGACTGCACTGGTTCTCGGCACGTCCACGATGGCCTTCGCCCAGGATGCCGAAGTCGCCGGCCCGACCGGAACCGATCAGCTCCGCGATACGGTCGCCCAAGAACTCGCGACGGTGGCGCCCGAGGTTGACGTCGATGCGCTGACCCCGCGCCAGCTGTCCGCGCTCTACGTGATCCTGTCCTCCGAGGACATGGCGCTCGAGAAGCAGAACGCTGTCGAGTCCATCGTCGCTGACAGCCAGTACGAGATGGACATGGAAGACCCGATGTACATGACGATGGGTCAGTCCACCCAGATCCGTGAGTACGTGTCCAGCGAGCTGGCCATCCGCAACTACGATGTCGACACCGCCACGCTGTCGGACGAGCAGGTTTCCACGCTCTACGCGATCCTGTCCTCCGGCGACGATGCCGACGCGACCGAAATCGAAGCTGTCATCGAGTAATCGATACTTCTTCGTGTGTTCAGGGAAAGGGTGCCTTCGGGCACCCTTTTTCTTTGTGTAGGATACGCTCCGGTTTCTGCCTTAACCGGGCCGGGTCATCTGGAACACTTCGCTCACCGCGGCATAATCCTGATACCCGCAGCGGGCGAGCGCGCGATAGCTCGTGATGTCGAAGATCCCGTCCTTCAGGCAATCGTCCCGCATGTGGATGCCGGTCACGACACCGAACGCGACGAGATTGGTCTCCCCCGGCAGCCGGATGATCTCGGTCAGCCGGCATTCGAGGCTCGCCGGCGCCGCGGCCACGCGGGAGCAGGCGATGGTCTCGCATTCGGCGCGCTCCAGCCCGGCATGGTCGAACTCGTCGACCTCCTTCGGAAGCGGTCCCGAAGAGGCGTTCATCGCGTCCTTCAGAGCGAAATTCACGATGTTCACGCAGAAGACGCCGCTGTCGCGGATGTTCGCCATGCTGTCCTTCGTTCCCTCCCGGTCGGGCTTGGCCGATGTCGAGGAGAACATGACCTGCGGCGGGCTATAGGCCACGGCGTTGAAGAAGGAATACGGCGCCAGATTCTCGTGGCCATCCGTGCCGCGCGTGCTGATCCATCCGATGGGGCGGGGGGACACGATTGCGCTGAAGGGATTGTGCGGCAGGCCGTGGCCGTTCGAAGGTTCGTAGAACATTGGGGCTCCTGTCTTTGCGGCCGACCGTAGCGCATGCTAGTGGCACCGCCAGCCGAAATTCCGAAAAAGCGGGGAGAGCGGGTGCCTTACGTGATGGCCGAGGAAGAGGCCGGGGACGGCTGGGAGGTCGAGGCGCTGCTCGATACGTGCTTTGCGCCCGGACGCGAGGCGCTGAGTTCCTATCGCTTGAGGAACGGTGTGCCGCCGGTCCGTGACCTCTGCCTGACCGTTCGGGACGGGGACGGCATCCTCGCGGGGGCGATCCGCGCCTGGCCGGTGCGCATTGCAGGCCATGCCGCCGCGCTCATCGGTCCCGTCGCCGTCCACCCCACCCGGCAGGGGGAGGGGCTGGGGGCGATGATGGTGCGGGAAGTGCTGCTCCTATCCCGCAAGGAAGGCTGGCGCCGGACCCTCCTCGTCGGCGACGCCCCGTATTACGGCCGCTTCGGCTATCGCAGATTGGATGGCGTTGTCATGCCGCCTCCGACGAACCCGGAGCGCGTTCTCGGGACTGGCGAGTGGGGCGGTGTCGCTGGACCGGTCGAGAAATGGGTGGAGTCCGCGGCCCCTGGCGCCTGAGACGGCTTCGACCGGGACAGGTTCAGCCCAGATCCCCGAGCCATTCCATCATGTCGGCGCGGACGCTCTGCACGCCCGACTGGCGCGCATCCTGGATGAGGTCCCGCACCTCTTCGAGGTTGCTGCGGCGCAGGAGGTGCTTCACCGGCCCGATGGAAGCGGGCCGCATGGAAAGCGACCGGAAGCCGATCGCGGCGAAGCAGACCGCTTCGAGCGGACGCCCGGCATCCTCGCCGCAGAAGGACAGCGGCGTCCGCGTTTCCTCGCAGCGGCGCACGATGCCCTCCAGGAACGTCAGGAAGGAGAGGTTGAGCGTGTCGTAACGACGGCGGACGAGTTCGTTCTCCCGGTCGGCGGCGAAGAAGAACTGCTTCAGATCGTTGCCGCCGACGGAAATGAAGTCCGCCTCCTCGAAGAACCGACGTGGCGCGAAGGCCAGCGACGGCGTCTCGAGCATCGCGCCGATCTCGACGCTTTCCGGCAGGACATGGCCCATGGCCTCTTCCCGCTCGAGCTGGTCGAGAAGGTGGCGCCGTGCTTCGGAGAACTCTTCGTACTGCGCGATGAAGGGGAACATGACCGAAAGCGGCCGCCCGTTCGCCGCCCGGATCAGGGCCTGAAGCTGCATCCGCAGGACGCCCTTGCGGTCGAGCCCCACGCGGATCGCGCGCCAGCCCAGGGCCGGGTTCGGCTCGTCCTGCGGCTTCATGTAGGGCAAGACCTTGTCCGACCCGATGTCGAGGGTGCGGAACACGACGGGCCGCTCGCCGGCGGCGTCCATCACCCGGGCGTAGAGCGCCGCAAGCTCGGCCCGGCGGGGCACCTTGTTGCGCACGAGGAACTGAAGCTCCGTGCGGAACAGGCCCACGCCCTCCGCTCCGCTCGATTTCAGGCTCGGCAGGTCGGCCATCAGGCCGGCATTCATGTGCAGCGCGATGGTGGGGCCGTAGACGGTCGTCGCTGGTACGCGGCGGATCGAGGCGTAGCGCTCCTGTGCCTTGGCCTGCATCGCCATCTTGTCGCGGAACGCGTTGCGGACGTACTCGTCCGGCCTGAGATGGACGATGCCCTGCTCCCCGTCGACGAGGATGGGATCTCCCGAGAGGGCCTCCACGGTGATTCTCTTGGCGTTGATGACCAGCGGGATCGCGAGCGCCCGGGCAACGACGGTGGCATGGCTGCCGACCGAGCCCTCCTCCAGCACGATGCCCCGAAGGGAGCGGCCATAGGCCAGAAGCTCGCCGGGACCGATGTTGCGCGCGATCAGGATCGGGTTCTCGGGCATTTCCACGCCCGTATCGGCGCCCTGGCCCGTCAGGAGCCGGAGAAGCCGGTTCGACAGATCGTCGAGATCCTGAAGCCGTTCGCGCAAGTAGGCATCGAGAACGCGCGACATTCTGGCACGGGCGGCGGATTGTTCCTTCTCGACGGCAGCCTCGGCGGAGAGGCCCCGGCCGATATCCTCTTCCATGCGGGAGACCCAGCCCTTCGACTGGCTGAGCATCTGGTACGCTTCGAGCACCTGCCGCTGATCGCTTTCGGCGGACCCGAGGCCGACCAGCATCTCCTCGATGGAGGTGTTGAGCGCGGCGATCGCGTCCCGCAGGCGCTTGCGCTCGATGTCACTGTCATCGGCGAACGGATTGGTGACGACCACGCGCGGCTCGTGAAGGAAGGCGCGGCCCTCGGCGGTGCCCTCCTGCGCGATGTTGCCCCTCAGGAGGACTGATTGCTGGTGCGGAGCGGCGAGAGCCGCACCCTCGCCGACAAAGGCGCCGAGTTCGTTCATCTCCGCCAGGACCATGGCCACGACCTCGACGGCATAGACCTCGTCGTCCGAATGCTTCCGGCTCTCGCGGGACTGCACGACGAGGACGCCAAGCCGCTCCCCGAGGCGCTGGATCGGCACGCCGAGGAAGGAGGAATAGATCTCCTCCCCGGTCTCCGGCATGTACCGGAATCCACGCTCCTTGGTCGCATCGGCGGAATTGATCGGCTGGGTGCGCAGGGCGACGCGGCCGACGAGACCCTCGCCGAGGCGCATCCGCGTTTCGTGGACGGCCTCTTCCTTCAGGCCCTCGGTGGCACAGAGCTCCAGCGTGTCGGCATCGCGGAAGAGGTAGATCGAGCAGACGGGCGTGTTCATCTCCTCGGCGATGAGGCGCACGATCTTGTTCAGCCGCTCCTGCCCTTCGGCGGGTTCGGCAAGCACCTGCTTCAGTCGCCCAAGCAGTCGCCGGCTGGCGCTTTCGCTTCTGTCGCTCATAGTTCGAGGTCGCTCTGCATCCTCACTCCCGCACCTGACATAGAGCACCGTCGCTGCGGAGAAAAACAGAACCGTACGGTTCATCGCGAATTTCTATGGCGACGGGCACCGCGGGACCTTTGTGCGCCGAAAGGCGGCATCGGGCGCAATTACGAGGCAAAAGAGCGGCGTTGACCCGCGCACCCGCCGCCAAGGCGCCAGAGAAGGCGTCCGGCTAGAGTGCCGCCCAGGGCGGCCCAGACGACGAACAGGGCCAGCTGCAGGGCCAGGAGACGCCGGACTTTGCCGCGCGCCAATCCCTTCAGCGGCGAACGGGAATCCGCCCCCGGACGATCAGGCCGCCTTGTCGAGGCCGAAGGCGTCGTGAAGGGCCTGAACGGCGAGTTCGAGGTACTTGCGGTGGATCAGCACCGAAATCTTGATCTCCGACGTGGTGATGACCTTGATGTTGATCCCCTCGGAGGAGAGGCACTCGAACATCTTGGCGGCGACGCCCGCATGGCTGCGCATCCCGATGCCGACGACGGAGATCTTGCACACATCGGTATCGGCCACGAGATCCGCGAAGTTGACGTCGCCCCTGTCGCGGGAGCCGGCGAGCGCCTTCTCCGCGTGCTTCACCTGATCGACGGGGCAGGAGAACGTCATGTCCGTCCGGCCCTCCTCGGAGATGTTCTGGACGATCATGTCCACGTTCACCCCGGCCTCGGCGAGCGGGCCGAAGATCGCCGCGGCGATGCCCGGCCGGTCGGCAACCGAAATGAGGGTCATCTTCGCTTCGTCGCGGCTATAGGCGATGCCGGAGACCACATTGCTTTCCACGATATCCTCCTCGGGGCAGACGAGCGTGCCCGCATCGGCTCCATTGTCCTCGAAGCTCGACAGGACCCGCAGGCGCACATTGTAGCGCATCGCAAGTTCGACCGAGCGGGTCTGCAGCACCTTTGCGCCGAGCGATGCGAGTTCCAGCATCTCCTCGAACGCGATCCGGTCGAGCTTCCGCGCCTTGTGGGAGATGCGGGGATCGGTCGTGTAGACGCCGTCCACGTCGGTATAGATGTCGCAGCGCTCCGCTCCGAAGGCGGCGGCGAAGGCGACGGCGGTGGTGTCCGAGCCGCCCCGTCCGAGTGTCGTGATCCGTCCCTCGGGAGAGATCCCCTGGAAGCCCGCAACCACGGCCACGCGCATGCCGGAGGCGAACCGGGCGTTCAGATTGTCCGTCGGGATGCTTTCGATCCGGGCCGAGGCATGGGCGCTGTTGGTCAGGAGCGGAACCTGCCAGCCCTGCCAGGAGCGGGCGTTGACGTCCATTTCCTGCAAGGTCAGGGCCATGAGCCCGGCGGTCACGTTCTCGCCCGAGGAGACGACGGCATCGTATTCGCGGGCATCGTAGAACGGTGAGGTCTCGTTGACCCAGCCCACCAGCTCATTGGTCTTGCCGGACATCGCCGAAACGATGACGATCACGTCATACCCGTTCGCCACCTCGCGCCCGACGCGCTTGGCGGCCCGCCGGATGCGGTCCAGAGTGGCGACCGATGTGCCGCCGAATTTCATCACGAGTAGCGGCATGTCTCGCCTGCGCCCTTCTGATCCGGGCGGGGATAGGGCAGCCCGCGCCGCGAGGCAAGAGGTGCGGGGTCGGTTGAAGAACTTCGCGTGCGACGCAGGTCAGACGAGCACTTTCAATCGTGAACGGAGGGGGCCGGGGAGGATACCTGTTCATTGCGAAACCGGCAGAACGCGGGCCACTTGGGCGCCGGGATCTTCGCCGTCTCGGCGGCTCTGTTGGGGAAAGCTGCGCCTATGCTCGTCACGGCCCGGGCCTCGCTCGATCCCAGTGACCGACGAGGAGGCTATCGTGACAATCTGCAGCTGATGTAATTGGTCGGAGTGGCGAGATTCGAACTCACGACCCCTGCCTCCCGAAGACAGTGCTCTACCAGGCTGAGCTACACTCCGACCGTGGCGCGGGGGGTAGCCTGTGGCGCGGGGAATGACAAGGGGTTTGAGTGTCCCTTACGCTAGGGTTTTTCTCATATGCGTCTCGAGCTCGGCCAGGAGGGTGCGCTTGTCGAAGCGTGCGAGGGCCGTGGCGCGGGCGGCGGTGGACATCTTCCGGATCCGGGGGCCGAGATGAAGGCCGTAGGCGATGGCCTGCGCGAAGCCTTCCGCGTCATGCTCGTCGACGAGGAAGCCTGTCTCGCCCTCTTCGATCGCGTCCGGGATGCCGGCATGTCGGGTGGAGATGGTCACCGCGCCGGCGGAGAGCGCTTCCTGAATGGCGGTCGGCATTCCTTCGGTGTCCCCGTCCGGGCCGGTGACCGAGTGCTGCAAGAAGAACTCGGCGCGGGACAGCAGCGCACGGACCGCGTCATGGGGCAGGCGGCCGTGAAAGGTGATCCGGTCCCCGGCGCCAAGCTCTTCGGCCAGGGCGCGGCACGGTTCCATGAGCGGGCCGTCTCCCACGATGTCGAGCTTCGTGTGGGGGAGGTCGCGCGTGGCGTTTGCGAAGGCGCGAATGGTGACCTGGGGCGCCTTCTTCGGCACGAGGCGGCCCACCGCGAGGAAACGCCCCGGGACCTTCTCATCGGGCACGAAGAGATCGGTCTCCACGCCGGAGGGAATCACGCGCGTGTTGGGATGCGTGGCGCCTGCGCGGGCGAGGTTGTCCACAAGATGCCGGGACACCGCGAAGATGCCGGCGAGATAGGGCATGAGCCGCCGGTAGTCCCGCGCCTGCTTGGCGGTCTGGAGCGAGCGGGACGCGTCCGAGCCGCGGAAATAGGTGAAGCAGGGGATGCCCAGATCGGATGCGAGAGGCGCGAGGACGAGGGCCTGGGTGCCGTACTCGGTCAGGATCACCTCGACTCCCTCGCGCTTGAGGAAAGCCGCGATGGCGGCTCGGTCCCGCCCGGCGGGGACCTGCGTCGAGCCGTGACGGAGGAGGTTGCGGGCCTGCCCCGGAAGGGATGCGAGGGCGGCAAGGCCCGTCGCTGGGCGGCGGACATGGATCGGGCGGTGATGCACGTCCTCCCCCCTGCGGCGGGCGCAGAGGATGACCGTGTCGCCGCCGAAGAGATGGCCGATATGGTGGTTGATGAAGGTCTCGCCGGGATTGTGGTAGGTTCCCATCGCGATGCAGGTCCGCATTAGCGCTCCTCCGGATCCCCGGTTTCCGTCCGCCCCTTGCGCATCATCAGAAGGCCAGAGCGAAGGAAGGTGCCCGTTTCGGGCCGGAGGCGCATCCGCAGGACCGGGCGGTTCTCCGACGCACCGGCCGTGCCTTCGCGCAGGACGATGTAGATGCCGCTGGCGATGATGATCCCGGCGCCGATCATGGTCCAGCGGTCCGGACGCTCGGAGAAGAAGAGGGCCCCGTAGAGCGTGGCCCAGATGATCTGAGAATACTGCATGGGCGCGACGATCACCGCCTCCCCGCGCTTGTAGGCGGAGATGATGAGGGAGGTCGCGCCGAAGGCCATGACCGAGATCAGGGCGAGCAGCCCCAGATGCGCCGCCGGCATGGGTTCGTAGACGAAGGGTAGAGCGGCGCCCATCACCACCACGTTGGCCAGCATCGGGTAGAGAATCAGGACGACGCTGCGCTCCTCCCGCCCGATCCTGCGCACGATGACGGCGGAGAGGGCGGTGCCGACAGCGGTGACGAGGGCCGCGGCATGGCCGAGGCTGAGGGTCGTGGCGCCGGGACGCAACACAACGAAAACACCGCAGAGCCCGACGATGACGGCGCACCAGCGTTTCAGGCGAACCGTTTCGCCCAGGATGGGAACCGAGAGGATCGTGACGAGAAGCGGTGCGGCGAAGATCAGGGCGTAAACCTGCGTGAGCGGCAGCGTCGAGAATGCATAGAAGGCCGACACGCCCCCCGCGACGCCGGAGATGGCACGCAGGAGGTTCCACCAAGGATGGATCGGGCGCAGGTGGCCGTCCACCGGGTCCGAAATCAGCATCAGCGTGGCGAGGGGGAAGTTGAAGAGGACCGAGAAGAAGACGATCTGCACCGCGGAGTAGCTCGCGCCGAGATATTTCACCCCGAGGTCATGGGTCGCCCAGACGGCGAAGGCCGCGAGCGCGAGCAGAGCGCCGGAGCGGTTGGAATGGACGGGTTCGGACATGAGCGGGATCCCAGCGAAGCGGATGGGCCGGCACCGCTTCTGCACCGCTCCCGGCCGTCGTGCAAGCCGCTGTGCCAAAGGGGCGGGAGAGGGTAGAGCAACCGCCGCGCAAGCTGCGGGGCTCCGTACGGTCCATCAGTCCGGTTTGTTCCAGAGCGTGAGAATGACGCCCGTGATCGCCGCGAGCGCCAGCGTTCCGGCAACGGAGAGGCTGCACCTCAGACCCGCCAACGCAAGGAGGAAGGTTGCCGAGCCCGCCAGGCCTGCGGGGAGGAGGAGGGCGACACCGGGCTCGCCGCGCCCGCCCGCCGCCCTTGCCGGGAGGGCGTGATCCTCCGGCTCCTCGGTTTCCGCATCCGGAACGGACGTAAGGATACGCTCGCGCGCACGCTCGTAGGCCGCCTTGCTCAGGCCGCCCGAGAGCCGCATCCGCTCCAGTTCCCTCAATTCCTCGATCAGCGTCATGTGCCTGTGTCTCTAACCGGACTGGAGCAATGCCTCCGGAATGTGGTCCTCTCTGGGCAAGGGATGGGGAAACGCGAGCCAGGGTAAACGGCAGGCCCGGGCGCCCGGGCCGGTGACACGGGGGGAAAGGGGAAGCTCTTCCACGGCGCAATTCGAGGCCGCTCGGGGCCTGATTGTGGGTCGCCCGGTGAAGGCGAGGGCGCTGCCGGACGCCGGGAGAGGACCCTCCGGCCGATGGCAGCGCTCGACGTCGGGGCTCCGAAGGTCATTGAATCAAAGGGCCACGAGACGGCCTGAGGGCGGGAAAGCACACCCCTATCCGCTGTCATCCCTGCGCTATTTGATAACGCGGCACCCGACTATAGCCTTCATGGCGAGCATACCGGCCAGGGCCGGACCCGTCACATCCATGGGAGGACTGCCCGCCATGATCTCTCGACTCTGCCTCGTCGCCGCCGCCGGGATCGCGCTGATCCACGGCGCAGCCCGCGCCGATCAGGCCCTCGTTCTCGGCGCCCCGGAGCCGGCCCGCGCCGGTCTTTTCACCGGCAGCGGCATGCCCGACGTGGCGCAGGGCCTGCGCGATGCGGGATTCACCGTAACGGCCGGAACCGGGGGGCGCGTGGAGGACATGCGCACCTCGCTGTCGGAAACGCTGACCGAGTTGGAGGACGGGGAGCGCCTCGTCATCCATCTGACGGGCCGATTCGTGCGTAGCGGACGGGAGAGCTGGATCCTCGCCGATCGCTACGACCTGCCGGCGCGCGGCAATCTCAACCTCGCGACGGTGGGGGGCGTGGGCCTCTCCCTCACCACGGTGCTGGAAATTGCCGGGCGCGTGCCGGGCGGCGCGGTGGTGGCGCTCGGCGTCGAGGAGGACGATCTCGATCTCGGACGCGGGCTTTCGGATGGGGTCAGGTTGGGCACCGTGCCGCAGGGCGTGACCGTCCTGCGCGGCGAGCCCGAAGACATGGCGCGATTCGTGGCGCGGGACCTGACCGAGCCGGGCCGCAGCCTCGCCGCGTCCATCGGGTCGGTGGAGGGCATCTCGGCGGACGGCTTCGTGTCGGACCGGCTGATCTTCCAGACCGAAGAGCGGCGGGAAGCGGATACCGAGACCGGCTCTTCGCAGGCCGAGATCGCCGCCGAGGTCGAGCGGGCGATCTGGGAGGCTTCTCAGGAGCAGGACACGCTCGCGTCCTACCAGGGCTATATCGAACGCTATCCGCGCGGCACCTTCGCGACGCAGGCGCGATCCGCCATCGAGGCCATCGAATCTGAGCCCAACCGGGATCAGCGTCTGCAGGAGGAGGCCCTCGGGCTGTCCCGCGACGAGCGCAGGCAGATCCAGCAGAGCCTGACCGTTCTCGATTACGAGCCCCGCGGGATCGACGGGATCTTCGGCCCGGGCACCCGCGGCGCGGTGAGCCGGTTCCAGCGGCAGAACGGCTTTCCGGAAACCGGCTATCTCGACCGGCGGCAGATCGAGCGACTGACGCTGCAATCCGAACGGCGGCAGGCCCGGAACGAGGCGGAGGCCGAGCGCCGTCGTCTCGAGGCGGAGCAGCAGGACCGCGCGACCTGGGACGCCACCGGCGCCGGCGGGGACGAGGCCGGGCTTCGCACCTATCTCGAGCGCTATCCCGACGGGCTCTATTCCGATATCGCTGAAGCGCGACTGGGCGCGATCGAGGAGAGCAAGCGGGCCGAAGCCGAGGAGCGCGACCGCGCCGCCTGGGATCAGGCGGCCGATACGGCGACGATTCCCGCCTATCGCGCCTATCTCGAGACGTTCCCCGAGGGCGCGTTCAACGAGGAGGCGCGATCCCGGATCGCGGCGCTCGTCGAGGAAAGCAGCGACGGGCGGCGCGAGGCGGAGACTGCCGAGCAGGCCCTGCCGCTCAACCCGATCACCCGCTCCCTGGTCGAAAAGCGGCTGGACCAGCTCGGACTGGAGCCGGGTCAGCTCGACGGTCGGTTCGACGACGACACCCGCCGCGCCATCCGACGCTTCCAGCGCGATCGGGATATCGAGATCACGGGCTATCTGACCGAAGAGACGCTCGCCCGAATGCTGGCGGATGTGGGCCAGCTGTTCCTCGGCGGAAGATGAGGGGGAGGGCTTCGGCCTGATCCGGGCCGGCAGGAAGAGCGTCGGCCCGCTGCGGCCGGCGCGACCTTCCCCCGCCTCTCAAGGAGATCAGATGGGATCGTGGGCGAGGGAGGCGTCGGCGGGATCCACGCCGATCCGCGCCGGTCAGCCTTGCGGGCACACGCGACCTGGACGCGGGATTGATCAGACAAAAAAAGAGGGCCGCTCCGGCGAGGGAGCGGCCCTTCTTTGCACCAGACCGGTGCGCTCGATCAGCCCTGGCGGGCCTTGAAGCGGCGCTGGGTCTTGTTGATGACGTAGACGCGGCCCTTGCGGCGCACGACACGGCAATCCCGGTGCCGGTTCTTCAGCGAGCGGAGCGAATTGCGGACCTTCATCAGGACCTCTCCTCAAACTGCGGCGCCCTTGGTTGTGCGCGCCCGGTTGCGTTCATGGCCCCCGCGTGGCGGGCCGGCGAATAATGGTGGGCGGTACTGGGATCGAACCAGTGACCCCTACGATGTCAACGTAGTGCTCTACCGCTGAGCTAACCGCCCGTGCCACAGCTCTTTTCCTTTGTCCCAAGCTTCCGTCGGAAGCAAAGGACGCGGGATCGGTGCCGCGTCGGTGGAGCGCTCTATAAAAGCATCGCGGAGGGGGTTCAAGGGGTTTCCGCACCGATAAAAAAACCGCATCATCTTCTGACAAGGGGAGAGGATCATGACGCAGGCGCCGTTCCGGATCGAACGTCCGACGAGAGCGACCACGGCCACCATTTTCGCCTCTCCCCATAGCGGGCGGGATTACCCGCCGTCGTTCCTGCGCCGGGTGATTCTCGACGAGCTGTCGGTTCGCTCCTCGGAGGACGCTTTCATGGACGAACTCGTGAGCGCCGCACCGTCCTGCGGCGCGACCCTGATCGCGGCCAATGTGCCGCGGGCCTACATCGATCTCAATCGCGGTCCGGACGAACTCGATCCCGGGGTGGTGCAGAACGTTCGCGGATCCGGAAACAATCCGCGGATCGGTTCGGGCCTGGGCGTGATTCCCCGCGTCGTCTCGAACGGGCGGGCGATCTATAGCGGCAAGATCGAACTGGCCGAGGCGAAGGCGCGTATCGCCGATTTCTGGCAGCCCTACCACGCCGCACTGGCCGCCGAGATCGAAAGCGCGAAGCGCGCGCACGGGATCGCGATCCTGTTCGACATGCACTCGATGCCGCACGAGGCGATCGATGCAGGGCTGCGCGCGGGCGGGCGTCCGCCGCAGGTCGTGCTCGGGAACCGCTTCGGCGCGGCCTGCGGCGGCGATATCATGCAGCGGATCGAGGCCATCTTCCGGAAAGAGGGGTTTCGGGTCGCGCTCAACGTCCCGTTCGCCGGTGCTTATGTGACGCAGCAATACGGGCGACCCGCGCGCAACCAGCATGCCGTGCAGATCGAGATCGACCGCAGTCTCTACATGGACGAGGCTCGGATCGAGAAAGGGCCGGAGTTCGACGCCTTTCGCGAGCGGATGTCTGGAATCGTCCGCAAGCTCGCCGATCTCGGCCGGCCGGCTCAATCCGTTTCGCTGGCCGCGGAGTAGCCGTCAGCGCAGGGCACGGCCCTTGAGGATCGCGCCTTCCCCGAACCGACCGCGAATCGCATCGGTGGCGCGCTCCGCCCGGGCGCGGGCGGCGGCATCCGGGTCGAGCAGGTCGCCGAACTCCGTGCCGCCCTTTTCCTCGGACAGATCCGAGATGCCGACGCCGATCAGGCGGAACGGGCCGGGGTCGTCGGTCTGGTCCAGAAGGCCGCGCGCAGCGCGGTAGAGCCGGTCCGCGATCTGGGTGGGATGGTCGAGGGAGACCCGGCGGGTGACGAGCTTGTGGCTCGCCCGCTTGAGCTTGAGGGTCACCACGCGCCCGGCGAGCCCCTTGGCCTTGGCGCGGTCGCACACCTTCTCCGACAGGCGCCAGAGATGCCCGTCGAGAAGGTCGCGGTCAGCCGTGTCCTCGCCGAACGTGGTCTCGTTGGAGATCGACTTGGCCTGGCGGTCCTGCGTCACCCGCCGGGCATCGACGCCGCGGCAGAGGTGATAGAGGCGCTCGCCGGACGAGCCGAACCGGTGGCTCAGGTCCTTGCGATCCCAGCGCTGAAGATCCGCGAACGTCCTGATGCCGGCCTTCTCGAGGCTCGACTGCGCCGCCTGACCGACGCCCCAGATCCGGGAGACCGGCATCGGCGCCAGCATGTCGAGGGTCTCGGCCTTCCCGATGACCGAGAAGCCGCGGGGCTTGTCCAGTTCGCTTGCCAGTTTGGCAAGGAACTTGTTGTGCGACAGCCCGATGGAGCCGGAGAGACCGAGCTCGTCTTCCATCCGCTTCAGGAGGCGCGCGAGGAGAAGGGCGGGCGGTGCACCATGCAGGCGCTCGGTTCCGGTCAGGTCGAGGAACGCCTCGTCGAGGGACAGGGGTTCGATCGCCGGGGTCATGTCGTCCATCATCGCGCGGATCGCGCGGGACGCTTCGACATAAGCCGCCCCTCGGGGCTTCACGATGACGGCGTCCGGGCAGAGCTTCAGCGCCTTGAACATCGGCATTGCCGACCTGACGCCGTAGATCCGGGCGATGTAGCAGCACGTCGAGACGACGCCGCGCCTGCCGCCGCCGACGATGACGGGCTTGTCGCGCAAGGAGGGATCGTCCCGCTTCTCGACCGATGCATAGAAAGCGTCGCAGTCCATGTGCGCTATGCCGAGCGTGAAGAGCTCCGGATGCGACAAAAGACGCCGGCCCCGACAGACGGGGCAGCGTAGGCCCGGTGCGTCGGGCCAGTGGGACAGGCAATCTCTGCAGAGGGCGGGCATGGCCAGTCCAATCTAGGCGATCGGGCCGGACGATGCGAGCGGCCGCGCGTGGATGCCGCGCGGCCCAAGTGCGTCAGGCGGCCAGCGGCGCCTGCGTCTCGACGTGAACCCGCGTATGTGCGCGTTGGTCGAGCGCTGCCATCAGCGCGGCTTCGCGCGCGATGTCGTCCCGGAGGCTCTCGCTCCGGGCAGGAACGTTCACACGGCGGTGGACGACCTGAGGGCGGGCATCGGCGGTATCGCGGACGATGAGACGGACCATTGCCTCGACGCGGCCGAAGTCGCGATCACGGCGGGCATGGACGATATGAGTGGACAGGACGGTCATGGCGTTGCTCCCCATGGTACCGGCGTTTTTCAGGGCCGGAGTAGATGTTGCGGCAGCGGAAGAGGCCTCGGCCTCGGCGATGTGCGACTTGCGCTCCCCCAGGAGCACGCCGGTGCGCGGTCTGTTATTGAGGGTCATCACTGTCCTGCTCGCTTCTCTTTATTGGTGGCCGGGACGTCTGTCGGTCGCCGTGCCATGTTCTGTGGATAACTACTCCGACGACTCCCGAAAGTTCCGCGCGCCCCCGTTTTTCCGTTCTGCAGGGCCTTGCGCGATGATGCGGAACCCCGCACGAACGGGTTACGTTTGCCGCGCATAGCCACGAGAGTTTCCGGAGATTGACATGAGCACCACGATTACTGCCCGCCGCGACCGCAAGGCCATGACCCTCATGATCCCTCTGGCGGTCCTCTCCGTGGGCGTCGTGGTCATCCTCGCCATTCTCCTGGCGTGGTCCGGCAGGGAGGTCGACGGCGCGGCCGCTCCCGGAGAGGCGCCGAACAACGAGGTTGCCGTGGAGCCGACCGGGGCCGGAACGGCGCCGGAAGGCGTGGTCGATGAGGCCGGGGCAGGGCTCTCCGATGAAACGGGCTCCGACATGATCGAAGGCGCCGCCGGTGCCGCCTCGAGCGCCGAAGGCGAGGAGATGATGAACGAGACGGGGGCGGACGTCGAGGACGGCGCCGCCACTGAAGAGGGGGCAGCTGATGAGGGCGCTGCGCTCGAGCCCGCGTCCGAGCAGGAGCAGGGCGACGTTGCCCCGGCCGGCGAGGAGCAACCCGCGACCGTGACCCAGCCCACCGCGACGGTTGGCACGACCGAAACGCCCGAGGGTGAAGAGGGCGCCGAGGAAAGCTCCGGCATGGATCTCGAAGAGGTCGATGATCCCGACACGGACACCGAGTTCACACCGACGCCCTCCGGCCCCGAAGGCCGCGACGGCGAGACGATCCTCCAGCAGTAAAGGCCTCCGGGCCGGCCTTGCGAAAAGCGTCCGCTCCGGCGGGCGCTTTTTTTGTTCGAAGCGCCCGTGGAGGGGGTTGCATATGAGCAACAGTGCTTCCATCTGATGATCAAGGCCCGGTGCCGGAGGCTCGCCGCAAGACGGGAGCATTCACCAGCCGGGTGCTTGAATACAAAGGAGAATACGACCGATGGACATGGAGAAGTTCACGGAGAGGTCGCGCGGCTTTCTGCAGGCGGCTCAGACCATCGCGATGCGAGAGGATCACCAGCGCATGGTGCCCGAGCATCTTCTGAAGGCCCTGATGGACGACGATCAGGGGCTTGCGAGCAACCTGATCCGCAAGGCCGGAGGCGCGCCCGAGCGCGTGGTCGAAGCCGTCGACGCGGCGATTGCGAAGCTGCCCAAGGTAAGCGGCGATTCCGGCCAGATCTACATCGATACCTCGACGGCGAAGGTCCTCGACGAGGCCCAGAAGATCGCGAAGAAGGCGGGCGACAGCTTCGTCCCCGTCGAGCGCATCCTGACGGCGCTGGCCGTCGTGCGCTCTGGTGCGAAGACGGCGCTGGAGGCGGGAGCCGTCACGGCGCAGAACCTCAACGGCGCGATCAATGACGTCCGCAAGGGCCGGACGGCGGACAGCGCCAGTGCGGAAGAGGGCTACGACGCCCTCAAGAAGTACGCGCGCGATCTCACCGAGGCGGCCGAGCAGGGCAAGATCGACCCGATCATCGGCCGGGACGAGGAAATCCGGCGCTCGATGCAGGTCCTGTCCCGCCGGACGAAGAACAACCCCGTCCTCATCGGTGAGCCCGGCGTCGGCAAGACGGCCATTGCCGAAGGTCTCGCGCTGCGGATCGTGAACGGCGATGTGCCCGAGAGCTTGCGCAACAAGCGTCTCATGGCACTCGACATGGGCGCGCTGATCGCAGGCGCGAAGTATCGCGGCGAGTTCGAGGAGCGTCTCAAGGCGATCCTGTCCGAAGTCACCGCCGCTGCGGGCGAGATCGTGCTCTTCATCGATGAGATGCACACCCTTGTCGGCGCCGGTAAGGCGGACGGCGCTATGGATGCGTCCAACCTCCTGAAGCCCGCCCTTGCGCGGGGTGAGCTGCACTGCGTCGGCGCCACCACGCTCGACGAGTACCGCAAGCACGTCGAGAAGGACGCGGCCCTCGCGCGGCGGTTCCAGCCGGTCATGATCGAGGAGCCGACGGTGGAGGATACCGTCTCCATCCTGCGGGGCATCAAGGAGAAGTACGAGCTGCACCACGGCGTGCGGATCTCGGATAGCGCGCTTGTCTCCGCGGCGCAGTTGTCCCACCGCTACATCACGGACCGCTTCCTGCCCGACAAGGCCATCGACCTGATGGACGAGGCGGCGTCGCGCCTTCGGATGGAAGTGGACAGCAAGCCCGAGGAGCTGGACGCGCTCGACCGGGAGATCCTGCAGAAGCAGATCGAGGCGGAGGCGCTCCGCGCCGAGGACGATCAGGCCTCGAAGGACCGTCTTGAGAAGCTCGAGCGCGAACTCGGCGATCTGCAACAGCGCTCCGCCGAGATGACGGCGAAGTGGCAGTCCGAGCGCGACCGGCTCGAAGGCTCTCGCGAGCTGAAGGAACAGCTCGACCGGGCCCGCGCGGATCTCGACATCGCCAAGCGGGAGGGCAACCTCGCCCGCGCCGGCGAGTTGAGCTACGGCATCATCCCGCAGCTCGAGAAACAGCTCGCTGAGGCCGAAGGCGCCGATGGCGACATGATGGTGGAGGAAGCCGTCCGTCCCGAGCAGATTGCCCAGGTCGTGGAGCGCTGGACCGGGATTCCGGTCTCGAAACTCCTCGAGGGCGAGCGGGACAAGCTCCTGCGGATGGAAGATGCCATCGGGCGCCGGGTGATCGGCCAGCGTCAGGCCGTGCGCGCCGTCTCCAACGCCGTGCGCCGGGCGCGCGCGGGGCTGAACGACGAGAATCGTCCCCTCGGCTCCTTCCTCTTCCTCGGGCCGACCGGCGTCGGCAAGACGGAGTTGACGAAGTCGCTGGCGGAGTTCCTGTTCGACGACGACAGCGCGATGGTGCGGATCGACATGAGCGAGTTCATGGAGAAGCACGCCGTCTCTCGCCTGATCGGCGCGCCTCCGGGCTATGTCGGTTACGACGAGGGCGGCGTCCTGACGGAAGCCGTGCGGCGCCGGCCTTATCAGGTGGTGCTGTTCGACGAGGTGGAGAAGGCGCATCCGGATGTCTTCAACGTCCTTCTGCAGGTGCTCGATGACGGGCAGCTCACGGACGGGCAGGGACGGACGGTGGACTTCAAGCAGACGCTCATCGTGCTGACCTCGAACCTCGGCGCGCAGGCGCTCAGCCAGATGCCCGACGGCGCCGATCCGGGGCCGGCAAAGCGGGACGTCATGGATGCGGTCCGGGCGCATTTCCGGCCCGAGTTCCTGAACCGTCTGGACGAGACCATCATCTTCGACCGGCTTGGCCGGGAGGACATGACCGGGATCGTGGATATCCAGCTCGGGCTCCTGCAGAAGCGCCTCGCGCATCGGGGGATCTCGCTGGAGGTGGACGAGGCCGCGAAGCGCTGGCTGGCCGACGAGGGGTACGACCCGGTCTTCGGGGCGCGACCGCTCAAGCGGGTGATCCAGCGGGCGCTGCAGGATGAACTGGCCGAGATGATCCTCGCCGGGGACGTCTCCGACGGCGAGACGCTGACGGTCGGTGCCGGAGCGGAAGGCCTGCTCATCGGCGACCGCGTGGCCTCCTCCGGCCGCGGCAAGCCGGAAGACGCTGTGGTCCACTGAGGCTGCTCGAAGAGAGCAAGACGGGGCGCGGTTTCGGCCGCGCCCTTTTTCGTGCGGGGGGAGGGGCCGGGCCCCGTGGGGCGGAAGGCCGAGGAAAGCAGTCGGCCACGGCTGGCCTGAGCCGAAGCGAGATCAGATGACGCTGCGCAAGAAGGAATAGAATCGGCTATCGTTGATGCGGCTCCAGTTGATCCGCATTCCCGGGGCATACGGTCCTTCGCCCGTGCGAAAGAGGCGGCCGGGCGCCAGGAAGATGCCCTGCGCCGCCGCCTGCCGGGCCAGCTCCAGATCGTCCGTATCCTCCGGCAGCGTAACCCAGCCATAGAGCCCCCCATCGGGCGGCGCGAATAGCTGGAATCCCAACTCCGCAAGCCGCTCCACCCCCTCGTCCCGGTTCGCACTAAGTCGCTTGGCCATGCGGGTCCGTATTTTCTCATGCCGCCTGCTGCGGATGACATCGACGATGGCGCGCTCGGTATGGCTGGAGCTGTTTACGGCGAGGATCATCTTCAGTTCAGCGAGACTGGCGGCGATTTCCGCCTTGGCGATGACGAACCCTGACCGGAACGAGGGCGATAGCGTCTTCGAAAAGGTGCCGATCTGGATCACCCGCTCGAAGAGGTCGAGCTGCGCCAGACGCGTGCCGCCCACCCCCGGCAAATCGATGAAGGGATCGTCGTCGATCACCAGCATGTCCTTCCGGTCCGCGACCTGAAGGATCGCGTGAGCGGTGGGCAAATCGATGGAGCAGCCGGTTGGGTTCTGGGCCAACGACTGGGTAAAGAAGATCCGCGCCCGATGCTGGGTGGCCAAGTCCTGAAGCGCCTCCGGATCAGGGCCGCGCGGGGTGCGCGGGACGCCGATGACGTTCACCCCCGCAAGTCGCAACTTGGCGAAGAGAGGGTAGTAACCGGGATCGTCCGCAAGGACCGTATCGCCCTCACGGGCAAAACGGCGGATGACCAGATCGAGCGCATGGTTCGCTCCGAATGTGGTGACAATCTGCGCCGGACCGACCTCGATCCCGGAAGAAAGCTGAGCCGCCGCGATGCACTCCCGCAGGGAAAGAAGCCCATGCGGCGTACCATAGCCCCCTTCGCCCGTCGGCAGGGTCACGCCGGGAACGGAGCTCAGAAGCCAGGTTTCAGGTGGCCGCCCGTCCCCCACCAGCACCGTATAGGGTCGATCGAGCTGGGCATGGAGGAGCGAAACGATGTCACTGGCTTCCCGCAAGTTCGCGGGCTCCGCGTCCTTCGACGAGAGCTGCGCGACGAAGAAACCGGCGCCCTGCCGCGAGGTGGCGAGGCCATGCGCAACGAGCCTGTCATAGACGGTCACCATGATGTTCTTCGAGACGCCGTATTGCTGACAGGACTGCCGAAGAGACATCAGGCGCGTGCCTTCGGCGAGATCGCCAGAGGTGATCCGCTGCTTGAGCGCGTGGAAAATGCGGTCTGTCTTCGTCTGGGCCATGTCGGGAGTGTCTCTACTACACTATGGGTACAGTACAGGTTCAATTTCACTATCTGTACCAATACAAGATCCCCAACCTCGGCGATGGTGCCCGCCGGATGAGGAGAGCATGACATGGCCGATCGAGCAGGCACCCTGCCCACCGAAAACCGCGCCGGGTCCGGATCGCGCATAGAAGGCATGCGCGACATGGAGCCTGCCGAACGTCGGAGCGCCATCGCGGCCTCCGCCGGTTTGGACCAGGCCGTGGAAGCCGCCTTGTCCGGCGACGATATCCTGCCGCTCTCCACGGCGAACGGGATGATCGAGAACGTCATCGGCAAGTTCGAACTGCCGCTCGGCGTTGCCACCAACTTCACCGTCAACGGCCGCGACCACCTCGTGCCCATGGCGGTCGAGGAGCCTTCGGTGGTCGCTGCGGCGTCGTACATGGCGAAGATCGCGCGGAGCGGGGGCGGGTTCACGGCCTCCTGCACGACGCCGATCATGCGCGCGCAGGTCCAGATCGTCGGGGTGCCCGATCCGCAAGGCGCCCGCGCCCGCATTCTGGCTCGCCGGGATGAACTCATCGAGATGGCCAATTCACGCGACACGGTGCTCGTGAGCCTCGGCGGCGGCTGCAAGGATATCGAGGTTCACGTCTTTCCGCAGACCCCGATCGGGCCCATGGTCGTGCTGCACCTCCTCGTCGATGTGCGGGACGCGATGGGCGCCAACACGGTCAACAGCATGGCCGAGATGCTCGCTCCGCGCGTCGAGGAGATCGCCGGCGGCAAGGTGCGCCTTCGCATCCTGTCGAACCTCGCCGACCGCCGCCTCGTCACTGCCTCCGTACGGATTCCCGAAGAGGCACTGACGACCAAGACGATGGCGGGCGCCGACGTGGCCCGAGGCATTGTCGAGGCGTGCGCGCTTGCGATCATCGATCCCTACCGCGCCGCCACCCACAACAAGGGCATCATGAACGGGATCGATCCCGTGGTCGTCGCCACCGGCAACGACTGGCGCGCCATCGAGGCGGGCGCCCACGCCTACGCCGCGCGCGACGGGCGCTACACCTCGCTGACAGCGTGGGAAATCGACCGCGACGGTGCGCTGGTCGGCACGCTGGAAATGCCGATGGCGCTTGGAATTGTTGGCGGCGCGACCCGAACCCACCCGGCTGCGCAGGCGGCGCTCAAGCTGATGCAGGTCAGCTCGGCCGATGAACTGGCACAGATCACCGCCGCGGTCGGCCTTGCACAGAACATGGCGGCGCTTCGCGCGCTTGCGACCGAAGGCATTCAGCGTGGTCACATGACGCTTCATGCCCGCAACATCGCCATCACCGCCGGCGCGACCGGTGCAGAGATCGATCGAGTGGCCAAGGCCATCGTCGCAGCGGGGGACGTCAGCGTCGCCCGTGCAAAGGAGGCGCTGGAGGGCGCCTGAAGATGACATCAGGGAGGAACACCATGTCCAATTCGACCCGGCGCAGCATCCTGCGCCTCGGAGCTGCCGGTCTGGCCGCTCCCGCCATCGTCGCTGCCACCTCCGTCCGTGCCCAGGGCACGACGAGCTGGCGCATGCAGGCGCTCTGGGGCGGCGGCACCACGCCGATGCTCTACGAGGAAAAGTTCTGCGAGCGCGTGGCGGAGCTGACCGGGGGCACACTCGAGATCACCCCCTTCGCGGGCGGTCAGATCGTGCCATCGGCGCAAGCCTTCGATGCGGTTCGCGGCGGCGCCTTTCAGATGATGAAGACCTTCGACGGCTACACCGCCGGCAAGATCCCGGCGCATGGCTTCTCGTCCACCGTTCCCTTCGGCTTCCCCGACGCGGACCAGTACGAGGCGTGGTTCTACGAGCGGGACGGCATGGAGCTGGCCCGGGAAAGCTACGCCCCGGCCGGGCTGACCTATGTCGCCCCGACCGTCTACGGCGAGGAGCCGATCCACTCGCGGGTGCCGATCTCCAGCATCGCGGATCTGAACGGCCTGAAAGGCCGCTTCGTCGGCCTCGCCTCTGCCGTGATGGGCGACTTCGGCGTCTCCGTCTCGCCCCTACCGACGTCGGAGGTGTATTCCGCGCTCGACAAGGGCCTCATCGACATCGCCGATCGCGGCGACATCAAGGCGAACTACGAGGAAGGCCTCCACGAGGTCGCCAAGTACCTCGTCCTGCCGGGCTTCCATCAGCCCACCACAGCGACCTCCTATGTTGCCAACACGCGAGCCTATGATGCGCTCGACGACCAGCAGAGGGCGGCGCTCGCCGTCGCGGCGCGGGAAGTCTCGGGCGCCCTGAGGCAGAACATTCTTGTCGCGAACGGCGAATACCTGGCCAAGTTCCGGGAAGCCGGTGTCGAAATCATCGACCTCGACCCGCAGGACATTGCGGACAACCGCGGCAAGGCGGTCGAAAGCTGGAAAAAGAACGCGACGGACGATCTGGCAACCCGGATGATGGAGTCGCAGATCGCGCTGATGGAAGAACTGCGCCTTCTCTGACAATCCCTCGTCAGTTCCCGGCCCTGTCGCATCGCGGCAGGGCCGACCGCGATTTTGCCGGAGATCACCATGCTGCACCTCTCACGGGGCATAACCGCGCTGAACCGCGGTCTGTTCGCCGCCGCGAAATGGCTCGTCTACGCTATCGTTCTGCTGATGCTGTGGGAGGTTCTGTCGCGCTATTTCCTGGCCGCCCCCACGTCCTGGGCGCCGGAACTCGCGACATTGATCTTCGGCCCATTCTTCCTTCTCGGGGGGCCGTATCTTCTTCATGTCGGCGGGCACGTGGCCGTCGACATCCTCTCGGCACGGGCCACGGGTAGCGTTGCGAGGGTCCTGCGGCTCGTCGCGCTTCTGCTCGCCGCCGCGTTCGGCGCGATCCTGCTCTGGTTTGCCGTGCCGCTCGCCTGGCAGAGCTTCAGCTACGGCGAGACAAGCTATTCCGCGTGGAATCCGATCATCTGGCCGGCCAAGTTCTTCCTGCCGCTGGCGGCGCTGCTTCTGCTCCTGCAGGCGCTGGCCGATGCAATCCTTGTCATCGCAGACGAGGAGGCCGCGTGATGGAAAGCTCGATGATCCTCACCTTCATGTTCGTCTCGCTCGTTCTGTTCATGCTGAGCGGAGCGGGGCTGGCCTTCGTTCTCGGCGCCATCGCCTTCATCTCCACGATCCTTCTTTGGGGGCCGTCCGCCCTCATCGTGGCGGTCCTCAACACCTTCGAGACGATGACGTCGGAGAGCCTCATGGCGATCCCGCTTTACGTCCTGATGGCGTCGATCCTGCAGAAATCCTCGATCATCGATGCGCTCTATGATGCGATGGAGACCTGGTTCGCGCGGGTGAATGGCGGCCTGGCCGTGGGGACCATCGCGATCTGCACCATTCTTGCCGCGATGACCGGCGTCGTCGGTGCGGCAGTCGCGGCGATGGGCATCCTCGCTCTGCCGTCGATGCTGGCGCGGGGATACCACCCGCCGCTGGCCCTCGGCGCGATCTGTGCCGGCGGTACGCTCGGCATCCTGATACCGCCGTCCGTCGTGACCATCGTCTACGCGATCACCGCCCAGATCTCGATCGGTCAGATGTTCGCCGCGGGCATCGTGCCCGGCCTCATTCTTGCAGGCAGCTATGTCGCCTACATCCTCATCCGCACCTGGATCAATCCGGAGCTCGCGCCGAAGCCGGACGACATTCAGGATATTCCGCTGAAGGTAAAACTCTCGAAGCTGAAAAGCCTGATCCTGCCTGCCTTCGTCGTCATCGGCGTTCTGGGCTCGATCTATGCCGGCATCGCCACCCCGACCGAAGCTGCTGCCGTGGGTGTTCTGGGCGCCGCTGCCTCGGCGCTCGTCACCGGGCGCTTCAATCTCACCATGCTGTCGGACAGCGCGACTGACACCTTGCGGGTCACTGCGATGATCCTCTGGATCACCATAGGCGCGCGAGCCTTCATCTCCACCTTCGTTGCCACGGGCGGCGCGGATTCCCTTCTCGGCTACGTGGAAACGCTGGAAGCCTCCCGGTGGCTGGTGCTGGGGGCGATGGTTCTGATCCTGATCTTCCTCGGCCTCTTCCTCGACGAGATCGGGATCATCCTGCTCTGCGTTCCTGTCTTCCTGCCCATCGTGAGGTCACTCGACTTCGACCCGCTCTGGTTCGGCGTGCTGTTCATGATTACCGCGCAGATGGCCTATATCACCCCGCCCTTCGGCTACACGCTGTTCTACCTCAAGGGGGTGCTGCCCGATAATATCGGTATCGGGCAGGTCTATCGCGGCGTGATCCCGTTCTTCATGATCCAGGTCGCCGTTCTGATCCTCTTCGCGCTCGCGCCGGGTCTGGTGACATGGCTGCCAGAGGCGCTGGCCGCAAATGCGAGGTGACGTGATGGCGCCGGACGTGACGCTCTTCGAGGTCGGCCCCCGCGATGGCCTGCAAAGCCGCGGAGAGATGGTGACGACGGCGGACAAGATCGAGCTTATCGATGCGCTGTCCCGAACCGGCCTGCGCAAGATCGAGGCGACGAGTTTCGTCAGTCCCCGCTGGGTGCCGCAGATGGCCGATGCGTCGGACGTCATGGCCGGGATCTCGCGGAAGCCGGGCGTCACCTATGCGGCTCTGACACCGAACTTGAAGGGGCTGGAGCGGGCCCTGGCGGCGGGCTGCGATGAGGTCGCGATCTTTGCCGCAGCCTCCGAGGGGTTCAGCCAGGCCAACCTCAACTGCTCCATCGCGGAAAGCTTCGAACGCTTCGCCCCGGTGCTGGACCGCGCCAAAGCCTCGGGGACGCCCGTGCGTGGCTACCTCTCCACCGTGATCGCATGTCCCTATGACGGCCCGACGGCTCCGGAAGATGTCGCCCGCTGGACGCGGCGACTTCTCGAGGCGGGCTGTTACGAAGTCTCGCTCGGCGACACGATCGGCGCCGGGACCGAAGAGTCATTGAGCGCGCTTCTGGACCGCCTTCTGGGGGAGGTCGGAGCGGACAGGCTCGCCGGGCATTTCCACGACACGTCCGGCCGCGCCACGGATCTCGTGAGCCTGTCCCTCGACCGTGGCCTCCGCACCTTCGACGCCTCCATCGGCGGTCTCGGCGGCTGCCCCTACGCCCCCGGCGCCCCGGGGAATGTGGATACGCGGCGGGTCCTGCAGGTCATAGAGGCTCATGGCCTGACCCACGGCGTCGACATGCTGGCGCTCGAGAGCGCCGAGACCGTCGTTCGTGCGATCGGTGCCGTCTGAGAAGACGTGAGCAGTCCTGCGTACCGTGGGCAACTTCTCAGCTGAAGCTAAAGCATAGCGGCCACGGGGCGCGCACCGCGTCCGCCTTCTAGAGCAAGGCAAAAACGCCACCTCGGATCGGCCGTTCGACGTGGCCAGGCCGGACAAGGTCTGGCCGGGTCTCTGAGCTGCGCAGGCGAGGGCTAAGGCGCAGCACCTGCCGGACCCGCCAAGACGCCCGGCTAAACGCCTTCAATGAGATCCGGATGCCCTGCACCCCGAAGCGAAAGCTCCCGCGGAACGGAGCGCTTTGGCTTCTCGCATTCGCGCGGCAGCGGAACCTGAGGCACGCGCGCGTCTTGGAAGCGCGGGGCCATTCAGCTTGCAGGCGCGCTGGCGCATCATGAAGCTGCACCCAGACAAATGGATCGAATGGAGAGCGAGCATGCTGGAAAGTCTTGGATGGGCGGGGGTCGCGCTGCAGATCATGGCGCTGACCTTCGTCTTCGTGATCGGCGCCGCCGTCCTCGCGGCGCTCGTCCTCTATATCGTGGACCGCAGTCAATCGAGGGACGCCATCCGGCGGAACTACCCGGTCATCGGGCGCTTCCGGAAGATCTTCACCGAACTCGGCACCTTCTTCCGCCAGTACTTCTTCGCGATGGACCGGGAGGAGTTGCCGTTCAACCGCGCACAGCGGAACTGGGTCGATCGCGCCTCCAAGGGGAAGAGCAACGTCGCCCCCTTCGGCTCGACGCGGAATATCTCGCTGCCCGGCACAACGCTTTTCGCCAACGCCGCCTTCCCGCCGATCGACGACCAATACGCGTCCTCCGAGCCTCTGCTCATCGGCCCCGGGGCGCGGACGCCCTACAACGCGCCGTCCTTCTTCAACATCTCTGGCATGAGCTACGGCGCTCTTTCAGCGCCGGCCGTGCGCGCGCTTAGCCGCGGGGCGAAGACGGCCGGCATCTGGATGAACACGGGGGAGGGGGGGCTTTCGCCGTACCACCTCGAGGGCGGCTGCGACATCGTCTTCCAGATCGGAACCGCCAAGTACGGCGTGCGCACGCCCGATGGCGCCTTGTCGGACGAGAAGCTGAGGGAGATCGCTGGGCACGAGCAGGTCCGCATGTTCGAGATCAAGCTTGCGCAGGGGGCGAAGCCCGGGAAGGGCGGCATCCTTCCCGCGGAAAAGGTCGGCGAGGAGATCGCCCGCATCCGAGGCATCCCGGTCGGGGAGGCCTCCATCTCGCCAAACAGGCACCCGGAGATGAAAAGCTGGACCGACCTTCTCGACATGATCGACCATGTTCGGGAGGTGACCGGCAAGCCGGTTGGCATCAAGACGGTTATCGGGTCCGTCGAGGTCTTCCGCGAGCTCTTTGAAACTATTGAGGAGCGCGGTGCAGCCTCGGCGCCCGACTTCATCACCATAGACGGCGGGGAAGGGGGCACAGGTGCTTCGCCGCAGCCCTTGATGGACCTCGTCGGCATGCCGATCCGGGAAGCGCTGCCCAACGCCGTGGACCTGCGGGACGAGTTCGGCCTGCACGACCGGATCCGCATCGTCTCGAGCGGCAAGATGGTGAACCCGTCCGATATTGCATGGGCCATCGCGACGGGGGCGGACTTCGTGACCTGCGCGCGAGGGTTCATGTTCTCGCTCGGCTGCATCCAGGCAATGCGTTGTCACAAGAATACCTGTCCGACGGGGGTCACGACGCACGACCCGCATCTGCAGAAGGGACTGGTGGTGCGTGAGAAGAAGGACCGCGTCGCAAACTATGCCGCGCAGATCGTGAAGGAGGTGGAGACCATCGCCCATTCCGTCGGGGTGTCCGAGCCGCGGCAGCTGCGCCGGCGACACATGCGGATCGTCCTGCCGGATGGGCAGACGAGGCCGATGAGCGAGCTCTATCCGTCCGTGATGCCCGAGCCGAAGCCGGAGACGTCGCCGGATGCGGCCTGACTCGACCGCTTTCCCCAAGGTCCCCCTGCGTCCGGGCACTTGAGTCGCGCTGATTCCGTGCTGTGGACGCTGGGTAAGGGAGTGTTTCGGGGGTCTTGGGTCTGGGGAGGTTGGTCTCAAGTCATTGATATTGGGTGGTTTCCTGTCTTTTTTTGGAAAAAGCGACGT
>NZ_QMEJ01000006.1 GCF_003390865.1 Tropicimonas sp. IMCC34011
GTCCTCGCCCTCGGGCGGCGCCGCCGGGCGTTGCGGCGCGGGGGGCGCCCCGAAGGGCGAGGCTGCGGCGTCGCCGGACGGGGCGGGCGGCGGGCTGCCGAAGGGGGACGCAATTTCCTGCGGTGCCGGCGGAGGCGGAGGGGCAGCGGGCGGCGGCGTGCCGAAGGGGGACGCGCTCTCCTGCGGGGCCGGCGGGGCTTGAGGAGCAGCGGGCGGCGGGGTGCCGAATGGCGAGGCGCTCGCGCCGGCGGGCGGCGATGCGGGTGGCTGGGCTGGAGGCGCGCCGAAGGGCGATCCGCCACCCGGCGCCGCACCTCCGCCTGCGCCGAACGGCGCGCCGCCGCCCGGAAGATCGATATGCGCGTCGCCGAAATCGGGAAGGCGGCTCGGCGGCGGAGGGGTCGGGTCGAACCCGTCATCGGAGGCCGCTCCGCCGACGGACCAGATATCGCCCGCGCTCGGAGCCGCGGCGACACCGCCGCCGGGCGCGGCGAGACCGGCGGTCCGGACCGAGGCGACGATGAGGTAATGGCCGACCTGAAGCCGATCCCCCTCCTGGATCTCGTAGGGGCTCTTCACCCGCATCGACGCGCCGTTGACGAAGGTGCCATTCGTCGAGACGTCGTAGAGCATGTACCGACCGCCCTCGTGGCGGATCTCCATGTGGCAGCTGGAGACGAAACGGTTCGGGTCCGGCAGCGTCCAGTCCATCCCCGGATCGCGGCCGATCTCGGCGCCGCGTTCTGTCACGCTGAATTCGATCGGGCCGCCGTCGGGCAGGCTGTCGGCATTGTCGATACGCAAGGTCAGGGTCATGGTGTCCGCCCGTGGCTGGTCTTGGCCCGTACCGCTGCCGGGCCGCATCGGCGCCGCTGTCCCGCCGGGGGACGGGATCGGGCGCCGGGGGCAAATCTACGGGCGGTCCGCAGCGCGATGCAAGGCTCCCGCCGAAGCCCGTTCCGGCCGCCGTCAGGCATCCTCCGCCAGCTGAATGGCCATGCGCACGAAGGAGCCGAGCGTCTTGCGACGGTTCTCGATGTCGATTCTGGCCAGCACGGTCAGGATACCCGCATTCACGGCCTTCGCGGTCAGATGCGGGGCGGGCGGGACGGGCGGCAGGTCGGGCCCGCTCATGGAACCGCCGGCCCAGCCGGCGCCGAAGGCGATCCAGCCGCCGGGGCTCACGTCCTTCTGGGCCATGGCGGCATTGAGCGCGGCATAGCGCGTCTGTTCGTTCTGGTTCGCGACCCAGTCCGCCGCGAGCTTCATGAGCTCCGTATCGTCTTCGCCCAGGACCTGTTCCGCCCGGCGAAGGCATTCATGCCCCCACCACACCGCGTAGCGCCGGGGCAGGTTGTAGGCACAGACCGTGATGGCCTCCTCGGGCGTCGGACCTTCGGCGAGGGCGGTGGCGAACGAGACGGCATCTTCTCCATCGGGACGCGCGGTCACGTCCTCGGCGAGTTCGGGGAGCCCGTCGAAAAGGTCCTGCGCCGCTTCGAAGCGCAGGTTACGGCGCGCCGGCGGCGCACCCGAACTGGAACCGACGTCCCCCAAAAGTCCATCCTCCGTCCGTTGCCCGAACGATTTTGATTGCCGTCCCGAAGCCGTGGCGCAGCGCCCGGCCCTTCTCGCTTTAGTTGATCATTACCATGCCGCCCTTGATCGTCATGATCGCGGCAGCCTCGTGCGTTGCCATCGTGCCCTTGGTGTTGAGCATCTGGCCTTCCACCTTGATGTTGATCGCCTTGATCGTGACGCCCGTGGGCGTCATCTCGATCGTGCTCGTTCCCACCTTGAAGCTGATCTTCGTGTTGGCCGTCACCTCGAGGGTGCTGCCCACGTTCAGCGTGTCATTGGTGCCGATCGTCGTGTCCCGGTTCTTGCCGACGTCGCGGGTCTCGTTCGAACCGATCTTCCAGTCCGAATTGACGCCGATCTCGAAGGTCTCGTTCTTCCCGACGGAGTAGGTCCGGTTGTCGCTGATCGTGTGGCTTTCGTCCCGGCCGACCTCGCGTGTCTCGTCGCGGCCGATATTGGTCGTGCGGTCGTTCAGGACATCGCGCCGCTCGTCGTGGAGGACTTTCGTCTCCATGTCGTACTGGGCGTGCTGCCGGAAGAGCTCGTCCCCCTTGGTGTCGTTGAAGACCAGCTCGTTATAGCCGCCGCCCCCCTCGGTCGAGTTGGACTTGATGCCGTTCCAGTTCTTGTCCCCCGGCAGTGGGTAGGGCGGGGTGTTCTCGCCGTGGTAAACGGTTCCGGTGACGAGGGGCCGGTTGGGGTCGCCGTCGATGAAGATCACGACGACTTCCATGCCCACGCGCGGGATGAACATCGCGCCCCAGCCGTTTTGGGCCCAGAGCTGGGCGCAACGGCACCGCATCGAGCGCTTGCCCTCGGTATCCCAGTGGAACTGCACGAGGATGCGGCCGTGCTCGTCGCAGTCGATCTCCCCCGATCCGACGACCTTGGCCGTCTGCGGCCCCGCCATGCGGGTGTTCTCGGTCTTGCGCTCGGGCAGGAAGGGCAGGTCCGCCGGGGCGAACTCGTAGGTTCCGACGAAGGACGTCTGGTCCCCCGCCTCGCGGGTCGAGCGGTAGGATTCGGCGGTGTAGAGGTGGTCCGCCCCGATGCAGAGATACTCCGATCCGATCACGGCGCTGTCGTGCTGGCCGTCGAGATCGACCCGCATTCCGGACCCAAGCGTCAGGGTGTTGCCCGTCGCCTTGTGATGCTTGTCCCGCGCGCGCTCCTGTTCGATGCGCATTTTGGACAGGGACTTGCCGGCCCCCTCGTCGAGATAGACGCCCGGATACTCGTAGATCTCCAGATTGGCGCCCGGATGCGCCGCATCGCCCGTCTGGTCCGCCATCATCTTCTTCGACGGCGTCTTGAAGTTGTAATCCTGCGTCCGGAACTTGTTCGCGGTCATCGTCCGCATCGGCGACCAGCGCCAGAAATACTCGCCGCTGTCGACGCGAGCGGTCTCCATCGGAACGAAGTCCCGCTTGCCGATGGAGGGGAAGGTCTGGACGTCGTCCACCAGCACCATGGTGTGCCCCTGCTCGGAATGCTCGAACCAGAAGTTGATCCCGAAGCGTTCCATGATGCGGCAGGCGAAGGTGTAGTCGCTCTCCCCGTGCTGCACGGTGTATTCGAGCGGCGCGTAGGTGCCCGTCAGCTTGTTCTCCAGATGCGCGGTGCCGCCCGAGGTGTAGGGCGTCAGGAGCTTCTCGAGGATCTGGGGCGCGGTCATCTCGTGGTAGATGTCGTGGTTGAACCGGCGCGTGGCGGTCCAGAACCACGGCCTGAGCTTCACCACGTAGCGGGCGCCGAACTCGTCCGTGCCGCCCCACATCCCGTCCGTGATGACGCCATCGAAGAACCGCGGGGCACCGCCTTCTGCAAAGATGCGCACGCCGCCATGGGCGCCGATCAATTGGTCAAAGTCGACATCCCGCGTTTCGCTGGCAAATTCGACTTCAAATTCAAAGAGTTCGTTTATGCCTTCGTGGCCCATGAAACGGACCAGGCGCAACTCTTCTCCGAGGGGCGACAGAAATTCGCCAAGGTAAGAATTTTGGGCACACATCCAGGAGGCTCGCTGACTGATTTTGGTCTTCAAAGAGCGCCGGTTGAAATAATATGACCGATCGCGGAATGGAAATAACTGCTGGGAAAGTTTGCACGGGTCCGCGCCTGACGCAAGAGAAACCGCCGGCCCGCCACGGCCGAGGGTGGAGTTCCGCCGGCTTGCCCCGTTCGTCCGGTGTTGTGGCGACGGCGCAACAACATCTGGTTAATGTGACGGGGCGTCAGTCCCGGCCGGAGAAACGTTTGGTGCGGCTTCTGGGGGCCGTCTAGTATCCGCGCGATCACTTTCCCTTCCGTCGTTCAGGATTTCGTACATGGTCTGCCAGATTTCATCGCCCGCCCGCCCCGTCGTCCGGTTCGATCTGGCGCTCCACGGCAATCCACGCACGTTCCTCTCGACAACCGCGCTGGCCGCGGCCCTGACGCTCCTGATGGGGGCCGGCGGCGCCGAGGCGCAGCTCTACTGGTACCCCATGGGGCAGAGCAGCGCCGAAGGCGGAAGCGGGAACTGGAGCCAGGCCGACCAGAACTGGAACGGGGCGGAAGACGGCACCGGGAGCCAGCTCGGCTGGCAGAACGATGCGCCCGGAACCTTCGGCGGAACTCCCGGCACGGTTACGGTGACCAAAGACGTATCCGTCGGAACGCTGACGTTCGAGGCGGATGGGTACACCGTTGCCGGCGGTGACGGGAAGATCACCGGTTTCAGCACGAAGGATCCCGCCGCCCTCACCTTCGCCGGCACGAAGGAAGCGGCCGTCACGTTCGACAGCGCCTTCGACACGACCGGCAACCCCAATTCGGTGAGAATCGAGGACGGGGCAGATCAGAACAACACCGTCGTCTTCACCGGGCAGAACACGTTCGGAAACCAGGTCCTTGTCCAGAACAACGGAACGCTCGTCACCTCCGGCCGCACCCAGGCCTCGCAGATCACCGTCGACGCAACCGGATCGGTCACGGCGAGCGGAACGGGGGTCAACACGGAAGATGGCACCGGCTCCGGGATCGTATCGAATGTGACGAACAGTGGTGCGTTCGTTGCGGACGGGCCCCTGGATGTCGTCGGCATTTTCACGACCGCGGACGCCGGAACGCTGGACGTCGGATCCGACATGGATGTCAGTGGTGATTTCACTCAAGCGTCCAGTTCCGCACTGGAGGTGGGGAGCGGCGACAGCCTGACGGTCGGCGATCTCTTCGTGGGAACGGGCGGTGGGGGTCCCGGATCGACCATCAACGTTGCCGACGGTGGATCGCTCTCGGCCGACAGCACAAACGCTTATGCGAACGTCAGAAACGGTTCCGACCTGAATGTCGCCGGTGACACGTCCTTCAGATACTATCAGATCTTCCAGGGCGGAGAGCTGAACGTCGAGAGCGGCGGCACGGCCGCCGCATATTCGGGTGGCGTGAATGCGGGGGGGGCGGCGACCGGGGGCGCCCAGGGCGTCAACTTCGATGCCAACGGGGGGACGATCACGGTCGCGGAGGGCGGCGAACTGGTGGCCTCGTCCGGCTCCATCGGAGCGACGCTCGTCCGCTCCAACGGGGCGCTCGATACCGCTGGCCGCGTGGACTCCGGCGTTACCAACTTCGGCACCCTCACCGCCGAGGGCACCGGCACCATTGCCGGTGAAGACACGGGCGACGGCATCGAGGGCAACGTCCTCAACATCGGCTCGCTTGTCCTGTCAGGCGCTCTCGAGATCGAGGGCAATGTCACCAACACGGTTGTCGTGCGCGACAACGATCCCGATTTCGTCGGCTCCATCGATCTGGGCGGGTCCGCGCTCGTCATCTCCGGCACCCTGACGCAGAGCTCTACGGAGACGCTCGTCATCGACAACGGCGAAAGCCTGATCGCGGGATCGGTCAGCATCGCCTCGGGCTCGACCATCGACGTTGCAGGCGCGCTCCTGACCGATACGACGCCGAACGTCCCGGAAGACACCTTGGACGGCAGCATCCAGCTCTCCGGCAGCCTGAACGTTCAGGAGACGGGGTCGGTCGACACCGGCAGCCTCACCTTCAACGAGGGCGCCAGCCTCACCAACGACGGCACCGTCACGGTCGGCACGCTGACGAACAATTCCGACAGCCTGACGCTGGGCGGCACCGGCACATACGAGATCGGGACGTTCGACAACCAGGGCGACCTCAACGTCACGACCGACGTCGATCTCGGCGATGTTCTGAGCAACTCCGACCTGATCGAGATCGATGCCGGTGCGACCCTCTCCGCCGGAGTGATCAACAACCTCGGAGCCGGAACGATCGAGGTCGAGGGGACGCTCTTCGGCACCAGCAATACCGTCAACAACGACGGCACGATCAACGTTTATGGCGGCGGTACGCTTCAGGACAACGGCGCGATCAACAACCTCGCAGGCGGCACGCTCACCTTCGACAACTCCGACGACGCGGGGGCCGGTACGACCGGCGCCGTCATGACCCTCTCCGCCGATCTGAATGATGACGACCCGGAAGAGGACGTCGTGACGAACAGCGGAACGCTGACGGTCGAGGGCAACGGCGACGCGACCACCGACCTCACCGTCACGAGCAATCTCGTCAACACCGCTGACGACGCGGGCACGATCGAGGACGACCGCGGGAGCGTGACGATCTCCGAGGGCTCCGTCGTGGTCTTCGCGGATGCGGGCGAGACGCTGTCCGTCACCAATGCCGGGGACTTCACCCTCGCAAATGACGACGATGACAGCACCAGCGCCGCGACCGAACTCGAGGTCGAGACGTTCACGAATGCCGACGGCGGTGTCCTGACCATCGAGGACGAGCTCGACGGGGACGACGCTTCGACCTTCACCCTCGATGCGAACCTCGTCAACGAGGCCGGCGCCACGGCGAACCTGTCCGGCATCATCGGCGGCGACACCTATGCCGGCGACATCACCAACGATGGCACCATCGACGACAACGGCGACCTGACGGTCAATGGCACCGTCACGAACCAGTCCGGCGGGTCCTTCACCGTGGATACCGGAACGCTGACCGCGGGCCAGTTCAACAACACCGGAACCGATGGCGCCGCCACTCCCACGGCGAGCACCTTCACCGTCGGAACCACCGCGAACCTCACGGGCCTGTCGAACGCGGCCGGCGGTGCGGTCAGCGTCACGGATGGCGGCACGCTCAACGTCTCCGAGGCCGGCGTGGCGACCGACACGATCACCAACGATGGCACCGGCACGACCTTCACGCTTTCCGGGGACGGATCGAGCGCTCAGGCCGAGACCATCGACAACACCGATGGCGCGACCTTCACCATCGGGGATGGCACGACCGTCGCGACGACGTCTGCCGACGCCGACGCCTTCGACAATGCCGCGACGCTGGACATCAACGGCGGTACGCTGACGTCGAACCTGACGAACTCCGGCGATGCCGATGCAAACGGCACGATCACCGGCGACGTCTCCAACTCCGGGACCGGAGCGACCTTCGATGCGAACGGCGATCTGACCGTCACCGGCGATTTCTCCAACGACGATAGC
Source organism: Tropicimonas sp. IMCC34011 (assembly GCF_003390865.1). Classification (GTDB taxonomy): domain Bacteria; phylum Pseudomonadota; class Alphaproteobacteria; order Rhodobacterales; family Rhodobacteraceae; genus Tropicimonas_B. Next base: position 7,113 of record NZ_QMEJ01000006.1, read on the forward strand.
GCGGACTTCACCGTCTCCGCCGGCACCACCTCCATCTCGGGCACGCTGACGAACGATTCCGCCGGCAGCGATGGCGATGACTACGGCATCGTCGTCTCCAGCGGCACCACCCTCGAAGCCGCCGACATCGTGAACGAGGAGGACGCCACGATCCTCGTCGACAACGCGACGCTTCTCGGCACCGATGACGGCACCACGACCAACAGCGGCACGATCACGGTAACCGGCGGCGGCGCGGCGCTCGACAATGGCGCCATCGAGAACACGGCAACCGGCACCTACGTGTTCGACGGTGACGCAGGCTCCAATCCCGGCGCCGCGATGACGTTCAACGCCGATGCGGACAACGACAACGAAACCTATACGCCGCCCTATGCGGCGGGCACGGACGAAGACGTCATCTTCAACGAAGGCGCCATCGAGGTGGTCTCCGGCACGGTGAACAGCGAAAGCACGCTCGACAACCAGGCAGGCGGGTCCCTCAGCATCGATGACGGCGCTTCCTACATCGTCTCCAACACCGGCAGCGACACCGACAACACGATCTTCAACGAGGGAACGATCACGGTCGGCGAGGACGGCGGCGCCGGCGGCTCGGAACTCGAGGCTCCGACCATCGCGAACCTGGACGGCGGCACGATCGACGTGAACGCGTCCACGCTGGACACGGATCTTGCGAACGAGGGAACCGTGACGATGTCCGGCACCCTCACAGGCGATCTGCTGAATACCGACATCGACAACGACGGTTCCGCCGGCACGTTCACCGCGGACGGCACGCTCGGGATCGGCGGCTCCGTGACGAACCAGGAGGGCGCCGATTTCAACGTCGCGGACGGCACCACGACGGTGGACGGCACCTTTACCAACACAAGCGGTACGGATGCCGGTGCCGCGCCCGCCACCCTCGATCTCGTCGGCGGCGATCTCGACGTCGCCGGGCAGCTCACGAACGAGGCGGGCTCTGACATCACGGTCCTCGACAACACCCTGACCGCCTCCAACATCGTCAACAGCGGAGCCGGCACCACCCTCACCGCGACGAGCGGCGACATCATCGCGGACACCTCCACCGTGGAGAACTCGGCAGGGGCCTCGATCTCCATCACGGATGGCGGCACGTTTCAGGTTGAGACGGACCTGACGAACACCGGAGCGGACAGCTCCATCGCCATTGCCGGCGATACCGGAGATACAGACGACAACCTCACGGCGGACAGCGTCACGAACTCCGCCGGTGCCTCCCTGACGCTCTCGGGCGGTGCGGACGGCACGATCGACGGGGACATCACGAACACCGGCGCGGACACCGAACTCACGGTGACGGGCGCAGGAACGACGCTCGAGACACAGACGCTCGACAACCTCGACACGGCCACGCTCACCGTGTCGGACGATGCTGTCCTGACGCTGACCTCCGGCGATGACGACGCGCTGGACAACGCGGCGACCTTCAATCTGGATGGCGCCCGTCTCGTCGGCAACCTGACCAACACCGGCACCGTGACCGCAAACGGCACCGGCGCCGTAGGCGGCACGGGCACGGGCAACGGCATCGAGGGCGATGTGGACAACGAGGGCGCGGGCAGCTTCACGCTGGACGGCGATCTCGACGTGGATGGCTCCTTCGAGAACACCGACACCGCGACGCTCGACACGGCCGGCAACGACCTGACCGTCTCCGGCACGCTGACCCAGACCTCCTCGACCGCCATCGACGTGGACGGCGGCGAAACGGTGACGGTTGCTGACCTCTCCATCGGCGAAGACTCGGTGGTCAACGTGGAGGGTGCGGGCAGCACGCTCATCACCGACGAGGATCAGGACGGCACCGCCGACGGCGACATCGACGTCGCCGAGAATGGTGCCCTGACCGTCGGCGCCGACGGCACGGTTGAGACGGACACGGCGACCTTCGACGGCCTGCTGAGCAACGAGGGCACCTTCGACGCCGAAGGCGCAGTGACCGTGACCGGCACCGGGACCGCCGCGGCGGGCGACGCCAGTGCGCCCGGAGCGCAGAACGGCGTCTACAACGCGGGCGATTTCGACGCCGCCTCCCTCGATCTCGACGGTGATTTCTACAACGACCTTGATGGCGACGTGGACATCGCCGGGCTTGCCGACAACGATGGAACGATCGTCAACCTCGGCACCTTCGACGCTGCGAGTATCGTCAGCTCCGGCGATCTGACGAACGCCGCGCCGGGGACGATCAACGCGGGTACCTTCTCCCTGACGGACGACGGCACGCTGGACAACGACGGCGACTTCAATGTCACGGGCGCGGCGGACACCGAAGAGGGCACCGAGGTCGACAACTCCGGTACCTTCGACGCCGCGAGCCTCGACAACGACGGCAGCTTCGACAACGAGGCCGGCGGCACGCTGACGCTGACGGGCGATCTCGACAACTCGGGCGCCCTGACGAACGCCGCTACGGCGACGATCAACGCGGGTACCTTCTCCCTCACGGATGACGGCACGCTCGACAACAACGGCGACTTCAACGTCACGGGCGCGGCGGACACCGAAGAGGGAACCGAGGTCGACAACTCCGGCACGTTCGACGCCGCGAGCCTCGACAACGACGGCAGCTTCGACAACGAGGCCGGCGGCACGCTGACGCTGACGGGTGATCTCGACAACTCGGGCGATCTGACGAACGCCGCTACGGCGACGATCAACTCGGATACCTTCTCGCTGACGGATGACGGAACGCTGGACAACGACGGTGACTTCAATGTCACCGGCGCGGCGGACACCGAAGAGGGAACCGAGGTCGACAACTCCGGCACGTTCGACGCCGCGAGCCTCGACAACGACGGCAGCTTCGACAACGAGGCCGGCGGCACTCTGACGCTGACGGGGGACCTCGACAACTCGGGCGACCTGACGAATGCCGCCACGGCGACGATCAACGCCGACACCTTCTCGCTGACGGACGATGCCATGCTCGACAATGACGGCGACGTCAACGTCACGGGCGCGGCGGACACGGGCGAAGACACCGAGGTCGACAGCTCCGGCACGTTCGACGCGGCGAGCCTCGACAACGACGGCAGCTTCGACAACGAGGCCGGCGGCACGCTGACGCTGACGGGGGACCTCGACAACTCGGGCGACCTGACGAACGCCGCTACGGCGACGATCAACGCGGGTACCTTCTCCCTGACGGATGACGGAACGCTCGACAACGACGGTGACTTCAACGTCACCGGCGCGGCGGACACCGAAGAGGGAACCGAGGTCGACAACTCCGGCACGTTCGACGCCGCGAGCCTCGACAACGACGGCAGCTTCGACAACGAGGCCGGCGGCACGCTGACGCTGACGGGCGATCTCGACAGCTCGGGCGATATCACCAACGCCGCGACTGGGACCATCAACGCCGGCACCTTCTCGCTGACGGATGACGGCACGCTCGACAATAACAACGACTTCAACGTCACGGGCGCGGCGGATACCGAAGAGGGCACCGAGGTCGACAACTCCGGCACCTTCGACGCCGCGAGCCTGCTGAACCAGGGTGACTTCGACAACGAAGGCCCCGGAACCGTCACCGTGACGACGCTGACCAACGAAGGCACCTTCGACAATAACGGCCTCATCGTCGGCGATCTCGACAACCAGGAAGATGCGACGTTCGAGAGTGCCGGAGTGATCAACGGCGCCGTGACCAATGCCGGCGATTTCGACCTCGACGGGAACAGCATCGTTTCGGGCAGCTTCACGAACGAGGAGGACGGCGAGGTCTTCGACAGCGGCGCCTTCGCCCTCTCCGGGATCACGACCTTCGACAACGACGGAGACGTGACCTTCGACGAGGACGGCAGCTCCCTCACGGCGACAACCTTCGACAACAGCGGCGCGCTGAACTTCCTGGATGGGGACCAGACGCTGACGGCGACCACGATGGCCAACTCCGGCACGATCGAGATCCGGGGGGACGACGTGTTCAATGTCGGAACGCTGGACAACGCGGGCGGTACCATCTCCCTCGTGGACGGCGACACGAACGACAGCTTGGACGTGACGGGCGAGATCCAGGGCGGCACGCTGGCCTTCGACATCTCGCTCGGCTCCGATCCCGGATCGACGGACATCCTGACGTTCGGCAGCCTGACGGAGAGCGCCGGCAACCAGCTCCAGCTTGCCTTCAACACGCTCAGCACCGGGGCGATCCTGTCGAGCCCGCTCGAATTCGCCCTCGGCGACACGACCGGCGTTTCGATCAACAACGCGACGGACGTGACCGGGCTTCCGTCTCCGATCGGGCCGCTCAGCTACGTCGTGCTGAACGACGGAAGCAGCCTCGCAGTGGCCTCGGTCATCGATCCGGGTGCGGCGTCGGTAGCGGGCAATATTGGCCTGGTGCAGTCGCTCATCAACACGGTGGTCAACCGGCCGTCCTCGCCGTTCGTCTCCGGCCTCGTCTACGACGATGAGGACAAGTGCGGACCGGGCGTCTGGACGCGCGGGCAGGCGGGGTATGCCGAAGGGACGTCCGATACCGACAACGGCCTCGGCGGGCTGCCCTCGACGGTGCGGGCCAACTATTCGGGCCTGACCTTCGGCGCGGATTACGGCTGCTTCGACGCGGCGGATGGCGCGTTCGATCTCGCGGGCGGCATCACCGCTGGCGTCAACCGCGGCCAGACCCGGCAGGACATCTTCGCGGTGGACTTCTCGGGCACCTCGCCGTCGCTGTCGGACGATCGGACCTCGACCACGACCTCGGAGTTCGACCAGCGCTACGTCGGCGGGTACCTCGCCTTCGCGCGCGGGCCGATCACGGGTGACGTCCAGCTTCGCTTCGAGCGCACGGACTACGAGTTCGATAACGAGGACATCGGCCTTTACGACGAGGAGACCACCTCCGAAGGCACCAGCCTGTCGGCCAGCGTCTCCTATGCCTTCCCGCTCGGCGAGGACATGGTCGTCGTGCCCACGGCGGGGATCGGCATCACGCGGTCCGAAACCGAGGACCTCGCCTTCCGCGACGAGGACGGCAACAAGATCGGTGAGATCCAGTTCGAGGATCACACCACCAAGATCGGCTTCCTCGGTGCCACTGTCGCGAAGACGGTCATCTCCGATGCCGGCGACAGCGCGTTCAACTACTTCGGGACGGCGACCTATTACGGCGACTTCTCGGACGACAAGGAAAGCGCATTCGTCATCGACGATACCGAACAGGAGATTTCCACCGAGCCGCTCGGCAATTTCGGCGAGCTCTCGGTCGGCTTCAGCTACGTGAGGATCCTCGACGGACAGGTCGGCGCGGCCAAGCAGCTGAACGCGTCCGTCCGCGCGGATGCGCGCTTCTCGGAGGATGTGGAAGGGTACGGCCTGACGGCCCAGCTCCGGCTCCAGTTCTAAGCCTGCCGGCGGGGTGCGGGATCGCGCCCTGCCGATACGCCAGACAAAAAAACAGCGGGGCGCCGATTGGCGCCCCGTTGCCGTTTTGCGGGTCTGATGTATGGTAAAGGTGCCGTCGCGTCCGTCAGGACATTTGCCGATACGGTAATAGCATTTCTAATTCGGTGCAGCGCTTAGATGTCGTGGTATTCCAAGGTCGCATGGAAGGAAGGCCTGTTCCTCCAGCCGCATCATTTCCAGCAGAGCGATCGCTATTTCGAAAAGCTTCTCGAGGCACGGACGCGTCTCGCCTCTCCCTACCCATGGGGGTTCGCCCAGCTCGAGATCGACCGGGATATTTCCCAGCAGATGAAGTTCGGCCTGCGCGTCGCGACGGGCATCTTTCCGGACGGCACCCCGTTCGACCTTCCCGGCACCTCCGTCCTGCCCGATCCGGTGGCGATCCCCGAGGGCTCCGAGGGCGCCTTCGTCTGGCTGACCCTGCCGATGGCGCAGATGAACGGTCGGGAAATCGGCACCGATGACGAGACGAGCCGCTCCGCGCGCTACCGCCTCGGGGTGGAGACGGTGTCGGACAGCACCGCGGCGATGCGGCTCGAGCAGGCGATCGAGGTCGCCCATCCCCGCGCCGAATTCGACGTGCGCAAGACGGAGAAGCCGGGCTATCACTGCCTCAAGCTCGCCCGCATCGTCGAGGTGCGGGACCAGCAGGTGGTGTTCGATGAGAAGTTCGCGCCGCCGGTCCTCTCCGTGCAGGCGCATCCCGTGGTGGCAGGCTGGATCGAGCGGGTCGTCGGCTGGACGGAAACGAAACTGGAAAGCCTCGCGCGCTACGCCTCGGACCCCTCGTCGGGCGGCGGTCTCCAGGCGACGGACTACTTCATGCTGCTGGTCCTCAACCGTGAGATCAACCTGCTGAAGCACTACCGCCACAGCCGCTTCATTCATCCCGAAGAGCTCTACCAGCTCTTCCTGCGGCTGGCCGGGGAACTCTGGACGTTCGACACCAACCGCCTCGCGCCAGAATACAAGCCCTACGACCAGAACGACCTCGCGGCGACCTTCGAGCCGGTGGTGAGGGACATCCAGCGCCTGCTTTCGCGCGACGTGGGCCGCGCGGTCAGGCTCGACCTGCAGGAGCTGCATCCGGGCAGCTATATCGGCAAGGTCACCGACCGGAACCTCTTCCGCGACGCCTCCTTCGTGGTGGAGGTCGCCGCCGACAAACCGCTGACGCAGATCCAGCAGCAATTCCCGGCGCTCTGCAAGGTCGGCCCCAACACGCAGATGAACAACATCGTCAACAACAACCTGCCGGGGCTGGAGCTGGTGCATACGCCGACGCCGCCGCGGCAGATCCGGGCCGTCACCTCCCACGTCTATTTCTACATCGACAAGAGCAGCCCGATGTGGCGCGAGTTCTCCACGGCGCCCGCCATCGGGATGCACTTCGCCGGCCAGTGGCCCGAGCTGAAGCTCGAGCTCTGGGCCATTCAGGAGAACCGCTCGTGACCGACAAGAAGGACCCCGGCAAGACCGTCATCAGACCGATGCCCGGTGGGGGCTTCGGTCAGGGCGATGCGAAATCCCCGCCGGCGGGCGGCGCGCAGAAGACGGTGATCGGCGGAATGCCCCCCGCGGGGGCGCCGCCCGCGGCAGGCGGCCAGAAGACGGTGATCGGCGGCGTGCCCCCTGCAAGCGGCTTCGGCGGCGGCTTCGGTGGCCCGCCCCCGGGGCAGGGGAGCGGCGGCGGTTTCGGCGGTCCCTCGGCGGACGATGTCTGGGGCGGTGGCGGCGGGGGCACGGGGGCGAACCCGCCGGGCGACCCGAATGCCTGGATGGGGGCGAAGCCGAAGGACGAGGGCTTCTTCCCGGACGTCCGCAAGCCCGAGCCGCATATCCATCGTCAGCCGACCCGCAAGATCAGCCTCGACAAGGCCCTCTCCGCCAAGACCTCCGGGCATTCCTCCGAAGCGAACCCGATCACCGCCGCCGCGGCGTCCCTCCTGATCCTCTTCGGCCGCCTGCGCTCCGGCGTCGTGGACATGCACGCCCTGCCGCTGATGCAGCACGTCACCGAGGAGATCGAGGGCTTCGAGCGCCGCGTCCTCGAAGCCGGCGTCGATCCGCAGGATGCGATGGTCGCGAAGTACTGTCTCTGCGGCACGGCGGACGACATCGTCCAGAACCTGCCCGGGACGGACAAGGCGACGTGGCTGCAATATTCCATGGTCGCGCGGTTCTTCAACAAGCGCACCTCCGGCGTCGGCTTCTTCCAGGAGGTCGACAAGGCGCTCCAGAACCCGGCGCACAAGTACAACCTGCTGGAGCTGATGCTGGTCTGCCTCCAGCTCGGCTTCGAGGGCCAGTATCGCGGCCAGCCGGGCGGGGACGTGCAGCTCCAGAACGTCAAGCGCGGCATCTACGAGGCGCTCCGCCGGGTGAAGCCGCGCGGGGATGACGACATCTCCCCCCGCTGGAAGCCGGTGGAGATGATGCGCAAGAGCAAGTTCGGCGGCGTGCCGGTCTGGGTCATCGCCATCATCGCCGCGGCGCTTCTGACGGCTGCGTATTTCGCCATGCGCCTGATGCTGGTGGACGAGGGCAACGCGCTCGCGACCCGCATGACCTCCCTCCATCCGCCAGAGATGATCACGATCAACCGGGACACCGCCGTCGAGGCCTACGTGCCGCCGCCGCCACCGGTGGAGGAGAACGGCCAGTTCGAGCGGATCACCGAGGCGCTGGCTGGCGATCCCGTCGAGGTCAGCCGCACGGGCGACTTCATCGTCCTCGACGTGAACAACGCCGTCCTCTTCGACAGCGGAAAGGCCGAGGTGAAGGCGGAGTTCGCGCCGCTCGCCGAGAAGATCGCCGCGGCGCTCGACGGGGAGCCGGGCCCGGTGCGCATCGTCGGGCATACGGACAACGTGCCCATGTCCGGAACGGGCCGCTACAAGAACAACTTCGAGCTGTCCGTCGCCCGCGCGAACGGTGTCGCGGGAATGATGACGCCGCTCTTCACCGACGCCGCCCGGGTCGAGGTGGACGGGCGGGGAGAGGACGAGCCGCGTTCGGACAACGCGACGCCCGAGGGCCGCGCCGCCAACCGGCGGGTGGAAATCATGATCCAGCGAGAGGACACGCTCTGAGCGGCCCGGAGGGCTCGAGGAGAGAAACAGGTATGGTCAAGAAGATCCTGCTCGGAACGATTATCGTCCTCGCCCTGGTGCTCTGGGCGATCATGGTGTGGTTCGCCTTTCCGCTCGTGGGCTTCGGCGAGACGCGGCCCTTCGATCCCGTCTGGGTGCGCGTCGCTCTGATCGCGGCGGTCTGGGTCACGGTCGGGATCGTCTATCTCGTCAAGTTCATCCGCCGCCGCCGCGCCGCGAAGGCGCTGGAAGAGGCGATGACCGAGCCGCAGGTGTCCGACGATGGCGAGGTGCTGTCCGAGAAGATGGGCGAGGCCCTGTCCGTCCTGAAGCAGTCCTCCGGCTCAAAGTCGTACCTCTACGAACTGCCGTGGTACGTCATCATCGGCCCGCCCGGCGCCGGCAAGACGACTGCGCTGCTGAATTCCGGCATCAAGTTCCCCCTCGCGGAGAAGGGGGAGGGCGCCGTCGCGGGGGTCGGCGGCACGCGGTACTGCGACTGGTGGTTCTCGGAGGAAGCGGTCCTGATCGACACCGCCGGCCGCTACACCACGCAGGACAGCGATGCCGAGGCGGACAAGGAGAGCTGGTTCTCCTTCCTCAAGCTGCTGAAGACCCACCGTGCCAACCAGCCGATCAACGGCGTCATCCTCGCCATCTCGCTACAGGAGATCATGACCGGCACGCCGGCGGAGCTTGACGCCCATGCCGAGACGATCCGCCAGCGCCTGATCGAGCTGAACGAGCAGCTCAAGGTCGATTTCCCGGTCTATGTCCTCTTCACCAAGGCGGACCTCATCTCCGGGTTCATGGAGTATTTCGGCTCCTTCTCGCAGTCCCGCCGTCAGAAGGTCTGGGGTCACACCTTCCAGACATCCTCCAAGAAGGAACCGACCGTCGAGCAGTTCGGGAGCGAGTACGACGCGCTCGTGGGACGCCTCTCGGAGGAGGTAACGGACCGCCTCCAGGAAGAGCCCGACGGCGTGAACCGGATCGCGATCTTCGGGTTCCCGGGACAGGTCGCGATGCTTCGTGACCGCCTGTCGAGCTTCATGACCGGCATCTTCGGCCATACCCGCTACAAGGTGAACGCGAACCTCCGCGGGTTCTACTTCACCTCGGGCACCCAGGAAGGCACGCCGATCGACCAGGTCCTCGGGGCGATGGACCGCTCCTTCGGCGGTGCGGCCGCCGCCGCCGGCATGGGCGGGCGGGGCAAGTCGTTCTTCCTTCACGACCTTCTGCGGCGCGTCATCTTCTCGGAGGCGGGCTGGGTCTCCACCGATCGGCGCGCGGTGATGCGCGCGCGCGTCCTGAGGTACGGCGCCTACGGCGCGATCACCGCCGCGAGCGTGGCGCTCCTTGGGCTGTGGGGCTGGTCCTTCTGGCAGAACCGGGAGCTCGTGCGCACCGCGGAGGCGGCGCTGGCCGACTACGAGCTGGCCGCGCAGGAGGAACTTCAATCGGCCGAGGTGTCCGATCCCGACCTTCTGAACGTCGTCGCCTATCTCGACATGCTCCGGTCCATGCCGACGGGCTATGTCGATGCCGAGGAGGACGCCGCCCTCACCGAGCGTTTCGGCCTGTCCCAGCGGGAGAGACTCGAAAGCGCCTCCCGCACGACCTACAGGCAGGCGCTGGAGCGAATGTTCCGCTCGCGCCTGATCCTGAGGCTCGAACAGCAGCTTCAGCAGTTCATCCGCGAAGGCGAGGTGCTGGCGACCTACGAGACGTTGAAGGTCTACAAGCTTCTGGGCGATGCCGCGCCCAAATCGGACGATCAGGTGATCCTCGCCTGGTTCCGGGAGGACTGGCGCTCGGACCTGTATCCCGGTCCGCAGAACGCCGACAACCGCGCTTCCCTCGAGGCGCATCTCGTCGCGATGCTCGAACTCGACGCTGCACAGGAGCCGAGCTTCGAGCTGAACGGCGCCCTGATCGACCAGGCCGAGCGGATGCTGGCGCGGATGAACGTGGCCGACCAGGCCTATTCCCTGATCCAGGCCTCCGTGCAGTTCACGCCGATCGAACCCTTCTCGGTCGAGAACCGCTCCGGGCGGGACGCCGAACTCGTCTTCGAGACGGTGAACGGCGAGGCGCTCGACGAACAGGTGATCCCCGCGCTCTACACCTATGCCGGGTTCCACGACTTCTTCCTGCCGCAACTCGGTGAGATCGCGGACCGGATCCTCGATGAACGCTGGGTGATGGGGGAGTATGCGGAAGCCGCCGATATCGAGGACCAGATCGGCCAGATCGGTCCCATCCTGATCGATCGCTATACCGATGACTGGATCCGCGAATGGGAAGCGGTGCTCGGCAACATCAAGCTGCGGCCCATGGCAGCGGACAGCCCGGCCTATCAGGCGCTCGCGGCCGCGTCGGCAGCGCGCACCTCTCCGATCCTTTTGCTCACGCAGGAGGTCGGCGCCGAAACGCGGCTGACGTCGGAATTCGAAGGGGATGACGGCGGCGGGCCGGCGATCGATGCCGGGGCAGCCGGGGAAGCGGCTGGAGAGGTCGGCGCCCTCGTCGCACAGGAGACGATCAGGCGGCAGAACTACTATGCCCGGATCGGCCTCGAGGCGGTCTTCGACAAGAGCCAGGCCCGCGTCGGTCCGGGCAGCTCGGCCGGCAGTGCCCGCCGCCTTCCGGGGGCCGAGATCGAGGCCTATTTCGCCGATTGGCATGACCTGACCGAAGGCGCGCCCGGTCAGCGGCGCATCGATCTGCTCCTCGCCACGCTCAACGACATGCAGCGCAGCCTCATCCTCGCGGTGGACTTCCCGAACCAGGCCGCGGCCCAGATGCCGGCGCAGATCGGCGCCCTGAAGCAGGCCGCGTCCCGCCTGCCCGACGCGCTGGCGCGGATGACCTCGGAGGCGATCGACGATTTCGAGGGGGACGCGGCCAATACCGACATCGCTCGACTGAACGAGGCGCTCAATTCCTCCGTCACGCAAGCCTGCGAGGCGATCGTCGGCAATCGCTACCCCTTCGCGCGGGACAGTGCGCGGGACGTGCCCATGGCCGAGTTCGCCCGGCTCTTCGCCCCGAACGGCGTGATGGACCGGTTCTTCCTGCAGGAGCTGTCACCCTATGCCGATCTGGGGGAGGGAGAGTGGCGCTGGAAGGACGAGGGGCCGCTCGCCGGCAAGCTCTCCGCGGCGACGCTCAAGCAGTTCGAGCGCGCCGCCGCGATCAGGGACGCCTACTTCCCCACCGGGGGCGGCGTTCCGAGCGTCGACATGACGATCAACCCCGTCTCGATGCACAACCGCATCGAAAGCGCGGTGCTTCAGATCAACGGCCAGATCGTGACGACCCGGCCGCGCGGCAACACCCCGGCGAACATCAATTGGCCGGGCTCGATGGGCGGCGGCAATGTCAGCCTTCAGTTCACCCCCGAGATGCGGGGTCGGGAGAGCCAGATGTCCCTGAACGGCGCGTGGGCGTTCCTGCGCTTCATCAATGACGGAAGCCCGAACGTGTCGGGAACCGAGATGCAGGTGCGGTACGTCGTGGGTGGGCGCAACATCGCCTACCGGATCGACGTCGCCGCGTCGGAAAACCCCTTCTTCTTGCGGGAGCTCAGCGAGTTTTCCTGCCCGAACGGCCTCTGATGGCCGCGCGCATCGGCCTCTTCGGGAAGCTGCCCTCAAGGGGGGACTTCGTCGCCCGCGCAGTGCCCGCCGAGATCCTTCAGCACTGGGAGGGCTGGCTCGAACGGTCCGTCGCCGGGGCGAAGGCGGAGCTTGGCGAGGCGTGGCAGGAGACATGGGACGCCGCTCCGGTCTGGCGATTCTGGATCGGCGAGATGGTGTTCGGCCATCCGATCGCAGGCGTGCTCGCGCCATCGCGCGACAAGGTCGGACGCCGCTTCCCTCTCACGCTCTTCATTTCGGGGGCCGGGCCGCGCCATCCGGCGCCGCCGCTTGCCGATGACGGCACGACGCCGGCCTGGTACGACACCCTCGAACGCGCGGCTCTGCAGGCGGGCGGACCCGGCTTCGACGGCGACGTGGACGCGATGGTCCAGCGCATTCCGCTGCCCGACTGCGCCGTTCAGGCTCAGCCGGAAGACCGACGCTTCGCATTCTTCGCCTACGGGGAAAGCGGCCTGCCGCAGCTCATGGAGGACGTGCGCGCTCACGACCATCAGCTTGCCTCCGCGGTGCGGACCTATTGGTGGACCGCCGGAAACGACCGTGTCGGCCCTGCCATGATCGCGCAGACCGGGATGCCGGACGGCGCGGCGCTCGGCGCCATGCTCACCGGGTTCGGACCGCCCGCCGAGGCGCCGCCTCCGCCGCCCGTGACGCCGCCGCCGCCCGTGCCGCCCGCTGACTGGAACGGCGGTTCGGCGGATGCGTGGTCCGCGCCGCCGCCGCCGATGGAGCCCGAGCCGATGCCGCGGCCGGGCTCGGAGGCGAGCCCTGACGGCACTCCCGCAGAGGCCGAAAACCCCTTCGCCGCCGGAACGTGGGACGTGCCTGCGTCAACGAAGTCAGGCGACGCGGCTTCGGATGACATGCCGCGCGGGGCGTCGGAGCGCGAGGGCGACCTGGACCTGCCGCCGCGCGGGATCGAGTCCACGCCCGAGGGAAAGGACCCTCTCGAGGCAAGCGATGACACCGGTCCCCGCTCCGACGAGCGTGGGGAGCCGCATGAGCCGCGGTCCGAAACGGCTGCCTCTCCGGCAGATCCCGACCCTGCGGAGGATCCGGGCGGGGCTGCGCCCACGGAGGCGCCGACAGCAGATGACGAGAGCCCGTTCCCAGGGCAGGGGGAACCCGCCCGCCCGGGCTTCCGCGGGATCTTCGGGCTTGGCGTGAAGGGACACCGACGGGATGAGACCTGACCTACGATCTTCCACGTCTCTCACCCCGAGCGTTGACGGCAAACTTACCCGTCGTCATGTTTCTGTAATCATTCGCGGGATTTTTTCGGACCAAATTCATGATCGGTAAGACATTCAGGTTCGAGACGGGGGCGGTGAGCCATACCGGACTCGCCCGTGATCACAACGAGGACCGGTTCCTGGCAGAGCCCGCGAGCGGCCTCTGGCTGGTGGCGGACGGCATGGGCGGGCACGAGGGCGGCGAATTCGCGTCCGGCGCCATCGTGGATCACCTGAGCTCGGTCGGCCGGCCGACCTCGGCGCCGGACCTGCAGGCGCGCTTCGTCGAGCGGATCGCACGCGCCAACGAGCAGATCGTGCACCGCGCGGAGGAGAAGGGCGCCACCATCGGCTCCACGGTCGTGGCCCTGCTCGCCTACGAGCAGCACTTCGCCTGCGTCTGGTCCGGGGACAGCCGCATCTACCAGATTCGCGAAGGGCAGCTCGCCCAGCTCAGCCGCGACCACACCGAAGCCAACGAGCTTCTCGACCGCGGCGCCATCACCGCCGCGGAAGCTGAGAACTGGCCCCGGAAGAACGTCATCACCCGAGCCATCGGCGTCGGCGCCGAGGTGAACCTCGATCACAGATACGGCACGCTCCGAAACCGGGACACCTTCGTCCTCTGCTCCGATGGTCTCACCGCTCATGTCGGGGACTCCGAGATCCTTGACATTGCCCGGAAAAATCAGCCTCAAACGGCATGCGAGATGCTGCTCGATCTGACGATGCAGCGCGGCGCGACCGACAATACGACCGTTCTGGTGATCAGGGCCTTCGACAAGACCGAAGTGACCCCCGTAGGCAACATGTTCGATATGCCCGAGGAAGGAGCCTGACCCGATGACAGCGGGCAGCGACGACGAGAGCGGTGTTCCCCCCGAGGGCGGCGGCAGCCGGCCTCCGATGAGCACACCGCCCGCCTCGGAGGGCAGACCCCGGCAAGTCAGCTCCGGCGGGACCGAGCGCACCTCCGCCGCGGCAGGTGTCGAGATCGGCACGAAGATCATGGGCACCTTCGAGATCACCGAGCACATCGCCACCGGCGGGATGGGCGAGGTGTATCGCGGCGTGAACATCCACACCGGCGAGCCGGTCGCGATCAAGATCGTCCTGGCTGCGCTCGCGCATGACGAGAAGATCCTGTCGCTCTTCCAGAAGGAAGCGACGGTCCTCGGCCGGCTGCACCACGACGCGATCGTCCGGTATCAGCTTTTCACCGTCGATCCCGGCATCCAGCGGGCCTGCCTCGTGATGGAGTTCGTCGAGGGCCACTCCCTCGGCGACTACATGGAGAACGGCCCGATCCCGCTTCAGGACGTCGTCGTGATGCTCCGCCGGCTTACGGGAGGCCTGCAGAAGGCGCACGACCTCGGCGTCGTCCACCGCGATCTGAGCCCGGACAACATCATCATTCAGGACGGCACGGTCACCCATGCCAAGCTGATCGATTTCGGCATCGCGAAGTCGGAGAATTTCGGCGGCGGAACGCTTCTCGGCGGGCAGTTCGCGGGCAAGTACGGCTACGTGTCCCCCGAGCAACTCGGCCGGTTCAAGGGTGTGGTGACGGGCCGGTCGGACATCTATTCCCTCGGTCTCGTCATCGCGGGGGCCTGCGCCGGACGCCCGCTCGACATGGGCGACAGCCCGGCCGATGCGGTCGAGAAGCGCCTCGCGGTGCCGGATCTGTCGCATGTCTATCCCGAGCTGCGGCCGCTCGTGGAGCGGATGCTCCAGCCGACGCCCGACGACCGCCCAGAGAGCATGGCGCAGGTGCTCGACTATCTCGATCACCCGGACAAGCTCGCCGCCAGCGCGCCCGCGTTGGCAGCGGGGGAGGCGCCCGCCGCTCACGCCGCTCCCGAGCGCACCGTGATCGCGGCGCCCTTCGCGAGCCAGTCGGATCTCAGCCAGCCCCCGGCCTTCGGCTTCACCGCCCCGCCGCAATCGCGGACGCCAGAGCACTCGCAGCCGCCGCACTCGATCCCGCCCGGATCCGTTCCGCCCGAGGGCGCGCCGAGCGAGAGCGACAGCCCCTTCGGCGCCAGTACCGCGCCGCCCCCCGCGGCCCAGCAGACCGCGCCGCCGCAGGCGGGCGCGCCGGACAAGTCCGGCAGCAAGGGCGCCCTCATCGGCGGCCTCGTCGCGCTCATCCTGATCGGCGGCGGCGCCGGCGCGTATTTCGCCGGCGTCTTCGGCACGGCCGAGCTTCCCGAGGAGCTCGTCGCGTCGGGGGAGAGCACGGCCGATGCGCCGCCGGACGCGCAGGCGGACGCGCAGGATGCGCCGGAACTGGCCGCACTCGATCCCGAGCCGGAGACCCCCCCGGAGGAGAGCCCCACCGCTGCGGAAGGGCCGGACGAGGTCGCTACACTCGAGCCCGAAACCCAGCCCGAGCCGGATGCGGAGATGGAGGCGGCCCCCGAGCCAGAACCCGCCCCCGAGGCCGAGATGGAGCCCGCCGAGCCCCTCTCCCCGATCGCCCGCGTCGCCAGTCAGATGGAATGGGTGGCGGAGTACGAACTGCCCTCCTGCTCCTTCGCAACCGTGCGCTCCGCCACGACGGACAGCTTCGATATCGAGGCCTACGGCACCACCGCCGCGCCCTTCGTTCGCCTTCTGACCGATTTCGAGACCGAGTACGGCTTCGAGCCGGATATCGGCGTTCGGCAGGTGAACGACAGCCAGTGCTCCGTCGTCGGGTTCATGAAGGACAATACTGGCGGCTCCGAGGTCTCCCCCACGCTCACGCTGGACAAGGATGTGCTGACCTCCGGCGAGGCGATCCGCGGGCGCATCGACCAGATCAACGGCCGCCCGCTCTACCTGATGCTGGTGGACGCACAGGGCGGCACCTACGATCTGACTTCCCGCCTCCGGGACCAGCCGGACGGCACCTCGACCTTCGCCATCGCGCTCAGGCCGAACTCCCTGACCAGCGACGACGGGATCGTGCCGCAGCTCATCGTCGCCATCGCCACCCCGACCGAGCTTGCGACGACCGCGTCGGCCCCCTCCGGCACCTCCGCCAGCATCCTGATGCGGCTGCTGCAGGAGGAACTCGATCGCAAGGGCGAGACCGCCTCCGTCGCGCCCGGGTACTTCAGGTTCGATCTGGAGTAACGCCCTTTGAAGAGCGGGCCGCGTCCGGCAGAAGGGCACGGCCCCGCGCGGGCAGTGCGGGGCTCGCCCGGCTTGGGTCGCACCGGGGGCGTGCTTCGGCGCGGCGTGCCTACTGCCGGGCGCCCCTCTCAGTCCGGCAGGCGTACCGTGAAGCCGACGAGCGCCGCGTCCAGATCGAGCGCCTTCTGGTTCATCTCCTGCTCCAGTCGGCCGAAGAAGCGTGGGGCGTTCGCGCCGTTCAGGGACCGGACGGTTTCCAGGGGGCCCGGGGAGGTCAGCGCCATGAGAAGCTGTTCGGTCTCCACGTCTCCCCCCGTCAGGTTCATGCCGATGGCGATTTCGTGCTGGCCGAGGCGCGAGCTGACGTAATCGTCCAGCACCTGCACCATTCCCTCGTCGTCGATCAGCAAGAGGTGCACGTTCCGCCCGCCGGTATTCCGGATCGCCGCTTCGAGCTGGTCCCCCGAGACGATGTTGCGTTCCGCGATGTCGATGTAGACGCCGAATTCGGGATAGCGACCGACATGGGTGACGAAGCGCAGGGCGGCGCACTGGCTGTCCGTCACCCGGCGCAGGAACGTTCCGGGCGCGATCCCGGCGGCCGCCTCGAGCCCCGTCCGGAAGCTGTCCAGCCCCGCATCCGTCTCGCCGAACGCATCGAGCGTCAGCGTGCCGGTCTCTTCCCCGAGGACGGGCAGCGCGGCGAAGCAGGTCGAGGGGGCCTCGAACTCCCTCAGATAGGTCAGCATCGCGGCGTAGCGGACCCGCTCGCTCTCGTCGATCACGCCGTCATTGGGCGCGGGGGCGGCGAGGGTGCCCGCCGGCGCCTCGCCCTCGTCCCCCGGCTCGGGCTCCGGCAGGGCAGAGAGGCGCGATGCGCCGCTGCCGGAGCTGGTCGTCGCCGGTGCGGCGGATGGGGTCTCGGGCAGGGCGGCCAGCCGCCGGGGGCCATCGCCGGAGGGTGCCGCTGCGCTCGAACCATGAGCGAGGCGCGTCGGCGCGGCGCCCTCCGGCGTGGCCGTGACGCGAGCGCCGCTCACGACGGGTGAAACGGTCGCGCTGCTGGCGGAGGTGGAGCTGCCGGGGCTGCGCGGGGCGCCTTCCGAGGAGGCTGCGAGGCGGGCAGGGGCGGTCGAGGTGGGCGCCGGGGCCGTCGCTCCGGATCCGGACGGCGCTGGCGCGGTTCGATCGGGAAGGGCGCCGAGGCGCGTCGGGCCGGGCGATGCGGGAGCGCTGGTTGCGGGCTCGTCCGGGAGGGCCGCGAGGCGCGCAGGTTCGCCCGCCGTTGCGCCCGCCCGCTCGGTGGCCACGGTCAGGCCCGTGGACGGCCGGGTCGCGGGGGGAGACGCCGGTGCGTCCGGCAAGGCGGCGATCCGGGGCGCGGGGGCGGCACTCGACCGAAGAGGAACCGCTTCGGGGACGGCAGGAGACGCCGAGGGCAGGGGTGTCCCGCTCAGCCGCTCCGCCTCCGTCTCGCGCAGGGCATCCGCCCCGGTTCCGGCCAGCGCCTGCTCCTCGGTGCGGACAGCTAGGCGGGCGGGGTCGGTGGTCGGGGCCGTCTCCGGCGCGGTGAGGCTCGCCAGCTCGTCGGGCGCCGTGTCCGGACGGTCGGCCTCGGCCTGCGCCGCTGTGTCTGCCGCGTCCTGCCCCGCCATGCGCTCGGCGATGGTCCCCTCCACCGTCTCTCCCCCGGTGGCCGCGAGGCCCTGGTTCGGATCGTCCGGCAAGGCCGCGAGCCGCTCCGCCTCCGCGGCCTCCGCGTTCTCGATCTCTGCCCTCTGGGCGGCGCCCGCATCGGTCGTCTCTTCCAGCCGGCCATCTCCTTCGCTCGCTTCGGCACGTTCCCCCTCGACGTCCGGGGTGAGGGAGGTATCGCGCCGGGCTTCCTCGGCACGGTCGGGGTCGAGCGCGGCCATTCTCGTCCCGCCCTCCGCCTCTGCCAGGCGCTCCGTCCGGGCCTCCGCCGCGGCCACGCTCTCCGCTGCGGCGGCCCGCTCGGTCTCGGCGGAGGCGAGGCTGGCGCGTTCGGGGGCCGCGACCGCCTCGGAGGCGGGCGCCGCCGTGGTCACGGCACCGCCAGACAGGTCCATCATCTCGATGACGAGGTCGGCCTCCGGCGTCATGTCCTCCCGCTCGGGCATCCTCGGGGCGATCTGGATCAGCAGGCCCGCATGGATCGCCACGGCGACCAGTGCCGCCCCGGCCCAGAGCGCGCGGTCGCTGCCGTCTGCACGAAGGTCGATCCCGCCGCTCACTCCACCACCTCGACGCCCGATTTCAGCGTCACGAGGCGGAGCGGCCGACCGGAGGGGGCGAGCGCGTCCACGGTCTCGAGCAGAAGGTCCGCCGGCAAATCCCGGCCGGCGAGGATGTTGAGCGCGGTGTCGGGCTCCAGCGGCTCGAGTGCGGCCAGAAGACCCGGCACGCCGACCTCGTCACCGTCGAGCACCCAGCTCCCGTCGTCCCTGAGCAGCAGGAGGGGGCGGGGCAGGCGGTCGAGCGGGAGTTCCTGCGTCTCGGGAAGCTGCACGACCATCTCGTCGGTTTCCACGATCGTTCCCACGACGAGGAAGAACAGCACGAGAAGCAGCACGATGTTCACCTGCGCGAGGCCGAACTCCGGCGGTGTCCTGCGGCGCGGCGGGGAGAGGCGGGAACCCTGCATCACCTCAGCCCCGCGAGGGCCGGCCGATCAGCCGGATGCGGGTGAGGCCGGCGGCGCGCACGGTTTCGAGCACGGTCACGACGTCCTGCGTCGTCGCGCGGGCATCGGTGAAGAGGATCAGGTCCTCCGCCCCTGCCGCCTGCAGCTGGGCGACGCGCAGGGGCAGCATGTCATGGAGCACCACGTCCCGCCCGATCCGCACGTTGCCCTCGCCGATGGTCCAGATCGCAGGGCCTGTCTCGCTGGCGGAGGGGGGAGCGTTCTGGTCCGCCGCGGCCTGCTCCGCCGGGGTCGCCCGTGCGCCTCCGAGGGGCAGAAGGGCGTAGGGGGCCAGCGAGGTGGACAGCATGAAGAAGATCAGAAGCTGGAACATGACGTCCGCCAGCGGGGTCAGCGCGAAGCTTCTCTTCGGCCCGCCGCGCGGGTCCGGGATGCTGACGGGGACGGACGACGGCCCGGCGGCCATCGTCTCAGAACCGGGTGCCGGGGCGCGTCTCGACCCGCCCGTTCAGCATCGTGGAGATCATGCGCTCCAGCGCCTCCCGCTCCCGTCCGATGCGCCCTTCGAGCCAGATCGAGACGAAGTAGAAGAAGATCGCGATGGCAAGGCCGATTGCGGTGGTGATGAGCGCGGTCCAGATGCCGCCGGCGAGGACGGAGGGATCGACGGCGCCTGCGGCCTGGCTGAGCCGCCCGAAGGCCTCGATCATGCCGACGACGGTGCCGAGAAGGCCCAGCATCGGCGCGGCCTGGACCGTGGCGTCGATGGCCGGCATGCGGCGGGCCATGAGGGCGAGCTCGTCAAGGGCGGTCTGCGTCGCCAGCTCCCGCGCGTAGACCTTGTCATTGGGCTGGGCCCGGAGACCGGAGAGCACCGCGAAGAGGACCCGCACGCCGGCACTGTCACGCTTGCCGGCGAGGTCGAGTGCTCCCTCGCCATCCCCCGACAGCCAGCGCTCGACGATCTGCTGTGCCCGCTTGCGGCGCCCCACGCCGAGACGGACGAACTGGACGATCTTGTAGAGCGTGACCGTCAGCGCGACGACGGAGATCGCCGCAAGGAGGGCCATCACGACGATTGCGTAGGAGTTGAGCTGCGGGAGGACGGACGACATGGCGGGGCGGGATCCCTTCGTCGCCCCGCGCGCCGGCCGCGGTGGCGGCGCCGGTCAGTGGCGGGGCGTCAGGCTGCGGACCGGGCGATGGAGGCGCCGTGCCCCCGTCGCCCGAGAGCCTGGGTTCAGATGCCGAACTGGATGTCGGAGCGGCTGGAGGTCACGAGAGCCTCCATGCAGTCGGGCGCGTCGCCTTCGACGGCTGTGCACTCGGCCACGTTGTTCACCAGGAGGCGGGAGATGTTCTCGCAGGGCTGATCGGCGAGATCGAAGCGAACGACCTTGGTCTTCCCGGCGGGAAGTTCCCCGAATTCGAGGACGAGAAGCTGCGTCACGCCGCCTTCCTGATCGAAGACGGCAACCTCGTAGGAGGTGGTCGACAGGTCAGAGCCGGTGTTGTTCGTCGCGACGTAGGTCAGGCGGCACCCGCCGTCGATCGCTTGCGCATTGTTCAGTTCGAGACCGAAATTGCCGCCGGCCTGCGCCGTTGCGGTGCCGGCAAGGCCAAAGGCCGTGACGGCGCTGAGCGCCGCTGCACAAAGAGTTCTCAGCATGTGTCTATTGCCCCACAGAAGAATAATTCGTCCACGGGTAAAGTGCTAGCATGAGTCGCCCCAGCGTCAAAGCCTTGGCGTGGGGACGGAGCCGGTCTCGCCCGGGCCGGGCGGTTCAGCGGAAGACGCCGGTGGACCAGCTGAGGGGACGGATGACGACGCCGCTGCGGTCGCGGACCGCTTCGGTCGTGCGCGAGATGCGCATCACGCGAACGGCGGGCTCACGCTCCTCATCGGTCTCGCGCTCTTCGCCGGCGCGGGCCACGGGCTCGTCCCTCGGGGTTTCGTTCAAGCCGGCGGATCTGGTTTCGACCCGTTCGGCGGCGATCTGCGCCACTGCGGCATTGGCGGACAATCCGGCGAGGGCGAGGCCGGCCAGCAAATATCTCATGACTTTCTCCATTCACTCGGGTTCGAATCCGGGGCAGAAAAGGGTGCGGGGGCGGTCCCGGTGCGACTGGATGATGACGCCGCCGCGCTCGCCCGAGGCTGAAATGCGATGAATTTTATGCCGTTCAAAATAGCATTCGCTGCCGTCGCGGCAATACTCGTGATGCCGGGCGCTCGCGCCGAGGCGCAGTTCGCCATCTGCAACCAGTCCTTCGACGTGGTGAACGTGGCCATCGGCCAGTCCGCCGGGCCGGACTTCGAGACCGAGGGCTGGTGGACCATCGGGACGAACCAGTGCGCCAACGTGATCAAGGACGAACTGCGCAACCGCTATATCTACGTCTATGCGGCAGATGTTTTCGGACAGCCGATCCTCGCCGGGACGACGCCGATGTGCCTCGGCGAGGCTCGGTTCGAGATCACAGGGATCGCCGAGTGCTGGTCCCGCGGCCATCGTGAGGCGCCCTTCTTCGAGGTGGACACCCAGGCCACGGAGCGCTGGACGCTCTTCCTCACGCAGCGGGGGCTCGACTGACGAAAAGGTTCCGCATGGATGGGGCGGCTTGCGTTCACATTTTGGCAAGGACCGAGCGCCATGTTGGAGAGGGACTATCCCGATGGGCGACGTTGCGGTAACCTGACGACATATTGAAGACCATCTCTTTTGGGGGCCTCAACCCATGCCCATAGCCTTGACCCATTTCGGACGCCGCTTCGGGACCCGTGCCTTGCGGGCCGCACCCCTCGTCTTTCTCGCCGCAGGCGCGGCGACGACCGCGGACGCCAAGCGCATGGCGCTCATCGTCGGCAACTCCGAGTACGAGCACGTCTATTCCCTGAACAATGCCACCAACGATGCCGTCGACATGGCCGACGCGCTGCGCCAGCTCGATTTCGAGGTGACTTTGCTGACCGATACCGGCGCGGCGGATTTCATGGAAAAGCTCGATGCCTTCGCCGCCGAGGCCGAGACCGCCGAAAGCACGCTCTTCTTCTTCTCCGGTCATGCCTTCCAGATGGACGGCGTGAACTACCTCGTGCCGTCCGACGCGGCCCTCACCTCCGCCGATGCGATCAAGACCGAGACGTGGCGCCTCGACACCATCATCGAGAAGCTCGAATCGCGGAATCGCCAGACGCTGGTTTTCCTCGATGCCTGCCGGAACAATCCGCTGCCGGAGGGCCAGCGCGCGACGTCGGGGGACGGTCTCGCCAAGCTCACCACGGGCTCCGGCACCTTCGTCGCCTACGCCACGCAGCCCAACAACGTCACCTCGGACGGAACGGGGGAGAACTCTCCCTTCACCGATTCGCTGCTGAAACACGTCTCGACGCCGGGGATCTCGATCTCCGACATGATGATCCAGGTCCGCAACGACGTCGAGGAGGCGACCTTCGGGCGTCAGACACCCTGGGACCAGTCCAGCTTGCGGGCGCAGTTCTATTTCCAG
Source organism: Tropicimonas sp. IMCC34011 (assembly GCF_003390865.1). GTDB lineage: Bacteria > Pseudomonadota > Alphaproteobacteria > Rhodobacterales > Rhodobacteraceae > Tropicimonas_B. Next base: position 29,845 of record NZ_QMEJ01000006.1, read on the forward strand.
CCGGTGCAGGAAACGGTGCCGGAGCTGACCGATGCCGACATCGAGATGATCGCCCTGCTCGACCCCGACACCGCGCGACGCCTTCTGGCCGCGCTCGGCGCGACGGGGGTGAACGTGGGGATCGAGATCGTGGACGTGGAAGAGGTGGAAGAGCCCCAGATCCAGTTCGCCTCCGCCGAGCCCGGCTTCTTCATCGACGATCCCGACGCGCCGGCGCCCGAGCCGGGCTTCGCGATACTCGACGTCACGGACGCGCCGGCGACTGCCACTGAATCCGCAAGTGCCTCCACCGATTTCGCCTCCCTCGCACCCGGCGGTGGGATGACCGTTCTGGGCGGCAAGGCGGAGCGGGCCCGCATGGCCGCCGCCGCATCCGCCTCGCAGGCCAAATCGGACCAGATCGCCAGCGCCGGCGCATCCGCCGCCGCGCGCGCCGGATCCGACGAGATCGCGAGTGCCGGGGCCGATGGCGCCGCCGGGACCGCTGGCAGTGCCAATTCGCTTGCCGCCTCCGGCGACGCCCTCGCCTCGGTCCTGCCCGAGGATCCAGCAGCCCGCGGCACCGCGTCCGGCATCCTCGACAACAATGCCCTGGTTCTCGCGGCCCTCGGTCCCAGCCGCTCCCTGGATCCGATCTTCGCTCCCAACGCCTCGATCCGCGGCGAGGAGGTGGACCCGGAGACGGCCGGCATCGACCTGCCCGCGCAGGAACTCGGCGGCCGTGAGCTGGCCGCCGCCGTGCAGACCGAGCTCGCCCGCCTCGGGTGCTACCGCGCGGCGGTGGACGGGGCGTTCGGCCGCCTCTCCGCCCTCGCGCTCACCCGCTATTACATCGCCCGCAAGACCGCGGTGGACGAGCTGAAGCCGACGAACGCGCTTCTGCATATCTTGCGATCTGAGTCCGAGGTTCTCTGCACCGGCGTCGTCGCACCCAAGACCACACAGGTCGCCGCCGCCGCTCCGAAGCGCAGCGCCGTCGTGCGCAAGGCCGCCCCTGAACCGGTCGTGCGGACGTCCGCCCCCGCCCGCAGCACCACGGGCACCAAGAAGGTCATCAAGCGCACGACGACGACGACGAACAGCCAGGGCCAGACCCAGCGCAAGGTCATCAAGCGGATGAACACCGGCGTTTTCCGCTAAGGTCCCATGAGCGGACGGCGCAGATCGCAGCGACCCTCACCGGCCTCGGGACATCCGGGCCGGCGCCGTCCGGGCCGGACAGGCCATGACCGCGTCCGCGGCGGGCCACCGCGAAGCGACCGGGGGGTGGCCCGGACGTGATGGATGAGGTCGATCCACGGTTTCGGGAGCACCGCAAGCGCGCGAAGGTCCGCAAGCGCCGCCGCGGCCTCGGCCGGCTGGTCCTTCCCGTGGGCGTCCCGCTCCTCGCGCTTGGCGTCGTCGGCGGAGGACTGGCGCTGACCTGGGATCAGTGGAGTTTCGGGTCGACGGACGTCCACGTGGAGGAGGACGAGCTGGACGTCGATCTCGTCGCGCTGGAGCAAGAGGTGGCGCAGACCTCCGCCGCCTTTGCCGCCGCCTTCATCGATCTTGCCGGCGATCCGATGCTGATCCGTCTCGCCGAGGATGGCGGCAGCTCGGCGACCCGGAACCTGCCCGTGCCGCAGGAGCTGGACGCCGCCCGCGTCGGCGCCGCGCTCGTCATGGTGAGCGACGTGATGGTGAGCCAGGAAGAGAGCTTCATCACCACGTTGCCCTCCAGCCAAGAAGACTTCGCATTCTTTCAGTCCCAACGCTTCAGCCCGCCCGGCGGCGATCCGATCCGCCCCGAGCTCGACGAAGGCGCAGCCGTTCAGGCCGCCGCGCAGAATGCCGCTGAAGCGCCGGGATCCCCCCTCTCCGCCGAGGAGACGGACTTCGACGAAGGCGGAGGCTGGGGCGAGAGTATCGACGATGCCGGTCGGGAGATCACCGAATTTACCGAGACCCGGATCGAGAACACCACGTCCGTCGCGTTCGTCAGGGACGAGGCGGAGAGGCAGGCGCTGAGCGAGGATATCTTCGTCCGGATCTCCGCGCCGCGCGGTCTCGCGGAGCTGATGGAGGACCGGGGCTTCGCCGAGGCGGAGGCGGCGGCCGTGTCGGAGGCGGCGCAGGCGCTCTGGGGTGTCGAGGAGCTGGCGAGCGGGCAGGTGGTGGCGCTGCGCGGCGTGCCCGGAGAGGGCGGCGGTCTCGGATTCGCGCAGCTCTCGCTCTACGACGAGGAAACCTATTTCGGCACACTCGCCCGCGCCGGTGACGGCGGGATCGTGGAGGGCTCGGATCCGTGGGTGGACGACGAGCTTTTCGACTACGCCGAGGGGCAGGAGGCGGAGGGCTCACTGGAGCAGAAGTACCGGATGCTGGACGCGTTCTACTCCACGGCGATCCGCAACCGCGTGCCCGCGGTCCTCGTCGGGGAGGCCATCGCGCTTCTGTCCAAGTCCCATGACCTCGATGCCTTCGCCAATCCGGGCGACCGCATGTCGATCCTCTATTCTCCCGAGCGGCTGGAGGAGGATACCGGGGCGGGCCAGATCCTCCACATCGCGATCCGGGGCGAGGATGTGGACGTGGAGTGCTTCGTCTATCGTACCGCTCCGGGGCAGGAGTATTCCTGCTACGACGCCGTGCCCCGTGCGGGCGGCGGGAGTGCGGGCGGCGGGATGGTGACGCCTGTGAAAGGGGTCCTGACCTCCCGGTTCGGGCCGCGCACGCATCCCGTCCTCGGTACCGTCCGCGTTCATAACGGCGTCGACTGGGCCGCGCCCACCGGCACCCCGATCCATGCCGCCTTCGCGGGCACGGTGTCCTACGCCGGGGACGGCGGCGGATACGGCAACGTCGTCAAGATCTCGCATCCGGGCGGCTTCGAGACCCGCTACGCGCACATGTCGAGGTTCGGCGTGCAGTCGGGGCAGGCGGTGAATGCCGGTGATGTCGTCGGCTATGTCGGTACGACCGGTCTGTCCACGGGACCGCACCTGCATTTCGAGCTCTACCTGTCGGGCAAGCCGATCGATCCCTTGAGCACCTCTGGGCCCGTTGCTGGCGGCGGCGGAGGCGGGGGCGCGGTGGAGGCGCTCGTGAACCAGATCATCCGCGTCGAGAGCGCCGGGAATGCCCGCGCGAAGAACAAGCTGTCGACGGCAACGGGCCTCGGTCAGTTCATCGAAAGCACGTGGATCCGCATGATGCAGACCTACCGCCCCGACCTTGTCGCCTCCCTCAGCCGCGCGGAGCTTCTGGACCTGCGGTTCGACCCGACCATCAGCCGGGAGATGGTGACCAACCTCGCGCGGGAGGGGGAAAGCTACCTGCGTGCGCGGGGGCATCACATCACGGCGGGACGCCTCTATCTCTGTCACTTCCTCGGCGCGGCCGGCGCGCATCAGGTCCTGTCCGCGCCCGACGATGCCGCGCTCGTCGCGGTGCTGGGGCAGCCGGTCATCGGCGCGAACCCTTTCCTCCGGGGCCGGAACGTGGCCTATGTGAAGGCATGGGCGGAGAAGAAGATGTCCGGCAGCGGAGCGCCCGTCGTGACGGCCTCGGCCCCCGTGGTCGCAAAGGAACCGGACGGTCTCGAGGACTTCCGGGCCGCGATCAAAACCGTGCTCACCGCCGGATGAAGCGACAGGAAAGATATCACGCATGGACAGCTTCGAGAACGTCCCCTGGGACAGGCTCGAGATCGGCATGGAAGCCGAGGCCCGCCGGACGATCCGGGCGGACGATCTCTACGTCTTCGCCAATTCCTCGGGCAACCTGAACCCGCTGCACTTGCCGCGGGAGGATGGCGACGGTGACGGCGCGCCGGAGGCGGTCGCCCCGTCGATGTGGATTGGGGCGCTCATTTCGGCCGTTCTGGGAAACAGCCTGCCGGGGCCCGGAACGCTGTATCGCCGGCAGGATCTGCGCTTCACCGGACGCGCGCATGCCGGGGACGAGGTCGTTGCCCGGGTCCGGCTCGTGGAGAAGGGCGCCGGCCGGATGGCGCGGTTCGAGACATGGGTGACGAAGGCGGACGGCACTGGAATCGCGGAAGGGGAGGCGGAAGTGACGGCGCCCGAGCACCCGGCCCGATTCCGCGCCGCCGACGTGCCGGGGCTCACGGTCCGCCGCCATGCCCTCTTCGACGCGCTCCTCGACCGTGCCGCGCCGCTTCCACCGATCCCGACGGCCGTGATCGCACCCGAAGGGGCGGCGAGCCTCGGCGGTGCGCTTCTCGGCGCCGACCATACGCTGATTACGCCGATCCTGATCGGGGACGCGGCGAAGATTGCCGCGGCGGCGGCCGAGATCGGAAGGGATATCGGCGGCTTCGAGCTGATCCACGAGCCGGACCACGCCGCCGCCGCTCGCGCTGCCACGCGCCTCGCCGCGGACGGCAGGGCGAAGGCCGTGATGAAGGGCAAGCTGCACACGACGGACGTGCTGAAGGCGGTCCTCGGCAATCTCCGGACGTCCCGCCGGCTCTCCCATGTCTTCGTGATGGACGTGCCGGGGCGGGATCGCCTGATGTTCATCACCGATGCCGCGATCAACATCACGCCGGACCTCGAAACCAAGCTCGACATCACCCGCAATGCCGTCGATCTCGCCCACGCGCTCGGGATCGAGATCCCCAAGGTCGGCATCCTGTCCGCGCTGGAGACGGTGAATCCGAAGATCCCCTCAACGATCGACGCGGCGGCGCTGTCGAAGATGGCGGACCGGGGTCAGATCGAGGGGGCGCTGGTGGACGGGCCGCTGGCGATGGACAACGCCATCGATGAGGCGGCGGCGAAGACCAAGGGCATCAAGAGCCTCGTCGCGGGACACGCGGATATCCTCGTCGTGCCGAACATGGAGGCGGGAAACATGCTGGCGAAGGAACTGACCTTCGTGGCGCATGCGGAGGCGGGCGGCATCGTGATCGGCGCGTCGTGCCCGGTGATCCTCACCAGCCGCGCGGATGACGACAAGGCGCGCCTCGCCTCATGTGCCGTGGCTGCGCTTTACGCGGCGCATCGCGGCGGGCCGCTCTAGGGGGCAAGCCTTCGGGAGCGTGCCTCGGTAGAGGGCTGCACACGAAAACAGCCGCCGGGGGTCCCGGCGGCTGCTCTCATTGGGTCTGCCGTGGCCCGGAGTGGGCGCTTACTCAGGCAGGGCGTAGGCGATGAAGGCGTCGCTCACGCCCGTCTCCATGAAGTGGTGCCCACCCGCCATGATCATCACGTATTGCCGTCCGTCCACCTCGTAGGTGATCGGGTTGGCCTGACCGCCCGCCGGCAGCACATCCTGCCAGAGCGTCTCTCCCGTCTCGATATCGATCGCGCGGAAGAGGTTGTCGGTGGCCGCGCCGATGAAGATCAGGCCGCTTTCGGTGACGACCGAGCCACCGTTGTTGGGGGTGCCGATCTTCAGCGGCAGGAAGGACGGGATGCCCCAGGGGCCGTTGCGACGGGCGGTTCCGATGGGTTCGTCCCAGAGGGTCTCCCCCGTCTCGAGGTCGATCGCCCGGATCCCGCCATAGGGGGGCTTGGTGCAGGGCATCTGGGTCAGCGGAGAGCGCCAGCCCGCATTCACGTCGATCCCGTAGGGCGCGCCGATCTGCGGATCGCCTGCGCCTTCGGCGCCGGAGCCGCCCTCCTCATCCTGCTCGTAGATCGGACGGAGGTTGCGCTCCTCGGCCTCTTCGCGGGGGATGAGGCGGTTGTGGTTGGGGATGTTGTTGTAGTTGGCGATGATTACCCCGCGCTCGGGATCGACCGCCACGGACCCCCAGTCCGAGCCGCCGTTATAGCCCGGGAACTGGATGAAGTGCCGGTCCGCAGACGGGGGGGTGTAGAACCCGTCGTAATTGGCGCGGTGGAATTGGATCCGGCACCAGAGCTGGTCGATCGGGGAAAAGCCCCACATGTCCCGCGCCGTCAGATCATCGTGGCGGAGGGTGTGGTAGGTCGAACTCGGCTGTACGTCCGAAATGTAGTCCGGCTCGATGTCGCCCTTCGGCAGGCCGGTAATCTCTTCCACGTCGAAGAGGCTTTCGCCGGTCTCGCGGTCGAGGATGTAGATGTCGCCCTGCTTGGAGGGCAGGATCACCGCCGGCACCGTGCCGCCGTCCTGCGGGAAATCGACCAGCGTGACCTGGCTGCCGAGGTCATAGTCCCAGACATCGTTGTAGACCGTCTGGAAGGACCAGGCGACCTCGCCGGTCGTGGCGTCGAGCGCGACGAGGGAGGTGGAGTACTCTTCCTCCGCCTCGGAGCGGTTGGAGCCGTAGTAGTCGACCGACGAGTTGCCCATCGGCAGGTAGACGAGGCCGAGTTCCTCGTCGGCCGTTGCGGTCGTCCACATGTTGGGCGTGCCGCGGGTATAGACCTCGCCTTCGGGCGGGCCGTTGCGGTTCTGCTCCTCGGCGCCGAGATCCCAAGCCCAGGCCAGTTCACCGGTCTCGGCATCGAAGCCGCGGATCACGCCCGAAGGAGCTTCCTCGGCCTGACCGTCCTTCACCTGGGCGCCGGTGACGATGACGCCGCGCACGATGGCGGGCGGAGCGGTCACGGCATACCAGCCGGGGACGCGCTCGCCGATATCCTGCCAAAGATCGACGGTGCCGTTCTCACCGAACCCCTCGCAGGGCATGCCGGTCTCGACATCGACCGCGATGAGCTTGGCATCGAGCGTCGCCTCGATGACGCGGGTGGCGCAGGTGTCCCCCTCGGCGGCGGCCGGATTCGTCCAGAGGGACACGCCGCGGCAGGTGGCGCCGTAGGGAATGGCCTCGTTCGGCACGCCCGGATCGTAGCGCCAGTTCTCCTCGCCGGTATCGGCCTTGATGGAGATCAGTTCGTTCATCGCGCCACAGATCAGCAGATCGTCACCGACCTTCAGCGGCGTCGTCTCCGGGGAGTACTTCCCGTCGGCCGTGCCCTCGGGCAGGTCGCCCGAATTGAATACGAAAGCGCGCTCCAGCTCGCCCACGTTCTCGCGCGTGATCTGGTTCAGCGGGGAATAGCGTTGGGCGTTGGTATCGCCGCCCCAGAACGGCCAGTCAGTGCCGACTTCGCGCTGCTCCTGGGGCTGGTCCCGGAAGCTTTGGGCGGACTGAGCTTCGTCCTCGCCGGCATCTTCTTCGGTCTCCGCGGCGTCGTCCGGAGCTTCAGCGGGAGCCACGTCGAGGGTGGCGGCGGGCGCCGCCTCGTCCGTCTCTTCTTCCGCGAGCGCCTCATCACCGGATTCGGCCCCGGTCGCCGCGTCTTCCTCGGCGGCCTCGCTGCTTGCCTCGGCCGCGGGCTCGTCCTCGTCCGTCTCGTCGCCGGCGGTGTCGTCCTCGGTCGGGCTCGCGGTCAGCCCTGCGCCCGGCGCCTCGCTCTCGGCCGCCGTGCCGCTCTCGGTCTCGCCGGGCTGGACGAGAATGCCGTCCGTCTCGCCGGCCTCCTGCGCCATCACCGGCCCGAGCGCGAGGCCCATCGCGGCAGAGGCGCACAGGGCGGTCCAGAGGGGGGAATGTTTCATGTGTCTTGCCTCGAATGCGGAAATGTCGGGATCCCCGGTGGGGTCAGCGGCGGCGATGCCGGAGCACCGGGATCAGCAGAAGAACAAGGATCAGGATCACGGTCGGAGCCACGACGCGGGGAACCTGCGCCCACCAATCGGTGCCGACTTCCCAGTACGCCCAGATCAGGGTGCCGACCCACGTCACGAGGTAGACGTAGACGCCGGACATCAATCCCCGCGCGAGGAACCATCCCGTGAGCAGGAGGCCGATGCCGGCCAGCGCGTAGTACCAGCTGCCCCCGAGCATGGCGAGCCAGACGCCTCCGGCGAACAGGACGATGCCGAGGAGCACGCACAGAACGCCGATGAAGACGGCCGCCCAATGCGTATGCCGCCGCTCCTCGAAATGCGTGCCCTCGTTGTAAATGCTGTGTGTCATGAAGAGCTCTCTTATCTGGAGGTCCCGCCGCCGCCAGATACAGGCATCCGGACATCTCGGGATCATAACTGTTCACCAAAACGCGAGTTCCCGGCACCATGGGGTATTGTGCGCGTTTGTCGCAGTTTGGCGTCCGCTTTCAACGGGAGGGCGAACTCATACGATCCCGCAAATTAGGGGTTGATCGGTTGTATGGGCCCGCCGATACTACGGTTGTGCGACCGAAACGTCGCGTATCCGATGAAATCTGCTTGTCACAGGCGACGACGCGTGATTAGCAGAAGTCCGTGCAGCTGACCGGCGGTGGCCGAACGTTGCACGCCATCGCCAGAGACTGGGTCGACCCGCCATGAGGGCGGCGACACGCATCCCCGAGGGGCTGCGGCGACAGGACCGAACAACCGCAGACAAGGCGGATTGCAGACCATATGAGATCATCCAAGTCACGCTCGCGTTCCAAGGGGAACCGTTCGCGCTCGATGGGCAACATCCAGAACCGCGTCTTCGATTCGTCGGGACCGGAAGGAAAAGTCCGCGGAACGCCGCAGCAGATCATCGACAAGTACAACCAGCTCGCCCGCGATGCGCAGCTCAGCAACGACCGTGTCGCTGCCGAGAACTTCATGCAGCATTCGGAGCATTACACCCGGCTTCTGAGCGAGGCGCAGCGTGAAATGGACGCGCGCCGGGATCAGAATGACGGCGGGCAGGGCGACAACCGGGATGACCAGAACGGTCAGAACCGGGACCAGCACGACCAGAATCACGGTCGGGGCGACGGGGGCAATCGCAACGACGGAAACGGTCGGGGCGACGGCAACAATCGGGGCGATGGGAACGGCCGGGGCGACAACTCCGGCCGCGGCGACGGGAATGACGGGCGGCAGGACCGCAATCAGGACCGCGACCGGCATCAGCCCTCCGAGCGTCAGCCCGAAGAGGCCCGCGCCGATGCGCAGGCGGACGGCGGCAGCCCCGAGGCGCAGGGCGAGAAGCCCGTGCAGGACAAGCCGGCCCGCAAGCGCAGCCCCAGACGCAAGCCGAAGACGGATGCGGATGGCCCCAACGACGTGATCGACATGGGCGAGACTGACGGTGAGGCCGGTGGCCTCGTCGAGACGCCCGAGACCGCGCCCAAGCCCCGCCGCACCCGTGCCCGCAAGCCGAAGGCCGATGCCTCCGAGAGCGGTGAGACCGGCGGCGACGGCGGCAGTGACGACGGCGGCGAAACCAAAGCCGCCGCGGGCTGAGGCCAGCCCTAGGATCCGGCAGGGGAGCGGTTCAGCCGCTCTCCGCCTTTTTCTCCCAGCGGCCACTTTCCTCGGACCAGTATTCGGCCTTTGCCCCGGCGCCCGTCAGCGCTTTCCACTGGCCCCGCGCATGGATGACCGCGGCCTCGTCGTGGCCGTCGAACAGGATGCAGACCCGCTCCATCGCGGCGATTTCTTCCGTCTCCACCGGCGCTCCGTCCACTGCCATCAACACCGTCGCGCCATTGGGCGCGGGACCGGCTTCCGTCATCAGCAGGATCGGCTGGTCCGCGTCGTGCTCCCCGCCGGCGAGCCCGTGGGGCAGGAAGCTGTCGTCGCTGTCCGTCCAGAGGCGTTTGTCGAGCGCGGCCATCCGTGCCGGATCCCGGCCCCGGACCGCGACCTTCCACTGACGTTGCAGCGACCGCTCGAGAAGGCGGGGCAGGGCCACCTCGAGCGGCTGTTGCGTCAGGTGATAGAAGAGCGCCTGTCCCATCGGGTCCGCTTTACTCCGCCGCCTCGTAGCGGTCGCGCACGAGACGGTCGAGCGACAGGACGCCCCAGCCGGACGCGCCTTTGGGCCCCGTGGGGAACGGCTCGGCGGGGGAGGCGACGCCGGCGATGTCGAGATGCATCCAGGGCGTTCCGTCCTTGACGAAGCGCTTGAGGAACTCCGCCGCGGTCACGGATCCGGCCCAGCGGGTGCCGACGTTCTTCACATCTGCCTTCGCGCTCTTCAGAAGCTTGGCGTAGCGATCGCCGAGGGGCAGGCGCCACGCGCCTTCGCCCTCGGATCCGGCCGCCTTGAGGAAGGCGCCGGCGAAGTCGTCGTCATTGGAGAAGACGCCGGCATTCTCGTGACCGAGCGCGACGATGACGGCGCCGGTAAGCGTCGCGAGGTCGATCATCGCGGCAGGGGCAAAACGCTCCTGCGCGTACCACATGACGTCCCCGAGGACGAGCCGGCCCTCGGCATCGGTGTTGATCACCTCAACGGTGTCGCCCTTCATCGAGGTCACGATGTCGCCGGGACGCTGGGCCCGGCCGTCCGGCATGTTCTCGACGAGCCCGACGAGACCGACGACGTTGGCGCGCGCCTTGCGCAGGGCGATGGTCTTCATCGCCCCGGCCACGGTGCCGGCGCCGCCCATGTCCATCGTCATCTCCTCCATGCCGCCAGCGGGCTTGAGGGAGATGCCGCCGGTGTCGAACACGACGCCCTTGCCGACAAGCGCCAGCGGCGCCTCGCCCTTCGCGCCGCCGTTCCACGTCATCACGGCGACCTTGGAGGGGGTCTCGCTGCCACGGCCGACGGCCAGGAGCATTCCCATGCCGAGCTTCTCCAGCTCCGCCTCGTCCAGGATCTCGACTTCGAGGCCGATCTCCCGCAGGCCCTCGAGGCGCTCGGCGAAGCTTTCGGTCGTCAGGATGTTGGCTGGCAGGTTCACGAGGTCGCGGGTGAAGTAGACCCCTTCTGCGCGGGCGCGGGCCTCGTCCGCCAGGGCTTCGGCCCCGTCCGTCGAGGCGGCCATGACGGTGATGGTGCGGGGGGCGGGCGCATCCGAGGACTTGCACTCGGTGAAGCTGTAGGCCCGAAGCAGCGCACCGAGGGCCAGTTCCCCCGGATGCCGCGTCGTCCCGGCGATCAGGAGAAGGTCCTCGCCGTCCGACAGCCCGTCCGCCGCGGCCGCTCCGATGCGCCGCGCGAGCTCGGGTGTGATCGGTCGGCCCGCCTTCACGACGGTCAGCGACGTGGCCGAGAGGCCGCCCGGATAGCCGAAGGTCTTCGCATCGCCCGGCGCCATCTTGCCGAACGCCTCGCTCTCGACGAAGCGCGCGAGCGCGCCCCGGCCCGCGGAGGAGACCCGCCGCCCGGCGCGGCCGAGCTTGCCGTCTTCATGGACGAAGAGCGCAATGCGCCCGCCATGGGAGACGATGGCGTCGAGGTCGATCTCGGTCATGGCAAGGGTGGGAAGGTCGGTCATGGCGGCAGCGCCCTTTCTCGAAGACATATGGCGGGCCCGCGGCGCGCCGTCCGCGGCCTCTTGCCCACACCTAGCTCCTGCATACGCCCGAGGCCAGATTGCCTTTCGCCCCGGCACCCTTTTGCGATAAGCCGGATGGAAAACGCGAGAGGGGCAGATGGGCTTGGGGAGATTCGACAGATATGTCCTGTCGCAGCTCATGGTGCTGTGGGGGTTCTTCTCCCTCGTGCTCGTCTCCGTGTACTGGATCAACCGTGCCGTCATCCTGTTCGACCAGCTGATCGCGGACGGCCAGTCCTCCGGAACCTTCCTGACCTTCACGATCCTGACCCTGCCGAACGTGATCCGGCTCGTCCTGCCGATCTCCGCCTTCGTCGCGGCAGTCTATGTCACCAACCGGCTGACGACCGAGAGCGAACTCGTCGTGGCGCAGGCGACGGGCCTTTCGCCCGCGCGTATGGCTCGGGCGGTGATGGCGTTCGGCCTTCTCGTGGCGCTCCTGATGGCGGTCCTCGTCCATGTTCTCGTGCCGGCAAGCCGGACGCAGCTCTCCGAGCGGGAGGACGAGATCGCGGCCAACGTCACGGCACGTCTCCTCAAGGAGGGACAGTTCCTGCACCCCGCCGACGGGATCACTTTCTACGTCCGGGAGATCACGCCCGAGTCCGAGCTTCGGGACGTGTTCCTGTCCGATGCGCGGGATGACGGGCAGAGCACGGTTTATCTTGCGGAGCGCGCCTATCTCGCCCGCTCGGCGGAGGATCGGCCGCGCCTCGTCATGTTCGACGGGCAGGCACAGACGCTCGACGAAGCAACCGGCCGCCTCCGGGTCACGCGGTTCGAGGATTTCGCCTACGACGTCTCGACCCTGATGGACGGCGGCGGCTCCAGCCGGCGGGACGTCCGCGAATATCCCACGACGGCGCTCTTCGCCCCGACAGAGGAGGATCTGGCGGCAGCGCGCAGGGACGTCGCCGATTTCCGCTATGAGGGGCATCTTCGCATGGTTGCGCCCTTCACGCCCCTGATCGCCGCGCTTCTGGGCTACTCGGCGCTGATGCTGGGAGGGTTCTCCCGCTTCGGCGTCTGGCGCCAGATCGGCCTCGCCGTGGTCCTGATCGTGCTCTACCAGATCGGCGAGAATGCCGCGGCGGACGTCGCAAGGCGGGACGCCTCCGCCTGGCCCGTGGTCTATGCACCGCCCGCAGCCGGCTTCGCGGCGGCCGCGATCATGCTGGCGCTCGGCGGGCGCTCGTCGATCTTCCGGCGGCGGCCAAAACGTCCCGGGACGGTGCCGGCATGAGGCTGCATCTCTATTTCGCGCGCCGGTTCGCGACGACCTTCCTCGGCATCTTCGCCGTCTTCGCGGGCCTTCTGGCCCTGCTGGACACGGTGGAGCAGATGCGCAGGTTCGAGGGCGATGATATCGGCGTCGGCGGCGCGCTGCGGCTGGCGCTCCTGGCGATGCCGGAATCACTCTACGGGATGCTTCCCCTCGTGATGATCCTTGCCACGCTCGCCCTTTTCCTCGGCCTTGCGCGCACGTCCGAACTCGTCGTCATCCGGGCCTCGGGCCGCTCGGCGATGCGGGCGCTGATCGCCCCGGTGCTGACCGCAATGGTCATCGGCGCGCTCGGCATCACGGTGATGAACCCCATCGTCGCGGCCACGAAACAGCAATACGAGCTTCAGGCGGAGACCCTGTCCGGCGACGGCCGGCAGGTCCTCTCCGTCTCCCGGGAGGGGCTGTGGCTCAGGCAGGGCGGGCCGGAGGGGCAGACCGTGATCCGCGCGGCCCGCGCCAATCTGGACGGCACCGAGCTCTACGGCGTGACCTTTCTCGCCTTCGGCCCGGAGGGGCATCCCGCCACCCGGACCGAGGCGGCTTCCGCACGTCTCGGTCTCGAGGGCTGGACGCTGACGGACGCCAAGACCTGGCCGCTCGATGCCGCGAACCCTGAACGGGCCGCCGAGCTCGTCGAGGTTCTGGATATACCCTCGACGCTGACCGGCGATCAGATCCGGGACAGCTTCGGCGACCCCTCCTCGATCCCCATCTGGGAGCTGCCGGCCTTCATCGCCAACCTGAACGATGCCGGCTTTTCCGCCCGGTCGCACCGCATCTGGTTCCAGACGGAGCTGGCAATGCCGCTGTTCCTGGCGGCGATGGTCCTGATAGGGGCGGGGTTCACGATGCGGCATACAAGGTTCGGCCGGACCGGTCTGATGGTTCTTTTCGCGCTGCTTCTCGGCTTCGGTGCCTTCTTCATCCGCAATTTCGCCAACGTGCTGGGGGAGAACGGCCAGATCCCCGTCGCACTCGCCGTCTGGGCGCCTCCCTCCGCGGCGGTGCTTCTGGCGCTTGGTCTCATATTCCACATGGAGGACGGGTGATGCGCCGCGCCCTTCTCGCCGCGCTCCTTGGCGCGACCCTTCTCGTCCAGCCCCTTTCCGCGCAGTTCGCCGAGACGGCGACGCTCGTCGCCGACCGGGTGGAGATCGCCGGAGACAACCGCCTCGTCGCCACCGGCAACATCGAGGTGATCCAGGGCGATGCGCGGCTCACGGCCCGCCGCATCGTTTACGATGCGTCGTCCGAGACGCTGCAGATCGACGGGCCGATCCTGCTGACCGAAGGGGCAGAGAGCGTCATCCTCGCCGATGAGGCCGAGCTGTCGACGGACCTCCGCAATGGGCTCCTGCGCTCCGCCCGCCTCGTTCTCGACGAGCAACTCCAGCTTGCCGCCGCGGAGATCAACCGCGTGGACGGGCGCTACACCCAGCTTACGAAGACCGTGGTCAGCGCCTGCGAGGTCTGCCCCTCGAACCCCGTTCCGCTCTGGGCGATCCGGGCCGGGCGGGTGATCCACGACGAAGAGGAGCGGCAGCTTTATTTCGAGAATGCCCGCTTCGAGATCGTAGGACTGCCCGTGGCCTACATCCCCCGCCTGCGCCTCCCCGATCCGAGCGTGGAGCGGGCCCGTGGCTTCCTGACGCCCGAATTCCGCTCGACGGACCAGCTCGGCTTCGGCGTGAAGCTGCCCTACTTCATCCCGATAGGCGCCTCGAAGGACCTGACCGTCACGCCCTACGTCTCCGCCAACCGCACGCAGACGCTGGAACTGCGCTATCGGCAGGCCTTCAGGAGCGGGGATCTTCTGCTGAATGGTGCCATCACGCGGGACGACATCGTCGATGGCAACCGCGGCTATCTCTTCGGCAGCGGGGAGTTCTCCCTGCCGCGCGATCTGACGCTGAGCTTCGATATCGAGACCACGTCGGACGACGCGTATCTCGTGGATTACGACTATTCCGGCAAGGACCGCCTCGACAGCGCCATCGTCCTGGAGCGCGTGGCGCGGGACGAGTATCTCTCCGCCGAGATCATCGCCTATGAATCGCTGCGCTCCTCGGAGGACAACGAGACCCAGCCCTACATCGTCGGAGATGCCCGCGCGACGCGGCGCTTCGAGCCCGCGCTGATCGGCGGGACCGGCGCCTTCACCCTCGCCGCGCATGGTCACGAGCGGCGGTCCAACGATGACGGCATCGGCCGCGACGTCGGCCGCGTCTCCGCGATCGCCGACTGGAACCGCGGCTGGGTCGGGCCGGCAGGCATCCTGCTGTCTGCCGAAACACGGCTGCGCTTCGACCATACCACGGTCGCCGAGGACAGTACCTTCGACGAGGACATCACCCGCTTCACGCCGGCCGCCGCGGTCGAGCTGCGCTGGCCGCTTGTGCGGACGGGGTCTGCCGGTGCAGGGCAGGTCCTCGAGCCGGTCGCCCAGATCGTCTATACTCCCGAGGCCGGCGAGGGGGACACGCCGCAGGACGAGAGCACGCAGCTCGAGCTGGACGAGGGCAACCTGTTCGCCTTCTCCCGCTACCCCGCAGCTGACCGGATCGAGCGGGGCCTGCGCGCCAATCTCGGCCTGACATGGACGCGCTACGATCCCGCCGGCTGGTCCTTCGGGGTCACGGCCGGGCGGATCGTCCGCGCAGAAGATACGGGGCAGTTCGACGGTTACGACATCCTCGAGGATACCCGCTCGGACTGGCTCGCGGCGACGCAGCTTGCCTTGCCGGAGGGGTTCCGCCTCACCAATCGCGCCCTGTTCGATGACGGCTTCGAGTTCACCCGCCACGAGGCGCGGCTCGACTGGACGCGGACGGATCTGGATCTCTCGGCGACCTATATCTGGATGAAGCCGAGCCTGATCGAGAACCGGACGATGACCAACAAGGAGTGGACCGTCTCGGCGGATTACCAGGCCACCGAGCGCTGGAAGACAGGCATCGACGTACGCTACGACATGCAGGTCGACCGGGCCGCCTCCGCGCGCGTCGCCCTCGAATACAAGACGGACTGCGTCACGGTGGATCTCGGCGTGCGCCGTCGCTTCACCAGCTCGGACGCCATCCGCCCCACGACGGACGTGGAATTCGGCGTCTCCCTCGCGGGGTTCGGCGGCACCGACCGCGCCGACCGGCCCCGCCGGCGCGCCTGCACGCGATGAGGTGAGCGGCTGCCGGGTTGCCGGAGGCGGGGCGAGCGCCTAGAGATTGGCAAACACGACCGGGCCCGGGCCCGGCTGATCAATTTGGGGGGCGGCATGGGCAGCCAGTTCATCGGCAGCATCGGACGCGGAACGCGTCTTCTGGCAGTGGCGGCGCTGGCGGGCCTCTTCGGCCTTGCCCAGCCCGCACCGGTGGAGGCGCAAGGCCAGTTCGCCCCCGTCGTCGTCGTGAACGATCGCCCGGTGACGCAGTACGAGCTGCAGCAGCGGATGCGGATCCTCGAGCTGTTCAGCACGCCGGGCGACCTGAGGCAGGTCGCGCTCGACGCGCTGATCAACGACCGCCTCCAGCTCATCGCCGCTGAGCGCCAGGGCATAGAGATCTCGCCCGACCAGATCCGCGCGGGGATGGAGGAGTTCGCCGGGCGGGCCAACCTGACCGCCGACCAGTTCCTGCAGCAGATTCAGGCCGCCGGCGTCGCGCCAGAGACATTCCGGGACTTCGTGGCTGCCGGCCTCGCGTGGCGCGAGGTCGTGCGCGGCCGGTTCGCCGGGCGCGTCGATATCGAGGATGCCGATGTCGATCAGGCGATGTCGATGACGTCCCGCACGGGGTCCGCCGAGGTGCAGATCTCCGAGATCATCCTGCCCGCCCGCAACGCCCAGGAGGCCGCCCGCTCCCAGCAACTGGCCGCGCAGATCCAGAACATCCGCTCCGAGGGCGCCTTCGCCCAGGCCGCGCGGGAGTATTCCGCCGCCGGCAGCCGCGCCAACGGCGGCCGCATCCCGCGCTCCGTACCGCTTGGCGAGCTGCCCGGCGCGCTTCGCCAGCAGATCCTGTCGCTCCGGCCGGGCGAGGTGAGCACGCCCATCCAGATCCCGAACGCCATCGCGCTCTTCCAGCTTCGCCAGCTGACCGAAACCGGTGTTCCGGCGGGGGAGAACGTCCAGGTGAGCTACATGCAGTATCTCATCCCCGGCGGCCGGAGCCAGACCGCGCTGGCCGAGGCCGCTCGCGTTGCGCAAAGCGTCGACACATGTGACGACCTCTATGCCGTCAACCGCGGCCAGCCGGATGCCCGCCTTGCCGTGACCGAGGCGCAGCCCGTTGCGCAGGTGCCGCAGGGGATTGCCGTGGAACTCGCGAAGCTCGACGAGAACGAATATTCGGTGAACCTCACCAACGGCCAGAACCTCGTCTTCCTGATGCTCTGTCAGCGTGCCGAGGCCGGCATGGCCGACGTGGACCGGAGCAACGTGCGCGCCCAGCTCACCGACCGCTCGTTGGGGCGGCTGGCCGACAACTATCTCGCCGAGCTGCGCGACGAAGCCATCATCCGCTACCCCTGATCTACGGCGGCCCGCCCGATGACGGAACTTCTGCCCCCTGTCCTGACATGCGGCGAACCTGCCGGCATCGGCCCCGAAATCGCGGCCGCGGCCTGGGCCCGTCTCGGTGCGCGGCAGCCCTTTGCCTGGCTCGGTGATCCCGGACACCTGCCGCGTGGAACGCCCGTGCGGGAGATCGACGCGCCGGAGGATGCGCTTCGCGTCTCCGCCTCGGCCCTTCCGGTCATGCCCCACGCCTTCCCGGATCCCGCCGTACCGGGCGCGCCGAGCCCGGCCAACGCGGCCGAGGTGATCGCCGTGATCGCCCGTGCGGTGCAGCTGACCATGGACGGCGCGGCTTCCGGAATCGTCACCGGCCCGATCAACAAGAAGGCGCTGCAGGATGGCGCGGCCTTCGCCTATCCCGGCCACACCGAGTACCTCGCGGCCCTCGGTGGGGTGGATCGCGTCGTGATGATGCTCGCCTGCGAAGGCCTGCGCGCGATCCCGGCGACGATCCACATTCCCATCGCCGATGTCCCGGCGGCCCTGACGCCCGAGCTGCTGACGGACACGATCCGCATCCTGCACGCGGCCCTTCGCCGCGATTTCGGCCTCACCGCCCCCCGGATCGCCGTCGCGGGGCTGAACCCCCATGCCGGCGAGGGCGGTGCCATGGGGCGCGAGGAGATCGAGATCATCATTCCGGTCCTCGAGGCCCTGCGCGGCGAAGGTCTGAGCCTGATCGGCCCGATGCCGGGGGACACGATGTTCCACGCCTCGGCCCGCAAGGGATACGACGCGGCCGTCACGATGTACCACGACCAGGCCCTGATCCCCGTCAAGACCATCGACTTTGCCGGCGGCGTCAATGTCACCCTCGGCCTGCCGTTCATCCGCACCTCCCCGGACCACGGCACCGCGTTCGACATTGCGGGCAAGGGAATTGCGGATCCGACGAGCCTCGTTGCCGCCCTCGACATGGCCGCACGGATGGCCGGGGCGCGCGCTCGATGACAGCGCGCGGGACCGCCTCTGGCGGGGGTATTTGCGGAAAGATGAAGCCCGCGGCGCGGCTTTCTTTCGTGGGGCGGAGCATGACCGCTCCGGCGCGTACCGAGCGCCGGGAGCGGCCCGCGTGAGTGCCATCGACGGCCTGCCGCCCCTGCGCGAGGTGATCCGCTCCCATGGGCTGACGGCGCGCAAGGCGCTGGGGCAGAACTTCCTTCTGGACCTCAACCTCACCGCCCGGATCGCCCGCGTCCCGGGCGACCTGTCGGACGCGTCGGTGCTCGAGGTCGGGCCGGGGCCTGGGGGGCTGACCCGGGGATTGCTCGCGGAAGGGGCCGGCCGTGTCCTCGCGGTCGAGAAGGATGCGCGCTGCCTGCCGGCCCTCGAGGAGGTGTCGGCCGCCTATCCCGGCCGCCTCGAGGTCTTCCATGGCGACGCGCTTGAGGTCGATCCGGTGGCGCGTCTCGGGGGGGCGATCCACGTCGTGGCGAACCTGCCCTACAATGTCGGCACCGAGCTTCTGGTGCGCTGGCTCTCGCCGCAGAGCTGGCCGCCCTACTGGAGCTCGCTGACGCTGATGTTCCAGAAGGAAGTCGCCGAGCGCATCGTGGCCGAGCCGGGGGACGATGCGTACGGGCGTCTCGCAGTGCTGGCCGGATGGCGGACCGAGGCGCGGATCGCGCTGACGCTGCCGCCCGAGGCGTTCACCCCGCCGCCCAAGGTCCGGTCAGCCGTCGTTCATCTGAGGCCCCGGCCCGAGCCGCTCGCGCCGGCGCCGGCAAAGGCGATGGAACGGGTCGTCGCCGCGGCGTTCGGTCAGCGGCGGAAGATGCTGCGGGCTTCGCTCAAATCTCTCGGAACGGATCCGATGCCGCTCCTCGAAGCCGCCGGGATACCTCCGACCGAGAGGGCGGAGCGCGTTTCCATCGAAGGGTTTGCCGCCCTTGCCCGGGCCTTCGCCGAAAGGGCTTAGGACGCGCTGCCTGCTCCCTTCAGGCGACCAACGAAAAAGGCCCCGCAGCGATCTGCGGGGCCTTGTGTAGGCGTGTCGATGAGGGCCGCCCTTACTTCACGGGCCCGATCATCATGACCATCTGGCGGCCTTCCATCTTCGGCATGTTCTCGACCTTGCCGATCTCCGTGGTGTCCGCGGCGACCCGCTCGAGGAGTTCACGGCCGAGGTTCTGGTGGGCCATCTCGCGGCCGCGGAAGCGCAGGGTGACCTTCACCTTGTCACCGCCCTCGAGGAAGCGCACGACGTTCTTCATCTTCACGTCGTAATCGTGCGTGTCGGTGTTGGGGCGGAACTTCACCTCCTTCACCTCGATCGTGCGCTGCTTCTTCTTCGCCTCGGATTCGCGTTTCTGCTGCTCGTACTTGAATTTGCCGTAGTCCATGATCTTGCAGACCGGCGGCGTCGCGTTCGGCGAGATTTCCACGAGGTCGAGTCCGACCTGTTGCGCCAGTTCCAGGGCACGGTCGGGCGTCGTCACGCCGACGTTCTGCCCTTCGGGGCCGATCAGTCGGATTTCGTTGGCACGGACGCGGTCGTTGACTCGGGGGCCGGTGTCGCGCGTCGGGGGCGCGTTGTGAGGTCTGCGGGCTATGACGTTCTTCCTTCGTTCGCCAGAAAAAATCAATGAAAAATATAGCGCTTGTTTGGCCGTTTATCAAGCCGCCGCCATTCGGACCCCGGCCCCTGCGCGCGGCGGGACCGGGGCAGGGCGCGCTTTTCGCAAGCCGGGCCGCATGCTAAGTCGCAAGGACGCTGCCGCCAGCACGCAAGGAGAGCGCATGACCCGGACTGTTGCCATCATCATCGTCGTCGTCGCGCTGGGGCTCGGCGTCTTCCTCTGGCTCACCTCGGGCGAGGAGGCGGCGATCTCCACCGAGGAGCCGTCCGACCTGCCGCAGGAGGGCGCTCTGACCGAGGATGCCCCTGCCGGAATGGATGCGGAGGCGACCGGACAGTAAGGGCCGCCGCCGGGTCTCAGCCCACGAACGCCTTTTCGACGACGTACTCCGCCGGCTCGGAATTCGCGCCCTCGCGCAGGCCGTAGCCTTCGAGGATCTCCTTGATGTCGAGATTGAGGCCCATGGAGCCGCAGACCATGGCGCGGTCCGTCTGGGGAGAAATGCCCTCGATGCCGAGATCGGCGAACACTTCGCCCGACCGCAGCAGGTCCGTGATTCGGCCGCGCTTAGCGCTCTCTTCCTGCGTGGTCGTGGGGTAGTAGTCGAGCTTGCCGTCCACCAGTTCCCCGATCAGCGGGTCGCTCTCGAGGCTTTCGACGAGCTGCCGACCATATTCGAGGTCCGCCTTCTCCCGGCAGGTATGGGTTAGGATCACGCGGTCATAGAGCTCCCAGGTTTCGGGATCGCGCAGGAGCGAGGCGAAGGGCGCGATGCCTGTGCCGGTCGAGAAGAACCACAGCCGCTTGCCGGGCAGGAGCGCGTCGTGAACGAGCGTGCCCACGGGCTTGGGGCGGAGGATGATCTGGTCGCCGGGCTGGATGTGCTGGAGGCGGGAGGTCAGCGGGCCGTCCTGCACCTTGATCGAATAGAACTCCAGTTCGTCGTCCCAGGAGGGGGAGGCGATGGAGTAGGCCCGCAGGAGCGGTTTCTGGCGCCCGGTCTTGGGATCGGGCTCGCCCATCAGGCCGATCATCACGAATTCGCCCGACCGGAACCGCAGGCTCTTGGGCCGGGTCACGCGGAAGCTGAAGAGCTGATCCGTCCAGTGCGTGACCTTCGTGACGGTCTGCGCATCGGGCAGGGCGGGTCCGGCGGGTGTCGCCGGGGCGGTGGTCATCGGGCTGTGCTCGGTCATGTCATGTCCTCTCTGGGGGCTGGGATGCCCGGCAAGAGCTGATTCGGAAAGGGGGCGACGGGTCGCTGGCGGCCGCTGGCGTCCCGGATGTCACCCGGCGAGGCGGGCGCGGTAGTCGTTCTGACGCCAGTTCTTCGCGCGGGCAAGCCATTGCTCCTGCGGCTGGCGCGCGGCGAGCTCCGGTGCGATCTCCACCTCGTCGAAGCCGCAGCGCCGGGCCATCGCGTACTGGTCCGCGATCACGTGGCCATAGGCGCGCAGGCGTCCCTCGTAGCCCATGCGGCGCAGGGCGCGGGCGATGGAGAAGCCGCGCCCGTCGGAGAACGAGGGGAAGGCGACGCGGATCATCGTCACGCCGTCCAGCTTGCCGGAGAGGCTCGCGGGATCGGTCTCGGGGCCGAGCGCGAGGGCGTCGCCGGCGGCGTGGGAGACGTCCCCTGCCTCGGGATCTGCGAAGGCGCCGGTGAAATCGTCATCGCCGAAGCCGCGATCGGTCACGATGATGTTGCTCATTATACTGTCTCCCGCTTCGGACTGCGGACCGCCTTGCCGTCGATGAAGTGGATGCCGCATTCGTCCTTGTCGCTGCCGCGCCACCGCCCGGCGCGGGAATCCTCCCCCGGTGCGACGCGGGACGTGCACGGCACGCAGCCGATGGAGGGGTAGCCTTGGGCGACAAGCGGATGCGGTGGCAGGCCGGCCTCCGCGATATGGCCGCGGACCTCCTCCGGCGTCCAGTCCGCCAGCGGATTGACCTTCACGCGCGGCCCCTCGGTCTCGATCCGGGGCAGGTTCGCGCGGGCCGAGGTCTGGAACCGCTTGCGGCCGGTGATCCATGTGTCGAAGCCCTCGAGCGCGCGTTCCAGCGGGATCGTCTTGCGCAGGGCGCAGCAGGCATCGGGGTTCGTGCGATGGAGCGTGCCGTCGGGGTCGTGGGCGGCCAGGTCGGTATGCGTCGCCCGGATCACGCGAATATCGGTGAGGCCGAGCGTGCGTGCCACCTCCGTCTGGTAGTCCATCGTCTCCGGAAAGAGCATCCGCGTCTCGATGAAGAGCACGGGCGTGTCCGGGCGCCGCTGGGCCACGAGATGCAGCAGAGCCACCGAATCCGCTCCGAAGGAGGAAACGACGGCGAGCTTGCCGGAGAGGGGGGAGCCGAGAACCGTATCGAGGAGCGCTCCGGTATCGCCCTCGCCAACCCGTTCGATCAGGCGGCGGGCGCGGAACTCGACCGGCCGCGTCTCCCCCGTACCGGCCGGGGACTGGTCCTGGGACGTGTTAAGCGGCATCACGGCTCTGCTCCTTGTCGTAGAGCGCGGTCTTGAACGGGGCCATGCCGACCCTGCGATAGGCCTCGATGAACGTCTCCGCTGCATCGCAGCGAAGATCAAGGTACGTGGTCAGGATCCGCTCGATCGCGGGCACGATCTCCTCGGCCGGGAAGCCGGGGCCGGTACGTGTGCCAAGTGCGGCGTCGCTGCCCGCCGCCCCGCCGATCGTGATCTGGTAGTTCTCCACCCCGGCGCGATCGAGGCCGAGGATGCCGATATGTCCGACGTGGTGATGGCCGCAGGCATTGATGCAGCCCGAGATCTTGATCTGGACGTGTCCGACCTCGTGCTCGATCTTCAGCTCGTCCACCCGCGTCGCGATCTCCTGTGCGATGGGGATCGAGCGGGCGGTGGCAAGCGCGCAGTAATCCATGCCGGGGCAGGCGATGATGTCCGAGGCGAGGCCGACATTGGCGGTGCCGAGGCCGGCTTCTGAGAGCCGTGCATGGACCTCGGGAAGATCCGCGCGGTGGACATGCGGCAGGATCACGTTCTGCTCGTGGGAGATGCGCAGCTCGTCGTGGCCGTAGCGTTCCGCCAGCTCCGCCATCAGGCGCATCTGGTCCGCCGTCGCGTCGCCCGGCGTTGCGCCATGCGCCTTGAGGCTGATCGTGACGATGGCATGGTCCGCATCGCGATGGGCGGTGAGGTTGGTATCGGCCCAGGACCGAAAGACGGGGCTCTGTTCGTAGGCATCACTGTAGGCCTGCGTCCCGCGACCTTCTTCCAATGCGGGCGGGGCGAAGTCCGCCTTGATCCGATCGAGGACGTCGCCGAAGCCGGTGAACTCGTCCCTTGTCCGCACGAAGACGGCGTCGACCTCCTCGCGGATCTTGTCGATCCCTTCCTCGTTCACCGTGATCTTGATGCGGGCCTTGTACTTGTTGTCCCGCCGGCCGAACCGGTTGTAGACGTTCAGGATCGCCTCGACATAGGGCAGGAGCTCCGCTTCGGAGACGAAGTCCGTGATGACCTTGCCGATCACCGGCGTGCGCCCGAGGCCGCCGCCGACGAGCACGCGGAAGCCGATCT
Organism: Tropicimonas sp. IMCC34011; assembly: GCF_003390865.1. Lineage (GTDB taxonomy): Bacteria > Pseudomonadota > Alphaproteobacteria > Rhodobacterales > Rhodobacteraceae > Tropicimonas_B. The sequence continues at coordinate 53,054 of NZ_QMEJ01000006.1, forward strand.
CGCCGTCCTTCTCGACCAGTTGCAGGCCGATGTCGTGGGCCCGGATCACGGCGCGGTCCGCCTCGGCGCCGGTCACGGCGATCTTGAACTTGCGCGGCAGGAACTGGAATTCCGGGTGGTCCGTGGACCATTGGCGCAGGAGCTCGGCATAGGGCCGGGGGTCGGCGACCTCGTCGGCGGCGGCGCCGGCAAAATGGTCCGCCGTCACGTTGCGCACCGTGTTCCCCGATGTCTGGATCGCGTGCATCCCGACTTCGGCCAGGGCATCGAGCATGTCAGGCACGTCGCGCAGCTCGGGCCAGTTGTACTGGATGTTCTGGCGCGTGGTGAAATGGCCGTAGCCCCGGTCCCACCGCTCGGAAATCATCGCAAGCTGCCGCATCTGCGCCGACCTCAGCGAGCCGTAGGGGATCGCGACGCGCAGCATGTAGGCGTGAAGCTGGAGATAGAGCCCGTTCATCAGGCGCAGCGGCTTGAACTCGTCCTCGGTCAGCGAGCCGTCGATGCGCCGCTCCACCTGCGCGCGGAACTGGGCGTTGCGCTCCGCGAGGAAGGCGCGGTCGAAGTCCTGGTAGCGATACATGTGAATGGCGTCCTTGTTCCCTGGCTGCGGAAGCTCGGCGACGACGAAAGCGTCCGGCTCAGCTCCCGGTCAGTTCGGCCTGCTTGCCGAGGCGGTAGTTGGAGGGGCCGCGGGCCCGGAAGGCCTCGCGGAAATGGGTGGGTTCGGGCCCGCCGGGGCCGGCCTTCGCATCGGCAAGGTAGGGGCCGACGACGAGGCCCGCCTGGCTCTCGGCCTCGGCGAGACGCTCGGCTGCGCGGCCTTCATCCTCGATGAGGTCGGCCTCCCGCATGTCGGGGGACCAGCGCCCCGACGGGGTGAGCCAGACGGCGTCGCCCTCGAGCAGGCGGTTGGCGGTCACGACCTTGGGGGAAAAGGAGCGGGGGGGCATCAGGCGTGCTCCATCTGCTTGATCCGGGTATCGAGGCGCGCGGCGGCGGCCTGAGCCTCCCGCGGCGCGAGCCCGAGGAGAAGGACGGCGGGTCCGGCGAGGGCAGCGGCCTCCAGATCGGCGGCGAGGGTGCCGAGGCGGGCGGTGACGATCCTGCAGTCCGGGCGGGAGGCATTCTCGACGATGGCCACGGGCGTCGCGGGATCGGCGCCATGCATCAGGAGCCGCCCCTGCAGGAAGCGCGCGGCGCGCTTGCCCATGTAGATCCCGGCAACGGTGCCGGGGCGGGCCAGTGCGTGCCAATCGTTCTCGGCGAAACCATCCATGTCGTGGCCAGTGACAAGGCGCAGCTCGGAGTTCCGCCCCCGCGCGGTCAAGCTCTGCCCGATCTGCGCGGCAGCGGCCGATGCGGCCGTGATGCCGGGAACGACGGACCAGTCCACCCCGGCTTTCTCCACGGCGAGGATCTCCTCCTCGAGGCGCCCGAACACCGCCGGATCGCCTGCTTTCAGACGCACCACGCGGGAGCCGGCTCGTGCATGGGCGACGATGGCCGCATCGATCTCGGCCTGCGTGACGGAGGGACCGAATCCCTCCTTCCCGGCGGAGATGAGCAGGGCTTCCCTGCGGGCGAGTTCGAGAATGTCGGGGGAAACGAGGCGGTCGTGAATGATGACGTCTGCCGTGTCGAGCGCCCGGCGGGCCTTCATCGTCAGAAGCTCCGGATCGCCGGGGCCTGCGCCCACGAACTCGACGCGGCCCGGCGCGGCCGCGCGCGCCTTGTGACGCGTCAGAAGCGCGGAGAGCGCGCCCTTGATCGCGGACTCGCCGCCCGGCGCGGCCTCGGGCCCGGCCGTGAAGTAGTAGTCCGACCAGAAGTCCCGGCGCGCGCGGCCGAAGGGGAGCGCCTCGACCTCGGGCCGGAACGCCTTGCCGATCCGCGCCAGAAGGCCGAGCCGCGCCGGCAGACGCTCCTCGAGGTCCGTCTTGATCGCGCGGGCCAGCACCGGCGCGGCGCCTTCCGTGCCGATCGCCACGGTCACGGGGTCGCGGTCCACGATGGCGGGCGTAATGAAGTCGGAGCCTCCGAGGTTGTCCACCATGTTGACCCGCGCCCCGTCGGCACGGGCGAGCGCGGCGGAGCGGGCATCCTCGGCCTCGTCGTCATTGCCGGCATAGAAGAGGGCGGCGCAGAGCGCGTCTCCCGGCTCCTGCCGCCGACGCACGAGGCGAAGCCGGCCTTCCGCAGCCCAATCCTCGATCTCGCGGGCCGGTTCCGCGGCGAACACGGTGACATGAGCCTCAGTCTTGAGGATCAGGCGCAGCTTCGCCAAGGCAGCCTCGCCGCCACCGGCGAGCACCACGCGCCGGCCGGCGAGGTCGACGAAGATCGGAAAATGGCGCATGTCTCGCTCCCTCGGGGATTCTGGTCGCTCGGCTCATGATATAGAATTTTGTCCCGCCAACTTGCCAGCGGGGCGGAAAGATAAGAACATCCGTTTTATCAGCCTCTCTGAGAGCGGCGGCTGTTCCAGCAAATGGAGGAATCGCGGATGTCTGTCCGGATCGACGCCACGGATCGGAAAATTCTTGCGGAACTACAGAACGATGCGAGCCAGTCGCTGGACGAGATCGCGAAGAACATAGGCTCGTCCAAGACGCCGGTCTGGAACCGCATCCGCAAGTTGAAGGATGCGGGCGTGATCCGCTTTCAGACGGTGATCCTCGATCCCGAAGCCCTCGGCCTCGAAGCGTGTTTCTTCGTTCTTATCCGCACGTCCGAGCATGACGCGGAGTGGCAGCGCCGCTTTCTCGAAGCGCTTCAGGTCCGGGAGGAGGTGATGGAGGCGCATCGGCTTGCGGGCGATATCGACTACATCCTCAAGGTCCGGGTCGCGAATGCCCGGGCCTACGACCGGTTCTACCAGGCGCTCATCTCGGAAGTCCGCGTGCAGAGCGTGACGGCGCTGCTGTCGATGGAGGAGATCAAGGCGACCACCGCGCTGCCCCTGTCGGAGGATTAACGCTCGACCATCAGCCGCTTCAGTCCGCGGAAGTGGTAGATGGGGGCGATTTCGGGCTCGGCGGCGAGCCGCAGGTCCGGCCAGCGGGCGCAGAGGGTCTCGAAGGCGATCCCGAGCTCCAGCCGGGCCAGTGGCGCTCCGACGCAGAAATGGATGCCCGACCCGAACGCTGCCGTCTGACCGACCACCCGGCGCGGGTCGAAACGCTCGGAACGGTCGAAGACCGCCGGATCGCGGTTCGCCGAAGCGAGGAGCGCCGCCACCTGCGATCCCTTTTCGAGCGTGATGCCGGCGACGTCCACGTCTTCATAGACATGCCGTGTGAAGAGATGCAGCGGCGGATCGTAGCGCAGGACTTCCTCGGCCAGTTGGGCCGGGGCCGTCCGCGCCGCCTCCGCCGCACCATGCTCGAGGATCGCGCGCACGCCGTTGCCGATGGAATGCACGGTCGCTTCGTGACCGGCATTGAGCAGAAGGATGATCGTGGTGACGAGCTCGTCCCCCGTCAGACGCTCGCCTTCCTCCTCCGCCGCGATCAGCCGGTCGATGAGGCTCTCGCCCGGGCTCTTCCGCCGCTCGGCGATGACCTCCCCGAGCCAGCCCGCGAAGTCCCGCGCCGCCGCGTTGGCCGCATCCTCGTCCGCCCGGCTGCGTCCCGCCTGATACATCCCGACCATCGCGTTCGACCAGCGAAGGAGATCGTCCGCCCGCGCCTCCGGAACGCCGAGGAGCCGGGCAATGACGAGAACGGGCAAGGGCTGCGCGAACGCGCTCACGAGGTCGAACGGACCTTCGGGGAAAACGCTTGCGAGCCGCGCCGCGACCTCCCGTATTTCCCCCTCGCGCCCCTTGATCTCCCGGCTGGTGAAGGCCCGCAGGACGAGGCCCCGGAGGCGGGTGTGCCGCGGCGGCTCCAGCTCCAGCATCGAATGCGCCTCGATGGCGTAGAAGTCCGTCAGATGCCCGGGGACCTGCGGCGCCACCGGCGCTTCGCGTCCCATCCGCCTGTCCTTCAGGACTGCCTGCGCCGCCGCCATCGTCGTGGCGACGGGCATGCCGTACTCCTCCCAGAAAACGATTTCGCCGAGCGCGCGGGCACGCTCGTAGAAGGGGTAGGGATCGGCCATGAAGGCCGGATCGGCGGGGGACTGGGAGATGCGCTTCATGAGTGATTTGCTAGCGGGGGCGCGCGCCCTTTCGCAAGCGCCCGCCCCTCATCTTTTTGCTGAACACCCCGGCCGGGTGCAGATCCGGTGTCAGCTTGCGTCGAGGGCCGCGATGATGCCGCCGAAATCGTCCGCCTTGAGGCTCGCGCCGCCGACGAGGGCGCCGTCCACGTTGGACACTCCGAAGATCTCCTCCGCGTTCGCCGGCTTCACGGAGCCGCCGTAGAGCAGGCGCACCGCGTCCGCCGTCTCGGCGCCGAAGCGTTCGGACAGCTCCGCGCGGATCGCGTCGTGCACCTCGGCGATCTGGTCCAGCGTCGGCGTACGGCCGGTGCCGATGGCCCAGACCGGCTCGTAGGCGACGACGAGCGTCTCACCGGTCGCGCCGTCCGGGATCGATCCCTTGAGCTGTGCGGAGATCACGCCGAGGGTCTCGCCCGCATCCCGCTGAGCTTCGGTCTCGCCGACGCAGACGATGGCGACGAGGTCCGCTCCGATCGCGGCCTCCGCCTTGGCGCGCACGGTGTCGTCGGCCTCGCCGTGGTCCGAGCGACGCTCGGAATGACCGAGGATCACGTGGGTCGCCCCGGCATCCTTCAGCATCGCGGCGGAGACGTCGCCGGTATGCGCGCCGGTCTCCGCGGCATGGCAATCCTGGCCGCCGGCCCGGACGGCGCTTCCCTGGAGACGATCCGACAGGCGGTGCAGCAGAGTCGCGGGCGGGCAGATCAGGACGTCGCAGCTCGGAGCGGGGTGCGCCGCAAGCAGCGTGTCCACCTCGCCGAGCGCCTCCGCGGTTCCGTTCATCTTCCAGTTCCCGGCGGCCATCTTCCGTCGCATTCTCGTCCCTCTTCGTTGAAACAGCGGATGCCGAGGGACCTAGCCCGACCGGGCGCCGGCGCAAAGGCCCATGCCGCCCGAGACCGGCGAGACCCCCGCCCTCAGCTCAGCTTGATGCGCTCGCCGCCTTTCGGGGTCAGCACCTCCGGCCCATTCGGCCCGAGCGCGTCGATGAACTTGTCCGGCGTCTGGTCGAGGATCGGGAACGTGCCGAAATGCACCGGCAGCACCTTGCGGAAGTTGAAGTAGCGTTGGCAGGCCAGCGCGGCGACGCGGCCGCCCATGGTGAAGCGGTCGCCGATGGGGACGATGCCGATCTCGGGAGCATGCAGCTCCTCGATCAGGGCCATGTCGCCGAAGATGTCGGTGTCGCCCATGTGGTAGATCGACGGGCCGTTCTTCGGCGTCACGACGAGGCCCATCGGGTTGCCGAGATAGACAGAGCTGTCCTCGCCCACGAGGCCGGAGGAGTGGAAGGCCTGCGTGAACGCCACGGTGAACGCGCCGCAATCGAGCTTGCCGCCGATATTTCCCGGATTGACGTTCTTCGCCCCGATGTAGTTGCAGACCTCGAAGCCCGCGACGAGCTCGGCGCCGGTCGCTTCGATGATCTCCTTGGTATTGCCGATGTGGTCCTGATGGCCGTGGGTCAGCAGGACGTGGGTGCAGCCCTCCATCGCTGCCTCCAGCGTCCCGTCATATTGCGGCGCATCGGTGATGAAGGGGTCGATCAGCACGACGGCTCCGTCGAAATCGAGCCGCACGGCGGATTGTCCGAACCAGGTCAGGTCCACGGGAAGTGTCATCTTGCGCCTCCTGTCAGTGTCGCGTCGTCCTTCCATCTAGAGGCGCCGGAGCAAATGGCGATGCCGTGTCTTGGCCGAGGAGGCTACTGGCCGGTCCGGCGCGCCAGCACCTTCGCCGTCCGGGCTAGGTACAGAAGGTCGAGGCGAAGTGTCGGCCCCGCAGCATAGGCATTGTCGAAGGCCGCGCGGTCGGCGAATGCGGTCTTCCCGCGTCCCTCCACCTGCCACGGTCCGGTGATGCCGGGGCGCAGGTCGAAATAGCCGCGCCCGCCGGCGGCCCGGTAGAGCGGCGCCTGCGCCGGGAGGAACGGGCGGGGGCCGACGAGGCTCATGTCCCCCCGGATCACGTTCCAGATTTGGGGCAGCTCATCGAGGGAGGTCGCTCTCAGGATGCGCCCGACAGGAGTGATCCGGGGATCGCGCGCCAGCTTCTGGAAGCGCGCCCACTCTGCGGCCCGATCGGGATCCGCGGCGAGCATCCGGGCGAGCGCCGCTTCGGCATCGGGGACCATCGTCCGCAATTTCCAGCACCGAAAGGTCCGGCCGCCCCGGCCGATACGGGTCTGCCCGAAGAAACCGGCCCCTCCGTCCGCCCGCACAAGCGCCCAGAGCAGCACGATGAGCGGCGCCACGATCGGCAGCATCAGCAAGGCGAGAGAAAGGTCGAGGGCGCGTTTTCCGAGGGCTGAATAGAGACCTGCGGCCGGAATGCCGTCCGGCCGAGGACAGGCCGAAGGGAGCGCCCTGCCGCGGGAGAGGCCTTGCCCGCCCCCGAGGGCCGGAGCTGCGAAGACATCAAGCGCTGCGTCGTGCATCGTCACGGCAAGTCATCCCCGATGAGAGTGAAACGGTCGCACGGGCCTCGTGCGCCGGGGGCGTTCTGCCACTCAAGTCGTTGCGGCTTGGTTAACCGCCGGGATTTGATTCAAGCTGTTGAGAAAGCGGTGAAATTGCCTGCGGCCCCAGCCTCCGAATCTGGCCGGGCATGCGGTCGGGTGGGAGGTTAAGGGCGCGTTACCGAATCTGAGGTCGAGGTCATGGATGCGGCGGAGGTGCAGACCTTCGAGACGGAGGCCACGCTCGATGCGACGTGGCTCCACACGGCGAAGGGCCTGTCACAGTATCTCGAGGGCCTGACGCTGCCGGAGGGCGAAGGCTTCGCGTTCCTTGCCGCCGAGGCGGGTGTGGTGGCCGAGGCGCGGGCGACCTTCGACCGGCTAGGCCTGCCGTCCGAAAGCTACAAGGCCGCGAATTACTGGCGGAAGGATCCGGCCGCGGCGGAGTAGGCCGCGGCCGCGCCGTCGTCAGGCGCGCGCGCCGATCAGGTCCCCTTCGGCGCGGTGATCTCGTTCACAACCGTCTGTCCGGCGGGGCGGGCGTTCAGGCGCGAGCGCAGCGAGGCGAGGTTCGGCGGCAGGGCGATGCCCATCTCGGCCGCCCAGTTCAGTGTGTAGAAGGCGGCGCCGTCGGCGATGGTCAGGGGCCCGGCGGTGAATTCGGAACCGCCGACGTCGGCGGAGAGGATGCCGAGCGCCTTCGTCACCTGATCGAGGCCGTAGGTTCTCAGCCCTTCGCGCGCCGTCTCGTCCCTGACGAACATCTGGGGCACGCGTGCGAAGGTGAAGGCGCGCATGTGCAGCGTTCCGACGATGTAATCGAGCCGGGCGAGCGTGCGGACCTGCGTCTCGAGATCGGCGGGCCAGAGCGGCCTCTCCGGCGATTGATGAGCGATCCAGTAGGCGATGGCCTGAAACTCGGTCAGCACCGTGTTGCCACCGATGTCGAGAGCCGGAACCTTCCCCTTGGGATTGCGGGCAAGGTAGGCCGGTTCGTGCTGCTCCTTGTCCTTCAGGTTCACCGCCGACGTCTTGTACTGAAGCCCGGCCTCCTCGAGCAGGAAGCGGATGCCGGTGGAGCAACTGCCGGGGGAATGGTGTAGCGTGATCATCTGATGCTCCCAAGGCGCCGGGGCGGCGCTAGGGTACCATCGCGCAGGGCGGCGAACCGTTCCAGCCCCGTCTCGTTTTGGCGATTTGGATGGGGCGGCATTGGCCGTGTTCCACGGTCGCGCGGGGCGCCGATGATCCCTATCGACCGGCGCCCAAGACCGAACTCTTTCGGGTCGTCATTCAACCTCACCGAAGGTGGCATCGTTCATGCCGAGAAGCGGGGCGGCGCGGTCGAGCGTCATCTCGCTGCGCGAGAACCTTATCGGCGTGCGCAGCCCTTCGATCCCTTCGGGCGCGATCCGCAGGCCGCGCGCTTCGATCTGGGGCTCGCCCAGGGCTTCGGCCACACTGTTGATCGGCCCGGCCGGGACGCCTGCCTCCTCCAGTGCCGCGATCAGATCCGCCTTGGAGCGTCTCGCCGTGGCCTCGGCCAGCGCCCCGCAGAGCGCGTCTCGATGCTCGACCCTGAGAGGGTTGGTGGCATAGGCCGGATCGTTACTCAGCCCGCCCAGCTCCAGCACGCGGCAGAGCGCGGCGAACTGGCGGTCATTGCCGCAAGCGATGATCAGGTGCCCGTCGGATGAGGGAAACACCTGATAGGGCACGATGTTCGGGTGGGCGTTTCCGAGCCGTTTCGGAAGAAGGCCGCCGAGGAGGAAATTCGTGGCCTGGTTGGCAAGAACGCCCACGCCGCAATCCAGCAAGGAGAGGTCCACATGCTGGCCGAGCCCCGAACGGTCCCGGTCGGCCAGTGCGGCCTGGATCCCGATCACGCCGTACAGGCCGGTCAGGATGTCGATCCATGCGACGCCGACCTTCTGCGGCTCGCCGTCCGGGTCCCCCGTCAGGTCCATGATGCCGCACATGCCCTGGATCAGGAAATCGTACCCTGGTTGCCCGGCGCGCGGACCGTCCTGACCGAAGCCCGTCACGGAGGCGTAGACGAGGCGTGGATTGAGCTTTGACACGCTCTCGTAGTCCAGCCCGAACTTCGCAAGGCCGCCAACCTTGAAGTTCTCGATGAGAACGTCGGCCTCCGCGATCAGATCGCGCAGCCGGGCCAGATCGCCCGGGTTCGCGAAATCGCAGGTCACCGACCGCTTGCCGCGATTGGCGGCGTGGAAATAGGCCGCGACCCGGGCCGTGCCGCCACCCGGCAGGGGGCGTTCGACGAAGGGCGGACCCCAGCGACGCGTATCGTCACCTTCGGGCGCCTCGACCTTGATGACCTCGGCGCCGAGATCGGCCAGCGTCTGCCCGATCCACGGACCGGCCAGGATGCGGGCCAGCTCGACGACCTTGAGACCCTTGAGGGGCGCGCCACCGGCCATGGCTCAGGCGAAGGCCTGAAGACCGGTGATCGCGCGCCCGAGGATCAGGGCGTGCACGTCATGCGTGCCCTCGTAGGTGTTGACCGTCTCGAGGTTCTGCGCGTGGCGCATCACGTGATACCCGATCTGGATTCCGTTGCCGCCATGCATGTCCCGGGCGTTGCGCGCGATGTCGAGCGCCTTGCCGCAATTGTTGCGCTTGATGAGCGAGATCATCTCGGGCGCGAACCGTCCCTCATCGAGCAGTCGGCCGACCCGCAAGCAGGCCTGAAGACCAAGTGCGATCTCCGTTTCCATGTCGGCGAGCTTCTTCTGGTAGAGCTGCGTGGCGGCGAGGGGACGGTCGAACTGCTTGCGGTCGAGCCCGTACTGGCGCGAGCGATGCAGGCAGTCCTCCGCCGCGCCCATGACGCCCCAGGAGATGCCGTAGCGCGCGCGGTTGAGGCAGCCGAACGGGCCGCCCATCCCCTGAACGCCGGGCAGTAGCGCGTCCTCGCCGACCTCGACGTTGTCCATGACGATTTCGCCGGTGATCGAGGCACGCAGGCTGAGTTTGCCGCCGATCTTTGGCGCGCTCAGCCCTTTCATTCCCTTCTCGAGGATGAACCCGCGAACCTTGCCGTCATGCGCCTCCGACTTGGCCCAGACGACGAACACGTCGGCGATGGGGCTGTTGGAGATCCACATCTTCGAGCCGTTCAGCACATAGCCGCCCTCGGTCCTGATCGCGCGGGTTTTCATCCCCGCCGGATCGGACCCGGCGTCCGGCTCGGTCAGGCCGAAGCAGCCGATGTATTCGCCGGTCGCGAGCTTGGGCAGGTACTTCTGTTTTTGCTCCTCCGAGCCGTAGGCGTGGATCGGGAACATCACCAGTGAGCTTTGCACCGACATCATCGAGCGGTAGCCACTGTCGACGCGTTCGACGGCGCGCGCCACCAGCCCGTAGGACACGTAGGACGCGCCGACGCCGCCGTACTCCTCCGGCACGGTCACGCCGAGCAAACCGAGGGCGCCCATCTCGCGGAAGATCTCGGGGTCGGTGTGTTCGCTCAGGTAGGCCTCTTCCACGCGGGAAAGCAGACGGTCCTGCGCGAACTGATGTGCGGTCTCCGAGATCATGCGCTCTTCGTCGGTGAACTGATCGTCGAGCAGGAACGGGTCTTCCCAGTTGAACCGGGTCCCCTTGTGGGATGTTGCCGACATTGCGCGTCTCCTCCGGGCCGCCGAAGCGGAACATCTGACTTTCAGACAAGACTATGCATCCGAAACCGCGCGAAAAAGCGGTATTCCCGCATTGTGCCCGCCGGACGTCACGCCAGTCGGCAACATGCGGCCGCGAGCGCGGCGAGCCGCTCGCGCCCGGGCATCGTGGCCCGCCTTGCGAGCGGGCGCGGGGGAGCCTACTTTCCGCGGCGCTGGGGCAGGGGTGCCCCGTTCAATCCCCGGAGGCGGACATGCTCGAGGGCAAGCGGATCCTTCTGATCATCGGCGGCGGCATCGCGGCCTTCAAGGCGCTCGATCTGATCCGGCGATTGAGGGATCGCGGGGCTCGCGTGGTCCCCGTCCTCACATCCGCGGCGGAGGAGTTCGTGACGCCGCTTTCCGTTTCCGCGCTGGCCGCCGAGGCGGTGTATCGCGACCTCTTCGATCTGACGAACGAGGCGGAGATGGGTCATATCGAGCTGTCGCGTTCGGCCGATCTCATCGTGGTCGCGCCCGGAACGGCGAACCTGATGGCGAAGATGGCAGGGGGGCACGCGGACGACCTGGCCACGACGCTCCTTCTGGCGACGGATACCCGAGTGCTCTTCGCACCGGCGATGAACGTGCGGATGTGGGATCATCCCGCGACGCGCCGCAACCGGGCGCAGCTCGAGGCGGATGGAATCCTCTTCGTGGGGCCGGACGAGGGGCCGATGGCCTGCGGCGAGTTCGGCGAGGGGCGCCTGTCCGAGGTGCCGCGGATCGTCGAAGCCGTCGAGGCGGCGCTGGACGCGGCGACTTCCGGAGCCGCCTTGCTGAAGGGGCGGCACGTGATCGTCACCTCGGGGCCGACGCACGAGCCCATCGACCCGGTGCGCTACATCGCCAACCGCTCCTCCGGCGCGCAGGGCAGCGCGGTGGGAAAGGCGCTTGCAGAGGCCGGCGCACGGGTGACCTTCGTGACGGGGCCCGCGGACGTCGCGCCGCCGCCGGGCGTCGAGGTGGTGCGGGTGCGCACGGCGCTGGAGATGGAAGCGGCGGTCATGGCCGCGCTGCCGGCGGATGCCGCCGTCATGGCTGCTGCGGTGGCGGACTGGCGTGTCAGGGCGCCGGCGACGGGCAAGATGAAGAAGACGGCGGGGCAGGGCGCGCCGGCGCTCGACTTCGTCGAGAACCCGGACATCCTCGCCGGCCTCTCGCGCCACGCGGAGCGTCCGCCTCTGGTGGTCGGCTTCGCCGCGGAAACGGAAACCGTGGTCGAGCATGCGACCGCGAAGCGCGCGCGCAAGGGGTGTGACTGGATCGTGGCGAACGACGTCTCCGAGGCAGGCGGTGCGATGGGGGGGCTCGACAACGAGGTGACCCTGATCACGGGCAGCGGCGCCGAGGCATGGCCGCGCATGAGCAAGGACGCGGTGGCCCGGCGGCTGGCCGAACGGATCGCCGAAGCTCTGGAGGGCACATCATGACCGTTTCCGTGAAACTCGTGCGGGAGGCTGGCGCCGATCCCGACATTCCCCTTCCGGCCTATGCCACACCGGGCTCCGCGGGCGCCGATATCCGCGCCAATCTTGCGCGGGAGGATCGGTCCGCGGGCCTCGTCCTGCCGCCGATGGGGCGCATCCTCGTGCCGACCGGGCTGAGGGCGGAGATCCCGGAGGGCTACGAGATGCAGGTGCGGCCCCGCTCCGGCCTCTCCACGAAGCACGGCGTGACCCTACCGAACACGCCCGGCACGGTGGACAGCGATTATCGCGGACCGATCCTCGTGCCGCTGATCAATCTCGGCGACGCGCCTTTCACCGTCGAGCACGGGGCCCGCATCGCGCAGATCGTCATCGCGCCGGTGGTGCAGGCGGTCTTCGAGGTGACGGACACCCTCGGCGAGACGAGCCGAGGGCAGGGCGGCTTCGGCTCGACCGGGCAGGGCTGATGCTCGTCGTTTTCGCCCTCGCCGCCGCGATCTGGGTCATTGGCGGCCGGGCGGGTCTGCCGAAAGGCACGCGCTGGCTGCTCCTGGCGCTGCTCTACGGCGCGGTCCTCGTCGCGCAGGTCGCCCTGCCTGACGGCAATCCGCTGAGGGCCGCGACGGGGGGCGAGCCGGCGTTCTGGCTCTTCCTCGGCGGCGTCGGGCTGGCCGTCTGGGGGTATACGCGGCTCCTGGCGGCACTGAAAAGATGCGTGGCACCGAGGACGGACGAGGCGCCCGCGGCGTCCGGTCCCTTCTCCCAGGCGGAGCTGTCCCGGTATGCCCGCCATATCACGCTTCGGGAGATTGGCGGGCCGGGGCAGCGCGCGCTCAAGGACGCGAAGGTTCTGGTGATCGGAGCGGGCGGGCTTGGGTCGCCCGCGCTTCTCTATCTCGCAGGGGCGGGGATCGGGACCATCGGGGTGATCGACGGCGACGCGGTCGAGGGGACGAACCTGCAGCGTCAGGTCATCCACAGGGACGCCGACATCGGCCGGTCCAAGGCGCATTCCGCACGGGATGCGATGCTGGCTCTCAACCCGTTCATCGAGGTCCGGGCGTATCATCGCCGCTTCGAGGAGAGCATCGCCGGTGAGCTGGTCGCCGAATACGATATCGTCCTCGACGGCACCGACAATTTCGAGACCCGCTACCTTGCCAACAGCGCCGCCGTCGCGGCCAGACGGCCGCTGATCTCGGGCGCGCTCAGCCAGTGGGAGGGGCAGGTCTCCATTTTCGATCCCGCGGGGGGCGGCCCTTGCTACCGGTGCGTGTTCCCCGAGGCGCCGGCGCCGGGGCTCGCGCCGTCCTGCGCCGAGGCAGGCGTGGCCGGCCCCCTGCCGGGCGTCGTCGGCTCGATGATGGCGGTCGAAGCGGTCAAACTTATCGCGAAGATCGGCGCCCCGCTCCGCGGCGAGATGCTGATCTACGATGCGCTCTGGGGCGAGACGCGCAAGATCGGCCTCAAGCGGCGCGCCGATTGCCCGACATGCGGATCGGGAGCAGTCGCGAGCTAGGAGGCCCGGCGCTGCCGATTGCACCTGAGCACCGCGACCCCTAGCTCTGGTGCAAAGGAGATTGCCCCATGACCAATCCGCTGCTCGCCCCGCGAAACACGCCGTTCACGCTGCCCGACTTTCCCGCCATCGCGGACGACCAGTTCGCCCCCGCGTTCGAGGAGGCGCTGGAAGAGGCGCGCTCGGAAATCGAGCGGATCGCGACCAATCCCGAGGCCCCCGATTTCGCCAACACCATCGAGGCGCTCGAGCGGCAGGGCAAATCGCTCCATGACGTGCTCTCGGTCTTCTATTTCCTCGCCTCGGTGGACTCGAACGACACGCGGCAGGCGCTGCAGAGGGAGTTCGGGCCGAAGCTCGCCTCCTACCGCACCGACATCGTCCAGAATCCCGCGCTCTTCGAGCGGATCGAGGCGGTCTGGCAGGCGAGGAGCGATCTGGGCCTGGACGATCAGGAGGCCCGGCTTCTCTATCTCACCCGGCGCTCCTTCGTGCGGGCCGGCGCAGCGCTCGAGGGAGAGGCGCGGGAGCGGATGCGGGCGATCGGGCAACGGATGTCCGAGCTCTCGACCGCTTTCGGGCAGAACCTCCTCGCCGACGAGCGGGACTGGCGCATGCCGCTCAGCGAGGCGCAGGTCGAGGGGCTGCCCGACTTCCTCGCCGATGCCGTTCGTGAGGCTGGCGGAGAGGAGGGGCCGGCTGTGACGCTGTCCCGCTCCGTCATCGTGCCGTTCCTGCAATCCTGCCCGGACCGCGCGCTGCGCCGCCGGGCCTGGGAGGCGTGGACGGGCCGGGGCGCCGGCGGCGGCGAGACCGACAACCGCGCCATCGCCGCCGAGACGCTGGCCCTTCGCCATGAGCGCGCGCAGCTCCTGGGGTACGAGGATTACGCGTCATGGCAGCTCGAAACCGAGATGGCGAAGACGCCGGACGCCGTGCGCGGCCTTCTGATGGAGGTCTGGGCGCCGGCCAAGGCAGCGGCGGACGCCGATGCCGAACGGCTCGAGACGCTCCTCCACGCCGACGGAGAGACGGGGCCGCTGGAGCCCTGGGATTGGCGCTACTATTCCGAGAAGCTCCGCCGGTCCGAGCACGATCTCGACGAAGGGGAGGTGAAACCGTATTTCCAGCTTTCACGCATGACCGAGGCGGCTTTCGATTGCGCCAATCGCCTCTTCGGGCTGGAATTCCGCGAGATCGACGTTCCGCTCCACACTCCCGACGCGCTCGCCTGGGAGGTCACGCGTGACGGGCGGCACATGGGCGTCCTGATCGGCGATTACTTCGCCCGGCCCGGCAAGCGCTCGGGTGCATGGTGCACCACCCTACGCAATCAGGAGACGTTGTCCGGCGAGATCCGGCCCCATGTGCTCAACGTCTGCAACTTCGCCAAGCCCTCGAAGGGCAAGCCCGCGCTTTTGTCCTTCGACGACGCGCGAACGCTCTTCCACGAATTCGGTCACGCCCTGCACCAGCTCTTGAGCGACGTGCGCTACGCGTCGATGTCCGGCACCTCCGTGCCGCGGGATTTCGTCGAGTTGCCGAGCCAGCTCTACGAGCACTGGCTGGAAGTGCCCGAGGTGCTGACCCGGCACGCCCTCCATGCCGAGACGGGGGAAGCGATGCCGCAGGCTCTTCTCGACAAGGTGCTCGCGGCCGCGACCTTCGATACCGGCTTCCAGACCGTGGAATACATCGCCTCCGCCCTCGTCGATCTCGATTTTCACGAGGGACGGCCGCCCGCGGATCCGATGCAACGTCAGGCCGAGGTCCTCGAGGAGCTGGGCATGCCGAGGGCCATCGCGATGCGGCACGCCACGCCGCATTTCGCCCATGTCTTCGCCGGCGGCTACGCCAGCAGCTACTACAGCTACATGTGGTCCGAGGTGATGGACGCGGACGCCTTCGCGGCCTTCTCCGAGGCGGGGGATCCCTTCGATGCGGGGGTGGCGGCGCGGCTGGAGGAGATGGTCCTCTCCGCCGGCGGACGGCAGGAACCGGACGAGCTCTACACCGCGTTCCGGGGCCGCCTGCCGGGACCGGAGGCGCTCCTGCATGGAAGGGGACTCGCCCCCACCCCGCCGGCCGCGTAAGCTCCGCCTCGATGCCCGGCGCCTCCGCCCCGCGCCGGGCCCCCCTTCAACGGAGTGAACGTTCAGCCATGGAAACCTTCTTCGACGCGCTCGGTGCGGTCGGCCTCATCTTTCTCGTCATCGTGGGCCTGATCGCGGGCTACATCGCGTCACTCATCGCGGGCGGCCGGAACCGCATCTTCTACCTGATCGCGGGTGTCGTCGGCGCCGTTGCGGTGCCGTTCATCCTCACCGCCCTCGGCGTCATCGCGCTGGGCGCGCTGGGCCTGATCCTGCTGCTCATCGTCGGGGCCATCGGCGCGGCCGTGATCCTCGCCATCGTGGCCGCGATCAGGCGCTGACGCTTTTCGCGCCAGCCTGATCCAGATCAAGGCGTCCTCCGGCCCGGTCGGTCATCGTCCGGGCCAGGAGGTAACGCTCATGTACCAGAACATTCTCATTCCCGTCGCGCCCGACCAGGGCGACGTTGCGCACGAATCCCTCGCCGTCGCCCGCGAACTTGCCGGCGAAGGCGCGAAGATCACCGCAGTCTCGGTGGTGGAGCAGGTGCCGCTCTATATGTCCGCCGACGTGCCGGCCGGGCTGATCGACCAGACCCGCGCCGATATCGCCGCCTCCCTCGAAGAGGTGCTGAAGGATGCGCCCGACGTGAGCCGTCTCGTGGTCTCCGGCCACGCGCCGTCGACCATCGTGCAGATGGCCAGGGACAATGCCTACGACCTGATCGTCATCCGCTCGCACCGTCCGGGCCTGCAGGATTTCTTCCTCGGCTCCACCGCCGCCCGCGTCGTCCGCCATGCCGGAACCTGCGTTCACGTGATCCGGTAAGCCCGCGTGCGGCCAGAGGAGGGGGCGGGCCGAGACTTGCCCGTTCCCTGCGATTTCCTGCGGAGCCATCCCTCGCGGCGGCCTGTGAGATGCTTCGTCTTCCGCGGGCGAAGGGCGGTCTACGGCATGAACCGGATATGCATGTCGGCGCCTGCCGCCGTTCGTGTGACGTCTGCCGTCACCTTGAAGACGCTTTTCAGAAGGGTTTCGGTCAGCACATCTTCCGGCGTCCCCGAGGCAAAGACCGACCCCGATTGCAGGACCACGATCTTGTCGCAGAACATCGCGGCGAGGTTCAGGTCGTGCAGCGCGACGACGCTCGTTTGGTCGAGGTCGCGGACCATGCGCAGGATCTCGATCTGGTGATGGATGTCGAGGTGGTTCGTCGGCTCGTCGAGGAACATGACCTGCGGCGTCTGCGCGAGCGCGCGGGCGATATGCACCCTCTGGCGCTCTCCGCCCGACAATGTCTGCCATGACTGCTGCCTGCGGCCCCACATGTCCACGCGCTCAAGGGCTTTCACGACTGCGGATTCGTCCCGGGCGGACCACCCGGCCAGGGCCGAGCGATGTGGGGTTCGGCCGAGCCGCACCACGTCGAGGACGGTGACACTGGTCTCGGTGGCGGCGCTCTGCTGCACGAAAGCCACCTCGCGGGAGAGAGCCTTTCGGGGCACCTGCGCGATGTCCCGGCCGTTGATCGTCACAGTTCCGGCGCCCGGGCGTTTCAGCCCGGCCAGCAGGCGCAGGAGCGACGATTTGCCCGAGCCGTTGGGCCCGACCAGCCCCAGCGTCTCTCCCCGTTCCACCGAGATCGAGATGCCCGAGACGATCGTCCTGCGCCTGACGCCCCAGGTCAGGTTCTCGGCAAGAATGCTCATGCCTGCGGCCTCGCCCGATAGAGGATGACGGCGAAGAAGGGCACGCCCACCAGCGCGGTCACGACACCGATCGGGATCGTCTGCTGCGACACGATCACCCGCGACACGATATCTGCAGTCACCATGAACACCGCCCCCACGATGGCGCTCGCCGGCAAGAGGCGCATGTGCATCGGCCCGACGACATAGCGCGCGGCATGGGGCACCACGAGGCCGACGAAACCGACCGCGCCGATCATGCTGACGATTGCCGCGGTCATCATTGCCGTCACCGCGAAAAGGACGATGCGGATACGGCCCACGGGCACGCCGAGGGCCGCCGCGTCCTCATCGCCGAATGTGAAGGCGTCGAGCGCGCGCCCGAGGTACATGCAAACGGCAAGCCCCAGTGGCACGATGATGAGCAGCAGCTGGAAATCGGGCCAGCGCACGCCACCGAAGCTGCCGAGCAGCCAGAACATGACGTTGCGAACCTGTTCGGCATTTCCCGAGGTCGTGACGATGTAGGAGGTCAGCGAGCTGAAAAGCTGTGATGCGGCGACACCGGCCAGGATCGTGTGGCTGGGGCCAGTGGTGGCGCCGTTCGACAGGAGGGCAACGACGCCAAAGGCCGCGAAGGCGCCGGCGAAGGCGCCGAAGGAGAGGGCGTTGCTGCCCGCTCCGATCCCGAGGACGATCACGCAGACCGCCCCGGTGGACGCCCCGGCCGAGACGCCCAGCACGAACGGTTCCGCCAGCGCGTTGCGCAACAGGGCTTGCAGGATCGTGCCGCTGAGCGCGAGGCCTGCACCGGCGAGGGCCGCAACGAGCGCCCGGCTGAGCCGCAGATCCCAGACAACGCTCTGCTCGATCGGTGAGAGCTCGGCGCCGGTCAGGCCCAGCTCGTTCGTGATCGACAGGACGACCGTCCCGAGCCCGATCGTGTAGTCCCCGATCGCGGTCGCCGTTGCGATGGCGACGGCGAGAGCAACCAAGGAGCCGACCATCAAGAGCGGCAACCGGACCCCTTGGCTGGTGCTTGCGACGCTGGACATCATTGCGGCAGGTCGAGGTCCTCAAGCTGCTCCGCAACTTGCTCGGCGCCATAGAGGGTCTGGATGCTCCCATTCATGGCTGCGCCGGGCATCGTGACGATGCGTCCGGTCTGCACGGCCTCCATCTGGCTGACGATCGGGTCGGATTCCAGGAACTCGATCTTGTTCTCGGCGTCGTCCAGATTCCATCGTTCACGATCCACCTGGGCTGCCACGATGACGGTGGGCTCGGTCGCCATGATCCCTTCCCACCCGAGCGAGGGCCATTCGGCCTCGGTTTCGAGCGCGTTGGCGCCGCCGAGGACGTCCGCGATGTAACCCGACGGGCCGTTTCCGCCGGCAAGATAGGCGTCGTCCTCCGGTGACGGGCTCGAGAACCAGAACAGGAAGGTGAGATCGTCGCGATCCTCGTATTCCTCCCGCAGAGCGGCCTCGCGGGCCTTGAGGTCCTCGATCAGCGCGTCGCCGCGGTCGGCCACATCGAAGATCCGCGCAAGGTCCTCAATCTCCTGGTACACCAGGTCCATGGACCACAGCTCGTCGCGGGCCCCGTAGATGTCGCTCGAAATCTCCGTCACCGAACACGCGCTCGGTGACAGGTAGGTCGGAATATCCAGCCGCTGGAAGTCAGACCGTTGGGCCACCTTGCTGTCCGGGCCCATGAGGGTGACGAGCATCGCCGGGACGAAGTCAGGCTGCCTGGACAGGACCGCTTCCAGCGTCGGAAATTCGACGGTCAGCGTTTCGACCTTCGCGTTGGCGTCTTCGACTACCGGCAGGACGTCGTTCGGCCAGAAGGCCGTCGCGGCCATCCGGTCCTCGAGCCCGAGCAGATACATGATCTCGGCTGTGTTCTGACCCAGTGCCACGGCGTTCTGCGGCGCGTTCTGAAAGGTCACGGTCTCGCCGCAGTTCTCGATCTCGAGAGGGTAGGACGTGGGCTCCGCCAGCGCCGCCGGGCCCGCGAGCCCCACGGCGAGGCTGCCGACACCCAGAAGAATACCGCTTTTCATGATCTGTCTCCGGCTACCGAAACGCTGTTCGGGACGCGCTTACAGAGGCGGCATCACCAGTTCAATGCAAAATAGTCAGGTATTCTCGTGGTAGGCGGCCATCCCCCGAACCTGCCGATCGACAGGACCGGCATCCGTTTCCGCAGTGATGGCGAAGGGCTGGCCCGCAAGCATGGTGGGGCGCGCAGGCGAGAGTGGCGCAAGGTTCACCTGGCGATGGACACCACGAGGGGTGATATTCGTGCAGTCGACGTCACCTCCAGCTCATCCGGATCCGGCGGAATGACCTCGCTTGGACGCCCGATGGCCCCGCCGCGATCTCGCGCACTGAGCTATGCGAGCGACCCGATGGCGAACGGATCATGGCACGCGATCCGGACCGCCAAACCGCCGAAGTCCAGATCCGCATTGCCATCATGAATCCCTGCTCGGCCCTCGGAAGAGCCGAAACCGAAGTCGTCGCCTGAAGTCGACAGGGAAAGGAACAGCTCAACCTCAGCGCCGAGTAGCGCAACGAGCTCACGCTTGACCGCCACCGCGATGTCGCGCGACCCAGCCAACGGCCCGAACCGCGAACCCGCAGGAGGGAATTGACCAAATCTTTCCCAACTTAGATGCTGCCCGGTGCCTTTTGTCGCCATTTCAACGGCTTGAGGACCTTGAGGACGCCGCAAAGAGAATTCCGAATTTCGCCTTGTAGATCCTACGCTTGGCGGGATATACGCGTCGGCGGAGATGTGGCCGAGTGGTCGAAGGCGCTCCCCTGCTAAGGGAGTAGGCCCGGAAGGGTCTCGAGGGTTCGAATCCCTTCGTCTCCGCCATATTTCACTTTACAGCACACGGCCGCGTCCCTTGTTCCTAAGGCTTGACGGAAGCTGCGCCGCTGCGAAGGCCTATCCGGCGAAGGTCCGCATTGAACCGAAAGTGCCCGCGGTCGGCTAGGCAGAGGGTCGTCAGTCGCTGCGGTCGGGCAGGGGGCTGGACGGCCGGAAAGAGCGTGGACGACGGTGGTTCTTGGCTGGCTCGCGCATGGCCGCAAGTCCGTCCTGAGCCCTGAATTGCCGGACGCTGCGGAACGTCAGAATGGACGCCTCGGCAAGCAGTGCCGTCTCAGTGCTCGCCCTTGCAAGCTTGATGATCCGCCAGGGCGTGCAGCACTTGGCAGGGTTGGCCATCGGAATGACCGTCGCAGGCATTCACAACGCGGACCAGTTCCGCCTCCAGCCGACGCAACCGCTCGATCCGATTACGGACTTCGGCAATCCGATCCGTCGCGATGCGGTGCGCGTCGCCATGAGCACCATGGGGCGTTTCCTGCAACGCGATCAGTTCGGCTATCGCGTCGAGGTCGAAGCCGAGCTGCCGGGCATGAGCGATGAAGGACAAGCGGTCCAGCTCGTCATCGCCGTAGCGGCGTTGCCCTCCGCCCGTGCGGCCGGGATCGGGCAGGAGACCACGCGCCTCATAGTAGCGGATCGTGGTGACCTTCACGCCCGTGTGCTTTGAAAGCGCGCCTATGGAATGGCCCTGCATCGCGATCACCCCTTGAACCTACAGCCGCTGTAGATTGTATCCACCATGCGGACCCGACGAATCAAGAGTGCCGCCATGCCCGACCGATACCTCCGCCGCACCAAACTGCTGGATGCCGATGCCCACCCCATGCCCGGTGGCCGCCTCGCCGCGCTCCCGGCAGATGCGGATCAACGGGCGGGAGCGCACTGATGGGGGCGGGACACGATCATGCGCATGGCCACGGACACGGCCATGCCGGCCATTCGCACGGCCCGAGCCTTTCGACGAGCGACACGCCGAAGGCGCGCCGGTCGAAGGAACGCGCGATCCTCATCGCCGCGGGCCTGACCGGCTGCTTCATGGGGGCGGAAGTCATCGGCGGGCTCATCTCCGGGTCGCTCGCGCTCCTCGCCGATGCGGGCCACATGCTGACCGACTTCGCCTCGCTGCTCCTTGCCTGGTTCGCCTTCCGGCTGGCGCGGCGGCCGGCGGACTGGAAGCGAACCTATGGCTTCGACCGCTTCTCGGTGCTGGCTGCCTTCGTGAACGGGCTGACGCTCTTTGCCGTCTCGGGGTGGATCCTCTTCGAGGCCGTTCAGCGCATGCTCGATCCGCACGAGGTGCTGGGCGGGCTGATGCTCTGGGTCGCCGTGGGGGGGCTCGTGGTGAACGTGCTGTGCTTCTTAGTGCTCAGCCGCACCGAGGGCGACAACCTGAACGTCCGCGCCGCAGCGCTGCACGTGATGGGCGACCTCCTGGGCTCGGTCGCTGCGATCGCGGCCTCGCTGATCATCATATGGACAGGCTGGACGCCGATCGACCCGATCCTGTCGGTACTGGTCGCCCTCCTCATCCTGCGCTCGGCCTGGAGCGTGGTGCGGGAGAGCGGACACATCCTGCTCGAAGGCGCGCCCGCCGGATTTGACGCCCGCGCTATCGCGGCCGATCTGGAAGCCACGTTGCCCGGGGTGGCACGCGCCCATCACGTTCATGCCTGGTCGATCACGCAGGAGCGTCCCATGGCGACGCTGGAGGTCGACCTCGCGCCCGGCGCGGTGGCGGACGATGTGCGCCGCGCCGTGAAGGGCCGCGTGCGCGAGACGACCGGGATGAAGCATGTGACCGTCGAGGTGGCGGCAGGCGTGCCGCCCGACGTGTGAAATGCCCGAGGCAGGACCGGGCTCGTGATCGCGACGACATCTGTAAGGTCCCGAGCGGCCTGACCACGGCAGCGGAAGGGATCGAGGCGCTGCGCATCTAGGGCGGCGATGCTCATGGTCGGGAGCGTGGGCCGGCCGCAAAAGCGATCCGGCCCCTCGCATGGATATGCCGCGACGAGCTACCCGCGGACCCGTTCCAGAACACCCTTCGCCGCTCCGACCAGAAGGCCGAGATCCACCGAGGCTGCGACGAAGCGGTAGCCCCAGTCCCTGTAGCGACGTGCGTCCTCCGGCTTGGTCGCGAGAATGCCGGGCGCCTTGCCGGCGCTTCCGATCCTCTCTGCGGCGGCTCGGATCGCCTCCTGCACCGGAGCGGCGGCGGGTTGACCGAGATGGCCCATCGACGCGGCGAGGTCTGACGGGCCGATGAAGACACCGTCCACCCCGTCGACAGCCGCGATCTCCTCCAGTCGCTCCATCGCGTGGGCCGTCTCGATCTGGACGATGATGCAGGTTTCCTCGTTGGCCGTGGAAAAATAGTCCGACGCGAGGCCAAAGCGGCTGGCGCGCGTGCCGCCGGCAACGCCCCGTATGCCCGCCGGCGGATAGCGCGACGCCTCGACTGCCGCGCGGGCGTCCTCCGCCGTCTGCACGAAGGGAATGAGGAGCGTCTGGCAGCCGATGTCGAGCATGCGCTTGATCAGAACCTTGTCGTTCCATGCGGGCCGTCCGACGCAGGACGAAGACCCCGCCGCTGCGGCCTGAAGGAGCGGCTGAAGGCCCGCGATCTCGACCGGCGAATGCTCGGCATCGAAGAGCAGCCAGTCATACCCCACGAGGGACAGGGCCTCGGCCGCGACAGGACTTACGAGGGACATCCAGAGCCCGTGCTGAACCTCGCCCGCAAGAAGCCTGCGCTTGAAGTGGTTCTTCGGCGCCTCGGTCATGAGAACTGCACCGCGACCGAGCCGAGCGGACCGAAATCGGCGTGGAGCGTGTCGCCTTTCTCTGCCCATACGGGGCGGGTGAACGAGCCGGAGAGGACCATGTGGCCGGGCTCCAGGGTCGTGCCGAGGGGGCCGAGCTTGTTCGCAAGCCAGGCGATCGCCATGGCCGGGTGGCCGAGGACGCCGGCGGCGAGCCCGGTCTCCTCGATCCCGGCATTGCGATAGAACACGGCACCGACCCACCGCAGGTCCACATCCTCGGGCCGCACCGGACGCCCGCCGAGAACGATTCCCGCCGCCGCGCCGTTATCGGCCACGGTGTCGTAGATCTTCCGCGGCTCCGTCACCCGCGCGTCGATGATCTCGATGGAGGGAACGACCCATTCCGTCGCCCGCATCACGTCGACCAGACCGACGCCGGGGCCCTTGAGCGGCTCCTTGAGGATGAAGGTCAGTTCCGGCTCGACGCGCGGCACGCAGAAGCTCTCGAACGGCACCACCGCCCCGTCCTGCAGCACGAGGTCGTCGAAAAGATAGCCGTAATCGGGCTCGTCGATCTTCGAGGACGCCTGCATCGCCCGCGAGGTCAGGCCGACCTTGTGGCCGACGATCCGCGCCCCGTCCCTCACCTTCCGCTCGGCAACGGCGGAGGAGATGGCATAGCTGTCCTCGATCTCGATACCGGGGAACATCTGGGAGGGCCGCTCGCCCTGAACCTTCGTTCGGTGGCTTTCCAGAAGCGAGGCGACCGCCTCCGCCCGCTGCTCTTCGCTCAGCATTTTCGTGTCCTCAGAGTTTGACGCAGACATTGCGGAGTTCCGAATAGAACTCCATCGAATGGACCCCGCCTTCGCGGCCGATACCGGATTGCTTGGAGCCGCCGAAGGGCGTGCGCAGGTCGCGCAGGAACCAGCAGTTGATCCACGAGATGCCGACCTCGATCGCCTCGGCCGCCCGGTGGGCGCGGGTCAGGTTCTCGGTCCAGATCGTCGTGGCGAGGCCGTAGGGACTGTCGTTGACGAGCGCGAGGCCCTCCTCCTCGTCGTCGAAGGGGCAGATATGGGTACAGGGCCCGAAGATCTCCTCGGTGACGACGCCGCTGGTCTCGGGCAGGCCGGTCCAGACCGTCGGTTCGACCCAGTAGCCGCCCTCGTACCCCTGAAGCGAAGGGGCGGTGCCGCCAGCGAGGATCTCCGCCCCTTCCGAGCGGGCCCTGTCATAGTAGGACATGACCTTGGCGCGCTGGCGCTCGGAGATGACCGGGCCGAGCGTGGTGGCCGCGTCGAACGGATCGCCCATCCGATAGCCCCGCGCCGCCTTTGCCAGTCCCTCCGCGATCTCGTCGAACACGCCACGCTGGACGTAGAGGCGCTCGGTTCCGAGGCAGACCTGCCCGGTATTGGCGAAACACGCTCGGCCGAGGCCCTCCAGCGTCTTCGTCACATCCGCGTCGTCGAACACGATGCCCGCGTTCTTGCCGCCCAGTTCGAGGCTGACGGGGCGCACCCCCTTCGCGGCGGCGGCCATAATGGCTTCGCCGGTCGTGGTCTCCCCGGTGAAGGTGATGCCGTCGACCCCCGGATGCCGCGTCAGGAACTCGCCGGCACTGCCGCCACCCTGTCCCTGCACGACATTGTAGACGCCGCGCGGAATGCCAACGTCGTTCATGACCTCCCCGAGGAGCGCCGCCGTCGCCGGCGTTTCCTCGGAGGGCTTGACGACTACGGTGTTGCCGCAGGCGAGAGCGGGGGCGACTTTCCAGGTCATGAGAAGCAGCGGGAGGTTCCACGGGCACACGACACCGATCACCCCGCGCGGCAACCGCAGCGCATAGTTCAGGGCGCCGCGCCCGTCGGGCGTGGCCATCCGGAAGGTCTCCGTGTGATCGGCAAGGATCTGATCGGCGAAGACATCGAAATTGGCGGCGCCCCTCGGGATGTCGATATGGCTCGCGAGGGATCGCGGCTTGCCCGTGTCGCGGATCTCGGCAGCCAGGAAATCGTCGAAGCGGGCGTTGATGCCGGCCGCGAGCTTGCGCAAGAGGACGACCCGGTCGGGCACCGAAAGCCGGCCCCAGGGCCCCTTCAGCGCGGCGCGGGCGGCGCCCACGGCGGCATCCACCTGTGCGGCATCTGCCGCACGCACCTCGCCGATCACCTCCCCCGTCGTGGGGAAATGGTTGGGGTAGGCTTCGCCCGCCCCGGCAACGAACTCGCCGTCGATGAAATTCAGAAAATTGCTCACGTCCGTCCTTTCACTGGCTGGCGGGCAATTCGGGATCGCCCGCAGTCAGATGGTCCCACATACGTTCGAAGATGCGTCCGGAGCGGGTCGCCCTGCGCTCAGCCTCTTCGGTGCCGATTTCGGGGCTGTCCTCGAGGCCCGTGGCCAACGCCGCCAGCTCGATGCGGCAGGCATCCTCTAGGTAGAAGGCAAGCCCCACCGCCTCTTCGAGGCTGTCCCCGACCACGACGGCGCCGTTGCCCCGCATCAGGAGGCCCCGGCTCTTCCCCATCGCGGCGATGGCTCCGTCCGCCGCATCATCCTCCCGGATCAGCTGGATATCTTCCCAGAGCCCGACGCCCGGAGCGAAGTAGGTGCCGAAGCCGTGGCGCATCCGGGGCGTCCGGCCGATCGCGCCAAGGGCCATGACGCTCGGCCCCATGAAGCGAACGACGCCTCCGGCATCCGGGCGGCTCGCGTAGAGCCTCTGGTGCAGGCGCACCTCGCCCAGCACGCCCTCCGGCAGGGCGCCGGTCACGGGGACCGCCGTGCACTCCGCGCCGCTCGCCACCTGGGCCATCGGCACGGGCGGGCAGACGAGAAACGTGTCCTCTCCCGGCAGCCGCGCCGAGCAATGCCCGTACGCATGGACGAGACCTGCCCGTCCCAGCGCCCGCGCCGCGATGCGCACGGTGCGCGCGATGTCGTCTTGTCCCGTCATCAGATGGAGCCGTCTTCGAAGGCAGCGATCCGGGGGGCGGCGCCCCAGTGACAGAAGCCCTTCGGCGCGAAATGGAACTGCCGGTCACGCCAGAGCGGCTCGTCGTGGATCTCCCGCACACCGGTGGAATATTCGAAGGTCATGCCTTCGGGGCCGGTGAAGTAGAGAAACTCGGCTGACGAGGTCGGATGGCGGCCCGGGCCGAAGGTGACGTTGACCTGATTGTCCTGCACGAAGTTGAAGCTGCGCTGAATGTCGTCAGTGCCGCCGACCTGGTGGTTGATGTGCTGGATCCCCGCCTTGTGGAAGGGGAAGAGCGCGATGGAATGGTGGATCGTCCCCAGACGCATCAGGGGCGCGTCGCCGATCCGGTCGCTGACCCTCGCGTTGCAGACCGTGGTCCAGAAGAGTTCGTCCCGCTCGGCGTCGGTGGTGCAGAGGCCGACATGGCTGAAGCCGGTGATGCCCGCATCGCGCGTGCCGTGGTAGCGCTGCCCGGTCGCCTCGGGACGGACGACGAACTCGATCGTGTTGCCCGTGGGATCATTGAACCGGATGAACTCGCGCACGAAGCGCATCTCGCATTCGGCGCGGCTTCCGTAATGGACCCGGTGCCCAAGCGCCTCAAGCGCGGCCCCGGCCGCATGGAGATCCTCTTTTCGTCCAAGTTCGAACGCGGTGGCCTGATCCTCGGGATCGCCCTCGAAGTAGCAGAGAGTGTGGGCCCGGGAGTCGGATTTGAAGTAGACCGCGCCGCGGCGCCGGTCCGACACTTCGAGGCCCAGGATATTGGTGGCATACCATTCCGCGCCGGCAAGGTCGGTGGTGCCGAGACGGCAATAGACGACGTCGTTCAGCTCGATCATGTCCGTTCTCCCAGGAATTCAGTCTGATCGGTGGGGGATCCCCAGGCGCAGTGGCTGGCGGCGGCATCCGCGAACTGACGTGGCCCCCGCTCGGCGAGCTCGGGGCCTTCCTCCATCTCGCAGGCATAGCTCATCAGAAGACCGAACGGCGCGCGGGTCGTGACGAACATCGCTCCCGAGGTCGGTTGCCGACCCGGACCGGCAACGATCGGCGCCTGCCGTGCCTTGAGGGCGTACCACCCGCCCATGACGAAGTTCTTGTCCTCCACGGCCCAGGTCGCACCGAGAAGGCCGTCCCTGGAGGAGGGGTAGAGCGCAATGCGGTGATGCGCGTCGTCGAGCGCGAGGAAGACGGCGTCGCCCGCCCAGTCCGCGACGCGGAGCCCGAGGCCGACGGTCCAGAAGCGCTCGTTCGCCGCAATATCGGTGCAGGCCATGGACACGGACTGGAAGCCGCAGAGGCCCGCATCCCGAGGGCCGTGGTAGCGCCAGCCCGAGGTGAGCGGGCGCCAGACGATCTCCACCGCGACCCCGTTCGGCGCGCGGGCGGCGATCCCGGCCTTCACCTGGCGCGCGGCCGCCTGATCCCTGTCCAGGTCCGACACCGCGACGCCCTCGCCCTCGAGGCGCGCCCGCACGTCCTCGAGCGCCGCGCGGCTCCCGACGGTCAGGGCCACCGCCTCCCCGTCTCCGGCGGTGGAGCAGCACAGCGCATAGTTCCTCTCGTCCGAGCGGAACATGGCGTGCTCGCCGTCTCTGTCAGCGGGTTGGAGGCCGAAAACATCGGCGGAAAAGTGCGTCGCCGCATCCAGATCCTCCACCTCGACGCGGACGTAACGCAAATCGCGGAACTCGGTCATTTGGGTCTATCCTTCCAGGTGATCCGCAGGAGCGGCCCGGTCGGCCGCCCCTCAGTCTCAAGCGTCGCTCAGAGGCCGCTTGCCTCGGCTTCGAGCTCTTCGAGCATGGGCGCCTTCTCGCGCCACTCGGCGTACCAGTCGTCGATCGCGCTGCCGAACCAGGCACGGTCGGCCTCGAGGACCGGCACGTCCGTTCCCTCCAGCTTCTCGCGGTACTCCGCATCGATGTCGGCATAGGCGCCGACCATCTCGTCCACCCGCTGACCGAAGACCTCTTCGATCACCGCGCGGTCCTCCTCGGAAATCGACTGCCAGCTCCGCCCCGAGGCCACGGCCGCCATCGGGAACATCATGTGGTCGGAGATGATGATCTGCCCGGCATGGTCGTAGTACTTGCTGTTCCAGGTGCCCTCGACGTCGATCTGCATGCCGTCCACCTGGCCGTTGGCGAAGGCATCGTAGAGCGCCGGCAGCGGCATCGGTGTCGGCGCGGCGCCGAGGCTTTCCCAGAAGGCCAGCTCGGGGGCGAAGGGGATCGTGCGGATCTTCAGGCCGGCGAGATCCTCGACGCTGTCCACTGGATCCGCGGTTACGATCATCCGCATCCCGGCCATGCCCCAGCCGAGCCCGACGAGGCCGAACTCGGTCATTCCGTCCAGAAGCCGACCGGCGACGTCACCCTTCAGGATCTCGCGCGCGCCGGCCACGTCGTCCACGAGGTAAGGCGCGAGGAAGATGCCGTAATCGGGGTTGCGGTTCGCGAACTCCCCGAGTGTCAGGAAGGCGAAATCGACGGCGCCGGTCTGGAGCTGCTGGAGCATCTGGGACTCGCTGCCGAGCTGTCCCGAAGGGAAGATCAGGATCTCGACACGCCCTTCGGTGCGCTCGCCGATCTCGTTGGACGCGGCCTCGGCGACCTGCGTCCACTGGTGGGACGGCGGGGTGATGAGGCCCATCCGGTACTCCTCGGCGCCGGCGGTCTGGGTCACGAGGGCGCTGGCGGTCATGGCCAGCAGGGCTGTCGTCTTCCGTGTCATCTTCGGTTCTCCTCCCGAAACGTGGAACGGACGCTCCCCGCGCCCTGTGCTGAGTAAATATCGATATTATTGGTCTTACAACCATCAATATCGATATTTCAGTTTTGGGTGTCTACCTCCGGCGCACCTCCCGAGAGATCTGCCACAGCCGTCATGAGCCGGGGCAGATCCCGATCGCGGGCTGCGGCGATCTCGGGGACGGGCCTTGGATCCGCGGCGCGCATCCCCGCATCGAGGATGCGCGCGACCTCCTCATCGAGGGACGGCTCGCCCAGATCCCCCCACAGGCGCTCGAAGGCGGGCCCGAGCGTCCTGCAAAAGCCGGCCATTCCATTCGTCTCGTCGGCGAGATGGAAGACGGCGGACGGGCCCATCAGGCACCAGCGCGGGGCGAGCCCGACCCTGACCGCGCGCTCCACGTCCTCCACCGACGCCACGCCTTCGGCCACCAGATGGACCGCCTCCCGCCAAAGCGCAGCCTGCAGCCGGTTCACGAGGTGCCCCGGCACCGGACGCTTCAGCTGCAGGACGGTCTTTCCCATGCCTGTGTAGAGAGCCACGGCCTTTGCGGCGGCAACCTCGGAGGTGCGGGGTCCGGTCGCGATCTCCACGGTTGGCATAAGGTAGGGCGGGTTGCAGGGATGGGCGATCAGCAGCCGGTCCGGCTGCTGGAGCGGCGCCGCGATCTCCTCCGCCGTCAGCCCCGATGATGAACTCGCCACGACCGCATCCGAGGGAAGAAAGGGCTCAAGGGCGATCAGTGCGCGATGCTTCAGCGCCAGATCCTCAGGCAGCGCCTCCTGCACCAAGTGGGCGGGCCCGGCCTCCTCCGCTCGCGCGACCACGCGCGGGGCGACCTCCGCCGCCGGGCGGCCAAGCGCGGCGAGCACCGGGCGCGCCTCGTCCCAGACCCGGGCGCACCGCTCCGCCGCATCCGGTGCAGGATCAAGCACCACGGTCTCGTGCCCTGCGCCGGCAAAGGCGGCTGCCCATCCGGCCCCGATGAGACCGCCCCCGAGGATGAGAACGCGGCTCATCCCATCGCCTCCACCAGCCCGAGGCTGAGCACGGGGAACAGGATCAGCGCCACGATCACCAGCAAGACGGCAAGGAAGAACGGCAGGATCAGACGGGCCAGCCGCTCCGCGCGCACCTCCCCCATCAGGGCGGCCGTGAAGAGACCCGTTCCGACCGGCGGCGTCAGCAGGCCGGCGGTCAGGTTCAGGCAAACGATGACGCCAAACTGGAAGACGTCGATCCCGTAGACCTGTGTCGCGACCGGCAGGAAGACGGGAACGATCAGGATGATGGCCGGGATCGGGTCCGTGACCATGCCAAGGAAGATCAGGAGCAGGTTCAGCAGGAGCAGGAAGACGATCGGAGAGGAGGTCATGGCCTGCAGCGCCGCGGCAACCTGCGCCGGTACGTTCTCGAACGTGATCACCCAGGAAAAGACCTGCGCCGCCGCGATCAGAAAGAGAACGAGCGCGCTGGAGGCCGCGGAGCGCGCGAAGGCGGGCCAGATGTCGGACAGCTTCAGTTCGCGGTAGATGCCGAGCCCGATGGCCGCCGCCATGAGCGACGCGATCGCTGCGGCCTCGGTCGGGGTCGCGATCCCGCCCAGAATCGTGCCGATGATGACGGCGGGGATCAGGGCCGCGGGCAGGGCATCCACGGCCGAGTGCAAGCGGGCCCTGAACGGCATCGGTTCGGTGCGGGGAAAGCCGTGTCGTCGGCCGAGCCATGCGATCACACCGATGAACGCGGCGAACAGAATGAGCCCCGGCACGATCCCGGCGATGAAGAGATCGCCGATGGGGATCTGCGCGATGACCCCGA
The DNA here is from genome assembly GCF_003390865.1 of Tropicimonas sp. IMCC34011. Lineage (GTDB taxonomy): Bacteria > Pseudomonadota > Alphaproteobacteria > Rhodobacterales > Rhodobacteraceae > Tropicimonas_B. The sequence goes on from NZ_QMEJ01000006.1 coordinate 83,328, forward strand.
AGATGATGAACATCATGGACGGCGGAATGATGGGCGCGAGCATACCGCCGGCCGCCGTGATGGCGACGGAGACGTCCCGCGGGTAGCCGGCCTTCTCCATCTCGGGAACCGCAAGGCGGGACATGATCGTGATCTGGGCGACGGTCGATCCCAGGATCGACGCCATCAGCATGTTCGCCATCAGGTTCACGTAGGCCAGCCCGCCCTTGACCGGCCCCAGGAGCGCCAGCGCGAGCGCCATCAGGCGTCGTCCGATCCCCCCCGAATTCATGAACTCCCCAAGCAGGATAAAGAGCGGCAGGGCCAGGAGGCCATAATTCTCCAGCCCGCCGAAAAGCTGCTGCGGATAGCTCTGGAGAAGGACGAAATTGCCACCGAGCGCGATGATTATGAGCGCCAGCAGCAGCAGCGCGAAGGCGATGGGGACGCCGATCGCAAGCAGCAGGAGGAAGGAGCCGCCGGCCATCATGACGGCATCTCCTCAGGCCGCCCGAACCGCGCCAGAACATGGAGCGCGCCGGTGATGCAGAAGACCGGCAGAATGAGCCAGAACCAGACCTTGCGGATGCCGAGCGTGGTGGTCGGCTCCTGATAGAGAAAGTTGAAGGTCTCGAGGGAGAAGGCCTGGATCGACTCGGCGCGCATCAGGCCGAGTGGATCGAACCACCGCCACAGCATGAGGCCGAGCACCACGAAGAAGCCGAGCAGCAGAAGATCGACGACGAGCGTGTAGAGACGGCGGGTTCGCTCCGACAACGTGTCGACCATCAGGGTGACGGAAATATGCTGACGCTTCTCGATGCCGACCGATGCGCCGAGGAACGCTCCGACGATCATGAGGTAGACGGCCAGTTCGTCCGTCCAGATCAGCGGCGCCCCCAAGGCACGGGAGATGACGTTGCACAGAAGAAGACAGAACACACCCAGGATTGCCGCCGCGGCCATCCACGCTTCGAGGCGCGCCACAGCGGCGCTGATGCGCGCCAGGATGCCCGGCGCGCGCCCATGCGCCACCGCATCCGCACTCTCCCCATCGGCGTTAATCATCGCACCGCTCCCCCCGCGTCTCGCCCGGCTCCTCCGCCAGACGTGCCACAAGGAATATCGATATTAATCGTGGGTCAACTTAAAAAATCGAGATTATTGCCTGGGGTTCTTCCCCGGGTTATGCAGGGGTAAACAGGGAAGCCGAACGAGGACCAGCATGAGCGCGCCCCAGGCCGAGCCACCCGAGAAGACCAATGCCGAGCGGGCCTACCGACGGATCCGGGACGACATCGTCGCCGGTGCCCTGTCGCCCTCCGAGAAGATGAAGATCGAGATGCTGCGCGGCCGCTACGGCTTCGGCGCGGCTCCCCTGCGCGAGGCGCTGGCCCGCCTCTCGGGCGATCACCTTGTGGAATTGCAGGGCCAGCGGGGGTTCATCGTGGCGCCGATCTCGGCGAAGGATGCCGAGGAGATCGGCGATCTGCGCAAGCTTCTCGAGGTCGAGGCTCTTCGCCAGTCGATCCCCGCGGGGGACGTGGCGTGGGAAGAGCGCCTGATCACCACCTATCATCGGCTCGAGCGCCTCGAACGGGACAAGAATCCGAGCGAGGCCGATCTCTACCAGTGGGAGGTCCGGAACACTGAATTCCATGACGCCACCGTCGCAGCCTGCACGTCGGGGTGGCTTCTCAGGATGCGCCAGCACATGTACCGCCAGCACGAACGCTACCGCCGCTTCTCCCGCAAAAACACTGCCCGCGAGAGGGACATCCACGACGAGCACCGTGCGCTCTTCGACGCGGCAATGGAGCGGGACGTGGACGAGGCGATCCGGATCATCTCGTCCCATGTACAGCGAACGACCGATACCGTGATCGCGGGCATGTAGGCGGTCGGCCTCTGTCCCGGCCCCTCTTGCGCGAAGGCGGCGGAGAGCCTGCTCCGCCCGCGCCGGGTTACTTCACGAAGAGCTTTGCGGGAGTGGAGCAGAGGCATTCGACGCCGTCCTCGGTGATGAGGATCGGCTCGGTGATCTCGATGCCGCCATCGTCCAGCCAGAGGGCCGGCATGAAGTGAAACACCATGCCCGGCTGCAGGATCGCCTGGTCGCCGGGGCGGAAGCTGATCGTACGCTCGCCCCAGTCCGGAGGATAGGAGAGGCCGACGGCATAGCCGACGCGGCCTTCTTTCATGAAGCCGCGGGCGTTCAGCGTCATGTTGAAGGCATTCGCCACGTCCTCGGCGCGGTTGCCGGGGCGGGCCATCCGAAGCGCAGCCTCGGTTGCTTCGAGGACGGCCTCCTCGGCGGCGAGGTACTTGTCCGGCACTTCGCCGAGGAACAGCGTCCGGGCCTGCGGCGCGTGGTAGCGGCGGTGGACGCCGGCAATCTCGAAGAAGGTGGGCACGCCGGAGGTGAGTGGCGTGCCGTCCCATGTGAGGTGGGGCGCGGTCGCGTCCATGCCGGAGGGCGCCATCGGCATGATGGCGGGATAGTCGCCCCATTCGCCGTCCGCGCCGGCAATGCCCTGCTTGAATATCTCCGCCACGAGCATGTTCTTCGGCATGCCGGGTTCGGCCACCTCGACGATGCGCTGGTGCATCGCTTCCACGATCCGCGCGGCACGGCGGATATAGACCATCTCCTCGGGGGACTTGCAGGTGCGCTGCCAGTTCACGAGGCCCACCTGGTCGAAGAAGCGACAGTTCGGAAGCGCCTCCTGCAGGGCGGCGTGGGCGGCGGCGCTGTAGTAGTAGTTGTCGAGCTCGACGCCGATCCGCCGGGCATTCGGGAAGCGCCCCTCGATCAGCTGCCCGAGAATCGACATCGGATGCTTCTCGGGGTTCTGGACGTAGCTGTCGTCATACCCCGCGATGGCCTCGTCGGACATGAAGACCGTGCGCATCGCCCCGAGGGCGTCCATCGCGCGGCCCCACCAGACCGGCTCGCCCTCCATGCCGAGGATCACGGCCTGATGGACGTAGAAGGACCAGCCGTCGTAGCCAGTCAGCCAGTGCATGTTCGAGGGATCGACGCAGACAAGGAGATCGAGCCCCCGTTTCTCCATCTCGGCGCGGGTGCGTTCGAGGCGGGCCAGGTATTCGGGGGTCGGAAAGTCTGGATCTGTCGTCGCCATGAGGGTCCCGTCGCGTGGGAGATCCGCCTTTGTGGGTCCCGGGCGGTCTGGCGGGAAGGGCCGGATGCGGCGGGCCGCGCCGCATCCGGGTCGTCAGGTCCGGATCAGCTGTAGATCGGGAAGCGGCCGGTGAGCTCCTGCACCTCGGCCTTCACTTTCGCTTCGACCTCAGCATTGCCGTCCGCGCCGTTCGCCGCAAGCCCGTCGACAACCTCGGAGATCCAGTCGCCAATCTGGCGGAACTCGGCTTCGCCGAAGCCGCGCGTCGTGCCTGCGGGGGAGCCGAGGCGGACGCCGGAGGTGATTGCGGGCGGCTCGGGGTCGAACGGGATGCCGTTCTTGTTGCAAGTGATGTTGGCGCGGCCGAGAGCGGCCTCGGTGTCCTTGCCGGTCACGCCCTTGGGGCGCAGGTCGACGAGGACGACGTGGGTGTCCGTCCCGCCGGTGACGATGTCCACGCCGCCCTTCATGAGCTGGTCAGCCAGAGCCTGCGCGTTGGAGACGACCTGCGCCGCGTAGTCCCGGAAGCCGGGCTGGAGCGCCTCGCCGAAGGCGACGGCCTTGGCGGCGATGACGTGCATCAGCGGGCCGCCCTGGATGCCGGGGAAGATCGCGGAGTTGACCTTCTTGGAGATGTCCGCGTCGTTCGTGAGGATCATGCCGCCGCGGGGACCGCGCAGGGTCTTGTGCGTCGTCGTGGTCGCGACATGGGCATGGGGGAACGGCGAGGGATGCGCGCCGCCGGCCACGAGGCCCGCGAAGTGCGCCATGTCCACGAGAAGCCAGGCCCCGACGCTGTCGGCGATCTCGCGCATCTTCGCGAAATCCACCTGACGCGGAATGGCGGAGCCGCCGGCGATCAGCATCTTCGGCTTGTGCTCGGCGGCGAGCTCGGCGACCTGGTCGTAATCGATCAGGTGATCCTGCTTGCGCACGCCGTACTGCACCGCGTTGAACCACTTGCCCGACTGGTTCGGCTTGGCGCCGTGGGTCAGGTGGCCGCCGGCGTCGAGGCTCATGCCGAGGATCGTGTCGCCGGGCTGCAGCAGGGCGGTGAAGACACCCTGGTTCGCCTGAGAGCCGGAATTGGGCTGCACGTTGACATACTGGACGTCGAAGAGCTGCTTGGCCCGGTCGCGGGCGAGGTTCTCGGCCACGTCGACATAGTCGCAGCCGCCATAGTAGCGGCGGCCGGGATACCCTTCGGCGTACTTGTTGGTGAGAACGGATCCCTGCGCCTCGAGGACGGCACGGGAAACGATGTTCTCGGAGGCGATGAGTTCGATCTCGTCCCGCTGACGGCCGAGTTCGAGGCCGATGGCCTCGGCGATCTCGGGATCGCGGGAGGCGAGGGCATCGCCGAAGAATGTGGTATCGCGCTGCGGTGCGTTCATGGATCGGGTTCCCCTGGCAACGGGCAGCGGGGGAGCGGTCCCCCGCGCGAGTTCCCGTCCTCCCTATCGCAAGGGCGGCCGGGGTTGAAGCCGCATTGCGCCGCATGAGGGGCCGCGCGCGACGCCGGGGGTGATGTTCGCAACGCGGGCGACGATCACGGACAAGTGGTCCCGCGGCGCGAGGTCGTGCGACGCGGCCCCTTGCCGAGGGGCGCCGGCTTTGGAATCGTGCCGGCGCCATGATGACACCTGATCGCCTCACCCGCCGCACGCTGCTTGCCGGAGCCCTCTCGGGCCTCGCAAGCCATGCGCTCGCCCAGCCTCCCGAGACCTCCCTGCGGCCGATGCCCAATCCCGGCGGGGGGCGTGCGAAGCTGGCGCCCGAGGCATCGGACCTCGTCGCCGCCGCCGAGCTGGGCTCCGGGGCACGCGTCGGCTTTGCGCTGATCGATGCGCGGACGGGCCAGATGCTGGAAGCGATGAACCCCGATCTGCCGCTGCCGCCCGCCAGCACGGCGAAAGCGCTGACCGCGAGCTACGCACTGGATACTCTCGGGCCCGATTTCATCTTCGAGACGCGGGTGATCGCGACGGGGCCGGTGCGGGACGGGCGGCTCGAGGGTGATCTCGTCCTTGCCGGCTCGGGCGATCCGACGCTGGATACCGATCGCCTCGCCGAGCTTGCCGCTGGTGTGAAGGCCGCCGGCGTCATCGAGGTGACGGGGCGCTTTCTCGTCTGGTCGGGCGCGTTGCCCTCGCTGCCGGCCATCGAGCCCGATCAGCCGGTCCATGTCGGGTACAATCCGGGTCTGTCGGGGCTGAACCTCAACTACAACCGCGTCCACTTCGAATGGCGCCGGGCCGGGGCCGGCTACAGCGTCGACATGGATGCCCGCTCCGGAACGCACCGCCCGCCGGTGACGATGGCGCAGATGTCCGTCGTGGATCGCGGCTCCCCGGTCTACACCTATGCGGACAAGGGCAACGTCGAGGCATGGACGGTCGCAGGCGGCGCTCTCGGAAACGGCGGCAGCCGCTGGCTGCCCGTCCGCCATTCCGCCGCCTATACCGCCGAGGTGTTCCAGACCTTCGCCCGGGCCAACGGGATCGTTCTGGATGCCCCGGTGGAGGTGTCGGCCCGCCCCGGCGGGACCGTGATCGCACAGGTCCGGTCCCAGCCCCTGCGGGAGATGCTGCGGGACATGCTCAAATGGTCCACCAACCTGACGGCCGAGACGATCGGGCTGACTGCGTCCACCGCGCGGGGAGAGCGCCCGGGCAGCCTCGCCGCCTCCGCCGGTCGCATGTGCTCCTGGGTGGCGGGGCAGGTGCCGGGAACCTCGCCCGCGCTTCTCGATCACAGCGGGCTCGGCACCGGCTCCCGCATCTCCGCCGCCGACATGGCGCGTGCGCTTGCGCGGCTCGGTCCGGCGGTGGATCTCGCCCCCATCCTCAAGTCCATGCCGCTGGTGAATGAACGCCGCGAGGCCATGGCGCGGCAGGTTCCGATCTTCGCCAAGACCGGCACGCTCAACTTCGTCAGCGCGCTGACGGGGTTCGTGGAATTGCCCGGGGGGCGGCCCGGCGTCTTCTCGATCCTGACAGCCGATACCGAACGCCGCGCCGCGCTCTCCCGCGAGCAGATGGAGCAGCCGCCGGGCGGCGCGTACTGGGCCAGCCGCTCGCGCAACCTGCAGATGCGCCTGATCGAACGCTGGGCGGATGTGCATCACGCCTGACCGGTTTTACAAATTTGATTCATCTAATCGGCGATCGTCGGAACCTTTGCTCTGCAGGCGGGGTTCGACAGGTCAAGAGTATGAAACCGGGGTACGACGAATGACGACCGAACTCGCCTTTGGCGTTGCCGTCTGTGCCATAACCGCACTTGGAATCGCGGTGTTTTCTCTGGGGGAAAACACGACGGCGGTTGGCACCAGCCGCGCTGCTCTGGGCGCGGTGATGACGGATGATGCACCGACGCAGCGCCCCGACGTGACTGTCGCGGGCGCTTACTGAACGCGACCCTGCGGCGCGGCGCCTTTCACAAACCGAGGTGCCGCGCCCGCGCTCCCTGCTCGATCGCGGCGGCATGCAGTTTGCTGACCTCGAGCTCCTCCCGAATTTCCTCCAGCATCTCCAGTTCCTGCTGACCGAGCCGGCCGTCCGAGGCCGCGATGTCGCAGGCAAGGGCATAGGCCGTCTCGTTGAGACGCCTCGGAAGGGCTTCCTTCACCACCGAGAAGAAGGCGTCGAGGCCGTCCTCCTCCGCGAAGAGGCGAAAGACGAGTTCCGAAACCGGGCGGATGGCCGAATGATCGAACCCCGCGAAGACCGGAAGGCTCTGCACGATGCGCTGGATCGTCAGGAGCTCCGAGGTCCGCACCGTGTCGTCCGAGGCGGAGGTTGCGACCATGATCGCGACGAGGGCTTCCTGTTGGGTCAGGCGGGAGGTCTCGTCGGGCGATGTATCGGTCACGGGAAGGCAGTCCTTCGTGCAGAGGTGGGCAGGGCGCGTCTCACCGCCCGGATTTATTGACCTCCCGGGCGCCCCGCAATAGGTAGCGCGCGCCGGGCTGACCGGCATTTCCCAACGGGAGCGTGATGCGATGTCCGATCTGCGCGATGCGGCGATGAAGTCCAAGGCCTGGCCCTTCGAGGAAGCCCGGAAGATTCTCGCACGCGTGGAAAAGCGTCCGCCCGAGAAGGGACATGTGCTGTTCGAGACGGGCTACGGCCCCTCCGGCCTGCCGCATATCGGCACGTTCGGCGAGGTCCAGCGCACGACGATGATCCGCCGCGCCTTCGAGATCATCTCGGACATCCCGACCCGTCTCGTCGTCTTCTCGGACGACATGGACGGAATGCGGAAGGTGCCCGAGAACGTCCCGAACCGCGACGTGCTCGCCGAGGCCCTGCAGAAGCCGCTGACATCCGTGCCGGATCCCTTCGGGACCCACGAGAGCTTCGGGCACCACAACAACGCCATGCTCCGCCGCTTCCTCGAGGCGTTCGGTTTCGAATACGAGTTCATCTCTGCCACCGACTATTACCGCTCCGGCCAGTTCGACGACGTGCTGCTGCGTGCTGCGGAACGCTACGACGATATCATGGCGGTGATGCTCAAATCGCTGCGCGAGGAGCGCCAGCAGAGCTATTCGTGCTTCCTGCCGATCCACCCAGAGACGGGCCGAGTGCTCTACGTTCCGATGAAGCACGTCGATGGAAAGGCGGGAACCATCACGTTCGACGACGAGGACGGCCGCGAATGGACCCTCCCCGTCACCGGCGGGCAGGTGAAACTACAGTGGAAGCCCGATTTCGGCGCCCGCTGGGCCGCGCTCGACGTCGATTTCGAGATGTACGGCAAGGATCACTCGACCAATACGCCGATCTACGACCGCATCTGCGAGATACTCGGCGGCAAGAAGCCGGAGCACATGACCTACGAGCTCTTCCTCGACGAGAACGGCGAGAAGATCTCCAAGTCCAAGGGCAACGGCCTGACCATCGACGAATGGCTCACCTACGCCTCAACCGACAGTCTCGGCTACTTCATGTACCAGAAGCCGAAGACGGCGAAACGCCTCCACTTCGACGTGATCCCGCGCATGGTGGACGAGTACCACCAGCAGCTGAATGCCTATGCGGGCCAAGATGCCGAGAAGCGCCTCGCCAACCCGGTCTTCCATATCCACGGCCATAACGTTCCGGCCTCCGATATGGTGGTGTCCTTCGGGATGCTGCTGAACCTCGCCTCCGTCGCCGGCGCCGAGGACAAGGAGACGCTTTGGGGGTTCATCCGCCGCTACGCCCCGGAGGCCAGCGCCGAGAGCAACCCGCAGCTCGACGAAGCGGCGGGCTACGCGGTGCGTTATTACAACGATTTCGTGAAGCCAGAGAAGGTCTTCCGGGCGCCGGACGAGCAGGAACGGGCAGCAATGGAGGACCTTGCCGGGCGCCTTGCGGGGTGGAGCGGCGAGCGGGATGCCGAAACTCTGCAGAGCCTCGTCTTCGCCGTCGGCAAGGAGCACGGCTTCGAGCCGCTGCGCGACTGGTTCAAGGCGCTCTACGAGGTGCTTCTGGGCGCAAGCCAGGGCCCGCGCTTCGGCGGTTTCGTGGCGCTCTATGGCGTCGAGGAAAGCGTCGCCCTGATCGAGCGCGCGCTCCGGGGCGATCTGACCGCGGGGTAGGGGGCTCCGCCCCCCGCCTCAGGCTCCCCCCGGGGGTATTTGCAGGAAAGATGAAGCGCCGGTGTTAGGCGCTTCTTAGGGGGTTGCTGCTACCCGAAGCAGCATGACGCAGATTACCTCCCCGCTGGCCCGGCAGCCCCGCCGTTCGCTCTGGCTCGACGCACTTCGCGTCACGGCCGGGATCTCGATCATCTGCATGCACGCGGCAAATGCGCCCGACGGCAGTCCGTTCGCCGATGCGACGCCGGATGCGCGAACCGTTCCGGTGCTCATCCGCACGCTGTTCTACATGGCGCGGACGGAGCTCTTCCTGGTGATCTCCCTCTTCCTGCTGTCGATGTCCCTGCACAGGCGGCCGCGGAGCTACCCGACGACCATCCGGGAGCAAGCGGAGCGGCTCCTGGTGCCGTTCCTCTTCTGGGTGGCGGTCTACGTCGCGTTCAACCTCGCCATCGGATACCAGCTCGGTTGGGGTCATTATCTATGGCGCGACCTCACGACGATGGTGGAGCCGTGGGTCGGGTATCTCGTCCTCGGCGACGTCAAGCAGCACATGCATTTCCTGCCGACGCTCTTCGTGCTTGTCCTGTGCTATCCGCTCTACAGGATCGGGGTGCGATGGCCGGCGGTCGCGCTGATCCTCGTTCCGCTCCTGATCGCCAAGCGGCATCTGAACCTTGAGGTGTGGAGCGAGGTCGGCGATCCGGTGATGCGGCAGTACCTTCTGAGGGCGATACGCTGCGTGACCTATACCGGCTACGGGTTCGCCGCGGCCGGGCTCTACGGGATCTACCTGCGCATCGGGGCCGGCGGGCAGGGCGGCACTCATGACGGCATGCGCCGGACGCTGCTGCATCGGGGGCTCCTGATCGCGCTCGTCCTGATCGCGGCGGCGTGCATCCATCTCAAGCTGGCGCAGGCCTTCGCGACGATCGAGGCGGGCAGCTGGCAGGGGAACTATCCCTACGCGGGCTACGCCAACCTGGCGATGCCGGTGGCGCTGTTCGGTCTCGCGATGCTGGCACCGGTGCCGTGGCCCCGCTGGATCGGCCGTCTCGCGCCCTACAGTTTCGGTATCTTCCTGGTGCATCCCATCGCGCTCGACCTCTTTCGCCTCGCGTTCGAGCACAGGATCGCAAGTCCGACGGTCTATGTCCTGGCGAACATGAGTTTCGCCGTGGCCGTGAGTTACGCGATGACCCTCGGGATCGCGCGGATACCGTGGCTGCGCTGGACGATCGGGCTCGGCAAGTTCCCTTGGCCGAGTGTCATGCCCGGACGACGGAGCGCCGTGGTGGTGGGGCCGGACTGAGATCTACGGTTGGTTCGGGATGGATATGCGGGGCGTGCGGAACTCTCTGGCGCCGTCGTTCCCAAAGACCTGACACGCTGAGTAGGCACGGTTTATCCGCCGGGGGCACAGGACGGGCGGAGGCCTCCTGCTGATCGAGGATAGCGGCGTGGCGCGTAGCCCGACGCTTGGGACATGCTCCTGTGGAGCCGGTGCGGTGAATGCCACCAAAAGGGGCGGGCATCGGCTCTCCGGTATCCATGCATCGCCTGTCCCGTCAGGTAGGCGCGCCCGATCCTTTCCAGATCCGCCACCACCTGGTCCACCGCGCGGCAAACGCGGTTTCATCTTCGGCAAACAGGAACGCGCCGAGGGCAAAGGCGTCCTGCTCGATGATCGCGCTTTGCTCGCGGGCATGTTCCGCGAGAGCCGTCACACGGCCGCCCTCGCCGTCTGGCAGGTCTCCCGTCACGAGGCGGTCCGCGTAGAGCGCCAGATCATGGTGAAGGCCGAGAAGCTCGGACAACCTGCCCGCCGCACGCCGCTCAGGGGTCATCATGTCCGGCCAGACGGGATGGAGGATGCGCGCGTGATACCAGTGGTCCTTCACCCGTTTCCGCCACTCGTGCATCGCGTCGACGCTCGGATCCTTGCGGGCGCGCGCCATGGCCGTTCTCGCCTGACCGAAGCTTCTGGACAGGCCGAGTTCGAGTGTCTTGCGGGACTTGCCTCGGAGCAACCATTCGGGAACCGTGGCTGCGACGGTGGCGAGGTCGTCATGCGCACGGGCGAGCGCCGCACCGGTGTCGCCGGCATCTTCCGAGGCATTGTGATCCCGCGTCAGCGCCGCGCGTACGGGGGCGAATCGCGACCGGTCGGCGCCGGCGCGCTTCATCAGCGCATCATGGGTTTCGATCAGCGTGCCGGTATCCCGATGGCCGGAGAGGCCCCGCGCGATATCCCGCAAGTCCTTGTTCGCCTGCTTGTAGTCCTCGAAGCCGGGCCGGACGAGCCTGATCAGGCCGCGCACCTTCTTGCAGCGCTTGCGGACCTGATGAACGGCATTGGCCGTCCCGATACTCTCGGGATCGCGTGCCTCCTCCATCCCGCGTTCGATCTGCTCGGCGGCGATGCGGCGAAAGGCGGCGCCGAGCGTCGCGTCACCTCTTTTGATGCGGTAGGCCAAGGGGTCCGCTCTCCTTCCACGGGTCATGAAACCATTGGACCGGCCGGTCCGTATCTTTCATCATCTAGGCGAGGAGGAGACGAAATCATGCGACACGCAGCCCTTGCGCTTATGCTCTGCCTCGGCTTCGGGCTCTCCCCGGTCTCGGCCCAGAGCGCGGATCCCATCGAAGGCGTTATCTCGGACCAGCTCGAGGCGTTCGGCGCCGATGACTTCGACGATGCCTTCTCCCACGCCTCCCCGATGATCCGGGGGCTGTTCCAGACCTCCGAAAACTTCGGCGCGATGGTGCGGAGCGGATATCCGATGGTGCACCGCCCGGCGGACGTGTCCTACGGCCAGCGGGAGGAGCAGGGCGGCGCGGTCCTACAGAACGTCGTGATCACGGATGAGGCGGGGGCCGTTCACGTCCTGCGCTACGAGATGGTCGAGACCGAAGACGGCTGGAAGATCAACGGCGTCTCCCTCTTGCAGGCGCCACAGGTCGGAGCCTGACCGGGCGGGGCGTTGCCCGGCGCGGCGCCGAGGCGAACGGCCGGATCACGCGCGCTTCATCCCTCATTCCCTAGCCTCGCGGGTGGACCTGTGATGGCGAGAAGGGGCAAGCGGAATGACCTTTGCGATCGGTGGGGCGGCCTTGATGCCGACCCCGTTCGAAGACGGGCTTGAGAACTGGTCGAGCGGCGACGGCACCGCGGGCGCGCCGACCTATGACGGGGCGGGCAACGCGGCGATCGTTCCCGCAGATCAGGATTTCGGAAGTTGCCTTGAACTTCTGAAGACGGCGGAGCCGCAATATCTCAGATACACTCAGCCGATCGCGATGGTGCCGGGGCGGTACTTGCGGATCGTCGCGCGGGTGAAGGCCGTGGGCGGCGCGCTGCCACGTGTGCGGATAGCCGCCCGCCCGGGCCGATCCGGCGGCGCCCATGTGGCGGGGCTGGTGGAGACGGGGCCGGAGGTCGCGCTGACGGAGTATGGTGCGATCACCCAGGTCTCGGCAGTGCTGGGAACGGGCGCGCGGGACGGGGTGGACCTTGCTTGGGGACTGGTGCCTGACGAGGCGCTCATCGGGCTGGACCTCGTCGGGCCAAGCGGCGGGGCCGTGCGGATCGACGATCTGCGCGTCGAGGATGTGACCTCGCACTTTCTCGGCGATACGCTCTCCTATGTCGATGTCCGCGACTACGGCGCGAAGGGCGACGGGATCTCCGACGACCGGGCCGCGCTGGAGGCGGCGGACAGCGCGGCGAACGGGCGGACGGTTCTGGTGCCGGCGGGAACGTACCGCGTGAACAGCACCCTGACGCTGGACAGTCCGGTCCGCTTCGTCGGCACGCTGTCGATGCCGGACGAAGCGCGGCTGGCGCTGATCCGGTCCTTCGAGCTGCCGAGCTACATCGATGCATTCGGGGACGAGGCGCTCGGGCTACGCAAGGCGATCCAGGCTCTCTTCAACTATACCGACCACGACGCACTCGATCTCAGGGGGCGCCGCGTCGATCTTTTCGAGCCGCTCGACATTCAGGCAGCCGTCGGGAACCTCGATTCGCTGACCGTGCGCCGGGTGATCCGGAACGGGCAGATCTACGTCCGCCCGTCGCCGGCCTGGGACACAGAGGTGGTGACGTCCCACGGCACCTACCATCCGAACTCTCCGACCCTGCTCTCGGGCGTGCAGAACGTGGTGAACGTGCCGGTTGGCGCGCTGGTCGAGGGGAATGGGGTGGGCCGGGAGGTCTACGTCCGCGGGAAGGACGAAAGCGCCGGAACGGTCACGCTCTCCCAGCCGCTCTATGATGCGGAGGGGACGCAGATCTATACGTTCCGCCGGTTTAAGTACGCGTTCGACTTCTCGAACATGGCGCATATGGACAAGTTCGCGCTCGAGGGGATCGACTTCCAGTGCAACTCCGAGTGCAGCGCCATCCTGCTGCCGCCGTCCGGCATCAACTTCCAGTTCAACGACTGCTACTTCACCCAGCCGAAGGATCGCGGGATCACCTCGCATGGTACGGCCTGCCAGGGGCTGAACGTCGATCGCTGCCAGTTTCTGTCCTCGGAGCAGCCGCTGGCGTCGCAGGATCGGGTGTCCATCGCGCTCAACGTCAATGCCAACGACAGCAAGATCCGCAACAACCGTGTGGTGCGCTTCCTGCATTTCGCGGTGCTGAACGGATCGGGCCATATCATCAGCGGCAATCACTGGTTCCAGGGGGACAACGAGCCCAATGGCGTGCGCACCGCGGGGCTGGTTCTGACGCAGCTCAACGTCAACATGATCGTGGACGGCAACTACGTCGACAACTGTCCCATCGAATGGACGAACGAACACGACGCGCGGCCCGATTTCGGAAGCGAGCTGTCCTTCGGCGGGCTGACGGTGACGGACAACATCTTCGTGTGCACCAATGTCGCGCCGTGGTTTCGCTGGCTGATCGTGAAGCCCTACGGGCCGGGGCACTTCCTTCACGGGCTGAATGTCGGCGGCAACACGTTCAAGGCCATCGGCGGCGCGGTGGACCGCATCGAGCAGGTGGATACCAGCTACGCCGATCTGGATTACGGACGATTCCGAAACATCCGGATCGAGGGCAATACCTATAACGGGGTGAGCCAGCTCTGCGCCTCGCCGGTGACGCTCCAGTTCGACCAGAACACCGATACGCAGGTCTGGGTGCTCAATTTCGGGGATTTCCTGCCGTTCGGGGGGCGCGCGCGGAACATCACGGAGATCGTCAAGGAACTGCCCATCACCGGCGCGTCCGGGACGATCTGGGCACAGCCCTTCGTTCGGGTGGAGCAGGGACCGAACGCCAATCAGGTCAAGGTCGAATGGCCTGAGCCCTGCCAGGGGCGGGTGCACCTGACCGCGCGGGTGGACAACCCGAACTAGGCCGGCTCGCGCTTCGAAGTTTCAGACCCCGCCCGGCGCCGGGTGGGGTCAGTCCGTTTCATCCGTCTTGTTCGGGCTCCTCGCCTTGCCGCCTGATGCGAGTCTCAGGGCCTCTCCTAGCCCGGTGCCGATGGCGACGCCGATCGGGATGTCGAGCAGTGACGTTCGCCTAGCCGTCCGAGCGCGCATCCACGCCGCGCAGGATGGCCCGGATTTCCTCGGCGAGGGATTCCTCGATGGCAAAGGCGCAGCCTTCACCTTCGCCCGGATCCTCCTCGAACCCTTCAAATGTCGATTCCTGCCGCAACCGGTCCATCAGGCTTTCCGCGTTGCCGCTTGCCGAAAGGTGGGAAAGGATCATCGACAGCACCTTGCGCTGCGCGAGGAGCCGCCCCTCGATCGTGCCTGACATCTCGCTCATCTGCCGCCGCTCCCGTTCTCTAAACCTTGAAGTCCAACGCGCGGTCCGTATGCGCCGTTCCCGCGTGGCGACTCACCCGACGAGGCGGCGGAGGCCCGCCCGGCGCGCTGTGAGGAAGAGCTCGGCCAGTTCGGGCTCCTCCACCATCTCGGCGGCTTCCTTGAGGGGCGTCCAGCGGCGGGTGCGCTGCTTTTTTTCCTTCCAGTTGCCGTGCTGCTTTCGCACGCGCATCGCGTAGAGGTGGACGACGACCGGAATATGGACTCCGCCCTCCATGCCCTTCACGTATCTGAAGCTTCCCATCGGCCTTCGGGCGAGCCGTCCGGCGAGGCCACCCTCCTCGAAGGCCTCGATCTCCGCCACGCGCCAGCCGGCCTTGTTCTTCATCGGCCAGCCCTTGGGGATGATCCATCGCCCGCTGTCGCGGGAGGTCAGGAGGCAGACTTCAAGCCGCCCGTTCTTCTTGCGGAGCGGCATCGCGGCGAACTGCGTTGCCGTGGTTTGGGATCTGGCTATGGCCCGTGCCTCCCGGGAGTAATTCGGCTGACGTTATCCCGCCTGTGACGTGGGGTCGGGTCAACCTGGTTTCACGCATGGCCCGAAGACTAGGAACAGGGCCGCGGCCGGGGACGTTTGGCGATGAATTCGAAACGGGGGCGCCTTGCGTCCCGCCACCGCAAGCATCCCAGCCAGCAGGAATGAGGCTCATGAAAACCGATCTCAAAATCAACGGGGAGTTGCGGTCGCTTGATGCAGATTCCCGCACGACTCTTCTCGATGCGCTGCGCAACCACCTCGGTCTGACCGGGTCCAAGAAGGGCTGCGACCACGGCCAGTGCGGCGCGTGCACGGTTCTGGTCAATGGCCGCCGGATCAATTCGTGCCTGTCGCTCGCCTGCATGCACGACGGTGACGAGATCACCACCATCGAGGGCCTCGGCATGCCGGAGCAGATGAGCGCGCTGCAGAAGGCGTTCGTCGATCATGACGGCTACCAGTGCGGCTATTGCACGCCGGGTCAGATCTGTTCCGCGGAAGGGATGCTGCAGGAGCTGAAGGATGGCTGGCCGAGCCACGTCTCCGGCACGCTCGACGGCCCGCCCAAGCTGACCGCCGAAGAGATCTCCGAACGCATGAGCGGCAACCTTTGCCGCTGCGCCGCCTATCCCAATATCGTGGACGCTATTCTCGAGGTGGGCGCCAGCGAGACGAAGGAGGCTGCAGAATGAAGCCGTTCGACTACACACGGGCGACGGACGTCGCGGATGCAGCCGCCAAGTCCAAGGGCGCCCAGATCATCGCCGGCGGAACCAACCTGCTAGACCTGATGAAGCTTCAGGTGATGACGCCGGAGCGACTGGTGGACATCACGCGCCTGCCCCTGAATGACGTGGAGGAGACTGCGGAGGGCGGCCTGCGCATCGGCGCGCTGGTGACGAACAGCGACCTTGCCGCGCATTCGAAGGTGCGCGCGTCCTATCCGGTCCTCTCACGCGCGCTTCTGGCCGGGGCGTCCGGGCAGCTGCGCAACAAGGCGACCACGGGCGGCAATCTCCTCCAGCGGACGCGGTGCTACTATTTCTACAACACCGCCACGCCCTGCAACAAACGCGAGCCGGGATCCGGATGCAGTGCTATCGGGGGTCACACGCGGCTTCACGCCATCCTCGGCGCCTCGGAGCACTGCATCGCGACCCACCCGTCGGACATGGCGGTCGCTCTCAGGGCGCTGGGCGCGGAGGTGGAGATCGAAGGTGAGGGCGGCACGCGCCGTCTCGAGCTTGGCGAGTTCTACCGTCTGCCCGGCGACACGCCCGAGATCGAAACGAACCTCAAGGACGGCGAGGTGATCACGGCCGTCATACTGCCGCCGGCGCCCGAGGGCACGACGCAGGTCTACCGCAAGGTTCGCGATCGCGCGTCCTACGCTTTCGCGCTCGTCTCCGTCGCGGCCGTCGTGCGTGTCGATGCCGGCAAGATTGCCGAGGTCCGCATCGCGCTCGGTGGCGTCGCGCACATGCCGTGGCGCACGGATGAGGTAGAGCAGGTCCTGATCGGGCGCGAGCCGTCCGAAGCCGTCTTCGACAAGGCCGCGGACGTCCTTCTGGCCGATGCCAAGGGGCAGGGCGGCAATGATTTCAAGATACCGCTGGCGCGGCGCACGCTGAAGGCGGTGCTGGCCGAAGCGACCGGGGAGGTCCGTCAATGACCGAGCATTTCAAGATCGACAAGCCGGACGAGCGCAACATGCTCGACGACACCGCGCAGGGCGTCCTCGGCACGCCGATGAACCGTCCCGACGGCCCGCTCAAGGTCACGGGCACTGCGATGTACGCTCACGAGTGGCACCCCGAGGGGCTCTGTCACGGTGTTCTCGTCCGCGCCGGTAAGGGGCCGGGGAACCTGAAGCACCTGGGCGCCGACGAGGTGCGCGGGATGCCGGGCGTGATCGACGTTGTCACGGATCAGCGTCTTCTCACCGTGCCCGCGCAGGGCATGGCGAATGCCGCGCCCGAGCAGGGGCATGACCGCATCGCCTATGACGGTCAGCCGGTGGCGCTCGTCGTCGCCGAGAGCTTCGAACAGGCCCGGTTTGCCGCGCAGAGCATGGAGGTCGTGGTCGAGCTGGACGAGGGCGCCCATTACGACCCCTGGGCGGCGGACACCAAGGTCGAAACGCCGAAGGCCAAACAGTCGAGCCAGGGTGATCTGGACAAGGCGATGACGGACGCCGCCTTCACCGTCGACGAGACGTACACCACCGCCGGCCACAACAGCGGTGCCATGGAGCCGCACACATCCGTGGCACAGTGGGACGGCGACAAGCTGACACTCCACGGCTCCTACCAGATGCTGAAGTTCAACAAGAACGAGCTTGCCGACAGTCTCGGCATCAAGCCCGAGAACGTCCGCATCCTGTCGCCCTATGTCGGCGGCGGCTTCGGCTCCAAGCTCGGTATCTGCCACGAGGCGGTCGCGGCAGCGCTCGCGTCGAGGGAGATCGGGCGGCCTGTGTCGGTGGCCCTCTCGCGCCAGCAGGTGCTCGAGGCGACCATGCGCCGGTCCGAGACGCGCCAGCGCGTGCGGCTCGCCGCGGATGCCGAGGGCAACATGTCCGGCATGGGGCACCACAGCCTCGTGTCGAACCTCGGCAGCCAATCCTTCGCGGAGCCGGTCACGCAGGCGACGCCGTTCCTTTACAAGGGCGAGAACCGGGAGATCGTGCAGCAGGTCGCCGAAACCGACCGGATGTGCGCGGGCTCCGTCCGGGCGCCGGGCGAGGCGGTCGGCATCCTCGCGGTCGAGGTCGCGATGGACGAGCTGGCCGAGAAGCTCGGGATCGACCCGGTCGACCTGCGCTTGCGGAACATCCCCGATCAGGACCCGACGAAGGAGATCCCGTTCAGCTCCCACATGCTGGCCGAATGCCTCAAATCTGGGGCGAAGTCCTTCGGCTGGGACCAGCGCCAGAAGGCGGGGATGCGCCGCGAAGGGGAGTGGCTCGTCGGTATGGGCGTCTCCTCCGCCGTGCGGGTCAACTTCGTCATCGAGGCCAAGGCGCGCGTCCGGCTCGATCCCGAAGGCACCGCCGTCGTGGAGACCGACATGACGGATATCGGCACGGGCTCCTACGCGATCTTCACCCAGATCGCCGCCGAGATGCTGGGCCTGCCGCCATCGCAGGTCCGCGTGGTCCTGGGCGATACGGACCTTCCTCCGGGCTCGGGGTCCGGCGGCTCGTTCGGGGCGGCGTCCACCGGAACCGCGATCTGGCTCGCCTGCGACAACATCCGCAAGACCCTGGCCGGCAAGCTCGGCGTCGAGGCGGATGATCTGACGCTGAAGGACGGCGAAGCGATCGCCGGCAACAAGCGGATGCGCCTTTCGGAAATCCTGAACTCCGAGGCGCTGACGGCTGAAGGCCATGTGGAGCCGGGCAAGACCTCCAAGGAGGTGCGCCAGGCGACGTGGGGCGCGCATTTCGCCGAGGTCGCGGTCAACGCCGTCACCGGTGAGCCGCGGGTGCGACGAATGCACGGCGTCTTCGCCGCGGGCCGCATCCTCAACCACAAGACTGCCCGATCCCAGTGCCTCGGTGGCATGACGTGGGGCATCGGGATGGCCTTGACCGAGGAGCTGCTGTTCGACATGCGGGACGGTCACCTCGCCAACCGCGACTTCGCCGAGTACCACATCCCGGTGAATGCGGACGTACCGCAGATCGAGGTGGATCTCCTGCATGAACGAGATGCCTGGGCGAACCCGATGCAGGTCAAGGGGATCGGCGAGCTCGGTATCTGCGGCGCAGGGGCCGCTGTCGCCAACGCAATCTACAATGCGTCCGGCGTTCGCGTGAGGGACTTCCCGGCCACGCTGGACAAGATCATGGCCGGGCTTAGCTGAGGCGCACATCCGCCCCCCGCAGGACGATCAAAGGGCCCCTCTCGGGGCCCTTTTTCATGCGCCGAGGATGCGGACCCGATGCGAGCATCCGACGATTCGCTCAACAATCGCTGCCCAGACCTACTGATTGGTAGTGCATTGCGGATTGCTGCATTCGCAACATGAAAAGAACACAGAAAATTCACTATCCGATAAATCTTTGTACTGCCCACAAATTTTAACTTTGGTTAATTTGATTAAACGTTTCACGCGAAACGTGTGAGAAGTGCTGCCCTTTTCCCGTTTGCCGTCCCCGCTAGCATCATTGGGGAGGCAGCGGAGCCTGTATTAAAGGGGTTGCGGCATGAGTGAGTGCAGTTCGACGGGGCAGGGTAGCCGTCTGATTTCAGCGACGCTGATGGGCAGCGGCATAGCATGGCGTATAGACAAATTCGATAATGACGCATGGTCATCCTCGTCCCAGGAGACGGCCGCGCAGGCTTCGCATATCGCAAGTCCAAGCGCGCCGACGCCGTCCGCCGCTTCTTCGATGTCCGCAGTCGAGGCCACCTGCGAAACTCACCGATCCCGGATAACGCCCCGCGAGACACCCACCGGGTTCGCCGCTGGCACGCGGATCCTGACCACGCTCGGCAAGCTGCCCGCGGAGACAGTTCGCTCCGGTGATCGCGTCATCGACGCAGACGGTGCGACGCATGTTGTCCACGAAGTTCGGCGGCTGTCTTTCACCGGCCCCCTCGTCCGGATCCATGCCGGCGCGCTTGATCTTGCGATGCCGACTTCGGACCTCTTGGTCATTCCGGAGCAACGTATTTCCATCACCTGCCCGCAGATGCAGCTCATGTTCGGCCGCCCCGCCGGGCTCGCCTTTGCGCGAGACCTTCTGGGCTGCGGCGCCGACCCCGTCACCGCGTCCCGCCGTCTCGACATGATCGAGATCCGGTGCGGCGGGCCCGCCATCCTTTGGGCCAATGGAACGCCGGTGCTCTGCCCCGGCGCTGCACCGACGCCCGCTTCACGGACGACCGGGGAGGTGCGCAACGACATCCAGTAACCGAAGGACTGTCCGGCAGCCGCCCGCGGAACGAGGCGAAACCGGGGAAAGATCGAGGGGCGATCCGAGCCAAATGGTTCTGTACGATTTCAAGGGATATAACGCTATGACAAGAACTTTTGCCTTCCTCAGCGCGGCGTCCATCGCCGCTTTCGCCGCCATCCCCGCGCAGGCTGATCTCAGCCTCGGGGCCGGCGTATCCATCGGCGGCGGCAAGGTCGCCGACGTCGATGTCGGCGCCAGTCTCGGCAGCGGCGGCAAGGTCGCTGATGCCGATGTCGGTGCGACTGTCGGCGGCGGCTCGGTGGCCGACGCTGACGTTGACGCGACGGTCGGTGGCGGCTCGGTGGCCGACGCTGACGTTGATGCGACGGTCGGCGGTGGCCGTGTCGCAGATGCGAATGTCGATGCGACGGTCGGTGGCGGCAGTGTCGCAGATGCGAACGTTCGAGCCACGGTCGGCGGCGGTAGCGTCGCGGATGTCAATGTCGGCGCCACCGTCGGCAGGGCGACAACGGCCGGGCTCGGCACGACGGCTGGCGGTACGAGCGGATCGTCCTCGGGCGGTGGCGGCGTGTCCGTTGTCGGGCAGCCTCTCATCTCCTCGGACGGCCAGATGCTCGGCGTCGTGACGGGCATGCAGGACGGCATGCTCTGCTCCGATCCGGCGCATCGCTCCGGCGCTCCGATCTGCGTCGATCTGGCCACCCGGCCCCTGCTGACGCGCGAGGGCCTGAAGATCAACGTGTCCTCGGCGGTCTATCGCCGCTGAAGTCCCGCGGCACTATGCCAGAGCGCCGCCCGGCCCCTCTCTCGGGCCGGGCGGATTTTGTCAGCGGGGCAGGGCCGAGAGGCATCGCTCCACCAGCTCTCGATAGCCGCTGCCGAAGAGCGTCAGGTGCACCAGCGCCGGCCAGAGCTGGTAGGCCGGGCGCCGTGTCTCGTGCCCCGCATCCGGTCCATAGACCTCCCAGAACGCATCGCCCGGATTGCCGAAGAGGCAGAGCATCGCGAGATCGACCTCGGCATGGCCGTGATAGCAGGCCGGATCGATCAACCCGGTCACGCGACCGCCCCGTGTCATCACGTTCCCGGACCACAGATCACCATGCAGAAGGGCAGGGCGAGGACGCTTCGGCAGGATCTCTCCCAGCCGCGAGGCCGCCGCTTCCACGGCATGCGCAAGATCGTCTGGCAGGGTGTCGCAGAAGGGGAGGAGACGTCGTTCGGCCCAGAAAGTGGGCCAGTCCTCCGTTTCTCCGTTCGGTATCGCGACCGGTCCAAAACCGTGATCCGTCTCCCAGCCATAAACCTCGCCCGTCGCTGCATGCAGGCGCAGGATCGCATCGCCGAGATCGGCGGAGGCCGCCGCCACTCCCTCCGACCCGCCGAGATCCGACATGATCAGAAGTCCGTCCGCGCGGGCCAGGATGTCGGGCGCCGGCGCTCCCGCGCGCTTGATCGCCTCGAGCATGCGGGCTTCCGCTTCGGCGCGGCGATCGGCCTTCACCACCGCCGTGCGCCCGTCCGCAAGCTCGAGGCGCAAGACCTCGGCCACGTCGCCGCCCTGCAGCCGCTCCGACATGGCAAGGGTGCCGCCGAGGAGTTCCGCGGCCCGCTCCGCCGTTATCCTCACGGTGCGAGCTCGGTCAGAAGCGCGCGCGTGCCGGCCACCACGTCGTCCCAGGTTTCGGCGAACCCGTCCTCTTCGCCGAAATAGGGATCGGCGACCGGCTCACCCTCCCGGCCGGGAACGTGGTCGAGAAGAAGGGACAGCTCCGCCGCTCCACCGCCCTTTGGCCGCAACCGCTTGAGATGGGCGAGGTTCTCGCGGTCGAGGGCGATGACGTGGCTGAACCGCAGGAAGTCCTCCGCCGTCACCTGCCGCCCCCGCAGGGCCGAGATGTCGACACCATTGGCGTTCGCCACGGCGATGGCGCGGGGATCGGGCGGCTCGCCCACATGCCAGCTTCCCGTCCCGGCGGAAGAGGCGCGAATGTCCGCCCCGGCCTCCTCCGCGGCCGCGCGGAACGCGCCTTCGGCCAGAGGCGAGCGGCAGATGTTGCCGAGGCAGACGAAGAGGACGGATAGTTCGTTCATGATGTCTCCTGCGCAAGGCGGACGGTAAACGGCGTGTCCAGCCGCACTTCCTCGAGGTTCGCCTCCTCGCCGATCCGGTCCACCACGGCGAAGAGGCCGGGGGCATGAAGCGGCGTCAATACACCGTGCCACGTGTTGCGCTCGATGTTCACCCCCTGGCCCGGTGCGGTCACGAAGGCCACAGGCATGCCGGGCCGGCCCGCCTCGTCCGGCGCCACGATGACGAGGAACGGATCCATCGACATCGGCAGAAAAGCCTGGCTGCCGAGGGGGTGGCGTTCCAGCAGGGCGCAGGCATAGGGTAGGGCGCGCGGCTCGGCCCGGAACAGGCTGATCCCGGCGCGGCCGCCTGCCATGTCGAGCCCCGCCAGATCGTGCCACCGTCCGCAGGCCCCGTCATTGATGATCCTGTCCGGATCTCCCGCGGCCTCCAGAACCTCCCCGAACGGCGCGAACGCCTCTCGCGTCAGGGACGCCGCGATCACCTCCGGCCCGTCTCTCCCCGACACGGAGCCGTCCACCCTCGCCCCCGGTGCGCTCATGAGAAGTCCATCGCGTAGAGCCGGAGCTCGGCGATCCGCTCGACCTGCCGGGCCGCCTCCTCGATCTCCTCGGCGCGGTCATGCTCGATGCGCCGCTTAAACGCCGCGAGGATGCCGGCCTTGTCGTAATCCCGCACGGCGATGATGAACGGAAAGCCGAACTTCGCCGTGTACCTTGCGTTCAGGGCATCGAACGTGGCGCGCTCCTCGTCGGTGAGGGCATCGAGGCCGGCGCTCCTTTGCTCTTCCGTGCTGTCCGGGGTCAGCCGTTTCGCCGCCGCGAGCTTCCCGGCAAGGTCCGGATGCGCCGCGAGGACCCCCAGCCGCTCCTCCTCGCTTGCCCTTCGGAAGATCCGCGCCAGCGCCGAGTGAACGCCGGCCGGGCAGTCGTGGGCGGGACCAAGCTCCAGGGCATGGGCGCGCTCCGCGATCCAGGGGGAGTGCTCGAAGACGCCGCCGAACTGCTCGGTGAAAAGGGCCTTGTCCATCCGGCTGGGGCGGACGCGGTCGGCCGCTGGATGCTCCTTTGCCCAGTGCCGCGCGATGTCGATCCGCCGAGGGAACCAGACGCCCTCGTGCCCCCGCGCATAATCGAGGAACCGCTTCAGCGCCGCCGCCCGCCCCGGCCGGCCGGCAAGACGGCAATGCAGGCCGACGGACATCATCTTGGGACTGCCCGCTTCGCCCTCTGCATAGAGGCAGTCGAAGCTGTCCTTGAGGTAATCGTAGAACTCCGTCCCCGAGCCGAAGCCCGCCGCGACGGAGAAGCGCATGTCGTTGGTTTCGAGCGAGTAGGGAATGACGAGCTGGCGGCGCCCCTCGAGCTCCATCCAGTGCGGGAGGTCATCATCGTAGACGTCGGAGACGTAGGCGAATCCGCCCTCTTCGGCGGCAAGCTCCACCGTGTTCTCTGAGCAGCGCCCGGTATACCAGCCGACGGGGCGCTGGCCGGTGACGGCGCGGTGCATGCGGATCGCCTCCAGCATGTGGTCGCGCTCGTCCTTGCGGTAGAAATCCTTGTATTCGATCCATTTCAGCCCGTGGGAGGCGATCTCCCACCCGGCCGTCTGCATGGCGCGGACCTGCGTGGGCGAGCGGGCGAGGGCGGTGGCGACGCCGAACACCGTGACGCCGATGCGCGCCTCCGTCAGCATCCGGTACAGTCGCCAGAAGCCGGCACGGGCGCCGTATTCGTACATCGATTCCATGTTCCAGTGACGCTGGTTCGGCCAGGGCTGGGCGCCGATCACGTCCGACAGGAACGCCTCCGAGGCCTTGTCGCCGTGGAGGATCGAGTTCTCACCGCCCTCCTCGTAATTGACCACCACCTGCACCGCGATCTTCGCACCATTCGGCCAGTTCGCGTTTGGCGGCCTCTGCCCGTAGCCGAGCATGTCGCGTTCGTATCTGTCCATGGCCGGTCCCCTTGCGTCCCCGCCCAGTTTTCCGCCCTTATGAGGCAGGTGCAAGACAGCGGAGGCGAGATGCCGGGATTCCTGACAACCCACGTTCTGGACACGGCGCGCGGCATTCCCGCCGAGGGGCTGACGATCCAGCTCTTTCGCGTCGGGGAGAGCGAGCGACTCCTTCTCGCCACCAAGGTGACGAACGAGGATGGCCGGACGGACGCTCCCATCCTGCCGGAGGAGAGCTTCCATACCGGCCGGTTCGAACTTCTCTTCCACGCCGGCGACTACCTGCGCGGGGCGGGTCTGGCCGGGGAGGAGCCGCTCTTTCTCGATCACGTCCCCATCCGCTTCGGCATGGCCGAAGAGAGCCACTATCACGTCCCGCTCCTCCTCTCCCCCTACGGTTACAGCACGTACCGGGGAAGCTGACCGGCGCGGGGCTGGAGGGAAAGCGGCACAGAAAAAGGCCCCGAACCGAGCGGTTCGGGGCCTTCGACGTCTGTGCCCGAAAGGGGCTTACTGTTCGAAGCGAGGCAGGGCTTCCAGCTCTTCCTCGGTGGCGCCGACATAGGCGCGGAGCTGGTTGCCGTTCTCCTGGCGCTGCAGGTTCAGATCCTCGAAGGAAAGCTGAACGGGCTTCTCGCCAATGCCGAGGAAGCCGCCCACGTCGACGATCACGGACTCGATGGAGCCTTCCTGGCTGAGGAGGATGTCGGACACCTCGCCGATCCAGCTGTCATCTGTGCCGTAGACGCGGACGCCGTCGAGCTCCTCGGCGGTCATCGCGGTGGCGTCGACCATCTGGTAGCCTTCACGGCTGAAGCCTTCACCGGTCGCGAGGCCGTCGCCGACCATGCCGGGCTCGGTGGCGGTAGGGGCCATCCCGCCGTTGGCCAGCGTCTCGGTGTCGGTGTCGGTTGCGAGGTCAGCCTGGTCCGTCGCCCCGGCTTCGGACTCGGTCACGAGCTCACCGCCCTCGGCGACCTCGCCTTCGCTCGGCTGAGTTTCGGCGTCCATCTCAGCGGCGTCCATCTCGAGACCCGCTTCGGGCGCGTCGGTCGCCGCAAGCTCGGCGTCGTCCCCGGCCGTCATCGCCGCGGTGCCGTTCATCTGGGCAAGGTCGAATTGCGGCGCGTTCTCGAGCTGGTCCTGCGTGGCGTTCACCACGAGGAAGTAATCGCCCGGGTCGTTGTCGTCGGCGACGAACTGGATCTGATCGAGCGAGACAGCCACGTTGCGCTCGCCGATGCCGAGGAAGCCGCCGATGTCGAGAATGATCGCTTCGGTGCTGCCATCTTGCGACAGAATGACGTCTCCGACCTCACCGATGTCGTCCCAGTCCTGGTCGGCGTCGGCGAAGGTCGCATCGCCGAGATCCGCCTCGCTGGTATAGACGCGCATTCCCATCAGGCGGGACGCGAGCATCTGACCCGGCGTCGCATCGGCGAGGAACACGCTGTCCTCCCCGGCGGTCTGGGTGGCGGTGGTATCTGTCTGGGCCAAAAGCGGCGTCGCGCCGATTGCCAGAAGTGCGGTGGAAGCGAGTAACTTCCTCATTGGGGTGTCCTCCGTGAAAACACGCCCCGCATTCTAGAGCGGGTATGCCGCCAAACTCCCGATCCTCGCCAGGGTTCCGGCGGCTCCGGACGATGGGCGCGCCATCGCCGGAACTGCGCGAGGCTCACATCGCGGACAGAAGATCCGGGGTCGGCCAAGCATCGGCGGGCTTTCCGAGCCGAACCTGTTCGGCGCGGACCGCGCGGCGCGTCATCTCGCCCAGGATCCCGTCCACTCCCCCCACATCATAGCCTTTCGCCTGAAGCTTCTGCTGGAGCTGGGTCATCTGGGTCTGGTTCAGCCCCGGCGCGGGGGAGCCCGCATCGAAAACCGGTGCACCGGACAGGCGGGTCGCGAAATAGGCCGCCGTCGCGACATAGACGAAGCTCTCGTTCCACTCGAAGAGCACGCTGAAGTTCGGGTAGGCGAGGAAGGTCGGTCCGCCTCGTCCCTGCGGCGCGATGAGGTGCGCGGAGAGCTCCGGGTTCGACAGGGTTCCGCCGCGAGCGCTGATCCCCATCGCCTGCCACTCCTGCTCGGGCAGCGCATGGTCGAGCCCCGTTTTCGACCAGTCGATCCCTTCGGGCACCTGAACCTCCTGCAGCCACGGCTCTCCGGCGCGCCAGCCGCGATCGGCAAGCGCCTTGGCGCCGCTCATCAGGGCATCCGCGGCGGAGCCCTTCAGGTCCACGTGTCCGTCGCCGTCGCCATCCACGCCGTTGCGAAGGATGTCGCCCGGCAGCATCTGCACCTGTCCGATCTCGCCGGCCCACGCGCCGGTGGTCCCTGTCTCGAAATCGCCCTGGGCATAGAGGTCCAGCGCGGCGAAGACCTGCGGCCGGAAGAGTTCGGGGCGGCGGCAATCATGCGCCAGCGTGACGAGGGCGTTGCGGGTGTTGAAGTCCCCCTGAACCGCGCCGAAGTCGGTCTCGAAGCCCCAGAAG
The DNA here is from genome assembly GCF_003390865.1 of Tropicimonas sp. IMCC34011. Classification (GTDB taxonomy): domain Bacteria; phylum Pseudomonadota; class Alphaproteobacteria; order Rhodobacterales; family Rhodobacteraceae; genus Tropicimonas_B. Next base: position 109,841 of record NZ_QMEJ01000006.1, read on the forward strand.
GCGAGGAGGATCCCCGGCGGCACGCCGAAGCGCGCTTCCGCTTCGGACAGCGTGGCGGAATACTCGGAGCGGTTGGCCATGCCGCGGCTCATGCGGTTCTCGGAGATCAGGCGGCGGGCGAAGTCAACGAAGGGGACGGCGAAGACCCCTTGCTTGTTGTCCGCCGCGATCACGGCCGGATCGTGCCGGGTGCCGTTGAAGAACGCCTCCACTGTGTCCGGCGAAACGCCCCGCCCCAACGCCTCGGCCTTCAATCCCTCGACGAAGGCCGGGAAGCCGCCGCCGCAACTCTCCTGCGCCAGAGCGGGAAGCGGCGCTGCGAGCAGGGCGGCAAGGGCGATGTAGCGCATGGGGGAGGTCTCCGGCGGGTGGGGTCAGATGTTGCCCGCACCCTAGAGCCACCCCCGCCCATGGCAATCCGCGCTGACGGAGTTGTCAGCGCGGGCGATGCCTCAGAACGGCGCGGCGCCCCGTCCGTGGTCCGCTGTCCAGTCGTCGGCGGGGCCGATGGGCACGATGCGGTTCGGGTTAATCATGTCGTGGCTGTAGTGGTAATGCTGCACGATTTGATCGAAATTAACCGTCTCGCCGACACCCGGCCACTGGTAGATTTCCCGCGCGTAGGCCCACAGGTTCGGGTACTCGATCAGCTTCCGGCGGTTGCACTTGAAATGACCGTGATAGACCGCGTCGAAGCGGACGAGCGTCGTGAAGGCGCGGATGTCCGCGAGGGTGGGGCGGTCGCCCGCGAGGTACCGACGCTCCGCCAGAAGCTCCTCCATCCAGTCGAGCGTGGCGAAGACCTCCTTGGCGGCCTTCTCGTACGGCTCCTGCTTCGTCGCGAAACCAGCCTTGTAGACGCCGTTGTTGATCCCCGGATAGACGCGCTCGTTCACCTTCTCGATCTCGGAGGACAGGTCCTCGGGCTCCAGCTCGGGGCCGGAGGCGATGCCGTCGAAGCCGGAGTTGAGCATCACGATGATCTCGGCGGACTCGTTCGAGACGATGGTCTCGCGCTCCTTGTCCCAGAGGACCGGCACGGTCACGCGGCCGGTGATGTCCGACTTGGCCTTGGTGTAGATGTCCCGCAGGAAGGGCAGGCCATAGAGCTTGTCTCCCGTCGCACCGTCGCGGCTGTCGTCGAAGGTCCAGCCCTCGTCGAGCATGTGCGGATGCACCACGGAGACATCGATATCCCCCGTCAGCCCTTTCAGAGCCCTGACCATGAGCGTCCGATGCGCCCACGGGCAGGCCAGCGAGACGTAGAGATGGTAGCGCCCGCTCTCGGCAGGGAAGCCGCCCTCTCCGCTCGGGCCGGGGCTGCCATCGGCGGTGACCCAGTTCCGGAAGGCGGTTTCCGGCCGGTCGAAGGACCCGTCGGAGGTGTCGTACCAGCCGGTATTCCATTCGCCGTTCTTCAGATAACCCATGATCTACTCCCGATGTGGCAATGTCGCCCGTCTTGGCGTTGAATCCGAGGTAGTACGTCGTCTTCTCTGCGCCATGCGATGCAGATACGGTGCGCGCGAGCGAACATGAGATGAGGGCGAGAGCCATGACGACCGAGATCGAAACGAGACTGACCGAGATGGGCCTTACACTGCCGGATGCGCCGGCGCCTGCCGCCAACTATGTGCCCTATGTCGTGTCGGGGGACCTTGTCTTCGTGTCGGGGCAGATCAGCCAAGGCCCGGACGGTCTGATCCGCGGCAAGCTCGGCGCCGATCTCGACCTCGAGCAGGGCGTGGAGGCCGCGCGGGCCTGTGCGCTGTCCCTCCTTTCGCAGGCGCGCGCGGCCTGCGGCGGCGATTTCGGGCGGCTGGCGCAGGTGGTCAAGCTCACCGCCTTCGTCAACAGCACCGCCGAATTCACCGACCAGCCCAAGGTCGTGAACGGGGCATCCGATCTTCTCGTCGCGCTCCTGGGCGACAAGGGGCGGCATTCGCGGTCCGCCGTTTCCGCCGCATCGCTGCCCATGGGCGTCGCGGTCGAGATCGAAGCGATCTTCCGGCTCGCATGAGCCTGCACCCCTCCTTCCTCGCCCGCCCCATCGCTCACCGCGCGCTGCATGGGGCGGGGCGCCCGGAGAACTCAGGCTCGGCCATTCGCGCCGCGGTCGCGGCCGGCTACGGGATCGAGATCGACCTTCAATGCGCCTCGGACGGGCGGGCGATGGTCTTTCACGACTACGATCTGTCCCGGCTGACGGGGGGGACAGGCGCGGTCCGGGCGCGCGGCTCCGGGGAGCTGTCCCGCCTGCCGCTTCTCGGCGGGGACGGGGAGGGCGTTCCGACCTTCGCCGAGGTGCTGGAGGAGGTGGCGGGACGTGTGCCCCTCCTTGTCGAGATCAAGGACCAGTCCTGCCGCCTCGGCGCGGTGGACGGGACTCTCGAGCGGGCCGCGGCGGCGGATGCGGCGGCGTATGACGGCCCGATCGCCTTCATGTCCTTCAATCCCGCCAGCGTGGAGGCGCTGTCAGAGGCCTTGCCGGACGCGACCATCGGCCTGACCACCTGCGCGTTCGAGCCGGAGGAGTGGACGCTGACGCCCCCGGGCCGTCTGGCCGCCCTGGCGCGGATCGAGGATGCGGAGCGGCTCGGGATCTCCTTCGTCAGCCACGACCGGACGGACCTTGCCTCTCCCGCCCTCTCGCCGCTTCGCGAGGCCGGATTGCCGATCCTCTGCTGGACCATCCGCAGTCCCGCGGAGGAGGCCGAAGCGCGGCAGCTTGCGGACAATGTGACCTTCGAAGGCTACGCGCCGGGTTGAAACCCGGCGAGGCCGCGCCATCATCCGCGCCGCACATGAGTTCAGCCCAGCCTCCCGATCCCGACGCGCCCCTGTCCGTCACGGCGCATGACAGCATCGCGGTCATCCCCGCGAGCGACTGGGACGCCTGTGCCTGCCCCGAAGCGGCGGAGAGCGGCCGCCCGCTCGATCCGTTCACCACGCACCGCTTCCTGTCGGCCATCGAGGAAAGCGGGTCTGTCGGTCCGGGCACCGGCTGGCAGCCGATGTACCTGACCGTGCAATCGGGCGGCGAGATCGTCGCCGCCGCGCCGCTCTATGCAAAGGGCCATTCCCAGGGCGAATACATCTTCGACCATTCGTGGGCCCATGCCTACGAGCGCGCCGGCGGGCGATACTATCCCAAGCTGCAGATCGCCGTGCCCTTCACTCCCGCCACCGGCCGTCGCTTCCTCACGCGACCCGGCTGGGAGAGCGCCGGCATGGCTGCGCTGGTCGAGGGCGCCGTGCAGCTCGCCTCGCGGAACGACATCACCACGCTCCATGCCACGTTCTGCACCGAGGGCGAGGCGCTGGCAGGCGCGCAGATGGGCCTTCTTCACCGCACCGGCACGCAGTTCCACTGGGTCAATCGCGGCTACTCGGACTTCGACGCGTTCCTCGCCGACCTGTCCAGCCGCAAGCGCAAGAACATCCGCAAGGAGCGCGCACAGGCGCAGGGCTTCGGCGGGGAGATCCGGCTCCGAACGGGAGAGGAGATCCGCCCCTCGGACTGGGACGACGTCTGGCGCTTCTACCAGGATACCGGCGCCCGGAAATGGGGGACGCCCTACCTCACCCGCGCCTTCTTCGAGATCGCGCACGAGACGCTCCGGGACGACATCCTGCTGATCCTCGCCGAGCGGGAGGGCCGCAACGTCGCCGGCGCGCTCAATGTCATCGGGCGGGACTGCCTCTACGGCCGCTACTGGGGCGCCACCGAGCACCACCCGGCGTTGCATTTCGAAGCATGCTACTATCAGGCGATCGACTGGGCCATCGAGCGTGGTCTCGCCCGGGTCGAGGCGGGCGCGCAAGGGGAGCACAAGCTGGCCCGCGGCTACCTGCCGGCGCCCACCCATTCGCTCCACTGGATCGGGGATCCGGGTTTCCGCAACGCCGTCGAGCAGTTTCTCGAGGGGGAGGCCCGCGCGGTGGACGAGGACATCGAGATCCTGACCAGCTTCGGCCCCTTCAGGAAAACGGGGTCCGAGGAATGAAGCCGGAGCGACTGACGGATCGCACAGCGCTGGAGCCGCTCATTGATGCCGGCTGGACGCTCGCCGAAGACCGCGAGGCCATCGAGAAGATCTTCCGCTTCGCCGATTTCCGCGCCGCGTTCGGCTGGATGACGTCGGTTGCGCTCATGGCCGAAAAATTGGACCACCACCCCGAATGGCGGAACGTCTACCGCAAGGTCGAAGTGACCCTCGCGACCCACAGCGCGAACGGTCTGACCGAGCTCGACATCCGCCTCGCGACCGAGATGGACAAGCTGGCGGAGTGACATGGACAACTTTATGAGTGCGGAAATCGCGAACGGCGTATCGGTGGGGGAGATCCTGTCGGTCCAGTTCCTCGCAGGCATCCTCGGCAACCTTCTTTCGGCCGTGCTCGTCCTCGTCATCGGCTGGGCGCTTGCGGCGTGGCTCGGACGGCGCGTGCGCAACCTCGGCCTCAAGGAGCGGTTCGACGAAACGCTCTTCAACTTCCTCGGCGCCATCGTGCGCTACACGATCCTCGTCTTCACCTTCATCTTCGTGCTCAACCGCTTCGGGATGCAGACGACCTCAGTCGTCGCCGCACTCGGTGCCGCCGGTCTCGCCATCGGCCTGGCGCTTCAGGGCACGCTGTCGAACGTCGCCGCCGGCGTGATGCTGATCTTCTTCCGGCCGATCAAGACCGGCGATTTCGTCGTCGTGAACGGCCAGACGGGGACGGTGAAGGACATCTCGCTGAACTATACCGAGCTGGCCTCGATCGCGAACGTGCAGATCATCATCCCCAATTCCGAGGTCTGGGGGAACACGATCACCAACTACTCGGCCTATGACGTGCGCCGGGTGGAATGGACGTTCGGCGTCGGCTACGGGGCGAACCTCGCCACCGCCGAGAAGGTGATCCTCGACACGATCATGGCCGATCCCCGCGCCCATGCGGAGCCGGACCCCTTCATCAAGGTGACGAACCTTAACGACAGCTCCGTGGACTTCCTGGTGCGGGTCTGGTGCGCGAATGCGGATGCCTTCGCGTTCCAGGGGGACATGACCCGCGCCGTGAAGGAAGCCCTGGATGCGGCCGGCGTCGAGATCCCCTTCCCGACCCGCACTCTCGTTCACGAGAACAGCGCGGTGAAGGACGGTCTTCGCGTTGCCGGCAGCGACGAAGGCACCGCCGCCTGAGCGGAGGGACAAGCGTCCCCCAGACATGCGAACGCGCCGCGAGGAGGTCTCCTCGCGGCGCGTTTTTCCAGAGCAGTAGTGCCGTCTGTCCGGCTCAGGCCGCCGCGAGCGCGGTGACGATGGCGTCGCCCATCTGCGAGGTGGAAACCGGCGTGCCGTCTTCGGGGCCCATGAGGTCGGCCGTGCGCAGCCCGTCGGCCAGGACCTTCTCCACGGCGGTCTCGAGCCGGGTTGCCTCGTCGCCCCGGTTGAAGGAATAGCGCAGCGCCATCGCGAAGGAGAGGATGCAGGCGATCGGGTTCGCCTTGCCCTGACCGGCGATATCGGGCGCGGAGCCGTGCACCGGCTCGTAGAGCGCCTTCGGCCGGCCGTTCTCCATCGGCACGCCGAGGGAGGCGGACGGCAGCATCCCGAGAGAGCCCGTCAGCATTGCCGCCGCGTCGGAGAGGATGTCCCCGAACAGGTTGTCCGTGACGATGACGTCGAACTGCTTGGGGTTCCGGCAGATCTGCATGGCGCCGGCATCGGCGTACATGTGGGACAGCTCGACATCCTGGTACTCGGCGTCGTGGATCTCCTGAACCACCTCGCGCCACAGGATGCCGCTTTCCATCACGTTGGCCTTCTCCATGGAGCAGACCCGGCCATCCCGCTTTCGCGCCAGCTCGAAGGCGGAGCGCGCGACGCGGGCAATCTCGCTCTCGGTGTAGCGCTGCGTGTTGATCCCGACGCGCTCGTTGCCCTCGCGCACGATGCCGCGCGGCTCGCCGAAATAGATGCCGGAGGTCAGCTCGCGTACGATCATCAGGTCGAGCCCGGCGACCACCTCACGCTTGAGGGAGGAAAAGTCCGCAAGGGCCTCGAAGCACTGCGCCGGGCGCAGGTTGGCGAAGAGATCCATCTCCTTGCGCAGGCGCAGGAGCCCCCGCTCGGGCTTCACGGAGAAGTCGAGCGAGTCGTAGGCCGGCCCGCCGACGGCGCCCAGGAGAACCGCATCCGCGTTCTGTGCCCGCTCCATCGCCGCATCGGTCAGCGGCGTGCCATGCGCGTCGTAGGACGCGCCACCGACGAGGTCTTCCTCGACGGTGAAGGAGGGGCCGCCATTGGCGCCGAACCACTCGATGACCTTGCGCACCTCGGCCATGACCTCGGGCCCGATGCCGTCGCCCGGCAGGATCAGAAGGGTCGGATCGGACGGCATGGGCAGTCTCCTTGGATGGTCAGGACGGATCGCCGCGGGGCGTAGCCCGCCCCCGCCTCCCGGTCAAGCTGCGCCCCCCTCCCTGCAGCCGCGCCCGAGAGCGCGTCCTTTGCCGTTCGCTCCGCCCTGGCGTATGGAGCCGCAAAGGCATTCAAGAAGGCGACCCCCTCATGACACCTCGACCCCGCATCGTCCTGTCCAGCGACCACGCCGCCATCGAGCTTCGCCGCACCATCGCCGCCCATGTCGAGGCGGCGGGGTGGGAGGTCATCGACATTGGCCCGACCACGCCCGAGAGCACGCATTACCCCATCCACGGCAGGGCCGCCGCGGAGCGCGTCGCCTCCGGTGACGCTCGTCTCGGAATCGTCCTGTGCGGCACGGGGCAGGGGATCATGATGGCGGCGAACAAGGTTGCCGGCATCCGCTGCGGCGTCTGCTCGGATACGTTCTCGGCCCGCATGATCCGGCAGCACAACGATGCCAACATGCTCTCCCTCGGCGCCCGCGTCATCGGCGAGGGGCTGGCCCTCGATATCGTCAATGCGTTCCTCGGCGCGGAATTCGAAGGCGGCCGCCATGCTCTCCGCGCGGGCATGATCGAGACCGGGGAGGCCTGAGACGCCGGGGTCGCGGGATCCCGACGTCTCTCATCCTGCTCGGCGGATCTCGGAGGCCGTCGCCGGCTGGCGAGCGCGGAATGCCTCAGCGTTTCGCTCGCGGTTCAACCTCCACGTCCGTCCAGACCAGCCGTCCGCGAGAGGCGGCTTCGACCAGATCCAGCCCCTCCGCTTCCGGCCACAGGACGCCGGATGCTCGGATGCCGAGATCGGCAGAGGGCAGGACGTAGTCGAGCCGCATGTCGCCCGGGGTGGGATCGGTGAAATCGGCTGTCGCGGGGGCGCCGCTCTCGCCCAGTGGCTCGGGGTCTTTCAGGCGCGGGTCCGACAGAAGGGCGCGGATCGCCTCCCTCCGGCCGTCTCCGCGCGAGGGGTCGAGATTGGCGCGGCCGAGGATCGCGAAGGGCGGCTCCGGCGGCGGCACGTCGAGAGCTCCGTCTAGCAACGACCGCCAGAGGCCGGTCTCGGCCGCGCTTCGCAGCCCGTTCGCATCCTCCGGGCCGTCGAAGACAGGGGGCGTCGCGGCGTAGGCAAGGATCGTCAGATGCCGCTCCGGCGGGCCGGGCAGGCGGATCGGGACGATCCAGTGGCCGGTGGAGGAGAGGCGCCAGATCGCCTGCGCCTCTTCCGAAGGGAACGGCTCGCCGCCGGGATGAACCGGCAGAACCGCGCCGGGCACGTCCCGCCAGAGAAGTGCAGAGAGGTCCGTCACATCTCCCAGCGGCCAGCGGGAGAGAAGGGCAAGGCCGCCGGCGCCCGGGAACCGGCCGTATCCGTGCGCGTCTCGCGCGCCTCCGGTTCGCCCGTCGCCGTCCATGTCCAGCCCGGTTCGGAGGCCGGAATTGGGGCGCAGGGCAAACCGGTGGGGGTAGCGCGGGCCGGCCTCGCCGATCACATCCGCCAGTGCGGAGAGCGTGTGGCCGGCGCCATCATGGTCGACGCCCGTCAGAAGGAGGATGTCCGGCCGGGCGGCCGCGACGAGCGCGGCGACCGCGCCCACTTGCGGATCGCCCTTGAGGATGTCGCCGAGAAGGAGACCGGGGCCGCGGCGCGTCAGCTCCGCATGATAGGTCGCGAGACGGACCACGCCGTCCGCCTTCTGCGGAACGAGGGGCGCGTCGGCCCGGAGGGGGCCGGCGACGAGAGCCGCCAGCAGCAGGGCGATCAGCTCAGCGCAAGCCCGGCGGACACGGGCGCGTCCCGCTCCGTACGGCGGCGTTTCTCCGCGATCATGCTCGCGACCCGGCCCATGGCGATGCCGCGCATGAAGAGCGATAGGGGCAGGAAGGACCATGTCGAAACCAGCCAGACGACGGAATGCGGCTCGGACAGCGCCCGAAGCCCGAACAGCGCGGTGATTCCGCCGGCAGCGGACGGGATCAGGAATGGCAGGAGAAACCCTAAGGCGACGTTAATGCGCGCATCGCGATTGAGCCGCGCCACGATGTCGTTGCCAGTGGTCGGATCGAATGTCGGCAGGTTGATCCACACGTTGAACGCCCCTGCGCTGGACGGCCAGCGCTGGAGCCGCAGGATCAGCACGAAGAAGACGATGGCGACGATGGAGATCGCATAGGCCAGTCCCGCGGCGGCCCGGATGGAGACGGCGAGCGGCATGCCGGCTTCCTCGGGTACGACCGCCACCACGAGGCGCACGGGGCTGAACGGAAAGTCGAGCGCTGTCCCGGCTGCAAGCCCGACGGCACGGATCAGCAGGGACAGGGTACTTCCCTCGCCCTCTCCGGCGAACATCACCGCCAGCACGAAGAGGGTGACGAAGAGCGACAGGAACCGGATGCGGTTGAAGGGCGGGGCGTCCCGGAACTCGATGAGGCAGGGGCTGTGGGAGAAGTACTCGCAGAAGGTGATTGCCGCGGCCCCGAGCGCGATCAGTGCAACGATCTCGTGCGCTCCGGACGCGGAGGGCAGGATGAGGGACGGCGTCGCCACCAGGAGGGCCGCAAAGATGGCGCGCACGGCGGCGCCGGTCAGACTGCCGATCATCTGCGCAATTCCTTGCCTCGGGCGGAGGCGATACATGGCCGCATCCGCATTCTGGGCGAACCAGGCTCTGATCAGAGAGGTTGCCTCATTTATGCCCAATTTCTGCCCCCGTTCTGCCCGATCATCAAACCTTTCAACTAATTAACCACGTCACTCCGGCGAATTTGCGGAAGCTGTGGTGCATGCCTGCATCAATTTCCGGGCGAGAAGGAGGCAGCTCCACATGGGGAGCCCGGTGCCCGGACAATGTGGAAATGGCCGTCTCCTCGCTTGATGCCCCATCGCCGGCAGGCTATCGGGCGCATGCCCCGCCGCGCTCGCGACGCGGGATCAGACGTATGGGCGCCGGTCTTCGGCGCCTTTCGATGTCCAAGGGAGGCCGCTTCTCCGTGCCCCAGTTTCTCGACACCCGGTCCGACGATTTCGAGGCCGCCTTTGCCGATCTTCTGTCCGCAAAGCGCGAGGATTCGGTCGATGTGGACGAGGCGGTCGCCGCGATCATCTCCGACGTGCGGGCCCGCGGCGATGCGGCACTGATCGAGCTGACCGAGCGCTTCGATCGGCTGCGCCTCACCCCCGAAACCCTGCGGATCTCCGAGGCGGAGGTCGAGGCGGCGATCGCGGCGGTGCCGAAGGACGAGGAGCGCGCGCTCCGGCAGGCGGCGGAGCGGATCCGGGCCTACCACGCGCGGCAGATGCCCGAGGATGCGCAGTGGACCGATCCCGAGGGCGCGACGCTCGGCTGGCGCTGGACGCCGGTTGCGGCGGCAGGGCTCTACGTGCCGGGCGGTCTCGCCTCCTACCCCTCGTCCGTCCTGATGAACGCGATCCCGGCCCGGGTCGCGGGCGTCGAGCGGCTGGTGATCGCGGTGCCCACGCCGGACGGCGCCGTGAACCCTCTCGTGATGCTGGCGGCGCGGATCGCCGGGGTGGACGAGATCTACCGCATCGGCGGTGCGCAGGCGATCGCGGCCCTCGCATACGGGACCCCCACGATCCCGCCGGTGGACAAGATCACCGGTCCCGGAAACGCCTTCGTCGCCGCGGCCAAGCGGCGGGTGTTCGGGCGCGTCGGAATCGACATGATCGCCGGGCCCTCCGAGATTCTCGTCATAGCCGACGAGACCGGGGACCCCGACTGGATCGCGCTCGACCTCTTGAGCCAGGCGGAGCACGACGAGAGCGCCCAGTCCATCCTGATCACCACCGATCCCGACCTCGGCTCGCGCGTCGCCGCGGCGGTGGACCGGCATCTGCAGACCCTGGAGCGGCGCAAGATCGCCGGCAAGAGCTGGGCGGAGTTCGGAGCCGTCATCACGGCCCGGTCGCTGCAGGAGGCGGCCGCGCTTTCGGACCGGATCGCGCCGGAGCACCTCGAACTCTGCGTCGCCGACCCCGAGGCGCTGTCGAGAAAGATCCGTCACGCCGGCGCGATCTTCCTCGGCGCTTGGACGCCGGAGGCGATCGGCGACTATGTCGGCGGACCGAACCACGTCCTGCCCACGGCGCGCTCGGCGCGGTTCTCCTCGGGCCTGTCGGTGCTCGACTTCCTCAAGCGCACGACACTGGCGCAGATGACGCCGGGCGCGCTGGCGAGGATCGGGCCGGCGGCGGAGCGGCTCGCACGCGCCGAAAGCCTCGAAGCACACGGCCTCAGCGTCACGGCCCGGCTGCGGAGGCTGAACGAGGAGGGCTGAGGCCGCCGTCCTCGCGCGGGCTCTGGTAAAGCGGGGGAGGGGCGTTATTCTCGGTGCCCTGACCCCGATGGAGCGCGCGATGCCGTCCTATCTCAGCGACGTCGAGATCGACGATGCGAACCTGCCTCCGCCCACGCCCGAAATCGAGCAGGAGCGGCGCGTCGCGATTTTCGATCTGCTGGAGGAGAACACCTTCGCCCTGCCGGAGCGGGAGGACGGGCGTGCGCGGCCGGAGGGGCCCTACAAGCTCGATCTGGCGATCCGCGAACGGCGCCTCGTCTTTTCGCTGAGCACTTCTGCCGCGGAGGCCGCGGGCGAGTTCCACCTCTCCCTTGGCCCGTTCAGGCAGGTGGTGAAGGACTATTTCCAGATCTGCGAGAGCTATTTCGAGGCGGTGAAGCGGATGCCGCCGAGCCAGATCGAAGCGATCGACATGGCCCGCCGCGGCATCCATGACGAGGGCGCCCGCATCCTCCAGGACCGTCTCGCCGGGAAGGCGGAGGTGGACAAGGCCACTGCGCGGCGCCTCTTCACTCTGATCTGCGTCCTGCACCACGGAAGCGCGATGTGACCGGGGCGCTTCCGTCCTCCGTGCTCTTTTGCTGCGATCACAACGCGGTACGCTCCCCGATGGCGGAGGGAATGGCCAAGCAGGTGCTCGGCAACCGCACCTACATCCAGTCCGCCGGCGTGCGCTGCGATCTGGAGATCGACCCCTTTGCCATCGCCGTGTCGGCCGAAATCGGCGTCGAGCTGTCCCGTCATCGGGCGCGCAGCTTCGAGATGATGCAGGATTGGGGGGACGATCTGTCGAGCTTCGAGCTGATCGTGACGCTGTCCCCGGCCAGTCAGCGGCATGCGCTGGAACTGACGCGGGTCTTCCATCTCGATGTCGAATACTGGCCCGTTCTCGAGCCCACCGGCCTTGGCGAGACGCGGGAGCAGAAGCTCGCCGCCTACCGGCAGACACGGGATCAGATCGCGCACCGGATCGCGGCGCGGTTCGGAACGCCGGACCGGATTGACGCGTTGCAGCCCCATCAAAGCCCTTGAACAATGCGCTGAACGCGCGCATTTACGCGACGCGCTCCAATTTGGGGGCGGCAATCACGGAGTGACCATGGCCAAGGAAGAAATGCTCGAATTCCCCGGCGTCGTGAAGGAACTCCTGCCGAATGCGACATTCAGGGTCGAGCTGGACAACGGCCATGAGATCATCGCGCATACGGCGGGAAAGATGCGGAAGAACCGCATCCGCGTCCTCGCTGGCGACCGCGTACAGGTCGAGATGACCCCCTACGATCTGACCAAGGGGCGGATCAACTATCGCTTCAAGTGAGACCGTGCCGACCGAGCCAGGGGCCATGCGCCTGATTCTCGGCTCGGGCTCTCCGCGGCGGCTCGAGCTGCTCGCGGTCCTGGGCATCCGCCCCGATGACGTCCGCCCGCCCGATATCGACGAGACGCCCGCGCGCGGGGAGCTGCCACGACCCTATTGCGAACGCATGGCACGGGAAAAGGCGCTGGCCGTTGCGGCCGCGCCTGACGAACTCGTGCTCTCTGCCGATACCACCGTGGCCCTTGGCCGCCGGATCATGGGCAAACCCCGCGACGCCGGAGAGGCGGCCGAGTTCCTGCACGCCCTCTCGGGGCGTCGGCACCGCGTCGTCACGGCCCTGGCCGTGCGCAGGGGCGAGGCGCTGCGCGCGCGGAGCGTGGTCTCCTCGGTAAAGTTCAAGCGGCTCAGCGACGTCGAGGTGAACGGCTACCTCGCGACGGGGGACTGGCAGGACAAGGCTGGCGGCTATTCCATCCAAGGCCCCGCCGGGGCCTTCATCCCGTGGATGGAGGGCAGCCACTCCGCCATCGTCGGCCTGCCTCTGGCGGAGACGGCGGCGCTCCTTTCCTCCTTCGGTTACCCAGTCTGGAGCACATCATGAAGGGCACGAGTGTTATCCTCGGCACGCTCGCCGGCCGCGCCGCAGCCGCTCGCATGGTGGACGGCGTTCTCGATGATCTCCTGATCGACGGGACGGATCCGGTCGCGAGACCCGGCGCGATCCTTCGCGGGATCGCGGACCGGCCGATGAAGGGGCAGGGAGGGATCTTCCTCGCCCTGCCGGGTGGTCGCCGCGGGTTTCTGAAGCAGGCGAAGGGCATCGCGCCCGGACAACCGCTTCAGGTGCAGGTCACCGGCCATTCGGAGCCCGGCAAGGCGATCCCGGTCACGCTGCGCCTTCTGTTCAAATCCCGCTTCGCCATCGTCACACCCGGCGCTCCCGGCATCAACATCTCCCGCGCGATCCGGGACGAAGAGGCGCGTGTCGCCCTCGCCGAGATCGCGGCGGAGATAGACCTGCCGGACGGCGCGGGTCTGATCCTGCGGTCCGCCGCCGAAGGGGCCGACGAGGTTGAGGTGGCGGAGGACATCCATGCCATGTGCGCCCTCGCGGCGGATGTCCTGGCCGACGACGGCTCGGAGCCCGAGTTGCTGGTGGACGGCCCGGACGCCCATGCCGCCGCCTGGCGCGACTGGCCCGTCCCGGACGAGGTGGACGATGGTCCCTCCGCCTTCGCCGACCGGGGCGTTCTCGATGCCATCGCGGCTCTCGCCAAGGCCTGCCCGCTGCCGGGTGGCGGCACGCTGATGGTCGAGGAAACCCGTGCCCTCGTCGCCTGCGATGTTGATACCGGCGGGGACACCAGTCCTGCCGCCGGCCTCAAGGCCAACATCGCCGCCGTCCGCGCCCTGCCGCGGATCCTGCGATGTCTCGGCCTCGGCGGTCAGGTGGTCGTCGACCTCGCACCCGCGCCGAAGCGGGACCGCAAGTCGATCGAGCAGTCCCTCCGCGCCGCCTTGCGGGCGGATCCGGTGGAGACCACCTTCGTTGGCTGGACGACGCTCGGCCATCTCGAACTTACCCGCAAGCGCGAACGCCTCCCGCTGCCGGCGGAGGTGATGACGGAGGCCGCATGACCTGCCCGATCTGCAGCAAGCCCACCCATCCCGACTACCGCCCTTTCTGCTCCCGCCGCTGCGCGGATGTGGACCTCGGCAAATGGCTGCACGAAGCCTACCGCGTCCCCGTCACGCCCGCCGATGACGAGGACGGCGCACCGGACCCCGACGAGGGCGACGGAGCCTGACGCAAGGGGAGGTCAGAGGCGCAAGTCGGAGCGCATTTTTTCCGCTTCACCCCACTGGACTTGCCCCGAGACGGGCGGTATCAGACCCAAGCCCCGAGCGGTCGCCGCTCACCCGTGCCCGGGTAGCTCAGGGGTAGAGCAGTGGATTGAAAATCCTCGTGTCGGTGGTTCGATTCCGCCCCCGGGCACCATTTTTCCAGATAACTCGCAGGTTCTCCTCAGGTATTCTTGGGCTGACCAGGGGCGTAGTCCCAAGCGAAGTACCGTACGGTTCCCTTCGCGTTAAGCTTGGGCGTTGTGTGCTCTTGTAGCGCTACGACCCGCACCTGATGTGCCAGTGATTGATATTTCCCTCGCCGCTATCCAGAGCTGCCTCTCGAGGAAGGCGCTGTTTTGCATGGTGCTCCGCCAGACGACAGGACCCCGTTGCTTTTCCAAGGCTAAGCATGCGCGCTCTCGGTCGGGCTTCCTGATCGAAAGGCGCCGGCAAGGAGCGCGACGGCGGCGAAGCATACCACTGCTGAACCCGCCCCGGGCCCCGCCATGACGAACCCGAAGATCGGTGCGCCGGCGGTCTGGCCGATGGCGATGGTCAGGAACCCGATCATGAGCCCGGTTGCGGGACGGTTCGGCAACGCGTTGATGCCCCAGACGAGGTAGACCCCCGTCAGCATCACGTACGATGCGCCGAAGAGAGTCCCTCCGATCAGGGCGAGCGTGGGTGTTGCAATGCCCGATCCGACTGCGAGAATACCCGCGGCCATCAGCCCCAGGAAAGCCCAGTGAACGGGGTCGAGACCCAACCGGCGAATGAGCGTTCCGGCCAATGCCCCGGCGATGCCGCCCACGCCGATGCAGGTCCAGAGGATCCCGGTTCCGGTCGGCCCCCATCCCAGTTGCTGCGACACGAGCTGGCCGCCGAAGGACCAGACCGCAGTGCTCGCCGCTCCCATGAGGAACGAGGCGGAGATCAGGCGCAGTACAGGGCCATTCATCGGAGGCAGACCGCCAGCGTTTTGACCGCCACGGGACGCCGGAAGGGAAACAGCGGCCGCGACCGCGAACACCAGTGCCACGGCGGCGAACACTCCGAATGCCAGCCGCCACTGCTCGGCAATTGCCAGGGCGATCGGTCCCGACAGGGCCACCCCCGCGCTCGTCCCCGCGTTGATGACGGTGTTGGTAAGATCCTGGCGGCTTTTCTGAACCGCGGCGGCCACGGCGGCGGCCATTGGTGGAGAGGCGAGGCCCGTGCTCGATCCCGCCACCACGACGGCGATGGCAAGAACGAGTGGCGATGGGGCGAGGGCGATCCCCGCCATGCCGATTGCGGCGACGATGGCCGCCCCGACGGCGACCGCGCGCGCGCCGATCCGTTCGGTCAGCACCGCAGACGCGATAATGGCGATGCAGTAGCCGGCAAACGCGCCGCCGGAGATGATGCCGCTGAGCGAGGGGCCGAGGCTCAGATCGCCGTCGATCTGCGGCAGGAACAGTCCGAAGGCGAAACGGGCGAAGCCGTAGCAGACCGCGATCAGGCCAAAGCCTGTCGCGGCGAGGCGAAGAGCGGGGCTCATGGTCGAGCTCTCTCGATCAGGATGGCCGCCGCCGCGCGCGCGGCGGACACGGCATCCGCACCCCTGTAGACCGCTGCGTGGGTCGCGCCCTCCAGGAGAACCAGCACCTGCTCCGTCAGGACAGAATTTTCGCGTCCGAGGTCTGCGACGACAACCTCCGCGATCCGCCTGTGGAACGATGCCTTGTGTGCTGCGACAGCCTCTGCAATCTCGGGCGTGTCGCCCCCGGTTTCCGCGCGTGATCGAAGGAACAGGCACCCTCGCGTTCCCTCGACCCGCACCCAGTCTTCGAGCGCCGCGAACAGAGCGTCGACGCTCTGTACCTCCAACCGAGCCATGAAGCGTTGGTCCCGCTCCGTCAGCACCCGTGCCATGAGTTGCGCCTTGCTGCCGGCATGCTTGTAGAGTGTTCGGCTCGACATCCCCGCGGCAGCGGTCAGCCGATCCATTCCGGTGGCCACGTAGCCGTGCCGGTCGAAGAGCCGCTCAGCTGCGGCGGTGAGCTTGCTGGTCGTGTCCATGGAGAACCTCCCTTGGTATCCATGAGCTGAAATGTAAAATGATCGTTTTACATTGCAAGCCGTCATCTCGAGCAATGTCGGCGACGCGCCGATGCTGCCGGAGCTCCTGAAGCAGATCGACCCTGAGCAGGACATCGCGACGCTCACTGCCGACGGTGCCTGCGACACGCGCGCCTGCCACGACGCCGCCGGCCGTGGCGTGGCGCCAGGTTGCCGAGGTCCAGATCCGTGCGGCGGTGATGAACCGCTTCACCGCCCTGGGCAGGGCCAGAAGCGGTCGGTCAGGAGAACAGAGGACGCACGGCGAAGCTACGATGGCCGACCGCCACTGCTCCGGTCATCAGGGGCGAGCGCGGGCCCGGAGGTTCGCACTTGCGCTCGTCCGTTTGCGGTTCGACGCCGGGCCTGTTATCTCCGGCAGAAATGCTGAAAAGAAACGCAAAAATGAACGCTTGGCATGTTCTGAACATGCCATCTTTCATGGCGTGCGCTGTCCTTTCGCATTCAAATGAACGTCTCAAAGGAGAACCTCATGCGTACTATGAAGCTCGCATCCACTGCGCTCGTTGCCACCCTGGTACTGCCGCTCGCCACCCAGGCGCAGGCTCAGGACGAAGCAGGCCAGTGCGGCGAAGTTTCGATCGCCCAGATGGGTTGGGCCGCTGCCGAGGTGACCACGAACATCGCCAAGTTCCTGCTTGAGCACGGTTATGGCTGCGATGTCACCTTGGTGCAGTCCGACACCATCCCCGCGATCACTTCGGTCGCTGAGAACGGCGAGCCGGACGTTGTGACCAACCTTTGGCTCAACTCGGGCGGCGAAGCCTATCTCAAGCTCGAAGAGGGCGGCACCATCAAGCGCCTGACCTCGGTACTTGAGCCGGGCGGTGTCGAGGGCTGGTGGATCCCCACCTCTCTTGCCGAAGAGCACCCCGAGCTGACGACCATCGACGGTATCCTCGCGAACCCCGAGCTGGTCGGCAGCCGCTTCAACAACTGCCCCGATGGCTGGGGTTGCCGCGTTGTGTCGGATAACCTCTCGCGCGCGCTGGATCTCGAAGGTCATGGCATCGAGGTCTTCAACCACGGCTCTGGCGAGACGCTCGCGACGTCGATGGGCGCTGCCGTGACCGGCGGTGAGCCCTGGTTCGGCTACTACTGGGGTCCGACTGTCCCGCTCGGCAAGTACGACATGACCAAGGTGGACCTGGGCGGCTATGACGAGGAGGCCTTCGCTCCGCTGCAGAACGCCGACGCCCCCGACCCGCAGGTTTCGGACTTTCCCGCAGCGCCGATCCTGACTTCCGTCACCACCGAGTTCGCCGAAGAGAACCCTGAGTTGACCGAGTTCTTCACCAAAATGACCTTCGCGACCGACCAGATGTCGGGCCTGCTGGCATGGAAGGACGAGAACAACGCCTCGAACGAGGAAGTCGCCGTCTACTTCCTGTCGACCGCGTCTGACACCTGGACCAACTGGGTCAGCGACGAGGCGCGCGAAAACCTCTCGGCACTCGTCCAGTAATCGAGTGCTCAGCCCTTCGGGGCGCAGATTCTCAACGGGGCCGGGTAATCGGCCCCGTTTTTGGTTTTTTCCACAAGAAGGAGGGCCTGCAACGGCCCCGATGCTCATATGGCAACCTATGATGGCTTCTTCGACACCCTTGGCCTGAGGGATTGGTGCGGCACGCAGGACTCCGGCGCACCGATGTCAATGGCCGACCTGCTGGCCAAATCAAGCGGCGCCGATGCCGACACCTCGTTGCGGGATTTTCCATTTCCTTCGCTCGATGCTCTGCACGAGGCCTGCTCGGCCATTCCGCAGTCACGCGATCTGACGCTTGGGCTGGAAACCGGCTTTCTCGGCATTCGCGATGCGCTGCGCGTGGTCGTCGATCCGCTGACGCAACCGCTGAGCTGGGCGCTTGAGAACATGCTCTGGGTGATGACGGAAACGCCCTGGTGGGCCATGATTCCGATACTTCTCGTGATCACCTGGATGGTGGGCCGGTCATGGAAGGTCGTGGGCTTCGTGGCGCTGGTGCTCGCGGGCCTCGCCTTTGTCGACCACTACGAGGTCGCGATGCAGACCCTCGCGATCATTTTCGTCTGCGCCTTCATATGCGTCTTGCTCGGAGTGCCCATAGGGATCGCCATGTCACGCAGTGATCGCCTGCAGGGCGTGCTGACGCCGGTGCTGGATATGCTGCAGACCCTGCCGCCATTCGTTTACCTGATCCCGCTGATCTTCCTGTTCTCGGTGACGGAGCCCAAGCTCTACGGCATCGCAGTCATCCTGTACGCGATCGTCCCGGTTGTGCGCTTGACCAACCTCGGTATCCGGCTGGTCAACCCGGACGTGATCGAAGCGGCCGACGCCTTCGGCATGACCAAAAGCCAGAAGCTCTTTGGCGTTCAGATCCCGCTGGCACTGCCCAACATCATGGCCGGCGTGAACCAGACGATCATGATGAGTCTCGCCATGGTGGTCATCGCTTCGATGGTCTCGGCCCCGGGCCTTGGCATCCTGGTGCTGCGCGGCATCCGCAATCTCGAGCTGGGTGTCGGTCTGATCGCCGGTCTCGGCATCGTGGTTCTGGCCATTGCGCTCGACCGCGTGACCAAAGCCTCGCTTGCACGCATCGATGCCAGCCAGACCAGCCGCTAAGGAGACGGACATGACCAAGAAGAACGTGAAAGTCTCGATCAGGCACCTTTACAAGATCTTCGGTGCGGACCCCGAGGGGGCCCTCGCCAAGGTCCGCGAAGGGATGACGAAGGCCGAGCTGCTGGACCAGACGAGCCATGTGCTGGGCCTGCAGGACATCAACGTCGACATGAAAGAAGGCGAGATCACCGTCATCATGGGCCTTTCGGGCTCGGGCAAGTCGACGCTGATCCGGCACCTCAACCGGCTGATCGAACCCACGGCCGGCGAGGTGCTCGTCAACGGCGAGGACATCCTGTCGTGGAACGATGCGCAGATGCGCACCCTGCGCCGCGAATCCATGTCGATGGTGTTCCAGAACTTCGCTCTGTTGCCGCACCGTACGGTCCTAGAAAACGCAGGCATGGCGCTGGCCACACGCGGCAAGGCGCGCCGCGACTACGAGGACCAGGCCAACAAGTGGCTCGACCGGGTCGGACTGGTCGGGCAGGGCGAACAGTATCCCCACCAGCTCTCGGGCGGCATGCAGCAGCGCGTCGGTATTGCGCGGGCCCTGGCGTCAAACTCGGACATCATGTTGATGGACGAGGCGTTTTCCGCTTTGGATCCGCTGATCCGCACGGACATGCAAAACCTACTGCTCGAGCTGCAGGACGAACTGCAGAAGACGATCATCTTCATCACCCACGATCTTGATGAAGCACTGAAGCTTGCCGATCATCTGGTGATCCTGAAAGACGGCGCAGTGGTGCAGCAGGGCCAGCCGCAGGAAATCTTGCTGAATCCTGCAGACCCGTACATCGAAGAGTTCGTCGCCGATATTAATCGCGCTCGCGTTCTGCGCGTCCGTTCGGTGATGACGGATCGAGAGCCGGACGGTCTGGTCGACGGGGAGGTCGCTCCAAGCGATAACCTGGAGAGCATCATCGCGCTGGCCGAGGGCAACATGGACCGTGCCTTCAGGGTGAAGAGCAATGGCGAAACATCAGGTTATATCGACATGAAATCCGTCGTGGAGGCCCTGGTGCCGCGGCGCGTTGATGCGCAAGATTGAGCCCTGATATAGAGCCCTCCACGCAGAATTTGCAAAGTAGCGGCAGCGCTGCGGCTCTGGCTAACATCGGCATCTGTTGGATGCCGATGTTAGCTTCTCGTCTCTATTTCCGATCACGGCGCCGCTCTCAGCGCCGATTTCCCATGGCAGAGATCCCGACCGCCGCGAGGATGATCAGACCCATCGTGAGGTCGCGGAAGAACGGATCGATGTTGAGGATGTTGAAGCCATTGTTGACCAGGGCCAGCAGGAACACCCCGGCAAGCGATCGCCACACCGCGCCCTGGCCGCCGTAGATGCTCGTGCCGCCGAGGATCACCGCGGCGATCGCCTCAAGCTCCATGCCCTGCCCGACGGAGGCCTGTCCGAGTGCGACGCGGGAGGTCGTGATGATCGACGCAAGGCCGGCGGCGAACCCGGTGATCGCGAAGGCCGCGATCTTGACGCGGTTGGTGCGGATGCCGGAAAGGATCGCGGCCTGTTCGTTCCCGCCGACCGAATAGACGCGGCGCCCAAAGGTCGTGCTGGTCAGAAGGAACGTCAGCAGCAGCGCGAAGATGGCCATGATCCAGATGGCGTTGAAGACGCCCAGGAACTGTCCCCGACCGAGCCATGTGAACTCGTCCAGCCGGGCCGAGATCAGGCGGCCGTCCGACACGGCGACCGCTATGCCCCGGAAAATGAGGGCTGTCGCGATGGTGGCGAGGAAGGAATGCACCCGCAGTTGCGTGATCGCCAGCCCGTTGGCGACGCCGAAGGCGAGGCCTACGAAGGGCGCGAGCGCGAGGCCAAGGTAGGGATCGACGTTGACCGCCAGCCAGGCGGCCGCGACCGAGCCCATGGCGAAGGTCGCGCCGACGGACAGGTCGAACCCGCCCACAACGATGACCAGCGTCATGGCAGAGGCGATGATTGCCAGCGGAGCGTTCTGGTTGAGAATGTTGAGAAGGTTGCGTGCGGTCAGGAAACTGTCCGACATCAGCGACAGCACGACGATCAGCAGCCCGATCAGGATGAGCACGGCATAGGATTGAAGGAATTTCTGTGTCTGTGCGCGTGTCATGCCGCGGAGTCCTTGGTTGTCTGGTGTTTGAAGAGCGCGGCCAGCACCTCGGCCTCGCCGACCTCGTCGGGGTCGATCTCATCCACAAGCCGCCCGCTGTCGACGAGGTAGACCCGCGTCGCGAGCCCCAGCACCTCCTCGATTTCGCTCGATATCACCAGGACCGCCACGCCTTCGGAGGCGAGCCGCGCGATCTCCTGGTGGATCGCTTCACGCGCGCCGACATCGACGCCACGGCTCGGCTCATCGAGGATCACGACCCGCGGATTGCCTGCGAGCCATTTGCCGATCAGGACCTTCTGCTGGTTGCCCCCGGAATAGTTCGAGATATCGCCGTCAACCGCAGCGGGGCGCACCCCGAACCGTTCGATGACACGTCGGGCGAGGCTCCGTTCCTCGCCCCGCCGGACCACGCCCGAGCGGGCGATGTTGGCGAGATGTGGCAGGGATACGTTGGCAGCGACGGTCTGTGACATGACCAGGCCCTGGCCGCGACGGTCCTCGGGGACCATGACGATGCCGGCCTCGGTCGCGTCGCGGATCGTGCGCACCGCCAGCGGGGCGCCGTCCAACTCGACCGTGCCGGTGGCGTGATCCGCGCCGACGATGGCGCGGGCAATCTCCGTCCGACCGGCCCCGACGAGGCCCGCTAAACCCACGACTTCCCCGGCGCGCAGATTGAGCCTGTCGACCCGCGCGCCCCTTGAAGAGGTGAGGTCACGCACGGACAGCACGACCTTGCCGGGGGTGCGCGCCTTGGGCGGGTAGAGAGTTTCGGACTTCACGCCGCCCAGCATGGCCGAGACAAGCGTTCCCTTGGTCTCGTCCCTTGTGTCGTGCGTATGCACCATCGTGCCGTTGCGCAGCACGGTGACGCGATCGGTCACGTCGAGAATATCGTTAAGAAAATGCGTCACGTAGATGACCGACCGGCCCTCGTCGCGCAGCGCGCGCATGATGCGGTGCAGCTGGTCGACCTCCGTCTTGGAGAGCGAGGCCGTGGGTTCGTCCATGACGATCACCCGCGCCTCCCGGGCCAACGCGCGCAGGATCTCGATCTTCTGCTGCTCGGCGATGGTGAGGTCCGAGGTCACGGCATCGGGGTCGAGTTGCAGGCCGCATTCGGCCATCAGGCGTTCGAGGCGCTTGCCCTCGGTTCCGCGCAGCACGCCGCGACGGTTCTCCTCGATGCCGAGGTAGACGTTCTGGGCCACGGTCAGGCCGGGCACCAGCTGAAGCTCCTGGTGCATGATGGCGACGCCGTTTTGCAGTGCGGTCGGCGTATCCCAACGTGCCTGCTTGCGGTCGTCGATGAAGATCTCGCCCTCGCTCGCGCCGTAGTAGCCGCCAAGTACCTTGCCGAGCGTCGACTTACCGGCACCGTTCTCACCGATCAGGCCGTGCACCTCCCCGGGGCGGATATCGAGGTCCACCCCGGAGAGCACCGTCACGTCGCCGAAGCGGACGCCGACGCCTCGGACCGATATGACTGGCGCGTCGGTCATCGTGCGACCGAGGCCGCCTCGTCGACGGTTCCGTCGTCGCGAATGACCACGCCGTACTCCCGATGCGCCGCCTCGCGACTGACGAGGCCCTGGCGGACGTCCCGCACGACCGCTTCGAAGTGCCGTTGCGCCGGGTCGCCGTTGCCGCCGCCGCCGCCGGTCTGACATTCGATCACGGTGTTGGTGGGCAGGGCGCGGGCGCGCATTTTAAGCCCGTGCTCCACTTCACCGTCGGGGAAGGTGATGGTGATTTCCGGCCCCTTGCCCTCCTTGCCGCCGTTCAAACCCCAGGCCGGGGTCTTCGAACGTTCGAACCAAAGCGCCCCGTGATTATCATCGAGCATCCGGTAACGCCGCTTGACGCCGAGGCCGCCACGGTTCCTGCCCGGCCCGGCGCTGTCGGCGCGAAGCGAGAACTCTTCCAGGCGCACGGGGAACTTCGTCTCCATCACCTCGGCTGGGATATTGCGGAAGCCGCCGTTGACGAGGTTGATGAGCGCACTCTCCCCGTCGCTGTCGGCCCGGCCGCCCCAGCCACCGGCCGTCGGCTCTATCGAGATCCACTGGCCCCGCTTGGGATCGACGGAGAAGAAGCCCACGACCATCGAGTCGCCGTAATGGGCGGCTGTCGAGCGCTCCGGCATCGCTTCGCTCAGGCACGAGATGAAGAGATCCGCCAGAAGGCCAAGTCCGGTGAAGTACCACTCGCAGGCGGCCGGTTCGCGGGCGTTGAACATGCATTCGTCCGGCAGGATCACATTCATCGTCTCGAAGGAGCCGCCAGTGATCGCCCGCTCGGGAGAGATCATCGTCTTGTATGCGAGGCGCAGGAGCGACTCCGTCTGGCTCGCCCCGCAATTGACGGATCCCGCGACCGGACCGGACGTGCCGGTCAGATCGACGATCAGCTCCTCGCCTTTCACGGTCAGAGTCAGGGCGACCTTCACCGGCTCGTCGTCGACACCGTCGTTGTCGAGGAAACCTTCGCGGCTCCAGGTGCCGTCCTTGATCGCCGCAATTGCCTCGCGGTCGAGGAGACGGGCCTGTTCGAAGATGTTCTGGCAGGCGGCGCGATAGGTGTCAGTGCCGATCTTGGACAGAAGCTGGCCGAGCCGGCGTTCGCCCGTACGGATCGCCGCGATCTGCGCGCCCAGGTCGCCGATTGTGGCGCCCTCCAGACGGGTGTTGAGCTTCAGGTGGTCATACCATTCGCGGATGCGCTTGCCCTGGCTCACGATCCGGGTCGGCCCGAGACGCAAGCCTTCCTGGTAGATGTTGGTCGAGGACATGGTCGAGCCGGGATCCATCGCCCCGATGTCGTTCCAGTGCGCCCGCGCCGCGCCGAAGCCGACGAGTTCTCCTTCGTGGAAGATGGGGCCGATGGCGGTGACGTCATGCAGGTGCGTGCCCTGCATGTAGCTGTCGTTCATGATGAAGATGTCACCCTCGTGGATGTCATCCCCGTAGTAGTCCTTCACCTGGCGGACACAGACGTCGATCGCACCGATGAAGAGGGGCACGCCGGTGGACTGGCCCAGCATGTTGCCGTGCTCGTCCATGAGCGCCACGGCGCTGTCCTTGCCTTCATAGATGATCGCCGAATGGGCCGAGCGCCAGAGCGAGGCATTCATGTCCTGCGCACAGGAAATGACGAAATTGCGGACGACTTCTGTTGTGATCGGGTCTGCGGAGCTCATGCCTGGCCCTCCTTCACAAGGCTCATGTGGCCGCCTTCGATCAACTGTGCTGTCCACCCCGGGGGCAGGAGCGTGGTCGAAGTGACCTCTTCGATGATTGCGGGGCCGCTGATGCGGTCTCCTTCGCCGATGCTGTTGCGGTCGATGATCGCGGTCGGTCGGGCGGAGCCGGCGAACCAGACATCCCGTTCGCGTGCCGGGCGCGCCGTTTCGCGTTCCGGCGGCGCATTCTCGGGCCGTTCAAGCTGACCGAGCGCCGCGAGACGGATGTTGGCCATCTCGACCCGGTTTTCGGGGCTGTTGTGGCCATATTGCCGTTCATAGGCGGCGTCGAAATCGGCGCGGATCTTGTCCATGTCCATGGGGCCGTCATCCAGCTGGATGGTCAGCACGTATTCCTGTCCGTGATAGCGGAAGTCGATCGCCCGCTCGTAGCTGATGCGCCCCGTCTCGATGCCTTCCGCGACCAGGAAATCGCGGCCCTTGTCCTGAAGCCGCGCAAAGGCGGTTTCGAGATCTCCAGCGTCGACCAGGTCCAGGAAGTTGTAGTGGGTTTCCTTGAAGTCGTGGCGGACATCCGTCTGGAGCATGCCCCAGGCCGAAAAGGCGCCGGGATGGACTGGAATGATGACCTCGGAGATCTCGAGCTCTTCTGCCAACGCCGCCGCCTGGGCGGGACCTGCCCCACCGAAGGCGACGAGGGAGAATTCGCGCGGGTCGATGCCGCGCTGGATGGTTATGGTGCGGATCGCGTCGGCCATCTTGGCGTTGACGATGTCAATCACGCCATGCGCCATCTGCTCGGCATCCATGCCGAAGTCCTGGCCCAGCTTCGCGAGCGCCGCCGCCGCCGCATCCCGGTCGAGCGCCATATCCCCGCCCGAGAAGTTAGCGCCGTCGAGCCGGCCGAGAACCAGGTTGGCGTCCGACACCGTGGGCTCCGTGCCGCCCCGGCCGTAGCAGACGGGGCCTGGGGTGGAGCCCGCCGATTGCGGGCCAACGCGCGCCGCGCCCGCTTCCTTCCAGGCGACCGAGCCGCCGCCCGCGCCGATGACGTGGATATCGACCACCGACATCTGGATCGGCAGGCCTTCCAGCATGGCTTCGTTGGAGGCAGACGGCAGGCCGTCGATAACCAGCGAGGCATCGAAAGACGTGCCGCCCATGTCCACGCAGATCAGGTTGTTGCGCCCGGTCAGCGCCGAAAGGGCCTTGCCCCCGATGGCGCCGCCGACGGGCCCTGACAGCAGCGTCTGCAGCGGCGTTTCCGAAGCCGTGGCCGCGGTCATCACGCCGCCGTTGGATTCCATCACGTGCAGCGTGCCGTCGTCCGGCAGCTTGTCGTTCATCTCGTCAAGCAGCGTGCGGATGTACTTGCGCACGACCGGCGCGAGGTATGCGTCGGTGACGGTTGTGGACGTCCGTTCGAATTCGCGCCACTCGGGCGAAACCTGGTGCGACAGGACAATCTGCACGTCGGGCAGCCGCTCTTGCAGGTAGTCCCGCACGGCAAGCTCATGCGCGGCATTATTGAAGGAAAACAGCAGCGAGACTGCGATGGCCTCGTATTTCTCGGCCTTGTAGGCGTCGACCACCGCATCGAGGTCGGAGGTGCACAGCGGCTCAAGCTCTTCGCCGGAGGCGGCGATGCGGCCGCCGACCGTGTACGTGTGTTCCAGCGACACGAGCGGCTCGGGCTTGTTCCAGCGAATGGAAAAGATCTCTCCCCTGTCGTTGCCCTGGATCGTGTAGATGTCGCGGAAATTCTCGTTGGTCACCAGCGCCACCTTGGACCCGCGGCGGGTCAGCAGGGCGTTGAGGCCGACGGTCGTGCCATGCACGAAGAAGGCCAACCCGTCGCCGTCATCGAGCACCGTATCGATGCCCTGAAGGACGGCCAGCGCGGGGTTGTCGGGGGTCGATAGAACCTTGGTGGCGCCGCAGCGCCCGGTTTCGACGTCCTGGTAGACTATGTCGGTGAATGTGCCGCCGATGTCGGCGGATACGCGGTAGTTTTTGTTCACTGTGGCGGCCCTTTCGACTGACAGGTCAGCGCGGCACGAATGTCGCGCTGTCCGGTTTCGTGCTTACTGTTCCCACTCGCCGGCAAAGTCCGGATTGGCTTCAAGGACCTCGGCATCGATCATCGCTTCGATGGGGCCGGACTCATCCATGTTGATCATCCCGTTGACCGGCTTGCCTTCGATCGCGTTTGCAATCTGCTCCATCGCGAGGGCACCCATGGTCTTGGGGAAATAGGCCAACGTCGCGTTCCAGCGTCCTTCGCGGATTGCGTCGATGGCGATGGCCGCTGCCCCGCCGCCCGAGAGGTAGACGTCGGAGATATCAATCCCGGCGGCTTCGAGAGCGATTTCAACGCCGACGAGATGCTGATCCGCATTGGACAGCACAACGTCCACATCCGGGTTCGCCTGCAGGATGTCGGTCATCGCCTGCAAGCTGGGATCAGGCGCGTACCAACCTTCGCCGACCGCGACGACGTCGATGTTCTCTTCTTCACCAAGGACCTGTTGGAACGTTTCGAGGCGCAGGTTGTCGAAGGGGAAAATCTTTGCGCCGATGATGATGACGACGTTGCAGGGGTCCTTGTCAGCGCAATGCTCGACCACGTCCTCGGCCTGCGAAGTGGCACCCGGCACGGGCAGGGAGGCGGCGGTCACCGTGATGCCGTCGACCTGCGGCTCCAGCGTGTTGAGGTCCGGGCCGATGGGGAAAAGGACTGCACCGACAGGGATGCCTTCGGCGACAACCTGTTCGAAGGCACCCGCGACCCCAACAGAGTCGTTGGGCGCGACGATCATCCCGACATACTTGCCAGAGGCAAGGGCGTCTTCGATCTGGCCGTATTGGACTGTCGCGTCGAACTGACCATCGATCATTTCGGCCTCGTATCCACGAGCGGCCGCCACCTCCTGCACGCCCTCGAAGGTCGCCAGGTTGAAACCATTCTGAGAGGTCGAGGCGAAATAGGCGATCGTGCCCTCGGCACAAGCGGAGCCCGCGAGTGCGGCAGTGGCTGCGCCGGCGAGAAGAGTCGTCCTCAAGAACGTCATTGTGGGTCTCCCTGATCTTTTTTTGGCTATTCGGTTCGACTCCGACGTTGCAGATTATGCAAACTTAATGCAACATAAAATTATGCAAACTTAATGCAGGATGCGAGATGGCTCAGCCAACGGCAAAAAAAGCAGCGCAGGAACAGGCGCCCGCCAAAAAGAAGCGGGGGGCATTGCTCGTGCACGAGAGGCTGCGCGACGACATCCAGTGGCTCCGCATCGAGCCAGGTTCCGCCCTCGACGAGGTTGCTCTGGCGCAGCAGTTCGAGGTGTCGCGCACCCCGATTCGGGAGGCCTTGCTGCTTTTGTCGAACGAAGGGTTCGTCCAGTTTCTACAAAACCGGACGACCATCGTTGCGCCGCTTTCCCTGCACAACATGGCAGCCTTCACCGACACGCTAATCCTGCTGGCACGCGGGATAGTTCGGGCGGCCACACTGCAGCGGCAGGCGGACAGAAGCACCTTCGACGCTTATGTCGCCAACTATTCGGCCGCCTTGGAAAAGGGCGAGGACGAGGCCGCGTTCCACGTGCAGCTGGACTTCTTCCGCACGGTTGCATCCCTGGCGCGGAACCGCTTCCTCGCGAAGTATTTCCTGGAAGCCCAAGACGCCTCCGTCCGCACGAAGCTCCTCTATTTTTTCCCGCATCTCTCCAGCGAAGACCGGTCTGAGGCGATCCGCCGTCTCCGGTCAATCGCGGACGCCGTGCTGGCGGGTGAGCCGGACGCAAGCGATGCCGCGACCCGCGACGCAATCCTGTTCGAAGTCGAGGTGATCCAGCGTGGCCTCGGTCCGCGCTTCGGGCACGAGATGACGCTTGGTCCGGACACCGTGCGAGAAGGGGACAGCGGATGACGCACCTTTCGGCTCGTACGATGCGCGCCAGGTCGATCATCGCCGATGCCGGTCTCGGAGCGCTGGCCTTCGTGCCCGGACCGAATTTCGCCTACCTGACCGGCGTTCATCTGCACCTCATGGAACGGACGACGCTTTTCGTGCTGACGCGGGAGGGCCGCAGACTTGCCGTCATGCCCTCGCTCGAACGCCAGAAATGGGCCGCCGCCATGCCGGAGGCCGAGACCTTTTACTGGAACGATGCGGAGGGCCCCTCGAACGCGATCGCGGCGCTTGCCAAGGCAGTCGGCATGGACGTGCCACTGGGGGTCGAGGGACTGAGAATGCGCGCAGCCGAGTATTTCGCCCTGCGGCGCCACTGGGACGCGGAAGCGATCCTCGATGCCGATCCCGCCCTGACGGACCTTCGGCTCCTCAAGGACGCCGCCGAGATTTCGGAGCTGCGCCGCGCCATTCGGATCAGCGAAACTGCCTTGGCCGAAGTCCATGACGGCGGCATCGGTGGCCGCAGCGAGGTCGATATCGCCGTCCGCCTCAAATCGGTAATGCTGGACCATGGCGCCACCGGCTTCGCATTTGACCCCATTGTCCTTTCCGGAGGCGAAGCGGCTAACCCCCACGGGACCCCGAGCGATCGCGTCGTGCGGCCCGGCGAAGTCCTTCTGATCGATTTCGGGGCGAGCTTCGGAGACATGCATGCCGATATCACCCGCACCGTTTTCTGCGAGCATGCGTCGGACGAGCATGCCCGGATCTACGAAGCCGTTCTGGCAGCAAATGCTGCCGGCAAGGCGGCCGCACGGCCCGGGAACACGATAGGCGACGTGGATGCCGCGGCGAGCGATGCTCTGTCCGCCGCGGGCCATTCCGAGCTGATCCTTCACAAGACGGGCCACGGCCTTGGCCGGGAGGTCCACGAAGCGCCGCAGGTCGCGCGGATGAACGGCGCCCCGCAGAAGCCAGGCATGGTCTTCACGGTCGAACCTGGCCTTTACCGCGAAGGCGAGATCGGCATCCGGATCGAGGACGACATCCTCATCACCGATGACGGCTACGACTGCCTGACATCCTATCCTAGGGAGCTTCTGACCTTTGCTTGATGCCGCCGACCCCCTGAACCAGTTCACAGATGTCGTCGCCGCGGAAGGCTGGACCAGCCTCTTTCCAGCCCTGGAAGAGTTCTCTCAGGCCAAGATCGGGCACATCCTCTTTTCCTGCTCGGTTTTCCAGAAAGCTTCCGGCACCACTTGGGTCGCCGCGCGGGTCTATTCCAACGACGAGGAAAACTACCCGACCTCCGGCTTGAAAGAGATCCTACCGACACGCTGGACCGAACTGGTCATCGCCGAGCGCAAGACCTTCGTTGCCAATTCGGTCGCGGAATTCGCTGACGTCCTGGCCGACCACGCAAAGATTGAAAGTTTGGGCCTTGGGTCGGTCGTGAATCTTCCGATATTCTACCGTGGCGAGTTCGTGGGCACAGTTAATTTGCTCCACAAGCCCGGCTACTACACCGAGAGCCGGGAAGCCAAGATTCCTACACTGGTTCTGCCGAGCCTGTTGGCATTCCAGGCTTCGAAAGAAGCCAAAGAGGTTGATTGGGTCGACATAAGCAAGTGAGCGATGCTGCGCTTTATGTGAGCTTCGGTCTGCTACGGCCTGAATGTCCGCTCTTGCCCGAATGACGCGCAACCGTCGCATCCGCGGCGAACTTCCGGAATCTCTGACTGCCCGACCATCGCGAACGGCCCTTCGCGGACCTTCGTGCCGGGCGCGGCGGATGACCGGTTCCGACCTATAGCGGGCAAACAGACACCGGTGTCGCACGCCACAGCTGCGCAGCACCTCTGCCGCGCATTTAGTCCCCGTCAGCCGTCCCTCATGCGAGAGAGATGCGTCACACTTGCCTATGTCGGCAGCCATGAAACCATGTCAAACGGCACTGATGACCGTGCGGGTTCCGACAGTCTTCGCTCTCCTGCTGGGCCTGTGCCTTGCATGTTCGAGCATTGTTTCGGCGGCCATGATGGCGCCGGATGGCGCCAGCCATGCGCGTGTGGTTCACGAAATTACCTATGGCGCGCCGATCGGCGAGCTGTGCAGTGAAAGCCACCACGGGCACGAACATCACTGTCCCCTCTGTCATGGGCTACCCAATTTACCGCGCGCAGCCTTCGCCCTGCTGGAACGCGCCTTCCTTCCCCAGGATAACTGGCTGGCGGGAGAGGCGCTGCAACGGGCGGCGCAGGGGCGCAATGTGGGCCATTCCACGCGGGCGCCGCCGCAGCTGGCATGAAAACCTGACATTCCATTCCCTGCACAAGGCTGTGCGGGGCGCCTTTTCATGCCCGTCATGCCGGACATGCCTCTCATGACATGGGCGGCGGGCAAAGTAGACATGACCCAGTGACTGAAACTTCTTCCCGTGCGGCGGAGGCCGCACTTTATCGCGCTGTCTGGCGCTGGCATTTCATCGCAGGGCTGGTGGTCCTGCCATTTGTCCTGATCCTTGCCGTGACCGGTGGGATCTATCTCTTCAAGGATGAGATCAACAACACCGCGCACCACGCAGTTCGTTTCGTCGAGCCGAGTGAAACGACACTCCAGCCGTCTCAGATCGTCGCGGCAGCACTCGTTGCGCATCCGGGCTCTGCCAAGGCCTACACGCCGGCCCCCGCGCTGGACCGCAGTGCCGAAGTCGACATCCTCGGCGCGGACGGGCTGCGCAACACGATCTACGTGGACCCCCATGACGGCACAGTGCTCGGCACGCTTTGGGATAGTGGTGCGGCCGGCAGCCCGGCGATGTACGTGGTGCGCAAGCTTCATTCGCTGGAATACGTCGGCTGGCTGGGCAACCGCCTGATCGAGGCCGCTGCTGGCTGGATGATCCTGCTTGTCGGGACCGGCATCTACCTTTGGCTGCCGCGCGGTCGCAAGAACGTGGGCACGACGCGGATCAAGGCCGCCCGTGCGAAGGGACGGCGGGGCCGGCCCTGGTGGCGCGATCTGCACGCGGTGACGGGCATCTACACCGGCGTCTTCATCGTCTTCCTAGCGCTGACCGGCCTGCCTTGGTCGGGCATCTGGGGCGCCAAGTTTTATGACACCGCCTATGACCTGGGGCTGGGGATGCCCGACGGCTACTGGTCCGGCGTGCCGCTTTCCACCGTGCCGACGGAGGATGTCGTGGACCGCGCACCGTGGATCATGGAACGCCAGCCGGTCCCGGAATCGGACGGCACCCACGCGGGCCATCACGGCGACATGGGCGCAGGGCCTTCCGGGGTGCCGGATCTCCTCGATACCGCCGTGGCCGAGGCCGAGGCGCGCGGCATCGTGCCCGGCTACGCGATTTCCATGCCGGGCGGGCCGACCGGGGTTTTCACGGCCTCTGTCTATCCTGACGACATAACCTACGAACGGGTGATCCACATCGATCAATACAGCGGCGCTGTGCTCTATGATGCCGGGCTCGAAGACCTCGGCACCCTGGGTCGTTGGGCCGAATGGGGGATCAGCGTCCACATGGGGCAGGAATGGGGGCTGGTGAACCAGATCGTTCTGCTCCTGGCGTGCGCGGCGATGGTCATGCTCTGCATCTCGGCTGCCCTGATGTGGTGGAAGCGCCGTCCGCAAGGCGCTTTGGGCGTACCGCCTGTTCCCGTAGACTGGCGCATTCCCCGCACCTTGCTGGTGATGGCCGTGGCGGCGGGGATCTTCTTCCCGCTGGTCGGCCTGTCGATGCTGATCCTCGCCGCCGTCGAGATCGCCCTTTACCTCGGCCGCAGGCGCCTTGTCGCAAGCTGATCCAGCGGTCGAATGATCCATGTGGCAGAGCGGTGTGGGCCGCTCTGCCATCGCACTGTGCGGGCCTTAAAAGAAAAATGAAAAAATTGTCGACCTTATGCATCCAAATGGCCTCCGACGAAAGTCATGGGGGGTAGCGAGGCCGCGGAATACCCCGCGCCGGAGCCCGATGAGGAGATTGAAGATGATGAAGACTGCAACCGCGACCCTCGGCCTGCTGGCCCTGACCGCAACCGTTGCCCAGGCGGACGACCACGGTCTTAAGGCCGTTGCCCTGAGCGGCGACAAGATGCTGCACATGATCGATGCGGGCACGGCCACCGTGGGCGACAGCATGGAAGTCACCGGCGTCGAGCGCCTGCTGGGCATCGACTTGCGTCCCTCCAACGGTCAACTGATCGGCGTGACCGACACCTTCGACATTGTCGAGATCGACCCGATGACCGGCGCGGCCACCGTGATTTCCACGATGGATACCGAGCTTCCGGTGATGGACGGCGCCCCGGTGATCGTGGACTTCAACCCGATGGCGGACAAGCTGCGCTTCATGTCGGGCACTACCAACCACCGCGTCGATATCGAAAGCGGCGCCGTGACCGTGGACGGTTCGCTGGCCTTCGAAGAACAGGACATGCACGCCGGCGAAGCGCCTGCGATTGTCGCTGCCGCCTATATCAACAGCTACGGCAAGCCCGAGGCGACTGCGATGTACGACATCGACAGCACCATCGTCGCGCTGATCCAGCAGACCTCGCCGAACGACGGCACGCTGGCCGCCGTGGGCAAGCTGGGTATCGACGGCTCCGACACCTATGCCTTCGACATCGCGACCGATGCGGAAGGCACCAACACCGCTTGGCTGGTTGCCGCCGGTCAGCTGCACACCGTGTCGCTGGAAGATGGCGCGATCACCGAAAGCTGGGACATCGAAGGGGCGGGCGACAACGTGATCCGCGACATCACCTTCATGACCACAGACAAGATGTAAACGACTGTGCCTCATCACCCGCCGTCCCGATCAAGGGACGGCGGCCCCTGATCCGGCCATCCGGTTTGACAGCGCCTGCCCCTTATCTCTAGCGCTTTGCCCGGTGAGCGTGCAAAGCAGCGCCTGCTGCAGGGGAGAGACGATCATCGAAATGGACTACGCTGCGCTGATCGTCGCCTGTGCGTCCGGGGATCGCACGGCATTGAAGACATTGGTCGATGCCGAGGGTGGCCGCATGCAGGGGGTTGCTCGTCGCATGTTGCGGCGCGCCGACCTGGCCGAGGACGCGGTGCAGGATGCGTTCGTCCTGGTGTGGCGTCGTGCCGGCCAGTTCGACCCCGACCGCGGCAGCGCCAGAGGATGGCTCTACACGATCCTGCGCAATCGTTGCCTGACCATGTTGCGTCGCGAAGAGCGCGAAGTGAGCACCGACGCCGCCGACGTCGACACGACGCCATTGCCCCAAGTTCTCGCTAGCGCCTACGGCGGGCTGGACGAGACCACCGGCCTGCGCCAGTGCCTCGATCGTCTGGACCCGCCGACTCGGGATGCGATCCTGGCGTCCTATGTGATGGGTCACAGCCACGGCGAGATTGCCGGTCGCCTCGACAGCCCATTGGGGACCGTGAAGGCGCGCGTGCGGCGCGGACTGATCAAGCTGAGGGAGTGTCTGTCATGACGGAGCGTTCTCTGGAGACCCTGATTGACGAGGTCGTGCTCGGGCTTGCCTCGGACAGCGATCGCGCACGACTTGACCGCATGGCCGCTGAAGATCCCGAACTCGCCGCCCGGCTGGAGCACGTACGCCAGAGGTTCGCCCCCCTGGATGACACAGCGGCACCAATACCCTTGCCCGACGGTTTCTGGAGCCGTCTCTTCGATCGCCTCGATACACCTGACAGCACAGGCGCGAGCCGAGCGACCGCATCTGACGGAGCCATGTCGGGCGGAGAAGGATCGTCAGGTGTCGTGGACTTTGGTGAGGCGCGGGCGCGGCTGACACGCTGGCGCCGGGCGACCTATGGCGCTGTCGCGGCCACCGTGCTCATGGCCTTTGTTGCGGGCTGGTCCCTGATTACGCCTGCGAACCCCGTGGTTGTGACACTGCTCCTGAACCCCAGCGGCGATGCCGTCGCGCTGGTCGAAAGCGCGCCGGACAATACGACCCGGATCACGCTTCTGGAGAAGCCCGACGTGCCCGGCGGACAGGTCATGCAGGTTTGGACGAAACCCGACGATGCCGGCCCACCGGTGTCCCTTGGTCTGCTGTCCGACGGGACCTCGGGCACGTTGGCAACCCAAGGCCTCACGGCACCGGAAGCGCAGCAACTCTACGAGATCACGCTGGAACCCGCCGGGGGCTCGCCCACCAATCTTCCAACAGGTCCGATCCTGGGTGTTGGCAGGGCAAACGGTCCGGTCACCTAGGTGAGTGGCAAGGTGCTGGCAGAGAGCATAAAGCTGACTTCAGCTGTCTCAATAGCTACTGCTTTGCTCATGGAAACTGAGAGCGCGCCGCGCATGGCGCCGCTTGCGCGGTCTGGCCCACGTTCCGAACATCCACTGACTGCGCACCACTGACGTCCGTCAGGGACGCAGCGAACGGCCCAGGGCCGACCCTCACGCCAAGCGCTGGCCACGTCTGGGGCGGCCCTTTTCGGACCTTGGACGGGACACGATCAGCGCTGCGATGAAGCTTCCCCGAAGCGGTCTTCCATGACCTGCTGCATATGCTGGGAGGCCAAGGTCCGCTCTGCGGGGCAAAGCTGCTTTTCGCGACAATTGTTCTAAGGTCCGCATTCGGGGCAGAGCAAGACTGCGCACCGCTCATCGTGAACGCCTTACTCAAGCCGAGCCGCGCCAAGCGCGAAGGCGCTCGCCGTGAGACCGAGCGCGATGCGGAGGGCATGGAGGGTCAGCCATGTCCGCAACGTCGCCGACACGGCTTCTGGCGGGATCTCTCCGTTGGCGAGTGCCGCGTTCGCTGGCAAGTGGTAGAGCCCTGTGACGAGCGCCAGTCCGAGCATTGCGGCGGTGGCGATCGCCCATGCACCCTGCGCCCCCCGTTCCCGCCGCGCCAGCCAGAGCGACCCGACAAGTCCCAGCAACGCGGGTCCCGCCACGACCGGTATGGTCCGCGCGATAAATCCGCTGTTCGCGGCGAACCACGCGAGGAAGTCGTCCGGCTGCAAACTGGTCCAGTAGCCGCCGAAGGCGATGGCGATGCAAAGCATCGTGCCTGTGAACGAGGCCGATCCGAGGACGGCCAGATAGGCGAAAACTGCTCTCATGCCGTGGTCTTTCCGGCCCGGACACGTCGCGCCCGCATCGCCATTCCGGCCTTCATGTTCAGCGAAAGCAGGGCGATGTTCACTGCGCCGGCGGCCAGCTCGACGATCTGCACGGTAGCAAAAGTCGCGTCAAAAAGTCCGGCTCGTGCCCGCAGCCCCAGGAACACCGCCGAGGGGACGAGGATGAGAAGGCCGTTGGCCGCCGTGATGATGGTGCGTCTGCGCTTGGCGCGGATGACGGGCGCCTTGGACCGCCCGGCGAGGCGCGTGCCGGTGGCACCTGCGGCCATCATGGCGACCACGAGCACCGGTAGCGCATAGAGGATCGCCGTCCGAACGGCCACGACGCCAGGGGTGGCAAGGACGAATTCCGCAGTCAGCGCCGACACCCAAAAGGTTGCGATGGTGAGAAGAGCCACGGCGCCGGAAATGCCGTGCAGTGCGACGAGAGAGGTACGGGACATGCTGGCCTCCATTTGAATAGCATACTATGTTATGAGTTAGATATGGACAGCATGCTATGCAAGATCTATTCGTCCGCCATGGCCACCGACACTTTCGATCGCGCCCGTTCCGCGGGCTATCTCGCCAACCATATGGCTCGGCTCTTTGCGCAGCGCCTGCATGAACGTATCCGTCCGCTGGGTCTCGCGCCTGCGCAGTTCATGACGTTGCTCGTGCTGTGGGAGGAGGACGGTCTGACGCAGCGCGACTTGTTCGAACGTCTCGATGTCGAGCAGGCGACCATGGCCAACACTCTCGCGAGGATGGAGCGGGACGGGCTTATCGAACGCCGCGCCCACGCGACGGACGCAAGGGCCAGGACAATTCACCTTACGGCGCAGGCTCGCGACCTACGCGGCCCGGCGCAGGCCGCTGCTCGAGACGTCAATGCGATGGCCCTCGGTCATTTGAACAACGACGACCTCGATCTTTTCGTGTCCACCATGCGCAGTGCGATCGAGGGGCTGAAGGCGGGAGACGCCGGGTAGCCCACGAGCTCAAGGACAGGCGCGAGGCGCCGCGACAGCCTCAAGCGCCTCGACCCCGAAAGGGTCTGTACCCTGGTCGCCGACCGGAAAAGCGGGCATCTTGAGACGGCTTGAGAGGCCGTAAGCTTGGCCGGCCAGGATATGCCGCCCATGAATGGTGGCCGAAGTGGGTTGCCCTGCGGAGCGATTTGGCAGGTCACCCTTGGGCGTTGGCGAAGGCTCCCGGTGGCCTCCCTGTATGACGGGCGAATGCCACGCTGAATGCACTCGCTGACCCGTAGCCGACTTCGCGTGCGATCTCGGCGATCGGGGCCGTCTTCCTTGTCAACATGTCCCTCGCCAAGGCCATGCGCCAATTGGTGACATACTCCATGGGGGCCGCGCCGAGTTCGCGATGAAACCTCTCGTAGAACGTCGATCGCGACATCGCGGCGGATTTTGCCAATGCGGCGACCGAATGCGGTCGTCCGGGATCCGTATGGATCTCACGCAATGCGATCGAAAGCTGGGGATCGGCCAGTCCACGCAGCATTCCGGGCGATGCGATGGTGTCGCCGGTCGAGCGAAGCGCCTCGATCAGCAGCAGCTCCAGCAGGCGCCCAAGGACCATGTCGCGAGCCACCCGGCCGCTGCGCGTCTCCTCATCGATCATCTGCACCAGCTGCATCAGCCGGGGCTGGCCCTGGACATGCACGATATCAGGCAGCAGCGACACGAGCAGCGACCGATCGCGCGAGGCAAAGGAACAGTGGCCGACCAGCATGATCACGTCTGTGGGGGCTTCGGGATCACCCTGCCGTATGACGCCGGGGCTGATCTCCTGCCACCGGGGCGTTGCCTGCGGCTCGGGCGGCACGAGGCCCGTCATCACGAAATCGAAGATCTCGGGCACCAGCACGAAATCACCAGCCTCCAGCCGGATCGGATCACGTGCCGATGGCGTCAGCAGGCACCCGCCCGAAACGATGGCGCAGTAGAAGGGGGTGCCCATTTCCGTGCGTTCCACCCTCCAGCCTCCGCCCCCCGTCACCCGCTTGGAGATCGACGGGACGGGTTTCAGCAGGCTGACGACATCTGTGAGTGGATCGCTCATCGTTTCGGACATACGCTAATTATTACTGGATAAACAATTATAGAAAATCCAGACCAAGCCGTCCATCTTCTCGTCAATCGGAGTTCAGACGCCGTGATCCCGAACCGGGGCGGCGCCCTCCCTTTTTGACGAGGAGTTTGTGTCCCATGAACAATCTGATCGATCTTTCCCGCCATATTCCCGCGCCCGATGCGACGCCGACCGTGGCCTATACCCCCGTCACCCTTCCGATGGAGGGGCGCCAACCGCTTGAACTGCGCATCACGGCGCCGGGGAGGGGCGCGGACATCCCGATCGTCCTGCTGTCGCACGGGCACGGTCCGTCGAACTACATCGCATCGAAGGATGGATACGCCCATCTTGCGCAGTTTTGGGCCGAGCGCGGTTTTGCGGTGATCCAGCCCACCCATGCCAGCTCCCATGTTGCCGGCTTGCCCTCGGACGCCGAGGGGGCGCCTTTCTTCTGGCGCGAGCGGGTGGCCGAGATGAAGACCATCCTCGACCGCCTGGACGAGATCATGCAGCAGGCACCGGCACTCTCGGGGCGGCTGGATCCGGCTCGGGTCGCGGCCGTAGGCCATTCGCTTGGCGGCCACACGGTCAGCCTGTTGCTGGGCACCAGCGTGAAGGGAGAGGACTTCCGCGATCCGCGCATCTCTGCGGGTATCCTGTTGACCGCGCCCGGCCGTGGCGGGAGCGAACTGACTCCAGAGAGCGCAGAGCGTTTGCCCTTCTTCGAGGTTGATTTTTCGACCCTCACAACGCGTACCCTCGTGGTCTGCGGCGATGCCGATCAGCCGCATTTCACCACCCGCGGGCCCGACTGGTTCGCCGATTCCTTCCACGATGGTCCCGGCGCCAAGGCGCTCTTGACGATGCATGGTGTCGGCCACGGGCTGGGCGGCATTGCCTCGCTCGACGCGAAGGAAACCGAGGCCGAGATGCCCGACGTCCTCGAAGCCACCAAGCGCATGACGCTCGCCTGGCTGCGCGACGCGCTCGGTCTTGAAGAGGGGGCATGGCGGACAGCCAGCGACGTGCTGGATGGCCCTGCCTCTGCTTTGGGGCGTGTTACTACTGCGTAGTACGCGAAGCCTGCTCAGGATTGAGTGCTGGTTAAGGGCCTGAAAGTCGCGGAAGGGATGGCCCCGGTCATCCTTTGCGCCAGGCACGAAAGGCAGGTCGACGCCGGAGGGGGCAACCTGGCTGACGAAATCAAAGTCAGCTCTGAGCCCTCGTCAGCGACGGGAGGCCCCGCAGAACCTCGGGAGCCTCCACCGCGTCGTCGCACGTCTGCTGTGAGACGAACCAGACAAAACGCAGCGCATCTCAATCCACTCCTGCGCTCCGGATCGATCGGTGAGGCGGCGCGCCAATGGAACTGGCGCGTCGCTCATCACCTTGCGCGATCAAATCGTCTGGCCGCCCGACACCTCGATGCGCTGTGCGGTCACCCAGCGGTTATCGTCGCGCAGAAGGCTGGCGATCATCGGTCCGATGTCATCCGGCAGCCCGACCCGGCCGAGCGCCGTCATCCCCGCGAACTGAGCGTTCACCTCGGCGCTGTCGCGGACCAGCCCGCCACCGAAATCCGTTTCGATGGCGCCTGGCGCGACCGTGTTCACCGCAATGCCCCGCGCACCGAACTCCCGCGCCATGTAAACCGTGAGCATCTCGACCGCCGCCTTTGCCGCCGAATAGGCCGCGAAGCCGGGGAAGGAGACCCGCGTCAGGCCGGACGAGACGTTCACGATCCGCCCGCCGTCGGCCAGCAGCGGCAGAAGCGCCTGGGCGAGAAAGAAGACGCCTTTCACATGGACCGCGAACAGGCCATCGAACTGTGCTTCGGTGGTCTCCTCGATCAGGGCGAACTCGCCATGCCCGGCATTGTTGACGAGGTGATCGAAGCTGTCGCGGCCCCAGGTGCTGAGCAGCTCCGCGCGCAAACTCTCGGCGAAGGCTGGAAAGCTTGCGGTGTCGGCAACGTCGAGGGGCAGCGCCACGGCCCGGCGCCCCATCTCCAGGATGAGGGTCACGATCTCCTCTGCTTGCCCGGCGTTCGATCGATAGGTGACGATGACGTCGCCGCCTCTTTCGGCGATGGCGAGAGCGGTGGTGCGACCGAGGCCGCGATTGGCGCCGGTGACGAGAGCGATATTGCTCATGAGACTGTCCTTTCAGGGTGTCATGGTGTCACTCTGAAATAGAAGAGCGCCGACGCTCGTGGTTGCCTGAACCTCGCTGCCTCTTGCCTGTTCCCATTTCACCCTTCCCCGAGGGTCCAGTCTCAGCCATATTTTACGACATGACAATTGCCCAAAGCAGTTCCCCCTTTGCTCAGTTGCTCACCCATTGCCGCCGGTTCGCTGACGCCAGTTCCGGGACCGACGGGTCGGCGCCGACCCCGGCCCGGGGCCTGTCCGTGGTGCGCGCCCTGCACCCGGGAGATCTGATGGTTGCCGTCCAGAAGCCGGTGATCGCAATGCTGCTGCAGGGGAGGAAGCGCGTGACCACGCTGGGAGCGAGCTTCGAATACGCGCCGGGGGAGGCGATGGTCGTCGCGGCGGATATTCCGACGGTCAGCCGGATTACCCGCGCCAGTATCGCGGCACCCTACTATGCGCTGGTGCTCGAACTCGATCCGGCGATCCTACGTGCGTTGCGCCCGGCCGTCTCCGTGCGGCCCGGTGACGCGCCGCCCGTGAGGGTGGAGCCGATCGACACAGGGGTCATCGATGCCTCCCTTCGCCTTGCGCGGCTGCTGGATCGGCCCGAGGCCCTGTCAGTGCTTGCCGACGGCCTGCTGCGTGAGCTGCATTACTGGCTTCTCATGGGGGTTCATGGCCCGGCCATCGCTGCGCTCGGTGTGCCGGACAGCCATGCAGGGCGGATTGCGCGCGCGGTCGATATCCTGCGGCGGGAGTACGCCCGTCCGATCAGGGTCGAGGAACTCGCGGAGGCCGCCGCAATGAGTGAACCCGCGTTTCACAAGCACTTTCGCGCCATCACGACTCTGTCGCCGCTCCAGTTCCAGAAACAGCTCCGCCTGATCGAAGCGCGGCGGCTCATGCTGGCCGAGGGCGCGAAAATCGCACAGGCAGCCCACACAGTCGGCTACGCCAGCGTGACCCAGTTCACCCGGGAGTACGGCCGCCTTTTCGACGCGCCTCCTGGCAAGGACATACGCGCCGCAAGTGCCATCGCCTGAAACGGAATCGGCTCGAAGCGGACCTGCGGCAGTGCAACGAGCCGAACACTCGGCAGACGCCAGCGGTCGTCGCTCCCGCCCTTTGTGTCTCTCAGGCGGGTTTCGGCCTCGGTTCCCGGCTGAATGTCCGCTTCCACCATGCAACTGGGTGCCTTCGCGACCGCAGCAAACTTCCGCTTCCCGCCCTTCCTGCCTCTTTCCGTTGCTAGAGCGGCGTAGATCGGGCGCCCGTAGCCGGCAGCTTTGACCGCGCTGGTGCCCGTCAGGCCGTCGCGGATGATGCATCTGCGGCTAATGTCAGCTGCTGCACTCGGCGCCGCAGCATCGAAGGCATCTTGAGCGCTGCAGAGGAC
This sequence comes from Tropicimonas sp. IMCC34011, assembly GCF_003390865.1. Lineage (GTDB taxonomy): Bacteria > Pseudomonadota > Alphaproteobacteria > Rhodobacterales > Rhodobacteraceae > Tropicimonas_B. Next base: position 150,450 of record NZ_QMEJ01000006.1, read on the forward strand.
GGAACTTGCAAGGTTCACTTCCTGCGCAAAGCGGCCGACGGCCGGGCCCAGATGAGCTTCAAAGCTAGAGTTGGTTCGCCATGTTTTCGCAGCGATAGATCATTCCGCGCGAACCCACTGCCAGAAGGCCAGGTGCCGCGCGGCGCGGCCGTAGGGTCCCGATCGGGCTCGAACGAGGGCGAAGTCGATCATCGAGCGCCACATCAGGACGGCGGCATGCGGATGGCCTGTCGCCAAGGTCTCGGCGAGCGGGGTGAAAATTCCATAGGCGTCGCCGTCGATTTCGTCGCTGCGGGTGTTGGTGAGCTCGGCTGCGAGCGGCAGGCCGGGCGCCTTCAGGCAATAGACCAGAGGCTGTTCGATCGGCTCGTGTGCAAGTACGAGCCGGCGCGCGACCTATTCGGCCTCGATGTCCTCGAAGTCCGGCAAGAGCCTGAGATGGCATCGCAGGGCGGTGGGGCAGAGGTGCCGCTTGAAGCGCTGCTCGGATCGTCCGGTGCGATGCGGGCTTCAAGCGGCTGGGTAAGCTCCGCCAATGATGGCGGACAGGGCACCCGGCGCTGGCGGGCGGCATCGCACTTGACTGTTTCGAGCAGCAGATCCGCGAGCGTGTTCGTGCCGAGCTCCACGAGGTTCGCCTAGTCAAAAGCCTTACGTGCCATCGCAGCTGCTCGTTTGATCGGGGCGGGCGGGATCACGCACTGCAAAAGACCTGACCTAACGCGGTCTAAATATGGAAAGAGCGCCCGGTGGGCGCCCTACATGTAGATCACGGGAAAAACTTGGTCTTCCACGGGAAAAACTTCAGTGTGTCTTACACCCTCAGTGCGTCCAGGCGCCGCGGCGGTCGGTGGCGAAGTTTTCGCCGTAGCCGCGGGCGCGGACGTTGGTGCGGCGCTTCTTGGGGTCGACCACGGCAAAATCGATGCCTTTCTCGCGGGCATACTCCATCGCCGCTTCCTTGGTGTCGAAGTGCAGACGAACCTGGCTCTGCGTGTCGGAGGACGACGTCCAGCCCATCAGCGGGTCGATGTCGCGCTCCTCGCTGCCGAAATCGAGGACCCAGCCCCTGGCGCGGGCGGTGCCCGATTGGGTGGCGGTGCGGGAAGGCTGGTAGATCCGGGCGCGCATGGGACTGTATCCTTGGGCTGACTCGCTTTCCTTCTCTGCCAATCTCGAAAGGCTTTTGCAACGCAGTCGCGCGCCGCACCCCGCGTCGCGTGCACTCTTCGTCGCCCGCTCTTCCCTTGAACCGGACGCGTGCGGGTGCACATGTCAGGCACCGGCCCGGAGTGACAGATGCATAACAATTCCCCCGAACAGATGCCCGTTCTGACCCATGCCGCCCCGGCCGATGTCCGGGCGCGCGAGAAACTCGAGGGCGGCAAGCGCTTCACGATGCACACCGAGTTCGCCGCGGCGGGGGATCAGCCCGCGGCGATCAAGGAACTGGCGGGCGGCGTGACGGGCGGCGAGCGGGATCAGGTCCTCCTCGGTGCGACCGGGACCGGCAAGACCTTCACGATGGCCAAGGTGATCGAGGAGACCCAGCGTCCCGCCATCATCATGGCGCACAACAAGACACTGGCGGCGCAGCTCTACGGCGAATTCAAGCAGTTCTTCCCGGACAACGCGGTCGAGTACTTCGTGTCGTACTACGATTACTACCAGCCGGAGGCCTACGTCCCGCGCTCGGACACGTATATCGAGAAGGAATCGCAGATCAACGAGCAGATCGACCGGATGCGCCACTCGGCGACCCGTGCGCTTCTGGAGCGTGATGACGTGATCATCGTCTCCTCGGTGTCCTGCATCTACGGTATCGGGTCGGTGGAGACCTACGGGGCGATGACGCTCGATCTCTACACGGGCCGCGAATACGATCAGCGCAAGATCATGGCGGACCTGATCGCGCAGCAGTACCGGCGCAACGACCAGGCCTTCCAGCGCGGCTCCTTCAGGGTTCGCGGGGACGTGGTCGAGATCTGGCCGGCGCACCTCGAGGACAGCGCGTGGCGGCTCTCCTTCTTCGGGGAGGAGCTGGAGGCGATCACCGAGTTCGACCCCCTGACCGGCGCCAAGACCGACACTTTCGAGCGGGTCCGCATCTACGCCAACAGCCACTACGTCACCCCCCGCCCGACGCTCAGGCAGGCGGCGATCTCGATCAAGAAGGAGCTGCGGATGCGGCTCGACCAGCTCGTGGCCGAGGGCAAGCTGCTCGAGGCGCAGCGGCTGGAGCAGCGCACGAACTTCGATCTGGAGATGCTGGAGGCGACGGGCTCGTGCAACGGCATCGAGAACTACTCCAGGTACCTGACGGGCCGCGCCCCCGGCGAGCCGCCTCCGACGCTGTTCGAGTTCATTCCGGACAACGCCATCGTCTTCTGCGACGAGAGCCATGTCTCGGTGCCCCAGATCGGCGCGATGTACAAAGGCGACTACCGGCGCAAGTTCACCCTCGCCGAGCATGGTTTCCGGCTGCCCTCCTGCATGGACAACCGCCCGCTCAAGTTCGAGGAATGGGATGCGATGCGCCCGCAATCGGTCTTCGTCTCGGCGACCCCGGCAGCCTGGGAGCTCGAGCAGTCGGGCGGGGTCTTCGCCGAGCAGGTCATTCGCCCGACCGGCCTTCTGGACCCGCCCGTCGAGGTGCGCCCGGTCGAGATGCAGGTGGACGATCTGCTCGACGAGATCCGCCGGGTCTCCCAGGCCGGCTACAGGACGCTGGCGACGGTCCTGACCAAGCGCATGGCGGAGGATCTGACGGAGTATCTCCACGAGCAGGGCATCCGCGTGCGGTACATGCACAGCGATATCGACACGATCGAGCGGATCGAGATCCTGCGGGACCTGCGTCTCGGCGCCTTTGACGTTCTCGTCGGGATCAACCTGCTCCGCGAGGGTCTCGACATCCCCGAATGCGGTCTCGTCGCCATCCTCGACGCGGACAAGGAAGGGTTCCTCCGCTCGGAGACGTCCCTCATCCAGACCATCGGGCGGGCGGCGCGGAACGCGGACGGGCGCGTCATCATGTATGCCGACCGGATCACGGGCTCCATGGAACGGGCGATGCGGGAGACCGACCGCCGCCGCGAGAAGCAGGTCGCCTACAACGAGGAACATGGCATTACGCCCGCCACGATCCGCAAGAACGTCGAGGACGTGCTGTCCGGCCTCTATCAGGGCGACACTGACATGAACCGGGTGACCGCCAAGGTGGACAAGCCGCTGGTCGGGGCGAACCTGCAGGCCCATCTCGATGGCCTGAGGGAGAAGATGCGCAAGGCGGCCGAAAATCTCGAGTTCGAGGAGGCCGCCCGCCTCCGCGACGAGGTCAAGCGGCTGGAAACGGTGGATCTCGTCGTGGGCGAGGATCCCCTCGCGCGCCAGACCGCCGTGGAAGAGGCGATGGAAGAGGCCCGCAAGGCGTCGGGTCGGTCCACCGCCGGCCGCGCCGGCTCCCGCGGTGGCAACAAGCGCTCGAAGCGCCGCGGAAGCTGACGGGGCGAGGGGAGGGGGGAGCGAGCGGTCCTCGGCGCGCCCCGCGGGGTTTAAAAAAACCGCTCTCTCGCGCGAAGCCGCGCGGCACCTGCCGGTGGCGAACCTTGCCCGTAGCGCGTATCGTCTGCGTGCGAGGCGTCTGTCTCGTTTTCCTGCGTGCTCGCCCCGGGACGGCTCGCGCATACGCTTTGGGGGCGCCATGACCATTACACATCTCGTGACCCATTCGGGCAGCTTCCACGCCGACGAGCTTCTGTCCTCGGTCATCCTGACGCGGCTGTTTCCGGAGGCGGAGCTCGTTCGAACGCGGGACCCTGCATGGATCGCGCCGGGGGAGGGGCGGATCGTCTACGACGTCGGCCGGGCGTTCGACGCAGAGGCCCGGATCTTCGATCACCACCAGCGCCCCGCCCCCTTGCGTGAGGACGGGCGGCCCTACAGCTCCTTCGGCCTGATCTGGGCCAGCTACGGGCGGGACTACCTGAGCGCCCTTGGCGTCCCCGAAGGCGATATCGAGGTCATCCACGCGGGCTTCGACGACAGCTTCGTCGTTCCCATCGACCTGATGGACAACGGCGCGATGGAGCCCTCGGCTGCGGGTCCCCTGGCCGGGCTGACGCTGCCCGTCCTCCTGGAATCCCTGAAGCCGGTCTTCGACGACCGCAGCGAAAGCGCCGACGACCGCGCTTTCCTCGCAGCGCTTCCCGTGGCGCGGGCCTTCGTCGAGGCGGCCATCGAGGGGCGCGCGGCGAAACGGCGCGCCGAGGGCATCGTCAGGGCGGCGATCGAGGCGGCGGGGGAGTCCCGCGTGCTGGAGCTGCCGATGGGAATGCCGTTCCGCTCCGCCATCGAAACTGCCGGCGCGGACCACCTGCTCTTTGTCGTCCATCCCCGGGGCGACGACTGGGTGCTGACCACGATCCGCAAGAGCGGCGATACCTTCGAATCCCGCGCGGACCTGCCGGAAGCATGGGCCGGCCTGACCGATGCGGCGCTCGAGGAGGCCTCCGGCGTCGAGGGCGCGAAGTTCTGCCACAACGCGCGCTTCATCGCGGTTGCCGCCACGCATGGCGCGGTGCGACGGCTCGCCGACCTTGCGGTCGCCGCGGCAAGCTGAGCTCGCCACTGCCGCCCTCGCATCTTGCGCCGCATCTTCCGTTGCGGCGCTCGCCATGGAAGAGCCCCGCAGCCCATCTTATCTGACCCTCAGATAAAGGAGGGCGGGATGCGTCGCGTTCTCCCCCCGAACGGTGCCCGGCCTTCGAAGCGGCCCGGCACGCACTGGACATTCGCCCCGGACCGGGCGCGACACATTGCGAGGACCACCATGAAAGCTGCTGTACACGACACATTCGGCGAGCCCGCCGACGTTCTGAAAACGCGCGACGTCGAGACACCGGAGCCGGGGCAGGGCGAGGTCCGCATCCGGACGATCCTGTCCCCGATCCACAACCACGATCTTTGGACGATCCGCGGCAATTACGGCTACAAGCCGCCGCTGCCCGGCGCGATCGGCGGCTCCGAAGCTGCCGGTGTGGTCGATGCGGTGGGCGATGGCGTAGACGAGGGGCTCCTCGGCCGGCGCGTAAGTGTTGCCGGCGTCCATGGATCCTGGGCGGAGTTCTTCATAGCGCCGGCCGGAGGGCTCCTGCCTCTGCCGGACGCGATCTCGGACGAACTCGGCGCGCAGCTCATCGCGATGCCGTTCTCCGCCATCTCGCTTCTGGAGACGCTGAAGGCCGGGAAGGGCGACTGGATCATCCAGACCGCCGCGAACGGGGCCGTCGGTCGGATCATGGCGGTTCTGGCCAAGGCGCGCGGGATCAACCTTCTCAATCTCGTGCGCCGCACCGAAGCGGCCGATGAGTTGCGGGAGGCGGGGCTCACGAACGTCATCTCCACGTCGGACGAGGACTGGACGGACAAGGCCCGCGCCGTGATCGGCGACGGTGCCGCCCTCTCGGCGATCGACAGCGTCGGAGGCGACATCTCGGCGCACCTCGTCGACCTTCTCTCGCAGGACGGCGAACTGGTCGTCTTCGGGACGGCGACCGGCGCTCCCATGCCGCTCTCCTCCGGCGCCCTCATCATGAAGCATATCACGGTGAAGGGCTTCTGGGGCGCGCGCGTCAGCAAGGAAATGGACGATGCGCGCCGCAGAGCTCTGACCGGGGAGCTGGTTGAACTGGCAGTGAAGGGCGAGCTCAAGCTGGAAACCGGCGGCACGTTCGGCCTGGACGATCTCGGCGTTGCCCTCGATGCCGCGCTGACGCCGGGCCGCGCCGGAAAGGTGATGCTCCGCCCGTGACGTCACAGCCCGGCCCGCGCCCGGATGTGGGGCGGGCCGGCGACTGCCGAGCCGTTTCTGCCCCTTACGTCGCTGCGGGGCGATGCGCTCCGGCCGACGGGCGACCGCTTCGTGCCGTCGGCCTTTCCCTGACCGCGCCCTTCAGGCGCAGCGCGTTGGACAGGACGAACACCGAGGACAGCGCCATCGCGCCCGCCGCCAGAACGGGGGACAGCAGGGTGCCGCTGACGGGGTAGAGAACGCCGGCCGCAATCGGAACGAGGGCAATGTTGTAGGCGAAGGCCCAGAACAGGTTCTGCCGGATGTTCCGTATCGTCGCGCGGGAGATCGCGAATGCGCTCGGGACGGCGGAGAGGCCCGAGCCCATCAACACAACGTCCGCGCTTTCGATGGCGACGTCCGTTCCCGTGCCGATGGCGATGCCGACATCTGCCGTCGCCAAAGCCGGCGCATCATTGATCCCGTCGCCGACGAAGGCGACGGGTCCGAACCGCCTCAGATCCTCGACCGCCGCGACCTTGCCGTCCGGCATGACCTCGGCCACGACCTCGTCGATCCCGAGGCGCCCGGCGACCGCATCTGCCGTCGCGCGGCCATCGCCGGTGATCATCGCCACCCTGAGGCCCTGGGCCTGCAGCTCCGCCACCGCCCGCCTGGCGCTATCCCTGATTGGATCCGAAACGGCGACAAGGGCCGCGGCCTCTCCGTCCTTAGCGGCGAAGAGCACTGTCCGGCCCTCCTCGGCCATGGCGTCCGCGGCGGCGGAGAAGGCCGACACGTCGATCCCCTCCTGTGCCATCAGGCGGCCCGCGCCGATCAGGATCCGGTGCCCGCCCGAGGTGCCTGAGACGCCGAGACCGGTCAGGGAGGCGAAGTCGTCAGGCCGAACCGGCGACAGCCCCTCCCGCTCCGCCCCGCCGGCGATGGCCCGCGCGACGGGATGCTCTGACAGCGCCTCGATCCCCGCGATGCGGGCGAGCAGATCGGCGCGATCATGCCCGGGCGCCACCTCGAAGGCGGTCAGCGTCGGGCGCCCTTCGGTCAGCGTTCCGGTCTTGTCGAAGGCGACCACCGACGCGGACTGCAGGCTCTGCAATGCGTCCCCCTTGCGGAAGAGAACGCCCAGCTCCGCCGCGCGTCCCGCGCCCACGGTGATCGACGTCGGCGTGGCAAGACCCATGGCGCAGGGGCAGGCGATGATCAGCACCGCGACACCGGCGACGAGCGCATGGGCGAGCCGCGGCTCGGGGCCGAAGATGAGCCAGAGCGCAACGGTCAGGACGGCGACGGAAAGGATCGCCGGGACGAAGTAGAGCGTGATGCGGTTCACGAGGCCCTGGATCGGCAGACGCGCGCCCTGCGCCGCCTCGACCATGCGGATGATCTGCGACAGCACCGTGTCCGACCCCACCCGGCTGGCGCGCACCCGGAGGGCGCCGGTGCCGTTCACGGTTCCGCCGGTGACCGCGGCGCCGACGTCCTTCTCTACCGGAAGAGGCTCGCCCGTGATCATGCTCTCATCGACGAAGGATCGGCCGGAGACGACGTCCCCATCGGTGGCGACGGTCTCCCCGGGGCGCACGCGTACGATGTCGCCCGGCACGATCTCGTCCACGGGCCGCACGCTCTCGCGGCCGTCTCGCTCCACGATCGCCGTACGCGCACGCAGCCCCGCAAGGCGCGCGATCGCGTCGCCCGTGCGGCCCCTGGCCCGCGCCTCGAGGACGCGGCCCAGCAGGATCAGCACGACGATCACCGCGGCCGCTTCGAAATAGACCGCCCGGCTCTGCGCCGGGATCGCCTCGGGGACGAAGAGGCAGATGCAGGAGAAGAGATAGGCCGCCGTCGTTCCGAGCGCGACGAGGGAGTTCATGTCCGGCGCCGCCCGGAAGAGGGCGGGATATCCTTTGACGTAGAAGTGCCGCCCCGGCCCGACGAGGATCCCCGTCGTGAGGACGAATTGCACGAGCCATGAGGCGCGCATCCCGATCGTCCCCTCGATGATGTCGTGAAAGGCGGGGACGAGGTGTCCGCCCATCTCGAGCAGGACGACGGGGAGGGCAAGCGCCGCGGCGATGATGAACTGCCGTCTGAGCGCGCGTCCCTCCTCCGCCAGCCGCTCTTCACCGTGCGTGCGCGCCGCCTCGGCATCCGCCCGGACGGTGGCGGGGTAGCCGGCGGCGGTCAGGCTCCGGGCAATGTCCGGCGCGCCGCTATCTTCCGTATGGCGGACGACCGCCCGGCCCCCCGGAAGATCGACCTCGGCGGACGCAACGCCCGGCAAGCCGACGAGCATGCGCTCCACGCGGCCGACACAGGAGGCGCAGCTCATCCCCTCGACCGACAGGACCGTCTCCGTCAGCCGCATCGGATACCCCGCCTCGGCGAGCGCGGCCTCCACCTCGTGCGTGTCGATGCTGCCATCGTGGTGCAGGGCCGCGCTTTCGGTCGCGAGGTTGACCTCTGCACCGGTGACGCCCGGCAGGGCGAGAAGGCGCTTCTCGACGCGGCCGACGCAGGAGCCGCAGGACATCCCGTCGACGCCGAAGCGGATCGTCCCAGAGGTAGTCATGGCTCGTCTCCCAAATCATGGCGAGGCCGACATAGGGGTTCCAGCGACTGGAGGGTCAAGGCCAATCAGGATCGGAAAAGGGGCACATGAAAAAAGGCGGCGCGCCCGCCGGCCCGCCGCCTTTCTTTGTTGTTCCGCAAGATATCCCGGGGGAGGGGCGGAGGCAGCGCCCTCGCCCGGCCCGTCGCAGCGGCGCGTCAGTAGCCGACGATGGACTTCACCTCGAGATACTCCTCCAGGCCGAACACGCCGTATTCGCGGCCGTTGCCGGACTGCTTGTAGCCGCCGAAGGGGGCATGGCCGTCCCAGGCGGGGTAATTGAGGTGCACCTGGCCCGCGCGGATCTGGGCGGCGACGCGGCGGGCGCGCTCCTGATCGCCTGACTGGACATGCGCGCCGAGGCCGTAGCGGGTGTCGTTGGCGATGGCGATCGCCTCTTCCTCGCTGTCATAGGCAAGGATCGAGAGTACAGGCCCGAAGATCTCCTCGCGCGCGATCCGCATCGACATGTCGACGTTCGAGAAGACCGTCGGGGCCACGAAGTACCCGTTGTTCAGTCCCTCGGGCCGCTCGGTGCCGCCGCAGACGAGCTTGGCGCCCTCATCGATCCCCGCCTGGATCAGGTCGAGAACCTTGCCGTATTGCGCCTTGTTGGCGATGGGGCCGAGATCGGTGTCCGAAGCCGTCGGATCGCCGACCTTCAGGCCCGTTGCGGTGCGCTTCGCGATCTCCTCCACCTCGCCCAGCCGGGCGCGCGGCACGATCATCCGCGTCGGCGCGCTGCATGACTGGCCGCAATTGCGGTAGCCCGTGACCACGCCCTTCGAGACCGCGGTCTCGAAGTCGGCATCATCGAGGAGAATGTTCGGGGACTTGCCGCCCAGCTCCTGCACGACGCGCTTCACCGTCGGGGCCGCCGCCTGGGCGACGAGCACGCCGGCGCGGGTCGAGCCGGTGATGGAGACCATGTCGACCTCGGGATGTTCGGAGAGCGCCGCGCCCACGACCTCCCCCCGGCCTGTCACCATGTTGAAGACACCCTCCGGCACGCCCGCATCGTGCACGACCTGCGCGAACAGCGCGGCGCTGAGCGGGGACAGCTCGCTCGGCTTCAGCACCATGGTGCAGCCGGCGGCGAGCGCCGGGGCGACCTTGGCGGTGATCTGGTAGAGCGGCCAGTTCCACGGGGTAATCAGCGCGCAGACCCCGATGGCCTGCCGGGCGATGGCCGTGGTGCCCTGCATCTTCAGGAACTCGTAGCTTTTCAGCACCTCGGCCTGCACCTTCACGTGCGCCAGGCCGTTCGGCCCCTGCGAGGCTTCGGCAAAGGGACGAGCGGCGCCCATCTCGGCGATGATCGCGTCCACGAACTGGTCCATCCGCTCCTCGATGAGACCCGCGATGCGCTCGATCAGGGCGATGCGTTCCTCGACCGGGGTGCGGGAGAACTCCGGAAACGCGCGGCGGGCCGCGGCGACAGCGGCGTCGACGTCCTCGGCGCGTCCGGAGGCGACCTCGGCCACCGGCGCTTCGGTGGCGGGGTTGATCGCCGTCAGTCGTTCGGACCCCTGAAAAGCTTGCCAGGCTCCGTCGATGTAAAAGTCCTGTCCTGAGCTCATCTTCGTGATCCTTCCATCAGTTCGTCCGTCCGGCAGGGGGCGTCGTCGTCTCCCCCCGCCTCATCGCGGGCGGGGGGCAGCCGGGAGGCGTCCGTATTCCCCATGTGGTCCAGCCGTAGTCCAGCTTCGGCCGGAGAACAACGTTGGGGCACCCCGCAGCCTCCTTCCCCGCATCGGAGGCGGCCGGCGGGGGGGAAGACCGCGTTCGGCGCGCAGGACATACTCGTCGGCCTTGCGAGCCCTCGCCAAGTCGCCGGGGCCGCAGATGACCGAGGGAATGCCGGACCCTGACTGTTCCACGTGCAACCGCCCGCGGCCTGACAGGCGGGTGCAACACCCCGCGCCCGCAAGAAAATGGCCGGCCCGGATACGGCGCGTCCGGACCGGCCATTGCCGAGGCAGCGTCCGCGACCGGCAGTCAGCGGCACATCTGTCCTCGTTCATTCGGGGGGCATGTCTTCCACGGTCGCCGTTTCGATCACGCCGCAGGCGATGCGGTCGCCGGCGTCGCCGCTCGGCTGGCTCACATAATCGTCGGGGCCGGAGTGGACGATGAAGGCGGCACCGTCGTCATCCATGAGGTGCTCCATGACATCGAGCCGCTCGTTGAAGTACTCGACGTTCACGATGCCATCCGACTGGACCGTGACATTGGGCATATCGCCCGGATGCGGACCGCCCGCGGAGCGCACTCCGTGCTCGGCATCCCCCGCGATATGCCCGCCGGCCGAACCGAAGTCCTCCGCGGAGCAATCCCCGGTTTCGTGGAAGTGCACGCCGTGGACACCTTCCGGAATGGACGTCAGGGCGATGGTGACGTGGGCGGTGCCCGACTCGGTCTCCTGAACGTAGACGGAGCCGATATTCTCCCCGTCCGGGTTACTCACTTCGGCGGCGGCGATGGCGCGTTCGGTCATCTCGTCGCCGCTGTCCTGCGCGAGGGTGGGACCGGTGGCCAGAAGGGCAATGCCGGCGGCTGTCGCGAGGGTACGCATGGGAAGTCCTCCTTGGTTTGTCGCTAGGTCAACAAGGCCGGGAGCGGGGCGTTCCCGCGCGATCGATCACGCTTCGCCCTTGCGGCGCCCGCCCCGTTTGGGGGAAAAGCGGCAGGAGCGGTCCCATAGCTCAACTGGATAGAGCAGCCGACTTCTAATCGGCAGGTTCGGGGTTCGAGTCCTCGTGGGACCGCCAGGCAGCATTCAGAAATGCCAATGCACCATAAGCTTGCACGATTTGGCGATTTTCAAGCACACCCCCTGTCAAGAGGCTTGGGGTGCCGTGTCGAAGGTTTCTTCTAGCGCACTGGGATAGAACGGTATTTCAGAATAGCGCGTGGCTAGTGGTCACTTTCCTTCCTGAGGTTTCAGGAGCGCCACAACCGGCTCAACAGCGTTTCGAAGATAGACCGGTCCGGCGTCCAAGCCGTTCGGTCGGAACGGCTGGACCCTCTCGCTCTGCAGAACGGCCCGAATCGTGTTCAAATGCGCACCGGTTTCGGCCGACAGCATCGATGGTGTCGCATAGTTGGCCTCAAACGTAGCGATGTCGTCGCGGCTCATGCGCCATTACCGACGCTTGGTCGTAGGATTCAAAAACCAACATCGCAGGCGTGTAACCACCTTCGATCAGAGCCAGGAACTGACCTTTCCCCCGAATGCCCGCCGACCGGGCGAAGGCCGCTGCTGTCATCTCTCCCTGGTTGATCGACGGCTTGCGCTGCGGGGTGGACTGCGCTTTGTACTCAGCAACCTCGGTGATTTCCACCACAAGCCCGTGGTAGCCGAACACATCAGGACGCTGACCAAGGCGCAAAGCCCGTGGCCTTGGCGCACCGATCGTCCGGGGCCTCGCGCTGTTTGCGCAGCAAGGCTGCACCGATGAACTCACAGAGCGTGATCGCCGGAAAAACCGGCTGTGAGGCCAGCCATGTGTCGTCCGCAACGATACCCTGCGATAGACGCCTATCAAGCCAAAGGTCATAGTCGATAGGATCAATGCGCACGCAGTCGAATGATCCTGCTCGCAGGTCTGGCAGGATTTTTCGCCACTCTCGCTCCAATATCATCCCGTTCGACGGGGCGCGAGCTGGATCACAAGGGAACCAGCGGATGGAGGTGCTGGTGACAGATATCAACACCTCTGCAAAGCCAATCGCCCCGCAAGGCAACGTGCCGCAATGGATGAGGTTGATCAGCTGCATGCTCAAGCATGCAGTGTGGACAGCCCCGAATGATCGGATTTCGTAGGGCCCGCGAGACGAAGACTTCCTCCCGAAACCGCATCCGGACGTCTCCGATGCGTTCACCTGTCCAGAAGAGCAGCTCGGCGAGTTGCATGGCCGACAGCCTCTTCGTCCTGCTCCAGGATACGTCGAAAGGTGGTGCCGAGGTCGAGGGCGAAGTTGAGAGTGTCGGTTCCGTTCTGGGTTGCCGTGCGCGAAAACAGCGACGGGAGCGCTTCGCGGTCAACGGGCTCCACTGAAAGTGCGAGTTTCCGCAGCAAGTACTCCTCCTGTGTGCTCAAACGCCCAACGTGTTTTGATACGCGGTTCGATAGCGGTTTCGGGATTGGAAGCGAAGTCGTCATCCGCCGCAAACGCGGATGAAACATGCGCAAAGTCGGGGCCCAATAGGGATACTACCGACATGAAAAGGGGGGGAGAGTGTTCGCTGCGTCATGCACAAAGGTCCCTGAAGGGCGGGGAGCGGACATTCGCCGCGCTTCGTTCGAATGACTGCTAAGAGCATCAAGCTGGCACTTCGTTGTGGCGGTATGAACGCAACCGTCGCGCTTCTCGAACGAGGTATCTATTCATAGGCAGGAGCGCGCTACTTTGCGCCCAGTCAAACCTGCGATTAGGTGCGCGCGGAGCTTGGCGGAGTTGGAGCCTTGATCCGCTGCATTGGTTAGGATGATACTGAGCTACTGTAGCAGTGAGCGCGTTACCCATGGAAGAACCGGATTTTATAGTCGATTACGATGCCAAAGCACCGCCACCTTTGGACCCGCATATTGCCAATGTCTGGCTTCGCGCCACTTCAAACCATTTCGTGGATGGATACGAATTGGAGGTTTCAGCCTCTTTCGGAGAGGAAATGATTCCACTTGAAGGTGACGATTTTTCCCTGTCGGTGTCATTCTCCATCAAGAAAGCTTCGATTGGCCTGCAATTCATAAACTGCCAGCCTGACTCTATTTTCGAAAGATCGAGCTACACTTATGCCAGAGAGGAAATCGACCGAACACGGCGAGGGTTTGGTATCGGTTCGTAATTAGAAGCGGCCGCATCGACGAGTGTGCCTATTCCAGACGTCCATGGCGCGGCCAAGATTGAGGCAAGCTATGGTGGCGACTCTTCTACTACCGAAACTCGAAGGCGAACGCGTCGATGGAAGCAAATGGGACCCCAGACCATTGTGGTGGAGGATGCGGGGCGCATTCTGGAAGGTCAGCTAGTCGATAGAGAGAAAGGATGGTTCGTTCAGCCAAACCCGTCCTGTGATGCTTCAGCGGTAGTCGCCACACTCACGACCCGCGCCGAATGGATCCAATTCGGTCGGGTCGACGATGTCGAACCAAGCGGCGGTATTGGAAAGCGAGCCGCCCGGTTTTTGAAAGGTAAGAAGTCACGCGACAAGGACCTGTTCTGCCTTTTGCTCCGGACCCTCGCAGCACGGGGGCTGCAGAACGCTTTGAGTCGGGATGCGACGCTTGCGGTCTATCCCCACGTATTGCGCAAGCCCGTTGCCCTCGATGGGCTAAGTGGTGCTCGCCCTATGGCGGTCCCCGCAGGGACTCCCCTTCGCTCAATTGGCGTAGATTCAGCAGTAATCGACAATTTCCTTAATTCAGACAGCCAGGGGCGCCTTGCTGTGTTGAAGCAGGTGGGCGCCCTCAGAAGAGCTACAGAGGATCCTTAGCGAGAACGGTGGTCAAAGTCCGCGCTCGGAACGCCTCTTCATCGCTGGCACCGCCCCGCCATCAGCTCTTGCATCGCTCGAATTCACCATGTCCCGTGAGGCTGTTCCCACGTCGGATTGGGACGCTGAGAACAAGAATCGAAGCCGCACAGACTTGGTGGCACTGGGGCTGATCGAGGTCCGTGACGGTAAAGTTCACTCGCTTGTATCTGACAACGCATCTGCTGAAGACACACTTCGGCACGCAGCCATGAAAGCTCCTACCTTGCAATCCACGCGGGAAATTCTACTCGAAGACCCGCACAGGACAGGTGTCGAAATCGGCGAGGAGATCGGCATGCGTTTCAGTCGTAACTACAACAGTGAAGCTTCGAAGCTTCGGGTGGGGAACGCCTTGCGTAGGTGGGCAGTATGGCTTGAGCCTCACCTTGTTGATCCGACAAACGCCAAGGGCCCGGCCCGGTTGCGTATTTCCGCGAAGTCCGAACGCCCGGGTGTCAGCGCTCCAAGCTTCGCGACGCCTGAGAATATCCGGAAGGCACAGGCGGCACTGGATCAAGGGACCCGTGCCGAAGACATCGCAAAGACGATGGGCGTGTCACGCGCAACGATCTACGGATGGTCCAAGCAAGGGCTCGTCTCAATCCCTAAAGCCAGATGACGGCTGGACGAGCGGCGGCTCTGCGCAGGAAGCGGTCCGTGGTAAACCGGCCCAGCCAGCGCCAAGGTCGTGCGGTCGTGACCTGCCACGGGACTTTCATCCGGTCGCGACCGGAGCCCGGTTATTGTTTACGCCGTTCGGCGCAGGGTTAGCAATCGCCCGACGCGCGGAGCTTTCATCTCGCGCAGCGGGGCGGGCGATTGCGGTGGTCAGGGCTCGCGCGTAGTCAGCCGGGGTCTGGTAGTCCAAAGCCGAATGCGGGCGCTCGGTGTTGTAGTCGGCAGCCCAGGCCGCAACAACGGCACGGGCGTGAGCCAGGTTCCGGAACATGGTCTCATTGAGCAGTTCATCCCGCATCCGACCGTTGAAGCTCTCTACGAAACCGTTCTGCATGGGCTTTCCCGGCGCGATGTAGTGCCTTTCGATCCGGTGCTCGGAGCACCATCGCAGGACCGCGTTATTGGTCAGTTCAGTCCCGTTGTCGCTGACAATCATGCCGGGTTTGCCGCGTCGCTCGATCAAGGCCGACAGTTCACGGGCGACACGACGCCCTGATATCGAGGTGTCGGGGATCGCCGCGAGACATTCACGGGTGACATCGTCGACCACGTTGAGCACCCGGAAGCGCTGGCCGTTGGCGAGCTGGTCATGAACGAAATCCAGCGACCAGCGCGCATTGGGCCGCGCCTCGACCAAGATCGGGGCTCGCGTCCCGACAGCCTTGCGCCGGGCCTTCCGCTTACGCTCCGTCAGCCCCTCCTCGCGGTAGAGCCGATAGATCCGGTTGATGCCGGAAGGCTCGCCCTCACGGCGCAGCAGCACGAAGAGCCGCCGGTAGCCGAACCGCCGGCGTTCGTTGGCCAGCTCCCGCAGCCGCCCGCGCAGCACCGTGTCCGGCGCACGCTGCGCCTGGTAACGGACCATCTTGCGATCCGCTCCGACGATCCGACAGGCCCGCCGCTCCGACAGACCGCAGGCTGTCCGAAGGTATGCGACCGCTCCGCGTTTCACGGCGGGCCCTACCATTTTTTGCCACAAGATCCTTCATCGCAGCCAGATCCAGCATCTGCTCGGCCAGCAGCTTCTTTAGCTTCGCGTTCTCATCCTGGAGTGTCTTCAGCCGCTTGGCCTCCGACACCGTCATACCGCCGAACTTGGCCTTCCAGTTGTAGAAGATGCCTTCCGACATGCCGTGCTTGCGGCACAGATCGCCGCACTTCGCGCCTGCCTCGTGCTCGCCAAGGATGCCGATGATCTGCTCGTCCGTGAATCTCGTTCGCTTCATTGTCCGTCCTCAAGTTGGGGCGGACTCTAATCGGCGGTGGAGGAAAAATCCCGTGGCAGGTCAGGTTGGAGCGGACACTACCTCAAACTGGGGGACGATACGGGGCTCAGGTCACTGGTCGGTTCAACAAGCCGACTGTTCGCCCATTCTCTGTTTGCAGCCTTGGTAGATGGCTCCCCGATCGTGAGCGCATCATCCGGGATCGCCTCGATGCGGTGTCCGGTCTCTAGGCAGCGTTTTGACGGACCCCCTCCGTCTCCCCGTGCCCAAGACCGTTCCTGAACTCCGCGACAACCTGGCTCAGCAGGTCGGTGGCGTCGGTCAGGGCCGTCGTCGCGGCGGATGTCTCCTCGAACATGGCGGCATTCTCCTGCGTCAGCCGGTCGAGATCTCCCATGGTCGATTTCAGATCGGCGATGTCCCCGGACTGCGTGCCCACGCTCGCGGCGATGCCCTCCATCGCGTCGGAGGCCCTGCGCACCGCCTCGAGCACGTCGCGCAGCACCGCTCCGGCATTGTCCATCAAGTCCACGCCGGCCTTCACGTGCCGGGCGCTGTCGCTGATCAAGCCGCTGATCTCCTGCGCCGCATCGGAGGAGCGACCGGCGAGCGCGCGCACCTCCGTCGCGACCACGGCGAAGCCCTGGCCGGCCTCGCCGGCCCGCGCGGCCTCCACCCCGGCATTGAGTGCCAAGAGATTGGTCTGCAACGCTACGTCCTCGATCAGGCCGATGACCGACAGGATGCGGTCCGTGCTGCTCTTGATGTTCAGCATGGCATCCAGCGCGCCGTCGACGACCGCCATGCCGCTTTCCGCATCGTCCCGCGTGCTGGCTGTCGTCGTCGCCACCTGCCGGGCATTGTCCGAGGCGATGGCCATGAGCTGACTAATCTGGTCGATTCGCGTCGTTACGCTACTCAGGGCGTGCGCCTGGTCCTCGGTCCGCTGCGCGAGCTTCTCGGTGGCGGCGGCGATGCTGCCCGTATCCGTGCGGATCGAGGCCGTGTTGTCCTGGACATTGGCCATGGCGATGGACAGGGAACGGACCGCGCTGTTGAACTCTGTCCGCAGCGGCTCGAACTGCTCTGGAAACGGGGTGTCCAGTCGCGCCGTCAGATCGCCCCGCGCCAGTCGGGTCAGGGCCGCGATGACCTGTTCCACGATGGCGATCTGCTCCTTGTCCTTCCGGCCCAGGTTCGTCTGCAGGTCGTGGGAGCGCGACAGCGCCTCAGACAGCCGGTCCGTCTCCGCCTCAATCTGCTGCCGTTGGCGAAGCTGCGTCATCAGCAGGTAGTAGAGCCCGGCGGTTTCGGCGACCCAGACGGTTCCATGAAGCGTCAGCCGGCTCAGGTCGACGAGCAGGCCGCTGCTCGGATAGATCAGGGTCGGCAGAAGTAGGGTCAGCATAACGTGGTGGACGATCACGATGCCCGACGCGGCGAGGAGCGGCCGCGGGTCCTGCAGGATGACCAGCACGGCCAGCACGGCGAAGTAGATGAGATGGGTATCCAGCTGCCAGGCATGACCGGCGAGTGCGGCAGTCAGAAGGGGTAGCTGCCCCATAACGCCAAGCGCCACGGCGATGCGCCCCGTGGCCCCGCCTTGGCGTTGCAGGCCGATGGTCAGGGCCGCGATGAGGAGGGACATCGCGAGGAACGGCCAAGGCGACAGACCCGCCAGCCAAGCCCCGATCGCCGGAACCGGCGTCATCAGCATGTTGAGATAGCCGATCAGGCACAGACCCTTCGCCCGGTCCTCCTCCAGCGACGATATGCTGTCCGTCATCCTACGCTCCACAAATTCGCGCCGCGATCGCGCCGTCGACGACCAGCCAAGCGCCCTCGGTCTTCAGCCGTTCAGCAAACGTCTCCGGGTGTGTCTCGGCCACGGCGAGCAGCGCCATCGGCGCTTGGGTCGGGCCGATGGGGCGACCGCCCGCGCGCCGGAGAATGTCGGTCAGCCCGTGGGACGGCCCGACGACCAGGAGCGTTCGCGCCCCCTCGACCGGGCGACCGGCGGCCGCCAGGACAGGCGCCGCAAGCAGCGGCCCAAGAATAAGGAGTGTCAGAGAAAAGAAGCGCATTTGGGCCGACCGGTTGGTGTAATCGGGCGGAGGAATAAGCGCGGAACCTTACCTTCGGATTAAATGCCGGCCGTGCGCGATGGTCCGGCCAAAAAAAATGTCCCGGGGTGGCAAATTCGGGTGCGCCCGACCTCCCGGATCCCTTCAACGGGTCACGTCCGATCGAAGGCCGCATTGGGCAGCGTCAATGGGGATCTGCCGAGGACAAAGGCAGAACGATCCCCCGTCCTGCCGGGGGGCAACATCATCCGCGCAGATGCATCGAACGGCAGCTTGGAGGTGAACCGAATCCGGAAAGACCAGTCGGTCGCTCAGCCGTCCGACCGCGACGAGCTCCCCTCAGCCCTCGATGCTTCGCTCCGCTCGGGATGTCACAGACGCCGTTCGCGCCACATCTGCCTTGTAGCGCGGACCATTCGCGCTGAGAACCGCCACAGCCCTCTGCGAGTGAACGCCTTGACCATCGCTACACCTGCACGGACCTAACTCGTCGTGCTGACCGCGCTCGGCGCGATGCATCTTCTTAACGATCTGATGCAGTCGCTCATCCCCGCGGCCTATCCGATCCTGAAGGAGACATACGGGCTCGATTTCGTGCAGATCGGCCTCATCACGCTGACCTTCCAGATCGCGGGGTCCCTGCTGCAGCCGGTGATGGGACTGGTGACGGATCGCTATCCCGCGCCCTACTCTCCGGTCGCCGGCATGACCTTCACCCTGTCCGGGCTGGTCTGCCTTGCCTTCGCCGGAAGTTATGCCGCGATCCTCGTCGCGGTGGCGCTGATCGGCATCGGCTCCTCCATCTTCCACCCCGAGGCGACGCGTATGGCGCGCTATGCCGCCGGTGACCGGCAGGGGCTGGCGCAGGGCATATTCCAGGTCGGTGGACAGGCGCGCGGCGCGCTCGGGCCCGTCCTCGTTGCGCTGGTCATCGTGCCCTGGGGCCAGCCGAGCCTCGCCTGGTTCGCGGCGCTCGCCCTCCTCGCGATGACGCTCCTGACCTGGATCGGCAGCCAGCAGCACCGGATCCGGGCGGAGTTTACCGACCGCTCCGCCCGCCGCCGGGCCGAGACGCCATCGGTCCAGCACGGGACAGCGACCATGGCGGTGGGGCTGATCGTCCTCACCTTCCTGATGTTCACCAAGAACACCTACGGCGAGAGCTTCCGCTCCTTCTACACCTTCTACCTCATCGAAAGGTTCGGCCTGTCGATCCCGGCCTCGCAGATGATGCTGTTCGTCTTCCTGATGGCCGCGGCCGTGGGCGTGCTGATCGGCGGCGTCGTCGGCGACGCGATCGGGCGGCGGCGGATCATCTGGATCTCGGTGCTCAGACCGCTGCCACTCACGCTGATCCTGCCCTATGCCGACCTGTTCTGGACCGGGGTGCTGACGGTCGCGATCAATCTCATCATGGCGAGCGCCTTCGCCTCGAGCCTGATCTACTACATGGACCTGCTGCCGAACCGCATCGGCCTCATCGGGGGGCTGTTCTACGGCCTGAACTTCGGCCTCGGCGGGATTGCGGCCGCATTGCTCGGCGTCATGGCGGAAAGCTACCGGGTCGAGGCCGTCTACCGCCTATGTTCCTTCTTGCCGCTGGCCGGCCTGGCCGTCTGGTTCCTGCCGCCGATCGAGGAGGCCATGAGGGCCTTGTGAGAGCGAACGACATCTCCGGCGGCTCGCATCCGTCGCAGGCTTAGAAGTTCAGTGTGAACCACGGGAGACGGACAAGCTGGCCCCGGAAACATCGGTCATGCTTTACTGCTGTGAGCGTCAGCTACGAGCCCAGAGTGTTTAATGCTGCAATTCGAACGAACGCCTACACTCGCTCCAATACTGGCCTAAAAGTAGTCAACTGGCCAGCAACTGCTGGGCGTGTCATTCCCCAATGAGCAAAAGGAGAACTCAGTGATTGAACGCCTCGATTATACTTCTATCAACGGCCCAGCTATAGCCAGTATGGCGAAGGCAAAGAACGATATGCCGTCGATTGATAAGAAGTTGCGGGCGGTAGTCGAACTGCGCGTGTCACAGATCAACGGATGCGCATACTGCGTTGATCTTCACACAACAGAAGCAAGACGGGCGGGGGAAACAACCCAGCGATTAGACTGCCTTACCGTATGGCGCGAGGTGACGTTTTTTAATAGCGCCGAGAAAGCCGCGCTTGAATGGGCCGAGGCAATTACCACGGCTTTAACGAATGGTGCTCCAGCGCATCTGTACAATGCTCTTGCTGAACATTTCTCAGACGAGGAGGTTGTCGACCTTACTCTCATTATCGCCCAGATGAATGCTTGGAACCGCCTCGCGATCAGTTTTGGTCACGGTCCTGATGTGCGGACAGAATAGGGCCTCTCACCACCTCAAGCCGACCTCGACCCAGCCGCAACGAAAGCTCACTTGGTCCGCATATCGGTCATCCAGGCGATAGAAATGCTGCGCGACGCTCGAACGACCGCTACGGGGACGCCGCACTGCGGCGAATGATGACCCGGCGAACGTCAGCAATGGGCTGGGAGCGCCCCCACGCGATGGGCAACCAAGCTCTCGATCCCGCGGCGCAGCGAAGGTCGGCTACGGACCCAAAATTTCGAATGCTGCGCTCTCTGCGAATGTCCGGCATTCCGAAATGGAAGAGCAATCGACCCCACAAGCAGGTCAGAGCGGCCTCCGGACATCATTTTCCCTCAACCATAACCAGCCCTTGAAGCCAGCCACAACCAAAATAGTGCAGATTAACGGCACAATCCAACCTGTGACGATCTGAATGCTGCTGATTTCTATCACCCCAACGCGTTTCAAGGCGATGCTAGCGGAACTTACACTAATGACGAGAAAGGCGGCGAACAAACCCACCGCCAAGGGTGTCCACCCCGATTTCTCAGCCCGGATGCGAAAAGCAACAACGAATAGGGCCAGTGAAATAGCGGCACACCATGCGGCGAGGGTTAGGTCTGGTGTCGTTTGAGAGAGCGCAATCAGAGCTGTCAGAGCGGCATTGAAGCCCATGAGCAGAACGGGGAGGCCAGCCATTTTGATAGCTTCCTTGGCACTCTCCTCATCAACAGATGATGTCCAATATCCAAAGATCTTCGTACTTCGTGCCATCTTTCCAGCCTTTAGGAGAATTTCAGAGCTGCGACCATTTGCTACCACCGGCTTTATGGTTGCTAGGATTTCTATACACGCTGGTACTCATCAATCTCAAGAACTCGAACCGTATGAAAGCTGACATTGGCGCAAGTGTCGCGAAATCACACATGCGTCCCGCATAGCCGACCTTGGCTGTCCAAGAATGCGGCGCGAAGCGCGAACGGCTGCTTCAGTGAAGATGTGCCGCGGCAAGGTCACCCAGCCCCATGGTCGGTTCTGGGCCGTTCGCTGCCGAGCAGCCCCATTCTCCTAGGCGTCCGCCAGGCCGCGTCGCCGCAGGTCTGCTCCGAGCCCATTGCAGTCGTTTAGTCCTGGGCGTATCCCGCTAAGATGAACACATGGCGCCCTGCATCCGGAATTCGCTTTAAGGCTTTGGGTCTGCACTGGCGAGACAATCGGCTGCTCGCTTCCGAAGTATATGAGGACTCAGGGCGGCTAAAGGGTGTGCGTCCGCTTGGCGGTACGGTGGAGTTTGGCGAAACAGCACAGACCGCTGTCATCCGAGAGTTTCAGGAAGAACTTGAGATAACGGTGAAAATCGCTGGAAGCCCGACCTTCATTGAAAACATCTACGTACACGAGGGGAGCCTCGGGCATGAGGTGCTGGCAATCTTCGACGTGACGTTTCCGCCTGAGGCTTTCGCAGGACAGACCCGTATCGCATTTCGAGAGGATAGCGGTGTGGAGTGTTTCGCCGAATGGTTTGCTCTAGGAGAGCTGGACGGTCCCGGCCAGCCTCAACTCTATCCGACAGGCTTGAAAGCATACCTGCAAAGCAAGCGCTAAGCGGCAGATTTGTGCGCGGAGCCGACCTCGAGCCGCAGGTCAATCTCGCGGGTGCAGCGAAAGTCCGGTTTGGTGAAGCCGCGCTGAAGCTTGACCGGACACAATGAAGGTTCGCAATGGGCCGGAAGCGACGACCTGGCTAGCCGACGAGGCGGTGGGGCTCGCGGCACCGCCGCAGGTCGGCTTGGGGCCCATACCTACCGCTAAATGAACGTGCAGCGAATGACGGCTATCCTTTCATGCAGGTATGAATTAATCTTTTTCAGCGTTAAAGTACTCTGGCAAACGGAACGAAATCGTGGACCGGTATGATGCTCGAGGGATTTTTTACCCGTTTTGTAACGGCACTAGGTTTCGCCTTAGCCGCAACAGGTTGCCGGGCCGAGAGTTTTGATATCATTTGCTCCAATTTGCCCGCGCTTAATTCTCAGTTTGTGTTTCTTCTGGCAAAACACTTAGATTTTGAACCAAACGTTGTAATCAATCCTGCACCGCAAGACGCCATTACTCATGACGATGTGAGAACGGTTCGTGTTGTCATTTCTGGTCAACCTTACGACGCCGTCGTAGCTTGCGCCACTGAGCACAATTTTGAGCGTGATCAAATATCTCAGAAAATTCGAGAGTTGAGAAATCAGTTGGGCAAAGCAGGGCAACCCGTTTTCCCGGGCGGGCCAAGAGGGAAAGTTCTAAATGTTGGCGAGGCTGTTACACTGAAGGACCAAACCTTCTTCATTAGCGTGTCAGACGATGACAGCTTGAGGGATGCAGCTGCCGCAGTTGCGCAATCTCACAGTGTAGATAGTCAAGCGTGCTGGTTCGATGAGGCATGCTTAGCTGCGGTCGAGACGTACTGGTCGATGAACACCAATTGAAGTCGTCACTATCGCCTACACTCATTTTAAAAAGCAGTAATTGGGTAGGACCTATCGAATGGCAACTTCGTCCCGCACTGCGGACCTCGGGGCTCTGGACGATGCTGCACGGTGCCATGAAGGTCCGGTATGGGGAAGCCGCGCTGCGGCAACGGTTATCCTGGCCAAGGTTCGCAGAGGGCCGGAAGCGACGCCGCCCTAGGGGCGTCCAGGGGCCTCGCACCGCGGCGCAGTGAAGGTCGGCGCATTGATATAAAAGTAATATTTTGCAGATACGCTGGGCCCGAATCATCCAGCTGTGCAAACTTATGGTACATTGGCACTTACCCCTTACAAATAAGGCTAATAATGGGCTGTGTCCCAGAGTTTGGCTTGTCGGACCTGCCAGCGACGCAGGCGTTCTTCGGCGACGTGTTCGGGGGGGACGTTCACGGAGTACGGCGTCCACGACGAGGAAGCCGGTCCGCCGCTCGTAACCCTGAAGACGGACGATCTCGAAGGGGCGCTCGGGAAGGTCAGCGAGGCAGGGTCGGAGATCACACAAGGTATCTTCGAGTTCCCCGGCGGGCGGCGCTTTCACTTCACCGCCTCGGGCGGCGTGAAGCTCGCCGCCTGGACGGAAGACTGATCGCATGACCGGGCTGAGAACGTCGGAGGTAAGCGATCGATGAGACGATCCGGTTCCTTATCGAGCACATCGCCCCCGACGCTCGCGTCACCTCAAGTTCCGCAAGCGTGGAGACGTGGAGGCGAAGAATACGAGAGGTTCCTTGGACAGGCGTTCGGACTGTAACCGCACCGCGTTCCGGCGAGGACGTTCCGCCGGCTATAGCCGAAGAGACAAGGCATTCACTTTAACGGAAGGGGCCACTCAAGCGGGACGCTCGCCGACAAGGAAGACCTGCACGTCCGCCACGTTCGTTCCGGTGGGCCGCTGCGGGATCAGGTCGCCCGAGGCCTCGAGGGCGTGGTAGCTGTCGCTCGTGTCGAGAAACGTCTCCGCGTCCAGCCCCGCCGCGAGGAGCCTGTCCAGCGTCCCGTCATCCACGCAGGCGCCAGCGGCGTCGGTCGGGCCGTCGCGTCCGTCCGTGCCGCCGCTGAGGAAGGCCCAGGGTCCGGCGACGCCGCGCCGCTTCGCCTCGAGTGCAACGCGGAGGGCGAGTTCCTGGTTGCGCCCGCCGAGACCGCGGCCGCGTAGTCTGACCGTCGTCTCGCCGCCGAAGATCAGCACGGGCGCGGCGGGAGAGGCCAGGTGCGCGCCCACGATGAACGCCGCCGCGTCCTCCACCGGCCCGATCAGCTCCTCCGACACGATCTCGGCCGGCCCGTCCGCTGCCTCCCGCATGGCAGAAAGGCTCATCCGGTTGCTGCCGATGAGCTGGGCCTCGCCCGCCGACGCCGGTGCAGGGCGAGTCCCGGAGCTGAGGACGTCCTTCACGGACGAGGGCACGGACGCCCAGATGCCGAGGTCCTCCAGCGTCTCGATGGCCTCGGCCGCTGTTCCGATGGGGGCGACGGTCGGACCGCTGGCCACCACGCGGAGATCGTCTCCGATGACGTCCGAGAGGATCAGGCTCCGGGTGGAGGCGGGCGCCGCCAGGGCCGCAAGCCCGCCGCCCTTGAGGCGGGAGAGGCACTGACGCACGAGATTGGTCTGCCGAATGTCCGCGCCGGATCCCAGAAGGAGGCGGTTCACCTCCGCCTTCTCGGGCAGTCCGATCCCTTCCACCGGCGCGGGGAGAAGCGCGGAGCCGCCGCCGCTGATCAGGCACAGAAGGACGTCGTCCCGTCCGGCGCCCGCCGCGATCCGTTCGACTTCGAGCGCCGCCGTCAGCCCCGCCTCATTGGGAACGGGATGGCCCGCAAGGAAGACCTGAACGCCAGCGATCTCGGTGTCGTTCTCGTAATTCGTGACGATCAGGCGCTCGCCCCGCGCTCCGGCCGGCAGCTTGTCCAGCGCTGCGCGCATCATCGGTCCCGCGGCCTTGCCGACGGCGATCACGTGGCAGGCGCCGCCCGCAGGCAGCTCGACCGGGCTTGCATCCAGCGCCGCGCTGACCGCGAGATCCGGCCGGGCAGCATCGATGGCGCTATCGTAGAGAGACATGGCCAGGTCGCGCAGGGCGGCACGGTCAGCACGGTCAGCACGGTCGGCAGGGTCGGTCATGTCGGAACTTCCATGGTAAGCGGCGGTCGGTCCAAGTTGCGCCGTCGTGCGGTGCGGTTGCAAGAACCGAGGGACGGTCGCGGGGGACGGCGAGCCGTGGTGCCTCTTGGATCGCAGCGGCTTTCGCCGATGCGCAAGGGCGCGAATGTCAGACGCCCGCGCTGCCCTCGTCTTTGATGCCAGCCAGGAAGATCCGCAGGCCCAGGTCGAACCGTGCGCGGAGCTGCGCAAGATCGGGCAGGCGGGACCGGTCGAGCAGCATCTCGACTGCGGACACCTGGACCATGTCCTTCAGGAGCGACGCGGCGGCGTGGGTATCCATCCGCGGGATCTCGCCGCGTGCGACGGCCCGGTCGAGTTCGGCACGGATCATGCGGCGGACAGCCTCGGGGCCGCGCTCCGAACATATGCGGG
This sequence comes from Tropicimonas sp. IMCC34011, assembly GCF_003390865.1. Taxonomy (GTDB): domain Bacteria; phylum Pseudomonadota; class Alphaproteobacteria; order Rhodobacterales; family Rhodobacteraceae; genus Tropicimonas_B. The sequence continues at coordinate 175,804 of NZ_QMEJ01000006.1, forward strand.
CGAGGAGCGATTCGGATCCCGCATTCGCGATCCCGGCGCGCAGGACCTCGAGCGGCAGGCCGGAGAGCGGGAATTCCGGGCGCGGCTCCAGCATCCTGCGCAGCCGCTCCTCTAGTGGCAGCTCCGTATCGCCGGGCGACAGGGGGCGCAGGAAGACGTTCCGGAGGCGATCGAGATAGGCCGAGATCAGCTCGTCCTGGTTGCGGAAGAGATCGTAGAGCGTGCGTTTGGACATGCCGGCACGGGCGGCGACCGCCGTCATCGTCAGCCCATCCATGCCGCTCGTCTCGAAGACCTCGCCCACGGCGCCGAGCACGATATCGCGCCTGTCCTCGGCCGACAGGACCACCGGTCGCCCACGTTTGCGGCGAATGCTGTCGTCCTCGGTCAATTTTTCTCCTCCCCTGATGCCACCGTGCAGCAATGCACCGGAACTGCGCGAATGCGGCATTTACAAAACTCGATGGTTTTGTAATGAGCCGCTGTCTGGGCGGCAAGTTCTACTCCGCTCCATTTCGTACAGCAGGAGCTTTTCCATGTCCCGTCCGGCACTGTTCGCGCGATCGGCCCTCGTTCTGTTCCTCGCGGTCACCGCCGCCGCGGCCCCTGCGCAGGAGGGGCGCCCGCCAGCCGCCGTCACCGTCGAGACCGTGCAGGCCCAGGACGTGGTCCTCACCTCAACGCTGCCGGGCCGCGTCCGTGCCTCGGCGCAGGCGGAGGTCAGGCCCCAGGTCAGCGGCATCATCATCGAGCGTCTGTTCGAGGAAGGGACGCATGTCGAAGAGGGGGACGTCCTCTACCGGATCGACCGCGCGACCTATGAGGCGGCGCTCGCCTCTGCCGAGGCCTCCGTGTCGCAGGCGGAGGCTCAGCTCAGGGCCGCCGAGCGCGAGGCGGAACGGATGCAGACGCTGTCGGAACGTGGAATTTCCAGTCAGTCCAACGAGGACGCGGCGGTCTCCACCCGGGACGGCGCGATCGCTCAGCTCAAGATGGCGGAGGCGCAGCTCAGCTCCGCGCGCATCGACCTCGACCGCACGGATGTACGGGCCCGGATCACCGGCGAGGTGGGCTTCTCCCTCGCGAGCGTCGGCGAACTCGTCACCGGCAGCCAGGCCAACCCCCTGACCACGATCCGCAAACTCGATCCGGTCGACGTGGACGTGACCCAGTCCGCAGCGGATCTCATAGGCTGGCGGCGCGATGCGGCGCAGGGCGGCACGCCCGGAACCGGCCAGGAGGCCACGCTGACGCTCGCCGACGGCAGCTCCTACGACCAGTCGGGCACCCTGCGCGCTGCCGAGCCGCATGTGGACGAGCAGACGGGCGTGATCGTCCTGCGCATGTCCTTCGACAATCCGGACGGGCTGCTCCTGCCCGGGATGTACGTTCAGGTCGAGATGCCCACCAGCACCGCCGAGGACGTGTTTCTCGTCCCGCAGGAAGGCGTCACGCGGGACCGTCGCGGCAACCCGCTCGCGCTCGTCGTGAACGCCGAGAACACGGTCGAGCAGCGACCCCTGACGATCCTGCAGGATCTCGGTGCGGACTGGGTGGTCACCGATGGACTGTCCTCCGGCGACCGGGTGATCGTCGCCGGCTCCCAGAACACAGCGCCAGGCGCGACCGTCACGCCGCAGGAGCGCGGCGCCGAGGACAGCACGGCCGGCCCCGGCGACGAGGCGTCGGGAAGCGAAGCCCCTGCGGACGACGCCGCGGAGGCAACCGCCGAGGGCGACACCGCGGACGAGGAGGCGGCTCCTTCGCAAGGCGCCGAGGCCGCTCCCGCCGACCTTGATGCCGCCCCGGCGGAGGCCGGGTCCGAAACCGATACCGGACCCGCTGCAGGCAGCGACGATCCCGAAGCCTCCGGCGACGAAAGCGAATAACATGTCCCGCTTCTTCATCGACCGTCCCGTTTTCGCCTGGGTGATCTCGATCCTCATCATGGGGATCGGGTTCCTTGCGGTCACGACCCTCCCCATCGCCCAGTATCCCCAGATCGCGCCCCCGAGCGTCAGCGTCTCGGCGTCCTATCCCGGCGCCTCTGCGCAGACCGTGGCCAACACGGTGACGCAGGTCATCGAACAGCAGATGACCGGGCTGGACGGGCTGCGCTACATTTCCTCGAACTCCTCCTCCGCCGGCACGACGAGCGTATCCCTCACCTTCGAGACGGGCACCGACCCGGACATCGCGCAGGTGCAGGTGCAGAACAAGCTCAGCCAAGCGACGCCGCTTCTGCCGGAACCCGTGCAGCGGCAGGGCGTCCGGGTACAGAAATCCTCCGCCGGTTTCCTCATGGTCCTGTCGCTCATCTCGGAGGACGGCACGTTCGACCAGGCGGATCTCGGCGATTACCTCTCGACCAATATCGTGGACGAGCTGAGCCGCATCGAGGGGGTCGGCAGCGTGCAGGTCTTCGGCGGGCAATATGCCATGCGGATCTGGCTCGATCCCGCCAAGCTCGCGGCCTTCGAACTGACGCCGAGCGACGTCGTCGCGGCGGTCAGCGCCGAAAACTCGCAGATCTCCGCCGGCGCTTTCGGCACCCGCCCCGCCCCCGAAGGGCAGATGCTGAACGCCACGATCACGGCGCAGTCGCTCCTGAGCACGCCGGAGGATTTCCGGCAGATCGTGCTGCGCTCGGACGTGAACGGCGGCCTCGTGCTTCTCGACGATGTCGCGGAGGTGGCGATCGGCTCGGAAAGCTACGCTTTCGAATCCCGCTTCAACGGGCAGCCCTCGGCGGGCATGGCCGTCAGCCTTGCGCCAGGGGCCAATGCCCTCGACGTGTCCGAGGCCGTCAAGGAGCGGATGGAGGAGTTTGCCGCGTTCTTCCCCGAGGGCATGGACTACGTCATTCCCTTCGACACGACGCCGTTCGTCGAGATCTCCATCGAGGAGGTGGTTCACACGCTGGTCGAGGCCATCGTCCTCGTCTTCTTCGTGATGCTCCTCTTCCTTCAGAACCTGCGCGCGACCCTCATTCCGACGCTGGCCGTGCCGGTCGTCATCCTCGGCACGTTCGGCATCCTCGCCGTGGCCGGATACAGCATCAACACGCTGACGATGCTGGCCCTCGTGCTCGCGATCGGTCTTCTCGTCGACGATGCGATCGTCGTGGTCGAGAATGTCGAGCGGGTCATGGAGGAGGAGGGGCTCTCCCCCCGGGAGGCCACCCGCAAGTCGATGGGCCAGATCACCGGTGCGCTGATCGGGATCGCGATGGTGCTGTCGGCGGTGTTCGTGCCGATGGCGTTCTTCGGCGGCTCGACCGGCGTCATCTACCAGCAATTCGCGATCACCATCGTGTCCGCCATGGTGCTGTCCGTGGTCGTCGCCCTGACCCTGACCCCTGCGCTCTGCGCCACCCTTCTGAAGCCCGGTCACGGCGCCGCGAAACGCGGGCCCTTCGGCTGGTTCAACAAGGGGTTCAACGGCGTCATGCGCGGATACGGCAGCATGGTGGGCTGGATCACGCGGCATCGCATCATCTCGGGCCTGGCCTATGTCGGCATCGCGGTCGCGATGGTCCTGATGTTCCTGCGGACTCCGACGGGGTTCCTGCCCGAGGAGGACCAGGGCGTCCTCTTCACCATCGTGCAGCTTCCCACCGGGGCGACGCTGGACCGCACGCTCGACGTCGTCAGCCAGATCGAGGACCACTATCTGCAGAACGAAAGCGAGAACGTGCAGTCCGTCTTCGGCGTGGCGGGCTTCGGCTTCGGCGGGCAGGGCCAGAACATGGCGCTCGCTTTCGTGCGGCTGAAGGACTGGGAGGAGCGTCCCTCTCCGGCTCAGAGCGCGCAGGCCGTCGCGGGGCGCGCCTTCGGGGCGTTCAGCCAGATCAACGACGCCATGGTCTTCCCGATCGTGCCGCCGGCAATTCCCGAGCTCGGCAACGCCTCGGGCTTCGACTTCTACCTTCAGGCGCGCGGAGGGCAGACCCATGACGAGCTTCTACAGGCCCGCAACGCCATGCTCGGCCTCCTTGCGCAAAGCCCGCTGATCGCCTCCGCGCGGCCGAACGGACTGGAGGATGCCGCCCAGTTCAACCTCGACATCGACTGGCGCAAGGCCGGCGCGATGGGCCTCTCCGCGAGCGACGTCAGCAATCTGCTCTCCGTCGCCTGGGCGGGGCGCTACGTGAACGATTTCGTCGATGCCGGCCGGATCAAGCGCGTCTACGTGCAGGGCCGGGCGGACTCGCGGGCGACGCCGTCGGATCTCGACCAGTGGCGGGTGCGCAATTCGTCGGGCGGCCTTGTGCCCTTCGGCAACTTCGCCGAGGGCAACTGGCAGCAGGGTCCGCAGGGCGTCTATCGCTACGACGGTTTCCCGGCGATGCAGCTTCAGGGGGATCCCGCGCCCGGCGTGACCTCCGGCGAGGCACTGGCGGAGATCGAGCGCCTGGCGGAGCAGCTTCCCGGCTTCGAGGTCGCCTTCACCGGCCTGTCGCTGGAGGAGCAGGAATCGGGCAGTCAGGCTCCGCTGCTCTATGCGCTGTCGCTGGCGGCGGTGTTCCTGTCCCTTGCCGCGCTCTATGAGAGCTGGACCATCCCGTTCGCCGTGATGCTCGCGATGCCCATCGGCGTTCTGGGCGCGCTCGTCGGCGCATGGCTCGGAGGGTACGAGAACGGCGTCTTCTTCCAGGTCGGCCTCCTGACGGTCATCGGCCTGACCGGCAAGAACGCGATCCTGATCGTCGAGTTCGCGCGCGAGAGGATGAACGGTGGCGAGACCCTGATGGTCGCGACCCGGGAAGCCTCGGTCCAGAGGTTCCGGCCGATCATCATGACCTCCATGGCCTTCTCGCTCGGCGTGCTGCCGCTGGTGATCAGCACCGGGGCCGGCGCCGGGGGCCGCAACGCCATCGGCGCGGGCGTTCTGGGCGGCACGCTGTCCTCCACGATCTTCGGCGTGCTTCTCGTGCCGCTCTTCTTCGTGATGGTGATGAGCCTCTTCGGACGCCGGAAGGTGCGGGAGGCCGAGGCGCGGGCGGAGGCAGCGTCCCTTGAGCCGAGGCTCGCCGCTGCCGCGGAGTGAACGCCCGAAAGCGCAAGAAAAGAGGAGCGCCGCCCGATGGGGCGGCGCTCCTTTTGTCTGATATGGTATACTGCGCGGGTCTGACGGAGCGGCGCTCCCGTCCCGGGCGGTGTCAGATCGTCGCCTCGAACAGCGCCCGCATGTTGGCCTCCGTCAGCTCCACCGGATTGCCGCCACAGGACGGATCGCGGAGGGCCATCGCGACGAGATCGTCGATGCGGTCGCCCGTCGCGCCGAGGTCGCGCAGCTTCCCCGGAATGGCAAAGCGCGCGTTGAAGTCGTCCACAAACTTGCGGAATCCGTCGAAGCCGCCGTCGATCCCGAGATATCCCGCGGCGCGGTCGAAGCGTTCGGCGATGACCGGGGCGTTCAGCTCCAGCACGGCGGGCATGCAGACGGCATTCGTCGTGCCGTGGTGGGTGCCCCAGATGGCGCCGACGGGATGGCTCATCGCATGGATCGCGCCGAGGCCCTTCTGGAAGGCCGTGGCCCCCATCGCGGCGGCGGACATCATGTTCGCCCGCGCCTCGATGTCGCCGGGCGTGTCGTAGGCCCGCGGCAGGTTCTCGATCACGAGCCGCATCCCCTCGAGCGCGATGCCATGGCTCATCGGGTGATAATGCGGGGAGGAGAAAGCCTCCACGCAATGGGCGAAGGCGTCGAGGCCGGTCCCGGCGGTGATCGCCTTCGGCATGCCAACGGTCAGCTCGGGGTCCGCGATCACGACGGCCGGCAGGACCTTGGGGTGGAAGATGATCTTCTTCTCGTGCGTCACCGAATTGGTGATGACGCTGGCGCGGCCCACCTCCGAGCCGGTCCCGGCGGTGGTGGGAACGGCGATGTTCGGCGCGATGGCGTCCGCGTCGGCGCGGGTCCACCAGTCGCCGATATCCTCGAAATCCCAGACGGGCCGGGTCTGGCCGGCCATGAAGGCGACCATCTTGCCAAGGTCGAGGCCGGAGCCGCCACCGAAAGCGATGACGCCGTCATGTCCGCCGTCGCGGTAGGCCTTCACGCCTGCCGCGAGGTTCTTCTCGTTCGGGTTCGGATCGACGTCCGAGAAGATCGCGCGCCCGAGGCCCGCCGTGTCGAGGATCTCCAAAGCGCGCTCGGTGATCTCGAGCCCTGCAAGCCCCTTGTCGGTGACGAGAAGCGGGCGGGTGATCCCGGCGGCCGTGCAGGCGCCCGGCAGCTCGGAGATGCGGCCGGCGCCGAAGCGGATCGAGGTGGGGTAGGACCAGTTGGCGGTAGGACTCATCAGGACGACTTCTTCAGGTGGTAGGATTTGGGGCGGGTGAGCGCCTGGATGCCGAGGATGGAGAGCCCCGCGCCGCGGCCGGTATCCTTGCAGCCGGTCCAGCAGAGGGCGGGGTCGAGATAATCGGCGCGGTTCATGAAGACGGTCCCGGTCTCGATCCGGTCGCCGAGTTCGGCGGCGCGATCGAGGTCACGGGTCCAGATGCTGGCGGTGAGGCCGAAGCGGCTGTCGTTCATCAGCCGGACCGCTTCATCGTCATCCTTGACCGGCATGATGCCGACGACGGGACCGAAGCTCTCCTCCCGCATCACGTCCATGTCGTGGGTGACGCCGGTCAGGACCTGCGGCGTGAGATAGGCGCCGCCATCGTCCGCCGGCGAGGTCTCGAGATGCGCCGTCGCGCCCTCCGCCACCGCCTTGTCGATCTGCTCCCGCACCGTCCGGGCAAAGCGGACGTTCGCCATCGGGCCGATCGTCGTTTCGGGATCGAGCGGATCGCCGAGCTTCAGGGCCTTGGCCCAGGTCACCGCCTTCTCGACGAACGCGTCATAGAGGCTTTCGTGGACGTAGATGCGTTCGATCCCGCAGCAGCACTGGCCGGCATTGAACATCGCGCCGTCCATCAGCCCGTCCACCGCCGCATCCAGATCGGCATCCTTGCGGACATAACCCGGATCCTTGCCGCCGAGCTCGGTCGAGACGGGCGTGAAGGTCCCCGCAGCCGCCTTCTCCATCGCCTGGCCACCACCGACGGATCCGGTGAAGTTCACGAAGTCCACCGCGCGGGCGGAGATGAGGGCGCTGGTCGTATCGTGGTCCATGAAGACGTTCTGGAACACGTCCTCCGGGATGCCGGCGGAGTGGAAGGCCCGTGCCATCCGCTCCCCCACGAGAAGCGTCTGCGTCGCATGCTTCAGAAGCACGGTGTTGCCGGCGATGAGGGCAGGCGCGACGGTATTGATCGCGGTCATCCAAGGGTAGTTCCAGGGCGCGACGACAAGGACGACGCCCCAGGGCAGGCGGCGGATGTAGCGGCGGGAGGTGTCGTCGTCCCCCACCTCGATATCCGCAAGGGCCGCCTCGGCGATGTCGGCCATGTGGCTGCCGCGCTCACGGAAGCCTCCGAACTCGCCGCCGTAGCGCACCGGGCGGCCCATCATCCGCGCCAGCTCCTCGACGATCTCGTCGTTCATCTCCCCCACGGCCTCGATCCCCGCGCGCACGAGGGCCGCGCGCTCGGCGATGGACCGTGCCGCCCACTCCGTCTGGGCGGTGCGGGCGCGGGCGGCGGCATCTCGTGCGGCCTCGGGCGAGAGTGTCTCGCGTTCGGCAAGGACCGATCCGTCGATCGGCGAGACGCATGTCAGCTTGGTCGTCATTGGTCAGGCTCCCTCGAACCCGCGCGCGAGCTCCCAGTCGGTCACGGCGCGGTCGTATTCTTCTTGTTCCCATGTTCCGCAGCGGACGTAGTGGTCGACCACGGCATCGCCGAAGGCTTCGCGCAACATGGTCGAGTTCCGCAAGGTCTCGATCGCATCGCGCAGGGTGCGCGGGATCTCCTCCACGTCGTCCTCCGCGTATGCGTCCCCCTCGTAGGGGCGGGAGAGCGTCAGCTTTTCCTCGATGCCGCGGATGCCGGCCGCGATCAGCGCGGCCTGCGCGAGATAGGGGTTCATGTCGGACCCGCCGGTGCGGCACTCGATCCTGATCCCCTTGGTTCCCTCGCCGCAGAGGCGGAAGGCGGCGGTGCGGTTGTCCACCGACCACACGGCCTTGGTGGGCGCGAAGGTGCCGGGGGCGAAGCGCTTGTAGCTGTTGACGTAGGGCGCGAGGAAGAAGGTGTAGTCCCGCGCGTAGGCCAGAAGCCCCGCCACGAACATGCGCATCAGCTCCGACATGCCGTGTGGGTCCGCGTCGTCGTAGAACGCCGCCTCGCCGTCTTTCCAGAGCGACAGGTGGACGTGGCTGGAGGAGCCGACCTTGTCCGGCGCCCATTTCGGCAGGAAACTCGCGGAGCAGCCGTTCTGCCACGCGATCTCCTTCGTCGCCTGCTTGGCGATGGTGTGATGGTCCGCGCAATCGAGCGCGGAGGCGTAGCGGATGTTGAGCTCCTGCTGGCCGGTCTCCGCCTCGCCCTTGGTGTTCTCAACCGGGATGCCGGCGGCCACGAGGTGGTTTCGAAGGGGCCGCATCACGGCCTCCTCCTTGGTCGTCTGGAAGAGGTTGTAGTCCTCGTTGAAGCCGTTGAAGGGGACGAGGTTGCGATACCCGTCCTTCTGGAGCGTGCGGTAATCGCCCTCGAACAGGAAGAACTCCAGCTCCGTCGCCATCGCGGCATCGAGGCCCATTTCGGCGAGCCGCGCGACCTGCGCTTTCAGCATCTCCCGCGGGGCATGGGGGACGGGGGCGTGATCGTGGTGATCGAGCACGTCACCGAGGACCAGCGCGGTTCCCTCCAGCCAGGGCACGAGACGGAGCGTCGAGAGGTCCGGCTTCAGCACGTAGTCGCCGTATCCCGTCCGCCAACTCGTCGAGGCGTAGCCTTCCGGCGTGGACATGACGAGGTCGGTGGCGAGGAGGTAATTGCAGCAATGCGTCTCCTCGTGGGCGTGCTCGATGAAGTTCGAGACGTGGAACCGCTTGCCCATCAGGCGCCCCTGCATGTCCACCATGGCGGCGAGGACGGTGTCGATCTCCCCGGCCTCGGCCTTTTTCTTCAGGGCGTCGAACGTCAGGTTTCCGGGCATCTGGATCGATCCTTGGAGTGCGTGCGCGGGGGAAGGGGCGGCCCGGTTCTACCCAGGCCGCCCCCTCATGGTCTGGCTCAGCCGTTGGTGTAGGGGGGGCCGGCCTGGTTGATGATGTCGTTGTACTCGCGGAAGATGGAGACGACCTTCTGGTGCACCTCGCCCTCCTGGGCGATCTCGTCCCAGAACTCCTTGGCCGCGTTCTCGACCTCGGCCCATTCCTCGGCCGGAACGGTGCGCAGCTCGAGCTTCTCGCCGGTCGCCCTCAGCCGCGCCTCGCCGCCCCAATACCACTGGTTGCGGTAGGTGTGGCCGGCCTCGATCGCGGCCATGACCAGCTCTTTGAGATGATCGGGCAGCTCCGACCAGCGCTCCTGGTTGACGAAGAAGGAGCCGATCCAAGCGCCCGAGATGTTGTTGGTCAGGAAGTAGTCGGTCACGTCCGCCCAGCCGACGGTGTAATCCTCGGTGATGCCGGACCACGCCATGCCGTCGAGCTCGCCCGTCTGCACGGCGACCTCGGCGTCCTCGTAGGGGATGTTCACCGGTACCACGCCGAAGCGGGACAGGAAGCGTCCGGCCGTCGGGAAGGTGTAGAGCTTCAGCCCGTCCAGATCGGAGACCGACGTGATTTCCCGCGTCGTGTTGAAGTTACAGGGATCCTGTCCGGCGGCGGAGAGCCACTTCACGCCGACCTTCGAATACTCCTCGTCCCAGATCTCCTTCAGACCGTACTGGTTGAAGAGCACCGGCACGTCGAGGATGTGCTTGGTCGCGAACGGGAAGTAGCCGCCGAAGACCCGGAGCGGGGTCGGCGAGGCCATGCTGTCGTCATCGGAATGCACGGCATCGATCGTCCCGCGCTGAAGCGCCTGGAAGAGTTCGCCCGTGGGCACGATCTGGTCGGCATAGAACAGCTCGATCTCCATCTCGCCGTTCGAGGCGGCATTGATGTAGTCGATGATGGGCTTCGTGACCTGTTCGCCGAGGGCGGCGCCGGCATAGGTCTGGAAGCGCCAGCGGATCGGCTCCTGCGCCCGCGCGATGGAGGGCGCGGCGAGGGTCGCGGGGCCGGCAACGGCCGCGGTCTGGAGGAACTTGCGTCTCGTGGTCGTCATCTGAAGTATCTCCTTGGTGGGGGGAAACGGCCGGTTTTCCCGGCTCTGTCTGGTCGCTCAGAGACCGTACACCTTGCTCGGCAGCCACAGAGCGATTTCTGGGAAGATCATCACCAGCGCGAGCGCGAGGATCATGACGAAGACGAAGGGCACGATGGAGCGGTAGATGTCCCGCAGGCCGATCTCCGGAGGGGCCATCGCGCGCATCAGGAAGAGATTGTAGCCAAAGGGCGGCGTCATGTAGGCGATCTGGCAGGTGATCGTGTAGAGCACGCCGTACCACACCAGATCGAAGCCGAGTTCGCCCACGAGCGGCACGTAGAGCGGCGCCACGATGACCAGCATCGCCGTGTCGTCGAGGAACGTGCCCATGACGAGAAAGCTGAGCTGCATCAGGATGAGGATCATCCACGGGTTCAGGCCGAGCTGCTCGGTGAACAGGGATTCGATGGCCCGCACCGCGCCCAGCCCGTCGAACACGGCGCCGAAGGCGAGGGCGGCGGTGATGATCCACATGAACATGCAGGTGATGCCGAGGGTCTGCCGGATCGTCGTCTCGAAGACGGTCCACGTCATCCGGCGCTTGAGAACCGCGGCAACGAAGGCGGCGATTGCGCCGATGGCGGAACTCTCGACGAGGCTGGTCCAGCCGTTGACGAACGGCACCATCATCACCGCGAAGATCGCGACGGGCAGGAGCCCGGCCCAGAGGAGGCGGATCTTCTCCTCCCGCGTGATCTCCGCCAGCTCCGCCTCGGTCAGCGTGGGTCCGAGCTCCGGCGTGATGCGGCAGCGGATCCAGATGTAGAGGATGAAGAGCCCCGCCATCATCAGTCCCGGAAGGGCGCCCGCGAGCCAGAGCTGACCCACCGGCTGCCGCGCGATCATCGCGTAGAGGACGAGGACGACGGATGGCGGCACGAGGATACCCAGGGAGGAGCCTGCCTGGATCACCCCCGTGACCATCAGCTTGTCGTAGTTGCGTTTCAGGAGTTCCGGCAGGGCGATGGTCGCCCCGATGGCCATGCCGGCCACCGACAGCCCGTTCATCGCGGAGATCAGCACCATGAGGCCGATCGTGCCCATCGCGAGGCCGCCGGGCGTCCCGCCGGTCCAGACGTGGAACATGCGGTAGAGATCGTCGGCGATCTTCGACTCGGACAGCACGTAGCCCATGAAGATGAACATCGGCAGCGTCAGAAGCGGATACCACCGCATCACCTTGATGATGGCGGAGAAGCCGAGGTCGTAGCCGCCCCGGTCGCCCCAGAGGAGTACCGCAGCGATGACGGCGACGAAGCCGATGGCGCCGAAGACGCGCTGCCCGGTGAAGAGCATCAGCATCATCGTGGAGAACATGAGGGCGGCGATCAGCTCATAGGGCATCGCCCGGCTCCTCGTCCTGGTGTCTGAGGGGGCGTCCGGTGCGCAGGAACAACACGTCCTTGGCAAGCTCGCTCAACGCCTGAAGCAGCAAAAGCGCGATGCCGACGCAGATCGTGACCTTGATCGGCCACAGATAGGGGCGCCAAGCCGAGGGGCTGCGTTCGCCGCCGTACTGGAAGGAATAGCGGGTACTGTCGATCCCGCCCCAGAGCATGATCCCGAGATAGACGATCAGGACGAGGACGGTCACGGCATCCGTCCAGGCCTTCCTGCGCGGCGAGAGCGATCCGTAGATCAGGTCCATGCGCACATGGGTGCCCATCTGCATCGCGTAGGGGCCGCCGAGGACGAAGTAGGCGATCATGATGAATTGCGCCATCTCCAGCGTCCAGAGCGACGGCATGAAGAAGACCTTGGACACGGTGGACCACATCAGCACGCCCATCAGGGCGAAGATGCCGAACATCACCAGCCGGCCGAGGCCGTAATTCATGCGGTCGACGGCCGCGACGAAGAGACGGAGGAGGTTCATGCGCGGACCTCTCCCGCACCGGTCCGGGCGAGCGGCTCCTTGAGCGTCTCCGTCAGATGCCGCGCCATCCGCTCCGCCGCCGCATCGTCCGCGATGAGGTCGTTCCGGATCTCGATCATCAGGGCCGGGCGCCCTTTGTCCTCGCCGTGGAGCTTCAGGGTATGGGTCACGCCGTCCGCCGCCGAGTAGGGCTCGTTCAGCGCCGCGCGCCAGATGCCGCGCGCGGTCTCAGCACGGCAGGCGGCCTCGGCGAGGTCCGGGGTTGCATCGTGGAGGAAGCCCAGATCCAGCTCGCGCGCCATGCCGTTGTAGATTGGCGTGAAGCTGTGGATCGTCAGAAGCGTCGCGGTCCGCCCCGTCTTCTCCTCCTGCGCGCTGCATACGCCGGCCAGAGCGTCGTGGTAGGGCGTGTGGACCCGGTCGAAGCGCTCCCGCCGCGCGTCCTCAGCGAGGGACGCGTTGCCCGGAACGGCGTGGATCTCGCTCTGCGCGGGGATCGCATCGGGCGCCGAGAGCGGGCGGTTGCAATCGTAGACGAGGCGAGAGATCGCGCCCTCGACCACGGGAGCGTCTAGGAGCTCGCCCAGGAGACGGGCCACCGGCGCCGCGCCGATATCCCAGGCGACGTGGGATTGCAGGACCCCGGCATCGAGACCGAGATCCGACAGCTCCGGGGGGACGTGGCAGGAGGCGTGTTCGCAGGCGACGACGAGGGCGGCCGGCCGTTCGGGGCCGATCACATGTGCCGCTGTCCAGTCGTCTCGGGCCATTTCTCTTGTCCCGTCCATGCCATTTGTGAAAATATCATTACAGCCGACTGGCTTGTGTCAAGATTTATTCTGTATCCTTGGGTACATCGAAGAGACGGCTGTAGCGGAAGGAACGCCACCCTTGAGCAAACGCCCCCTGGTCCGCGATCTTCTGAAGGAGAAGGAGGTCGATCTGACGGCGTCGGAGCGGAAGCTCACGGCCGTTCTGATCGACGGCGCCATGGTCGCCGGCCTGCAATCGATCACCCGGCTGGCGGACAGCGCACAGGTCTCGACGCCGACCGTCATCCGCCTTGCGCGCAAGCTCGGCTTCGACGGGTTCGGCGACCTTCAGGACGCGATCCGGGAGGATATCGCGGCGCGCATCAAGGAGCCGCTCGCCAAACTGGAGCCGGTCTCGCCCGATGCGCCGCGCGATCACATCGTCTCCCGCTTCGTCGCCAGCGCCACCGCCAACATCAACCGCACGCTGGAGCGTCTGGACCTTGCGGAGTTCGACCGCGCGGCGGAAATCCTGTCCGACACGGCGCGGGAGCTGCATATCATGGGCGGGCGGATCACCCGCTCCAACGCGCATTATCTCTTCAATCACCTTCAGATCATTCGCCCGCGCGTCTTCCTGATGGACAGCTCCCCGAGCGTCTGGCCGCAATCGCTGCTCGACATGGGCCCCCATTCCGCGCTCGTGATCTTCGATATCCGTCGCTACGAGAAGGAGCTGGAGAAGCTCGCCGGCTTTGCAGTCGAGCAGGGCGTGAGCATAGTGCTCTTTACCGATGTCTGGGGCTCGCCCATCGAGCCGCATGCTTCGGTCTGTTTCCGCGCGGCGATCGAGGTGCCGTCGAGCTGGGACTCGACGCTCGCCATCAACCTGCTCGTCGAGGCGCTGATCGCCGAGGTGCAGAGCCGGCTCTCGGACAGCAGCGCCGACCGGATCTCCGCGCTGGAAAAGACCATCGGCGAGTCGAAGATCTTCCGGGGGATCTGACGGAGCCGCAGGGCGCCCTCATGGATCGTGACGAGACCGAGCGCGGGGCCGGCCCCTTGCTCCGCGTTAGTCTTGGTCCGCTTTGTAACCGAACTCGATCACATGCGCGCCGGGGCCGAGAGGGGCGGACTGCAGGGGTGCTCCTGCCAAGGTCGGATCCGTTGCGGTGCGGGGCAGGGTGATCGCGGCCGTCGCCCCCGGCGGTATCGAAACGGTCCACCGCCCCGTCGCACCGTCGATCTGCCAGGCGCTTTCGATCCTGCCGGAGGGCGCGTCGTAGCGGGCGGCGAGATGGCCGATGCGCTCGTCGAAGATCGGGCGCATCCGGATGGACGCGAACCCCGGCGCCGCCTCATCCCAGTCGATGCCGGCGAGGCGGGACCAGATCCACTCCCCGACCGAGCCGAAGGAGTAGTGGTTGAACGAGTTCATGCTGGCGCTCTGGAAGCCGCGCTCGGGCGTCCAGCCATCCCAGCGTTCCCACGTCGTCGTGGCGCCGTGACGGATCGAGAAGCCCCAGGAGGGAAAGCTCTCCTTGAGGAGCAGATCCACCGCGCGGCGCTCCGAGAGCTCGTCCGCGACGACCGGGCAGACATGGCGCACGCCGAGAAAGCCGGTCTGCAGATGCCAGCCCGCCTCCTCTAAGAGCTGGCCGAGACGGGCGACGGCCGGGGACCGGTCCTCGAGGAGACCGAAGTCGAGCGCGAGGAGGTAGGCGGTCTGCGTGTCTCCCGAGAGGCGACCCTCGCTATCCGCGAAGGCGCCGCGAAACGACGCGCGAAGGCGGGCGGCGAGCAGGTGCCAGCGCGTTCTGTCGCGGCCGAGCACGCCCGCGATCTTTCCCATCAGATCCGCGATGTGGACCCAGTAGGCGCTCGCGACGAGGGCGGGATCGCTGCGCGGGCCGACATTCAGCCAGTCGCCGTAATTGTTGTTCACCCGGTTCAGGCGGACGCCATCCGGGTTGGCGGCCTCGATATAGTCCATCCACGCCACGAACGGCTCCCAGGCGCGGTGAAGAAGGTCCGTCCGGCCCGTTCTGAGATAGTCGTGCCACGCGATGATGATCGGCCCGTCCCCCCAGCCCGGCGCGCCCGGCTGCGGTGTCAGGCGATAGGGATTGAGCGGCTTCGTCGGGGCGACATCCGGGAAGGCGCCTTCGGGGGACTGACCGTCGATCAAGTCCTCCAAGTACTTCGTCGCAAAAGCCGTCGTCTCCATGTTGAAGCCGGCGGTCCGCCAGAAGACCTGCGCATCCGCCGTCCAGCCATACCGCTCGTCCCGCTGCGGGCAATCGGTGGGAACGGCGATGAAGTTGTCCCGCTGACTCCAGAAGATGTTGGACAGAAGCTTGTTCAGAAGCGCGTTGCCGGTGTCGATCTCTCCAGTGCGGGGCATGTCCGTCTGCAGCGCGATGCCGGTGAGGGCAGGCTCTGCAAGAAGGGCGCCGCTCTCGACCGTGAGGCCGACATACTGGAAGCCGTGGAAGGTGAAGCGGGGGGTATAGACCTCCTCGCCGCCGCCCCTGGCGATGTAGACGTCCTCGGAGACCGCGTAGCGCAGGTTCTCGGTATAGAGCGCGCCGTCTTCCGTCAGGCGCTCGGCGTGGCGCAGGCGGATGCGGGTTCCGGGCTCCGCCGTGATCTTGAGTTCGCAATAGCCGGCGATGTTCTGGCCGAGGTCGTAGATGCGTTCGGACCCGCAAGGACCGAGTTCCCGCGCCCCAAGCCGTTCGACCTCGCGGATGGGCTGTGCGCGGGCGGCGTTCAGCTCGGGCGCGCGGGGTTCTGGATCACCGGTCTCGACGGGCTGCCAGTCCGCATCGTCGTATCCGGGAGCCGACCAGCCGGACATCTCTTTCCGGGCATCGAAGGCTTCGCCGGCGAGGAAGTCGCTGTAGAGGATGGGGCCGCGGGCGCAGGTCCAGCCGTCGTCGCTGCGCAGGACCTGACGTGTTCCGTCCGCGTAATGCAGGTGGATCTGGCAGAGAAAGGCGGGCCGACCGCCGTAATGGTTGCCTGCACGGCGCTGGTTGTGGCCGACCCGGCCGCTGTACCATCCCTCGCCGAGGATCGCGCCCAGGGCGTTCCCGCCCGCGCGCAGGTGCCCGGTCACGTCGTGGACCTGGTACTCGGCCCGCGTGTGGTAATCGGTCCAGCCGGGGGCGAGGACGTCGGAGCCGATGCGCGTGCCGTTGACGTAAAATTCGTAGAGGCCGAGCGCCGTCGTGTAGGCCGTGGCTCGGACCGGAGCGTTCGGAAGGTGCAGCTCGCGGCGCAGGTAATCGACGGGGCGGGCTTGGAAGCGGTTGTCGTACGCGTCATCCTGCGGCACCGGGCGGCCCGCGGCGGGGACGAAGGGACGGGCGATCCACTCGGCCTGCCAATCCTCCGCGAAGAGCCCGGTAAAGAGCTCGGCCGGATCGGGGATCGGGGCGGGGCGGCCCGCTTCGTCCCAAAGCTGCACGCTCCACCACAGATGCCTGTCCGAGGGCAGGGGCGGCCCGTCATAGGAGGCGCCGAGACCGGACATTTCGCGGCGTCCGCTGTCCCACAGATCGGCCCGGCCGGAGGCGACGGCGTCCCGGTCTTCGCCGATGAGGAGGCGACAGGCGCTCTGACCGAGGGCCTGTCCGCCGAGGGACCATGTGAAGCGGGGGCGGGCGCTGTTCAGGCCGAGCGTCGGGTTCAGATGCTCGCATCTGAGGCGGATCGCGCGGAGCGCGGACGGGGCGTCGGACATGGACCTACTGACGTCAGAGGTGAACGGCCCGGCTCCGGGCGCTCTGGATATGGCTCTCCATCGCGGCCATGGCGGCGGCCCGGTCGCGCGAGCCGATGGCGTCGATGATGGCCAGATGATCGGTGAAGGCATCCAGCATGTAGGCCGCGGAGAGGGCATGGCGGTAGAGCTTGATCAGCCGCATCCGCGTCGTGTTCATCTCGTAGGTGCGGATCAGCAGAGCGTTCCCCGTCGCATCCATGAGGGCGTCGTGGAACGCGGCGTCGATCTCCTCCGCCTCGGCGAGCGTTGCCTCCGTCGGGCATTCGCGCATCGCCACCATCATCGCCTCGTGGCTGGCGCGATGGGCGTCGAGCGCCTCCTGCGGCATGTCGTCGGCGGCCTGTGCGGCGGCTTCGCGCTCCAGCGCCATGCGAAGCTGGAAGGTCTCCCGGATCATCGTCAGGTCGATCGCCGGGATCAGGATGCCGCGCTGATTCAGGACCTTGATGAGCCCCTCGGATTCGAGACGCGGCAGAAGCTCCCGCAGCGTCCCGACCGAGAGGTCGAGATTCTCCGACAGCGCCTTCTGCGACACCATCTGACCGGGCTTGAGCTCGCCGGTCCTCAGGGCATCGAGAAAGCGCTGGTACCCCGCGGTGCGGACGCTGCTGGTGCCGGGCGGGCCGGCCTTGCCGCGCAGAGGGGCGGACGGTGAACTCATTCGACGGGTACTTCCTCCGGGGATGCGGTCAGGGCGCCGAGCAGGGATGCCAGCGTGTCCGCGGGTGTGGCTGCGAGGGGTGGTACCACCCGGGCGTAGGCATCGTCACCCTTCATGTGCGCGAGGACACTCTTGATGACCGTCAGGCCGCCATTGCCGTCGATCGCCTCGATGCGACGGGCGGCGAGGGTCCGGTCCGCGGCGTCGGGGGAGGGCGACGCGAGCTTGAGACCGGTTTCGGGGAAGAGGTTCGGCGTTCCGCCGATGAGGCCCGCGCCACCCTCGGCGATGACGTCCGGCAGGATCCGGTCATCACCGGTGAAGATGGAGAGATCTGGGAAACCCCGTACGATCGCAAGCGTGTTGTCCAGATCGCCCGTGGAATCCTTCAGGCCGGCCACGCGCCCGCCGAGGACGCCCTGGATCGCCGCCACGTGATCGGGGGTGAGGCCCACGCCGCTGAAGGCGGGAATGTTGTAGAGCACGATGTCGAGCGCGGGCGATCCCGCCCGCTCGATGACCGCCCGGTAGAAGTCGGCCACGGCCTCGACGCTCGCGGGAGCATAATAGAAGGGCGGCAGGACGAGGGCGGCTCGGCAGCCGAGCGCTGCGATGCCGGCGACCATCTTGGCGGCCTCGTCGATCGAGGAGGCGATGACGCCGGGCACGTGCCGGCGCATGTCATGGCCGGCATCGCGCAGCCCCGTCAGGGCGGCGAGCTTTTCCTCCGAGGAGAACGACGCGCCTTCGCCCGTGGTCCCGAAGAGAGTCACGAAGCTGCAACCGCCGTCCAGCATGGACGCGGCGTGGGATCCCAGTCGGGCCACGTCGATCCGGTAGTCTTCGGTCACCGGCGTGATGCAGGCAGCGATCACGCCCCGCAGGTCCGTCTGGTCAATCATCTCGGGGGCTCCCATGCCGTCGGCTCACTGGCTGATCAAGTGAGTGTATAACTGATACAATCACTCTTTACATCAATTCCCGGGTCTTGCAATGTCATCCTCGCTTTCAGACATGGCTCGCCGCATGGTCGGGTTGTGCTTCAGAAGACCCCAGGGAGGTTTTACATGATCAGGACTTTCGCCGCTGCCGCACTCGTCGGCACCACCGCTCTGACGGGCGCCGCCACCGCGCAGGACGCCATCGAGCTGAAGATTTCGGTGCCGAGCGTGCCGAGCGACATCCACACCCGCGCTCTCGGCGAGTTCAAGTCGAACCTCGAAGCCGCGATGCCCGGCGCGTTCGACGTGCAGATCTACGATTCGGGCTCGCTCTTCGGGCAGGGCGCCGACGTCGATGCCGTCGAGCGCGGCAATGCCGAGCTGACCTACCTGTCGTTCCAGCTCATCGCCGACCGGATGCCGCAATACGGTCTCTTCCCGTCGCCCTACCTGTTCCGGAGCCCCGAACACTACGCCGCGGTAATGGACAGCGAGATCGGCGAAGAGGTCCGCGCCACCGTCTCCGACGAGATGAACATGCAGCTGCTGTCCCAATGCTACCTCGGCACGCGCCAGCTCAACCTGCGCAACGCGCGGGACATCGAGACGCCGGAGGATCTGGCCGGCCTGAAGCTGCGGATGCCGAGCTCCGATGCATGGCTCTTCATGGGGCAGTCGCTCGGCGCCAACCCGACGCCGCTGCCGTTCGGCGAGGTCTATCTCGGCCTTCAGACCGGCACGATCGACGCGCAGGACAATCCGCTTCCGACCATCGAGGCCGCGAAGTTCTACGAGGTGACCGAGCAGATCACGATGACGGGTCACCTCGTCGACGCGATCAACCTCGTGATCTCCAACGAGGTGTGGAACGATCTCACCGAGGAACAGCAGGCCGCTGTCGAAGAGGCCGGCGATGCCGCCTGCGCGTGGAACAACGAGCAGCGTCTCAGCGAGGAAGAGCGTCTCGTCGGCTTCTTCGAGGATGAGGGTCTGACCATCACCGAGCCCGACGTGGACGCCTTCCGCACCCATGTCCAGCAGGTCTACATGGACAGCGACCGCTCCAACGACTGGCCCGAGGGCTGGGTCGAGCGGATCAACGAGCTGGCCCCCGGCTCCGAGGACTGATCGGTGACGGACGCGGCGACCAAGGACGGGCGCCGCGCCCTCCACGTCTGGGGGGCGCGGGCCAAGTTCTTCGCAGATGCGGTGGGGATCGTCCTGTTCCTCTCCGCCTTCTGCGGATTCATCATCCAGGTGTTCTATCGTTACGCGCTGAACAGTCCGCTCCTCTGGACGGAAGAGTTCGTGATGATCGCGTTCATCTGGACGGTGTTCTGGGCCGCCGCGTTCACCGTTCCGGTCCGCGAACACGTCTCCTTCGACGTGGTCTACGATGTCGTGTCCGAGCGGACGAAACGCATCTTCTCGATGATCTCGCTGGCCGCAGCCATCGCGGCCTTCGTGCTGCTCGTGCCCTACACGTGGGACTACCTGTCCTTCATGGCGCGGCGGGACAGTTCGGTTCTCCGGATCCCGATGAACCTCGTCTACGGCTGCTACATCCTCTTCCTCGTGGGCTTCACCATCCAGGCGGTGTACCGGCTCGCGCGGCTGTTCGGCCCGCACTGGCGCCACGAAATCTGATCCGGAGACCGCCCCATGGAGTTCCTGGCCGATAACGCCTTGCTCATCATGCTCGTCATCATGGTGGGCATCACGATCACGGGCCTGCCCTTCGGGCTGGCAATGATCGTCTCCAGCGTGTTCTACCTCGCCATGGCGGGCCGGGACGTCGGACTGGCCGCGGAGAACGTGCTCAACGGTGTCTTCGGCAATTTCGTCGCGCTTGCCGTGCCGCTCTTCATCTTCGCCGCGAACATCATGAACGCGGGCAAGATCTCGGACCGGCTCCTGAACTTCGCGCTCGCCATGGTCGGCCGCCTTCCGGGCGGTCTGGCCCAGGTCAACATCCTGACTTCCCTCATCTTTTCCGGCATGAGCGGCTCGGCGATCTCCGATGCCGCGGGCGTCGGCAAGATCATCACCGACATGATGATGAGGGAGAACCGCTATCCCCGCGGGTTCGCCGGCGCCATGACGGCGGCCTCGGCCGTGGTCGGCCCGATCTTCCCGCCGTCGATCCCGATGGTGTTCTACGCCCTCATCTCATCGACCTCCGTCGGCGCTCTCTTCCTCGGCGGCGTCGTTCCGGCGCTTCTCTTCTGCGTCATCCTCGGCGTGGCCGTCGCCATCATGGCCAAGGTGCGCGGTTTCCCCGTCGAGGCGCCGACCGCGCTCAAGGCGATCCCGCTGATCATCGTCCGGGCCTTCCCGGCGCTCCTGATGCCGGTGATCCTTCTCGGCGGCATCTACTCGGGCGCCTTCACGCCGACCGAGGCCGCGGCCGTCTCCGCCTTCTACGCCCTACTTCTTGCGTCCTTCGCCTACCGGGTGCTCGGGTTCCGCGAGCTGATGGGCGTGGTTCGGGACACGGTGCAGACGACCTGCGTCGTCACCATCGTCCTGTGCGGCGCGTTCATCTTCAACTATGTCGTCACCGTCGAGCAGGTGCCGCAGGCGGTCTTCTCGCTGTTCCAGTCCATCGAAATGGAGACCTGGCAGTTCCTGCTGCTGATGAATCTGCTGTACCTGCTGATGGGCTGCGTGCTCGACGTCTCGACCATCATGCTCGTCGTCACGCCGCTGTTCATCCCGACCGCCGCCGCGATGGGGATCGACCTGCATCACCTCGGCGTGGTTCTCGTCTTCAACATGATGATCGGCCTGATCACGCCACCCTACGGGATCCTGCTGTTCATCATCAAGGCGCTGAACGGGATTCCGCTCGGAGAGATGATCCGGGAGACGTGGTTCTTCATGGCGCTCCTGATCTTCATGCTGATGCTGCTGACATTCTTCCCGGCGCTGTCGCTCTGGCTGCCACGCGCGGCGGGGATGCTCTAAAGCTTCGGGTTTCGGAGCGGGGAGTTCCGCGCGGATCCCGGGGTGGGCGGGCCACCTGCCGACGCTCGCAGCGCACCCGCATCCCGCTGGGCGTCATCGCACGCCGTGCGGACGCGGACTGATCCCGCCGGGCCCTCCTCCTGTCCGGCGGTGCGCGTCAGTCTCTCGCCGTGAGCTTTGCGTGAACCTCCTTGAGGAGCTTGCGCAGTTCCTCTCCCTTGCCGGCGGGCAGGACGCTCAGCAGCTCGGCCTCGTGGTCGCGGGCGCGGGCGATCATGTCTTCGGCGAGGGCGCGTCCCTCGTCGGTCAGATAAATGCGGACGCGGCGGCGATCCTCGGGGTCGCTCCGCCGCTCGACGAGGCCGCGCGCGTCCATCTGCATGATGATGCGGGTCAGGCGGGACTGCTCCGCCAGCGCCAGCGGCGCGAGCCGCGTGACCATCTGGCCGTCCTCCTCGTGCAGGCAGGCGAGCACGCGCCATTCAGGCACGCGCAGCCCGTTTGCGCGGACGGTCGCATGGAATTCCTCGCTCGCCGACGCACTCGTGGAGGCGAGAAGGAACAGCAGGTAATTTGACAGAAAAGGCCGCTCGATGGCGGCCTCTTCGAGAGCGTCGGTCTGGTCTGGATGGTCCATCTACATCGAGTTCGGCACGAACAGCACAAGGGCGGGGACCGCAATGAGCAGCAGGAGCCGCAGGATGTCAACGAAGACGAAGGGCAGGACCCCCGCGAAGACCCGCTGGAGCGGGATGTCCGGCGCCACGATCCGCATGACGAAGACGTTCATCCCGATGGGCGGCGTGATGTAGCTCAGTTCCGTCGCCACGACGACGAAGATGCCGAACCAGATCAGGTCGAACCCCAGATCGGCCACGATCGGATAGAGGACCGGCACCGTCAGCAGGATCATCGACAGGCTTTCGAGAAGGCAGCCAAGCACGAGGAACAGCACGATCAGCATCAGGATGACGCCGATCCGCCCCACATCCATCCCCATGATCCAGCCCCTGAGGTCCGTCGTCAGGCCCGAGAGGTTCACGTAGTTCAGGAAGTAGAGCGCGCCGAACAGGATGAAGAACATGACGGCGGTGGTCTTGGCGGTATCGAAGAGGGTGGCGAGCGTGAGCTTCCACGTGAGCTGCCCGCGCAGGGCCGTGATCAGGATCGCGCCGCCGGCCCCCATGCCGGCCGCCTCCGTCGCCGTGAACACCCCCAGATAGATCCCGCCCAGAACCCAGACGAAGAGGATGAGCGCGCCGGCCACGCCGCGCGTCGCCTTCAGGCGGTCGGCGAAGGAGAGCTTCGGCATCGTCTCGATGGTCTCGCGGTGGATCAGGAGCGACAGGCGCACCGCGCCCATGTAGAACAGGATCCCGATCAGGCCGGGGATGAGCCCTGCGAGAAAGAGCTTGCCGATGTCCTGCTGCGTCAGGATCCCGTAGATCACGAGGATCACCGAGGGCGGGATCAGGATGCCGAGCGTGCCACCGGCGGCGACGGAGGCGGCGGCGAGCCGGTCCGAGTAGCCGTAGCGCCGCATCGCCGGCAGGCTGATCCGGCCCATCGTCGCCGTGGTGGCAAGCGACGAGCCGCAGACCGACGAGAAGCCGCCGCAGGCCACGATGGTCGCCATGGCAAGCCCGCCCTTGCGGTGCCTCAGCCAGGCATTCGCGGCGTCGTAGAGTTCCCCCGCGATCCCGGACTGCACCACGAAGTTGCCCATCAGAAGGAACAGCGGCACGACGGAGAGCGTGTAGCTCCGGCCGCTGTCGAAATAGACCTGCCCGAACATCGCAAGCGCGGGGTCGAGCCCGATGATGGAGATCACCCCGATCAGTCCGATGGCGGAGAGGGCGAAGGCGATGGGCACGCCCAGGAAGATGAGGCCCAGAAGGAGGACCAGTCCGATCGGCCAATCCATGTCAGATGTCCTCGGAGGTGCCCTTGGGCAGGCGCAGCAGGGTCATGGCGAGAAGGAGGAGCGCAGAGGCGGCGCACAGGACACTGGCGGCCTTGGCCACCGGGCCGAGCGGGAAGCGCAGGTAGATCGTCGTTTCGCCGTAGGAGGCAAGGCGGCTGCCATGCTCCCAGAGCTGCCAGGCCACGAGCGCGAGAATGACGGCACCGACGAGGCGGGCGGCGGCGGTCTGGATCGCGGCGGCCCGTCCCCCGAGATTGGCGGTGAAGAGGTCCACCGTGATGTGCCCGTCATCGAGGCAGATCGCGGGCAGTCCGGCGAAGACCACGGCCATCACGAGAAGCTCGGTCATCTCGGTCGCGCCCGGAAGGGGGCTCGAGAAGAAGTAGCGGCCGAGCACGTCGACGAGGGTCACGCCGGTCAGCGCCAGCAGCATCACCCCGGTCAGGACGGCGGTGATGCGGCGGAAGCTGGAGCGCAGGGCGCGCGCGCGGCGCCCTGCGTCAGGTTCGGACAGGCTCATTCGGCCGCGACCTTGGCGGTCTCGTTTTCGAGCATCTGCAGGGCGGCGTCGAAGTCCACGCCCTTGGCTTCGACCTTCTCGCGGACGGTGTCGTAGATCGCCTGCGCCTCGGCGCGGATCTCCTCCATCTCCTCGTCCGTGGCGTCGTGGAACTCCACACTGCCCTCGAGCGCCGCGAGCCCCTCTGCATCCACCGCATCCCAGGCCTGACCGGCCATCCGTGCCAGAGCCTCGCCCGACACGCTGTCGATGGCGGCCTGATTCTCCTCGGACAGGCTGTCCCACTTGCCTTCGTTCATCACGAAGAAGAACGACACGTTGTAAAGCCCACCGGGCACCCGGAAGCCCTTTTCGATGAGCGAGTCGAGGTTGAAGAACAGGATCGACTCGTAGGGGAAGAAGATGCTGTCCGCGACGCCGCCCGACAGGACCTCGTAGGTCTGCGGGGAGGGCGCCTGAAGCGGGACCATGCCCATCTCCGTCGCGAGCTGGTTGGTCACGGCGCCCGCGACACGGACCTTGGAGCCCTCCAGTTCAGACAGCGGGGTCACGTCGCCGCCGGTGGTGAACAGGTGGCCCGGCCCGTGCCCCCAGAGACCGAGAACCTTGACCCCGGCATGCTCGTTCTGCTCGGCCAGCATGGACTCGTGCAGCCGCCAGAGGCCGACGGACAGCGCCTCGGCGCTCGGCGTGAGGAACGGCAGTTCGGCGATGTCGGTGAGGGCGAACCGGCCCGGCGTGTAGCCGTGAACGCCGAAAGTGAGGTCCGACGCACCGGTTGCGGCGAGGTCGAAATGCGCGGGCGGGGGCCCGAGCGGGGCATCGAGGATCTGAACCGCAACGCGGCCGTCCGTCGCCTCCTCGACCTGCTCGGCCCAAGGCATCACGATGTCCTTCACGATGGCATGGGAAGCGGGCAGCCAGTTCGACAGGCGCAGCGTCGTTTCCTGCGCCGCAGCGCTTCCGGTGAGGGCCGCGAGCGCGATGGCGCCCAGGGTCAGGTGGCTCATGATTCGGTTCATTTTGTTCGCTCCCTGTTGCGATATTTTGCCCAAGCGTAAGCGACGGATTTCGGATCTGACAAGGAAAACATGTTTTTGCATCTTTTCATGCTTGAACCTTGACGGATCATTGCATGATATTTCATGCTTCCAGTCAGAAGTGCCCACGAAGCAGTCGCAACGGGAGGCGAAATGACGTCTATCGATCTGAAAGTGGAGAGCATCGACGCGCCGGCGGAGCGTATCCGCTCGGTTGTCCTCGTCTCTGCGGGCGGCGACGCGCTGCCCCCCTATGACGCCGGCGCGCACATGGAAATTCACCTGCCGGACGGCACGACGCGGTCCTACAGCCTGATCGACTTCGAGGGGGAATGCGCGGCACCGAAAAGCTATCGCTTCGGGGTTCGCCTCGAGGAGGAGAGCACCGGCGGCTCGTCCTACATGCATGGTCTCAGCGAGGGCGATACCGTCACCGCCGGCGCTCCGATGAACGACTTTCCGCTTGCGACGGACGATGCGCCGTCGCTGCTGATCGCGGGCGGTATCGGGATCACGCCGATGATCTCCATGGCCGCGGCGCTCAAGTCCGCCGGCCGCCCGTACCGCTTGCACTACGCCATGCGGGACCGGGGCGCCGCCGCCTTCACGGACCGGCTCGCAGAGCTCCACGGTGACCGCGTCTCCCTTCATTTCGACGACGAGGCCGGCGGGCCGCTGAATCTTTCCGGCCTCGTCGAGGGGGCCGAGGATGGCGCGCATCTCTACGTCTGCGGCCCGAAGCCCATGATCGAGGCCGCCCGCTCCGCCGCCGAAGCCGCCGGAATTCCGTCCGGGCGCATCCATTTCGAGCTGTTCGACGCGCCGGCGGATCAGGAGGGGGACACGGCCTTCGAGGTCGAGATCGCCTCCAGCGGCAAGGTCTACACCATTCCGCCCGGTCGCAGCATCATCGACGTGCTGGAGGAGGAGGGCGAGGACCTGATCTACGATTGCCAGCGCGGCGATTGCGGCATCTGCCAGACCGACGTTCTGGAGGGCGAGCCGGATCACCGGGACGTCGTTCTGTCGGAAGAGGAGCGCGCCGGGGGCAAGGTCATGCAGATCTGCGTGAGCCGCGCCAGGTCCGCCCGCCTGAAACTGGATCTTTGAGGAGGACCGCACGATGACACGCTACACCAGCCGCAGCGCCGTCGAAGGGCTCGTCACGCCCTATCAGGTGCACAGGGACGTCTACATCGATCCCGAAGTTTTCCGCCTCGAGATGGATCATCTCTTCGCGAATACCTGGGTCTGGGTCGGCCATGACAGCCAGGTGCCGAACAAGGGCGATTACTACACCACCCAGATCGGCGATCAGCCGGTCATCATGGTGCGCCACTCGGATGGCGAGGTGAAGGTTCTGTACAACCGGTGCCCCCACAAGGGCACCAAGATCGCCATCGACCGGCAGGGAAACACCGGCAAGTTCTTCCGCTGCCCCTACCATGCCTGGTCCTTCAAGACAGATGGCTGCCTTCTCGCGATCCCGCTGAAGAAGGGATACAACGGGACCGGTCTCGATCAGACCGAAAGCGCGAAGGGCATGAAGGCGGTCGGCGCCGTTCACACCTATCGCGGCTTCGTCTTCGCGCGGCTCGCCGAGGAGGGGATCTCGTTCGAGGAGTACTTCGGCGACAGCCTCTCCTCCTTCGACAACATGGTGGACCGCTCCCCCGCCGGGCGCCTCAAAGTCGCCGGGCAGCCCCTGCGCTACATGCATCGCTGCAATTGGAAGATGCTGGTCGAGAACCAGACGGATACCTGCCATCCGATGGTTGCGCACGAAAGCTCGGCCGGGACCGCGGTGCAGATCTGGGAAGAGATGGACATGCCGGAGGGCACGCCCAAGCCCCCCGCGATGCAGATCATCGCTCCCTTCATGAGCCCCTATGAATTCTTCGAGGAGATGGGCATCCGCACCTGGCCGAACGGCCATGGCCATACCGGCGTGCACCATTCCATCCATTCGGACTACTCGGAGATCCCGGGCTATTTCGAGCAGATGACTGAGGCCTACGGGGAGGAGCGTGCGAAGGAGATCCTCGGCGAGAACCGGCACAACACGGTCTACTTCCCCAACATCATGATCAAGGGGCCGATCCAGCAGCTGCGGAACTTCATCCCCCTCGGCCCGGACAAAACGCTGGTCGAGAGCTGGATCTTCCGCCTCGTCGATGCCCCGGACGAGCTGGTGGCGCGCACGGCGATGTACAACCGCATGATCAATGCGCCGACCTCCATCGTCGGCCACGACGATCTGGAGATGTACGAGCGCGCACAGGAGGGTCTCGCCGCCGACGGGCTCGAATGGGTGAACATCCAGCGCCTCTTCGAGGAAGGGGAGAACTTCGAGGAGGAAGCGGTCGAGAACGGCACCACCGAGCGGCAGATGCGAAACCAGTTCCACGCCTGGGTGAAGTTCATGACGGCCAGCATGCCCGAAGCCCTGGAGGCCGCGGAATGAGCAATCTCACGAAGGACGATCTGATCGACTTTCTCTACGAGGAGGTCCGGATGCTGGACGAGAGCCGGTTCGACGAGTGGCTCAAGCTCTGGTGCAAGGACGGGATCTACTGGATGCCGCTCGACTACAGGCAGGAGGATCCGATCCACGAAACTTCCCTGATGTACGAAGATCAGTTCATGCTCCGCCTCCGGGTCGACCGGCTGAACGGCGCCCGCACCTTCAGCCAGAAGCCCAAGAGCCGCTGCCATCACGTGATCCAGCGCCCCTTCGTGGACGAGATGGATCACGAGGCCGGGCGGTACGTCACCAAGACGCAGATGCACTACGTCGAGACGCGGATGGACGAGCAGTTCATGCTGGCCTGTACCGCACAGCACCATCTCGTTCTGGAAGACGGCGCGCTCAGGATCGAGCGCAAGCGGGTCGATCTTCTGAATTGCGATGCGCCCTTCGGCAATATCCAGCTCCTGCCATGAGGCCGGTCGAGGGGAAGAGCGTCTCGGCGGCTTTTTCGGCGGCGGCGGAGCGGTGGGCGGAGCGGCCTGTCCTGCAGGTTCTGCCGGAGACGGCCGGGATCTACGGGATCGCGCCGGGGGAGATGACGTATCGCGCCGCGGCGGAGCGGGTGGAGGACTTACGCGCGGCGTTCGAGGCGGCGGGGTATCGGGCCGGGCAGCGGGTGATGCTGCTTCTCGAGA
Organism: Tropicimonas sp. IMCC34011; assembly: GCF_003390865.1. Taxonomy (GTDB): domain Bacteria; phylum Pseudomonadota; class Alphaproteobacteria; order Rhodobacterales; family Rhodobacteraceae; genus Tropicimonas_B. The sequence continues at coordinate 203,654 of NZ_QMEJ01000006.1, forward strand.
ACCGCCCGGACTTCTTCCTCTACTGGCTGGCGCTGAACGCGCTGGGGCTCTCCGTGGTGCCGGTGAACCCCGATCTGCGCGCGGCGGAGCTCGAATACATGGCCGCCCATGCGGAGCCGGCGCTCGCCATCGCGGTCCCCTCCCGCGCGGACGAGCTGCGGGCGGCGGGCGAGGCTGCGGGTGTGCCATTCGGCGTGGCCTCCCCGGGAGAGCCGCTGCCGGCGCCGCGCGGGACGCCTGTCTTCGACGCGGGCGGTGCGCTCGAGGATCGCGAGGCGGCGATGCTCTATACCTCGGGCACCACGGGCCGGCCCAAGGGCTGCGTCCTGCCCAACACGTACTTCCTCGAGGCCGGCCGGTGGTATGCCGGGGCCGGCGGGGTCTGCGCTTTGCGGGACGAGGTGGACGGGGCGGGCGAGCGGATGCTGACGCCGCTGCCGATCTTCCACATGAACGCGATGGCCTATTCCTTCATGGCGATGATGGCTGTCGGTGGCTGCCTGATCGCGCTCGACCGGTTCCACCCCCGGAGCTGGTGGGCCTCGGTGCGCGAGAGCGAGGCCACCTGCCTGCATTATCTCGGCGTCATGCCGTCCATGCTGATGGGCGCGCCGGAGGGGCCAGGGGACCGGGACCACAAGGTGCGCTTCGGCTTCGGCGCGGGCGTCGATCCCAAGCTGCACGCCCCGTTCGAAGCCCGCTTCGGCTTTCCGCTGATGGAAGCCTGGGCGATGACGGAAACGGGAGCGGGCGCCGTGATCGCGGCCAACCGGGAGCCTCGCCGGGTGGGGGAGGCCTGTTTCGGGCGCCCCGGCCCGGATCTCGAGGTGCTGATCGCGGGCGAGGACGGAGCGCCGGTCGATCCCGGCGCGCCGGGGGAGCTGCTGGTGCGGCGCGCGGGCGCCGATCCCCGCCACGGCTTCTTCACCTGCTACTGGAAGAACCCCGGGGAGACCGCCTCGGTCTGGGAGGGCGGCTGGTTCCACACCGGGGACATCGTCCGCCAGGAGCCGTCGGGGGACATGGTCTTCGTCGACCGCAAGAAGAACGTCATCCGCCGCTCGGGCGAGAACATCGCCGCCGTGGAGGTGGAATCGGTGCTGATGCGGCACCCCGGCATCGACGCCGTCGGCGTGGCCGCCGTGCCGGACGAGGTGAGGGGCGACGAGGTCTTCGCCTGCATCGTGGCGGCGGGCGGATCCGGGGCGCGGGCGGAGGAGATCGTCGCCTGGGCGCTGGAGCGGATCGCCTATTACAAGGTGCCGGGCTACATCGCCTTCGTGGAGGAGCTGCCCCTGACCGCGACCAACAAGATCCAGCGGGCGGCGCTGAAATCCCTCGCCGCGGAGCTGCTCGCCGATCCCGCCACCGCCGATACCCGCGCCCTGAAGAAGCGGCAGACGGCATGAGCCGGCGCCGGCCCTATGACGGCGTCGTTCTCGCCGCGCCCTGCAGCGTTCCGTACGTCCGCTACTCGACCGAGACGGCGCATCATTGGCTCGCCCGCGCCCTGAAGGGGACGCTGGACGCCGGGGGCCTCGCCAAGGAGGAGATCGACGGCTTCTCGGTCGCCTCCTTCACGTTGTTTCCGGACACCCCCGTCGGCCTCACCCAGCATTTCGGGCTGACCCCGCGCTGGCTCGACAGCATCCCGATGGGCGGGGCGAGCGGCGTGGTGGCGCTGCGCCGGGCGGCGCGGGCGGTCCAAGCGGGCGACGCCGATATCGTCGCCTGCATCGCGGGGGACACCAACCAGATCGACAGCTTCCGCAAGCTGTTGTCCAGCTTCTCCCGCTTCGCGATGGATGCGGCCTATCCCTATGGCTACGGCGGGCCGAACGCGATGTTCGCGCTGCTGACGGACCGCTACATGCAGGAGTACGGCGCGACCCGCGAGGATTTCGGGCGGATCTGCGTGGCGCAGCGGCAGAACGCCCTGCGCTACCCGCAGGCGATCATGCGAAAGCCGCTGAGCCTCGAGGCGTATCTCGCCGCGCGCCCCATCGCCGATCCGATCGCGCTCTTCGACTGCGTGATGCCCTGCGCCGGAGCGGAGGGGCTTCTGGTGATGCGGCAGGAGGAGGCGGAGCGCCGGGGGCTGCCCCATGCGCATCTCGCCGCCACCATCGAGCGGCACAACGCATTCCCCGATGATCCGATGCAGCTCCGCGGGGGCTGGGCGATGGATGCGCCCGAGCTCTGGGAGATGGCCGGCGCGGGGCCCGAGGACATGGATCTCGTCCAGACCTACGACGACTACCCGGTGATCTCGATGATGCAATTCGAGGATCTCGGCTTCTGCGCCAAGGGCGCGGCGCCGGCCTTCCTGCGCGGGCGGGACCTGACCGTGACCGGCGATCTGCCGCACAACACCTCCGGCGGGCAGCTCTCGGCAGGGCAGGCGGGCGCGGCAGGGGGCTTCATCGGCCTCGTCGAGGCGCTCCGGCAGGTGACGGGGCAGGCGGGGCCGACGCAGGTTCCGGGCGCCCGGCGCGCCCTCGTCTCGGGCTTCGGGATGATCAACTACGACCGCGGCCTGTGCTCCGGCGCGGCGGTTCTGGATGGAGGCGCGGCATGAGCGATCCCCTCTCGCGCCCTTCGAAGACGAACCCGCAGACGCCGCTCCGCGTCCCCGCCCTGCCGCCAGAGGCGCGCAGCCGCGCCGCGATGGGCCTGACCGCCGCGGCCGCCGAGGGGCGCTTCGCGCTCCAGCACTGCGCGGAATGCGGCAGGGTGCAGTACCCGCCGCGCGATGCCTGCCATGCCTGCCTCTCGGTGGACCTGCCCTGGAGGGACACCGATCCTGTGGGCACGCTTCTGGCCGATACCGTCGTGCGCGCCTCGCCCAATCTCTACTTCCGCGACCGGGTGCCGTGGCGGACGGGGACGGTGCGGCTCGATGCCGGGCCCTCGATCGTCGTGCATGTCCATGGCGATTGCGAGCGGGGCGCGCGGGTGCGGCTGACAAGCCGGCTCGACCGGGCCGGGCAAGGCGTCCTGATGGCGCTGCCGATGGAGGAGACCCCGAACATGGCCGACGACCCCCAGCTCCGCGAGCTGACGGCGGACCCGAAGCACCGGCGCATTCTCATCACCGATGCCCGTCAGGACACCGCGCCCGCGCTTGCCCGCGCGCTCCTCGCCGCCGGCGCGGCGGAGATCATGGTGGGCGAGGCGGAAGGCTGGCGGCCCTGGCCGGGGCGGGAGCGGCTCGCGGCGATGGAGGGCGTGACGCTCCTGCCGCTCGACGTGACCGACACCGCCTCGGTGGAGACCCTGGCCGGCGAGATCGGCGGCAAGACGGACATCCTGATCAACAATGCCCGGTTCGTGCGGCCGGGCGGGCTCCTCGGCGGCGATCCCGGCTTCGCGCGGCAGGAGATGGAGGTCGCCTATTTCGGGCTGATGCGGCTTGCGCAGGCCTTCGGGCCCGCGATGCGCGCACGGGGGAGCGACGGGGTCCGCAGCGCCGTCGCCTGGGTCAACATCCTGTCGGCGCACGCCCTCTCGAGCGACCCCGCCTACGGCACCTTTTCCGCCGCGAATGCCGCGGCGCTGTCGCTGTCGCAAACCCTCCGAGCGGACCTTCGGCCGGGCGGGCTCAGGGTCCTCAACGTCTTCGCCGGTCCCACCGAGGACGACTGGCACCAGGCGGTTCCGCCACCCAAGGTCACCGGCGGCGCCATTGCCCGCTCGGTGGTCGAGGGCTTGCAGGACGGTCTCGAGGAGGTCTGGTGCGGCGACGTCGCCCGCGACCTGCGCGACCGCTGGAGGCAGAACCCAAAGGTCCTCGAACGAGAACTGACAGGAGGCGCAACATGAGCGTGCTTGCGGACCTGGCGCTTGCCCTCTCCGGCGGCGATGTCGAGGTGGTGGACCTGACCCACACCCTCGATCCCGACTTTCCGGTCATCGTGTTGCCACCAGAATTCGGCCAATGCGCGCGGTTCCGGATGGAGGAGATCTCCGCCTACGATCACCGCGGGCCGTCGTGGAAATGGCACGACATCTCCATGTCCGAGCATACCGGCACTCATTTCGATGCGCCGTCCCACTGGATTTCCGGCCGCAACGTCCCCCACGGCAGCGTGGACGAGATCCCGCCCTCCGCCTTCGTCGGGCCGGTCTGCGTGATCGACTGCTCGGAGGGGGCGGCAGGTGACGAGGACTACGAACTGACCCCCGATGTGATCGAGGCGTGGGAGGCCCGGCACGGCCGCATCCCCGAAGATGCCTGGGTCCTGATGCGTACCGACTGGTCCAAGCGCACGGGCGCGGCCTACATCAACCTGCGCGAGGACGGCGCCCATTCGCCGGGGCCGACCCCCGCCGCGATCCGCCTTCTCGTCGAGGAGCGGAACATCCGCGGCTTCGGCACCGAGACGGTGGGCACCGATGCCGGGCAGGGGAGCCATTACGATCCGCCGTTTCCGGCGCATCACACGCTCCACGGTGCCGGCAAGTACGGTCTGCAGTGCCTCAAGGGGCTGGACCGTCTGCCGCCGACCGGCGCGGTCCTCATGGCCGCACCTCTCAAGATCAGGAACGGCACCGGCAGCCCCCTGAGGGTGCTGGCGCTCATCGAGAAGGACAGCGCATGACCGGGTACACGGCCGTCATCACGGGCGGAAACAAGGGGATCGGCGCCGATCTCGCGAAGCGGCTCCTGAAAGAGGGCTACAAGGTGATCTCCGTCGCACGCAATGCGCCGGAGACGGAGATGGAGGGGCTCGAGCATGTCGAATGCGACCTTCTCGATCCCGAGGCGGTGGAGCGCGCGGCGGCGGACATCGCGGCGCGGCACGAGGTCACGCATCTCGTCCACAATGCCGGCGTCATCTGGCCGAACCTCGTCGAGGAGGCGAAGCCGTCCGACATCACCGGCCTTGCGCAGCTGCATCTCGGCTCCGCGCTCACGCTCGTACAGGCCTTCCTGCCGGCGATGAAGGCGCGGGGCTTCGGGCGGGTGATGTTCAACTCCTCCCGCGCGGCGCTCGGGGCCGCGACGCGGACGGCCTATGGCGCGAGCAAGGCCGGCATGATCGGCATGGCGCGGACATGGGCTCTCGAACTGGCGCCGTACGGGATCACGGTGAACGTGGTCGCACCGGGACCGATCCTGACGGACAACTTCTGGGGTATCGTCGAGAAGGGCAGCCAGCAGGAGGACGATCTGGCCCGCCGCATCCCGGTGGGGCGCCTCGGAACCGTGGACGACGTGACCCGCGCGTTCCTCTTCTTCTGCGATCCGCTGAACGGCTTCGTGACGGGGCAGACGCTCTATGTCTGCGGCGGCGCGAGCGTGGGCAGCGTGCCGATCTGACGGGTCAGGCCCCCGGTTCCGGCTCCCGCCCTTGCGCTGCGAGGGCGAGGACATGGAGCCCGCTTTGCCCGCCTGAGCGCGCGATGAGGACGTGGCGGGTGGCGAAGAGGGCGAGGATCGGCAGGCCGGTCTCGACGAAGCGCGTCGCCTCGGCCGTGAAGGTCCAGACAATCCCGGCGAGGCTGACGGCGAGCAGGATCAACGACCGGCGACGGGCGTCCGGCCCGGGGACGCCGACGAAGCCGCCGCCCTCACGCAATGTCAGGACAAGGCCCGTCGCGAAGATCGCGACGAGGACCAGAGATTGCGACTGCGCAACGAGGCTGTCCGCCAGAGCGTCCCGGCCGAGAAGCAGCATCCCTTCGGCAAGAGGCGTGATCACGATAAGGTAGAGGTTGATCCCAAGGACGATCGGGTGCGGCCGGAGCCGGCGCGACAGGTAGGCGGCCGAGACGATTGCCGCGAGCAGGGCGCCGCACCACCCGGCGATCCGAAGGTCCCCGGTCTGCCGCAGCAGTGCGAAAAACGCTAGGGACGGGGCGTTTTCGAAGAGCGGTCGCAGGCGCCCGTGCCACGGCTCCGGCATGTCGAGGGTCCCTTTGCATCGGACTCACTTAGAAGACGTGGACGGGGCGGATGCTGTCAAGGGCGGGTGCGCGGAGTCCGTGCGGCCCGGCGCGCCCCTCTTTCGGTCCGGGACCGCCTCCGGCGGGGGTATTTCTAGAAAGATGAAGGAGGCGCGCCGGTCCCAGGAATGGCAAAGGGCGCGCGGGTGTTTCCCGCGCGCCCTCGCTCACCGGTCTGCCTCTTCCGTCAGTCCCTGCGGGTGTTGATCGCGGGGTTCAGCGAGAAGAAGTTGTTCGGGATGATGTGGACCTGCTTCCATTCGGTCGACATCACCGGCCAGTCCTCCAGCCGCGGGATGTGGTGGAAGCCTGCGGTGAACCACGTCACCACGTCCTCGCCCGCGAGCGGCTTGTCCTCCTTCACCCACTCGGCCAGCGTGTCGGAGCCGTCGCTCTGCAGGGCGAACTTGCCGCCGGCATAGCGCTGCTCGGGATCGTAGACCGTGTTCCAGACCGAGTACTCGATGTAGGCGTTGCGCTTCATCGGGGGATCGTTCTCGAAGTCGTACGGCCCGTAGGCGATGCTGCCGTGGTGGATCATGTAGGACGGGATATGCCCCAGCGGTCCCTCGCGATCGGTGTTGTAGATCGTGAAGTACCGCTTGTTCATGGCGCTGATGCGATAGCGCGCTTCCATTTCCGAGGCCGGAACCGACTTCTGCACTTCCCACATCGAGCGACGCGGGCTGTCCGCGGAAATCTCCGCCGGCACGATGTCCAGCGTGGCGAATTCGTTCACCGGCTGGTCGATGTCGAAATCTAGGCGGAAGTTGAAGTAGTGGTCATGGTTGGAGGCCACGAGGTTCGGAGCGATGAGGGTGCCCCATTCGGTATCCTCGGCAGCGGTCTCGTCGTCCAGGTGCTCCGTGGCAACGCCTTTGACCGCGTCGAGGCCGGTGGCGCCGATCATGATCCGCATCTGGCCGTTCTGCTCGAACCGGTAGTCGATCAGGTAGTCGTAGTTCCCGACCTCGGAGGCGGTGCGATAGACGAGCTCGGTGGCCGGGCGCCCCTCGGCGGGGACCGGGTGGTCCGGTGTCTGGGCGAAGACCTCGTAATGCCGCCAGGCGGGATCGCCGATGTTGCGCTCGAAGATGCAGATCGCGTCCGGGATCTCCAGCGGGTTGCCCATGTCGTCGGCGATGAGCGCCGGCATGTAGGTGGCGTATTCGGGACAATCGACGCCCGGCGTCAGCGGCGTGAGGAAGAGGCCGAAGCCGTATTCGCCGCTGTCCATGTAGGTCCGCCAGTACATCCCGGACGTGGGGTCCATGTAGGGCACGAAGACCTCGGAGAGATGCGCCTGGTAGAGCACGGAGCGCCATTCGTCGCCGTCGCGCACCTCGATCTGCGACAGGACCGGGCCGGGGCGCTTGTCGATGCGGTGACGGAAGCGCCACATGTCCCACTCGACCTGACTGCCGTCCATGGTGAAGTTGGGCCCGCCCTCCTGGGAGAGCTTGGCGGGATTGCCGGCCGGGCGCAGCTCCATGCGCTCGGCGATCTCCTCTTCGGTGTACCCCCAGGGATCCTCCGGGATCGGCACGTTGCCCTCGTCGACCACGCGGATCGCTTCGCCGGTGTTCAGGTCGACCACGGCGAAGAGGCCTTCCACGGGCTTGGCGTAGAAGTTGGAGCCCTCGGGGTTGAGGTAGCACGGCACCTTCATCAGGCGGTTGCCGTCTTCCTCGCCGGTGAAGAAGTTGCCGGCGGTGAGCGGCAGGCAGAAGACATCCTCGGGCGTCAGGCCGCGGGACTCGAGGCCGGTCACCATGTCCGGATGCGAGAGCGCGCCTTCCATCGCCGAGACGAATTCCTGGAACAGGATCATCGGCTGTCCGGTGACGGGCTCGGTGTTTTCCACCTCGCCGGTGGTGAGGTTCACGGTCGCCTCGACGAACCCGTCGCCGTCCGGGGCGCTCATGTGGACCATCGCGCGGCGGGCGAGGTCGTCGCCCTCTTCCCAATCGAGGACGGCCGATTTCTCCGGCTCGATCAGTTCGATCAGCGGATAGAGCGTCTCGTCCGTGGCGATCTCGGCATCGCGGAGGATCTCGCCTATCCGCCCGTATTCCTCGCCCGACAGGCCGTCGAGCGGGTGCGCGATGGCGCCGGTCGCGCCGATCAGCAGCGTCGCCGCGCTGCCGGCAAGAAGTGATCTCAGTCTCATTGCGGTCTCCCTGTTATAGCCGTTCAGCTGAACAGCACTTGAATGTTGGTGTATTCCTCGAGTCCCTCCTCGCCGAACTCGACGCCGATGCCGGAGGCCTTCACGCCGCCGAAGGGGGCGTTCGGCTGGACCATGCCATGCTTGTTGATCCAGACGGATCCGCATTCGAGGCGCTGGCCGACCTTGCGGGCCGCCTCGATGTCGCTCGACCAGACGGAGCCGCCGAGGCCGGCGGGATTGGCGTTGGCCATCGCGATCGCGTCCTCCACGTCGCTGTACTTGATGATGGGCAGGGCGGGGCCGAACTGCTCCTCGTCCACGAGGGAATCGCCGTTCTGCAGCCCGGCGATGAGGGTGGGCGGAAAGAACAGGCCCTCTCCGGGCGCGCCGCCGAGCAGCACGTCTCCCTTTTCGCTGGCCTCTGCGACGAGGCGGGAGAGCTTCTCGTGCTGCATCCGGTTCTGGACCGGACCGAGGATGGAGCCCTCGTCCATCCCGTCCCCCACCGGGATCGTCTTCGCGAATTCCACGAGGGCCGCGCAGACCTCGTCGTGGATGCTCTCGTGCACGTAGAGGCGCTTCATCGCGGCGCAGGTCTGGCCGTTGTTGATGAAGCCGCCCCAGAAGAGGCCTTCGGCGATCTGCGCCGGGTCGGCGTCCGGCAGGACAATGCCCGCATCGTTGCCGCCGAGTTCCAGCGTCAGGCGCTTCATCGTTTCCGCGGCGGAGCGCATGACCTTCTGGCCGGTGGCGCAGGAGCCGGTGAAGACGATCTTGGCGATGCCGGGATGGGCGGACATCAGGCCGCCGAGGTTCTCGGCCCCGTCGTCGCCCGTGACGACGTTGACGACGCCGGCGGGCAGCACCTCGTTCATGATCTGCACCAGCCGGAGCGTGGACAGCGGCGTCAGCGGCGAGGGCTTGATGACGACGGTGTTGCCGGTCCGAAGCGCCGGGATGACGTGCCAGATCGCGATCATCAGCGGGAAGTTCCAGGGCGTGATCGAGCCGACGACGCCGACGGGCTTGCGGTGCAGCTCGACGCGGCCCTCGTTGTTGTCCTGAAGCACCTTCATCGGCAGGGAGAGGCCGGCAGTGTAGCCCGCCCAGGCCTGCGCGCCGCCGACTTCCCAGCGCGAGCCGAGGCCGTTGAGCGGCTTGCCCTGCTCGGCCGTGATGATCTGCGCCAGCTCATCGGCATGCTCCGCGATCTTCGCCGTGACCGCTTCGCAGGCTGCCTTCAGCTCGTCATCGGCCGTCTGCGACCATGTCTTGAAGGCCCGCTCGGCGGCGGCCACGGCTGCATCCAGCTCCGCCTTGCCGGCAATCGGCGCACGTCCGGCGACCTCACCCGTGGAGGGGTTCAGCACATCGAAGGTCTCGCCGGTGGCATGGGCCTTCCCGTCGATGGTCAGCTCGAAACTCAGCATTCATGCTCCTCCCAAAGCATCGGGCCCGCCGCGATGCGGGCTCCTCCTGGGGAGCAGTCTAGGGAGGCGACGGGTCTGGTCTTGGACTCCGGCGCCATATGAGATGGCCTAGGGCGACACGGGCGGCCTGACCGCGCCCGGAGAGACGCCGAAGCGTTTGCGGAACGTGCGGTAGAAGTAGGACAGATCGTTGAAGCCTGCCTCAAAGGCGATGGTCGAGACGCTGTCCCCGCGGGAGGCGGGCGCCTCGAGCCGGGCGCGCGCCATGTCGAGCCGGATCGCCATCAGCCGCTCGCTCGCCGTTTCGCCGAGAGCCGAGAAATGGCGTTGCAGCGTGCGGGGGGAGACAGCGAGATCGTCCGCGAGCTCGGCCGGGCCGAAGCCGGCATCGTGACAGCGCCGCTCCATGATCGCCAGCGCGCGGGAGAGCACCGCCTCCTCGCGCTTCTCCGCCATGCCGGTCTGGGTCTCGATGCAGCGGAGGTATGCACCGAGAAGGCTGAGGAGCGCTTCGCCGAGATGCGGGGCCGCCACGCCGTCTTCCATGAAGAGCTTGGCGAGGACCGCCCGCATGGCGAGGAAGAGGGGGTCGTCCCGGTCGATCCCGAGCCCCCCGGTGCAGGCCGGGCCGAAGCGATGCAGCATCTCCTCCCGCGGCAGGTGGAGGGATACCTGCCGGGCGTGCTGACCTGCATAGACGAAATCGGAGGGCTCTGCGGAATCGACGAGGAACATGTCTCCCGGCTCGAGCAGGTGCGACTTGCCCGATTGGTGGATGCGGCAGATCCCCTTGTCCTGCACGATGAGGAAGAGGTGCCCGCCGGGATCGTCGCGGATCATCCGCGCGTCCCGTATCACCCGTTCGGCGTCGCACGAGACCACCGCGGTCTCGAACCGCGACAGGTGCAGGCGGGAGGCCGTCCCGGCGACGAGACCTTGCCCCCGAAGGCTGGGCTCGATGCCGAAATTTCCGCAGATTTCGCGGATCGTGCTGGAGAACTCCTCGACCGGCCGCTGCCGTGCATGCATCGGCGCCGTGTCGACCAGGGGAGCGTGCCGCGTCGCGATGGTCATTGGCCCTGTTCCTCGGAAACGGCCCCGCTCCTGCGCTCGGATCGCGGCCGGCTGGGCCTGAAGCGTAGGGGGCCGCCGGCCATCGGGCAACTCCTTCCCGCGGCCGGGCCGTCTCCCCCGCCCTGGACGCGCGCCGCCACGGACCCCTTGCAGGCGGGACTTTCAAAATGAGCGAGGGGCCTGTAATCGAAGCCGGCCTGTCCGGATCTGTTTCCCGGGCAAAGGTGAAGGGGATCCGGATGACGCGCGACAAGACGCTGGAGATGACGGAGCTGATGACGCCGGACATGGCGAATTTCAGCGGCAAGGTGCATGGCGGTGCGCTTCTAAACCTTCTCGACCGCGTCGCCTTCTCCTGCGCCTCGCGGTACTCGGGCAAGTATGTCGTGACGCTCTCGGTCGATCAGGTGACGTTCAAGGAGCCGATCCTCGTGGGCGAGCTCGTCACCTTCCGCGCCACGGTCAACCATACCGGCCGCAGCTCGATGGAGATCGGCATCCGCGTCGAGGCGGAGAACATCCGGGAAGGCACGCGGCGGCACACCAACTCCTGCTATTTCACCATGGTCGCGGTGAACGAGCTCGGCCGCCCGATCGAGGTGCCCGCGCTGGAGATCGAGACCGAGAACGACGACCGCCGCTGGCGCGCGGCCAATGTCCGCCAGTCCCTGCGCAAGGAATTCGCAGCGAGGATGGAGAAGGCCAAGGCGTCCGGCGGTGAGAGCGAGGGGGCGTGAGACCGCACCCATGCCGGCGGGATGGCCCCGGCCGTGCTCCGGCGCTAGCCTGAGGCCATGCTGCGCTTCGTCGCCTCACGCCTGCTGTCGCTGGTGCTGTCGCTCGTTGCGGCGAGCATCGCCATCTTCCTCGTGATCGAGGTCATTCCCGGCGATCCGGTCTCCTACATGATGGGCATGGGCGCGTCCCCCGAGGCGGCGGCGGCCCTGAGGGCGGAACTGGGCCTCGGCGGCGGGATCGTGGAGCGGTATCTCGGCTGGGCGTCCGGCATGGTCCGGGGCGACTTCGGCATCTCCTATACCTACCGCGTGCCCGTGGCGGAGCTGGTGGCACAGCGCTTGTGGGTGTCCGTCCCGCTGACGCTCTACGCCCTCGCGCTCTCCACATTCGTGGCGCTTCCCGTCGGAATTCTCGCCGCGTCCCGCCGGGGCCGCCCTGCGGACTGGGCGGTGATCGGTGCGACGCAGATCGGCATCGCGGTGCCGAATTTCTGGTTCGCCATGCTCCTCGTCGTCGCCTTCGCGATCCTTGTCCCCCTCTTTCCGGCAGGCGGATTTCCGGGATGGGAGGGCGGTCTATGGCCCGGACTTCGGGCGCTGACCCTCCCGGCCATCGCGCTTGCGCTTCCGCAGGCCTCCATCCTCGCCCGCGTAATGCGCTCCGCGCTCATCGAGACGCTGTCGCAGGATTACATCCGCACCGCCCGCGCCAAGGGCCTGAGCGAGGGGCAGGCGGTGCGTCGCCACGGGGTGCGCAACGCTCTGATCCCCGTTCTCACCATCGTCGGGCTCCAGTTCTCCTTCCTGCTGGCGGGCGCGGTGATCATCGAGAACGTCTTCTACCTTCCCGGCCTCGGGCGGCTGATCTTCCAGGGCATCACCCAGCGGGACCTGATCGTGGTCGAGAGCGTGGTCATGCTGCTCGTCTTCTCCGTCATCCTCGTCACGTTCGCGGTGGACCTCGCCTACGCTCTTGCCGATCCGCGGCTGAGGCGGCGGGCATGAGGGTTCCGGTCCAGCTTGGGGTGGGCGCCGCGCTGACGGCGGTGTTCGCACTGGCCGCGCTCGTCTCCTTCGTCTGGACGCCGCATGACGTGACCCAGATCGCGGTATCGCAAAAGCTGCAGGCGCCGGGCGGGGGGTATCTTTTCGGAACGGATCACCTCGGGCGGGACGTCCTCTCGCTCCTGATGGCGGGCGCCCGGACCTCCATCGCGGTCGCGCTCGTGGCGGTGGGGATCGGAGCCGGGATCGGCGTGCCGCTGGGGCTTCTCGCCGCTGCCGGACGGGGGCGGCTCCTCGACGAGGTGGTGATGCGGGGGAACGACCTGATCTTCGCGTTTCCGTCCCTCGTCATCGCGATCCTGATCACCGCCGTCCTCGGCCCCTCCGCCATCAACGCCATCATCGCCATCGGCATATTCAACATCCCGGTCTTCGCCCGCGTGGCGCGGGGTGGGGCGCTGTCGATCTGGCCGCGGGACTTCATCATGGCCGCGCGGGCGGCAGGCAAGGGCGCGGCGCGCATCTCCGCCGAGCACATCCTGCCCAATATCGCGAACCTCTTGATCGTCCAGGCGACCATCCAGTTCTCCCTCGGCATCCTCGCCGAGGCGGCTTTGTCCTATATCGGCCTCGGGGCGCAGCCGCCGGTTCCCTCCTGGGGGCGGATGCTGGCCGAGGCGCAGACCTACTTCTACGCCGATCCCCGTCTCGCCGTCCTGCCCGGCCTCGCCATCGTCCTCACGGTCCTGGGCCTCAACCTGATGGGGGACGGATTGCGGGACATGCTCGATCCGCGCCTGAGGCGGGACGCGCTATGAGCCTGCTGGAGATCGACGCGTTACACCTCGATATCGGTGCGTCCCGGATCCTGTCCGGCGTGTCGCTGAGGGTGGAGCCGGGCAGGGTGCTGGGGCTGGTGGGCGAGAGCGGATCCGGCAAGTCGCTGACGGCGCTGTCGGTGATGCGGCTCCTGCCCGGAGACGCGCGGTTGGCGGGGTCGGTGCGGCTTGGCGGCGAGGATCTGGTGACAGCATCCGAGCGGCGGCTGAACAGGGTTCGCGGCGCGAAGGTCGGGATGATCTTCCAGGAACCGATGACCGCCCTGAACCCGGTCCAGACCATCGGCCGGCAGGTTGCCGAGACCCTGCGCATCCACGGCGCGGGGCGCGGAGAAGCGCTGGAGCGCGCTGCCGAACGGCTCGCCCGCGTCGGCCTCGATCCGGAGCGCTTTCCCCTCTCGCGCTACCCGCACGAGCTGTCTGGCGGCCAGCGCCAGCGGGTCTGCATCGCCCTTGCCATCGCGCTTCGTCCCGATCTGCTGATCGCGGACGAGCCGACCACCGCCCTCGACGTGACCACGCAGGCGCGCATCCTCGATCTCTTGTACGGCCTCGTGCGGGAAGAGGGGATGGGGTGCCTCTTCATTTCCCACGACCTCGCGGTGATCTCCCGCATTGCGGACGACGTCGCCGTGATGAAGGACGGCCGGATCGTGGAGGCCGGGCCGGTCGCCGATGTCCTGAGCGCGCCGCGCCAGCCCTACACGAAGGCGCTTCTGGAGGCGGCGGGCCATGCGCCGGCCCGCCGGTCCGGCCCGGCGGCGACACGAGAGATCCTGCGCGTCGATCGTGCCGAGCGGCATTACCCCGGCCCGCGCCGCGGGCTTTTCGGGCGCGGTGCGCCGGTGAGTGCGGTGGACGGGGTTTCGTTCTCGCTGGCAGAGGGGGAGACGCTGGGGCTCGTCGGCGAATCCGGCTGCGGCAAGTCGACCCTCGCCCGCACGATCCTCGGCCTCGAGCCACTGGACGCCGGACGGATCGAGCTCTTCGGGCAGGCGATGGGCCCGTCCTTCCCGGGCGCTCTCAGGGCCGGGGCTCAGATCGTGTTCCAGGATCCGTTCGCCAGCTTCGACCCCCGCTGGCGCGTGCACCGGCTGGTCTCCGAGCCGTTCCACCTCGTGCCGGATGCCCCGACGGGGGAGGCGCGGATGGAGCGGGTGCGAGAGGTGCTGACCCGTGTCGGCCTGTCGCCGCAGGATGCCGGGCGGTATCCGCACGAATTCTCCGGTGGCCAGCGGCAACGTATCGCCATCGCCCGTGCCATCGTGACGAGGCCCCGGCTCGTGGTGCTGGACGAGGCCGTGTCCGCCCTCGATGTGCGCGTCCGCGCGCAGATCCTGGACCTTCTGGCGCGGCTGCAAGGCGAGCTCGGCCTCGCCTATCTCTTCATCGGGCACGACCTGTCCGTCGTCCGTGCGATCTCCGACCGGGTCGTTGTGATGAAATCGGGCCGGATCGTGGAGGAAGGTCCGGCGGAGCGCGTCTTCGGCGATCCGCAGCATCCCTACACGCAGGAGCTGCTCGCCGCCGCACCGGCACTTGGAGACGGGGCGCGGCTGCGCCGCCCGTAGCGCGCGGGTTCCCTCTGCTGGGAGAGCGGGGCGTGCGGTCTATATCTGCCTTTCAGGATGCTGCGGGACGGACCGTTCCCGGTGGCGCCCCGATTGAGGATAGTCTTCGCAATGTCAGGGTTCACCGGATTTGCGCGCGTCGCCTCCGCCTATGACCCGCTCGAGGTCACGATGGCCGTCGCCCTGCTGGAAGGTGCCGGCTTCACCGTTCTGACCCCCGGCCTGAACCTCCATCAGGTCGTGCCGATGAACGCGATGGCCTTCGGGCCCATCCCGATCCTCGTTCCGGACGCGGAGGCCGAGGCCGCGCGGTCCCTTCTCGAAGCGACCCGGCCCGGCGGAAGCGAGGGGCCGGGGGACGGGGCGGAGGAGGCCGCCGAAATGGATGCGAGCGAGTGCGGCGAGCCCCGCCCGAAGGGGCTCCGGAGCAAGATCGTCGATCTCATCTCCTTCGCGATGTCCGGCCTGTCCTTTCCGAGGGATCGGCTGTCGGTCGACGGCCGCTCGAAACGTCCGCCAGAGACGCCTCCGGGAACGTGACGTCCGTCCGCCCCGGCTCCCCCGCTGCGCGGCCCCCTTGCGCCCGCGTCGTCCCGGTGATCCTTTGAGGCTATGCGACAGGCGGCGGACGTGACGGTTTACATGGGCGAGTTCGACAGCCAGCCGCTTGTCTTCGCGCATCTGGGCGATGCGATGCCCGGCATCGATCCCGGCGAGGTGGACGTGATCTGCAAGGCCGATCCGGGACCGCGCCTGCGCCATGTATTCGAAGTATCCACGGCGGAGGCCATCGAGGATGCGATGGGGCTCTTCACCGCGCTCGTGCTGATCTTTCCCGAGGCGATACGGGGTTCTGTCATTCTTCCGGACGGAACGGCCCGGCTCGTCTGCCTCGGTACCTTCCCCGGCAGCCGGAGGCGCCCCGGATGAACGCAAAGGCGCGGCCCGGGCCGCTCAACCTCATCACGGACGTGAGCGGTCTCTTCGTCGGCAATGCCGGGGACGACGCGCTGAAATCCGGCGTCACGGTCCTCACCGGCGACCAGCCCTTCACCGCGGCGGTCCACGTCATGGGAGGCGCGCCCGGCACGCGGGAGACGGACCTGCTGGCGCCGGACAAGCTGGTCACGGAGGTCGACGCGCTGGTCCTGTCGGGCGGGTCTGCCTTCGGTCTCGATGCGGCGGGCGGCGTCATGGCCGGATTGCGTGCGGCAGGGCGGGGGTTCGCGGTGGCGGGGCAGCACGTGCCCATCGTGCCCGCGGCGATCCTGTTCGACCTCGCGAATGGCGGGGACAAGGACTGGACCCTGAGCCCCTATACCGCCCTTGGCCGCGCTGCCCTCGAGGGGGCGGGGACCAGGTTCGACCTCGGGCGCGAGGGCGCCGGGCTCGGCGCGATGACGGCGACAACGATGGGCGGGCTCGGCTCCGCCTCCCTCGTCCTGCCCTGGGGCGCGACCGTGGGGGCGCTGGTCGCGGTCAACGCGCTGGGCAGCGCCACCGTGGATGGCGGGCGACACTTCTACGCGGCACCCTGGGAAATTGGCGGGGAGTTCGGCGGGCTCGGGCCGGCGGTCCCCTCGGATCCGGCGGCGCGCCCCGCGACAAAGGCGGACGGGGCGGCAGGCGGCGGGCAGGGCGCCTCCACCACGATCGCCATCGTCGCGACGGATGCGAAGCTCACCCAGGCGCAGGCGCAGCGCATGGCCATCGCGGCGCATGACGGCATGGCCCGCGCGCTCGTCCCCTCCCATACACCGCTCGACGGGGATCTGGTCTTCGCCGCGGCGACGGGGATGGTGTCGCTCCCAGATCCCGTCATCGGTGCGCTCGACCTCGGCCACGCCGCCGCGACCTGCC
Source organism: Tropicimonas sp. IMCC34011 (assembly GCF_003390865.1). Classification (GTDB taxonomy): domain Bacteria; phylum Pseudomonadota; class Alphaproteobacteria; order Rhodobacterales; family Rhodobacteraceae; genus Tropicimonas_B. Next base: position 220,289 of record NZ_QMEJ01000006.1, read on the forward strand.
TCGCCCGCGCCATTGCGCGGGGCGTCCATGCCGCACGCCCGCGCCCCGGCGATCCCCTGCCGTGCTGGTCCGATCTGTCCTGACGCGGGGAGCGGACCGGTCCTTCTGCGGCGGCTGGCATTGCGGACGTCCCCTGCTAGGTTGCCTGCCAAGATTTCCCCTGGAGAGGGCCGAAGAATGCTCGACGCTGCAAGCACCCTGAAAAACCGACTGTCCGATGCCGACCTCTTGCGGGAGCAGGCCTTCCTCGCCGGGGAGTGGTCGGACGCCGAGGGCGGCAAGACGTTCGCCGTGACCAACCCCTCGACGGGAGAAACGATCGCCGAGGTCGCCGACCTCTCCCGCGCGGACGTCGCCCGCGCCATCGACGCCGCCCACGCGGCGCAGACGGCATGGGCCGCGCGCACCGCCAAGGATCGCGCCCAGGTGCTGCGCAAGTGGTTCGACCTCATGATGGCGGCGCAGGACGACCTCGCCGCGATCATGACCGCCGAGCAGGGCAAGCCGCTCAAGGAATCGATGGGGGAAATCGCCTACGGCGCGTCCTTCATCGAGTGGTTCGCCGAAGAGGGGCGCCGGATCTACGGCGAGACGATCCCCGGCCACGCGCCCGACAAGCGGATCACCGTGATCCGTCAGCCCATCGGCGTCGCGGCGGCGATCACGCCCTGGAACTTCCCGAACGCGATGATCACCCGGAAGTGCGGGCCCGCGCTCGCGGCGGGATGCGCATTCGTCGTGCGCCCCGCGTCGCAGACGCCGCTCTCGGCTCTGGCCATCGCGGTCCTGGCCGAGCGGGCCGGAATGCCGAAGGGGCTTTTCAGCGTGCTGCCGTCGAACAGCGCGAGCGAGATCGGCAAGGAGTTCTGCGAGAACCCCGCGGTCCGCAAGCTGACCTTCACCGGCTCCACCGAGGTCGGCCGGATCCTGCTGCGGCAGGCGGCGGATCAGGTGATGAAGTGTTCCATGGAGCTTGGCGGCAACGCGCCGTTCCTGGTCTTCGACGACGCCGATCTGGATGCGGCGGTCGAGGGCGCGATCATGTGCAAGTTCCGCAACAACGGCCAGACCTGCGTCTGTGCCAACCGGATCTATGTCCAGGAAGGCGTGCGCGACGCCTTCTCGCAGAAGCTCGCGGCGCGGCTCTCGGAAATGAAGGTCGGCGACGGGTTCGAGGAGGGCACCGATTTCGGCCCGCTGATCGACAGCGCGGCGGTGGACAAGGTCAAGGCGCATATCGCGGATGCCACGTCCAAGGGGGCCGAGATCGTCATGGGCGGCGCGGGCCACGAGAAGGGCGACCTGTTCTTCCAGCCGACGATCCTGTCGGGCGCGACGCAGGACATGGCCTTCGCGACGGAAGAGACCTTCGGGCCCTTGGCGCCGATCTTCAGTTTCAGGACCGAGGAAGAGGCGATCGCCCTCGCCAACGACACGATCTTCGGCCTCGCCGCCTACTTCTATGCTCGCGATTATGCCCGGATCATCCGCGTTCAGGAGGCACTGGAATACGGCATCGTCGGCGTGAATACCGGCGTCATCTCGACCGAGGTCGCCCCGTTCGGCGGCGTGAAGCAATCGGGTCTCGGGCGCGAGGGCAGCCGTCACGGCATCGAGGACTACCTCGAGATGAAATACATCTGCACGAGCCTCTGATTAGCCGCGGGCTGCGGCCCGCGCTTCGGCTCCGCAAGGGCATGTGCCGGGATCGCAGCCGTGCCCCGGCACGGCCCGTCCGGTTCGCGGGTCGGCAACCGGTCCTGCCGGTCAGGCCCTTACGCAAGACGAAAGGCGCGCCCCGCTGTCACGCGGAATGGCGCGCCCGTATTCGACCGGCGTGATTCGCGCGAAGGGCGTATCAGCTCCGGCAGACGGAGGCGGCCGTGTTGCCGAACGCCTTGTAGCGAAGCCAGAAGCTGCTGTGGTCGGCCCGGCCGGACTGACGCGTGTCCTGCGCTTTCTGGGGGTCCTTGAAGAACTTGGACGCCATCCGCTGATCGCCGCGGGTCAGCATCTGGTCCGCAACACGCTGGATGCAGCCGCAGAGCGGGCGGGAGCCGGGGCGTTCGCCCGTCATGCAGGCGCGCTCGATCTGCTTTGCACCGGCCTCGGAGGGCATGGTGGTTGCAAGGGGCAGGGCCAGCGCCATCGAGAGCGCTGCTGTCGTGATAATCTTCATGTCATCGCCTCGTTCGGTTGGGCCCCCCGTCTTTTGCGCGGGGATGCCGTATCAACGTGCCCATAGTCGTGCCCCAGATACTGCCAATTTTCAACGATTCCGTTAATCGCTCGCGCCGATGTGCAGCCTCTGGTGCCGTAACGAGGGTTGCGGCATAGATTGCGCATGCCAATCGACCTCCTCCTTGCCCTCTTCGGGTTCGCTCTGGCCTCCGCCTGTACACCGGGGCCGAACAACACGATGCTCCTCGCCTCGGGCGCCAATTTCGGCTTCCGGCGCACGCTTCCGCACATGGCCGGCGTCGCTTTCGGCTTTCCGCTGATGGTGCTGGCGATGGGGCTGGGGCTGTCGGCGGTGTTCGAGGCGCTGCCGACACTGGCGGCGATCCTCAAGGCGGTGTCCTTCGCCTACCTGCTTTATCTTGCCTGGAAGATTGCGACCGCCGCTCCCCCGGAAGAGGGCGCCGAGAAGGGCCGGCCGCTCTCGTTTTTCCAGGCGGCGGCCTTCCAGTGGGTGAACCCCAAGGCCTGGGCCATCGCGCTCTCCGTCGTCGCGGCCTACGGCGCGCAGGACCTGCCCATGCTTCTCGGCATCGCGCTGATCTTCGCCATAGCGGGCTGCGTCTCCACCACGGGGTGGACCGTCATCGGGCAGCAGGCCACGCGCCTTTTGTCGAGCCGGCGGCGGCTGGTGCTCTTCAACCGGACCATGGCAGTCCTGATGGTCGCGTCCCTGATCCCCGCGATGCTGGGCTGAGCGCCTAATCCGCCGGGGTCTGGTGGTGGGAGACGAGGCACCAGCGATCCTCCGAGCGGCGGTAGCAGGAGGTACAGAGCGCGCGGTAGGGCTCACCCCCCTCCCGGCTTGCCTCGGCGCGGTAGGCCAGAACGGCGGTGCCGTCCTCCACATGCGCCGATTCTTCCGAGAACGCGATCTCGGACCAGCGCGGCGCGGCCTGAAGCCCCTCGATGATGGCGCGGCCGGTGAGAATGCCGACCGGGTCGGGAAAGACCATCACGGCGCCTTCGGACATAGCCTCGGCGTAATGCTTCTGGCCGCTCAGCCAGAAATCGCGCTCCGCGCTCCACAACTCCTCCATCGGCCGCTCCCGTGCTGCTTCGGTATCAAGGCCGAACGCCGCAAGCCCCCCGGCAGGTCCCGCGGCCGGATGTGCAGGGCATTGACCGTGCGCCAAAACGCCCGCATATCCACGCGATGACCGAGCTTTCGCGCATCCGCAACTTCTCCATCGTCGCCCATATCGACCACGGGAAATCCACCCTGGCCGACCGGCTGATCCAGCTGACCGGAACCGTCGCCGAGCGCGACATGAAGGAGCAGCTCCTCGACGCGATGGACATCGAGCGGGAGCGCGGGATCACCATCAAGGCGAACACCGTCCGCATCGAGTATCCGGCGCAGGACGGACATACCTACGTCCTCAACCTGATCGACACACCCGGACACGTGGACTTCGCCTACGAGGTCTCCCGATCGATGCAGGCCGTCGAAGGCTCGCTTCTCGTGGTGGACGCGACCCAGGGCGTCGAGGCGCAGACCCTCGCCAATGTCTACCAGGCCATCGACGCGAACCACGAGATCGTCCCCGTCCTCAACAAGATCGACCTGCCCGCGTCGGAGCCCGAGCGCGTGAAGGAGCAGATCGAGGACGTGATCGGCATCGAGGCGCACGATGCGGTGGAGATCTCGGCCAAGACCGGCCTCGGCATTCCGGATGTTCTCGAAGCCATCGTGCAGCGCCTGCCGGCGCCTGCGGCCGGCGATCCCGACGCGCCCCTGAAGGCGATGCTCGTCGATTCGAAGTACGACCAGTATCTCGGCGTCATCGTCATCGTGCGGATCATCGACGGCACCCTGAAGAAGGGCGACCGCATCCGCATGATCAAGACCGGCGGCACCTACGACGTCGACGATGTCGGCGTCTACCGCCCCGCCATGACCTCGGTTCCGTCGCTCGGGCCGGGGGAGATCGGCTATCTCAACGCCTCGATCAAGCAGGTGCGGGACACGCGGGTCGGCGACACGATCACGCTGGAGAAGCGGCAATGCGAGACCGCGCTGCCGGGCTTCAAGCCGTCCGTGCCGGTGGTGTTCTGCGGCCTCTTCCCGGTCGATACGAACGACTTCGACGACATGCGTGACGCCATCGAGAAGCTTGCACTCAATGACGCCTCCTTCTCATACGAGATGGAGACCTCCGCCGCGCTCGGGTTCGGCTTCCGCTGCGGCTTCCTCGGTCTGCTGCACCTCGAGGTGATCCGGGACCGGCTGGAGCGCGAGTACGACATCGAGCTGATCACCACGGCGCCCTCCGTCATCTTCCACGTCTACAGCCGCGACGGCGAGATGACCGAACTGCACAATCCGGCAGACATGCCGGACCCGGCGACGATCGACCATATCGAGGAGCCGCGCATCAAGGCGACGGTTCTCGTGCCGGACGAGTATCTCGGCGACGTGCTCAAGCTCTGCCAGGACCGCCGCGGCATCCAGATGGATCTGACCTATGCCGGGACGCGGGCGATGGTGGTCTATGACCTTCCGCTCGCCGAGGTGGTGTTCGACTTCTACGATCGCCTGAAATCGGTGACCAAGGGCTACGCCTCCTTCGACTACCAGATGCTGGGCTACCGCGAGGACAACCTCGTGAAGATGCAGGTGCTGGTGAATGACGAGCCGGTGGACGCGCTCTCCATCATGGTTCACCGCGACCGCGCCGAGGGCAGGGGCCGTGCGATGTGCGAGAAGCTCAAGGAGCTGATCCCGCGCCACATGTTCAAGATCCCGATCCAGGCGGCCATCGGAGGTCGGGTCATCGCCCGCGAGACCCTCTCCGCCATGCGCAAGGACGTGACGGCCAAGTGCTACGGCGGCGACGCCACCCGGAAGAAGAAGCTTCTGGAGAAGCAGAAGGCCGGCAAGAAGAAGATGCGGCAGTTCGGCAAGGTAGAGATCCCGCAGGAAGCCTTCATCAACGCGTTGAAGATGGACGGCTGAGCGCTCCCGCAGGACCGCGCGCCGCCTGACGCCGTACTGGCATTAGATACAAGAAGCCCCGCTCCGGTGATCCGGGGCGGGGCTTTTCGCGTCTGACGCTGTCGGCGGCCTCAGAGGTCGTTCTGGACGTCCTGAGCTGCGCCTTCGACGGCCCGGCCGGCGCTCTGGATGTCCTCGCCGGCACCGCCGACTGTTTCGCAGGCGGAAAGGGCGAAGAGGCCGAGAAGGGCCACAATGGTCATGCGCATGTGATGTCTCCCGTGGTGATTGGCAGGACAACGCGAGACGGCTTGCCGCGTTCCCCAATTGCTTCACGTTCCATCACAATCTCGCTTCCAGGAATTTGCGCAGTCGGCGCTTGGCGAACCAGCCGCGGATCTGCTGGGCCGTCAGTGTGGCGGCGCGCAGTACGGCCGTCTCGCCGTTCCATTCGATGCGGAATGTCCGCTTTGCCGCGACGAGCTGGGCTTCGGCTGCGTTGGCTGCGATGACGGTAAGAGTGACGTTCGACAGATCGCCCGCCATCTCCTTGTCGGAACCGAACTCCCTGACTCGATTGATAAGCTGACCGTAGCTGCCGATGTCGATGAAATCGCCGGATTTCAGCGGGCCCTGGTTGGTCGCCTCGGCAGGGTTATTCAATTCCTCTGCCGACAGCTCCGACCGGTCCGTGATGTTCGACGTCTCGACGTGACCGTTCTCCAGCGTCAGCAGGAGGTCGTGAATGTAGATCGGCTCGAACCCGAGATTCGAAATGAAGCAGCGCGCGTTCAGACCCGTTCCCGCGCCGATGGAAATCAGGATTTCCGAGCGCCGCTGCCGCCGCTGGCCGAGGACCAGGACGTGCAGGTACACCACCCAGATGAAGGCGGTGACGATGCTGGTCCCGGCCGAGACGAGAACCTGGTGTTCGTAGATCCAATTCATCATAGCGCCGGGCAACTCCGGGCCCCAAGGCCGGTTCCATGCGATTGCGGGAACCGGTTGGCCCGCCTGCCGTTCCGTCAGTCAGAAGTGCCTGCAGCAGGAGAGCCACATGGCCGGCCACCCCGACCACTATTCACGCGAGCAAATGGTCGCTCACTGGATGATCGTCCTGTTCGTGCTGATGCAATACATGATGGGTGACGATGTCGCCCGCTGGTTCGGGGGGCTCCTCGAGGGAGAGGCGACGCCCTCCGGACTGGGGCCGATCTACGTGCACGGCTTCATGGGCGCGCTCATTTTCATCGTGATGGCCTTTCGCCTCTACGAGCGTCTGACGCGCGGCGTACCGCCGGCTCCGTCCACGGAGCCGCGGCCGATCCAGATCGCGAGCCGCGCGGTGCACTGGGCCTTCTACGTCGTCCTGCTGTCGCTGCCCGTCTTCGGCGCATTGGCGGTCTTCCTGCAATCCGGGGTCCTGGGCTGGCTTCACATGCTGACGACGAAACTGCTGCTTCTGCTCATCGTCGCGCATATCGGCGGCGCCCTGTGGCACCTGTTCCGCAAGACGGACAAGACCACCGCCCGGATGTGGAGGCAGGACCCTCCCGGGCGGATCTGAGCCCAGCCCACCCCGCCGCGACGTCTCACCGCAAGCCGTGCCGTTGATCCGGACCACAGAAGCGGCGATGCTCTCCATCGATCATCCTCTTCGAGGCCCGCTCGATGTTCCCCCCGGGCCGCTTCCGCTCCCCGCCGCGCCCGCAGTCCACGCGGGCGGGTTCCGCGGCGGGCGGAGCGGTCCATGTCTGCGGAGCGATCCTATGGATGGAACAGACACCACGTATCGGTGCCGTACGGCCATCGATGAACGGAGACGATAATGCGCACCAATCGCCTGACGGTCTATTCGGCCATCGCCGCAACCGTAGTCGCCGTGGCCGTGATCGGCGGCACGCTGGGCTTTCTCGCCATGCGGCAGGGGCAAGGGCAGGGGGGAACGGGCGGGCATCCCGCCAATCTCGGCGGCCCGTTCACGCTCACCGATCATAACGGCGCGACGATCACCGAGGCGGATCTCGAAGGCCACCCGTCCGCCCTCTTCTTCGGCTTCACCCATTGCCCGGAGGTCTGCCCGACAACGATCGCCGATATCGACTGGTGGACGCAGCAGATGGGCGAGGATGCCGACGGTATCGAGTTCTACTTCGTCAGTATCGATCCCGAACGCGACACGCCCGAGATCCTCAGTGAATACCTCACCGCGCAGACCGACCGGGTCACCGGCATTTCGGGCACGCCCGAGGAGGTCTGGGAGATGGCGCGGTCCTGGCGGGTCTACTGGAACAAGGTTCCGCTGGAGGATGGCGGCTACACGATGGACCATTCGAGCATGATCTACCTTCTCGACGAGAAGGCCGACTATGCCGGGTCCATCAGCTACGGCGCCGAGGACGAAGAGGCGATGGCCGCACTCGAGCGGCTCGCCGCAGGCAGCTAGGGACGCGGGCCGCCCGCCGAATGCGTGACCCCGCTGCAACAGGGCGGGGTCCTCTGGCCCCCGGAGGGGAACGAGGGGGAGGTGTCGCGCCTTGTCCGATCAGAACGGCCCGGGAAACGGGCCGCCCCGAGGCCGGAGGCAGGCACCATGACGCGAAAGACCCTCATCCTCTTCATACTGATCCTGCCGCTTGCGACCGGCGCCATGACGGCGGCCGCCGTACAGACCGGGTTCGATGCATGGTTGCCGATGCTGGCGACGCTGGCCTGCGCCACGGCCTTGGCATGGCAGATCGCGGATTTGCTGAACTGGCGCCGGATCAGGCGGGATCGCTTTCGCTGAGGAAAGCCTCGACCGCCGCCTGAACCTCGCGCGGCTTCTCCGCGTGGACCCAGTGTCCCGCGCCCTCCACCGTCTCGAAGCGCGCTTCCGGGAACTGCGCCTCGATCCTTCTCCGTCCCTCGGCTGTCACGTAGTTCGATTTTTCGCCTGACAGGAAGAGCGACGGGCCCCCGAACCGGCCTTCGGTTCCGGGCCAGCCGGTGATCTTGTCCATCTCCGCTTCCAGCACGTCGAGATTGAGCTTCCATGCCGGGGGATCCGCGCGCAGGTCCAGCGATTGCAGCAGGAACGCCCGGACGCCCGGCTCATCGATCGTCTCGGCAAGCCTTGCGTCGGCATCGGAGCGGGACGAGAGGCCGGTCAGGTCCAAGCCTTTCATCGCGTGGATGTAGTGGGCCTGTGAATGGTCGTAGGCGACGGGCGCGATGTCCGCCACGATCAGGCGGGAAACCAGCTCCGGGCGCGTGAGCGCAAGCACCATCGCGGCCTTTCCGCCCATGGAGTGGCCGAGCACGTCGGCGGTGCCCCCGAGCTCCTCGATCACCTCCGCCAGATCCTCCGCCATGGCCTCGTAATCGTTCCGCGGCGCGTGGAAGCTGTCGCCGTGATTGCGCATGTCCACGGCAGCGACGGGGCGGCTTTCGGCGATGCGGCGGGAGACGGCGCCCCAGTTCCGGGCGGAACCGAAGAGACCGTGGACGATCAGGAGCGGCGGGCGGGGGTCGGAGGCGGGGTCCGGGCCGAGGCGGGTGAGTGACAGCATGTTGCCGAGATAACGCCCCGATGCGGCTCTGGCCAGCGGGCACTTTCGGCGCGCCGGGGAGCTGGGTAGCATGCTCCCATGGCTGAGAAGAGCATCACTGACAGGAATGCGAGCCTTGCGGCGCTGATGGGCGCGCGGCTCGGAATGCGGGGCGGCAGCCTCGGGGACAAACTCCGCCGCAGCGGGCGGCATCTCCCGCGGCGCCTGCGCGCGCAGGCGGCCTATCTCGCGGAGGTGGAGGCCATGTCGGCCCATCCCCGCCTTTCGCGACAGGCGGATCCCGTGCGCATCCGGCAGGCCGAGGCCGATCTGCGGCGCTACCTGCGCTCCGTCGATCCGTGGGACCGCCGGAAGGGCCTGATCCTGAACGTCCTCGCGGCGCTGTCCTTCAATCTGTTGCTGCTCTTCGGTGCCGCGGTTGCGGTGCTCATCTGGAAGGGCGTTCTCTGAAGCGCGGGCTTAGGGCAGGACCGACAGCCAGAACCACGCCGTGAGCACGCAGAGCGCGGTTCCGATCAACACCGAGGAGGCCGCCACGCGCTTGGCGACGCCGTACATGTTGGCGAAGATGTAGGTGTTCACCCCCGGGGCCATGGCGGCCGTGACGGTGGCGGAGCGGAGAGCGTCGACATCCAGTCCGAAGGAGCGGCCGAGCCCGTAGGTGATGAGCGGGTGGAGGAGAAGCGACAGGGAGCAGGCGAAGCAGATCGTCAGCATGTCCCCCTCGGGCTTGTACCGCATGAGGATGCCGCCGAGCGCGAAGAGCGCCGCGGGAAGCCCCGCGCGGGCCATCAGGTCCACCGCCTCTGACAGCACGGTCGGTACCGGGATGCCGGACAGATTGACGACAAGGCCGCAGGCGATCCCGATGATGAGGGCGTTGCTCGCCATGCCCTGCAGCACGTGCAGCGTCAGAAGGCGCTTCGACTGCCCGCGGTTGCGCACCACTTCCATGACGGTGATCCCGACCGCGTAGCAGAAGGGGGAGTGGACGGAGATGATCGCGAAGTTCCCGGTCAGCGCGCCCGTGCCATAGGCCTGCTCGGTGATCGGCAGGCCGAGGAGGAGAGAGTTCGAGAACATCCCCAGAAAGCCGATCGCGACTGCATCTTCCCATGGTCGGCGGAAGAGGATCCGTGCGCCGGCAATGCCCACGACGAAGCCCGCGAGGGCACCGGCATAGAAGGAGGCAAGAAGCGGAAGGTTGAAGCCCGCCGCGAGGTCCAGTTCCGAGATCGCGCGGAAGAGCAGGCAGGGCAGGGCGAAGTTCTGCGCGAAGCGCATCAGCCCGTCCACCGCCCCTTCGCTTATCTTGCCGAAGCGCGCCGCGGCGAAGCCGAACCCGATGACGAGAAAGACCGGAAGGACGACCCCGATCAACGTTCCCATGTCAGGCGCCCTTGATGCGCGGAGGGGATGTCAGCCCTCGACATTCAGGACCATGCCGTCGAAGGCGGGCTCGATGTGGTCCGGTGTTTCGCCGCGCAGGGTCTCGTAGTCGAGATCGACATGCATGTTGGTCAGGACCGCCCGGGCGGGCGCGAGGCGCTCGATGTAGCCCAGCGTCTGTTCCAGATGCGAATGGGAGGGGTGGGGCGTGCGGCGCAGCGCGTCCACCACGAAGCAGTCCAGCCCCTCCAGCGCAGGCAGCACATCGTCCGGCAGGCGCTCCATGTCCGGCAGGTAGGCCAGCGTGCCCATGCGGAAGCCGAGCGCGGTGATGTTGCCATGGGGCACGCGGAAGGGCGCCAGCGAGATCGTTCCGCCAGCGCCAGGGACCTCCACCGGTTCTTCCCCGATGTCGTTCATCTCGAGGATCGGCGGATAGTCGGAGCCCTCGGGCTGAATGAAGGCGTAGGCGAAGCGGTGCAGGAGGTCCGCCTGCGTCGGCGCGTCGGCCCAGACCGGGAGACGCTTGCGCATGTTGATGACGATCATCCGCAGATCGTCGAGACCGTGGGTGTGGTCCGCGTGGGAATGGGTGAAGACGACCCCGTCGAGCGCGCCGACCCCGGCGGAGAGAAGCTGCGATCGCAGATCCGGCGAGGCGTCGATCAGGACGCGCGTGGTTCCCTCCGGCCCCTCCTTCTCCAGAAGCATGGAGCAGCGGCGACGGACATTCTTTGGATTCTGCGGGTCGCAGTCGCCCCAATGCCCGCCGATGCGGGGGACGCCGCCGGACGAGCCGCAGCCCAGGATCGTCGCGCGCAGCGTGCTCATGCCGCCGCCTTGGAGAAGAGCCGGTCGAAATTGGCGGAGGTCTGCGCGGCGATCTCCGGCAGGCTCATCCCCAAAGCCTCGCCGACGATCTCGGCGGTGCGGGCGACATAGGCCGGCTCGTTGCGCTTGCCGCGATGGGGCGGCGGCGCGAGGTACGGGCTGTCCGTCTCGACGAGGAGCCGGTCCCGGGGCGCCGCGGCGAAGATGTCCCGGATCGCGCCCGATTTCGGGAAGGCCGCGATGCCGGAGATGGAGAGGTAGAACCCGAGGGCGAGCGCGGCCTCCGCCAGTTCGGCGCTCGAGGAGAAGCAGTGCATGACGCACTGGTAGGGGCCGGCGCGGTGTTCCTCTGTGAGGATGCGGGCCATGTCCTCGTCGGCATCCCTGGCGTGAATGATCAGCGGAAGGCCCGTCTGCCGCGCCGCCTCGATATGGATCCTGAGGCTCTCCTGCTGCCGTGCCGCCGTCTCGGCGGTGTAGTGATAGTCGAGCCCGGTTTCGCCGATGCCGACGAACTTGGGATGATCCGAAAGGGCGATCAGCTCCTCCGCGGTGGCCATGGGAGCCTCGCCGGCGCTCATCGGATGGGTGCCCGCGGCGTAGAAGACGCCGTCATGCGCCTCGGCGATGGCGCGCACGCGGGGCTCGTTCTCCAGCTTGGTGCAGATCGTCACCATGCGTCCGATGCCGGCAGCGCGGGCGCGGGCGATGACATCGGGCAGCTCATCCGCGAAATCGGGAAAGTCGAGGTGGCAGTGGCTGTCCACCAGAAGAGAGGTCTCGGAGGTCATGCGGCACTCGGGTCGAGGGCAGGGGAGGGAACGGAGGAGGCCGTCCCGTCGATGGCAAGGAGCATATCGAGGACGAGGGCGGCCGGGTCAAGGTTGACCGCCCGCCCGGCCCGCGCCTTGTCGAGCGCGGTCTGCGCCAGTTCCGCCCAGGCCCGCGCGGCCCCGGAGCCGGGGGAAAGTCTCGCCAGCGTTCGCGCTTCGCCGGGGGCGGCCTCGCTGCGGGGCGGCCCATCGATGCCGGCGCGGGCGAGCCGGCCGAGCAGGATCTCGGTCAGGTCCAGGATCGTCCCGGCGGGGTCGGACGCACCCCGGGCGGCGGCCTTCTCGGCGAACCGGATGGCGCGCGTCCGGTCCATGCCCGGCGCCTGCGACAGAAGCCCGACGAGTTCACCGTAGAGTGCCGCACCATCCTCCCCCGCAAGCCGGATTGCCGCGCCGACGGAGCCCGCGGCGAGGATCGCGAGCGCATCGCTTTCGGTCTCCTCCCCGATCCCGGCCTGCCGCAGCGCGCGGCCAAGGTCTCCCGGTGCGAGAGGCGAAAGGCGCAGGATGCGGCAGCGGGAGCGGATGGTGGGCAGAAGGCCCGCAGGGCGATGTGAGACGAGGAGCAGGAAGGTGTTCTCCGGCGGCTCCTCCAACAGCTTCAGGAGGGCGTTGGCCGCGGCCTTGTTGAGATCGTCCACGCTGTCCACGATGACCACGCGGCGGCCGCCATCCGGCGCGGAGAGCGAGAAGAAACGCTTCAGGCGGCGCACCTCGTCCACCGGGATTTCCTGCTTCGGCTGCTTGTCCCCCTCGGCCCAGGGACGGCGAAGGACCGCGAGCCGCCCCTCGCCGCCTGCGGCGATGCGGCGGGCGACGGGGTGGCCGGGGTCCGTTTCGAGCGTGTCAGGTGGCGCGGCGGCGCCGAGGAGGGAGGTCTCCTCCATCTCCGGTGCGGTCAGCAGAAAGCGCGCGACCCGCCAGGCAAGCGTCGCCTTGCCGATGCCGCGCGGCCCCGTGATCAGCCAGGCGTGGTGCATCCGGCCCGAGCCGAAGGCGTCGAGGACGGCGCGTTCGGCCAGGTCGTGACCGAAGACCTCCGCCGCCTCCCGTGGATGCGGGGCGCCGTCCATCCGGTCGGAGTCGTTCTGGTCGTCGGGGGCGATTGCGCTGGGGGATCTGGCCATGCCGCGCAGCCTAGGCGACTGGCGCCGGGGGGCAAGGGCGCGCGCGGCGTCGGGTCCCGTGAGACCCGCAAGATGTGATGACGGCTCGACGGACGGGGCATGTCGCCGAGCCGTCGCACGGGGAAAAGCGCTGTCGTCCTGTGAGGGAGCGACCGCCTCAGCCGAGGTGGCGGGCGACACGGGCGGCGATGTCCGCGGCGATCTCGTCCTCGGGGCGGTTGCCGTCGACCACGACGCAGCGCTCCGGCGCGCCCGCGGCGAGCTCGAGAAACCCTTCTCTCAGGCGCTCCTGGAACGCGAGGCCGAGGCCCTCGAAGCGATCCTCCGCGCTGTTGCGTGCAAGGCCGCGGGACAGGGCGGTTCCGGGGTCCGCATCGATGATGAAGGTCAGGTCCGGCTCGATGCCGATCACGTCGGCATGAAGCCGGTCCGCCAGCGCCCGCAGGTCGGCCCGCGCCGCACCCTGATAGACGCGCGTCGAATCGGCGAAACGGTCCGACACGACGACGGCTCCGCGGGAGAGGGAGGGGTGGATCAGGCGCTCGAGGTGATCGCGCCGCGCGGCGTTGAACAGCAGGAGCTCCGAGATCGGGGACCAATCCTCCGCCGCGCCCTCCACGAGGAGGCGGCGGATCCGTTCCGCGCCGGGAGAGCCGCCGGGCTCGCGCGTCAGGATCGCGTCCCGGCCCTGCGATGTCAGGCTGTCATGGAGGCGGCGGGCCTGGGTCGATTTGCCGGAGCCGTCGATCCCTTCGAAGGTGATGAAGACGCCCGTCGCGCCTGGTCCTGTCTCCATCATTCCCCCGCGGCGCGCCTGTCTCAGCTGGCCGGTTCGGCCTCCAGTTCGGCGCTCGGCTCGGGCGCCGAGGCGGTTTCCTCGCGGATCCGCTCGTAGAGCACCATCGCGGCCGTCCGCACACGCGGCACGAAGCCGCCGCGCGTCACCGGCGCTTCGGCGACGAGGGGCACTTCGCGGGCCTCCATGTCCGGCAGCTGAATATGCAGCGTGCCGAGCCGCGCTCCGGCTTCCACCGGTGCATGTACCGGGGATTCGTAAGTGATATGCGCCTCCATCTCGCCCTGGACGAGCGCCGGGACCAGAAGCTCCACGTCCTCCGGCACCACGAGGCCGACATGCTGCGCGTTGCCCATCCAGACATCCGCCGTCGCCAGGCGGGATCCGCCTTCGACCACGGTCTTCTGCACGAATTGCCGGAAGGCCCAGTTGACCACGCGTTCGGCTTCCTCGGCCCGTGCATCCTCGCTGTCGAGCCCGGTGATGACGAAAACGATGCGCCTGTCGCCCTGGACGGCGGAGCCGACGAGGCCGTAGCCCGCTTCGGTGGTGTGCCCGGTCTTGAGCCCGTCCGCGCCGATCCCGAGGGTCAGAAGCGGGTTGCGGTTGCGGTGGTTGGTGGGAACGCGGCCGTCGAAGCCCCATTCCTCCATGCCGAAATAGCCGTAATATTCGGGGAATTCGCTGATGATCCGGTCCGCGAGGATGCCCAGATCCTCCATGCTCATCCGCTGGTTCGGGTTCGGCCATCCGGAGGCGTTGGCGAAGGTGGAATTCTCCATCCCCAGCGCCTGCGCCCGCTCGGTCATCAGCCGGGCGAAACTCTCCTCGGTTCCCGCCAGCCCCTCGGCCACGACGACGCAGGCATCGTTGCCGGACTGGACGACGATCCCCTTGATCAGCTCCTCGACCTGCGGCCGATCGGCTTCGGTCAGGAACATCGAGGAGCCGCCCATGTCCTTGGCGCGGGACGAGACGTTGAACCGCGTATCGAGCGTGACACGGCCGTCCTGCAGCGCCTCGAACAGCATGTTCAGCGTCATCAGCTTGGACATGGACGCCGGCGGAAGGGGGGTGTCCGAGTTCTTCTCGAGCAGAACGGTGTCCGTCGTCTGATCGTAGATCCAGGCGGCGGTGGCGCGGGTGTCGAACTGGGCGGCGGCCGGCAGCGCAGCCACGACCAGCACTGCGAGGGCGGTGAGGATCTGTTTCATGCGCGCTCCTCTAATCGGTCAGCCCGAAACATAGTAGGCATCGGTAAACCCGAGATCTTTCACTTTGTCGAGAATGGCCGAGCGATCCGTTTCGCTGGCCGCCGGTCCGACGACGACGCGCCAGAAGGTCGCGCCCTGGCTCTGCTGTTCCAGCACGTCAGGCACCATCCCGTTGGCGCGCATCGCGGTGGCGGTATTGTCGGCGTTTTCCTTCACGCTGAAGATGCCGATCTGAACGTAGGGCCGGCCGAGCTCACTTGCCGGAGCAGATGCCGTCTGCGGCGGGCGGGCGGCCTCCGGGGCAGGCTCGGCCCCTGCCACTGACGCCGGCAGGACCGTCGCCGGAGCGGAGACGGCGACGGCCTCGGGCGCGGACTTGCGGCGGAAGGGATTCCAGCTGCGCCGCGTGCGGGCCGGTTCGGCTGCAGGCTGCGGAGCCGCCGCGACGCTGGTGCTCCCGGGCACGGCAGATGTGGTTCCTTCGGCGCGCTCGATGGCGGCCTCGGCGTCCGGCAGATCGAGGCTCGTGGTCGCGACGGCGCCGGGCTCCGGGATCGCAGCCACCGCATCGCCTGCGGAGGCGGGGGCCTCGTCCTGGCGGCGGAGCGCGGTCACGTTCAGTCGTTGGGGGGCCCCCGCGATCAGGCCGATGGCGGAGGCCGCATCGGAACTGACCTGGAGCCGGGGCCCCGGATTCTCGCGTTCGCGCTTGAAGAGGGCACCGATCACGAACTTGCCGTTGGCCTCGTTGCGAATGATGACCCGTTCGGGATCGTCGACATCCGGATGCGCGACCCAGACGCCGCCCAGGGACGGACGCCCGTCCCAGAGACCCTCCTCGGTCACCGAGAAGATCTCCGGCGCTTCCACGTCCCGCTCGACCAGGCGCCCGGATGCCGGCCGCTCCGCCGCGGCGGTCGTCCCGTCCAGTCCGGTCTCGGCCTTCTCGCCGCATCCGGCGGCCAGAAGCGCGAGCGCCGAGACGCCAGCTACCCTGATCAAAGCAACTCTGCCCATTCTCTGCCCCTCTTGCGCAGGAAGCGACCTACCCGCGCATCAGCATGGCCTTATGACGGCCTTTCGCTCGATATTGGCGCCGAGCATAGCCCTTCAGCGCCCATCTGCAAAGAGCGTAGCTGCGCCTGCCTCCCAAGGCCGCGCATACCGCCTTTACACCAAGCCCCCGACGGCGCTACCCAAGGCCGCCCGGAGGAGTGGCAGAGTGGTCGATTGCAACGGTCTTGAAAACCGTCGTGCGTGAAAGCGTACCGTGGGTTCGAATCCCACCTCCTCCGCCAATTTCCCCTTAGCGATCATCGGTCAAGGCCCTTTTTCCCAAAAAAATTAGGTCAGGTCGAGGGTTTCGCAGTCCGTCGCCGGGGTTGATCTGCGTTACTTTTTGCTTAACATTTTGCCCAATCATGAGCGATGATGCTCGTTGCCGTTCGGGTGCAGAGGAGGCGTTAACTTTCGCCATGACGACGGGCATCTTCCAGCGCAATGGCCGGTACAGGCTGATCCGCCGCGTGCCGGCGCGCTTCTCCTCGATCGAGACGCGCACTCTTATCGAGAAGAGCCTGCACACGGATTCCCTCCCGATCGCCCGGCGAAAGGCCGAGCAGGTCTGGAACGAGATGCTCGAGGCATGGGAAGCGAAGCTCGCCGGCGAGACGGACGTTGCCGAGGAACGGTTCGCCGCGGCCCGGTCCCTCGCCGACAAGCGCGGTTACCGTTTCATGAATGCGGCCGAGGTCGCCAGGCTGCCGGCGGTGGAGATCGTCGCCCGCGTCGAGCAGGCGTTCCCGAGGGGCCGCCTCGATGCACGGGAGGCAGATGCCGCCCTTGGTCTCGTCGATCAGCCGGAGATGACGGTGGCCGATGCTCTTGCGCAATACTGGCCGCTTGCGGAGCCAGATCACCGGGGCAAGTCGAAGGATCAGCTTCGGCGATGGCGGAACCCGATCCTCAAGGCATTCCGCAATTTCGAGGCGGTGAACGGCACTGTCACGCTTCAGGAGCTCGGTTCCGATCACATGCTCGATTGGCGGCAGTGGTGGGCAGAGCGGCTCGTCGCCGATGGCCTGACCTCCAATTCGGCGAACAAGGACTTCATCCATTTCAGCAAGGTGCTGCGCCGCGTTGAAAGTGCAAAGCGGTTGCGGATCGACCTCAGCTTTCTCAGCGGCCACGCCTTCAAGGAGCGGGGCGCCAAGACGCGCAAGCCCTTCTCGGTCGCGCATATCCGGGCCGTGCTCCTGAAGCCGGGGGCGCTCGACGGTCTGAACGTGGAGGCACGCTGCATTCTCTTGGGCATGGTGAACACCGGCTACCGACCGTCGGAAGGTGCGAACCTGCTGCCGGGCGCCATCAGGCTCGATGCGGAGATCCCCCATATCAGCATCGAAGAGGACGGCCGGGAGGTGAAGTCCGCCAGTGCGATCCGGACCATCCCCCTCGTCGGCGTCAGCCTCGATGCGTTCCGGATGTGTCCGCGGGGCTTTCCGCGCTACCACGACAAGCCCGGCCTGACGGCAACCGTGAACAAGTACCTGCGCGAGCATGGCCTCATGGAGAGCGCTGAACACACGCTCTACGGGCTTCGACACTCGTTCGAGGATCGGCTGCGCCAGGCCGGGATCGACGATCGCGTGCGCCGCGATCTACACGGCCACACGTTGGACCGTGAGCGATATGGCGAGACTACTCTCGATGAGAAGCTGAAGGCGCTGCGAGCCATTTCGCTCTGAGTCTGATCATCCGGTCCAGCCTTTCGATAGCGATGTCGACCAGAGCTCGGATTGCCTGTTCGCTCGAGCATGTCATCTCCGGCTCGCTCCCGTGCCTGCACTTCCCGATCCGACCGCTCGAAGATCGCCGCCGCGCGTTCGTCGGCGGCGTGGGATGCTGCCGGTCCCGTGGACAGAAGGTTGAGGTAGCACCGAGCGTTCCTCGAACCCCATCGGGCTGAGATAGCCCAGTTTCGAGTGGCGGCGCTTCGGGTTGTAAAAGCGCTCGATGTAATCGAAGACGTCGCTGCGTGCGGCGTCCCGGCTGCGGTAGACCTTGCGGGCGGTGCGCTCGGTCTTCAGCGTGGAGAAGAAGCTTTCCATCGCGGAGTTGTCCCGCACGTTGCCCGCCCGGCTCATCGAGCAGGTGATGCCGTGGTCGGCGAGAAGCCTCTGGAACTGGTCGCTGCTGTATTGGCTGCCCTGATCGGAATGATGCAGTAGAGCGACAGCCTTTCCGCGGCGCCAGACGGCCATCATCAGGGTGTCCATGACCAAGGTGGCGTCCCGCTCGGCCTTCATCGACCAGCCGACAATGCGCCGGGAGAACAGGTCGAGTACCGCGGCGACATAGAGCCAGCCTTCCGCGGTCCAGATGTAGGTAAAGCCCGCCAGCCATTTCTGGTTGGGGCGATCCGCCCGCAACTCCCGCGCCAGCAGGTTGTCGGCGATGACGGATCGTGCCCGTCGTCCTTCGGCAGACCCCGACGGCGGGGCCGCGCGCGCAGCCCGTTCTCCTTCATCAGACGCTCGATGCGATGGAGGCCGCAGGGCAGCCCCTCCTCGAGAACGTCGCGCCAGATCCGGCGCGCGCCGTAGGTCCGGTCGCTGTCCTTGAAGCTCCGGCGCATGACCGCGCCGAGGCGCTCGTCCTCGGTCGAACGCGCGCTCGGCGGCGCCTTCAGCCAGGCGTGGAAGCCGGAACGGGACACGTGCAGGGCGGCGCAGATCCAGCTGACGGGCCAGACATGGCGGTGCCGTGCGACTAAGGCGAACTTCATGTCGCATCCCGCGCAAAGAACACGGTCGCCTTTTTCAAGATGTCACGCTCCGCCTTGAGACGGGCGACCTCCTTCCGCAGCGCCGCGATCTCCGCTTGCTCCTGGCCCAGTCGGCCATGTCCCGGAAATGCGCCGGACGGCGCGCCTTCGAACTCGCGCATCCAACGGCGCAGCACGCTCTCCGACAACTTCAGATCCCGGCAGGCCTCCGCCACGGCAACGCCGCGATCGGTCACCAGCCTCACAGCCTCGATCTTGAACTCGCGGCTGAACGTTCGTCTCTTCATCGGAAAACTCCAATCCATGGTCACGATCTTATCGTCGTGTCCACGGGACCGGCAGCATCCCATTCTGCCATTCGTACCTCCAGGGTCAGTCGCTCAGGGTTACGACGGCAGGCGCAGCGGGGCTGTCCGATCAAGACTGAGCAATAGCACACCCGATGTCACCGCACATCTCCCGGCAGCGATAGAGCGAAATGTCGGCGCACAGCACGGCTTTCCATCAGCGGCTTGATTACCCTTTCCCAAAGTTCTCGACTTTAAGTCGACTTTATCTCGCGATCTTTTACTCACCTAAGCTGTGCAACTTTGGGCGGGGTAAAATCGGATAAGTCGTTGTAATCTAGTTGTCGGGCATAAGCCGCGGATATAGCCACGGCACCGGCCACGGCTACCGCCGCGGATATGGCCGCGGACCCTGCCTTACGTATCACATATGTATAAGGGTAGTCGTAGTAGTGGAGCGCAGGCGCGCGAGCGATTGAGCATTCGCCTGATCGACCTCTTGCTCAAGTTGCGCAGTCGGCTGCATATTGCCCGCGCCGGATGCCACCGAAGCCGAATCCAGAAATGAACGACAAGCAGCACGCGTTTGCCCTCGAATACCTCGTGGATCGAAACGCCACGCAGGCCGCCACCCGCGCCGGCTACAGCGATAGAACCGCCTACTCGACCGGACAGCGATTGTTGAAGAATGTTGAAGTCGCCGGCTTCATCTCCGAGCACACCGAGAAGCGTTTCGAGACGCTGGAGATCAGCGGCGACCGCATCTTGCACGAGCTCGCCAGGATCGCGTTCGGCTCGCTGGGCAGCTTCGTCCGCGTCACCTCTGACGGCGATGCCATGATCGGCCTCAGCGGCCCCGGGGCTGACCTCTCCCTCCTCTCCGAGGCAACCGTCGAGGACTTTACCGACGGTCGGGGGGAGGACGCCCGAGACGTCCGCCGCGTGAAGATCAAGCTCCACGACAAGCTCGCCGCGCTCAAGGAGCTGGCCAAGATGAAGCGGCTTCACGCGCCCACCTAGATCGAGGCGGGCGGAGAACTCGGTGCACTCATCAACGACATCTGCGCCGCAAGGACCAAGGCTCCCATCACAGCCACTCCGGAGGACTGACCCATGATCGAACCGCCCGGGAAACCCCTCTACCTCTCATCGCGCCCCGGACTGACGCTTGGCGACATTCTGCGCTCCACCGCATCCAACATTGCCCACAGTGTCGCGATGCCGCGAACCGGCGCCGAAGGGGCAATCGCGGCAATGCGCTACGGTCTGAACCATGGATGACCGGCGCACCTGCCGAGGTTGCTGGCCCGGCTTCTGCCGCAGCCGGTTCGAGCCCGACAGGGACCGGGCAGGATCGTCGCGCCTTCAAAGGCCGGCGCGCAATTGGTGCCGCGGCATGAATGCGATGACCGATATCAAGAACACGACCGGCAGCTACCTCGTGTCCGAAACCGATGCAGAGTTGCGCCGATATCTGTCCCCCAGGGAGTAGCGCATCGTCGCCTATCACGGCTGCATGGGAGGATTGACGCACGGATGCCTCCATCAGGTTCGCCATGCTTTCCTCTCACAGCCATGTCAAGCTTGCGGAGGGCCGAGGCACATCTGGGCGAGGTTGCCGTCTGCTGGCCCTCCTCGTCGCGTGACGGGGGACGGTCCAAGCGGAACCTGCTGGGCGACAGGTGGCGGTTGTTCCCTGTGGACGTGTTGTTGGATGCCTTCGCCCGCGTCGCAGCGCAGTCCGGCCGTCCGAGCGAAGCCAAGTCCGGACGACGAACCCAACATTCGGCCAGGCTGGGCCACTCGGTGCGAGGTTGATCGACATGTAGGGCGGGAAGCAGGCCTTAGTTGCGGCCGCGACTTAGGTCCCGGAAGGGCGGTAAGCCGTCATTCGCCGCGCCAGGCACGGAGGTCGCGGAAGGGCGGTTAGCGGCCGTTCGCTGCGTTCTGGAGCAATGACCGCAAAGCGCAGAAAGCGGACTTCGGCGCGCGCTCACCCGACGCAACGAAGACAAATCTGGCTGTCGAGATCATCCAAACAGCTGGGGTTAGGCGCATGTGCTACAGGCAGTACTGAGTAATGATAGGGTTGCACGCGCAACTAAAGGAGGTAATCTTTGCTCAGTGAGGTTAAGGCAGGGTTGCAATGCAGGATAAAAGCCAAAAACTAAGAGAGATCATCACTGAGAACTTGCGCATACAAAGAAATAGCGAAAGCGTCGAGTACGTTGATACAGATTCTTTTATTCTCGATCTGAAAGCCAAGCAGAATCACACAATCTTCGCTAGGCGAGGCTGCGGGAAAACCCTGTTAATGTTTAAGTCGGCCGAAGCGACGTCAGAAGATGTGAAAACTATCTACCTAAACTGTGAGGACTTCAAGCGGCATAGTTTCCCTGATGTTTTACTGGTAATACTTGAATCTGTATTTCTTGAGCTTAAGCAAAATTGCACAGGCTGGTTTGGGAGAAAGAAAAGACTTCGCGAAATTTTAAGTGAAGTTATAGCTGATATCGAGAAAATTAATAAACAGCCTGACGAGCAGACCAAATCAGTTTCTGTAGAGGCAGCGAGAGGAAAGAGTAAGGGACGTGAGGTCAGTGCCAGCGGTGAATATGAGGGGCTGAATTTGGGAATTAGATCTGACCGTTCTGCGACAGCCTCATTGCGCGTTGAGCAAACCTTCGAAGAACATCAATCCAAGCTAAAAGATTTGGACAAAAAACTCCCTGAGTACAAGCGGAAGATTCGAGAGTTTTTTGAAATTTCTAGTAAAGTGAAGTTTGTATTTATTCAGCTAGATGATCTCTACCATTTGGACAGGGTGCACCAGGCGTTTGTAGTCGACTACGTGCATCGACTATGCAAAGACCTTCCGATGTTTTTTAAGATCGCAACCCTCAGGCATGCGAGCACGCTTTATGTCGATCGAAACGGACAACCTTTCGGCGCACAAGAAAGACATGATTTTCAACCAGTAAGCATCGACTATGACTTCGGAGACTTTGCGAAGACCAGAAGACGAAATCTCGATATTCTTACGGGATTTGGAAAGCAGGCTTCCATGAGCGCAGGTGAGGTTAATGACCTGTTCAAAGGTGAGGGGTTTTCGCGCCTAGTAATGGCAGGGGGGGGAGTCCCGCGGGATGTAATGTCGCTCTTCCTTGAGATCCTGCCGCAAGCAACGAGGGACGGTGGAAAAATTGGAAAGGATGAAGTGCGCATCAGTAGCAGGTCTAACTTTGAAAGGCGCATTGAGGAGCTGAAGCAAGACTCGCAAGATTACGAACAAGAAGGCCTCTTAAAGGGAATATACCTCATCAGGGAATTTTGCCTTGATCGAAAGACGAATGTTTTCAACGTCAGCGAAGAGGTTCTCAAGAGAAACGATCAAGTTCGTGGGCTAATGTACAGGCTCCTTGACTATAGGATAATTCACAATTGCGGCTCGGCGCTGACCCACAAATCCCAAGAGGGAACGTATCAAGCATTCGCGATTGACATCGGATGTTACGCCCACCTTCGAAAGCTATCTGGCCGCTTCAACGAAATAGATGTCTCAGATCGGCAAGCCAAAGATAAGATGAGGTCTGCCCCCATTCTTACTGTAGCCTGGCTTTCGGATAATGTGTCTAATGTCCCCGAAATCGGTGTCGAAGAAGCACTTTTAGATCAGGATTAGAGCAACAGCCTTATGCCTGGGGGTGGGTGGAAAGGAGGAGGAGGAAATGGAGCGCAAATGGCTCTCCATGATCCGCCTTCTCGGATGCGGTTATGAAAGCAATACGACGTGGCCCGGAGCGGCGAAGAAACACGGATAAAATTTTTAGGATTTAGCTCAAATTCGCAAATTCTCATGTGGGCTTCCAATTTGAGCTATTCAGGCTCTACTGACGGACAGGAGAATCGCAGTTCTGTCTTGCTCATGTCGTCCTATGCCCGGTTTTTCCACCTTACTTCGTTCAAGATTTTTCCGGCACAGACGAGCGGCCACTCCGAGGTGGGGACCAGGCATCCGCTAGCCTTGGTGCGAATGTCGACTCAGGGCCGGAAGCGACGATCGGTGGCGGCATGCCATCTTGTCCGCTGCGCCGCCGCAGGTCCGGTTCGAGGCCTTCTAGCCAGTTCTGACAAAACATCGAACAGCCAGTTTTTAATTCTTCTGCTTCAGGGCCGCAGCTTAACTTCATTTTTTCAAAGATAGCGTATATTATATTTTAATCCTATATACGAACTGCGCCCTTACATCGAAGATGAGTGTATCGCAATGCCACCAAAACAATACGAACTACGGGAAGACGATGAGTTCGTTTACGTAACGGAAGAACTCCTTAAGTATCTGCCGAAAGAATATCGCGATGCTGCCCAAGCTCGTAAGCAGCAAGGTGAGGATGTGCTTCGAATTGGAGATAAGGATATCCAAGGGCTCATCAGGCTCATCAATGCCATACCGTCCACATCAAGCCTCAGCTATATCTATCATCGCCTAAGAACCTCCATCGCCGAGGTTACGCCAGCGACATTGATGGAACAAGACGTTCTCACGACGGCGTTCATCGTGACCTATGCTCGCCTATTCGCGAGCGGCAATGGAGCCATAAAGCTTTCAAAGTCTGATATACCAAATCATTTGAAATCGGTTCATGACGAAATCATGGATCTTCGACATAAAAGGTATGCCCACAACGACGTTCATCAAACGGTAAGCACTAAAATAGAAGTAATTTTTAATGATGATGGTTTCCTTCTGCGGCCGCAAATCAGTATTGGGTTGTGTTTAGGCGGTAGAGATGAGTGGAGGGAGCTTATTGCCTTTATAGACGCTCATGTGCACGAACGACTTTTCAAAATACTGGACCGCTTGACGAGAAAGACAGGCTACAAGTGGTCGTTTCCGAGTGGGCCAGCACCTGGTTGGATCGGCGACTACGGATAGACAGGCACGATCTATTTGCTTGACTGGTCACTAGCTTCACTCTCAGCTCAGTTTCGCCTAGCTGTCAGATTCATGAGTGGCTGCTCTGTCCGCATTGTGTGAGTTCGCGTTGGTCTCGATCTCGTGGTTGCGGCGAATGGCTGGTTCGGGGGACCGCACTGCGGCATAGAAAGCGGAGGCGAACGGCAGCTTTGGGCCGGGACCGGTCACCCGCTGAGCTTGGCGTGAAGGTCAGCTCTGGGCTGGGAGCAATGCCACGCGAAGGGCGACCAGTCTCCTGGCCCTGCGGCGCCGCATGTCTACTTTGAGCCCATTGTGGTCGCCCCACGCATTTGAGGAATCTTGAGGCTCGCCGTTGGAACCCGAGACCTGAAGCGGACGCTCTCAATCAGGCGCGATCAACTTCCAATACTTCGCAGGTGATCTTGGCACATTGCTTTGAGGCCGGTTTTCAACACCGCGATCTCTTGTGGACCGAGCCCACGCTCGAATGCGTTGCGCACGGAGCCGTAGATCACGGTCGTCAATAGCAAGTTTGTCTGCTCGACCTCATCGTCTGGGATGTCGGGGGCATGGCGGAACATGTCTGTCGTCGCCCTGTCCACGCGTGCGGCAAAGGCATAGATCAGCGCATCATTGTCCAACTCAGCCACGGAGCGGTAAAGCGCCTGGGTCAGCTCGGCTCGCTCTGTTTTAACCGCCCAGTATGTATCGATCAGGGCGTCGGTTGC
Organism: Tropicimonas sp. IMCC34011; assembly: GCF_003390865.1. Lineage (GTDB taxonomy): Bacteria > Pseudomonadota > Alphaproteobacteria > Rhodobacterales > Rhodobacteraceae > Tropicimonas_B. The sequence continues at coordinate 244,947 of NZ_QMEJ01000006.1, forward strand.
TTCAGCGATCGGGCGCCCCAGCATCCGGGCGCAGGTCTCTTCGACCCGCTCGGCAAGCCGCGTGAGGAAGCGGTCATTTAACGCGTAGACGAGCGCCTGCTTGTTGGGAAAATACTGATACATCGAGCCGACCGAAACGCCTGCGCGTTCAGCCACGCCGGTGGTCGTCAGCCCCACCATGCCCTGTGACAGCAGAACCTGAATCGTCGCCTCGAAAATCGCATCCACAGTCACGCGGGAGCGCGATTGCGACGGTGTTTTCCGGGGCTTCAGGGCTTTCGTCACGGTCGGCGGCATATGCGAATCCAAAATATGAATTTTCCTTCATATAACTAGGGTAAGTCAGAAGAAGGAAAGACTTATGACACATTCACGTATCGCCCTCGTAACCGGCGCCAACAAGGGAATCGGGTTTGAGATCGCCCGCAAGCTGGCGAACTCTGGCGTTCATGTGCTGCTTGGCAGCCGCGACAAGGCGCGCGGCGACGCGGCAGCGGCCGGTCTGGCCGAGGCGGGGTTTGCTGCCGAAGGCCTGCACCTCGACCTCGACTCTGCAGAGACCATCGCAGCCGCAGCGGCCACGATCGAGGCGCGGTTCGGCCGATTGGATATCCTCATCAACAACGCCGGCATCTTCGATGTCGGCGATGCGGCACCCGGCAAGGCCTCGATAGAGGCTGTCCGCCGGGTCATCGATGTCAACTTCATCGGAGCTCTGGCAGTTACGCAGACCATGCTGCACCTTCTACGCGCCGCGCCGAATGCGCGGATCGTAAACATGTCGAGCTCGATGGGCTCGCTAACAGAGAACGCCGATCCCGGCGCACCGTATTACCCGCAACGCTTCATCGGCTACAACGCGTCCAAGGCGGCGTTGAACATGCTGACGATCCAGCTCCACGAGGAACTGAAGGACACCGGCATTACGGTAAATTCGGTGAGCCCCGGCTTCGTCAAAACCGACCTAACCGGAGGATATGGCGAGATGACACCCGAAGAAGGCGCGCGGCTTCCGTTCGAATATGCCTTGGATGCAAAGGTCAGCGGTCGCTTTGTCGAGCCTGGAGGCACGACACCTTGGTGAACGGCAGGAAAGTCCGCACTGCGGACCTCGGGGCCTAGGACGATGCTGCGGAGTGCCATGAAGGTCCGGTATGGGGAAGCCGCGCTGCGACAACGGTCAACCTGGCCAAGGTCGGCTCAGGGCCGGGAGCGATGCCGCCCTAGGGGCGGCCAAGCGCCTCGCACTGCGGCGCAGCGAAGGTCCGCAAGGAGCCCATTGTGACCGATTCTGCACCGATCACGAATGACCGTGAAGCACTAGATGTGGCAGGTCACGGGACGGGTTCTGCCATCGACGTGGATGTGCGTGAGGAGCGCGCTCTGTAGCCCGCTCTTCCCTTCACCATGTACTTGATGCTGTGCTTCCCGGGTTAATCAGCGATGCGGTGTCGGCCCCTGCGCCGTTCGACCTTGAATAGGAAGATGAGCGACGCTGCAAGCAGAAGCGCGGCGTTCAAGGGATGAAAGGCAAGTGCTGCCGGTCCGGCGGCGGCGAGAGCGACCTGCCCGAGATACAGGACCAGGACGACTCCTGCCCACCAGGCGAACCCTCGCAATCGTGGCACGAGTACTGAATAGCCGAAAAGAACCGCCACAGGCAGCATGACAAGACCGCCAACGCTGGCGTGTGTTCCCCATCCGATCCCGCCGAACAAAGCCTGTCCCGCAAGCAAGAACTGCAATCCCAGCAGGACCGGCAGGCCGCGCGCCGCCAGGGTGAAGAGCGCCGGCGTGCCGGCTGAAAGATCGATGAAGGTGTCGTGATCGTGTCCGGTCATCGTCATTCCGCCTCTTGTTCAGACGCGGACGGGGTGGCCGCGATGAAAGTTTCAATCGCATTTGCGTAGCCCTCGGCGGCCTCCACCAAGCCGGCTTCGTCCAGCTTGTCCGCGGTGAAAACGACGTAGGGCTCGTGCCAGGGCAGGCCGCAGCGGTGCGCGGTGGCCCTGAGAGGGGTAAAGATCTCTTCGATCGTGAAGCGGTTCGCCCCGCCCAGGCCATAGGCGCCGGAAATGTTGCCCGCTGTCGCCGCGATCATCAGTGGGGTACCCGTCAAGCGGTCGCCTTCCTCTTCGGCGAAGATGTAGAACATCCGTGTCAGAACGCTGTCCTGCCATGACTTGAGAAGCGCGGGAGTCGAATACCATTGCACCGGGAATTGCAGGACGATCCGGTCGGCCGAGAGAAGGCGCTGCGCCTCGGCTCCGGCATCGGTGAACATGTCGATGACGCCGTCTGAGTACAGGCTCTGGACGTCGACGACCTCGACGTTGGGGATCATGGCGGCGCGGTCGCGCAGCGCTCGGTTCGCGGACGACTTCGCGATGTTTCGGTGGAATAAGAGGATGATAGTGCGGGACATTCTTGCCTCTTGAGTTGGCGTTGATCCCAAGATGGCACCCCACAATAAATTACTCAAAAAGATATAAGATATAGTGTATTATCTGCCTCATGAATTTGCGATCCGTCGACCTCAACCTGCTCGTGATCCTCGATGCACTCTTGGAGGAAGCGCATGTCAGCCGTGCCGCGCAGCGGCTGAACCTCTCGCAGCCAGCCGTCTCAAGCGCGCTGCAACGCTGTCGCGCTTTGTTCGACGACCCGCTTCTTGATCGGGGGCGGGGTAAGATGAAACCGACCCCTAAGGCCGAGAGGTTGCGCGGACCGATCCGTGACATCCTGGCGCAGGTGGAACAGTTGCTCGATCCGCAAATCCCCAAACTTTCAGACTTGGTGCAGGTCGTGCGGATCAGTGCCGCCGACGCTCCGACGGCTCTTCTGGCGCGCCCCCTGCTCGAGAAGCTCGGCCAAACCGCGCCTGGTATCTCGGTTGTTTTCAAGCCTTGGCTGGGACCGGATGCACTCGAGCGGGAGCTTAGGACCGGAGATACCGAGCTTGGCGTCGCGCTCTTCGCCAGACGGGTCGACACTATCGAAACGGAGACGTTGCTGGAGACCAGCTACATCGTTGCCATGCGCCGAGAGCACCCGGTCGCCGAAAGCTTCGATCTCGATGGCTGGCTGGCGTGGCCGCATGTTGTCGTGTCGGGGCGAGGCGAGCGGTACACGCCCCTTGACGAGAGCCTCCGTGCGATGGGCCTGTCCCGTCAGGTCGGCCTTGTGGTCCCGTCCTTTCAACTTGTCCCGGATATACTCTCGTCGACCAATTTACTTGCCATGTTGCCTCGCAAGTCGTTTGAGGAACGGCGCAACGACAACCTCATCGGGGTCCCTCCGCCGCTCGCGGTCGATGGCTTTCCTCTTCATCTCGCGTGGCACCAAAGGAACGTGAATGATCCTGGGATAAGCTATGTCGCTGGTCTTATCCGGGTGATCCTTGGCGAGTAATACTTGAGATCTTCGGTGGCCCGAGTCGTGCGTCAGGGCGTTCGGCAGCTTTGGGGCTGCTTCCATCCTTGCCTAAACGGCGGGAAATGGCAGCTTCGTCCGCTCAGCGGACCTTCACCCTCCGAAAATGCTGCGCGATGGACGAATGGCCGGTCTTGTGAAGCTGCACCGCAGCGATGGCCAGTCTGGCGAACGTCAGCTTTGGGCCGGGAGGGACGGAGGCCTTTGCCAAGGTAGTGACCTCGGTCATCGCGCTGCCGCATGACCGATCCGAGCAGTAGGTTCACCCGGACGATCATGAACTCGAGGATGCTCTGAGCATCGCCGGGTCGGTCGACATCTGATAATCTTGGCGAACGGCTTACGCCGTTCGCCATCCGAGACCGGACACGCAGCGGCATGCGCACCGACGCTGGCTTAGGGCCCACACCAGTCGATCTTCCTTGTGCTTCGAAAGGCGAAGTCGGGCCCAGTGGCAGAGCGGCTCCGGGCCCGTAGCGAGTCGGCCGTCGCGTGCCGTCAGCCGTCTGTCGAGCAGGTGACGGCTTCCCAGACATCGATTTCCTGGAGCATCGCATGAAGCCGCTTGCGCACCAGGCCGAGTGCGTCACTGCCGAGCAGGAGCTGCGGCGGGGGAGTGTCCGACATCACGAGGCCGAGAACAGCTTCGGCCAGCTTATCGGGGTTGCCGAGCTGAGCGCCGTGCTTTTCCTGCCGCGCTTGGCGGATCGGGTCGAAGATGCTGTCGTAATCGCTGATGGAGCGTTCGCTCCGAACCATGGATCGACCTGCCCAGTCGGTGCGGAAGGAGCCGGGGCAGAGTGCCGTTACATGCACCCCGAATGGCGCCATCTCGCTGCGCATGACCTCGGAGATGCCCTGCAACGCGAACTTGCTACCACAGTAATAGGCGATCCCGGGCATTGTGATCAGACCTCCCATCGAAGTGACGTTAAGGATGAAACCGGCTCGGCGCTGGCGAAACCGGGGCAGAAAGGCCTTGGCCACCGCGACCGCTCCGAAGACGTTGACGTCGAACTGGCGCTGCAACTCGGACAGGGGGGATTCCTCCAGCACACCCTCGTGCCCATAACCGGCATTGTTCACGAGGACATCGACCGGGCCGAAGTCTGCCTCCGTCCGGCTGACCACCGCGTCGATACGATCAAAATCGGTGACGTCGCAAAGAACCGGGTGAACGTCGGGAAGGCGTTCGAGGAGCGAGGCCCGCGCTGCATCGGAGCGGACCGTGCCGATCACGTTGTGGCCGGCTTTCAAAGCTGCGCTGGCGATTGCATATCCGAACCCCGAATTGGCGCCGGTAATGAAGAAAGTCTTGCCTGACATGAGGAGGCCCTCGCTTGCGTGTTTCGATGTATTGACAGATTGTCTCGATCGAACCCGCCGTACACGGCTGATCCTCTCTCATCTTTGTCCGATCCTATGAACTGCAACGATCTCGTCTCCCAAGCGGCAGCCCTCGCGCCCCGCGCGGGGTACAACCGCACGACGTTACAAGGCCTGCGCATCCTGCGCTCGGAAGCCGTTCTCGAGGATGTGCCGGTCCTCTATCGGCCCGGCGCGGTCTTCGTGCTGCAGGGCGCCAAGCAGGGCTTTCTGGGCGGGACGGTCTATCGCTACGATGCGGATCACTATCTCGCCGTTTCGGTTCCCGTGCCGTTCCGTATGGCCTCGCAGGCCGATCCCGAACGGCCGCTGCTGGCGCTCTACCTCGAATTCGACCTGCAGCTGGCCGCCGAGATCGCCGTCGCTCTGGACGCCGTGGGAGGGGCGGCGCCAGCGCAGGCCCGGAGCCTCGTCTCCAGCCCGATGGACCCGCGGATTTACGCGCTTCTGGGCCGGACCCTGGCCGCACTCGCGGATCCGCAGGAAGCGGCGATCCTGGGCCAGGGGCTGCTAAGGGAACTGCATTACCGCGTGCTCGTCGGGCCGCAGGGTGGTGCCCTCCGCGCCGCCCTGCGGCAACGGGGCCCCGCGGGACGAATTCTCGAAAGCTTGGGGCGGATCCGGCAAAGTTTCACCACGAGCCTCGCGGTGCCCGATCTGGCGACCGAGGCCGGGATGAGCGTCCCGTCCTATCATGCCCACTTCAAGCAGCTGACGGGCACCTCGCCGGTCCGGTACATCAAGGCGATGCGCCTGCACGAGGCAAGACTGATGATCGCGCGCAACCACGGCTCCGTTGCCAGTGTCGCGGCGATGGTCGGCTACCAGAGTGCCTCCCAGTTCAGTCGTGACTTTCGAAGACACTTCGGGCGGAGCGCGATGGAGGAGGCTCGCTGGATGACGGAGCACATTGGCGAAGTGTCGTGATCTTCGGCGCAGCTCGGTACTCATCCTTCCAAATAGATCGGCGGGGATACCCGGGGCGAATGCTCACTAAGCGGGTCGGGCACGTGTACGAACGGCGGCTTCGTCCGCACTGCGGACCTTGGCCCCCCAGCATCCTGCACCAGGTCATGGGCGACCGCCTCGGGGAAGCCGCGCCGCAGCGATGATCTAACCGGCGAACGGCAGCTAAGGGCCGGAAGCGACGCCGCCCTAGGGGCGGTCAGGCGCCTCGCACTGCGGCGCAGCGAAGGTCCGCTCTGCAGGCCCCGACCGCAGCACTCATCCACAAAGTTGAGTGTCTCCTTTGGGCCGCCTCTGCCACGCAGACCCACTCACTTGGGCTTCCAGCACGCGGCAGCGCCGCATGCTGGCGTCGAGCCGTTCTCGGCCATTTCCGATTTCCCGCTGACGGTTCCGTGGGCAGAGCGT
>NZ_QMEJ01000007.1 GCF_003390865.1 Tropicimonas sp. IMCC34011
CAGGTGGATTGGCGAGGATGGCTTGTCCCAACTGGACCGCCAGTTTGCGCGAGGCTGGTGCCCTGGCATGCCCAAGGAACCGACGGAGACTATCGACCTCCCCCTGCCCTTGCTCAAAACATCCCGCCGCAAGACGGCCCGGAAACTTGCCAACCAGATCGGCCCGGTCGATCCCGAGTTCGACCACAAGGCCTTCATGGATGAGCTGTGGGGCGAAGACTGAGCCAGCCCGGCCCGGAGACCTCCGGGCATCGGAGGGCCGGGCTGGCGGTGATTTTAAGTGTCAGGTTTCGTCAGGGCCACAGTTGTGCGGCGTGAAGCACGCGCAGCACCGTGACCGCCTCTGCGGTCTCAGCATAGACCACGATGTAGTTGGGCCGGACCACCAGTTCCCGTGTGCCCTCGACCCTGCCCGGACGGCAGCGCTTCGGGTGCGCCGGGAGCTGCGCCACCTTGCCCTGGATTTCCTCCATCAGCGCGAGGGCCGCGTCCGGGTTGTCGTCCGAAATGTAATCGACAATCGCCATCAGGTCCGCGACCGCCGGGGCCTTCCATTCGAGTTCAGGCACGGCGCTTCCCGTCGATCAGGGCGCGCGCCTCGCGCATCACCTGATCATGCGGCTTGGCCGGGCGCGGATCGGCCAGCGCTTCCTGCACCTTGGCGCGGAACCAGGCATCGTATGCCTCCGGGTCTGCGGTCAGCCCGGCAGGCATACCGCCTTCGGCTGCTACACGGGTCAGCAGGATACGCACCGCATCGGACAGGGTCAGACCGACACCGGCCAGCGCATCGGCGGCCTCAGCCTTGAGGTGGTCGTCCACGCGGACGTGAAGCATCGAGGTTTGAGCGGGCATGGCATGTCCTCCTTGGACCTCCATTATGTATCTCAATTGAGATACGTTCAAGTCCGACATGGATATGAACCGCTGGCCGTTCGGCGGTGCTCTTGAAGGAAGTGAGTATGTGCTTTCCCCGCCTTCTGGCGGGCGAACGACAATTTGGTTGCGCGGCGCGGACCAAATTGTCTAGTGAGTACACATACTCACTTCCTTCAAACGGATTCTCCTATGTCTGCAGAACCCCGCAAGCTCCTTGATGAAGGCTGGTCCAAGGTCCGCGGCAGCATGCAGGGCCTTCACGGTGAGGGGAAATCCTTCGGCATCATGCGGACGGCGAAGATCAAAACGCTGGGCAACATGGGGGCCAGCCTTCAGCACACCTTTCGGGAACGTGAGACCCCGAATGCCGACCCGGACAGGACGAGGGACAACACGATCCTGGTCGGTGGCGACAACAGCAAGGATGTTCTGGCAGCGTGGAAGGCACGGGCCCCGGAGAAGATCAGGACGAACGCCGTGCACGGCCTGGAATACTTCATCGGCGGCTCGCCCGAGAAGATGAAGGCCATGTCCAGGGAGGAACAGGATACCTATTTCCGGGATGCGCTCAGCTGGATCGAGAACCGGCACGGCAAGGAAAACGTTCTCTCGGCCATGATCCACCGCGACGAGACCACGCCGCATATGACGGTGATGACCATCCCCCTCGATGACAGGGGCAAGCTGAACTGCCGGTCGTTCGTGGGGAACAAGAAAGCCCTTTCGGACCTTCAGACGGACTTCGCGGAAAAGGTCAGCGAGAAGCATGGTCTTCGGCGCGGCATCAAGGGCTCCACAGCGCGACACGAGCGCGTGCAGCGGGTCTATGGGGCCTACATGTCCGGCGAGGGCGCTGTCGCCCTTCCTGAGCGCGTCAGAGGCTCCCTCCTGCGCGGCGGCAAGGAAAGCGATGCCGAGTGGCATGCGCGGGCGACAGAGGCCGCAACAGACGCGCTCCGCGGTTTCCAGATGAAGATGCGGGAAGAAAAGCTCGACATGGAAGCGCAGCTGAACACCGCACAGTCGATGATCCGCTCCCTTCAGGAGCTGAAGCAGAGCTACAAGGCCCAGCTCGACGACGCGCGCGGAACGCTCTCCCGGTTGGTTTCCAGCCTGGAAATGGCGGACAGGGGCGCTGAGGCGAATGCAGCCCTCGAAGCCTACACCGACCTGGAGACGAAAATTCTCGACGGGGACCTGGGCGTTCTGAAGGATGCGGCCGGCTCCCCGGACCGGATCGGCAGGATCGCGGAGATTTTTGACCGGGTCGTACCGGAAGGCTCGGCGATGACGGAGGAACAGGCCCGCTTCGACCGGGCGCTGGACCTGACACTGGACGCCATGGGGGACGGCAAGGTCGCGAAACGGAAAGATCCGGTGCGCATCGCGATCGAGGCACGCGCCCTCCCCCACATTCAGAAAGCTCTGGCTCATCTGGCGCAGGATCAGATCACTCCGCCCTTCAGCAGACGGGACGAACGAATGGCGTTCCGTGCGGAAATCGAAGGCTCTCTTTCAGAAGATCAGTTGGCGGCCCTCAAGCAGGGTGACGAGACAGTGCTGGAAGACGTTCTTGGCGATCATCTTTCTCAGCAGCAACAGCTCAGCCTGGCGCTGGCCTATTTCGATCATGGGGACGTTGATGTGGATGCCGGTGTTCGTCGTGGTGTGATCGAACGGCTTGTAGATGCCGAGTATGGGCAGAAGCATCAAGATCCAGGGCTTCGGCACTGATCGGGCGCGGCGACTTATCCACAGGCCGCACGATCTTCATGGGTGTTAAATATGTGTTAGATTCAGTGTTACGGTCTATTTTGTGCATGTCATCTTACTGATTTTGAAAGAAATTTCTTACTCGCCGGTGTGCAAAAGCACGAAGATAGGTGGGTGATAACACGAAATATGGTGTGCAAAAGCACGAAAGCCTTGACCTTGGTGGGTGAAAGCACGAATGTGTAGCCATGGTGGGTGATAACACGAATTCTCGATCTCCGCTCTTGCCGGATCGGATGCAGCAAGCAGACTTCTTTGTTTGCGATATTTTTGATGCTGCGCCTAAGGGTGACATGGCGTCGATGGAGCACCCGATCTTTTCCATCTCGACCAAGCCAGACCGGCGAATTCGTCGATACGAGAACGGTCAGAACTTCGTCGAGATCACGCCTTCGGTTAAGGGGCTAGCTACGGTCCATGATCGTGATGTGCTGATTTACTGCATCAGCCAGTGCATCGCGGCGTTAAATGAAGAACGCGAAGTCAGTCCGACCATTCGCTTTAGAGCATATGATCTGCTGAAAGCCACAAACAGAGGAACGGACGGGCGTGGGTATGAACAGCTTCGCGCAGCCTTGGAACGCCTTCAGGGAACCGTGATCACCACCAACCTTATTACTGGTGGCAAGGAAGAGTTTGATGGCTTCGGACTGATTGACCGGTTCAAGATCGTCCGTGAGACGCGCGACGGCCGGATGCAGGAAGTGGAGATCAGGCTCTCGGATTGGGTGTTCAACGCCATCCGGCATCGCGAGGTGCTGACCCTGCACCGTGACTATTTTCGTCTACGCAAGCCGTTGGAGCGGCGCATCTATGAACTCGCCCGAAAACATTGCGGAGCGAAGCAGGAATGGAAGATCGGACTGGAGAAGCTGCAAGCCAAGTGCGGTTCCTGCTCTACGTCAAAAGAGTTTCGCCGCTTGGTCATGAGTATCGTACGTCAGGATGGGCAACACGCCCATATGCCTGACTACGCTGTGCGTGTGGAAGGTGACATGGTCATTTTCACCAATCGCCGGAGCGATCAAGCCAGACACTCGGCCCCTACCCTTCCTCAAGTACGGCTCGGCCCAGAAGCCTATCATGACGCTCGGGCAGTTGCGCCCGGATGGGATGTGTATGTCCTTGAACAGGAATGGCGGGACTGGATGACGGAACCGCCACGCAACCCTAATGCTGCCTTCATCGGGTTCTGCAAGAAGGTCTTCGAGAAACGCGGCCGCCCTTAACGTGGACCCTGACGGTTTTCTGAAAGGAGCAGTTCAAGTCCCTGCCACAGTGTAAGATCGCGCTCTCGGCAAAATGTCCGAAACTCATCGACAACGCGCTTTGGCCCCGGAATAGAGACCTTGTCCTGTGGCTCCTTGCGCTTCGGACCAGGCTTCAGTCGCGTGGAAGCTTCTCGGCTGACAAAACCTAAAGTTTTTCCGGCCTCAACAGCCTTTTCAACCGAACTCGGCTCAACATTAGGCCGTGGTCGCAAAGACTCGGATGGCTTGGGGAGCTCGATACCGCCACCAAATCCATACTTGCTCATGCGGACCTCTCTTTCGTGAGTGCATGAATGACAGCCTGAGCGTAATCACGGGCGTTCTCGATAGCCGCGACCACCTGTTTCATGGCCTTGTCCGTAACAGAGGCTGTCTTGCCTTCGTGTTCGTTCGTGACGATGCCCGGCAACTCCGAAAGAAGCACGCCATCACGGAAAATGCGGGTATAGGGTGCGCGTTTTGCAATGCGAGTCGGCAGCGTCGGGATGTTGTTGATCTCCATCTCTTGCCGCACGTCGCGCTCATCCGTGGTCTGGAAGGCCGCGTTGGTCCTCGTGAACAATAGCGAGTACGCAATTGGCGCACGGATCATACTCGATGTGGTTTGTACGAGCCGGACGGCTGCCGCCGCCTGCCTGGCCTCCATGGGCGAACCGTCAAGCGGAATGATGCAAAGGTCTGTCCTAGAAAGCGCGAAGGTGACGATCTGATCCTTCGACCCTTCCAGGTCGATGATCAGGTAATCCGTTTCACCAGAAAGCTGATCGATCAACTCAACGGTGTCTTCGGCCTGAGGGCGCGCATAGACCGAAAAGGGCACGTCGCGCCCTTCCGCTTTCCTGCCTTCTGACCACGCAAGGATGTTGGCGTTCGGGTCAAGGTCGAGAATGGAAACCCGTCCGCCCGAAAGAGCGATCTGCTCAGCCAGAAGCATGGCGGACGTCGTTTTCCCCGAACCGCCCTTCGGATTTGCGAAGGTGATGACATACATACGAGCCATATAAGAAGAATTTAAAGATAAAGTCAACTCTAACTTCATCTCTAACTCTAGAGTTACTTTCCATCATTATCCTTCGATCCATCTATCCAATGTCTGAAGCCCCCGACACAGCGGGTCCAGGTTCGTCGCGTAGCCCTCGGCCCACTCAATGCGCTTTCTGAGCACTTCTTGCGCCTCCGGGGCCTCAGAGGGCAGGCGGCGTTTCAGCTCGGCGATGAAAGCAAGCAGGCGGCCGTGCTCTTCCCAGTCCGACGCTGCCTTGGTGAACCGCTGCCAGCGGCGTTCCTCTGCCTCGCGCTGACGCTGGCGTTCCAGCCGGCGCAGTTCTTCCTCGCGGCGGCGATCTTCGGCTTCCTGAAATTCACGTTCCCTTCGTTCCAGAAACGCCCCTCCGGCGATGACGGCTCCCGCGATGTCTGGGAGAACATCGCCGATCTTCTGTTTGTCGTTTTCAATCCACTGCTTCTGGCGGCCTTCCAGATAGGTGGTGATGGTCACGCGCAGGAAGCCGGAGGAATACAGGCCGGTCTGGTGATGGTCGGGCCAGGCGGTCCATGCGTCATCCTCCGGCACCTTCAGCGGGCGGTACAGCTTCTCGACAATACTGCAGGCAATGTCATGCCCGCCGGCGCGGAACGTCACCTTGCCGGTCACGGGGGCCTTCACAACCTGGCCGCCGGCCGCCTCTACAGCCCGGAACACGGCACTGGTCACACGGAACCGGTACAGGTCGCGCTCCGTCAGGTCAGCGAGCAGGGGGCGGGACCAGCTGAATACGTCGCGCCTGGCGCGCCGGTTTTCCTGCGCCCGTTCTTTCTGCTCGCGCTTATGCTCCGCGAACCACGCCCGCACCATCGGATGCAGGCGGTCCGTGGCCTCCGGCACCATGACGGCTTCTGCTGCCTTAACCGCAACATCGCGTGTCTGAAGCTCTTCGACCGGCAGCGGCTTCACCGGCGGGGTGGGGCGTATGTCTGCATGAGAGGGCCCGCCCTGCTTCTGCGGCGGAAGCCGGTATGCCACCACGGGCTTACCGGCGTCCTTCTTCGCCCAGTAGCCGCGCGGCGGTACTGGAACATCGAGCCGCGCGCAGATTTTGGCGAGACCGTTGCCGGACAATCCGAAGTCAGCCGACAGGCGGCTCATCGGTGTTTTCCAGACGAGGGCATAGAGTTCTTCGCGCGAGACCTGGCGGCGTTTCAGGGCAGGCTGATGATTCATGATGTCCAAAACGGGCAAAGGGCAGGAACGTCACTTGCAGCGTGGAAGACTCAGCAGATTATTCGGTTCTTCACCGTCCGCTTCGGTCTTGAGGTACTTCCTGCCATTACGGGTAGCGATGATGACCCAGACAGACTTTCCGTTTGCTACGGTCCAGAATCGCCACTTGCCGTCCTCGATGCCTTTGATGGCCACATCGAGCTTAATGCACCAGGCTCCCCCGGTATTCTCCGCACCTTTGGCCCCGCCGATGCTGTCGATCCGGCGGTCGGCATCGGCCCCGTCCGGAATGATGCAGGTGACCTGATGATCCTGAGGCATACTCTGTTCCCTTTTAGTTCAGGCGGCCTGCCGCAGCGGTTGCGGAATGATGTGCCAGAGGAAAGTGACCGCGCCCTCGACACGCTTCTTGATCGCTACGAGCTGGGCATGAGTGAAGCGACCGGATGAGCCGTGTGTGCCGTCATTGAAGGTACGGAACAGCTGCACGACATTCTCCAAGTCTTCCTCGACAAAGTTTTCAAGGGCCTCATCGGCCAGCTCGCGCTGGTGCAGGAAGTACCGGATTTTCGCACGCCGCGAGGGGGCACCCGAGGGAATGGTGTCGCAGTCCGGCATGGCTTCCAGCACGCGCCGGTTCGGAGCGAAGGTATCAAGGATCGTCGCCAGAAGCTCGCGGGCGCTGGTGCAGAAGTGACGCGCTGCATCGGGGTTACGGGGGTTCAGCGAGAACAGTGCGCCATGCCAGCGGTCGAGCGCGTCCCCTGAAAGCTCGGAGAGGATGGGGTCGAGTTCGCTCACGGTCAGGTCTTCATCCGTACCGGCGTCCTCCGGATTGTCGAGCAGCGCGTTCATCACGCCCGCGCTGTTCGCCGCCTCGCGCTCGGAGAGGTCAAGAATATCGTTGTAGCGCTCGGAGTAGATGCCGGTTTCCGCGCGGGCCTCCAGCCGGGAATAGGAATGCTGAACGCTGTTCACTGAGGTGCGCAGGGTGACATATGCAGGCCGGGAAGCGGCACTCTCCAGCTTCGCCAACTCATGCCGCAGGCGCTCGCGGTTCGCCCGCACGCGTGCGTTATGCGCCCGGGCCGCCGAATTGTAGCTGTTCACCGCCTGATTGTATTTGCTGACCGCTGTGCGAACCTGCTGGTTATGTGCCCGGACGGCCGAATTATAGCGGTTGACGGCCTGATTATATTTCGACTGCGCCTGGCGCAGTTTGCTGCGGACTTCGGACGGTGACATTCTGCGCGGCATAGCCAGCCTACTACCAGATGGGTGAGGTTGGATATATAGCAGCACAACATCTTGGAGTCACGCAGCGTCAACCTGATACTAAGGTTTCCGTGCATCTGCCGCCGGAATGCCGAGGACTTACGCCCGCCGCACGGTCTTCGTGCTCACCCTGAACAGCGCTGCGATGTCGGGCAGGGGCCGGCGCTCCACATCGCGCATGCGGCGCACCTCGATCTTCTGATCTTCGGTAAGGGCAGGGGGCCTGCCGCCGGTGCGGCCGCGCTTCTTCGCGGCCGCCAGTCCCTCGCGGGTACGCTCAGAGATACGCTCGCGCTCGAACTGAGCGATGGACGCGAAGACGTGGAAGATGAGTCGGCCGGCCGGTGTCGTCGTGTCGATGTCTTCGGCCAGCGACCTGAAGCCGGCGCCGCGTTCGCCGATCAGCTCCACGATCTCCAGCAGGTCTCGCAGGGACCGCGCCAGGCGGTCATACTTCGTCACCACGATCACGTCGCCGGCCCGAAGCTGATCGAGCAGGCGGTCCAGTTCCGGCCGCTGCCGCTTCGATCCGCTGATGCGCTCTGCATAGATGCGCTCAGCACCCGTGGCCGCCAGCGCGTCGATCTGCGCATCGAGCTTCTGGTCATCAGTCGAGACACGGGCATAGCCAAGGATCATGCCTGAACCGTGACAAAAACCTCCCAAAACCGCAAAGCTTTTGTCCGGGGTTTTTGTCCCACGCAAACCATTGGTTCGCCGTGTGTGGCAGAGAAGGGACAGAAACGGCCGTTTGTGTCCCCAGGAGTCGGCCCCTTCACCAGTCCGGAGACAGGCGATTTTCCGCTTATCCGTCAGAACCTGACGTCGCCGTCGCATAAATAGCTTTGCAGGCAAGAGCCCTGCTTAAAAGCAACAACAATAAGGAGGCAAGGCAATGGTAACGTTAGTTTATTTTGCAATGGCGGCACTTTATATCGCACTCGCATTTCATCACATGCTGTAACTGAAAAAGCCGCTCACAGAGCGGCTTTTTTGATTTCGGGCCGCACTGCCGGGCCGTGGCGTTTCGTGCCAGGATAGACGGGGCAGAGGGCAGGTCATGGCCCACAAAGCAGCACAGCGAACGGAGCGGGCGCGGCCATTGACGCCGCGCGCCAGCATTGCCCGTGTGTCACCGGCAGACCGCAGCAGACGCCCGGACTGAGACGGACGGGGAGGGACAGGTTCCCCGGAAGCCAGGGTCAGGATTCTTTGACGGTCGTCTTCGGATGCGTTTTCGCGTAGCGCTCCGACACGAAACGACCCGACACCGCGCTGCGGTGGCTGCCGGTCGAACCGCCGCCGGCGGCCTCTTTCACGGTCGTGCGCGGGCTGGCCTTGCCATGCTTTGCCGTCACATAGCGACCGCTGATCGCGCTGCGATAACTCCCGCCGGATTTGCCTTTTGCCATGATACTGTCTCCTGTGCTGGTGCCTCAGCCCGTATGGCAGGCCGGCGAGCAGTGTGCGCAGCCATTCACCTGGCTGTAATAGCGCCGGGCGGCCTGCACCGCGCCCGCGCAGCTCGAATGCTCGCCAAGAGGCTGACGATTGTGCGATGCCGCCGGGGTGGGACATCCGATTTCCTTGTGCACCTCGTGGTCGCCATTCGCCTGCGCCTGACGGTTCACATAGTAGCTGGCCATGAATCACCTATATGCTGTGCTCGGAACGATTCGACTAACAACATAGCAGATTTTCGGCGCGCACAAAACAGGAACATTCAGGTGAGCCGCAGACCTGTCACTTCATCACCATGTTCCAGTCGATTTCAAAGCCGGCAGCGGTAAGCTCTTTGGCCAGAGCCTGCTTCCAGCCCCCTCCGGCGTCGAAGACTTCATAAACCACGCCTCCGAAATCTGAAGGCACTTCAACATCCCCGCGCCGCAAAGCCGTCACCCGTGCGCGGCCCAGCCGGCCGATAAAATAGCCCAGCTCCAGAATGACGTTCTGGCGGGCACGGGGCGCGGCATCGGCACCCTCTTTTCCGCCGGTGTCGTCGGGCGTCAGAAGCACCACGGCAAAACCGACATCGCCATGCGCCTCGATCTTCTCGATAACGGTCATACCCTGACTGGCCTGCTCATGCAGGATGATTGCCTCGAAGCCGATACGTTCGAGGAAGCGTGCAACTGACTCTTTGGCGGCTTCGTCATGCCCATGTACGACAAACACCTTCCGGGAGGCCGAAACATCACGGACAGGCAGCTGCGCCGGTTCCCCGGAACCGGTTTCCTCCTTCACAAAGTCGATGAAATCCCTAGCAAAGGGGACCACTACCTGAGCCGCCAGGTTCTGCAGCTCCGGCGTCACCTTTCCGCCAGTATAAAAAAAGGTGTGCGCGAAATCCCAGGCGCGATCCGGGGCTTCCGCGAAGTAGTCGATCAGGGCAATGTTCATCCCCAACTCTTCTCTCCGGTCGGTCGGCCAGTCGAGTGACGCACTGCCGATCATGCTACCCTGCGTAGCCTTGCCCGCCTCCAGCCATGCTGGAAGGTCTACGAGTGCGGCCAACTCCCCGGTGATCGGCTCAAGCTCCTCACTGTGGAGCAGCTGAGAAAGCTTCTTCACATGCCGGCCGAACGACTGCATGTCAGCCCACTTCAGGTCATCAACGGTATTCTCAATGCGCCGGAAAATCGTCGTATCCATATCGTCTGCTCCATCCTTACGGCCGGAACGCGCTTTCGCCGCGCGCTCTCTTAACTCTTCGGCAAATTGCTCCTTCGCTCCGTCCGCAAGCTCCGCTACAAAGGGATTGTTGCGATAAGGCGCGAGAATCCGGTCGATCTCCGCTTCCATCTTTCCGATTGCAGCATTGATGCTGCCGGGCTGATCCGGGTCGAACTGAACCTGTGTCAGCGGTCCGTCGAGTCGGGCAATGGCCTTCTGGGCCTGCTCCAGCTGACGGATAAAGTCATTCAGCTCTTTCAAAACCGGATTCCTCCGTCATCGCGTGGCTGTGCAAGGATTTCCCGAACACGGCTATGTGCATCGATCCAGTCCCGCTTCTCCGGCGACATCCAGCCGGCGATTTCGAGGATGCTGTCGTAATCTTTCTCCAGATGCCGGCCGAAAACAGGCTCGTGATGCGCAATGCGGTTCCGGAATGTTCGCAGATAATCCAGCGGCGCATGGGCCGCTTTCCGGTTCATCTTCGGGGCATGCGGAAACGCAGCCCGCAAAGCCGGCCGCCAGAGCGCCATCTCATAGTTCGCCTTGCGGGTCCGGCCGGGGCCCTGAAACCCGCCGGAACCCAGCAGGGACACCCAGAAGCCGAAGGACAGGTCGGCGACGACATGCGGCGGATCAACCGCATAGCCGGAGCGGGTCAGCTCCTTCTTCGCCTGTGCCACGCGCTTGAGGCAGCCCAGGTCGAGCCCGATGGCCGGATTATCGTACCAGTCGGCCCCGTACCTGACGGCCAGATTGCGGTGGAACCCGTTGCGCAGCGTTACCTCCAGCGCCTGCAGCGGGCCATAGAAAGCTGCGCTGGCGGCTGTGTTCCAGGTATAGAGGCGCACCGCACGACCGCGATCGCCACCGGTTGCCGCCAGGTAGGTGGCAAAACGCTCCGGCGACAGCGCTGTCTCAAGTTCGTCCAGTATGGGCTCGCTCAGCGCGAATATCTTGACTTCTGCGGCTGTATTGCTCATATTATGCCTCGTTAGCCCCGGACCCGCCTCTGCCCTCGGTATGCGCCCGGGGCTCAGCTTTTCAGGGATCGTTATTCTGCCTTCGCCGCCTTCGGACGGCGTTTGTATCCGCGGCGCGAGACCGCTTTGCGCTCGGCCTTCGCAGTGTCCTCCACAGCACGGAACTCAGGTTCCAGAGCCTGCAGCTTCTTCACCAGACCGGACAGGTCGTAATAGTTGGTCTGCTTGCCGCCGTGCGGCGCGGACCGGGGGATGCGTTGCACGTACCCCGCCTGTTCCAGCTCGGCGATGATGCGCTGCACCTGGCGCTCGCTCATGTCGAGACGTTCGGCCAGCAACTTCTTACCGGGGTGCGGTTTGCGGGCCTCGTCCCACCAGAAATCGCAAAGCTGCAAAAGCACGGCGAGCT
Organism: Tropicimonas sp. IMCC34011; assembly: GCF_003390865.1. Classification (GTDB taxonomy): domain Bacteria; phylum Pseudomonadota; class Alphaproteobacteria; order Rhodobacterales; family Rhodobacteraceae; genus Tropicimonas_B. Next base: position 11,485 of record NZ_QMEJ01000007.1, read on the forward strand.
GACGGGCATTCAGCCCGAGCCGCTGCTGCCCGCGCAGAAGCAGTGAGGGAATAATACAGAAGCCAAGGTCCATGACCTTCTTGCCCCACTTCTGCTCAGATGCGCGGCTGGCTTTCTGCGGCCGTAGCGGCACAACCTTTTGTTCTTCGTCGGACATGCGCTTTCCTTTCGACATGGAATAGCATATCGCACTGAAAACGCTTCCTTTCAATGGAAGGCATGTGGACATCCCTGACCGGTAGGACGGGTCAGCGGTGACCGGTCGCACCGGACGCCCGTGTCCTCTAAAGAAGGATCATCCATTCAGCATTCCGGTAAGCCGGACGAACGGGTATCCGTTGGGACCGGTCACAGATGTCCGGTAGTGCGACCCGATTTACTCAGCGATAAGCACGGATCGCGTCCTGATCGAGCTCGGAAGCCGGCACCAGGCGATAGTGCCGCTCTTCGACGACCTTCACTTCGTCGTCCTGCAACGTCAGCTCGAAGAGCGCGACAACCTGGTCGGCCATGAACTGCGCCGAAATGGCCCGGCACTGCATGCCGGGGAACCGCTGTTCGACGAAGCGGATGTCCTGTGTGGTCTGAACGATACCGATCTGGTCCTTGCCGCCCTTCGCCTGGACTGGGATGACGTAGTGACAGCCGCGCTTGTCGAGCCCGACATACAGCTCGTCGATTTCTATCTGTCCGATGCCCTTCACGGTGGTGCGCAGATGGTTCTGCAGGCTGTAGGTCGTCAGGCCGAGAAACGTGTCGATCAGCCGGTTGTACCGGACGATCGCAAGCAGGGCCTGCTCGTCGTCCAGCGCATAAGCCCGGATCAGCTCTGGCGTTGCATCAGGGATGGCGATCGCGAGCAGGTCATCGCGCGGCACAATGCGGTTGGCTTTCACCAGGCGGAACCGGTAGCGCGCGCGGCCTGCCCCTTCGATAATCCACTCGCGTCCGTCCGGGTGCGTGGCGGTCACCGCTTCCGGGAGCGCGTAGCGGTAGCGGAAATAGTAGGGCACGTCGCCGACATTCTTCGGCAGGTCGATGCTTAGCTCGGCTGCCTTGTCGATAATCTCCTGGCGGGCAAACTCGAAACTGTCGGTGCCGGCCTGCCAGTGGTCGAAGAAAATCGCGGCAATCAGCTCATGATAACGATTCGGACCTCTAGCCATAGGCCGCCTGCTGCAGTTCGGCCTCGATGTCTTCCTGGCGGCGCTTTTTAGCACCGCTCTTGCGGTTCCGCCGGCCGCAGGGAGCCGGAACCCCGAAATGCGCGGCGGCTTCGGTCATGTCTCCTGTCAGCAGGGCCGGGTCTCCGGTTGCGACCGTCGCTTCCGGGCGTGACGGCTCAACGCCCAATGCCGCGATGACCTGCGCGGCGATCGCCCGCGCCAGTGGCGGCGGCACCGCATTCCCGATCTGGCGTGCTCCGTGCCATTTCGTGGCATGCAGCCGGAACCAGTCAGGAAAGCCGTGCAGCCGCGCCATCTCGCGCACCGTGATGCACCGGCGATAGCGGTAGTGAATTGGCCGGGGGCTCGTGAACGCGCCGCGCGCACCGTCCGTCCCGGCACGCAGCGTGTTGGATACGCCATCCGGGGAAAGCTTGAAGAAGCGGCTTATCGGCTCGACCGTGCCGGGCTCCGTGGCTGCGAAGCGTCGTCGGGAAATGTCTGTGTGCTCCGTCCGGGCGCTCGACGTCAGAAGGGACGGCTCCCATTCGCGCACATAGCCGTAGTGCCAGGCATCGTTGCTCAGGCCGCGCAGCTCCGCCGCATAGGGGGACGGGTCGCCGAAGCGGGTAGTCGGCACGGCATCGGACGCCTGAAGGGTGCGATAACTGTCTGCATCGGGCAGGTCGCCGATCGCGTCAGCACTGGTCGGCCCGAAAGGCAGGTCCGGGAACTTTGCCGGTTTGCCGGACATATTCGTCTGCGGCTGCGGATAGTCCGGAAGCGGGTGTCCCTTCTTTGCGCCCATGAGGATGAAGCGCTCGCGGGACTGCGGCACGCCGTAATGGGCGGCGTTGAGCACCTGCCACGGCAGCCTGACATCGTAGCCGGCAGCACTGAAGGCGGTCTCCAGCTCCTGAAGGAACTTCCGGTGCTTCCCGACTGTCAGACCCTTCACATTCTCGAAGACGAACATGGTCGCATCCAGTTCGCGCACGATGCGCACGAAGTCGAGCACCAGACGGTTGCGCGGATCGTCGAGCGCCCGGTGCCCGATCAGGGAGAAGCCCTGGCACGGCGCGCCGCCGAAGACGCAGTGCACCGGTTCGTCGCCCAGTCCCGCCGCGCGGCGGATATCGTCTCCGCTCAGATGCTCAACCGAGTGGGGGAGGACGGCGCAGTGCGGGAAGTTGAACTTATGGACAGCGCAGTGCACCGGGTCGATCTCGATCGCGGCGCGCACATCGAAGCCGGCCTGCTCGAATCCGAGACTCAGGCCGCCTGCGCCGGCAAAAAGATCGATTCCCACCGGCCGCATCCGCCTGCCTCCTGTGTTTGTAGGTTCTTGATTCGCCATCATAACGAAGCGGTCGCTATATGTCGATCGTTTTCCCTATTTGTCCACAAAATCCCGGAGAACCGGCAGAAGGCGCTCCGGCTCCTTCGTTTCGCATTCCCAGACGGTCAGCACCTGCCAGCCGGCTTCTTCCAGGCTGCGGACGTTTCGGGCGTCGCGTTCGGCATTCTGAGCCAGCTTCGGCCCCCAGTAGTTAAGTTTCGATTTAGGGGCCTGACCTTTGCTGCAGCCGTGAGCGTGCCAGAAGCAGCCATGCACAAAGATGACCTTCCGGCGGCCGCCGAACACGATGTCCGGCCTGCCGGGCATGTCTTTCCGGTGAAGCCGGTACCGGTAGCCGGCCGCGTGCAGCAGCCGGCGCACGACCATTTCCGGTGCCGTGTCCTTCTGTTTTACCGACTGCATGATGCGCCGGCGCTGCTCTGGGCTGCGCGTATCCATGTTTCTGGTTCTCCGGCTGTGCGGCAGGGATAGCTAAGGAAAGTCATAGAATCGAGGGAGCGAAGGGAAGCCGTGTACGGCTAGGCAGTCGGAAAATGTCAGGGGCTGTCTGCCCCCGCGCCTGACGGCGCTCCCCCGAGGATACTTTTGGGAAGATGAACGTCAGATGCGATGGCCTGGCTCCGTCGCTCCCGCGACCCGCTCCAGGATCACGGACGGAGAAACACCGATCGCGCGGGCAAGCACGACCAGCTCGACCACATCGATCCTGCGCTCGCCGCTCTCGATCCGGGCAACCAGGGACTGATGGCACTGAAGGCGCTCGGCCATTCCGGCCTGGGTCAGACCTGCCGCTTTCCGGGCATCGATCAACGCCTCGCATAAAGCCGCATGACCCGTGCTTCTGATTGTCTTTGTCATGCCGCTGCGCACCTCTCCGCGCGCAAGCGGTAATCTGCTTTTCAGATTATCTAAAAAATGGATAATCTGGCGTAACTTCGCTCCCCCTGCCCCAAGGAGACCCCCCAATGAACCGACGCAACCCGCACCCGGTAACCATGATCGAATGCACCGAGACAGGCGCGGCCCTGATGCAGCTGAATATTCGGGGCTATGTCGACATCGAAACCGCCCGGCGTCTGATTGCCGAAGAGCTCGCGGAACCGCAGCGCATTCGTGTCGAGATGGGCACCTTTCCCAGCAAGGAGTTCGAGAGCATCGCTCTGACGCTTGACGGCAGCCTGGCGGCAAACAAGCTGGACTGGCAGGCAGATCCCCTGTCAGGGCTTTCGGATACCCGGTCGTTCATCACAGGACCGGAACTTCCCGACAGCCAGAGGGTCGTGTCCAGCGACTATCTCAGGTGGATTGGCGAGGATGGCTTGTCCCAACTGGACCGCCAGTTTGCGCGAGGCTGGTGCCCTGGCATGCCCAAGGAACCGACGGAGACTATCGACCTCCCCCTGCCCTTGCTCAAAACATCCCGC
>NZ_QMEJ01000008.1 GCF_003390865.1 Tropicimonas sp. IMCC34011
GTTTCTCAAGGCTACCATGGACTTGGAAGACATCTTTTGAAGGGTCGATGGAATGGTTAACGGGGACGTCGAGAAGCGCCTATGGTCGGCGGCAGACCAGCTCTGGGCCAACACGGGTCTCAAGCCGAGCCAGTTCTCGACCCCTGTCCTTGGCCTGATCTTTCTGCGTTACGCGGAGAAGCGGTTCGCTCAGGCTGAGACACGGATCGGCCCGGTCGGATCGGGCAACCGCCGCAAGATCAGCAAGGCCGACTACGACGCGGAAGGCATCATCTTCCTGCGTCCAGAGGCCCGCTTCAGTCGCCTGCAATCCCTCACAGAGAGCGACGATATCGGCAGGGCCATCAACGAGGCCATGAAGGCCATCGAGGAAGACAACCCCGACCTCTCCGGCGCTTTGCCCCAGACCTACACCGACCTCGGCAACGAGGTGCTAGTCGAACTCCTGCGTCTCCTCGCCCCCATCGACCTGACAGGGGACGCCTTCGGCAAGGTCTACGAATACTTCCTCGGCAATTTCGCCATGAAGGAGGGCCGGAAGGGCGGGGTCTTTTACACGCCCGAGAGCATCGTGAAGCTCATCGTCGAGATCATCGAACCCTACGAGGGCCGTATCCTTGACCCGGCCTGTGGCTCTGGCGGCATGTTCGTGATGTCTGCGGACTTCGTTGAGCGTCACGGCAAGACCCCCAGCAGCGAGATCAGCATCTACGGGGTCGAGAAGGACCGCGTCACGGTCAACCTCAACAAGATGAACCTCGCCGTCCACGGTCTGTCGGGTGATGTGCGCGAGGCCAACACCTACGCCACCGACATCAAGCAGCTCTTCCCGAGGGTCTTCTCCGAACGCGGCGGCTTCGACTTCGTTATGGCCAATCCGCCCTTCAACGTCTCCGGCGTCCGCAAGGAGGACCTGGAGGGCGACTGGCGCTTCCCCTTCGGTATCCCCAAGCCCGACAATGCCAACTACCTTTGGATACAGCTCTTCCACGCCGCGCTGAACGATCAGGGCCGTGCGGGCTTCGTCATGGCGAACTCGGCGGGCGATGCGCGGAGCAGTGAGCAACTGATCCGCCAGCGGCTGATCGAGGATGGCAGCACCGATGTCATCGTCTCGGTCGGGCCGAACATGTTCTACACCGTCACGCTGCCCTGCACCCTGTGGTTCTTCGACAAGGGCAAGGGAGGGACGGAACGGGAAGACACCGTCCTGTTTCTCGACGCCCGGTCCCTCTACCGCCAGATCGACCGCGCCCACCGGGACTTCCTGCCCGAGCAGATCGAGTTCCTGTCGAACATCGTGCGGCTCTACCGAGGCGAGGCGGTCGAGACCGAGGCAGGCAGCGCGGACCTGCTGGCCGAGGATGGGTTGGACGCAGGCTATGTGGATGTGCCGGGCCTCTGCAAGGCCGCCACGCGGGCCGAGATCGAGGCGCAAGGCTGGAGCCTGAACCCCGGACGCTATGTCGGCGCGGCGGCCCGCGCGGAGCAGGAAATGGACTTTGCGGTGCGCTTCGAGGAGCTGAACGAGGAACTGGTGCAGCTGAACGCCGAGGCGGCAGCGCTTGAAGAACAGATCGCGGAGAACTCGGCTTTGGTGTTGGAGGCAGCGAAGTGATCGAGGTCTGGGTGCCGCATCAGCTCGAGGACTTCGTTCGCTTTCGGAACGGTAAGTCGATCAAGGCTGGGACGGACGGTCGGTATCCTGTCTACGGCTCAAATGGGATCATCGGGCAGTCCGATGATTTCATGTATGAAGACGCAATCATTCTGGGACGCGTAGGTGCGTACTGTGGATCAGTTGAGCGATCGTTCGGACGCTTCTGGGCCTCGGATAACACGATTGTGGTTGAAGCAGACAGCGGGACCACTGACACGCAGTTCGTGTATTACCTGCTGCTCGATGCAAGTCTCAATCGACACGCTGGTGGAGCAGCGCAACCTCTACTGACCCAATCGAGGTTGAAGCCGCTTGAGTTCCTTCTTCCTCCCCTCCACACCCAACAGCGCATCGCTGCGATCCTCTCGGCCTATGACGACCTGATCGAGACCAACACGCGCCGCATCGCGATCCTCGAAGAGATGGCCCGGCGACTCTACGAAGAGTGGTTCGTCCACTTCCGCTTTCCGGGGCATGAAGGGGTGGAGTTCGACGGTGAGCTGCCGCGCGAGTGGTCTGCTGTGGAACTTGATGACCTTGTCCAGATCAACCCGAGGACCGCCGTTCCCCGCGTCAGCCTGAAGCCTTTCGTGCCGATGGGGGCCTTGTCGGAAACCAGCATGGTCATCGAAGGCATCGAACAGCGCGATGGCAACAGTGGTACCAAGTTCCAGAACGCTGACACCTTGGTTGCTCGGATCACGCCTTGCCTTGAGAACGGCAAGACCGGCTTCGTGGACTTTCTCGACGAAAACCAGCCGGTTGCGTTCGGCTCTACCGAGTTCATCGTGCTGCGCCCACTCATACTCGGACCCTGCGCGATCTACTGTCTTGCAAGGTCTCATGCCTTTCGCGACGTGGCGATCAAAAGCATGTCAGGAGCTGAAGGGCGCCAGAGGGTGCGGCCCGAGAGCATCCAAAAGTATCCCATCGCTCAGCCACCTGCAGACCTGCTTGATCAGTTCGAGAGGATCGTATCACCGATGTTCTCCCGCGTCTCTCTTATGGCACGACAGAACGCTAACCTCCGCGCCCAGCGCGATCTGCTCCTACCCAAGCTGGTCTCGGGCGAGATCGACGTGAGCGGCGCAGAGGCCGCACTGCAGGCAGCGGAATGAGCGGCCTCCCCCTAGACCACCTCAAGCGCCTATCCCCCCGTGAGGCATGGAGCAAGGAGGCCACGGACTTCACCCCTTGGCTGGCCCGGGAGGAAAACTTCGCCGTGCTGGCCGGGGCCCTGCACTTCATGGACGCCGAAGTTGAAGGCACGGAACATGCGGTAGGCGATTTCTCGGCGGACATCATCGCGCGGGATCGGGACGGTTATATTCTTGTCGAGAACCAGCTAGAGCAGACCGACCACACCCACCTTGGCCAAATCCTGACCTACCTCGCCGGTCTCGACGGCCCGGTGAAGGTTGTCTGGATCTCAACCAAGGTCCGCGAGGAGCATCGCGCGGCGATCGATTGGCTGAACGGCCACACGCCTGACGATTTTTCTTTCTTCGCCGTCGAGCTTGAACTCTTTAAGATCGGCTCCTCGCCAGCCGCCCCGCATTTTTACGTGGTCGCAAAGCCGAACGAATGGAGCCGACACGTCAGCAAGCGAGCTCAGGCATTCTCCGGTACGGCAATCAACTCCGCCCAGCAGCAATATCGGGACTACTGGGGTGCGTTCTCAGATTACTTGTCAGAAAGTGATGCAGGCTTTGCTATATCAACCCCGTCAAAACGGATGTGGCAGACCTTCAGCATCGGACGGAGCGGATACAAACTCAGTACGCTTGCCAGTGCAAGAGACCGTTGGCTGGGCGTCGAAATCTATATCGACAACGACCCCGAAAAGCTGGTGTTTGACCACCTGCACGGGCTTATGCCAGAGATCGAGAAGAGTTTCGGTGGCGACCTTACGTGGGAGAGGCTGGATAGTGGAAAGGCATCGCGCATCGTGGTGCGACAGCATCAGACCGACCCTATGGATCAGTCGCGATGGACCGAGTACTTTGAATGGTATCTCGACCACATGAAAAGGCTGCGTATCGCCTTCAGCAACCATATCCGAAACATTGATCTATCGGATTTGAAGAGACGTGCGGAGACTGTTCGGTCAGAACAGGCAAGTGGGAGTTGACCCCGACCGACCAAGCCCACGACTACGGAGAGGACGCGGCGGTGGAACAGCCCGCCATCCAGCTCTTCGCCGATCTGGGCTGGGAGACGGTGAACCTCTACCACGAGTGGGCGAACGGGAAATCTACAGAGGGTCGCGAGAGCGCGAAGCAGGTTGTTCTGGAGGGACGGCTTCGGACAGCCCTTGAGCGTCTCAACCCGGAGCTGCCCGGAAGCGCGATCACGCAGGTCATCGAAGAGATCACCCTCGACCGCGCCCGCATGGTGCCCGCCAATGCCAACCACGAACTGTGGCGGCTTCTGCGCGAAGGCGTGAAGGTCAAGGTCAATACCCCGCGCGGTGGGCAGGAGACGAAGACTGCCCGCATCATCGACTGGCGCAACCCGGAGGCCAACGACTTCCTCCTCGCCTCGCAGTTCTGGGTGAAGGGGGAGATGCATCGGCGGCGTCCCGACCTGATCGCCTTCGTCAACGGCATCCCGCTTGTGCTGGTCGAGCTAAAGAAGCCCAGCGCCCCGCTCAAGTCTGCCTACGACGACAACCTGACGGACTACAGGGACACGATCCCGCATGTCTTCACCCCGAACGCTTTCATCATCCTGTCCAACGGCTTCGACACCAAGGTCGGCAGCACCTTTGCCCCGTGGCAGTTCTTCAACGAGTGGAAGCGGGTAGAGGACGAGGGAGAGGAAGGGCGCGTGTCGCTGGAGGCGGCGATCCGGGGCATGTGCGCCAAGGGCAAGCTGCTCGATCTGGTCGAGAACTTCATCGTCTACGAGGAGGACAAGGCGGGGCTGATCAAGAAGCTCGCTAAGAACCACCAGTACCTCGGCGTCAACCGCGCCATCGTCGAGGTCATGAAGTCCAGGGATCGTCCCGAGGGCGAACCCGCGCGGCTTGGCGTCTTCTGGCACACGCAAGGCAGCGGCAAGTCCCTGTCGATGGTGTTCTTCAGTCGGAAAATGCTGCGGACAGTGCCCGGCAACTGGTCCTTCGTGATGGTGACGGATCGGCAGGAGCTGGACGAGCAGATCTACAAGACGTTCCTCGCCACCGGAACGGTGACCAACAATGAAGCCCATGCAGACAGCGGGGCGCACTTGAAGGAGCTACTGAAAGGCGATCACCGCTTCGTCTTCACGCTGATACACAAGTTCAACACTCGGGACGGGACGGCCTACCCGAAGCTCTCCGACCGGCGCGACATCATCGTGATCACCGACGAGGCCCACCGCAGTCAGTACGACACGCTCGCGCTGAACATGCGGAACGCGCTGCCCAATGCGGGCTTTCTTGGCTTCACCGGGACGCCCCTGATGGCCGGTGAGGAACGCACCCGCGAGGTCTTCGGCGACTACATTTCGATCTACAACTTCGCCCAGTCCATCGCGGACGGCGCGACGGTCCCTCTCTATTACGAGAATCGTATCCCAGAGCTGCAACTCACCAATGAAGCGCTGGGCAATGAAATGGACGCCCTCTTGGAGGAGGCCGATCTCGACGAGGATCAAGCCCGAAAGGTCGAGCGCGAGTTCGCCCGCGAATACCACCTGATTACACGCGATGATCGCCTTGATGCCATCGCCGCCGATCTCGTTCAGCATTTCGTCGGACGCGGTCTGAAGTCGAAGGGGATGATGGTCTGCATCGACAAGGCGACTGCGGTTCGGATGCACAACAAGGTTCGAGAGCAATGGGAGAAGCACCGGCTAGAGCTTGAGGCCCGGTTGACGGAGGGGACGGTGGAGGAGCGCCCCATCATCGAAGCGCAGATCGACCTGATGGCCTCAACAGACATGGCCGTCGTGGTCTCGCAGGGCCAGAACGAGATCAAGGAGTTGGCTGACAAGGGGTTGGACATCAGGCCCCATCGGAAACGCATGGTTGAAGAGGACCTCGACGAGCGCTTCAAGGACCCGAATGATGATCTGCGACTGGTCTTCGTCTGCGCCATGTGGATCACGGGCTTTGATGTGCCGTCTTGCTCGACGATCTACCTCGACAAACCGATGAAGAACCATACGCTCATGCAGACCATCGCGCGGGCCAACAGGAACTTCCCCGGAAAGGAGGCTGGCTTCATCGTCGATTACGTCGGCGTGTTCCGAAACCTCCAGAAAGCCTTGGCGATCTACGGCGGCGGCAACAGCGGCACCTCAGAGCCACCGATCCGCGACAAGAGCGATCTGGTTGAACACCTCCGGCACATCATAGCAGAGACACTGTGCTACCTTGTCGAGCGAGGCGTGGACCCGGACGAGATCAAGCAGTCCAGGGGACTTGAGAAGACGGCCTTGATCGGTGAGGCAGTCGAGAAGTTGATCGATAGCGATGCCGCAAAGCGTGACTACCTCGGTCGAGCGAGGATCGTGGCTCGGGTCTACAAGGCGATCCTGCCCGATGCGGCAGCCATCGAGTTCTCGTCTAACGCCGTGCTGATCTCTGTGTTGGCGGAACGCATCCGGTCCCTAATGCCCAAGCCCGACATTTCCTCGATCATGCAGGAAGTAGAGGACCTGCTGGACCGCTCGGTCGCGCCTATTCCATACGAGCCGCCTGAAGACCCTGAGCTGATCGACATTGGCCGGATCGACTTCGACAAGCTGCGCGAGAAGTTCGCCACTGGGAAACAGCGGACCGAAGCAGAGCGGCTTCGCGCATTGCTCACCCAGAAACTGGCCCAGATGGTGGCGAGGAACCCGACCCGCGCGGACTTCCTCGAGCGGTTTCAGAAGCTCATCGATGGCTACAACAGCGGCAGCCAGAACATCGAGGCGTTCTTCAATGCGCTGATGCGCCTCGCGGAGGAACTGTCAGAAGAAGAGCAAGAAACGATCCGTGAGGGCCTCACCGAGGAAGAGAAGGCCCTTTTCGACATCCTTACCACGCCAGAGCCTGAGCTGACCGATAAGGAACGCGAGCAGGTGAAGGCTGTCGCGAGATCACTCCTGCAGACGCTCAAGGATGAGAAGCTCGTCCTCGACTGGACGAAGAAGGAACAGGCAAGGGGAGCCGTGCGGCAAATCATAGAGCTCACGCTCGACCGTGGTCTTCCTGACGCATACGATGAAGCCACATTCTACCGGAAGTGCGACGGTCTCTACCGTCACGTGTTCGATGCCTATCAGAGCGGGCCGGAGGGCATCTACGCTGCAGCCTGAGGATTAGGGGCCACCATTAGAAGCTCCCCAACTCCACAGGCTCCCCATGACAATCGAAGACAGGCTCGCTGTCGGCTGTGCCGATGGCGATGAAATCCATGGCGAACGACAGCTCGACCCATGGCGCGAACCGAAGACGCCTGCGGCCAAACAGTTCGTCCAGTTCATTATCCAGATGCTTGAAGACCACGAGGCGCTCTACGGCTTGAGAAAGCGCAAACGGAAGGCGGATGACCTCGAGACGTTTCAGCGCGTTGCTTCCGCCGTGATCTCTGACCTTGCCGTCTCCGCACTGGCTGAAGAGTGTTGTGGGCTTCGGCTGTACAGGTCGAATGGGAAGCTTAAATACGGCTCCCGCTATCGCTCGCCGGTCACTACGAAGGTGCTACCTGCCATTCTCAACCTTCTGTGCCACCCGGCATTGTTGCTCGCGGAACAGGACCTTGGAGAAGGTGCCCCAAACGCAAGAGGCGTACAGACAGTCATTCGACCTACCCCGGCGCTTTCTCAGATGCTCTCGCGTCATGGTCTTTCTGCCGATGATTTCACCGAGGTTGAGGCAGGCGAGCCGGTCGAGCTCAAGGGCGAAAAAGAGTTCCGTGACAGGTCAGCGCCACGTGTGGAGTACGAGGACACCGAGGCAACCCTCCGCTATCGCCAGGAAATGCGGAGCATCAATCGGCGTCTGGCAGAGGCTGACCTCGCATACATCGGCCCGAACGCCATCGACACCTGCCAGCGACAGCTTCGACGTGTCTTTACCCGCTTCAGCTTCCGGAGCGGTGGGCGGCTCTATGGAGGTTTCTGGCAGCCCATGAAGAAGGTAGACCGTCTATGCCATCTCCGGATCAACGGCGAGCCGATTGTCGAGCTGGACTATGGGCAGATCATGCCTCGGCTCGTCTACTCAATCGCCAACGCTGTCCCCACCATGAATGACCTGTATGCCATTCCGGGTTTCGAGGCGTACCGTTCTGGCATTAAGCGCGTGATGTCATCGATGCTTTTCGTTGAGAAACGAATGACTAAGTTCCCTAGGGGCACACGAGACCTGTTCCCGGCAAATGTGCGTGTGTCAGATGTTGTGGATGCGGTGATGGCCACTCATCCCGCCATCTCACCCTTCTTCTTCAAGGGCATCGGCCATCGTTGCCAGTT
>NZ_QMEJ01000009.1 GCF_003390865.1 Tropicimonas sp. IMCC34011
GACAAAGCCCCCGCGGATGGCGAGGGCATTGTCGGAAACGATGGTTGCGGGGGTAGGATTTGAACCTACGACCTTCAGGTTATGAGCCTGACGAGCTACCGGGCTGCTCCACCCCGCGGTGCTTTTTGTGCTGTTTGCATCGCAAGAGAGATAATCGTGATTGCTGGACCGCGAGGCTTACTAGGTTTGGCGGCGACCTACTCTCCCACGTCTTGAGACGCAGTACCATCGGCGCTACGGCACTTAACGGCCGAGTTCGGAATGGGATCGGGTGTTTTGCTCGCGCTATGACCACCAAACCGAGAAAGCCCCGCGGGGGGCGATGTTCCAAGCCGAGTATTCTGAGTTGTGTACGGCTTTTGATCCGAAGTCTGTCTTCTACTGGATCAAATCAAGCCTATCGGGCAATTAGTACCGGTCAGCTGAGCACGTTACCATGCTTACACCTCCGGCCTATCGACGTGGTCGTCTACCACGGCCCTCAGGGATACCTTGTTTTGAGGGGGGCTTCCCGCTTAGATGCCTTCAGCGGTTATCCTTTCCGATCATAGCTACCCAGCACTGCTATTGGCATAACAACTGGTCCACCAGTGGATCGTTCACCCCGGTCCTCTCGTACTAGGGGCAACTCCTCTCAAGTATCCTACACCCACGGCAGATAGGGACCGAACTGTCTCACGACGTTCTAAACCCAGCTCACGTACCTCTTTAAACGGCGAACAGCCGTACCCTTGGGACCTGCTCCAGCCCCAGGATGAGATGAGCCGACATCGAGGTGCCAAACGGTGCCGTCGATATGGACTCTTGGGCACCATCAGCCTGTTATCCCCGGCGTACCTTTTATCCGTTGAGCGATGGCCCTTCCACTCGGGACCACCGGATCACTATGGCCGTCTTTCGACTCTGCTCGACTTGTCAGTCTTGCAGTCAGGCTGGCTTCTGCCATTGCACTCAACGAGCGATTTCCGACCGCTCTGAGCCAACCTTCGCGCGCCTCCGTTACGCTTTAGGAGGCGACCGCCCCAGTCAAACTACCCACCACGCAGGGTCCCGGACCCGGATAACGGGCCGCGGTTAGACATCAAGAATGCGAAGGGTGGTATCTCAAGGGAGGCTCCACAGGGACTGGCGTCCCTGCTTCGAAGCCTACCACCTATCCTGCACATCGCAGTCCTGATGCCAGTGCGAAGCTATAGTAAAGGTGCACGGGGTCTTTCCGTCTAACCGCGGGAAGCCTGCATCTTGACAGGCAATTCAATTTCGCTGAGTCGATGTTGGAGACAGCGGGGAAGTCGTTACGCCATTCGTGCAGGTCGGAACTTACCCGACAAGGAATTTCGCTACCTTAGGACCGTTATAGTTACGGCCGCCGTTTACCGGGGCTTCAATTCGGAGCTCTCACTCCTCCTTTTAACCTTCCGGCACCGGGCAGGCGTCAGACCCTATACGTCGTCTTGCGACTTCGCAGAGCCCTGTGTTTTTAGTAAACAGTCGCCACCCCCTGGTTTGTGCCCCCAGCCTCTAGTTGCCTAGAAACTGGGCCTCCTTCTCGCGAACTTACGGAGGTATTTTGCCGAGTTCCTTCAACATCGTTCTCTCAAGCGCCTTGGTATTCTCTACCAGTCCACCTGTGTCGGTTTAGGGTACGGTCTGATGGAGGGCTATTTCCAGGAACTGCTAAACGGCCCGACCAATCCGATAAGGTCGAACAATCTTCGCAATCCGTCACATCCTCCTGGCCCACGAATATTAACGTGGTTCCCATCGGCTACGCCTTTCGGCCTCGCCTTAGGGGCCGGCTTACCCTGCTCAGATTAGCTTTAAGCAGGAACCCTTGGACTTTCGGCGACAGGGTCTCTCACCCTGTTTGTCGCTACTCATGTCATCATTCTCGCTAGTGATCTCTCCACCGGATCGCTTACGCGCCGGCTTCACAGAAAGTTCCGAGCCTCCAGTCTCGTCCCGAGGGACGAGCGAGGAGGCATGGAACTATGTCACACTACGCTCCGCTACCATGCGCTATGCGCATCCTAAGCTTCGGCTCGTGGCTTGAGCCCCGTTACATCTTCGCCGCAAGACAGCTTAATTAGACCAGTGAGCTGTTACGCTATCTTTAAAGGATGGCTGCTTCTAAGCCAACCTCCTGGTTGTTTTGGCCGTCTCACCTGCTTTCCCACTTAGCCACGAATTGGGGGCCTTAGCTGTAGGTCAGGGTTGTTTCCCTCTCGACGACGGACGTTAGCATCCGCCGTCTGTCTGCCATCTAGTACTTCCGGGTATTCGGAGTTTGGTTAGGATCAGTAAGCCTGTGGGGCCCCATTACCCATCCAGTGCTCTACCCCCCGGGGTATTCGGATGACGCACTACCTAAATAGTTTTCGCGGAGAACCAGCTATCTCCGAGTTTGATTGGCCTTTCACCCCTAGGCACAACTCATCCCGACCTTTTTCAACAGGTGTGGGTTCGGACCTCCAGTAAGTGTTACCTTACCTTCATCCTGGTCATGCCTAGATCACTCGGTTTCGGGTCTGATCCCACATACTCAGTCGCCCTATTAAGACTCGCTTTCGCTGCGCCTACACCTATCGGCTTAAGCTTGCATGTGAGACCAAGTCGATGACCCATTATACAAAAGGTACGCCGTCAGGACTCGAGGTCCCTTCGACTGCTTGTAGGCGTCCGGTTTCAGAAACTGTTTCACTCCCCTCGTCGGGGTGCTTTTCACCTTTCCCTCACGGTACTGGTTCGCTATCGGTCAGTAAGGAGTACTTAGCCTTCGAGGGTGGTCCCCCGATCTTCAGACAGGATTTCACGTGTCCCGCCCTACTTGATATATCCTCTCATGCTTCCCGTACGGGGCTGTCACCCACTATGGCCCGATTTTCCAATCGGTTCCGGTCACAATCGAGGCTTGGCTGGTCCGCGTTCGCTCGCCACTACTAGCGGAGTATCTGTTGATTTCCTTTCCTCCGGGTACTTAGATGTTTCAGTTCCCCGGGTTTGCTCTTATAACCCTATGTATTCAGGTAATAAGTACCTGGTTCAGCGCGTTATCCATTGCCGCAAAGCAATCAATAACGAACTGTCAGGTGGGTTGCCCCATTCGGAAATCCATGGATCAAAGCTTATTCTCAGCTCCCCATGGCTTATCGCAGAGTATCACGTCCTTCATCGCCTCTTACTGCCAAGGCATCCACCAAACGCCCTTTTCGCGCTTGATTTGATCCAGAAGAAGACAGGCTTCTTCCGATCAAAAGTCGTACATTCCCGCTCCCTGCCTGGTTCGTGCAGGGAACATGTTTGGTTAGTGTACTTGACTTGGAACAAAATTGTCTTCGCGGGTCGAACCCGCTGACCTTCCCTAACGCGGGAGGTCGGACAATTCTGATGATTATCTCTCTATACGATGTCAAAGTCGTCCGGTCGGACGGCGAAGCGCATCTCGCATGCGCTGCGCGATCGGACCGGATGAAATCTTGGGTACATTGCACTGAAGGTTGGCGGCCACCGGCCACAAGGGCATCAGATCTCGTGCCGCGAGGCGACGGATGTGATGGTGGAGCGTATCGGGATCGAACCGATGACCCCCTGCTTGCAAAGCAGGTGCTCTCCCAGCTGAGCTAACGCCCCGAAGGACCGCATCTGCCGGCCCATGTTCGATGGTGGGTCGAGGAGGACTTGAACCTCCGACCTCACGCTTATCAGGCGTGCGCTCTAACCACCTGAGCTACCGACCCAAGACCGGGCGGTAGCCCGTGTGCTTAAACTGAAGAGATATGAGGACGGCCTGGCCCCGAATATGCTTCCGAAGAAGCTGCTAAGTGATCCACGAGGATGGAAAGCTCGAGAGCTTGGCCATCCTGCCAGGATCATCCTTAGAAAGGAGGTGATCCAGCCGCAGGTTCCCCTACGGCTACCTTGTTACGACTTCACCCCAGTCGCTGAGCTTACCGTGGCCGGCTGCCCCCCGTAAGGGTCGGCGCACCGTCTTCGGGTAAACCCAACTCCCATGGTGTGACGGGCGGTGTGTACAAGGCCCGGGAACGTATTCACCGCGTCATGCTGTTACGCGATTACTAGCGATTCCGACTTCATGGGGTCGAGTTGCAGACCCCAATCCGAACTGAGATAGCTTTTGGGGATTAACCCATTGTCACTACCATTGTAGCACGTGTGTAGCCCAACCCGTAAGGGCCATGAGGACTTGACGTCATCCACACCTTCCTCCCGCTTATCACGGGCAGTTTCCATAGAGTGCCCAGCCGAACTGCTGGCAACTAGGGATGTGGGTTGCGCTCGTTGCCGGACTTAACCGAACATCTCACGACACGAGCTGACGACAGCCATGCAGCACCTGTCTTGGATCCAGCCGAACTGAAGGAATTCCTCTCGGAAAACCGCGATCCAGATGTCAAGGGTTGGTAAGGTTCTGCGCGTTGCTTCGAATTAAACCACATGCTCCACCGCTTGTGCGGGCCCCCGTCAATTCCTTTGAGTTTTAATCTTGCGACCGTACTCCCCAGGCGGAATGCTTAATCCGTTAGGTGTGACACCGAACAGCATGCTGCCCGACGTCTGGCATTCATCGTTTACGGTGTGGACTACCAGGGTATCTAATCCTGTTTGCTCCCCACACTTTCGCACCTCAGCGTCAGTATCGAGCCAGTGAGCCGCCTTCGCCACTGGTGTTCCTCCGAATATCTACGAATTTCACCTCTACACTCGGAATTCCACTCACCTCTCTCGAACTCAAGACTGCCAGTATCGAGGGCAGTTCCGGGGTTGAGCCCCGGGATTTCACCCCCGACTTAACAGTCCGCCTACGCGCGCTTTACGCCCAGTAATTCCGAACAACGCTAACCCCCTCCGTATTACCGCGGCTGCTGGCACGGAGTTAGCCGGGGTTTCTTTACCAGGTACCGTCATTATCTTCCCTGGCGAAAGAGCTTTACGACCCTAGGGCCTTCGTCACTCACGCGGCATGGCTAGATCAGGCTTGCGCCCATTGTCTAAGATTCCCCACTGCTGCCTCCCGTAGGAGTCTGGGCCGTGTCTCAGTCCCAGTGTGGCTGATCATCCTCTCAAACCAGCTATGGATCGTCGACTTGGTAGGCCATTACCCCACCAACTATCTAATCCAACGCGGGCCGATCCTTCACCGATAAATCTTTCCCCCGAAGGGCGTATGCGGTATTAAACCCAGTTTCCCGGGACTATTCCGCAGTGAAGGGCACGTTCCCACGCGTTACTCACCCGTCCGCCGCTAGGTCCGAAGACCTCGCTCGACTTGCATGTGTTAAGCCTGCCGCCAGCGTTCGTTCTGAGCCAGGATCAAACTCTCAAGTTGAAACATCCGAAGATGTATCCTTGACGTTCGAACCTCTGCACATCTCATCCGGAGGCTAATCCGGATGAAGTCATCTGTCTGATGCGTGCTTCAGTTTCCAAAGAAACCGAAACCTCACTCAAACAGTGAAGCTGACACTTCATCATCGGCCGAAGCCTAGAAGCGCGATATACAGACGTTGATCCATCGAAAGGACCGGACCGCCCACATATCTCTTCAGTGTACCCGCAATGTCAAAGAGCGAAGAGACAAAACCAACCGAGTGCGCCCTAACTTGTTCGGCGCGCCCGCCCGATCTGCCTCTAATTTTTCCCGCCTCGTCTGCGTCGGCTCGTTGCCGCCGCCCCGTCTGGCGTCCCGTTGTGCGCCTCAGCGCCGCCGGTGAAGGGGTGTCTACGGATATCAGCCGGACCTCGCAAGAGCTTTTTTACAGAAACGTCGCTTTTTCCAAAAAAAGACAGGAAACCACCCAATATCAATGACTTGAGACCAACCTCCCCAGACCCAAGACCCCCGAAACACTCCCTTACCCAGCGTCCACAGCACGGAATCAGCGCGACTC